>CAVZAB010000009.1:0-248418 GCA_963773155.1 uncultured Alphaproteobacteria bacterium | reverse complement strand
CACGTCGACTCGAGTTTCGCCGTAAACGACGTAAATTCAATACTTTACAAAAAGTCGGTGTTTAAGTGGGGCATCACGCGCTCCAGCGCTGCGATGCTGCGTTCCGGCAGCGTGGAATGACCTGCGTGAAGTTGCGCGTCAAGCAGCCGCCATGGCGGCTCGTCACGCCATTCCAGATGCCGTCCATCCGCTCGTCCAGCGTCACCCGGCGTGCAATACCACGCGACGCCGAGCGTCCGATCGGCGCCGGCCAACGCGCGCAGCGTCAGGGGTTGGTTGGCGACGTTGTCACGAGCACGACCAGCATGTCGGTTCCTGTGTTCTCGATGCCGTGCTCGCACCAGGATGGCAGAAAGATGAAATTGCCGCGCTCGACCGGCCGAGTGCCTTCCGTCAGGTGGAAAACGCCGCGGCCTTCCAGCACGTAGTAAGTCTCCTCCGTTTCGTGGGAATGGAGCTCCAACTTGGCGTGAGGCGGAACGTAGAGCACCGTCAGCCCATGATTGACGGAGGGCGCGGCCGGGTTGGTGGGATGTACCACCCGGACGGCGCAGACGGGGATCGTGTCCTCGCCGAAGATGACGGGCAAGCCGTCCTGGACGGTCAGAACCGAAGCCTTGGGTGGCCTTTCAGGCTTCGGCACCTTTGGCTCCAGGGCGCCATGGCTTGTCAGGATTCTATACTGTGCCAAGGTTTTTTCCTCCACGAAGGCCCGGACGCGCCGGACGAATGGTCACGACCCGTGGCCTGTAGCCCGGTGACTGATCGCGAGGACGGGCCGGGCCGAACTGGCACGAAGTGACTGTCGTGCGCCGCCGCGTTGCCTGACGGCGACTGCGAGCGACAGGGTTTCGGGAGGATCGGCGACCATGCTGCGGAGGATGACGTTGCCGGAGCCCATTGCGGATGGGATGCTCCGCCACCCGCGAAGACCTCCTTGACCCATTTGGACGAGGGTAAGCAGAGGAGGATGATGTCGGAATCCTCCGCGGGGGCCCGGGGGCCTCCCTTGCGCCGCAGGCGAGGAGGTCGTCGATGGCCACACGATAGCGGCGGCCCAGAACTTTCAGAGGGGAGACGGCACGCAGCATGTGTCGCGCTGTGGCGCGGCCCAACAGGCTGCCGCCGATGAAGCCGAGGCGCGGCTTCTCCCCCGCGGCGCCCGGAGTGCCGCCTTCATCGCGGACGGCCATAGGCGCCGCCCATAGCAGGATCGGCCGGGACCGCCCTGTCGCCGATCGCCTGCCGCGCACCCTCGATCACGCATGCGAAGGCTGCGCGAAGAAGCTCGATGTCGGCCGTCAGCACCAACTCGTCCAGTCCCATGGAAACCCAGCGCGCGGCTCCTGCTGCCCCGACAGCGTGCATTGTGACGGGGAGCCCGTGTCGATGGCCGCTCTCGACGATGCGGGCGACCGCATCGCGAAAGGCCGGAGCCGCATGGTCGCGGCCGAGGCCGAGGCCCAGGCCGAGGTCGACGGGGCCGATGTGCAGGCCGGCGACCCCCTCCACTGCGGCGATCTCGTCGATCGCCTCGACACCGCGCCGCGTCTCGATCATGGCGACGACCGCTGGGCGCAGGTCGCGAAGGTCGTGCGGTTCCGGCCGCAGACCATATCGCTGGCCGCCGTAGCTGCGCATGCCCTCCGGCTGGTACCGTGCCCGCCCGACGGCGGCGGCGACCACCGACGGCTCCGAGGCCATCGCGAGTACGATCCCCGACGCGCCATGGTCGAGCACCCTCGGGATCAGCGGCAATTGTTCGTCCGGGAGACGGACGAGCACCGGCTTGCCGAGCGCGTCGCAGAGTTGGATGCCGCGAAAGGCGGCTCCGAGGTCCCAGGCGCCGTGCTGCAGGTCGAGGCCGATCCAGTCGAATCCCGCGCGGGCGGCCACCTCGACGACGAGCGGCTCAGGCAGAGCGAGCCACCCGCCTAGCCTTATGCGGCCGGCTTCCTGGGAAGTCGGCCCGCCCGGGCTCATCGTGCACCGCGGTTGCAGCGGGAGGTGGGGAACAGGGCCGTCCCTGCATTTCTCGGCATCGGGACCTGCCGCGCCGTCCGGCGCGCGCCCGGGCCGGGGAGAGGAATCTGCGGCAGCAACCCCGCCGTCCCGGTTCGCATAGTGATTTCTCCCAATCGATTGGATCATTGCATAAGGTGGGGCATGCGGCAAGGTGGAGATAGCCGGCGGCTTTCCGGCTGGCTTGCCGCGACAAGCAGCAGCCGCTATCTAACGCGGTGCGAACCGGGTGCCGGCCCGATCGGCTCCGACGCGCGGCGACCGGTCAGGGACAGGCCCGAAAGGCAGGAATGGACGCCAACGGCGAGCACAACGCGCAACGCGCCTCCCAGCCACCGAAAGTTGCCGTCCTCAAGGATGTGGCTCGCCGTGCCGGGGTGGACTCGTCGACGGTGTCGCGAGTCCTGCGGGGCGATGACCGCAAGCCCGCCAAGGCGGAGACGCGTGAACGCATCCTACAGGTGGCGCGCGAGATGGGCTACCGAGCCAACAGCGTCGCGCGCAGCCTGAGGACACGCCAGCGCGAGGCTATCGGCTTGGTAATACCGGATGCCGCCAATCCGGGGTTCGCCGAGATCTTCAAGGGCGTGCAGAAGGTCACAGCGGAGGCCGGCTGGCATGTCATCGTCGTCGAGGGTGGCCACAATGCCCCGGTCGAACTCGGCTGGGACAGGCTCGTCCTCGAAGGGCGCGTCGACGGCGTTCTCGTGCTGGTCGCAACGATTCGGGACCCGATGGTCAATCGCGTCGCCCGGTCGGGATTCCCGCTTGTCCTCGTCAACCGTCGCTCGGACGGCATCGCCGCTTCCGTCGTCATGGACGATGCCCGCGGCTCCGAGGTGGCCGTCGGGCATTTTCACGACCTCGGCCACCGCCGCATCGGCCACATCGCCGGGCCAGCCAACCTTGACACCGGGCGGCGCCGTCTTGCCGGCTTCCGGGAGGCGCTCAAGACGCGGAAGCTCCCCGCCCGCCGCGAGTGGATCACCGTTACCGACTACACGGAGGCGGGCGGCGCTCGCGCGGCGCGGGCGATCCTTGAGAAATCCGGCGCTGACCTGCCAACGGCACTCTACGTGGCGAGCTTCATGTCGGGCGTCGGCGCGCTGAAGGTCTTCAAAGATGCCGGACTCGAGGTGCCGCGCGACCTCTCGCTGATTGTGTCCGACGAACTATCGCTCGCCGCCCATACTGCGCCGCCGCTCACTACGGTGGACATGCCTGTGACGCGCATGGGCGAAGTCGCAGCCGAGATGCTACTGCGTGCCGTCGCGTCGGAACCGGTCTGCGATCTGATGCTGCCGGATGAGCCGCGCCTCGTCGTGCGGGCCTCCACGGCACCCCCGCCGGCTGGGCGCGGTCATCCTTTGAAGTAGGGCAGGGTGAGCCCCCTCACGCCGACATCCAGTGCGAAGAGCGCTCCTGCGAGCGGATCGGTGAGCTTTCGGAGCTTTGCGGAGGTGACGAAGAGGATGTCGAGGTCGCGCCCGCCGAACTCGCAGCAAGTCGGGATGCTCGTCGGCATCACGATGATGCGCATCAGCCTGCCGTCCGGATCGTAGCGCGACAGCTTCCCGGACTCGGGCAGCGTGGTCCAATAGCAGCCCTCCGCGTCCACGGTGGCGCCGTCGGCGCATCCCCCGGTATCGCGGAAATCGATGAAGATGCGGCGGCGGTCGATGTCGCCCGTGGCTGGATCGAAATCCCATGCCCACACGAAGCCGCTTTGGCTGTCGGCGAAATACATCGTACGGCTGTCCGGGCTGAACGCGAGGCCGTTCGACGAGCCGATGCCGTCCACCATACGGTGGCAGGTGAGGTCGGGGTCGAGGCGGTAAAGCGCGCCGACATGCTCGGTCCGGCGAGGCGGATCCTCAAAGACCGTGCCCGACCAGAAGCGGCCCTGCCGGTCTGGCTTGCCATCGTTGAAACGCGTATCTGGGCGGTGCGATTCGGGATCGACGATCGGTGTCCAGGCGCCGGTAGCCGGATCGAAGAAGTGAAAGCCGTTCGCCAGGCTCACGACGAGCCCGCCTGCCTCCCTCACGCCGACTGCGCCGACATGGCAGGGCGTGTCGAAGCGCTCGTCCGTCCGGCGAACTGGATCGGTGCGATGGATCGTATTGCCCCAGATGTCCACCCACCACAGCACGCCGGCAATGGGATCCCAGAGGGTTCCTTCGCCGAGCTCGGCGCGGACGTCTAGCAGGGGCACGATGTCCGTCATCGGCCTGTCTCCCTCGCGCGAACGCCGGTTACGGAAGCGCGCGCGGGATGTCGGTCCCGCTGCATCGTCACGCCGCGGCGGTCGTGTTGAGCTGCGCGGTGAGCTCAGCGAGCTCGAGCTGGAGCGTATCGAACTCGGCGCCGCCCCCCATCAGCTTGTTGAGCGTGGCCTCGTCGATGGACGCCCGTGGCCAGGTGCCCACCGAGCGCCCGCGGCTGAGGATGACGAAGCGGTCACCGATGGGCAGCGCGTGGTGGACGTTGTGAGTGATGAACACCACGCCGAGGCCGCGCGCCCTGGCGCGGATCACGTGGCGCAGCACGATCGCCGCTTCGTTCACACCAAGCGCCGATGTCGGCTCGTCGAGGATGAGCAGGCGAGCCCCGCGATATTCGGCGCGGGCGATCGCCAAGGACTGGCGCTCGCCGCCCGACATGGTGCCGACCTTCTGCCCGAGATAGTTGACTGTGATGCCGATCTTGGCGAGCTCCTCGCGGGCGATCTCGCCGGCCTTCTTCTCGTCGAAGAAGCGGAAGGGACCGATCTTCCGGATCGGCTCCATGCCGAGCATGAAGTTTCGCGAGATGCTCATCTGCGGCAGGACAGCGAGGTCCTGGTAGACGGTCGCGATACCCCGGGCGAAGGCGTCGCGCGGGGAGTTGAACACCACCGGCGTGCCGTCAACGACGATGGTCCCTTCGTCGGGCCGCTCGAGGCCCGAGAGCAGCTTGATCAGGGAGGACTTGCCGGCGCCGTTGTCCCCAAGCAAACAGACCACCTCGCCCGCCCGCACGCTCATCGAAACGTCGGAGAGTGCGACCACACTGCCGAAATATTTCGAGACCGCTCGCGCCTCGATGATTGGAGTGCCTGCCGAGTCCGCCATCGCGTCAGTCACTCTGGACGTTGCGGCGCGTGTACTGGTTGATCAGCACTGCGGCGAGCAGCATGAGGCCGAGGATCGCCTGGTACCAGTCGTAGTCGATTCCAATGAAGAACAGGCCCTGGCGGACGATGCCGAGGGTCAGCGCGCCGATGGCTGTGCCGAGGATGGAGCCGGTGCCTCCGGCGAGCGAGGTACCGCCGATGACGGCGGTAATGGCAGCCTCGAATTCCTTCCCCTGGCCGCGAAACGAGTTGGCCGAGCCAAGGCTCAGCACCTGGATCGTCGCAAGGAGAGCGCCGGACGCAGCGACTGCCATGAACAGGATGATCTTCACACGCGCCACCGGCACGCCGGAGGCGCGCGCCGCCGAGGGTGATCCGCCGACCGCGAAGATCCAGTTTCCGAAGCGGGTCTTCGTGAGCACGATCCCGGCGACGACCACGAGGCCGATCCACCAGACGAACCCGACATCGAGGCTCTCGATCAGCTTGCCGGCGAAGAGATACTGCAGAGGGTCGTTGCCGATCGCATTCTTGACGCCGCCGATATAGGGCTGCTGGGCGATCGTGCGGGAGAAGCCGATGGTCGCGCCCCTCAGCAGGAACAGACCCGCCAGCGTTACGATGAAGGAGGGGATGCGGGCGCGGACCACCAGCAGCCCGATGCCCCACCCGTAGACGAGGGCGAAAGCGAAGGCGGCGATTAGCGCCAGCCAGAGCGGCCAGCCGGCTTTGGTCGTGCCGAGCGCGACGATCATCCCGCTGAAGCCGACCATCGAGCCAATTGACAGATCGAACTCGCCCGCGATCAGCAGCAGGGTCACCGTCGTGCCGACGAGTCCGACCTGAGCCGCGATGTTGAGATAGCTCGCGACGCCGCGAGAGCTCAGGAAACCGCTGTCCGGTCCCAGAATGGCGAAGAGGACCCAAAGAACCACGAGCCCGATCGCGGCCCCAACTTCCGGGCGCTCGACGAAGCGGTGGCCCAGCGAGAGCTTGCGGAGGCGGTCGTTGCGAAGCGCGATCGACATGTTCGGAGCCTGTACGGAGCGGACGGGACCGGCGACCCAAGGTCCCGTCCAGGTTCAGGTCGAAGCGGTCAGTAGATGCCGCTCTTTACGAGCGAACTGATCTTGTCCACGTTGCTCTTGTCGACGAAGAAGCCGCCATTGTCGACCACGGCGCGCGGACCTCCCGGAAGCACGCCATACCGGATGAAGGAGGCCAGGAACTGGACCGGCAAGTAGCCCTGGTTGAACGGCACCTGGGAAGTCACGAAGGCGACCTTGCCGTCCTTGATCATCTGCATCGTGTCGAGGCCGGGATCGAAGTAGGAAACGATCACCTTGCCCTGCAGGCCGAGTCCGGTGAGAGTCTGGTCGATGACCGCCGGGCTGGGACCGCCGCCCCATTCGCCGCCGATGGCGTCGATGGTTTTGTCCTTGAGAAACGCCGCCTCGAGCGCACCCTTGGTGACCGACGGGTCGGCAAGGCTCGTCGGCACGTTCGTGCTCTTGCCGCCCGCCTTCGCCATGGCCATGGCCATGCCCTTGCAGCGATCCTCCAGGAAGGCGTTGCCGGGCTCATGGACGAGGCACAGGACGTTCTTCGCGCCTAGCGAGGCGAGGCGCTCGCCCGCGCCGATGCCGCCCTGAAGGCCGTCCTCGGCGACATGGACCAGCGAGCCGGCATTGCGGAAGCAGGCCGCTCCGGCGTTAAACGACATTACGGGGATGCCGGCTTTCAGCGCCTCCTGCACCATTGGCTTCAGTGCGTCGCAGTCCGGCAGCGAGACGAAAAGCCCGTCGGGCTTCTTGGCAATGGCCGCCTCGATGAGCTGGCCCTCGGCGACGACATCGAACTTGTCGGGCCCCACGAACTCGACCTTGACGCCGAGATCCTTGCCAGCCTGCTCGACGCCCTTCTTCACCACCGACGAGAAGCTGTTCGACACGTCGGCGTGGAACACGCCGATTATATAAAGAGGCTTGCCCTCAGCCGCTGCCGAAGCGGTTGTGGCCACCATCGCCAGCAAGGCCGTGCCTGCTAGTCCCACAAGAATTCTGGCTTTCATGACTGTCTCCTCCCTAGGCCGCCTTACGGGCCGCTTTTCGATGAGGTCATTTCACTCCCGTGTGCTGTTCGCCGACTCTTCGAGGAGCGTTTCCCGTCGGCGCCGCAGCCCACATTGGCGCTTTTGCTGGCGCCAATCGATTGGCGTTACGACCATAACTCTGCCCCCGATGGCGCGTCAAGACAACGGGTCCGCAGGGAGTGTCGGCGGAACCGCGATGGCCAAGCGGGCGTGATCCACCATCGCGCGCCACGTCGGGCCGTCGACGAGGATAGCCCCGGCCAATGCTTCCGCCGCCTGCCGCTGTTCGCGCTCGCCCGGTATCAGCACCGGCCGCACCGGATCGAGCGGCCGCGAGGACCGCAGGTAGGCGGACAGCCCGGCGGCCCGCGCAGCGAAATCGTCGTCGACCGAGATCGCGATCATGGCGAGACCCGAACCCTCGCGGCTGGGATCGTCGACCGTGTCGCCCGATAGCACGGTCGCGAGCGTCTCCACCAGCAGAGCGAGGGCCGTTCCCCGGTACCCGAAGGCACCGCCCAGAGGCTGGATCGTCCCGCGCGGCGGGCCGTAGAGGGCGGCGGGGTCGGTCGACGGCCGGCCCGATGCGTCGCGCAGCGCGCCCTCCGGCGCCGGCATCCCACGGTTCCTCAGGCTGCGCACCACTCCCTCCGGCAGCACGCTCGTGGAGAAGTCCGCGACCACCGGCGCCGCGCCGGCCACCGGATAGGCATAGGCGATGGGGTTGGTGGCGAGCCGGCCCTCCAGCCCGCCGAACGGCGCGACCCAGTGGCCGGAGGGCGGCCCGCTGCAGACCGCGATCCCCAGGCAGCTGGTCTCCGCCATCGCGGCCGGATAGGCCCCGATGCGGCCGGTGTGGCCCATGTGTCGGCCGGCGACGAAGCCGACGCCGTAGATGCGGGCGAGGCGCACCGCCTCTTCGGCCATGGCGTGGCCGACGACCATGCCGAAGCCGCGCCTCCCGTCGACGAGGGCCCGTCCCGGCACCGGATGCGTCACTTCCGGCACGGCATCAGGGACGATCTCGCCGGCTTCAATATCATTGAGATACTGGGGAATGCGGATGATGCCGTGCGACCTGAGGCCCATCCGCTCCGCCTCGACCAAGTGGTCGATGACGGTTGCCGCATTGGCGGGCGTCGCACCCGAAGCCTCGAGCAGCGCCCGCCCGAACGCCGCCAGCGCCGCCGCCTCAACCTGGACGAGCTCCGTGCCGCTCATGGGCCGCCCGCGGCCGCCGGGGCTCGCCGGTCCTTGCGACCGAGCGTGGCCCTCGCCGCCGCGCTCAGGCGCGACTCGTCCCAGGTGACGCTGCCATGGACGAAGCCGACGGTGACGATCTCGCACCACGGCAGGGCACCGACACGCGCCCCGATCTCGTCTTCGAACTTCCCTTGGAAAAGGCAGGCGGGAAAGGTCGGCAGCAGTGAGACGGACACGGCGTTCCCGGTGATGTCGAGGCGCTCAATTATGCCCATCCCGACGAGGCCGACCGGGCGCCCGAGCGCCTGACTGCATGGGTCGACGATGCGGTCGATCGCCGCCAGGACCGCGGTGCGACGGTCGGCCGGCCCGGTCCCGGCTATGCCTTCGGCGTTGATCACGTGGTGGCCTCCAGCGCCAGCGCATCCGGCGTGGCCGGGACGGGAAGGCGGGACCAGGGCTCGGCGAGCCCGTCGCGCCGCTTGCGACTGAGGTCGTCGTCGGCGATCGCCGCCTGCACCGCCCTGACGTCGATCCCGTGCAGGCGCGCGAAATTAAGCCCGAGGATGTCGGCCTTGACCCCGTCGGTGAGCGGCGGGTAGCCGTCACCGTCGATCATGTCCTGGGGCATTTCCAACCGAGCGAAGGCCTCGAGGACCGGTCTGGGGTGGGGTGAGGATGCGCCACTCGACCAGAAGAGCTTCTTCGCTCCGCCCATCGTCATGAACTCGCCGAGGATGCGTGCGAGCTTGCGTGGATGTAACACGGCGAGGGCCGCAGTGGATTCGAGCCCCACATAGACGTTGGGGAAGCGTGCGAGCTGGAACGCCGCCTCGTCGAGGAATGCAAAGCCTGAATGGACGACCTCGAAATTGAGGTCGGGGAAGTCGATGGCGGCGTAGTCGACGTCGCTGTTGCGGAACGGATCCATTGCCACCGCCCCGAGGGGCATCGCCTTGTGCACCGCGACCACCCGGATCTTGTGCTTCCTGCACCGCTCGAGGATCGGGTAGAGGAGATCGCGGTCACTGAACCGCTGGACGCGGATCTCACCGTCGACAACGTCGATTGGGTAGAGCTTCAGCCCGCTGATGCCCCATTCCTCGACTTGCCGGTCGAGGTCGTCGAGTGCCTTCTGGCCTTGGAGCGGACTCACTCCCCCATAGTTCATGACCCGCTTAGGGTGGCGGCGCTTCAGCTCCAGCCCGACCGCCATGGGTGACATGTCGTGAAGAAAACCGAAGGCCGGCACCATATGGTAGCAGGCCATGTCGACGTCGCTTTCTAGAAACAATAGCGACTCCAGCACATCGGGGCTGACGGCCTGAAAGTAACGGCGCGGCTCCAAACGGTAGGGGGCGGGCACCATCGCCCACTGGAAGGCATGATTTGCAAGGAGCAGGGACCGGCCGTAGCGGCTGGCGACATTAGCTGCCGTCGAGTTGAACCCGTGCACGACACTATCGAGCACGAACATGCCACCGATGCTCATGTTGGATGCTCCATTTTCGCGCAGGCTCTTGGTCGCCGGACTGGGTCCTATCCAATCGATTGGCGTCACTCTAGCATCGAGAAATGTCTCGTCAATACGGGAGGGGGACTCGCGTACTTCAGCAAGGCCGTTCCACTGGAGCCATCTCGCTCATCGCAGCAGAAGACATAGTAGGTGCGGAACTGACCGGTTCTGGCGCTCAGCGAATGTTGCTCGATCCGCTCACCGTCGACGGACCGTGCGGCGGACCGGCGTGGGAGGCCCTCCTCGTCGTCGTGTTCGACCACATCCTCATTAAGTCTCTCCCCGTTCGCATTGCTCGGCCTCACTGCCACGCCGGGAGACAGCGCCCGCGGAAACGGGGATCAAGAAGCTCACGCAAGCCATCGGCAACCACGCTGGCCGCTCGATTACGAGTTCACGAGATCGCGGGTGAAGGCGCGAAGGTCCGTCATATCAGCGTCGTCCTGTGTGGCGAAACGATGAAGCGAAAAAGATGCCGGTCGCCGGCGTATCGCTCGACGAACGCCCGCGGGTCGGGCGTCATCACGGTCAGCATCGAACATCCGAGCATGGTCGCCATCCCAGGCGAGATGGGCCGACAAGTTGGTGCCCTTGAAAGGATGCCGCATGACCCGTGCCTTGAACACGGCTTCGACGCCGCGCGTAACTTCTTTCCCTGACAGTTTGCGGCGTACATCCGTCGCGCAAATTTTTTCGCCGCGGTATCCGACAATCTCAATCGATGAGCTCATCAGGAGCTGTAAAGTCGAACGGATCGGTCGAATGGATCGGGCCAGAGTTTGGTCATCAGGACAAGCGCGCCATGACGGAAACGCTTGCAATCGCACGCGAATTGGACGATGTCCAAAGTGGCGTTCTGCGGCCGCGGCCGAGTCCTTACGCGGCGACGTACATCGCAGCGCGTCGGATGCTTCTTTGCCGGTTGCGCCTTGCCAATCCATACCAAACCACAGGATCGGGATACGCCTCTGCGGTTCACCTCCCGCGCCAGGGCATTGTGTGACAGCCCAGCCAGCTCGGTCAGGATCGGGCGCCTCGGCCCGGGCGATGGCCTCTTGCTTGGCGATGACCAGCTTCAGTCGAATGCTGCCCAGCTTGGCGCCTTTGACTTTGGCTGCGGCAAGTGCCGCCTTTGGGCGGGCTGCGGTGACGACGGCGGCGTCGATGCCGTGGCGGGCGTTATAGGCAGCGGTCCAGCGATCGACCACGTCGCGGTTGTCCCGTTCGACATGGCCGAGGTAATGGGCGTGTAGCCTGTCACTGGGTCGTTGCTCGAACACGGTCAGGGCGACGTGCGGCTGGCCGCGCCCTCAACAGATGAAGTTGATTTAGCGCAGAGGCAAAGGCGCTTAAGCAGTCCATAAATGCGACATGGATTTTATTGCCAATTGGCTGATTTTCGGGCCTCTTTTTATGTATGCTTGCGCCTTGTTAATCGCTGGCGTCCAAGGCCAGCAAATAACGAGCCAGGTTTTAATTGGTACCTGACTGACTCAGGATTGAAATGGTTTCTGGACTGGATATGGCTCGCCGCGGGCCTAGAGATTGTCTTTTCAGTTTTGCTAGTTTTCGTTTTTCTTTACTTCATTGCAAATCCTCCGCAGCAATCGTTCTTTATATTTTTTATGTGGAATCTCTCTGACGCTGTGTCTGTTCCAATAGATCTAGCGATTCTTACTTCAGTTGTAATTTTGTTTGTGGCCGCGAGGCAGGGACGGACCCGGAATTGGCTTATATGGTTCGTCATTCTTGCGTTGTTTATTGGACTATACGTGGCCTCTGGTGCGCTGCTAAACTTCCATTCCCATAACGTAAGCATACCTCTGTAACGATGGTGCCGGTTGCAGGGATCGAACCCACGACCTACTGATTACAAATCAGTTGCTCTACCAACTGAGCTAAACCGGCGCGAAGTTGCCCTTACCAGCGTCAAAAGCCCCAGACAACCCAATTTTTGGCCGGACGAGGGCAGCCGGATTTATTCTGGGGTGATTGTGAGGCTCCCGCCAGTTCAGGCGGGGGCCACGTAGCTCAGTCGCGTGCGTAGATGTCGCGGTCCTTGGTTTCCGGGATGAACAAGAGTCCGACGACAAAGGTGATCAGCGCAAAGACGACCGGGTACCAAAGGCCCGAGAAAATATCGCCGGTTTGGGCGACGATCGCCAGCGCCGTTGCCGGCAGCAGCCCGCCGAACCAGCCGTTGCCGATATGGTAGGGCAGTGACATGGACGTATAGCGGATCCGGGTCGGGAAAAGTTCGACGAGTGCTGCCGCGATTGGCCCATAGACCATAGTGACGTAGATGACCAGAATGAAAAGGAGGGCGATGATGCCAGCGGGCTGCGGCCGGAAAATATCAAATGGGTTGCTCATCTTGACGATATTGGCGTCGCCCGCCTTCGGATAGCCGGCAGCCTGCAAGGCTGCCGTAACGTTTTTGGCAAATTCCGGACCAGCGGCAAATGGGATCGCGGTATCATTGATTTTGATGGTTGTAGGCTGGCCGGAGGCTGCGTCTTCCTGGGTATATTTGACCGAAAGCAGGGCAAGAGTCCGTCGGGCGACATCGCAAGGCGCTTTGAATACTCGAATGCCGACAGGATCAAACAGATTGCCGCATTCGGCTGGATCGGCCGAGACGCTAACCTTGACATTTTCAATCGCTGCGGTGAGCGAGGGATTGGCAAGCGCCGCAATCCTTTGGAAGATCGGAAAGAAGGTGAGCGCTGCAATCAAGCAACCGGCAAGGATGATGGGCTTGCGGCCAATCCGATCGGAGAGTGCGCCAAACACGACGAAGAATGCCGTGCCGAGAATAAGCGACCAGGCGATCAGCAGATTGGCACTATAGCCGTCAACTTTGAGAATGCCGGTAAGAAAGAACAGAGCATAGAACTGGCCAGTGTACCAGACCACGCCTTGGCCCATCGTCAATCCGAACAAGGCCAGCAGCGCGATTTTCGCATTACGCCAATTGCCGAAGGATTCGGTGATCGGCGCCTTCGAGCCTTTTCCTTCGTCCTTCATTCGCAGGAAAACCGGCGATTCACTGAGTTGCAGCCGGATCCAGACGGAAACCGCAAGCAGCGCCGCTGAGACAAGGAAGGGCACACGCCAACTCCAGGCGGCAAATTCGGGTTCTCCGGTCACAGTCCGGGTGAACAGAATGACGAGAAGCGAGAGAAACAGGCCAAGGGTCGCCGTCGTCTGGATCCAGGACGTATAGAAGCCGCGCCGGCCCTGGGGGGCGTGCTCCGCGACATAGGTTGCGGCCCCGCCGTATTCGCCGCCGAGCGCCAGACCCTGGAGAAGCCGCAGGCTGATCAAAATGACCGGCGCGGCAACCCCGATGCTTGCATAGGACGGCAGCAGACCGACCAGAAAAGTCGACATGCCCATGATCAGGATGGTCACAAGAAAAGTGTACTTGCGTCCGACAATGTCGCCGAGACGGCCGAAGACCAGTGCGCCAAAGGGACGGACCAGGAAGCCTGCCGCAAAGGCGAGCAGGGCGAAAATGTTGCGGGTGTTTTGGGAGAATTCGCTACTAAAGAATTGAGCGCCGATAATGGTCGCGAGCGAGCCATAAAGGTAGAAATCGTACCATTCGAAAACGGTCCCGAGTGAGGAGGCGAAAATCACCTTCTTTTCGGCCGCGGTCATCGGTACCGGCTTGGCGTGCGATTTGGTGGCGGCGAGGGTCATGAGCGTTTCCCATCCTTCCTTGACCGTAGAGTCGGCCGAATAAGATTGCAGGCACGATAACGGGCCCGCGCCGACGCGTCGATGCCGTTGTCGTCAAACCTTTGTCTAGGTATTGTCATGCTGCGCTGCGGCACAAAGCGGGGGCTTGCGGCCCGGTCCAGTCCGGATGGTCTGTCTTGCTTGCCCAACGGCAATAAGGCTAAGCCCGCTACCGACGATCAGCGCCGCTCCAATCAGCGAAGCGGTGCCCGGAACTTCGCCAAAAAGGGCAAACCCCCAAAGGGTCGCCCAAAGCAGGCTCGAATATTCGAAAGAGGCGACGATATTGGCCGGCGCCGTTCGGTATGCTTGGGCGAGCAAGGTCATGCCAAGGGCTGCGATCGGTCCACAGGTCGCCATTAGAACAAGCTCGAAGGCGGGTGGCCGGTGCCAGGGTCGCAGCAGAAAGGCAAGGCTCGGGTCGGCGTTGCCAGGCGAAGTGCCGACCGATAGCGCGAAAAGGCCGGCTGCGGCGAAATATATGAGATTCTGGTAGAAGGCCATGACCGACGCCGACGTCGCAGGGCCCAGCCTGCGGGCCATCAATTGCGCGGTCGCATAGGCAATTGCCGCGGCGATCGGCAGCAGCGAGGCAGGCGCAAGGACGCCGAGATCGGGGCGCAGCATTACCAGCGCGCCGAGAAAACCGATGCCCACCGCCGACCAGCGTCGCCAGCCCACCTTTTCGCCCAAAACCAGCCCAGCTAGCAGTGTTATAAACAGCGGAAGCGTTGCATAAAGGGCCAGGACATCGGCAAGTTTCATTGCCGGAAAAGCGAGATAATAGAACGTGTAGGAGAACAGCATGCAGAGCCCACGTAGGACCAGCCAGCCCATGTTCTGCGTGACGAGACTGGCAAGACCGCGATCGGCCTGAATCAGAACCAGGATGACTGGCAAAGCGGTGAGACTGCGAATCAGAATGATCTGGGCGACCGGATAGCTGCCGCTAATCGACTTAATGATCGCATCTTGAAGCGAAAACAGAAAAATTCCCAAGCACAGAAACAAGATCGCGCGCACAGTCCGGCCGGAGGCCACAGCAGAGGCGCTAGTGGCAAGCAGGGCGAGACCGGCCTTCAAGCCTTGAGCCTTGCTTCCACCAGCGTCAATGCCACGGCACAGGCGTTGGAGACGTTGAGGCTCTTGATGGCGCCGGGCAGGTCGATCCGGGTGACGGCGTCGCATTTTTCTCGGGTCAGCCGACGCAACCCCTTGCCCTCGGCTCCGAAGACTAGAGCCAATGGCTGTGATAAGGGCACCTCGCGGAGGTCGATCGGTGCTTGCGAATCGAGCCCAAGCCGCCAGAAACCTAGATCCCCTAGCTCCTCCAAGGCGCGCGCCAGATTGGTAACGGTAACTAGCGGGACGTGTTCGAGCCCGCCGGACGCACTTTTGGCGAGAAGCCCGGAAAAATCCGGCGCATGTCGCTCGGTGGTAACGAGGCCATTCACCGCGAAGGCCGCGGCGGTGCGAACGATTGCCCCGACATTGTGCGGATCGGTGATCTGGTCGAGAACGAGCACAATTCCGAGGGCCGGCAGGTCCGACAGATTGAGGGCAGGCAGTGGCCTGGCTTCGAGCACGACGCCCTGGTGGACCGCGTCCCGCGGCAAGCGCGCGGTTAGAGCCTCGGCGCCGACAATGGTTGCGACTAGGCCCGCGACGGCGAGCTCAGGGGCCAAGCGCTCGGCCGCGGCACTCGTCGCATAGACAGCGAGGAGTTTCCGCCGTTTACTTTGCAGCGCCTCCCGCACCGCGTGAAAACCATAGAGCACGATCCGTTCGCGATGCCCATGGCCCTGAATTCGCTGGCCGGGGCTGGGGCCGAGCGACTTTGAAGTTGCGGCAGACGAATCCTTCTTAATGTGTCGAGCCCCCAACCGCTCGCGTCCGTTGCCGGACGAAGTCCGTCGCATCACGCCTCCCTGCGCCCTTCACGGACGGTACCTAGATTTCAAGGGCTCTGTTTCTCATGAGGCGCCGATTCATGCAAATATGGTCACGCTGGGCCGTGCAGCGAGCCGGACCTCTGTCGCCCCGGGTCCATTTTTGGGTGTCGATAGCTAATTAACTTGGCCGGATTTGGTAGCACATCATATGTCCGCTGCTTCTGGCTTTGTTCTCCTCTGATCGCTGAGCGGACTTAAGCGACCTTTTTCTGTGTCTCGACGGCGCCCTGTTGATCGTATCGTCCGAGGCATCGCGGCCCATGGAAGATCGCATAGGTGCCGTCGTGGTATTGACGGATCTTGACTTTGGCCTTGACGAAATGCGGCCGCAGCGGGCTTTCGGGGATCTGCAATTTCAACCGGTTGAAGGTGACGCAATTGTCGTTGCCGACCTGGCGCTCTTCGTGGAGGCAGAGGATCTCGGCGAGATTGACGCCGGGGATCGTGACGAAAGCCACGCCTTCCTGCTCGGCCTTGACGGCGAAACGCGCATTATGGGCGGCGATGTGGACGTCCCGGATAAAGGCGTTGGCGGCCTCGATCGTGGTGATCCCGGCGAGCGCCAGCTCGTTCGTCAGGCGGTCCTGCAGGGTCTGGAAGACGCGTTCCGAACGGCCTCGGGCCTGCGGCGAATAGGCCGCGATATGTTCGATGCCCAGATGCTCGAGGGCGCGTCCGACCTGGGTCGGACGGGTCCGATCGACCTTGCCGCCGGCCTCCGGTGTATGAAAATAATGGCTGCCGCGGTCCGTATAGAGGCTCAAGGGCAGGCCATGGCGGCCAAAAACCTCTTCCAAGGCCCGGAACGTCGAAGCGGTGCCTTCCTCCTCGACCAGAAAGGCCGAAAGAATAGTGCTCGTTGCATCGTCCAGCGTGACGATCAGATCGAGCGGCTGGTGGTTCTTAAGCCACGCAAAGCGCGACCCATCCTGATGCAGCATCATGCCCAGCATCGGGCGCCGCGGCCGCTTGCGCCGGTGGGCGCCCCGCCGCGTGGCTTTCGCCAGCAAGCCCCGGTCCTGCAGATAGCGTCTTGGTCCACGTGTAGCCCCAGTTGAAGCCATGATCCTTCACCAGATGCTCGTGGAAATGCTTGGCCGTAAAGCCGGCGTAGCGGCTGCGGTAAAGCGCCTCAACCTCGGCCTCTCGCGCCGAAGGAACCCGTCGGCCCGAGACCTTGCCAAGCCGCCGGTCCAACAGGCCAGCCTCTCCTTCGACCTCAAAACGATTGCGCCAGCGCCGAAACGTCCGCTCGCCAACCCCCAACAGTTCGCTCGCTTCCAACTGACCAAACTCCGCCGCCTCGTAACGTCCCAAAATGTCCAAAAACTTAATCATCCGCACACCCTGAAGGGCTTCCGTCCGGCGCATCCCAAACCCTCCAAAGGATCTGGAATTTACCGGACAGATCGTGCGCTACCTAAACCGGCCATATCATCTGCTACTGACACGGGTCCATTTTTGGGTTGACACCAGCCGGCACACTTACGATAAGCGCCGGCGCGGTCAGAAGGTGTTGACAGCCTTTTGACGGTCCTGAACCCAGCTGCGCCGCTTGCGTCGCATCAACGGTTTGGAGGAGTGTCCCGAGCGGCAAAGGGGGCGGACTGTAAATCCGCTGACTAAGTCTTCGTAGGTTCGAGTCCTACCTCCTCCACCAACATGACCGGGGAAGGGCCGGGGCGGGGTGATGTGCGGGTGTAGCTCAATGGTAGAGCAACAGCCTTCCAAGCTGATGACGAGGGTTCAATTCCCTTCACCCGCTCCAACTATTGTTCGCTCGCTCGGGACGGCGGGATTTCGACCCAGCTCGGTATTTTTGTCTACCCCGAATTCGCCGGGACAACACCGCATTGACCGGGCCGACGCTCCGCTTCCCATTAGAGTGATGATAAGCAATCGGGACAAGACCAGACGTTGATTTTGGTCCGCGGAGCGACCGCAGCACTGCACACTCCCCTTCGGAGCATTCCGGTTGGGCCGGATACCTCCCGCCTCCAAATTTGTTGCAATTTTGTGCGGGCCCGAAGTTGACCGCAACGGACCCACGTCCCTTTGGATCGTTCGCCGTCTATTTGTTGATCTTAGCGATCAGAGCATTGACGTCGGGTGTGGTCATTTCGCCAACCGTTGTAACCGTGCCGTCGGTGATCTTCCACAGCCGGAACGGACCGGTAATGTCGCCGAACTTGTCGAACGCGACCGGACCGATCACTCCTTCGTAGCGGATCGGTTTGCCTTCTTTGATGAGGCCGAGGGCGCGCTGGAATTCCTCCTTGCCGGCGTAGACAACCGTCCCGTTGGGATCCACGATCTTGAAAATGGCGTCGCGAATTGCCAGCGGCTGCTGCGAACCAGCAGCGGCGATCGCCAGACCGACGATAGCGCCTGCATCGTAGGAGCGGTCGGCCGCGGGATTGCTTGGGTCGATGCCGGAAAACGCTTTGTAATTGGCATTGAAATATTCGGTCGACTTGGTCGGACTAGTGCCGGAGGACGTTCCGAAGGCATTCTCGAGATATTTCTTGCCGACGCTGGTAATAAAATCGGGGCTGTTCATTCCGTCATTGAGCAGGAATTTTTGCACGCCACCGGCCGTAATCCAGGCTCGTGCGACCGTGGCTCCATCAACTGGCGTCGCAATGAGATAGAGGCCATCGGAGGGTTTGGTCAACGCCGTCGTAACTTCAGACTGGTAACTCGACTGTTTTTCATTGTAGGGCGTAACCGACGCGATTTCGCCGCCGAGCGCCTTGTAGGCGCGGGCGAATTCACCAAAGAGATTGACCCCGAAATCATTGTTGACATGGATGATGGTGATTTTCTTGAAGCCTTGATCGAGCGCATATTTGGCCGCGGCGACGCCCTGCAGGGCATCCGAGGTAATGGTGCGGAAGAAAATGCCGTTTGTCTTGCCGTCGCGGCCGAGCGCCGTCAGCGTCGGCGAGGAGGAGGCCGGCGAGACCTGGACGATTTTTGCCGGGCCGGTAACCGAGGTCAGTATTGGAATTGAGACTGACGAAATAATGCCGCCGATGATGACTGGAACTTTTTGGACCTGAACGAGCTGGGTCGCGGCATCAACGGCGACATTGCCGGTGCTTTGCGAATCCCTGGTATTGGTCGCGAGTTTGCAGCCCAAAACGCCGCCGGCATCGTTGATGTCGCGAAAAGCCATCTCCACGGATTTGGCGCCGGCCTGGCCGTATTCGCCGGCCGGGCCGGTCAATTCCATCACCAGGCCAATCGTGACCTTACAATCGTCGGCCTTGGCCATACTGGGCGCAAGCATCAGAGCCAAGCCGGCCGCCGCATGGAGAAATAACTTCGCTTTCATGGGACACCTCTCATTGTAACAGATCGTGCACCTGCACCGTGTCACTCGCCTGCATCCAGGTCTCATGCAGGTGGCGCCAAGCAACCCCATGGGGTGCTGAATTGTGGGCGGAAAAAAGCGCGCTGGAACGGCGCCTGGTCGGCCGGCCATCGCGGACCTGCGCTTCGACATAGGTGACGAGTATGGCGCCCCGATCCTGCCAAAGCGGAGCAAGGTGCTCGATCGCGATGCTGAAACCGGGCTTGGCGGAACCGCGCGCTGCCCGCAGGGTGGCGATTATATTCGACCGCTCGACCATCGACCCATCCGGCATCACCAGGTGAAAATCGGCCGCAAGTGCGTCTTCGCAGCGCGCAAAATCCAGTTTGGTCGACGGCCCTGCGCAAAACCAGCGTACAAAGAATTCATGCAGACCGAGGATCTCGTCCCTGATGCTTGTGAGTGTGATCCGCCGGGCGCTCACGAGGCGACCGCGTTGAGATTGTATTTCATGATCGCGCCATGTCTTCCGGTTCGATCGCGCTCGAGCTCGTAGACATCGCCCTGCGGGCCTTGGCGCTTGGCGATGATCGCATCGATTTCGGCGCGGTCGACTTCGCTTAGACCTAGCGCTGCAATGCCGGCATTGGCCTCGACATGGGTCCGGTTGCGGGCGCCAACGATGACCGCTGCAACCCCTGGTCGTTCCAGCACATAGCGGCTGCCTATGGTCGCGATGTCGGTTTCGTGCCGTTTGGCGATCCTTTGCAGAACTTTCAGCAGGGCCTGGAACAAATCCCATCCGCCGAAATCGTCAATGATCAGCTTGTATTTGACGAGCGATCGGTTTTCCAAGGGTCCGACGGGCGCCGCGGCGCCAATCCATTTGTCAGAGAGAAAGCCGCCAGCGACGGTGCCATAACACAAAAGCGAAATCCGGTTTGTCTGGCAAAGCGCGGCAAGTCCGGCTTCGGGCCGGTGATCGAGCACCGAATATTGCACCTGGAGGCTCGTCGGCGGCAGACCTGCCGCAATGAGGCGGCTCAGGCGCTGTGTGTCGAAATTGGTGCCGCCGACAAGGTTGATCAGCCCCTCGCGGCGCAGATCGTCGAGCCAACCAAAGGCGTCGATGAAGTCGCCTGCCGCATAGTCCCACCAGTGCAATTGCACCAGATCGAGCCGCTCCTGGCGAAGATTGCGGAGCGATCGCTCAGCGATCGCCCTGACATGGGCTTTTTTGAGCCGGGGCAGCGCTTCGAGGTCGGGGACAAGCTTGGTGTGGACTTTGAGATAGCGGCCGGCCTCGGCGCCGCGCCTATCAATGAGCTGCTTGCGAAAATTGCCAACCAGCGCTTCAACACCCGTATAAATGTCGGCGCAATCAAAGGTAAAAATCCCGCCGTCGAAGGCGGCGAGCAAATCATCGACCGCGATTTCCTGGTCGATCGCGCCATGACCGCCGGCCAATTGCCAGCCGCCGCGGATGATCCGGGAAATGCGATACGACGGCGCCAGTTCTATCGTCTCAATGTGGCTCATCTAGCTTTTTCCACTATTCGGACTGGCCTGGCAGTGGCACGCCGGTGGTTTGGCGATGACTGAATTGGCGTTTGCCGAGGCGTGTGATCCTTAGCCGGCTCTGGCAATTCGGGTCGGGGCAGGCGATTTCGGCGTCGCTGGTCATCCAGTCGTTGTGGTGGGTCTCGCGTTGCTTGGCAGCGAGGAAGGGCAGTACGGCAGCGAGCGAATAGATCGAAAATCCCTGCCCAGGCGGCAGGTTCAGCATTTCGCCCCGCAATTCGAAATAGTCGCCGGGCCGGGCGCCGCAATAAACCCGAGCCCCGTCGGGCACTACGGCCTCGACCCGCAGATCGAACAATTCGAACAGGTCGTCGACATTCCCGCTCATGGCTTGGCACGTTCAGCACGTTCTTGACGGGTATCGGAGCCGCTCGACCCGCCCCGCGCCTGTCTTCGACTCGCCGTCCTCATACTCATAATGTGGTTTGCTGTTGCACTGGCTTGATGATCATTTAAGACGCGATCACAATGCAGAGCAACAGGTTTCGCGCCGGCGACAATGGAGGGGAACGCAACCTTGGCGAGCGCTGCGAAACCCCTCCAGCCTGTTATCGTAGCGGAAGAGGTCGTCAAGCGTTATGGTGGGGTTGTCGCCGTCGATGCCATGTCGCTTTCTATACAAGCAAATGAAATCGTTGGATTAATAGGACCAAATGGCGCCGGTAAGACGACCATGTTCGATTGCCTGGCGGGTAGCCAGGGCGTCAATGCAGGGCGCATAACCATCAACGGATCGCGCGCCGAAAAATTGCCGGCGGACCGCCGCATGGCCCTCGGCCTTGGCCGGACCTTCCAAATCCCGCGACCTTTTTCCAATATTACGCTGGTGGAAAATGTAATGCTCGGGCGCCAGCGTCAACTCGGCGAAGGCATCTTGCCGAACTGGCTTTTCTCGGGCCGGGTGGGGCACGAAGAGCAAACGACGTTCGAGGAGGCAATGCGATGGCTCGACTTCGTCACGCTTGCTCGTCTGGCGCACGAGCCGGCGCGCAAACTCTCCGGCGGTCAACGCAAACTGCTCGAAATTGCCCGTATCCTGATGGCCGAACCTTCGGTCATCCTGCTTGATGAGCCAGCCGCCGGGGTAAATCCGAGTTTCCTCGACATTATCGTTGAACGGATTCTCGAAATCCGCCGGTCCGGCGTTGCCTTTCTGGTGATCGAACACAACATGGATCTGGTTGCCCGCTTGTGCGACCGCGTCATTGTGATGGCCAATGGCAAGCAGCTCTGTGAGGGCCCTCCCAGCGAGGTGGCGCAGAATCGCCTGGTGATCGAGGCCTATCTCGGCGGCGTCGTCGCATGACCTTGGAGCCGGCGCTTCAGGTCGACGCTATCGTGGCCGGCTACGAACCGGCCGCACCCATTGTCAATGCGGTGTCGCTGGTGGCAAAAGCCGGAGAGATCGTTATTTTGCTTGGTCCCAACGGGGCCGGCAAATCAACGCTGGTCAAAGCCATTGCAGGACTGGCGCCCTTGACATCCGGGCGGGTGCGGCTGTGCGGCCGTGACGTCACCGGCATGCCGGCCCATCATATGGTCGGTCTCGGCCTTGCGTATGTGCCGCAAACCGAGAATGTCTTTGCGCAGATGTCGGTTGCCGACAATTTGCTGCTTGCGGCCGGCATTCTGGACGCCGGCACGAGGACTCCGCGCCTCGATGCCACTTATGCGCTGTTCCCCGACCTTGCCCGCCAGCGCCGCCTGCTGGCGGGCCGGCTGTCGGGCGGCCAGCGGCAGATGCTGGCTGTTGCCCGGGCGATGATTGTTGGGCCCAAGGTTCTGCTGCTTGACGAACCCTCGGCCGGGCTTTCGCCGCGACTGGTTGAGCTGGTTTTCGCCAAACTGTCCGAAATCCGTAAGAGCGGCGTCGCCATTGTGCTCGTCGAACAGAATGCGCGTGCCGCACTGGCGATTGGTGACCGAGCCTATATTCTGGCCGAGGGACGCCAGGTCTATGCGGGGGTTGCCGCCGGCCTCGCGGACGATGCTCGGATGGGGCAGCTCTATCTTGGCTCGAGACGCTCCTTGCCCGAGCGGGAAAGGCCCGCTTGAGCCCGCAGTTTCTCGTCGACGGATTGGTGGCAGGCGCAACCATCGGGCTCGGCGCCATCGGGGTGACGCTGGTCTATTCGATTCTGCGCTTTTCGAACTTCGCCCATGGCGAGTACATGTCCTGGGGCGCCTATGCGGCGCTGACGGCAAGTGGCGCGCTCGGTTGGCTCGTCCCGGGCCTCGCAGAACCACTCGATCCGCTGTCCTTCGGCTGGAGTGTCGTGATTGGCTTGCTCATCGCCATGGTCGCGACTACGCTCCTCGCCTTGGCGCTCGATTTTCTCCTCTTCCGTCCTCTGCGCCGGCGGGCGAATTCGATTACGATCGTCATGGCGAGTTTCGGCGCCTCGATGGCGCTGCGGGCGCTGCTCGAATTCCTGTTCACCTCGCGCCCCGCCTATTTCACCCCGAACCTGCAGATTGCGATGCGCTTGAATTGGGGCATACGCATAACACCCGACCAGATCGCCCTGTTGGTTCTTGCCGCTTTTCTGCTAGTCGCCATGCATGGTCTGATGACGCGGACACGGATCGGGCTCTCGATGCAGGCGGTAAGCGAGAATCCGCAATTGGCCCGCGTGGTCGGCATCGATG
This sequence comes from uncultured Alphaproteobacteria bacterium, assembly GCA_963773155.1. Lineage (GTDB taxonomy): Bacteria > Pseudomonadota > Alphaproteobacteria > Rhizobiales > Beijerinckiaceae > CAVZAB01. The sequence goes on along the minus strand of CAVZAB010000009.1, from coordinate 225,228 downwards.
CCGAGGCGGTGATCCGGTGGACCTGGATCATCGGCGCGGCGCTCGCCTGCGCTTCCGGCACTATGGTCGGATTGCTCATCCAAATCCGGCCGCATATGGGGTTTGACCTGCTGCTGCCCCTGTTTGCCGCGGCCATTCTCGGTGGCATAGGCAGCGTACCGGGCGCGATGGTCGGGGGACTGCTGGTCGGGTTTGCGGAGGCGGCAGCGGTACAATGGGTCGGCGCCGAGTGGCGCGCGGCCGTTGCCTTCCTGGTCGTCATCCTGGTGCTGCTGGTGCGTCCGACCGGTTTGTTCGGCAGGCGGGCATGATGGCCGATTTTTTCAACCTCGGTCTGATCGGCTATGGCATCTTCTTTCTGGCAACCGCATTGTCTTATGCCATCATTTGCCTCGGCCTGAACCTGCAATGGGGCCAGACCGGCCTGTTCAATGTCGGCGTCGCCGGCTTTGTCGCAATCGGTGCCTATACGTCCGCCATTCTGACAACGCCAGCCTCCGCGGAGCATGTTGGCGGCTTTGCCTTGCCGATCCCAGTCGGCTGGGCGGGCGCAATGCTCGCCACCGGTGCGGCATCCTTCCTAACAGGGGCGACGACGTTGAGGCTGCGGGCCGACTATTTGGCGATAACAACATTTGGTGTTGCGGTAGCGATCCATCTTTTCGTGCTCAATGCCACAACCGTCACCGGCGGACCCTTTGGCATAGGTTTTATTCCGCGTCCCTTTGGCGGCATGGCCGAGACACCGCTTTTGTTCAATCTTGCCAATCTTTTGCTGGTCGGCGGCGTGACCCTTGCCGTTTATCTGGCACTCGGGCGCTTGGTCCGCTCGCCCTGGGGGAGGGTGTTGCGGGCGATACGCGAAGACGAACTGGCGGCCGCCGCACTTGGCAAGAGCCCCGATCGCTTCCGCCTGCAGGCCTTTGCTCTGGGCGGCGCGGTCATGGGACTCGGCGGCGCTATACAGGCCCATTTCATCGGCTTTATCGCGCCGGACAATTATCTCTCCAATCTCACCTTTTTGGTATGGGCCATGCTGATTGCCGGCGGCTCCGGCAACAATCTTGGCGCGGTTCTCGGCGCATTGCTGCTGTGGGCTGTCTGGAGCCTGTCGAGCATGGCGATCGCGGTTCTGTTTCCGCCGGAACAACAGGCCCGCGCAGCTGCCCTTCAGATTGTTTTGATCGGTGTATTGCTCTCGGCCACATTGCTCTTGCGTCCGCGCGGTTTGTTTGGCGAATTGACGATCGTCTCGCGTCATCTCGATCGAAACCGTCCCGACTAACCTGAAGGAAATCCGCCATGCCAAAGCTGACCGGTCCTGAGCGCATTGAACTGGCGCCCGGCCTCGATATCAGCCGCATCGTTACCGGCCTTTGGCAGGTCGCCGATCTCGAGCGAGACGGGCGACCGCTCGATCCCGAGAAAGCGTCATCGATCATGCTGGATTATGCCCGGGCGGGCTTCGACAGTTTCGACATGGCCGATCATTACGGCAGCGCAGAGATCATCAGCGGTCGCTTTCTGCATCGCCTATCGGTCGGCGAGGCCGCTGCGGCGAGTTGTCCGGCGATTTTCACGAAATGGTGCCCGAAGCCCGGACCAATGCCGCTCGAAGTGGTGCGCGACGGCGTCCAGCGCAGCCTCAATCGGCTCGGCGTGAAAAAGATCGACTTGATGCAGTTCCATTGGTGGACCTTTGAGCATCCGGCCTATCTTGACGCGATGTTGGGGCTGGCGCAGCTGCAAAGCGAGGGCATTATTGGCCATATCGGCGTCACCAATTTCGACACGGCGCATCTGCAGGTGCTGGTTCGGCACGGTATTCCCGTCGTCGCCAACCAGGTGAACTTTTCGCTGCTCGACCGGCGCGCGGGGCAGGATATGAGCGCCTTCTGCCTGGCCAATGGCATCAGGCTCCTGGCCTATGGCACGCTAGCTGGCGGCCTGATTTCGCGACGTTGGCTCAAGCAACCGGAGCCACGGGAGGCGGCGATCGCCGACTGGAGCAAGATGAAATACAAGCGATTCATCGATGCGGCCGGTGGATGGGCGGGGTTTCAGCGGCTCCTTTCCTCGCTTGACAGGATCGCCCACAAGCACGCCGTCTCGCTATCCAATGTTGCCTCGCGCTGGGTTCTCGACCAGAAGGCCGTGGCCGCCATAATCATCGGTGCCCGGCTTGGTGAAAACGAGCACCGGGGCGACAACCTCAAACTGTTCGCTTTTGATCTCAACGCCGAGGACCGGGCGAACATCGATGAAGCGCTGGGCGGACTCGCAATGCTGAAGGGCGATTGCGGCGACGAATACCGCCGCCCGCCCTTCCTGACCGCCTCGGGCGATCTCAGCCATCATCTCGATTCGTTGCCCAGATTGTATCGGGCTCAATCTTTGCCCGGGCGTCCCGATCGGCAGCGCATCAGCTCCGGCAGCATCTGGGAAGGCATTTGTGGCTATTCTCGCGCCGTGCGGGTCAAGGATCGTGTTCTGGTCAGTGGGACGACCGCCACACATCATGCCGGCGAAATTGTCTGTCCCGGCGACCCGGGTGGTCAGGCGGTCTATATTCTCGACAAAATTGCAGCGAGCCTTGCGTCACTCGGTGCCAGTCTAGAGGACGTCGTACGCACGAGAATTTATTTGAGAAATGCCGATCACTGGGAAGCGGTCTCGCGAATCCATGGTCGCTATTTCGGCGAGATCCGGCCAGCCAATACCCTGATCGAGGCAGCCCGCCTCGTTGGCGATTACCTGGTCGAGATCGAGGCAGAAGCAATTGTCGGGTGAACGGATGCAGCAAAGCGGCTAGTACGCCGTTCAGCGGTTGTGCCCGGAGGCAAGATCGGGGAGCAAATCCCGCGGCAAGGTGAGGCTGCGCAGATCCGGCTTAGCGGGCTTGGCCATGTCTTCCACCGCCACGCGGCGCAAGTCGCCACGTGGCGCGCGGTGCGGCTGGGTGGGCGCCCCCGTCGTCAGCGGCGGACTGACGGTTGCCATCCAGTCCTGATGCTCGGCGAGCTCGCGGATAGCCGATTGACCGTCGAGATCGGCCGGGGGCAATGTCGGCGGCGCCTCGGCCACGGAATTGTGCACCCCCTTTTCGATCGCTAACGGGCGCAGGCTGCCGAACACGCTGTCGATCGGCGGCAAGAGGATAGGTTGCTCAGGCTTTGGCGTATTCAGTGGTTTTGCCGCGTGGCTTGGCCGAAGTTCATGAACAGGCGCCCCTTTGGCGGTTGCTTTCGCCGTTTGGACGGGGCGAAAAAGGCCAGTCTGGGGCGCGGCGGTCGCAAGGACGACGATCGTCACAATAAAACCGAGACAGGCAAAGCCGGTGAGCGGTGCGGCATTGGCCCGCAGTTCGGCCTGCAGGGTAGGCCGGTACTCCCGCCAGCCGCGTGCCCGGTACTCCAGCCAGCCGCGTGCTTGGTCGAGCAGGTGAGCCCATCGAGGGCGCGCCGCGCGCGACTCGGCATCGGCAGGGCGCGCGGGATCTTGGAAAGTACCCGAGGTTTCGGCGGTACTGTGCGCAGGCCTTGCGACCTCGAGGCCGATTTTGGCGGCAAGCTCGGCGAGCTGGGCATTGGCGTGCGCGACGTTAAGGGCAGCGCCCTCGGATGGTAAAGGTGCACGAAGGCGGACGACAGTAGCCGTCCTAAAGCCTGATGAGGGCGGGTTGTCGAACTCATTGCTCAAAGTTGCACGCTCTTCTTCGCAAGTGTCCGATCTCCACGCTGGGCCTGAGCAGGTCAAAAATCGTTACAGCTCCAGAAATCTCGTCGTCTCAAACGCAAGCACGCTCGCACCGGTCAAGCGAGTGCTCATCTACGACGCTCTTCCGGCGTCAAACTCAATCCAACGCGGTGATTTGCCCCGGTTAAAAGGTGGTACCGAATTGGGTCGAAATTGCGTAAGCCAATGAATTTTGTTTTCCGCCGCCGACTTCGACGTGTCAACACTTGACCGCCGGCCTGACCACAGGATTATCGGTCGACCCGTGCGGATCCGTTGAATTGAGGCTCAGGACCGCCAGGGACCGGTAGCATTGGGGTGGGGCTGAGAAATTGCCGACGCCCGGGGGAGGCATTTATGATCGTGACCACGACCAATGACGTTACCGGCTATCGGATCGTGCGACATCTTGGCGTGTGCCGGGGCATTACCGTGCGTTCACGCAGCATTGTGGGGAATTTTGTCGGCGGCTGGCAAACCTTGTTCGGCGGCAAACTCAGCATCTACGTGCATCTTGCCGAGACGGCGCGCCAGGAGGCATTTGATCTGATGGTCGAACATGCCGGCGAGGCCGGGGCCAATGCGGTCGTCGGGATGCGCTACGATGCCAATGATATTTCGCCTGGCATTACCGAGGTTTTGGCCTATGGCACGGCGGTCTGGGTCGAGGCCGACTGAGCTTGGGCTTGAAACCGCGACAGTAATGCGGCATGAGAAATGCCCAATGTAGGAGTGTAGCTCAATCGGCTAGAGCACCGGTCTCCAAAACCGGGGGTTGGGGGTTCGAAGTCCCTCCACTCCTGCCATGCGGTTAAATAGATCTATATTTTTCAAAGCCTTAGCCTCGATTTTGTCAAACTTTTTGACTGGGTTTGACAGTGCTTGTTCGCATTTCGTCCTTCCGAGTGTGTGCGCCCATGGCGGAGTTGGCTAAAGCCGTATAACGCTCGGCTTCCCCCAGGGTTTTGTACCCGCCGATCGCCTGTATCTGGTGAGGTGTGCAGCCTGCTTCCGCTAGCCAGCGACAGGCGGCCTTTCTGAGATGTGCATCCGCATGGGAGCGCCGCTTTGCGGGCGCACTCCATGAACCAATTCCCGAACCCGGCTGGCGTCATTGGCTTGCCGTATTCGGTCATAAGGAACGCCATGTGCTCCGATGGCTTCAATGATTTCCTTTAGCTTTTGACGACGCTGTGGGGGCATGAATGACGGAAATGGTTTGGGGCCCGGTCCTGGAGAGGCACGCCCACAATCGAAGGCGGGACATTCACGCAGAACTCTGTCAGACGTGCTGAGTGGTTTCCCTCCGACTACCAAGCGGCTCTTGCGAAATTTGCCCAGTCGTTCATGGGTTCAGCAGTTTGACGACCTCCCCGCCCTTGATCGAGATTGTGACAATGTCCTTTGCGTCGAGAACCATCTTCATGAGGTCCACCATACGGATCTGGCTGTTATCGTAAGTGCGGAAGAAGTACTGCTTCGCCTTGAGATCGGCGGCGCTCGTCCAGATGCTGTAGTCGGCCAGTATATTGCCGTGTTCGTCCTTTTCGTGCTCACGGGCCGCGCCCTTCGGAATGTTCTTGAGGCGTTCCAAGTCCTGAACCAATTCGACAGTCGTGACCAGTCTGCGATGGAAAGACCGACTGGCTGAACGCGACGGCACGAACGAAGCGCGACTGCGGCGGCGTGAAGTCGCCCGGCATCCCGAGCATCCCCGAGCCTTGGCCGAACGGCAGGAGTTTCACAGACCCCAGTTGCACCGGAGGAACGTTGGTCATCGAAAAATTCACGTAGTTGCGCAAGTTGGTCACGTGCCAATCGAATGTCGGCGAGTTCGTTATCACGCCCAGTGGATTGTCGTGGACGTTGAGTTTGCCGCCTACTTACTCGATCACGATGCTCTTGCCGGAGGCGTCGTGCACGATGTAATGCGCCTCCGGAGCGAAGCCCCATCCGCCGAACACGACGGCGGGAACGACGATGTTGCCGATATTGGCCTTCACCTCCTCAACGCTGGCGAAATTCTCCAATATCCACGATCCAACCTCCCACTGTGCAATGGTCTTGCTAGCATCGGCTGCGGTGTAGGGCATGTATCCAGCGGAAGTTGGGAAGTAGAACGTCCCGGCGGCTAGGCCTTTTTCATTCAACCCGTCGAACAGGACCGGTAGCCCCACACCATTGAGCCCGACGCTGGCGTACTTCGCCTTCCACTTTAGGCCCTCTTTTCCGTCAGGCGTGGTTCCGGTCCGTGCATAGCCGCGCGGAACCATCATCACGTCGGAGTGAATGTCGATCGCAAATTCCATCGTTCGTGCGTGAACCACGCTGCCGTCTTCTGCCGTCAGGCGGATGCCGGTGCAAGCCAGTGCTGATTGCAGAGCGCCGCTCAGCAGCATTCCGCACGCCCCAAGAGCAGATGCAACCTTCTGTAAAAGTTGATGCTCAATCATCTCGTGCCTTACTCTCCGTTGCCTGGCCGAATGACGGCCAGTGAGTAGGGAGCTTGGCGCACGCGATCGTCAATTGGCAAGCCGGCAACAATTTCTTGCAAAAAATCGAGGTTCCACCGCCTGCCAGCATCACTTTGTGTGGTTGCCGATACACGTGACACGTCTGGCATGGTAGCCTGCGGTCAAAGCCGGAGACGTGCAGCACATGGTCGAAATGCGCACCCAGAGACGCCTGGCCGCGATCCTGGCTACCGATGTGGTCGGCTACAGCCGGATGATGGAGCAGGACGAGGCTGGAACCCTGGCGTTGCTCAAGTCTCGTCATAGGGGCGTCCTTGAACCACTGGTCGCTCAGCATCAGGGACGGGTGTTCAAATTCACTGGGGATGGCGTCTTGGTCGAGTTCGGCAGTGCCGCCAATGCCGCGCAATGCGCCGTGGATCTCCAAGAAAGGATGGCCGCCGTCAATTCGGAGTAGCCCGACCTGAGCCCCATCGTCATGCGCATCGGCGTCAACCTCGGCGACGTGATGGTGGAGGGCAGTGACCTCTTCGTTGACGGCGTCAATATTGCCGAGACAGCTATCCCAAGCATGTCTAGAACCAAACGAGACACTTGGGAGACCAGACATGGCGATTTACGGCTACGCCCGCGTGAGCACGACTGTTCAGGACCTGACCATCCAGGTCGAGAAGTTGACGGCAGCGGGGTGCACAATTGTCTGGGAAGAGAAAGTTTCTGGCACCAGCCATAATGGGCGGAATGAGCTTGAAACACTTCTGGCCTTCCTACGACCCGGCGATACGTTGATGGTCACAAAGGTTGACCGGTTGGCCCGCTCGGTGGGCGAACTCCAAGACATTGTCAAGGCATTGCGAGCAATGGGCGTGGCGCTCAAGGTGACCGATCAGCCCATCGACACCTCAACGGCGGCAGGCAAGGCGTTCCTGGACATGCTGGCCGTCTTTGCGGAGTTCGAGACGAACCTCCGTCGCGAGCGGCAAATGGAAGGCATCAATAAAGCCAAGGCGAAGGGCGTCTACCGTGGCCGTAAGCCCGTCATCAGCGCTGAACAGGTCAAGACGCTGAGGAGCGAAGGCCTCGGCGGCAGCGAGATTGCTCGGCGGTTGGGCATTGGTAGGGCGAGTGTCTATCGGTTGTTGGACGCCAGCTATCGATCACCACGCTAATGGGAGTGCAGATATCTCACAGATCTCGCTTGCGCCCGACGACGAACTCTGTAGATTTGCTCACGAGAACAAAGAGGGAACGGTTATGCGATTGGGCTATGTCATTATTTATGTCCCGGATGTTGCAGCGACGGTTGAGTTCTACGAGAGCGCCTTTGGACTGAGGCGCCGATTTATCCACGAGAGCGGCTATGGCGAGCTTGAGACAGGATCAACGGCGCTTGCGTTCGCAACCGAACAGCTTGCTAAGCTGAATGGCGTGGCCATCCGCCCAAACCGCCAGGGTGACACAGAGGCCGCTGGCGCTGAGATCGCCCTTGTAGTCGCCGACCCACAGGCTTCCTTTCAACGTGCCGTCGCGGCTGGAGCGACAAAGGTCAGAGAGCCGACCCTCAAACCATGGGGCCAAACGGTCGCATATGTGCGTGACCTGAACGGGTTTCTCATTGAGATCTGTAGCGAAGTGAACGCCTGAACCAGAATTGAACAGGAAGAAGAACTCAATTCAGTCAGAAATGGGGACCAAAGCCCAATGATGTTGCGAGGGCATCCGCTCGGAGTTGTTCTGGTCACGGCTTCCGCTGTTGCTTGGAGCACAGCGGGTTTCTTCACAAGGCTAATTCAATTGGATAGCTGGACGATGCTCGCTTGGCGGGGCTTGTTCGGCGCCCTCGGCATCGCCCTGGTCATTCTCACGTTGGAACGTCAGCGGACTTGGCTTAGTTTCCGGAATATGGGCCGGCCTAGCTGGATGTTTGCAGTCACATCAGCAATCGGAATGATCTTCTTCATTACATCACTCGGACATACGACTGTCGCGCATGTTGCGGTGATTTACGCAACGGTCCCTTTCATTGCTGCCGCTCTTGGCTGGCTTGTTATGCGCGAACGGCCCTCGGGCAGCGCCGTCGTCGCCAGTCTTGCAGCTCTGATGGGCGTCGCGTTGATGGTTGGCTTCGGCATTGAAGGCGGGTTATTCGGCGATCTTTTGGCTCTGGGCATGACGATCTCGATGGCAGTCATGATGGTAATCGCGAGGCATTTTCATACGATCCCTGTTATGCCAGCCGCAAGTCTATCAGCGCTGTTAAGCGGTCTGGCTTGCTGGCCATTCGGCGAGCCTCTTGCTATTTCTCATTACGAACTGCTTTTGCTATTGCTGTTCGGAGTTGTAAATTCGGCAGTTGGTCTTGCTCTTTTCACACTTGGCGCAAAGCTGCTACCCGCAATCGAGACCGGATTAATAGGCTCGCTGGATGCTCCGCTAGCTCCCTTATGGGTATGGCTAGCGTTCAACGAAACACCAAGCAAAATCACGATCATTGGCGGCCTGATCGTGTTTGTCGCTGTAGCTGCTCACCTGATCGCTGGGACCGCAAATATGGGTGGTATTTCAAGGGCGGTCAGCGGCGCATCGGACAGTTTGTGAGATACGCAGACCCACGTGGGCTTGCGGCGGCTTCGCCGCCTGCTTAGTGGAGGACACGGCGTGACATCGCCGCGCCCATGCCCTTGCTGCCGCCCGTTACAAGGGCACGACGTTCGGTGAGGTCGATTCAAGCACCCATCAGCAAATATCCAGCGCGGTAATGCGGCCATTGGCCAGCGTGAATGCGTGGTCGAGCATGACCGGGCTGTTCGGAAACGCGCCGGATACCTCGGTCGCGACGACGAACCGCCCGTCGCGTTCCTTCAACTCCAGTGGCCGCGTTGTAAACGGCGTTCTCGCCTGGGTGTCGAGGCGCCACGCCGTGATCGCATCGATGCCGCAATATTCGCGCTTTTCGTCATGAACGATGGCATCGTCGCTGTAGCAGGCGCTCAACGCATCGGCGTCAGTACTTTTTTCGGATGCGAAATAGGCGGCGATGGCCGATGGAAGTTCTTGCATGCTCGATCCCCTGTGCGGCTTCGTTAATTCGTGCGTTGCGGCACGGAGCCTAACCAGCATAAAGCCAAGAACGCACGAAAAAGCCCAAGGTCTTCAGTTCAGAGCCCAAAGATATGTCAACGTCGCAGCAACGCCGAGTGCGGTTCGGACGGCATGCAGCCGTCCCCATGTTTCGATCATCCTGCGCGAGGTCGCCCCAGCATCATTCTCGGATATGCCCTTCAATTTATTGTTCATGGGCATCATGCCAAGCAGGGTATACGGCCAGTTTGCAAGAATAAGTGCGGCGCCGAAAATCCAGCGCCAGTCCTTGGTCAACCATGCTTCGAGAAGTCCCAAGCCGCCTGAAACGACCGCGAGGCTCCCTTGCATGGCAAAGCCTCCGGCGTAGCTCGGCTTCCATTCCTTCAGCAGGCTCTTGTCGTCGAGCCCTAGCCGGGCGGGTTGCTCCGCGACATTGATGTAGAGTGCGGCGCCAGCAAACGCGGCAACCAGAACAAGAGCAATTTGACCTGCAAACATCATGATGGCGAATTTTATCGTCCAGCAGCGGACTAGTCTCGTTACGCTTGGCGATGCTCTTATTTAGACTGTATCCCCGCGTGATGGGAAACCATCAGCCAGCGATCGCCGTCCTTTTCGAAGATGTTGGTCACGAAGATATCGAACGCGACGGCTGCGCCGGCCTTGGTCCTGCCCTTAGCGATCTCGGTGCCGGCGACCCACGCCAGCTTGCCGTCCGTCTGGATCTGGGCCATCGACGTCATGGAGGCGCTCAGCTCGGAAAACACATTGGTGAAGGCATTTGCCCAGTATTTGGAGACGGCATCCTCGTAGCCAACCGCTATGGTCTTGCTGAGGGGTCCGATATTGACCACGTAGGGCTTGTTGGCCCAGAGGCTTGCCATAGCCTTGGCATCACGGGCCGACAGCGCGGCATAGAACGCAGTGTTTGCCTCCTTGATGGCGTCGATATCGGCCGGCTGTTGGGCGACGGCCAGTCCGGTCAACAGTGCTAAGCCGGCGGCAGCCATTGCGGAGTCCTTTAGAATAGTGCGTCGGCGCATTGCGACATCTCCTGTCAGCTGATTTGAAGTAGCGTCGCGACATTACACGGCCCATCACGGTCTGTAGGGAAATTATTGGCGGCTCAATGCACCCTTGGCGCATCTCAGTCGGACTGCCCTTCTGATGTCTCAGCCGCTTTTGGATGCAAACCGGGCCCACATAACCTAGGGTGGCCGTGGACCGACGATCAGTCCAGAACAGGCTAAGCGGTTCAAGGATGAGGGGCTGGGCGTCTGCTACTATAGGCGGCTTAACGCTAGGGGTGAGCCTGAGAGCCCGGCTGACCAGTGAGGAGACCAAAGCAGCGCTGGATGACGAAATTCACCGGCCCGCCTTTGGACCTCGCCAACATGCGCAGTCTCGGCGTGACCAAGGTCATGGCCTATAGTGTGGTCATGAGGCATCGATTGACGTGTCGGCCCGGTCGGCCGACGTGTTCGTGCCGGCGATCAATGAACCCCGAATTGCGCCTATCGCGCTTTCGGAATTGGAAGCTTAATTAGCCATATCCGCCCTCGCCTTTTCTTGTGAGGATAAAGCTCGCTGGCTGGCATCTCCCATATCTCGTGCTCAAGATGTTCGTGTTCCAGATCGGAGCGGCGCAGCCAGCCGAATTTTTTCAGGCGGTCCTTCTTGTGTGCCCGGTGGAAAGGGCGGCGATGGCGGCACGGAGAGGCTAGTAACCTTCATCGCTGGCGGCGTCGGGTCCAGATCAGCCGTCGAATATAACAGGGGCAGAGCGCGCTTGTCCCGTCCACGCCTTAGCTGATAGCGAGCCAAGTTAGCGGCCCAAATCGCTCCCGAAAGCCGTTGCGAAGGGTCGTGCGGCCATCACTGCGTTCCCGACACCGAACAATCTTACCAATGAGGTGCGATGACCGCCCCAGAAAGGACCTCAAAATCCCACCACTTCAGTGGTTGTTACCAGGACTTTTCGGTACGGGGCGGATTGAAATTGTCGCGGTGGCGACATCGGGTGACGTGCGGTCATTGCAGGCAAATCAGACTTTGCTATCTTCCGATCTTGTATGTTCGGATGAGTTCTCGCTTTCGTGCCATCGATCATCTCCGATCAAAAGAGCCTAGTGGCAGATGACAGCTTTCCTTATCGACGGCCCTGAGAATAGTATTGCAACAATACTGCTGGCCCATGGGGCTGGAGCACCGATGGATTCCGCCCCGATGACGGCCATCGCGAAGGCGCTTGCTGCAAGGGGCTTACGCATCCTTCGCTTCGAGTTCGGATATATGGCCAGCCGTCGCATCATCGAAAGCCGCAGGCCGCCGCCGCGCGCCGGGTCATTGATGCCGGAATATCTGGCAGCGGTTGCGGCGGTTGATGCTCGCGGACCGCTCGTCATTGGCGGCAAGTCAATGGGGGGCCGAGTTGCGAGCATGGTCGCCGATCAACTATACACCAACGGTCGCATCGCCGGACTTCTCTGCCTTGGCTACCCATTCCACCCGCCGGGACGGCCCGACCAACTTCGAACCGCGCATCTTGCCACGCTCGCCACACCGGCGTTGATTTGCCAGGGCACGCGCGACGAGTTCGGGGCGCGCGAGGAGATCGCGCGCTACGCGCTGGCGAAGACGATCGACATTCTCTGGTTGGAAGACGGTGATCACGACTTGAAACCTCGCAAAAGGATCTCAGGCTTCTCGACTAGCGATCATTTGCAGACGGTCGCTGAGGCGGTCAGAACCTGGGTGGATCGGCTATCATCGCTCGATCGATGAAAATTGCGACTTTCAACATCGACAATGTCAATCGGCGCCCAATCTGTTCGCTTGACTCACCGCTGTCGCGCCCGAAATGGTTGCAAGAGCCAGTGTTTGCAAGAGCTTAAGGCACAAAACCGGCAACGCCGCATACTTCCGGCTCTGGCGCTCGAAAATGCGGTGATGGCGTTGTCTGGGAAGGCCAGAGAACGTGGAACGGCGTCGCCTTTCTACGGCGATCCATTGTGTCCGATGTGACCCGGACTGCCCGAGACCGGCTGCAACGGATGCCCGAGGCGTACGATGGCCGCGAGGGCGGTGCCGCCAGCCCGCCGATGCCGCCCGGCAAGGGGCGGTTAAGGAAAATTCGTACAAGCGAGCCGGGAAACGGCCGGGCAAGCAATTTGGAAAGCATCGGCAGGTTAGGGGGAAGCAGCGCCCCGTAGGGAGCGCCGGGAGGATGCGATGCGGTTTGCTGAGGAAGACACGCGCATAATTGTTGGCTTAAGCCTCTTGCTTTTCCTCGCGTTTTGGGCGGCTAGCCTGCACCGGCCGGTCGGCCGCGAATTGTGGTCGCAATATATGTGCGACGATCTTTATGGCGGCATGACGATCAAAGGTCAGTGCCGGAGCTAGGCGAGACAAAGTGTCCCTCGGGCCATTTGGCAAGGCGGAAGGCTCTGAAGGCGGCGACTTGCGAACCCCCGGTCTGGCTATGCCAGTGGAACCGGGTTCCATCGAATTTTGTTCTGTCGATTTTGTTCTGTCCATTTTGTTCTGTCGATAGCTAATTAACTTGGCCGGATTTGGTAGCACATCATATGTCCGCTGCTTCTGGCTTTGTTCTCCTCTGATCGCTGAGCGGACTTAAGCGACCTTTTTCTGTGTCTCGACGGCGCCCTGTTGATCGTATCGTCCGAGGCATCGCGGCCCATGGAAGATCGCATAGGTGCCGTCGTGGTATTGACGGATCTTGACTCTGGCCTTGACGAAATGCGGCCGCAGCGGGCTTTCGGGGATCTGCAATTTCAACCGGTTGAAGGTGACGCAATTGTCGTTGCCGACCTGGCGCTCTTCCTGGAGGCAGAGGATCTCGGCGAGATTGACGCCGGGGATCGTGACGAAAGCCACGCCTTCCTGCTCGGCCTTGACGGCGAAACGCGCATTATGGGCGGCGATGTGGACGTCCCGGATAAAGGCGTTGGCGGCCTCGATCGTGGTGATCCCGGCGAGCGCCAGCTCCTTCGTCAGGCGGTCCTGCAGGGTCTGGAAGACGCGTTCCGAACGGCCTCGGGCCTGCGGCGAATAGGCCGCGATATGTTCGATGCCCAGATGCTCGAGGGCGCGTCCGACCTGGGTCGGACGGGTCCGATCGACCTTGCCGCCGGCCTCCGGTGTATGAAAATAATGGCTGCCGCGGTCCGTATAGAGGCTCAAGGGCAGGCCATGGCGGCCAAAAACCTCTTCCAAGGCCCGGAACGTCGAAGCGGTGCCTTCCTCCTCGACCAGAAAGGCCGAAAGAATAGTGCTCGTTGCATCGTCCAGCGTGACGATCAGATCGAGCGGCTGGTGGTTCTTAAGCCACGCAAAGCGCGACCCATCCTGGTGCAGCATCATGCCCAGCATCGGGCGCCGCGGCCGCTTGCGCCGGTGGGCGCCCCGCCGCGTGGCTTTCGCCAGCAAGCCCCGGTCCTGCAGATAGGTCTTGGTCCACGTGTAGCCCCAGTTGAAGCCATGATCCTTCACCAGATGCTCGTGGAAATGCTTGGCCGTAAAGTCGGCGTAGCGGCTGCGGTAAAGCGCCTCAACCTTGGCCTCTCGCGCCGAAGGAACCCGTCGGCCCGAGACCTTGCCAAGCCGCCGGTCCAACAGGCCAGTCTCTCCTTCGACCTCAAAACGATTGCGCCAGCGCCGAAACGTCCGCTCGCCAACCCCCAACAGTTCGCTCGCTTCCAACTGACCAAACTCCGCCGCCTCGTAACGTCCCAAAATGTCCAAAAACTTAATCATCCGCACACCCTGAAGGGCTTCCGTCCGGCGCATCCCAAACCCTCCAAAGGATCTGGAATTTACCGGACAGATCGTGCGCTACCTAAACCGGCCATATCATCTGCTACTGACATTCTGTCCATTTTGTTCTTGGCAACGGTCTCGGCGAAGGTTATATGACGGGCGCTGTGGCGCGCGACCGACCGGTCCCGCGCCGCGAGTGTTTGTGGCTGGACCTTTGCCGGCTCGCCACTTTGGGCCGATCAAGCGGCGGGAACCGGCGCAAAGCCTTGAGGCAGTGGATTATGCCCAATCCGTTGGAATTTATTCAGGAGGTCCGCGAGGAGGCCAAAAAGGTCACCTGGCCGACGCGGCGCGAAACCATGATTACCACCGCCATGGTCCTCGTGATGGTCGTCATCGCGAGCGTGTTCTTCCTGTCGGTCGACATGGTCTTACAAAAGGCCGTCGCCCTGGTGCTCGGCTTCGGCCACAGCCCCTAGCTGAATGTCTGGAAGGATAAGATGAGCAAGCGCTGGTATATCGTGCACGCCTACTCGAATTTCGAGAAAAAGGTCGCCGAGGCGATCCGCGAACATGCCAGTCAGCGCGGCCTGGCCGACAAGTTCGACGAGATTCTGGTGCCGGTGGAAACCGTGGTCGAGGTCCGGCGCGGCCGCAAGGTCAACGCCGAGCGCAAGTTCTTTCCGGGCTATGTCCTGGTCAAATGCGAATTGACCGACGATGTCTACCATCTGATCAAGAACACCCCGAAAGTGACCGGCTTTCTTGGGGCCGACAACAAACCTCTGCCGATTTCGGATGCCGAAGCCGACCGGATCAAGGGGCAGGTGGCCGAAGGGGTCGACCATCCCAAGCCCTCGGTCCATTTCGAGATCGGCGAACAGGTGCGGGTCGCCGACGGCCCCTTCGCCTCGTTCAACGGCGTCATTGAGGAAATCGACGAAGGGCGCTCGCGCGTCAAAGTCGCGGTTTCGATTTTTGGCCGGGCGACTCCGGTCGAACTGGAATATGGTCAGGTCGAGAAGGTCTGATCGTTGGCTCGCCGCAAGCGAGTCTGTGGGAGGTCGGGCCGGACGCCAAACCGGCTGGACCACACCACAAACTTTCAATCGCCGGACTCCCTGGAGACCGGCTTGTTTGGAGCTGAATGATGGCAAAGAAAATTACCGGCTACATAAAACTGCAGGTGCCAGCCGGCGCCGCCAACCCGTCGCCGCCGATCGGCCCGGCGCTTGGCCAGCGCGGCCTGAACATTATGGAATTCTGCAAGGCGTTTAACGCCAAGACCGCGCAAATGGAGAAGGCTTCGCCGATTCCTGTAGTGATTACAGTGTTTCAGGATCGTTCCTTCACCTTCGAAATGAAATTGCCGCCCGTGTCCTACTTCCTTAAGAAGGCGGCCGGCATCCAATCCGGATCGAAGACGCCTGGCCGAGGCTTTGCCGGCAAGGTGACGCGCCAGCAGATCACCGAGATTGCCGAAAAGAAGATCGTCGATCTCAATTGTTCGACCGTTGAGGCGGCGGCCCAGATGATTGCGGGTTCCGCGCGGTCGATGGGCCTCGAGATTGTGGGTTAGGACGATGAGCACTGGCATCAGCAAACGAACTCGAACGGCCCGCGACGGCCTCAGCCGGACCAAGCTTTATGAGCTCGGGGAGGCGATCCGGTTGATCAAGGAACGCGCCAGCGCAAAATTCGACGAAACCGTCGAAATTGCTATGAATCTTGGCGTTGACCCGAAACACGCCGACCAGATGGTGCGGGGCGTCGTCAATCTCCCGAACGGAACCGGACGGACGCTGCGCGTGGCCGTCTTTGCGCGCGGCGCCAAAGCCGATGAGGCGAAGGCCGCCGGGGCCGATATCGTCGGGGCCGAGGACCTCGTCAGCATCGTCCAGGCCGGGACCATCGAGTTCGACCGCTGCATCGCGACGCCCGACATGATGCCTCTGGTTGGCCGGCTCGGCAAGGTGCTCGGCCCGCGCGGCCTGATGCCAAACCCGAAGGTCGGCACCGTGACCAACGACGTCGTCGCTGCGATCAAGGCCTCGAAAGGCGGCGCGGTGGAATTCCGGGTGGAGAAGGCGGGGATCGTGCAGGGCAGCATAGGTAAGGCGTCATTCGGCGAGGCGAAGCTAGTCGAAAACGCCCGCGCCTTCGTCGATGCCGTGAGCAAAGCTAAGCCGCAAGGTGCCAAGGGCACCTATATCCAGCGGGTCGCGCTATCCTCGACCATGGGGCCTGGCCTCAAGGTCGATCCGGCAACGCTCAGCGCCAGCGCCTGACCATCCACTTTTTGGTGATCTGCCCCTTGGCAGCGTCATCCAAACAGGCTAAATAGCGGGGTGGGGTCGATCGAGCATTGCGGCCCCAAGTCCATATTAGCTTCCGCCATGTGGCCGTGCCAATTGGAACGGGTATGTGAGCGGTGGATAGGCCGGCGGACCCGGGGGTTCAACCCTGTGTCTCTGCTGGCCATGTCCTGTCCGAGACTGCAGGTGTCATGGTTTGGGGTCACCCTGCGAACCTGACTTAATCGAAACGGCCCGGTTTCGCCGGACCTTCGGCCAGCATAGACGGGGACGACCGAGTTTTCGGGCCTTTGGCCCTGGTCGGTTTGAACCATCTTTCCGGCGCCTTCTGGCCCGGGGACAGGCGCTCACCGCTGCCCATCGGGGCGCGCGTCGGCGCGCCATCGATGGGTGGCACGTGCAACCGGCGGGATCCCTCCCGCCCATCGGAGTGTACCCGTGGACAGAGCGGAGAAAAAGGAGCTTGTCGCCCATCTCAATGGCGTCTTCAAGGAGACGTCAGTTGTGGTGGTCGCACATTACTCCGGCCTCAGTGTGGCCCAGCTGCAAAATCTGCGCAAGCAGATGCGTCAGGCTGGGGCGCAGGTTGAGGTCGCCAAGAACCGGCTCGCCAAGATCGCACTCGAAGGCACGGACGTCGCCTCGATCGGTCCCCTGTTGAAGGGGCCGACCCTGATCGCCTATTCCAACGATCCGGTGGCGGCGCCCAAGGTCGCTACGGCCTTTGCCAAGGACCACGAGAAGTTCGTTCTCCTTGGCGGGGCCATGGGTAAGACCACCCTCAATGTCGACGGCGTCAAGGCGCTTGCCACATTGCCGTCGCTCGACGAACTGCGCGCCAAAATCGTGGGTCTTATCCAGGCGCCCGCGACCAAGATCGCTCAGCTCACGACAGCGCCAGCGGCGAAGCTGGCGCGCGTGTTCGAGGCCTATGCCAATCGAGATGCGGCCTGACGCGGCCATCCCCCCAACGAACCCTTCGGTTTGACCGATCCCAAACAGGAAAACAGCAATGGCTAATTTAGAAAAAATCGCTGAGGAATTGTCGAGTTTGACCGTTCTCGAGGCGTCCGAACTCGCAAAGCTCCTCGAGACCAAATGGGGCGTCTCGGCGGCGGCGGCCGTCGCCGTCAGCGCCGGACCTGCCGCGGCACCCGCCGCCGCGGTTGAGGAGAAGACCGAATTCACGGTGGTGCTCGCCGCCGTCGGCGACAAGAAGATCGAGGTCATCAAGGAAGTCCGGGCGATTACCGGTCTCGGTCTCAAGGAAGCGAAGGACCTGGTCGAGGGCGCGCCCAAGCCGGTTAAGGAAGGGGCCTCAAAAGACGATGCCGCCAAGATCAAGGCGGCGCTCGAGAAGGTCGGCGCCAAGGTCGAGCTCAAGTAGGTGTTGTCGGCCAGTCGGTTGGCCGGTCGCCAGAGAAAGGGGTTCCGGGCCTCAGGCCCGGGGCCCATAAGCCGTTTCTCCGCCGGCACCAGCGGCGGGGGCAAGGCGTGACCCGGTCACGTGCACAGGAACTACGGGGTTAGTCACCCCGCCGGCGCCGTGGAGGTGCCGGTCGGCAGGCCCGGGCCGCCGTTTTTTGAAAAGGTGCGAGGAGCGACATGGCGCAGACATTTACCGGCCGCAAGCGCGTCCGAAAATTCTTCGGTCACATTCGCGAGATCGCCGAGATGCCGAATCTGATCGAGGTTCAGAAGGCATCCTACGATCAGTTTCTGCTCGTCGAGGCGCCGAAGGGCGGCCGTCCGGACGAAGGCCTGCAAGCGGTTTTCAAGTCCGTATTCCCGATTTCGGACTTTTCCGGCAGTGCGCTCCTCGAATTCGTCAAATATGAATTCGAGCCGCCGAAATATGATGTCGACGAATGCCGCCAGCGCGGTATGACTTTTGCCGCGCCGCTCAAGGTGACTTTGCGCCTCATCGTGTTCGACGTGGATCCCGATACCGGGGCCCGCTCGGTCAAGGACATCAAGGAGCAGGACGTCTATATGGGCGACATGCCGTTCATGACCTCGAACGGCACCTTCATTGTCAATGGCACCGAGCGTGTCATCGTCTCCCAGATGCATCGCTCACCCGGCGTGTTCTTCGACCACGACAAGGGTAAGACCCATTCCTCCGGCAAGCTATTGTTTGCGGCGCGGATCATCCCGTATCGCGGCTCCTGGCTTGATATTGAATTCGACGCCAAGGACATTGTTTATGCCCGTATCGATCGGCGGCGGAAGATTCCGGTCACGTCTCTGCTCTATGCGCTCGGCATGGACGGCGAGGAAATCCTGTCAACCTTCTACAAGACGATTACGTATACGCGCAGCATTGACAAAAAGACCAAGGCGGCCGCCTGGCGGGTGCCCTTCGATGCCGATCGCATGCGTGGCGTCAAGGCAACAGTCGATTTTATTGATGCCGACAGCGGCGAAGTCGTTCTCGACGCCGGCAAGAAGCTCACGGCGCGTTCGGCCAAGCTTCTGGCCGAACGCGGCGTTAAGGCGTTAAAGGCCCAGGACGAAGACCTGCATGGGCAATATCTGGCCGAGGATCTCTATGATCCCAACAGCGGCGAGATCTTCGCCGAAGCCGGCGACGAAATCACCGAAAAGGTGCTCAAGGCTTTGGTCGAGGCTGGCTTCGAACAATTGCCGATTCTCGATATCGACCATGTCAATGTCGGCCCCTACATCCGCAATACGCTGACGGTCGACAAGAATGCCTCCCGCGAGGATGCCCTGTTCGACATCTATCGGGTCATGCGGCCGGGCGAGCCGCCGACGGTTGAGACCGCCGAAGCCATGTTCCAGTCGCTTTTCTTCGACCCCGAGCGCTACGATCTGTCGGCGGTCGGCCGCGTCAAGATGAACATGCGACTTGATCTCGACGCCGAAGACACGGTGCGGGTGCTGCGCAAGGAAGACATTCTGGCAGTCGTCGTGGCCTTGGTCGGCCTGCGCGACGGCAAGGGCGAAATCGACGACATCGATCATCTTGGCAACCGCCGGGTGCGCTCGGTCGGCGAATTGATGGAGAACCAATATAGGCTTGGCCTGTTGCGGATGGAGCGCGCGATCAAGGAGCGGATGTCCTCGGTCGACATCGACACGGTCATGCCGCAGGACCTGATCAACGCTAAACCGGCGGCGGCGGCGGTGCGCGAATTCTTCGGCTCCTCGCAGCTTTCGCAATTCATGGACCAGACCAATCCGCTGTCCGAGATCACCCACAAGCGCCGTCTGTCGGCGCTGGGACCGGGCGGTCTGACCCGCGAGCGCGCCGGTTTTGAAGTGCGCGACGTCCATCCGACCCATTACGGCCGGATCTGCCCGATCGAGACGCCGGAAGGGCCAAATATCGGCCTGATCAATTCGCTTGCGACTTTCGCCAGGGTCAACAAATACGGCTTCATCGAGGCGCCCTATCGAAGGGTCCGCGATGGCCATGTGACCGACGATGTTGTCTATCTGTCGGCGATGGAAGAGGCGAAGTACAATGTTGCCCAGGCCAATGTGGCGCTTGGTGCGAACAATGTGTTGACCGAGGATCTGGTGGTATGCCGGCACGCCGGTGATGTCGTCATGGTTCCGCCTGACCGCGTCGATTTCATGGACGTCTCGCCGAAGCAATTGGTCTCGGTTGCCGCGGCGTTGATCCCCTTCCTTGAGAACGACGACGCCAACCGCGCCCTGATGGGATCCAACATGCAGCGCCAGGCGGTGCCGCTGATCAAGGCCGACGCGCCGCTGGTCGGCACCGGCATGGAATCGGTGGTGGCGCGCGATTCCGGGGCGGCGATTGCGGCGCGGCGAACCGGCGTCGTTGATCAGATCGACGCGACCCGTATCGTCATTCGGGCCACCGAGGAGACCGATGCCGGCAAGCCCGGCGTCGATATCTATCGGTTGATGAAATACCAGCGGTCGAATCAGTCGACGTGCATCAATCAGAAGCCGCTGGTGCGGGTCGGCGACCAGGTCCAGCGCGGCGACATCATTGCCGACGGTCCGTCGACCGATCTCGGTGATTTGGCGCTCGGCCGCAATGTGCTGGTCGCCTTCATGCCTTGGAACGGGTACAATTTCGAGGATTCCATCCTGCTTAACGAGCGGGTGGTCAAGGACGATATTTTCACCTCGATCCACATCGAAGAATTCGAAGTAATGGCCCGCGATACCAAGCTGGGGCCGGAAGAAATCACCCGCGATATTCCCAATGTCTCGGAAGAGGCGTTGAAGAACCTCGACGAGGCGGGGATCGTCTATATTGGTGCCGAGGTGCAGGCCGGCGATATCCTGGTCGGCAAGATCACCCCTAAGGGCGAGAGCCCGATGACACCCGAGGAAAAGCTGCTCCGGGCAATTTTCGGTGAAAAGGCGTCCGACGTCCGCGACACCTCGCTGCGTGTGCCGCCGGGCGTGCAGGGAACCATCGTCGAAGTGCGCGTCTTCAACCGGCACGGCGTCGACAAGGACGAGCGTGCCCAGGCGATTGAGCGCGAGGAAATCGAGCGGCTGGCTAAGGACCGCGACGACGAATTGGCGATTCTCGACCGTAACGTCTATGCCCGTCTTGCCGACCTCTTGGTCGGCAAGACGGCGATTGCCGGACCCAAGGGCTTCAAGAAAGAGAGCAAGCTAGGCAAGGAGATTCTCGACGAATACCCGCGCTCGCAATGGTGGACGTTTGCGATTGCAACCGATTCGGTCATGGCCGAAATCGAGGCGATGCGCAAGCAATATGACGAGGCCAAGAAGGGACTGGAAAGCCGCTTCCTCGATAAGGTCGAAAAGCTGCAGCGTGGCGATGAATTGCCGCCGGGCGTGATGAAGATGGTCAAGGTCTTCATCGCGGTAAAACGCAAGATCCAGCCGGGCGACAAAATGGCTGGTCGGCACGGCAACAAGGGGGTTGTTTCCAAGATTGTCCCGCAGGAGGATATGCCATTCCTCGCCGACGGCACACCGGTCGACATCGTCCTCAACCCGCTCGGCGTGCCGAGCCGGATGAATGTCGGCCAGATTCTGGAAACTCATCTCGGCTGGGCCTGCGCCGGACTGGGCAAACAAGTCGGCGAGGCGGTCAACGCCTATTTGCGTTCGCATGACATCAAACCGTTGCGCGATCGCCTGACCAGCATTTATGGCGACGATCCAACCATCAAGTCGCTCGAGGCCGACGATTTGCTCGAACTCGGACAGAATTTGCGGCGCGGCGTGCCAATCGCGACCCCGGTCTTCGACGGGGCGCGCGAACCCGACATTGTCGACATGCTGAACCGGGCCGGCCTCGATTCGTCCGGCCAGGTCGTGCTGCACGACGGGCGGACTGGCGACGCCTTCGACCGCAAGGTGACGGTCGGCTACATTTACATGCTGAAGCTGCATCATCTTGTCGACGACAAGATTCATGCCCGCTCGATCGGTCCCTATTCGCTGGTCACCCAGCAGCCGCTCGGCGGTAAGGCGCAGTTCGGCGGCCAGCGCTTTGGTGAAATGGAGGTCTGGGCCCTCGAAGCCTATGGCGCTGCCTATACGCTGCAGGAGATGCTGACGGTCAAGTCGGACGACGTCGCCGGCCGGACCAAAGTGTACGAATCGATCGTGCGCGGCGACGACACGTTCGAATCCGGCATCCCCGAGAGCTTCAACGTGTTGGTCAAGGAAATGCGTTCGCTCGGCCTTAATGTCGAATTGACGTCGACAAAAAAGCCGGCAAGCGAACTGCCACCGGCCGAGGCCGCCGAATAATGCGGCCTGGCTGCACCGGTCCCCTTTTGTGCCGTCCGCTCGTGCGATCGTCGGCGCTTTCGCTTTCGTCGCCCGCCTCGGCGTCGAACTCTAGGAGAATATGATGAATCAAGAGGTGATGAATCTCTTCAGTCCGGTCGTCCAGCCGCAGGCTTTCGACCAGATCCAGATCGGAATCGCGAGCCCCGAGAAAATTCTGTCCTGGTCGTTCGGCGAAATCAAGAAGCCGGAGACGATCAACTACCGCACCTTCAAGCCGGAACGCGACGGGCTGTTCTGCGCCCGGATCTTCGGGCCGATCAAGGATTACGAATGCCTGTGCGGCAAATACAAGAGGATGAAGTACAAGGGGGTCATCTGCGAGAAATGCGGCGTCGAGGTGACGCTGTCGCGGGTGCGGCGTGAGCGCATGGGTCATATTTCACTGGCCGCGCCGGTCGCCCATATCTGGTTCTTGAAGTCGCTGCCTTCGCGCATCGGCCTTCTGCTCGATATGACGCTGAAGGATCTCGAGCGGATTCTCTATTTTGAATCCTATATCGTTCTCGACCCTGGTCTGACCCCGCTCAAGAACCGCCAGCTCTTATCGGAAGACGAGTATTTGCGGGCCCAGGACGAGTTCGGCCAGGATTCCTTCACCGCCCAGATCGGCGCCGAGGCGATCCGCGAAATTCTGCGCGGCATGGATCTCGAGAGGATCGCGGCAGGCTTGCGCCAGGAGATTGCCGAAGCGACGACCGAACTGAAGCCGAAGAAGCTTGCCAAGCGGCTGAAGATCATCGAAGCCTTCATGCAATCGGGCAACAAGCCGGAGTGGATGATCTTGACCGAAGTGCCGGTGATCCCGCCGGACCTGCGTCCGCTGGTGCCGCTCGATGGCGGCCGTTTCGCGACCTCCGATCTCAACGATCTCTACCGGCGCGTCATCAACCGGAATAACCGGCTGAAGCGGCTGATCGAACTGAGGGCCCCCGATATTATAATTCGCAACGAAAAGCGGATGCTGCAGGAGGCGGTGGACGCGCTGTTCGACAATGGCCGGCGCGGTCGGGTGATCACCGGAGCCAACAAGAGGCCGCTGAAGTCGCTTGCCGACATGCTGAAGGGTAAGCAGGGCCGGTTCCGTCAGAACCTGCTCGGCAAGCGCGTCGATTATTCCGGCCGCTCGGTCATCGTCGTCGGCCCGGAACTGAAGCTGCACCAATGCGGCCTGCCGAAGAAGATGGCGCTCGAATTGTTCAAGCCGTTTATCTATTCGCGGCTGGACGCCAAGGGGCTTTCGGCAACGGTCAAGCAGGCCAAGAAACTGGTCGAAAAGGAAAAACCGGAAGTCTGGGACATTCTCGACGAGGTTATTCGCGAACACCCGGTCATGCTCAACCGGGCGCCGACTCTGCATCGGCTCGGAATCCAGGCCTTCGAGCCAGTGCTGATCGAGGGCAAAGCGATCCAGCTGCATCCCTTGGTCTGCGCCGCCTTCAATGCCGATTTCGACGGCGACCAGATGGCGGTGCATGTGCCGCTATCGCTCGAGGCGCAACTCGAGGCGCGCGTCTTGATGATGTCGACCAACAACATCCTGCACCCGGCCAATGGTCAGCCGATCATCGTGCCATCGCAGGACATTGTTCTCGGTCTTTATTTCGTCACGTTAGTCAGCGACGGCGAGCCGGGACAGGGGATGGCCTTTGCCAATATGGGCGAGCTCGAGCATGCCCTGCACGCCAAGGCGATCACCCTGCACACCAAGATCAAGGGGCGCGCCTGGACCTACGACGAAAATGGCAACCGGGTTTCCAAGATCTTCGACACGACGCCTGGCCGCATGATCCTTGGCCAATTGCTGCCTGACCACAACAAGGTGCCCTTCGACGTCGCCAACAAGCTGATGACGAAGAAGGAAATCTCGAGCATGATCGATACCGTCTACCGCAATTGCGGGCAGAAGGAGACGGTGATCTTCTGCGACCGGATCATGGCGCTCGGCTTTCGCGAGGCGTTCAAGGCCGGCATTTCCTTCGGCAAGGACGACATGGTGGTGCCGGAGACCAAACCGAAGATCGTTGCCGATACCAGGGCGCTCGCCAAGGAATACGAGCAGCAATACAATGACGGGCTGATCACCCAGGGCGAGAAGTATAACAAGGTGGTCGACGCCTGGGCAAAATGCACCGACAAGCTCGCCGAGGAAATGATGGCGCGCATCTCGTCGGTCAAAAAGGACCGCAGCGGCCGCGACCTGCCGATCAATTCGATCTACATGATGTCGCATTCGGGCGCCCGTGGCTCGCCGGCCCAGATGAAGCAGCTTGCGGCGATGCGCGGCCTGATGGCCAAGCCGTCGGGCGAAATTATCGAAAGCCCGATCATCTCGAACTTCAAGGAGGGCCTGACCGTCCTTGAATATTTCAACTCGACCCATGGCGCCCGCAAGGGCCTCGCCGACACGGCGCTGAAGACGGCCAATTCCGGCTATCTTACGCGGCGGCTCGTCGATGTCGCCCAGGATTCGATCATCACCACCAATGATTGCGGCTCGAGCGGCGGCATTCGAATGCGGGCGATCATCGATGCCGGCCAAGTCGTTGCCTCGCTTGCCACGCGCATTCTCGGGCGGACATCGGCCGAGGATCTGAAAGAGCTTGACGGCAAGGTGATCGTGGCAGCCGGCGAGATGATCCAGGAATGGCATATCGACCGAATCAATGCGGCCGGCATCCAGGAGGTCAAGATCCGTTCGGTCCTGACCTGCGAGGCGAAGAACGGTGTTTGCGGCAAGTGCTATGGACGCGATCTTGCCCGCGGGACGCCGGTCAATCTCGGCGAGGC
The DNA here is from genome assembly GCA_963773155.1 of uncultured Alphaproteobacteria bacterium. Lineage (GTDB taxonomy): Bacteria > Pseudomonadota > Alphaproteobacteria > Rhizobiales > Beijerinckiaceae > CAVZAB01. The sequence goes on along the minus strand of CAVZAB010000009.1, from coordinate 200,267 downwards.
GGTCGGCGTTATCGCCGCCCAGTCGATCGGCGAGCCTGGCACCCAGCTGACGATGCGCACCTTCCATATTGGCGGTGCGGCCCAGATCGCCGACCAGTCCTTCATCGAATCGAACTTCGAAGGCGTGGTTAAAATCCGCAATCGGGCGCTGGCCCGCAACTCAGACAGCGACCTGATGGTCATGGCGCGCAATGTCGCGGTTGTCATCGTTGGACCGGACGGGGTCGACCGGGCCGTGCACCGGGTTCAATATGGCGCCCGCCTGCGGGTCGACGAGGGCGACAAGGTCAAGCGTGGCCAGAGGATCGCCGAATGGGATCCCTACAGCCGGCCGATCATGACGGAAATCGATGGCATAGTTGCATTCGAGGACCTGGTCGAGGGCGCCTCGATGTCGGAAGCGATTGACGAATCGACCGGCATTGCCAAGCGCATGGTGATCGACTGGCGGCTCAGCCAGCGCTCGGTCAACTTGCGGCCGGCGATTGTCATCAAGGGCAAGGATGGCAAAATCACCAAATTGCCGCGCGGCGGCGACGCGCGCTATTTGCTGCCGGTCGAATCGATCATCGCGGCGGAGCCGGGGACCACGATCAAGGCTGGCGACGTCGTCGCCCGCGTCTCGATGGAAAGCGCCAAGACCCGAGACATCACTGGCGGTCTGCCGCGGGTGGCGGAATTGTTCGAGGCGCGCCGGCCGAAGGATCACGCGATCATTGCTGAGGCCTCCGGCACAGTCCAGTTCGGCCGCGATTACAAGAACAAGCAACGGGTGACCATCGTGCCGCACGAGCCGGGCGCCGATCCGGTCGAATATCTGATCCCGAAAGGCAAGCATATCCATCTGCAGGACGGCGATGTCGTCGAAAAGGGCGATTACATCGTCGACGGCAATCCGGCGCCGCACGACATTCTGGCGATCAAGGGGGTCGAGGAATTGGCCGCCTATCTGGTCAACGAGATCCAGGAGGTCTATCGCCTGCAGGGCGTCAATATCAACGATAAACATATCGAGGTCATCGTTCGGCAGATGCTGCAGAAAATCGACATTACCGACCCCGGGGACACGGAATTCCTGGCCGGCGAACAGGTCGATCAGCTCGAACTCGAGGAGGCCAATGCGAAAGTGCTGGCCGAGGGCCGCAAGCCGGCGACCGGCACGCCGGTCCTGCTCGGCATTACCAAGGCCTCGTTGCAGACCCGTTCGTTCATTTCGGCGGCCTCGTTCCAGGAGACTACAAGGGTGCTGACCGAAGCGGCCGTCAACGGCAAGATCGACCAGCTCGAGGGCCTCAAGGAGAATGTCATCGTTGGCCGGCTGATCCCGGCTGGAACCGGGGCGGCGATGACAAAATTGCGGCAGGTGGCGACGATGCGCGACGAACTGATCCTCGCCCAGAAGGCGGAATCCTCGAAGCAGCCGCCGCAATTGCCGCCGGCGGCCGAATAGGGGCCGCCTAAGGCTCGTTGCCGCAAAAAGCCGCCGGCTTGCGCCGGCGGCTTTTTTTTGCCCAGCTGTCGCCCCATCTATCTGCCATGTGCCGAGCCGCACTGCATTTTGTTAACGACAGATCGACATTGGCTGGTGCAAGCGGGTGCTGTCACTGGCCGGCGCCCTGAAAACCAGCTAATCGAGGCGGATATGAGCGCGCATTTTGCCCCACACAACCAACCGCAGGTCCCACCGGAGGCCGATCCGGCGACCGAATTCGGTTATGATCCGAGAATGTTAACACCGCTTCTAGCGGGCGCGCGGGCACGCGGCATGGCCGACGCCTTTGAATTGCTCGGCAAGGCCGCGCTATTGATCGATGCGTCCGGCGGCGTGCTCCATGTCAGTGCCGCGGCGGGGCGCCTTCTCGGCGAGAGCCTTGCGCTGGCAAGCCGCCACCTGATCGGGTCGAACGAGCGGGACAATGCCGAGCTCCAGGCGATCATTGGGGCGGCGCTGGTCGGCACGAGCCGGCCGCCGATCATCCTCGGCGCGGGCGCCCAGACGCGGCTCAGGCTGTCCGCGCTGCCGGTTCCATTCGCCGGCGATTCCTGCCAATTGCTGCGGGCGATCCTGTTCGTCGAAATTGCCGGCTAAAGGCGAGATAGTCGGCCAAAAATCCGGCTGGGGGCTTGACGGCGCGGTCCGTCTTCATTAATCAACGCCTACTTTCGACAAGCGGTAGGAATCCAGCTGTCCGTAAGCGTCGCGCCTCGGACCCAAGATCCCTAGACGTTGTCGGCCTCACCTGCGACGTAAGAGTCCGACGGATTTCGGTCCGACCTGAGGCAAGACCGTGGTGGCAACGCCCCGGTCCTCTGCATTTTGCAGCGCCGGAAGCCCGGATGGGCCGAGGGCGCCGCTTCGTTTTGCGCGCGGACATGGGCCCGGGCGCGCCAACCGGAGAGGTCTCCGGTTTGGGATTTTGAACCGACGAAGGGCGAGACATGCCGACGATTAGCCAGTTGATCCGCAAGCCGCGGCAGCAAAAGACCTACCGGGAAAAGGCCCGCCATCTCGGGGCTTGTCCGCAAAAGCGCGGTGTGTGCACCCGCGTTTATACGACGACCCCGAAGAAGCCAAATTCGGCGCTGCGCAAGGTTGCCAAGGTCCGCCTGACCAATGGCTTCGAAGTGATCGGCTACATTCCCGGGGAAGGCCATAACCTGCAGGAGCACTCGGTCGTGATGATCCGCGGCGGCCGGGTCAAGGACCTTCCCGGTGTTCGCTACCATATTTTGCGCGGTGTTCTCGACACGCAGGGCGTCAAGGACCGCAAGCAGCGTCGGTCCAAATACGGCGCCAAGCGGCCGAAATAGAGAAGGCAAGGAGCCAACATGTCGCGTCGTCACAGCGCCGAGAAGCGAGAGATCATTCCTGACCCGAAGTTCGGGGATGTGATCGTGACCAAATTCATGAATTCGATCATGTACGACGGCAAGAAGTCGGTGGCCGAGTCGATCGTCTATGGGGCGCTCGACATTGTCGAGGCCAAGACCAAACAGGATCCGCTCGCTGTCTTCAAACAGGCGCTGGAAAATGTCGCGCCGGCGATCGAAGTGCGCTCGCGCCGTGTCGGCGGTGCCACCTATCAGGTGCCGGTTGAAGTGCGGCTGGAGCGCCGCCAGGCTCTGGCGATCCGCTGGATCATCACGGCGGCGCGCGACCGCAATGACAAGACCATGGTCGACCGCCTTTCGGCCGAATTGCTCGATGCCTCGAACAATCGCGGCAATGCCGTCAAGAAACGCGAAGATACCCACCGGATGGCCGAAGCCAACCGCGCCTTCGCGCATTATCGCTGGTGAACGACAGCTGCAAGGATCATCATCATGCCCCGCCAATATCCCCTGAAGGACTACCGAAACTTCGGTATCATGGCGCATATCGACGCTGGCAAGACCACGACAACCGAGCGCATCCTCTATTATACCGGCAAGAGCCACAAAATCGGCGAGGTCCATGATGGGGCCGCGACCATGGATTTCATGGAGCAGGAGCAGGAGCGCGGCATCACCATTACCTCGGCGGCGACCACGGCTTTCTGGCCCGGCCGCGACGGCGCCATGCATCGGCTCAATATTATCGACACGCCCGGTCACGTCGATTTCACGATTGAGGTCGAGCGTTCGCTCAGGGTGCTCGACGGTGCCGTCTGTGTGCTCGATTCCAACCAGGGCGTCGAGCCGCAAACCGAGACGGTCTGGCGTCAGGGCGACAAGTATAAGGTGCCGCGGATCGTCTTCTGCAATAAGATGGACAAGGTCGGCGCGGATTTCTTCCGCTGCATTGAGGACATCAAGGTCAGGCTCGGCGCACGGCCGGTACCGATCCAGCTGCCGATCGGCGCCGAAAGCCAGTTCAAGGGACTTATCGATCTCGTCCGAATGAAGGGCGTGGTCTGGGCCGAGGAATCGCTCGGGGCCAAATTCTCCGATGTCGAAGTTCCCGCCGACCTCTTGGAGACGGCGCAGGAATATCGTCTCGCCTTGATCGAGGCGGCGGTCGAACTCGACGATGACGTGATGTCCCGCTATCTCGACGGCCAGGAGCCGGACGAGGCGACTTTGCGGCGGCTTATCCGCAAGGCGGTTCTCACTTCGAGCTTCTATCCGGTGCTATGCGGCTCGGCGTTCAAGAACAAGGGCGTGCAGCCGCTGCTCGATGCGGTTGTCGACTATCTGCCCTCGCCGGTCGATCGCGGCGCCATTCGCGGCATTGACTACAAGACTGGCGTGGAGACGGAGCGCAAGCCCTCCGACGACGAGCCGCTCGCCCTGCTCGCCTTCAAGATCATGGACGACCCTTTCGGCGTGCTGACCTTTGCCCGGATCTATTCGGGCAAGCTCGAAAAGGGTGTATCGCTGCTGAACTCGACCCGCGAAAAAACCGACCGTGTTGGCCGCATGGTGCTGATGCATGCCAATAATCGCGAGGAAATTTCCGAGGCCTTTGCCGGCGACATTGTCGCTTTGGTCGGCATGAAGGAAGCGCGCACTGGCGACACTTTGTGCGATCCGAACAAGGCAGTCATTCTCGAGAAAATGGAGTTTCCCGAGCCGGTCATCGAAATGGCGGTCGAGCCCAAAACCAAGGGCGATCAGGAGAAAATGGCGGCGGCGCTGGTCAAGCTCGCCGCCGAGGATCCCTCCTTCCGCGTCTCCACGGACCAGGAATTGGGCCAAACCATCATCAAGGGCATGGGCGAATTGCACCTCGACATTAAGGTCGACATTCTCAAGCGAACCCACAAGGTTGAGGTCAATGTCGGCGCGCCGCAGGTCGCCTATCGCGAAAAGATCACCAAGCGGGTCGAGGAAGACTATACCCACAAGAAACAGACCGGTGGCACCGGCCAGTTCGCCCGGGTCAAGTTCATCGTCGAGCCGAACGAGGTCGGCAAGGGCTTCACCTTCGAAAATGAGGTGGTTGGCGGCTCGGTGCCGCGGGAATTCGTGCCGGGCGTCGTCAAGGGGCTGGAATCGGTGCTAGGCGCCGGCGTGTTGGCTGGTTTTCCGGTCGTCGACCTCAAGGTCTCGCTGATCGACGGGGCTGCGCATGATGTCGATTCCTCGGCGCTCGCCTTCGAAATCGCCTCGCGGGCGGCGCTGCGCGATGCGCTGCGCAAGGGCGGCTCTGTTCTGCTCGAGCCGGTGATGAAGGTCGAAGTGGTGACACCGGAGGAATATACCGGCTCGGTCATCGGCGATATCAATTCGAGGCGCGGCCAGATCCTCGGTCAGGACATGCGCGGCAACGCGGTTATCGTCAATGCGATGGTGCCGCTTGCCAATATGTTCGGCTATGTCAACCAGCTCCGCTCGTTCTCGCAGGGCCGGGCGAGCTACACGATGACTTTCGACCATTATTCCGAAGTTCCGCGCAACGAGGCCGAAAAAATTCAAGCGAAATACGCCTGAGGGCGTGCCAGCATACAACTCAAGATTGCGTCTCGCATGAGACAGATGGAAGGAGCCCCCAATGGCTAAGGAAAAATTCTCTAGGACGAAGCCGCACTGCAACATCGGGACCATTGGTCACGTCGACCATGGCAAGACGTCGCTGACGGCGGCCATCACCAAGGTTCTGGCCGAGACGGGCGGGGCGACCTTCACGGCCTATGACCAGATCGACAAGGCGCCGGAAGAAAAAGCGCGCGGCATCACCATTTCGACGGCCCACGTCGAATATGAGACCGCCAAGCGCCATTACGCGCATGTCGATTGTCCCGGCCACGCGGACTATGTCAAGAACATGATCACCGGCGCGGCGCAGATGGATGGCGCGATTCTCGTTGTTTCCGCTGCGGACGGGCCGATGCCGCAGACGCGCGAGCACATTCTGCTTGCTCGCCAGGTCGGCGTTCCGGCACTGGTCGTCTTCATGAACAAGGTCGATATGGTCGACGATCCGGAACTGCTCGAACTGGTCGAACTCGAGGTTCGCGAACTCCTGTCGAAATATGATTTCCCCGGTGACGATATTCCGATCACCAAAGGCTCGGCGCTCTGCGCCTTGGAGAACAAGCAGCCTGAGATCGGCCATGATGCCATTATCAAGCTGATGCAGACGGTGGACGATTACATTCCGCAACCGGATCGGCCGATCGATCAGCCGTTCCTGATGCCGGTCGAGGACGTGTTCTCGATATCCGGTCGCGGTACCGTTGTGACGGGCCGGGTCGAGCGCGGCATTGTCAAAGTTGGCGAGGAAATCGAAATCGTCGGCCTGCGGCCGACCCAGAAAACGACGGTTACCGGCGTTGAAATGTTCCGCAAGCTGCTCGATCAAGGCCAGGCCGGCGACAATATCGGCGCATTGCTGCGCGGTACCAAACGCGAGGATGTCGAGCGCGGTCAAGTCTTGTGCAAGCCGGGTTCGGTCAAGCCGCACACGAAATTCAAGGCCGAGGCCTATATCCTGACCAAGGAGGAGGGTGGCCGCCACACACCGTTCTTCAGCAACTACCGCCCGCAATTCTATTTCCGTACGACTGACGTCACCGGGGTGGTGACGCTGCCGGAAGGCACGGAAATGGTCATGCCGGGCGACAATGTGACGATGGAAGTCGTGCTGATCTCGCCGATTGCGATGGAGGAGAAGTTGCGCTTCGCCATCCGCGAAGGCGGCCGCACCGTCGGCGCCGGCGTCGTCGCCTCGATCATCGAATAGCCAGGGCCGATCAGGCCGGCACCGCAGCCCGCCGTGCCGGCGCTCAGGGGATCCAATTATGACCGGTCAAAATATTCGCATCCGCCTTAAAGCGTTCGATCATCGCATTTTGGACGCATCGACCAAGGAGATTGTTTCGACGGCGAAGCGGACGGGGGCGCAGGTGCGCGGTCCGATTCCCTTGCCGACGAAGATCGAGAAATTCACCGTCAATCGCTCGCCGCATGTCGACAAGAAATCGCGCGAGCAGTTTGAAATACGAACCCACAAGCGGGTTCTCGACATTGTCGATCCGACGCCGCAGACCGTCGACGCGCTGATGAAGCTCGACCTTGCGGCGGGCGTCGATGTCGAGATCAAGCTCTGAGGCGCCGCTTCGCTTTGAATGCGCCCTGAAGGAAACGAAACCATGCGGTCAGGTGTCATCGCACAAAAGGTCGGAATGACCCGGGTCTTCACGGATGCGGGGGAACATGTGCCTGTCACAGTGCTCAAACTCGACGGCTGTCAGGTCGTCGCGCATCGTTCCGAAGAAAAAAACGGCTATACCGCGCTGCAGCTCGGCATCGGCCGGGCCAAGGTGAAGAATGTTTCGAAGGCCGAGCGCAACCGCTTCGCGGTGGCCCGGGTCGAACCGAAACTGCGGCTGGCCGAGTTCCGGGTCGCGGCCGACAAAGTCATTCCGGTGGGCGCCGAGATCACTGCCGATCATTTCGTCGTTGGCCAATTCGTCGACGTCACCGGCACGACGCTCGGCAAGGGCTTTGCCGGCGCGATGAAGCGCTGGAATTTCGGCGGCCTCAGGGCCTCGCACGGCGTCTCCATCTCGCATCGTTCGCACGGTTCGACTGGCGGCCGCCAGGATCCCGGCAAGACCTTCAAGAACAAGAAAATGGCCGGCCATCTCGGCGTCGAAAGGGTGACGACGCTTAACCTGCGGGTAGTGCAGACCGATGTGGCGCGCGGCCTGATCCTCGTCGAGGGGGCGGTTCCCGGCCATGCGGGCGGCTATATTTTCGTCCGCGACGCGGTCAAGCGATCGCTGCCGAAGGAAGCGCCGGTCCCCGGCAAGTTCCGGATGGCAGCCGAGCCGGCGGCGGCTGCCGGCGACGGCAAGGCGGAGGGCTAGGCGATGAAGATCGACATTACGGCGCTTGACGGGAGCGCGAAAGGCTCGCTCGAATTGAACGATGCGATCTTCGGCCTTGATCCGCGCGAAGATCTGATTGCGCGTATGGTTCGCTACCAGCTGGCCAAACGACGGGCCGGCACACACAAGACGCTTGGCCGGGCCGAGATCTGGCGCACCGGCAAGAAAATGTACAAGCAGAAGGGCACCGGCGGCGCCCGCCACGGTTCGGCCAGGGTGCCGCAATTTCGCGGCGGCGGACGGGCCTTCGGCCCGGTCGTGCGCAGCCATGCGCATGACCTGCCGAAGAAGGTCAGGGCGCTGGCGCTGAAACATGCGCTATCGGCCAAGGCCAAGGACGGCGGCATTATCGTGTGGGACAGTGCGGAAGTGGCGGGACCAAAGACCAAGACCCTGAAGGAGCACCTGACTCGGCTCGGACTCACCAATGCACTGATCATCGACGGCGTCGAGCCCAATAATCTGCGGCTGGCGGCCCGCTCAATTCCTCAAATCGACGTGTTGCCGGTCGCCGGCATCAATGTGTACGACATTTTGCGCCGCCATAAGCTGGTCTTGACCAGGGCCGCGGTCGATGCCTTGGAGGCGCGTTTCAAATGAGCCAGGACTTTCGTCACTATGACGTGATTGTATCGCCGGTCATCACCGAGAAGGCGACCATGGCGTCGGAAGCCAACAAGGTCGTTTTCAACGTCAAGAAGTCGGCGACCAAGCAAGAAATCAAGGCGGCGGTGGAGCGGCTGTTCGACGTCAAAGTCGAAAGCGTCAATACGCTGCTGCGCAAGGGCAAGAAGAAAGTGTTTCGCGGTTTTCGCGGGACCCAGTCGGATGTCAAGAAAGCGATCGTGACCCTCGCCGAGGGCCACAAGATCGATGTCACGACGGGTCTGTGAGCGAGGGATAATCCATGGCACTCAAGACATTCAAGCCCATCACGCCTGGTCTGCGCCAATTGGTGATTGTCGACCGCCGCGAACTCTACAGCGGCAAGCCGGTCAAGACTCTGACCGAGGGCAAGTCGTCGACCGGCGGGCGCAACAACGCCGGCCGGACTACCGTGCGTTTTCGCGGCGGCGGTCACAAGCGTGCCTATCGGTTGGTCGACTTCAAGCGACGCAAGTTCGACATTGCGGCCAAAGTCGAGCGGATCGAATATGATCCCAACCGGACCTCGTTCATCGCGTTGATCAAATATGCGGATGGCGAACTCGCTTATATTCTGGCGCCGCAGCGGCTCGGTGTCGGTGACGAGATCGTTTCCGGCACGCAGGTCGACATCAAGCCGGGCAATGCGATGCCGCTGGCCAATATGCCGGTCGGCACGATCGTCCACAATGTCGAGATGAAGATCGGCAAGGGCGGGGCGCTCGCCCGTTCGGCAGGCACCTATGCCCAGATCGTCGGGCGCGACCAGGGCTATGTAATCGTCCGGCTGAATTCCGGCGAACAGCGCCTGGTGCATGGCCAATGTCTGGGCACGGTCGGGGCTGTCTCGAACCCGGATCACATGAACATTTCGATCGGCAAGGCCGGCCGCAAGCGTTGGCTTGGCCGGCGCCCGCACAATCGCGGCGTCACCATGAACCCAATCGACCACCCGCATGGCGGCGGCGAAGGCCGCACTTCGGGCGGCCGTCATCCGGTTTCGCCATGGGGCAAGCCGACCAAGGGCAAGAAGACCCGCAACAACAAGTCGACGACAAAATTCATCGTGTCATCGCGGCACGTGCGCAAGAAGAAGGGCTGATTCCATGGCACGCTCGATCTGGAAGGGTCCGTTCATCGACGGCTACCTTCTCAAGAAGGCCGAGGTCTCGCGCGGTTCTGGCCGCTCGGAAGTCATCAAGATTTGGAGCCGGCGCTCGACCGTCCTGCCGCAATTCGTCGGCCTGACCTTCGGCGTCTACAACGGCCACAAACATATTCCCGTCGTGGTGACGGAGGACATGATTGGCCACAAATTCGGCGAGTTCGCCCCGACGCGGACCTTCCACGGCCATTCGTCGGACAAGAAGGCAAAGAGGGCCTGAACCATGTCAAAGCCCAAACTGCAGCGCGTATTGAAGGACAACGAGGCCAAGGCGGTGGCACGCATGCTGCGCGTCAGCCCGCAGAAGCTCAATCTTCTTGCCCAGCTCATCCGTGGCAAGAAGGTCGCCAGCGCGCTCGCCGACCTCGAGTTCTCGCGCAAGCGGATTGCGACCGAAGTGCGCAAGACTCTGGAAAGCGCCATTGCCAATGCGGAAAACAACCACAGCCTCGATGTCGACGATCTTGGTGGTAGCGGAAGCCTTTGTCGGCAAGGCGCTGGTGCTCAAGCGCTTCCATGCGCGGGCGCGCGGGCGGGCGGGGCGGGTCGAGAAGCCGTTCTCGAACCTGACCATCGTCGTGCGTGAAGTCGAAGCCAAGACGGCCTGAGGGGAAAAGATGGGACAGAAAGTCAATCCAATCGGTCTGCGTCTCGGCATCAACCGAACGTGGGATTCGCGCTGGTTCGCTGGCAAGAACGAATATGGCAAGCTGCTGCACGAGGATATGAAGATCCGCGAGGTCCTCATGAAGAACCTCAAGCAGGCCGCCGTGTCGAAGATCGTCATTGAGCGGCCGCACAAGAAGTGCCGGGTGACCATCCAATCGGCGCGACCGGGCGTCGTCATCGGCAAGAAGGGCGCCGATATCGACAAAATCCGCAAGATGGTGGCCAAACTCACGGCTTCCGAAGTGGTGATCAACATCGTCGAGGTCCGCAAGCCGGAAATCGATGCGACGCTGGTCGCCGACTCGATCGCCCAGCAGCTCGAGCGCCGGGTGGCGTTCCGGCGGGCGATGAAACGAGCGGTCCAATCGGCGATGCGGCTTGGTGCCGAGGGCATCCGGATAAATTGTTCGGGCCGGCTCGGCGGCGCCGAAATCGCCAGGCTCGAATGGTATCGCGAGGGCCGGGTGCCGTTGCACACGCTGCGCGCCGATGTCGACTATGGCACCGCGACGGCCCATACGGCCTATGGCACGTGCGGCATCAAAGTGTGGATATTCAAGGGCGAAATTCTCGAACACGACCCGATGGCCCAGGACAAGAAGCTGGCCGAGGCGGAGGGTTCGGGTTCGTCCGGGCGGCGCGAGCGGCGAGAGCCGCGCGACGCGGCCTGAGCCAGATTTGAAAGTTTACAGCCATGCTACAACCCAAGCGCACTAAGTTCCGCAAGGCCTTCAAGGGCCGAATCCGTGGCGTTTCGAAGGCCGGTTTCGAGCTGAATTTCGGCCAATTCGGTCTCAAGGCGATCGAACCGGACCGGGTCACCGCCCGTCAAATCGAGGCGGCGCGCCGCGCCTTGACGCGCCACATGCGCCGCGCCGGTCGGGTCTGGATCCGGGTATTTCCCGACGTACCGGTCTCGAAGAAGCCGACCGAGGTGCGGATGGGCAAGGGCAAGGGCGCACCGGAATTATGGGCCTGTCGGGTAGCGCCGGGGCGGATCATGTTCGAGATCGACGGTGTGCCGGTCGAGGTCGCGCGCGAGGCGCTGACCCTTGCCGCCGCCAAGCTGCCGATCAAGACGCGCTTCATCCAGCGCATTACCGATTGAGGAGCGAGCGATGAAGTCCAAACAAAGATTCTCCGATCTCAAGGTAATGTCGGAAGATCAATTGTCCGAAGAGGTGATCAAGCTCAAGAAGGAGCAGCTTAACCTGCGCTTTCGCCGGGCAACCGGTCAGCTCGAGAATACGTCGAGGGTGCGCGAAATCCGGCGCGAGATTGCGCGGGCGCAGACCCTTGCCGCCGCCAAGCGTCAGCCGACGAAGAAAACCTGAGGGTATAGATATGCCGAAACGAATTCTCCAGGGCGTCGTCGTCAGCGACAAGCAAAGCAAGACCGTGGTCGTCAAGGTCGAACGCCGCTTCACCCACCCTCTGTTGAAGAAGACGGTGCGCCGGTCGAAGAATTACCACGCCCATGACGAGCACAAGTCGGCGAAGGTCGGCGATTTCGTGTCGATCGAAGAAACGCGGCCGATTTCCAAACTGAAACGCTGGATCGTGGTCGAAGTCCACGGCGAAGAACTAAAAGCCAGGCCGGAAGGGTCAAAAGCCATGATTCAGATGCAGACAAACCTCGACGTCGCCGACAATTCTGGCGCCCGCCGCGTCATGTGCATCAAGGTGCTTGGCGGCTCTAAGCGCAAATATGCAGGGGTCGGCGACATAATCGTCGTCTCGATCAAAGAGGCGATTCCGCGCGGGCGCGTCAAGAAGGGCGACGTCATGAAGGCCGTCGTGGTGCGAACCGCCAAGGACATAAGGCGGGCCGACGGCTCGGTGATCCGCTTCGACACCAATGCCGCCGTTCTGATCAATAACCAGGCCGAACCGGTCGGCACCCGCATCTTCGGCCCGGTGCCGCGCGAATTGCGGGCCAAAAATCATATGAAAATCATCTCACTCGCCCCGGAGGTGCTGTGATGGCGGCAAAGATCAGGAAGGGCGACAAAGTTGTCGTCATCTGCGGCCGCGACAAGGGCCGGAGCGGCGAGGTCGTCCAGGTGCTCCCGCAAGAGGGCCGCGCCATCGTCACCGGCATCAATGTCGTCAAGCGCCACCAGCGCCAATCAGCCAAGCAGGAAGGCGGCATTATCAGCAAGGAAGCGCCGATCCACCTATCCAATCTGGCGGCGGTTGATCCGAAGACGGGCAAGCCCTCGCGGGTGGGATTCAAGCTGCTCGACGACGGCCGCAAGGTTCGCGTCGCCAAGCGTTCGGGAGATTTGATCGATGGCTGAAGTTCAAACTGCCAAAGCCGGTTCTGTAAAGACCGGCAAGGCCAAGGCGAAGCCCGCCCAGCCGGCTAAGGCCGCGACCGCGTCAGCCAGCGAGACAATGGTGCCGAAGGACTATGTGCCGCGGCTCAAGGCGCGCTACATCGAGGTCATCCGACCGGAAATGATCAAGCAATTCGGCTACCGCAATGCGATGGAAGTGCCGGTGATTGAAAAGATCGTGCTCAACATGGGCGTCGGCGAAGCGGTCAACGACACCAAAAAGGTGACGGCGGCGGCAGCAGACCTCGCTCTGATCGCGGGCCAGAAGCCGATCATCACGCGGGCGCGAATGGCGATCTCGACCTTTAAGGTGCGCGAGAACATGCCGATCGGCTGCAAGGTGACGCTGCGCAATACGCGCATGTATGAGTTTCTCGACCGGCTGATCACGATCGCGCTGCCGCGGGTCCGTGACTTTCGCGGCCTCAACACCAAATCCTTCGACGGACGCGGCAATTTCGCGCTCGGCATCAAGGAACATCTGGTGTTTCCGGAAATCGATTACGACAAGGCCGAATCGGCGCTTGGCCTCGATGTTGTCGTGTGCACGACGGCCAAAAACGATGAAGAGGCACGGGCGCTGCTGCGCGCTTTTAACTTCCCGTTCCGGCAGTGAGGCGGAACCTCATACGCGGACACCAGAGGTAGAGAATATGGCAAAGAAAAGTTCGATCGAGAAGAACAACAGGCGGGCCAAGCTGGTCAAGAAATATGCCGGCCGGCGGACCCGTCTAAAGACGATTGCCGACAACCAGGCGTTGAGCGTCGAGGAGCGTTTTGCGGCGCGGCTGAAGCTTGCCGAATTGCCGCGCAATTCCTCGGCTGGCCGAGTGCGCAACCGCTGCGAGGTCACCGGGCGCCCGCGCGGCTACAATCGCAAGCTCAGAATGTCGCGCATCGCGCTACGGGAGTACGGCTCGAAGGGCCTGGTTCCCGGTCTCGTCAAGTCGAGCTGGTAGGGGGCCTGCGATGAATGATCCATTGGGCGATATGCTCACCCGCATCCGCAACGCTCAGATGCGGCACAAGGGCAAGGTTTCGACGCCCGGTTCCAAGATCCGGGCCAATGTCCTCGATGTCCTCCAGCAAGAAGGCTATATCCGCGGCTATTCGACGACCGAATACGGCAACGGCCGGACCGAATTCGAGATCGAGCTCAAATATCACGATGGCGAACCCGTAATTCGCGAAATCGAGCGGGTCTCGAAGCCAGGCCGACGGGTCTATGTCGCCGTCCATGCCATGCCGCGCGTTGCCAATGGCCTCGGTATCACGATCGTGTCGACGCCGAAGGGCGTGATGGCCGATCATGCCGCCCGCGAGAACAATGTCGGCGGCGAAGTGCTCTGCAAAGTGTTTTGATCGGCGAGGAACAATCATGTCACGAATTGGGAAAAAGCCGGTGCCGCTCCCGGCCGGCGTAAGCGCCAAGGTCGAGGGTCAGACGGTTGCGGTCAAGGGAGCCAAGGGCGAATTGCGCTTTGCTGTGCCTGATGACGTCTCGGTCGCGCTCGAGGCCGGCGACATCCGCGTCGAGCCGCGCAGCCAAAGCAAGCGGGCGCGGGCCCAATGGGGCATGTCGCGCTCGATGATCGCCAATCTGGTCGCTGGCGTAACCAAAGGCTTCGAGAAGAAACTCGAGATTACCGGGGTCGGCTACAAGGCGGCGGTGGCCGGCAAGACTTTGCAATTGTCGCTCGGCTACAGCCACGACCTCAGCTACCCAATTCCAACCGGTATCACGATCCTGACGCCGAAGCCGACCGAGATTTCGATCGCGGGAATCGACAAGCGACAGGTCGGCCAGGTCGCCGCCGAGATCCGCGAGATGCGTAGCCCCGAGCCCTACAAGGGCAAGGGCGTCAAATATGCCGATGAATTCATCTTCCGCAAGGAAGGCAAGAAGAAGTAAGGAGTGGCGGATGCCCAGGGACAATATTGCACAGGCCCGACGAAAGGCGCGCATCAGGCGCGCCGTGCGGGCGCGCGCCTATGGCAAGCCAAGACTATCGGTCTTTCGCTCGTCGAAACAGATCTATGCGCAGATTATTGATGACGCCAGGGGGGCGACGATCGCCGCCGCCTCGACGCTCGAGAAAGATGCCCGTGGCACGCTGAAGACGGGAGCGACCGTCGAGGCCGCCAAGATCGTCGGCAAGCTGATTGCCGAGCGGGCGACCAAGGCCGGCGTCAAGGACGTCGTCTTCGATCGCGGCGCCTATGTCTATCACGGCCGGGTCAAGGCTTTGGCCGAAGGGGCGCGCGAAGGCGGGCTGAATTTCTAGTCGGATCGCGCGGCAAACTGCCGCCACAGCATTGGATTTTGAACATGGCACGTGAACGGGATGGCGGACGGGACCGCGAGGAACGCGATAGCGAATTTGTCGATCGCCTGGTCCATATCAATCGCGTCGCAAAGGTGGTCAAGGGCGGACGACGCTTCGGTTTTGCCGCCCTGGTGGTGGTCGGCGACCAGAAGGGGCGCGTCGGTTTCGGGCATGGCAAGGCGCGCGAGGTGCCGGAAGCGATCCGCAAGGCAACCGATGCCGCCAAGCGCGGCCTGATCCGGGTGCCGCTGCGCGAGGGTCGAACCCTGCATCACGACGTCAGCGGCCGGCACGGGGCGGGCCGAGTGATCTTGCGTGCGGCACCGGCCGGCACCGGCATTATCGCCGGCGGCCCGATGCGCGCCATATTCGAAACGCTCGGCATGCACGACGTCGTCGCCAAGAGCCAGGGATCGTCCAATCCCTATAACATGGTGCGCGCGACCTTCGATGCCCTGGCGCACGAGGATTCGCCGCGCGCGGTCGCGGCGCGCCGCAATCTGAAAGTGTCGACATTGCAATCGCGTCGGCAGGGCGTCGACGCCGACGCTGCCGATTCCTGAGACGAGAGATGATTATGAGCAAGACGCAGAAGACCCTGACAGTGGAGCAGACGGGCAGCCCGATTGGCCGGCCCGGCGAGCAGCGCCGGACCCTGATCGGGCTCGGCCTTAATCGGCTCGGCCGTCGGGCGACCCTTCCCGACACGCAATCGGTTCGCGGCATGATCGCCAAAGTGGCGCACATGGTGCGGATCGTCGAGGCTGAATGAGGATATGACAATGAAACTGAACGCGATTTCCGACAAGGCCGGCGCCCGCAAGGCGCGCATGCGCATCGGTCGGGGCATCGGCTCGGGCAAGGGCAAGACCGGCGGGCGCGGCGTCAAGGGGCAGAAGGCGCGTACCGGCGTGCGGATCAAGGGGTTCGAAGGCGGCCAGATGCCGCTGCATCGGCGCCTGCCTAAGCGCGGCTTTCACAATCCCTTTGCGCTTGCCTATAACGAGGTCAATCTCGACCGGATCCAGGCGGCGGTCGACGCCGGCAAGCTGGCCGCCGACAAGCTGGTCACGCTGGCCGGCCTGATCGAGGCCGGGGTCTGCACCAAGCCGCGCGATGGCGTCAAGATTCTCGGCAAGGGGACGCTGAGGGCAAAACTGGCCTTCGAAGTGGCGGCGGCCTCGAAGACGGCTTTGACGGCGATCGAAAAGGCCGGCGGCTCGGTCAAACTGTTGCAACAGGAAGCGGTCACGCCAGCCTCGCCAGGCTGAGCCTTGCTGGAATGGGGATGGATTGGTGAAGCTCGATCCCCATATGAGGCAGGCGCGGCATCGGATCATCGGCGGTCTGCGAGCGGTCCGAATTGGGCTTGCAAGCGGGGACCGGGCACTTGCCAAGAGGAGCGTTTGAATGGCATCGGCAGCCGAACAGCTCGCAGCCAATATAAATTTCTCGGCCTTTTCCAAGGCCGAGGAACTGAAAAAGCGGATCTGGTTCACCCTCGGCGCCCTGATCATCTATCGGCTCGGGACCTATATCCCGCTGCCCGGCATCGATCCCGCGGCCTTCGAACAAAGCTTTGCCGGCAAAAGCCAGGGCGTGCTCGGTCTGTTCAACATGTTTTCCGGCGGCGCCGTCCAGCGCATGGCGATCTTCGCGCTGAACATCATGCCCTATATTTCCGCCTCGATTATCATCCAGCTGTTGACCACTGTCTTTCCCCAGCTCGAGGCGCTGAAGAAGGAAGGTGAACAGGGCCGCAAGGTCCTCAACCAATATACGCGCTTTCTTACCGTCGTTCTCGCCGCCTTCCAGGCCTATGGCATTGCCGTCGGGCTCGAGGGCAGTTCCGGCAATATCGTCGCCGAACCCGGCCTGTTCTTTCGCATTTCGACGGTGCTGACCCTCGTGGGCGGTACGATGTTCCTGATGTGGCTCGGCGAGCAGATTACCTCGCGCGGCATCGGCAACGGTTCGTCACTGATCATTTTTGCCGGCATTGTCGCGCAATTGCCGGCCGCGATAGCCGGGACCCTCGAGCTTGGCCGCCAGGGCGCCGTATCGAGCGGCCTCATTCTCGGGGTGATCGCGATGGCAATCGCGGTCATCGCCTTCATCGTCTTCATGGAACGGGCGCAACGGCGGCTGCCGATAACCTATCCGAAGCGTCAGGTCGGCAATCGGGTCTACGAGGGTCAGACCTCGTTTCTGCCTCTCAAGCTGAACACCTCCGGCGTCATTCCGCCGATTTTTGCCTCCTCCCTGCTGCTGTTGCCGACAACCATTGCCTCGTTTTCGGCTGCTCAAGGGGGCACCGGCATATTGGCGACAATCGCGACCTATCTCGGCCACGGCCGGCCGCTCTACATGATCCTCTACGCCGTGATGATCATTTTCTTTGCCTTCTTCTATACGGCCATTGTGTTCAATCCGACCGAGACAGCCGACAATCTCAAGAAGCACGGCGGCTTCATTCTGGGCCATCGACCGGGCGAGCGGACGGCGCAATATATCGACCAGGTGCTCACCCGCATCACCGTTCTCGGTGCGCTCTATTTGACCGTCATCTGTTTGATTCCGGAGATCCTGATCTCGAATGCGGCGCTGCCTTTCTATTTCGGCGGCACCTCGCTCTTGATCGTCGTCAGCGTGACGATGGATACGGTGGCCCAGATCACCGGCCATCTGCAGGCGCACCAATATGAAGGCCTCATCAAGAAGGCGAAGCTGCGCGGGGGAAAGAAGAAATGAGGCTAATCCTGCTGGGTCCACCCGGCGCGGGCAAGGGCACCCAGTCGGCGAGGCTTGTCGAGAAATTCCGCATTCCGCAATTGTCGACTGGCGATATGTTGCGGGCCGCGGTCAAGGCCGGTACGCCGATCGGCGTCAAGGCAAAGCAAGTGATGGAATCCGGTCAATTGGTCTCCGACGAGATCGTCGTTTCGATCGTCGCCGAGCGGATCGTCGAGCCTGACGCCCGGCATGGCTTCATTCTCGATGGCTTTCCGCGCACCGTCGCCCAGGCCGAGGCGCTCGATGCGATGCTCGCCGGCAAACGGATGCGGCTCGACGCCGTCATCGAGCTGCAGGTCGACGAGACCGCGCTGCTCGCGCGGATCGCGCGGCGAGCGGCCGAGGCGGCCGCCGCCGGTCAGCACGTGCGCGCCGACGACAATGCCGAGGCCTTCAAAATCAGGCTCGACGCCTATCGGGCCCAAACCGCCTCGGTAGCCGATTTCTATGCGCGCAGCGGGAGGCTCAGCCGGGTCAATGGCATGCAGCCCGTCGACCAGGTCGCGAGTGCGATCGACCAGATCCTCGCCCGTTCGGGCGTCTGAAGAATGCAGTTGACGGCATCGCGCCAAGCGGCTAGAAGCGCGCCATCGCATCGCCGCTGGCCTCCCGTGCCCGTTTTTGGGACAGGGGGCTTTTGGTTTTGTTGACCCCCCGCACGGGCCGGTCTCCACCGGACGCGGGATGAAACCGGCAGGCGTTCCAGTGGCGCCGATTTACATGGAGAGACACAGTGGCCCGTATCGCAGGCGTCAATATTCCGACCAACAAGCGCGTCATCGTCGCGCTTCAATATATCCATGGCATCGGCGCCAAGAAGGCTGAGGAAATCTGTCAGAAGGTGCATATTCCGGCCGAGCGGCGGGTTGCCCAATTGACCGATGCCGAGGTGCTTCAGATCCGCGAGACGATCGACCGCGACTATGTTGTCGAGGGCGACTTGCGGCGCGATGTAGCGATGAACATCAAGCGGCTAATGGATCTTGGCTGCTATCGCGGTCTACGCCACCGGCGCGGGCTTCCGGTGCGCGGCCAGCGCACCCATACCAATGCACGGACCCGCAAGGGCAAGCCGAAACCGATCGCCGGCAAGAAGAAATAGATCATTCTGGCCGCCTTGCTGCGGCTATTCCCCAGCGCCTGGCATAACGGGCGCGTCTGAAGGACGACAGGACAATGGCCAAAGAAGCAACACGGATAAAGCGTCGCGAGCGCAAGAACATCGCCTCTGGCGTGGCGCATGTGAATTCGACGTTCAACAATACGATGATCACCATCACCGACGCACAGGGCAACACCATATCTTGGTCGTCGGCCGGCACGATGGGTTTCAAGGGTTCGCGCAAGTCGACCCCTTATGCCGCGCAGATGGCGGCCGAAGACGCCGCGCGCAAAGCGGTCGAACACGGCGTGCGGACGATCGAGGTCGAAGTGTCGGGGCCGGGATCTGGTCGCGAATTCGGCGCTGCGGGCGCTGCAGGCTGCGGGTTTCACCGTCACTTCGATCCGTGACGTGACGCCGATCCCGCACAATGGCTGCCGACCGCGCAAGCGCCGGCGAGTTTGATGAAGAAGGGGCGCCGGGCGCGCGCCCTGATTGGCGCCGGTGCGCCGGGTGCGCGCCTGCGGAAACTTTCGTCGCATCCAGGAAAGGTGCCGTCGTGATTTAGAAGAACTGGCAAGAATTGATCAAGCCGAACAAGTTGCAGGTGATTCCGGGTGACGACCCGAAAAGGGTCGCAACTCTGGTTGCCGAGCCGCTTGAGCGCGGCTTTGGCATTACGCTCGGCAATTCGCTGCGGCGGATTTTGCTGTCGTCACTGCAAGGTGCCGCGGTGACCTCGATCCATATCGACGGCGTCCTGCACGAATTCTCGTCGATTCCGGGCGTGCGCGAAGACGTCACCGATATCGTCCTCAACATCAAGGACATTGCGATCCGCATGCTCGGCGAAGGCCCGAAGCGGATGATATTGAAGAAGCACGGGCCAGGCGCGGTCAAGGCTGGCGACATCGCAGTCGTCGGCGACGTCCAGATCCTCAATCCGGATTTGGTCATCTGCACCCTCGATGAGGGCGCGGAAATCCGCTTCGAGTTTACCGTGAATACCGGCAAGGGCTACGTACCCGCCGACCGCAACCGCTCGGAAGACGCGCCGATCGGCCTCATTCCGATCGACTGCACTCTATTCGCCAGTGCGCAAGGTCAGCTACCGGGTCGAGAATACCCGCGAGGGCCAGATCCTCGATTATGACAAGCTGATCATGACGATTGAGACCAATGGTGGCGTCACGCCTGAGGATTCGGTCGCCTATGCGGCGCGGATTCTGCAAGATCAGCTCAATGTCTTCGTCAATTTCGAGGAACCGCGCAAGGAAGAGCTGGCACCGGCGATCCCCGAACTCGCCTTCAATCCGGCTCTGCTGAAGAAGGTCGACGAGCTCGAACTCTCGGTCCGCTCTGCCAATTGCCTGAAGAACGACAACATCGTCTATATCGGCGACCTCATCCAGAAGACCGAGGGCGAGATGCTGCGGACGCCGAATTTCGGCCGCAAGTCACTTAACGAAATCAAGGAAGTTCTGGCCCAGATGGGTCTGCACCTCGGCATGGAGGTGAGCGGTTGGCCGCCGGAGAATATTGAAGAGCTCGCCAAGCGCTTCGAGGAGCATTATTAGCCAGAACAATCGGGGCCGACCCTTGGCACGGCGGCCCAACCAATTCGGAGAGAGCCATGTATCACGGACGCGCCAAGCGGCGCTTCAACCGCACCGCCGAGCACCGCAAAGCGATGTTCGCCAATTTGGCCCTCGGCCTGATCAAGCACGAACAGATTGTCACGACCTTGCCGAAGGCCAAGGATCTACGGCCGGTCGTCGAGAAATTGGTGACGCTTGGCAAGCGCGGCGACCTCCATGCCAGGCGCCAGGCGCTTGCCCAGATCCGCGACAATGATCTTGTCCGGAAATTGTTCGACGTCCTTGGGCCGCGCTACCGGACCCGTTCGGGCGGCTATACCCGCGTTCTGAAGGCCGGCTTCCGGCCGGGCGATAATGCGGCTATGGCGGTGATCGAATTCGTCGAGCGCGACGTTTCCGCGCGCGGTCGCGATTCCGGCCAGAACCCGGTAGAGGGTGAAGAGAGCGCCTGAGCAAGCGGATCGCATTGAGAAACGGGCAAGGGGGGCCCGTAAAGGGATTGGCGATGAAGACCTGCGGGCCTTGTGCAACCCCGGCTGGCCGTGGCGCGCCACAATTGCTGTTTGCCGCGACGGCGATCGTCGCGAGCCTGTTGGGCTTTCCGGCGTTCGGCCAGACCAACCAGAAGATCGTGCCTGAAACCAAGGCGCAGATCAGCATGTCCTATGCGCCGGTGGTCAAGAAGGCGCAGCCCGCCGTCGTCAACGTCTATGCCTCGCGGGTCGATGCACAGCCGCGCAATTCGCTGTTTGACGATCCGATCTTTCGGCACTTCTTCGGCGGCGAGGACGGCGGCGGACGGCCAGGCGGGTCGACGGCGGAATCCCTCGGCTCGGGGGTGATTGTCGATGCCAGCGGCCTTGTAGTCACCAATCATCACGTCATCGAGGGGATGACCGATGTCAAAGTGGCGCTGTTCGACAAGCGTGAATTCGAGGCGACGATCGTCTTGCGGGATCCGCGCACCGACCTTGCCGTGCTCCGGTTGAAGGGCAATGGACCGCTGCCGGTGCTCGAACTCGCCGATTTCGATGCCATCGAAGTTGGCGATCTGGTGCTCGCCCTCGGCAATCCTTTCGGTGTCGGCCAGACGGTGACGCAGGGGATTGTCTCGGCGCTGGCTCGAACCCAGGTCGGCATTTCCGATTATCAATTCTTCATCCAGACCGATGCCGCCATCAATCCCGGCAATTCCGGCGGCGCGCTGGTCGACATGAGCGGCCGGCTGGTCGGGCTGAACACTGCAATTTTCTCGCGCTCGGGAGGCAGCATCGGGATCGGCTTTGCCATCCCCTCCAACATGGTCAAGATTGTCGTGACGACCGCCAAAGGCGGTGGCAAGGAGGTCCGGCGGCCGTGGTTCGGGGCCAGCCTGCAGATCGTGTCTAAGGAAATTGCCGATGGGCTCGGCCTCGACCGGCCGAGCGGGGCGCTAGTCGCCAAAGTGGTGGCGAAGGGGCCGGCTGCCGAGGCCGGCTTGAAGAGCGGCGACGTGATTACGGCGGTTGACGGCCAGCCGGTCGAGGATCCCGACAGTTTCGGCTACCGCCTCGGCACCAAGCCGATCGGCGGCGTTGCCGCCGTTACGGCGCTGCGGCACGGCAAATCGGTCAGCGCCAGCGTCCGCCTCAGCGCGGCGCCAGAAATGCCGCCGCGCGAGCTGGTCCAATTGCATAACCGCTCGCCGCTGTCGGGGGCGAGCACTGCCAATCTGTCGCCGGCTGTCGCCGAGGAGCTCGGTCTCGATGGGGCTAGCGAAGGGGTGGTCGTCACCGAAGTCGAAGCCGGATCGAGCGCCGCTTCCATTGGCCTCCAGAAGGGCGACATCATCATCGATATCAATGGCGAGGCGATCAGCTCGACCCGGGCTCTCGAGAGCGCCACCGCCAGCCGGCGCGGCAATTGGAAACTATCGATCGGTCGCGGCGGACAGATCTACAGCATGGTCTTCGGCGGCTGAGGCTGGCCTATTTGCGGGTTACCGAAGCAATCGACTTGCCATAGCGGGAGAGCAGTAGATCGATCCCGTCGAGCAGAAGATCGTGCGGCCGCCTGTCGAAATCGAGCGCCATCTGTTTGATCAGCCGATAGACCGGCTTTGGCAGATAGAGGGTGACTTTGTCGACGTCGGCGGGGCCGCCCTTCTTGCCCGAACGGGGAGAAGGACGCGACTGGCTCGCGCCCTTCATCTCCGCCCGCATGATGTCTTCAAGCGACTTTTTTCGAACGGCCATCGTTGGTAAGTTTTGCAAGCTTGCGCCGCAACGACTTCCACAAGTCTTGCATTTCCTCGGCCGCCCGGCCGCTCGGGCTGAGTTCGGTAACGCCCCAGCCGTGTTTCGCCGCTTCCTGGTAATCGACCCGCGAGGCGATTAACGGGGTGATAAGACCGCCCATTGCCTCGAGCGCCTTGGCACCGTCCTTGACCCGTTCGCTTTCCTGGGCTGGCGGGCATTGATTGAGCAGAAAAACATATTGCTTGCGCAAGGTCCGCAGCGACTTGCGGGTTACTTCGCTCGCCCATAGATCGAACACCGTCGGGCGGGCGGGAATGACACACAGATCGGCAACCTTCATTGCAGCCGCCGCGGCTGGCGTGTCGGTGCCTGCTGTGTCGATGATCGTCAACGTGAAATCGTTCTTTTCAAGCGTGTTTAGGGCGTGCTGGAGCTTGCTTGCCGGAATTGCTTCAACCGGAATATCCCGCTCGCCCCGCGCCTTCGACCATTTCAACAGGGATCCCTGCGGATCCATGTCGATCAGGAATACCTTTTCCCCTGCCTGTTGAGCCGCAACAGCCAGGCATGCGGCGAGGGTGCTTTTACCCGAACCGCCTTTCTAAGTCACAAAAGAAATTGTCCGCATCGGTGGCCTCCCCATAAGCCGGCATACCAGCCTACTGGTAAACTGGTTAATTCGCGGTTACCCCATTCGAATCAGCGCACGCGAATAATCTGACGTTGCCGCAAGTCCCCGCCGGCCACAAGTTGTGGAAACCTTGTTTATGAAGGAAAAAATTGACGTGATGCTCCATCGCCACACAAAGACCACACATTGGCTGTTCGCGGGATTTTTGCGCAATTGTCGCAACGGCGGGCGAGGCTGGCATGAGTGATCTTTTCAACCCTACCGGCGAAACGCCGCGCAGCACGCTCGGCGTGCCGCTGGCCGAACGGCTGCGGCCGCACGAGCTGCGAGACGTTTTTGGTCAAGATCATCTGCTCGGACCGCAAGGCCAATTGTCCCAACTCATAGGCGGCGGCGATTTCGGATCGCTGATTTTCTGGGGCCCGCCCGGCACCGGCAAGACGACCCTTGCCCGGCTTCTCGCCCGCCAGACGACGTTTGCCTTTGTGCAGGTCTCGGCGATCTTCAGCGGCGTCGCCGATTTGAAGAAGATATTCGAGGAGGCCCGACGGCGCCGTGCTGCCGGCCAGGGCACCCTGCTGTTTGTCGACGAGATCCACCAATTCAACCGGGCCCAACAGGATTCCTTCTTGCCGGTCATGGAGGACGGGACGCTGCGACTGATCGGGGCGACGACGGAGAACCCGTCTTTCGAATTGAACGCGGCCCTCTTGTCGCGGGCCCGGGTGCTGATCTTCCGGCGTCTCGATGCCGAGGCGCTGGACCGTCTGCTGGCGCGCGCCGAGGCGATCGAGGGCGAAGCGCTGCCGCTCGATCCGGCGGCACGCCAGGCTCTGCTGCAAATGGCCGACGGCGACGGACGGGCGCTTTTGACGCTGGCCGAGGAAGTCTGGCGGGCCGGCGTTGCCGGCCCGATCGATGCGGCTGGCCTTGTAGCGATCGTGCAACGGCGCGCGCCCGTCTATGATAAGGGCCAGGAGGGGCATTACAATCTGATCAGCGCCCTGCACAAGTCGGTGCGCGGCTCCGATCCCGATGCGGCGCTATATTACCTGGCGCGGATGCTCGAGGCTGGCGAGGACCCGCTGTTTCTTGCCCGACGAATCGTCCGGATGGCGATCGAGGATATTGGCCTTGCCGATCCGCAGGCACTGGTAATCGCCAATGCGGCCAAGGAGGCCTACGACTTCCTCGGCTCGCCGGAGGGCGAATTGGCGATCGCCCAGGCGGCCATCTATCTGGCGACAGCGCCGAAGTCTAATGCCGCCTATATGGCCTATGCCGCGGCTCGCAGCCTTGCCCGCGACGCCGGCTCCTTGATGCCGCCGAAGATCATCCTCAATGCGCCGACCGGGCTAATGAAAAGCGAGGGCTATGCGGTCGGTTATCGCTACGACCATGACCAACCGGATGCTTTTTCCGGGCAGAATTACTGGCCAGACGGGCTCGAACCACGCGTCCTTTACGCACCCGTCGAACGCGGTTTCGAGCGCGACCTGCGCAAACGGCTGGATTTCTGGGCAAGGAAGCGGCGCGAGCGCGCTGGCGAGTGAAAGGCTGGATGACGCCGGCTCGCCCAGGCGCTATAGGCTGAGCCGGGCCGGCGCCGGCATGAACCGCATGGCCCTTGGATCGGTGCAATGAACGGCGGGTCGGTTACTTTACTGCAGGTCGAGGAGGACGAGGACGGGATGCGCGTTGATCGCTGGTTCAAGCGACGCCTGCCAGACCTGTCGCTATCCCACCTGAATAAGATCTGCCGCAAGGGCGAGGTACGCGTCGACGGGAAGCGGGTCGAAACCTCGACCCGTCTCAAAGTCGGGCAGAGAATCCGGGTGCCGCCGCTGCGGCTCGAACCGAAGGCGCCGATTGTTGTGCGTCCGGCTCCCTCGACCAACGACCGGCGGGCCCTGCGCGACATGCTTTTGTTCGAGGATCGGTATCTGATGGTGCTCAACAAGCCCTACGGGCTTGCCGTCCAGGGCGGTTCGGGGCTGCGCCATCATCTCGACGGCATGCTCGAGGCCTTGGCCGACGAGGGTGGCGAGCGGCCACGGCTCGTCCATCGACTCGATCGCGACACGTCTGGTCTTCTGCTTGTCGCCAAAACGCGCCGGATGGCCGCTGATCTCGGCGAGATCTTCCGATCGCGCCAGGCCCGCAAAATCTATTGGGCGCTGGTCGCCGGGGTTCCACGGCCGGCCCAGGGGCGGATCTCGCTTTTTCTCGCTAAGGGCGAAACGGCGGCTCCCGGCGGCGGCCTCGAACGCATGCGGGTCGTGCGTCAGGGCGAAGACCAGGCGCGCCATTCGGTCACCTATTATGCGGTCGTCGACAAGATTCCCGCCCGGTTGGCCTGGCTGTCGATGAAACCGGTAACCGGCCGCACCCATCAATTGCGTGCCCATGCCGAGGCGATCGGTCACCCGATCCTCGGCGACCCGAAATATGGCCGGCTCGCCGAGAACGATCCGCGCCTGACCGATCCGCTGCGCGCGGTGCCAGGCGACGTCGAACCGAAGCTGCATCTTCTGGCGCGCCGGCTGATTCTGCCGCATCCCAAGGGCGGCGAACTTGACGTTAGCGCGCCGCTGCCCGAGCATATGCGCAATAGCTTCGAAAGGTTTGGCTTCGATGCGAAGCAATATGACCCGATCGAGGCCTCGCCGGACGAATGACGCCGGTTCATCATTCGTACAGGATGTCGCCGGCATGTTGGCTCTGCCGTGGTCCGTGCCGGACGGCGGTTGATCGCAATGGTGCTAGACAATATGCTCGCAGTCCGGAAAGGCCGCATGCAGAAAATTCTCCCCTTTGTCGCCTTGCTCTGCCCGCTGTGGCTGCCCGGGGTGGCGCTTGCCCAGGCGCCGGCCCAGGCGCCGGCAGCAGCGCCGGCGCCGAAAGTTTCGATTTCGAAGTTCCGGGCGCGCCAATTGCGGCATCAATGTGCCAGCGAGGCCAGGGAACATGGCAAGGAAGGGCCGGCGGGCGAGGAATTCGCCGAAGCCTGCTATGGGCGCGAATTGGCCGGGATTGCCGTGCGGCGCGAATGCCGGGTGCAGGGCCGGGCCAAGGGACTTGCCAATCAGCCGCTACGCGATTTCGTCAAGCAATGCGCTACGGAAAAGAAGGGCTGAGAGCGGGCCCGGCCCGGCCCGCCAATATTTGCGGGCCGCCGCCCCGGCGTCGGCGCGGTCGATGTCATGGCCGGTCCTGAGGCGAGGACGGGGCTTCCAGGCGCGGGGCCCGCTGGCCCCGCGCGCTTCTATGCTGCGGTGGCCGTCGAAGCGCTCGGCTCGGGTTTCGGCCTGCGCCTTGACGATCGGCCGCTTCTGACCCCGGCGCGCCGGCGCCTCGAAGTGCCGAGGCGGGCGCTGGCCGAACTGATCGCCGCCGAATGGCACAGTCAACCGGCACGCCTCGATACTCCCGGCATGCTGATTACCCGCCTGATCAATACCGAACTCGACGGCGTTGCTCTCAATCTCGCCGCGGTCCAGGCCGATGTCGCCGGTTATGCCAAATCCGATTTGTTGTGCTACCGCGCGGAGACGCCAGCCTCGCTCGCCGAGGCACAGGCGAAAGCCTGGGATCCCGTGCTCGACTGGGCCAGGGAAAACCTGCAGGCGCGCTTTGTTCTGGCGGCCGGAATCGGCTATGTCGCCCAGCCGGAGCCGGCGCTTCGGGCGGTCAGACTTGCGGTTGGCGCCTATGGTCCGATCGGGCTTGCGGCGCTTGCCACGATAACCTCGCTGACCGGTTCGATCCTGCTCGCGCTCGCTTTGGCGCGCGGCCACCTGGCGCCGGCCGACGCCTGGGCCCGGGCCCATGTCGACGAGGATTACCAGGCCCGGCAATGGGGTATGGACGGCGAAGCGGCGCAGCGACGCCGGCGCCGGTTCGCCGAAATGGCGGCCGCCTGCCGGGTCCTGGGCTGCCTGGCGCCCTAAGCCTTGGTCGGATGGACTTGCCCCGGCGACATGATAAGCCTGCGGCCGAGAACGGGAGACACGGGAAGTATGAAGCACATTCTGGAACGGCTCAGCGCCCGCCGGGAGGAAGCCCGGCTGGGCGGCGGCCAGGCGCGTATCGATGCCCAGCACGGGCGCGGCAAGCTCACCGCCCGCGAGCGTATCGACCTTCTGATGGATCACGGCTCGTTCGAGGAATTCGATATGTTCGTGCAGCACACCTGCACGGATTTCGGCATGGAAAAAACCAAGATACCCGGTGATGGCGTGGTGACCGGCTGGGGCACGGTCAACGGGCGAACGGTCTTCGTCTTTGCCAAGGATTTTACTGTTTTCGGCGGCTCGCTGTCGGAAGCCCATGCCCAGAAAATCTGCAAGATCCAGGACATGGCGATTAAGAACCGGGCGCCGATCATCGGCCTGTTCGATGCCGGCGGTGCCCGCATTCAAGAGGGCGTCGCCGCCCTTGGCGGCTATGGCGAAGTGTTCCAACGAAACGTGCTGGCGTCCGGGGTAATTCCGCAGATTTCGCTGATCATGGGACCATGCGCTGGCGGCGACGTTTATTCGCCAGCGATGACCGATTTCATCTTCATGGTCCGCGATACCAGCTACATGTTCGTCACTGGCCCCGACGTGGTCAAGACGGTAACCAACGAAACTGTCTCGGCCGAGGAACTCGGCGGCGCCTCGATCCATACGACCCGCTCGTCGATCGCCGACCGCGCCTATGACAATGATGTCGAGGCCCTCCTGCAAATGCGCCGCCTGATCGATTTCCTGCCCGGTTCCAACCGCGAGGAGGTGCCGGAATGGCCGTCCTTCGACGATGGCGAACGGATCGACATGTCGCTCGATACTTTGGTGCCCGACAATGCCAATACCCCCTATGACATCAAGGAACTGATCCTCAAGACGGTCGACGAAGGCGATTTCTTCGAAGTGCAGGAGATGCACGCCAAAAACATCGTCACCGGGTTCGGCCGGATCGAGGGCCGGACGGCCGGCTTCATAGCCAACCAGCCGATGGTACTTGCGGGCGTTCTCGATTCGGATGCCTCACGCAAGGCGGCGCGTTTCGTGCGTTTTTGCGATTGCTTCAGCATCCCACTCGTTACCTTTGTCGATGTGCCGGGATTCCTGCCGGGGACGGCGCAGGAATATGGCGGGCTGATCAAGCATGGCGCCAAGCTGCTGTTTGCCTATGCCGAGGCGACGGTTCCGAAAGTGACGATCATCACCCGCAAGGCATTTGGCGGCGCCTATGATGTCATGGCCTCGAAACATTTGCGCGGCGACATCAATCTTGCCTGGCCGACGGCACAGATTGCGGTGATGGGGGCGAAGGGTGCCGTCGAGATTATTTTTCGCAGCGATCTCAGCGATGCCGATAAGATCGCCGAACGGACCAAGGCCTATGAGGACCGGTTCCTGTCGCCATTCATCGCCGCCGAAAAAGGTTTCATCGACGAAGTCATCATGCCGCATTCGACGCGCCGCCGGGTGGCCTGGTCGCTTGCCTTGCTGCGCAACAAGACGCTCGAAAATCCCTGGAAAAAGCATGACAATATCCCGCTCTAATCGCGGCCCGGATCCGTCTCAGCAACAAGGCTGATCCCATGTGCGATCGGCGCAAATCGCCTGCGGGGAGGCATCCCTAACTTCCACGCTCCCGAAAATGGCGGTCCTCAAGGCACAGCGGCGCGCTCGACCGCCTTGTAGACGCGACGGAAATTGCCGCTCGCCAAGCGTTTGATGTTCGCCTCCGACCAGCCGCGGCGGATCAGCTCGGCGAAAATGTTAGGAAAACAGCTGACATCCTCAAGACCCTCGCCCTGCGGCCCGCCAAAGAAGTCGGAGCCGATGCCGATATGGTCGTATCCGACCTTGCCGGCGAGATAATCGAGATGGTTGCAGAATTCGCCAAGGGTGCCGCGTGGCCAGTGGCCGGCCTCGCGCTCGCGCCGGCTGAGCGCGGAATCCAGATCGAGGCCCGCGCGGGTCTTGCCATATTGGTCTTTCAGCGAGCGGGTCCAGTCGCGCGATCTTTGGCTGATGAAGTCGGGCACGAAATTCGCCATGACGATACCGCCGTTGTCGGCGACCCGGGCCAGTACGTCGTCGGGGACATTGCGCGGATGGTCGCATAGGGCGCGAGCGTTGGAATGCGACCAGACGACGGGTGCGCGGCTGCCGTCGAGCACCTGATGCATGACCGCGTCGCTGACATGGGCGAGGTCGATCAGCATGCCGAGCCGGTTCATTTCGGCAATGACGCGCCGGCCGAATTCGCTGAGACCATTGTGCCGCGGCGCGTCTGTCGCGCTGTCGCACCAATCGGTGGTGTGGTTGTGACAGAGGGTCATTAACCGCACGCCGAGGCGGTGGAAGGCCTGCAGTGTGTCGATCCGGTTCTCGATAGCAGCGCCATTTTCAATGGCGATGAAGCCGGCGATCCGGCCCTGCCGCTTCGCCTTGCCGATGTCGGCCTCGCGCAGGGCCTCGAGGAAGACGTCGGAATGGAGACGCAGCATCGCCTGGACAAGTCCAATTTGCTGCAGAGCGTAGCTCGCCGGCTGCGGCTCGTCGGGCGGCACGTAGGCCGCCCAAATCTGCGCCGACACCCGACCCTGGCGCAGGCGCGGAATATCAGTGTCCCCGGTCGGCCGGCGCGTGGCGAGCCCATAGGCGCCAACATTGCCGCGCGCATTCGGGTCGACCCGGATCAGATAGGGCAGGTCGTTGTGGCCGTCGACCAGCGGCACGCTGTCCAGCAGCGCCTCGGCGCGGGCAAGGGCAGCCCTCGAAGATCGCCTGATCCCTTCATCCATGCCGGTTCTCCGTTGCTTGCCGGTTGGCGCGCCGCACTCTGGCCTCGGCCAGGAGGCAGAGCAGCTCGTAGAGTATGGTCGCACCACAAAGCGCGGTCGTCGCGCCAGGATCAAGCGGCGGGGCGACTTCGACGACGTCGGCACCGATAATGTCAAGGCCGCGCAGGCCGCGCAGCAGGGCCTGGGCCTCGCGCATCGTCAGGCCGCCGGCCTCCGGGGTGCCGGTTGCCGGCGCAAATGAAGGGTCGAGGGCGTCGATGTCGAAGCTGACATAGACCGGACCGTCTCCGGCGATTTCGCAGGCCAGCGCAGCGGCCCTGCCGGCACCGATCGCGTCGAATTCCTCGATGAATATGATGCGGATCTTGTGGGCGGCGCAGAAATCCCAGGCCTCCGACGCATTGTGGGCGCCGCGAATGCCGATCTGAATCATGTGCGCCGGATCGAGAAGGCCATCCTCGATGGCATTGCGGAACGGCGAGCCGTGGTGGAATCGCGTACCCTGGATCGGCCCGAGCGTGTCGGTATGGGCGTCGATGTGGACGAGGCCGATCGGCCCACGGGCGGCGAGCGCCTGCAGGATCGGGTAGGTGATCGAATGATCACCGCCGACCGAAAGCGGGGTGACTTTGCCGTCGAATAGGCGCGTGAAGAAATTGCGGATATCCGCTTCGGCCGTGGCATTGTCGAACAGCGAATTGAAGCGCACATCGCCGACATCGGCGATGCGGGTCAATTCGAAGGGATTGATCCGCGTGACGTGGTGGGTCGAGCGGATCAACGAGGATTGGTTGCGCACCTCGCGAGGCCCGTGCCGGGCCCCGGCGCGGTTGGTGGCACCGCCGTCATAGGGCACACCAGCGATTCCGATATCGACGTCGCGCAGATCCGGCCGATAGGGCGAGCGCATGAAAGTGGCAATCTCGGCATAGCGCGGCGCATAGCGCGGATCGAAACCCTCGTCATAGCGGACGCTGTCGTTGAAGAATTTACCAGTCATCGGGCTCCTGCTGAAGTGACGGCGATGCTAGACGAACCGCCGGCGCCAGGCCAGCCGGCGATTCACGTCCCGGCAACCAAGCTCCTTTGCGGCGGCTTAACCGTGCCACAAGCCTGGGCCTTGTCTTCACCTGTTTGCAAGGGCTGTACCGGCAAGCTCGGCCCCGTCGAATGAGACCGGCGACCAACCGGTTCGCGGCAAGGATGGGGAAAAGCATGACGATATTCTCGCAAACCGCCGAAATAGACGGCCGAAAGAGCCCGGCTTTTGCGGCGCTTCTGGCCCGCGACTGCCTTGACCACCGGGATCTCGCGGCGCTCCGCCGGGTCGTCTCCGGCGACCATTGCCTGAGCCTGGTGGAAGCTGAGGCGCTGTTCGCCTTCGAGGGTTCGGCGGTACCGAAATGTTCGGGGTGGATTGCCTTCTTCGTCGAGACCCTTACCGATTATGTGGTTTGGCAGCGGCGGCCGACCGGGATTCTCGAGGCCGAACAGGCCCATTGGCTGCTCGGCCAGGCTGAGGCGACGGGCACGCTCGGCGCATTGGCCGTTCTGGTCAACGTGTTGGCCGAGGCCGAACGAGTGCCGGCCTGGTTTGTTGCCGCGGTTCGCGGCCGGGCGGCGCGCGGCCTGTGGCAGGGCGCAGACCAGCAGCCGGACGAGGCGCTCGAAACGGCGGCCTGAGGCCGGCCCGAACGCTCTTGATCCTTTGTCCTGTGGACGCCGGCCGAGGCCTCGCCTAAAAGGCAAGTTGCAGCCGGCCTGGCGAACCTGATCCGGCCCGCCGGTTGGTTCGGGGCCCCAATGTTTAAGAAAATCCTTATCGCCAATCGCGGCGAGATTGCCTGCCGCATTATCAAGACCGCGCGGAAAATGGGGATTGCCACCGTTGCCGTCTATTCGGACGCCGATAAGGATGCCCTGCATGTCGAACAGGCCGACGAGGCGTTCCGGCTCGGCCCGCCTGAAGCCGCGCAATCCTATCTTTCGATCGAGCGAATCCTGGCGGCATGTACGGCGAGCGGGGCCGAGGCCGTCCATCCGGGCTACGGATTCTTGTCGGAGCGGGCCGCCTTTGCCGAGGCGTTGACGTCTCGCGGCACCGTCTTCATCGGGCCGAACGCCAAGGCGATTGCCGCGATGGGCGACAAAATCGAATCGAAAAAATTCGCCGAGGCGGCCCATGTTTCGACGGTGCCGGGCTATCTCGGCGTCGTGCGCGACGCCGCGCATGCAGTCGAAATCGCCGAGTCGATCGGCTATCCCGTCATGATCAAGGCCTCGGCCGGGGGCGGCGGCAAGGGCATGCGGGTCGCGCATGGCAGGACCGAGGTCGCCGAGGGCTTTGCCCGGTCGACCTCGGAAGCGCGCGCTTCCTTCGGTGACGACCGCGTGTTCATCGAGAAATACATCGTCAATCCGCGCCATATCGAAATCCAGGTGCTTGGCGATAGGCACGGCAACGTGATCCATCTCGGCGAGCGCGAATGCTCGATCCAGCGTCGCAACCAGAAGGTCATCGAGGAGGCGCCCTCGCCGCTGCTCGATCCCGCGACCCGCCGCTCGATGGGCGAGCAAGCGGTCGCGCTTGCAAGAGCGGTCGGCTACGATTCGGCCGGCACTGTGGAATTTGTTGCCGGCCAGGACCGCAGCTTCTTTTTTCTGGAAATGAATACGCGCCTGCAGGTCGAGCATCCGGTCACCGAACTGATCACCGGCATCGATCTTGTCGAGCAAATGATCCGGATTGCCGCTGGTGAAAAGCTCCGATTGACGCAGGATGCCGTTGAATTACGGGGCTGGGCAGTCGAATCGCGCATCTATGCGGAAGACCCGACCCGCAATTTCCTGCCCTCGACCGGACGGCTGGTCACCTATCGGCCGCCCGAGGAGGGCCAACGCGGCGCCGTCACCCTGCGCAACGACACCGGCGTCGTCGAAGGCGGCGAGATTTCGATCCATTACGATCCGATGATCGCCAAGCTGGTGACCCATGCGCCCGACCGCGCCGGCGCCATTGCGGCCCAGGCCGAGGCGCTCGACCGCTATGTCATCGAGGGGATCAGGCACAATATTCCATTTTTGGCGGCGCTGATGCGTCACCAACGTTGGCGCGCCGGCCGCTTGTCGACCGGCTTCATCGCCGAGGAATTTGGCGAAGGCTTCCATCTTCAGGCGCCCGGCGAGGGGGTCGTCGAAGTCTTTGCGGCGGTTGCTGCGGCAATGGATCACCTGCTCAACCGGCGCCGCCGGCAGATTTCCGGACAGATGCGCCACAAGACGCGCGGTGCCCTGCAACGCTCGCGGGTCGTGCTCATGGCCGGGCATGCGATCGATGTGGTCGTCGACCCGGTCGAGGGCGGACTCGAGGTTCAATTGGGCACCGCCGGCGCCCGTCATGTTCTGCGCAGCGATTGGGTGCCGGGCGGCAAACTGTGGTCGGGCAGCTTCGACGGACGCGCGGTCGAGTGTTCAGATCCGCCCAATTCTCAATGGCTTTGTGCTTTCGCACGCCGGCTGCAGTGCGGCACTGCGCGTCTTCACCGAGCGGGAAGCCCAATTGGCTGCGTTGATGCCGGAGAAGAAGGCGAATGACACATCGAAGTTCCTGCTGTGCCCGATGCCGGGCCTGGTCAAGGCTATCCAAGTGGCGGAGGGACAAGAGGTGAAGACAGGCGAAACCTTGTGCGTGGTCGAGGCGATGAAGATGGAGAATGTCCTGCGCGCCGAGCGCGACGCAACAATCCGGCGGATCAGGGCAAAAGTCGGCGAGAGTCTGGCGGTCGACGCCGTGATTCTCGAATTTGCCTGAGCTCGGCCAACTTGCCTCTATATTTTGCCTATGGCTCGAACATGGACGAGGCCGCCATGCGGCGGCGATGCCCGTCGTCGCGCGTGCTCGGACCGGCCCGACTGATGCGCCATCGCTTCTTCATCATGGCGCAAGGCTATGCCACAGTCGGTCGCGATCCTTCGAGCAATGTCTACGGGCTGTTATGGGACCTTGCCAGTCGCGACGTCGGGGCGCTCGATCGCTACGAAAATGTCGCGGGCGGCCTCTATATCAAAGTGGTTCAGCCGGTTTTGTTCGCGGCGGGCGCGCGGTGCGCGTTGGTCTATGTCGGCGTAGCTGCGGTGGCCGGCCTGCCGCGGCCAGGGTATTTGGAGGCGATCGTCGCCGCGGCGACGGCGGCGCAATTGCCGGCCTCTTATGTCGCGGTTCTGGCGCGGCTGCTGCCGGGGCGGTCTGGGTCGGGGCCGGCGCGGCGCGCGGGAACACGCGGATGACTTTCGCCGAGAGCGTGGTCCTTCTGCGGATCGAGGGCGAGGTGCAAGGCGTCGGCTTTCGGGCGTTCGCAGCGCGCCGGGCGGTGGCGTTCGGACTGCGTGGCTGGGTGCGCAATATCGGGTCTGGCGCGGTCGAGGCGTTGGTTGCCGGGCCGCCGGCGCGGATCGACGCGTTCATCGAAGCCTGCCGGACTGGGCCGCCACTGGCGAGAGTCAGCCAGGTCACGCGCCAACCGGCTGGCGCGGATGTGGCGGGAGACCTGGTCGGCTTCATCATTGCTCCGGACGGGCGAGGCTAGCCGAAAGCTCGCAATGCGCCAGCGCCGTTGGCCCGAAAATCGGTTCGAAGGTCCGCCTGAGCACGCGGTCGACATCGATCATGCTGGCGCCAACGCCGAGGTCGCGGAGGCTGGTGACGCCGAAATTTGTTGCGTCGATGCCGCAAGGCCTGATGCCGGCGAAATCCTCGAGCCGCGGGTCGACGTTGAGTGCGATGCCGTGCAGGCTGACCCAACGGCTGAGCCGGATGCCAAGTGCGGCTATCTTGTCTTCACGCCCGGCGTCGCGCACGACCCAGACGCCGACCCGTTCAGCGCGCCGCTCGCCCTTGATTCCAAAAGCCTCGAGCGATGCGATGATCCAATCCTCGATGGCAACGACAAAGGCGCGCACATCCGGCCGCCTTCGCCGCAGATCGAGCATCAGATAGGCGATCCGTTGACCGGGCCCGTGGTAGGTGAACTGTCCGCCGCGTCCGCTTTGATGGACCGGAAAGCGTGGTTCGAGCAGGTCGGCGGGCTTGGCGCTGGTCCCAGCCGTATAGAGGGGCGGATGCTGAAGGAGCCAGACTTGTTCGGCCGCCCGGCCCTCGGCAATCGCCCGGGCCCGATTCTGCATAGCCGTGACGGTCGCCTCATAGCCGAGCAGGCCGGGAATGACGACCCATTCGACCGGTGGCGAACCATCGCTGGCAAAGAAGGTGTGAAAATTCGGATCGCGCAATGTATAATCTCCCTGGCAAGGCTAGCACGAGGGCAACCGGACCGAAAACAGGACGGCGCGGACTTGTCAGTCGGGAAGCGATTTGTTAGACGACGCGCCTGCTGGTGATGGCGTTTCGGCGCCAGCCCCGAGATTTCCTGCGGCCATGGCGGAATTGGTAGACGCGCTAGCTTGAGGTGCTAGTCGGGTAACACCGGTGGAGGTTCGAGTCCTCTTGGCCGCACCAGATCTTGTCCGGCGCACCTATGGTTCGTGCGGCGGTGCCTTCGGCCACATGTGAGCGAGGATCTTTTCGGTTTCCGACGACCAGCCCTTGCCGGCCGCGACGCTGTCGAGCGGTCCCGATCCGGGCACGAGATGGACGACCTGATAGCCGCCCGCCTTGAGGGCCCGCAGGAAGGCCGGCAGCATGGCGGCGGTCTGTGCCTTGCTGTCGTGCAGCAGAATAATGCCTTTATGGGCCGTCTCGAGCCGGCGCATGACGAGCGCCAATTCGGCTTCCGGCGTCATCGGCGTCCAGTCGGAGGCCCAGAGATCGGCACCGAAGATCAGGATGTTGCGCGCGGCGAGCCAGCGGCCAAGGGCGGCATTATCGGCAAAGCCGGGATAGCGGAAGAAGGGGATGGTTGGGGCGTTCCCGGTCTTGCCATAGGCCGCCATTTCGTCGGCGGCGATGCCGCGGTCGACCTCCTCACGGGCGCGTTGGGGCGTTAGATGGCGTAAGGTCAAGGCCGGATGAGTCATCGTATGGTGGGCGACCGTATGGCCGTCGGCGACTTCCCGGCGAACAAGGCCGGGCGCCGCCGCGGCATTGCGGCCAATCAAGAAAAACGTCGCCCGTACGCATTCACGCCGCAGTGCATCCAATATCCGGCCGGTCGTTGCGGGCAGTGGGCCATCGTCGAAGGTTAGCACGACCTCGTGGTCGGCCAGCGGCAATGTTCGAGGGTAGGTTTTTAAGCCTATCTCGCCACCGTTTTCGGTGCCGACTGCGAGCTGGCGGGCGGTGCCAAGCGCCTGCGGCCCGCAGGCTGCGGCGGACGAGGGGGCGGCAAGCGCGAAAAGCAGCAGCGAAATTGCCTGTTTACGCATTGCTAACTGTGTCCTAGGGTTCGCGATTAAAGTTATTTCGCCTTGGTCAATCCGGGTCTATTTAACGAATTGTAACCTCCTTGCCGATAATTTGCCTTAATGAACGGTCTTGTTGAATCCATGCGCGCCACACTCACCGGGCTATTCGTGATTCTCCTGCCCGCACTGGCGGGCTGTTCAACCCTGGAGAAGGATCGCGACGCCTTTCCCGGGCCCGGGGATTTTGCCATTCACGGCATCGACGTATCGAAATACCAGGGTTTGATCGACTGGCAGCGGGTGTCGGGCAGCGGAACCCAGTTCGCCTATATCAAGGCCACCGAAGGCGGCGATCTGATGGACGAAGCGTTTCAGCGCAATTGGGAAGCGGCAAAGGCGGCGGGTGTCAAGCGCGGCGCCTATCATTTTGTCTATTGGTGCCGACCGGCACACGAACAGATGGCTTGGTTCGAGCAGCATGTTCCGGTTGACGAGGAGGCCTTGCCGCCCGTTCTCGATGTCGAACTGACGCCCGATTCCAAGACCTGCAAACACATGCCGCCGCGCGATCAGGCACTCGCCCAAGTGACAACCATGTTGGCCGAAATGGAACGCCATTACGGCAAGCGCCCGGTGGTCTATACGACGGTCGACTTCTATCAGCGGATTTTGCAGGGGACATTGACCGACTATCCGATCTGGGTGCGCAGCACCAAATATTATCCGAGCGTTAAATACGGCGACCGGCGCTGGCATTTCTGGCAATATCAATCGGATGGTTCGGTGGCCGGCATCCATTCGAAGGTCGACCGCAACGCCTTCTACGGCTCGGAAAAACAATGGCAGGCCTTTCTCGACGGCCATCCTGACGCGCATTAGGCCAGGGTAAGGGCCGGCATCGCGTGGCGCGCGCGGCAATCGAGGCTTGCGATGATCGCCAACCAGGGCCCAACCTTCAATTTTGATCTCGGCGAAATGGCCGATCGCATACGTGACCTTACGCGCACCTTCAGCGAGGACGAGATCGCGCCGCGGGCGGCAGAGATCGATCGTAGCAATGTGTTTCCCCGCGACTTGTGGCCGAAAATGGGGGCACTCGGGCTGCATGGGATCACCGTCGCCGAGGCATATGGCGGTGCTGGCCTCGGCTACCTCGAACATTGCGTGGCGGTTGAGGAAATCAGCCGGGCCTCGGCGTCGGTCGGCCTTTCCTATGGCGCCCATTCCAACCTATGCGTCAACCAATTGCACCGGCATGGGACGCACCAGCAAAAGCGCACCTACCTGCCCAAATTGTTGTCCGGTGACCATGTCGGCGCCCTTGCCATGTCGGAGCCCGAATCCGGCTCCGATGTTGTGTCAATGCGTACGCGGGCAGAGGCTAGCGCCGAGGGTTTCGTGTTGAACGGCACGAAAATGTGGATCACCAACGGGCCGGTCGCCGAAACCCTTATTGTCTACGCCAAGACCGATCCGGCCGCTGGGCCGCGCGGGATCAGTGCTTTCATTGTCGAAAAGGGCATGCCGGGATTTTCGGCGTCGCCCAAGCTCGACAAGCTCGGCATGCGCGGTTCCGATACGGCCGAACTGGTTTTTAGCGACTGCCACGTGCCGAGCGCCAATCTACTGGGCGATTTGGGTGAGGGGGTCCGGGTCCTGATGTCGGGTCTCGACTACGAGCGAATCGTGCTCGCCGGCGGACCGCTCGGCATCATGCAGGCCTGTTTCGATGTCGTTCTCCCCTATGTGCACCAGCGCCAGCAGTTCGGTCAGCCGATCGGTACGTTCCAGCTGGTACAAGCGAAAGTCGCCGATATGTATGTCGCGATGAACGCCTGCCGGGCCTACGTCTACGCGGTGGCGCGTGCCTGCGATCGTGGCGAGACGACGCGCGAGGATGCGGCGGGCGCGATACTGCTTGCCGCCGAAAAGGCAACGCAATGCGCCCTCGATGCTATTCAGCTTCTCGGGGGCAACGGCTATATCAATGAGTATTCGGTCGGCCGACTGCTGCGCGATGCCAAACTCTACGAGATCGGAGCGGGGACGAGCGAGATCCGGCGGATGCTGATCGGCCGGGAAGTTTTCGAGAAATCGCGTTGATGCGCCGGAACAGCCCTAGGAGGGGTCCATGCTGACGATCTGGGGCCGGGTCAATTCGATCAATGTTCAGAAGGTCCTCCTTTGCGCGGAGGAACTGGGCCTTGCCTACAAGCGCATCGACGCCGGGCGCGGCTTCGGCGTCAACGATACGCCGGAATATCTGGCGATGAATCCGAACGGCCTGGTGCCGGTTATTTCCGATAGCGGCTTCGTCTTGTGGGAATCCAATGCGATCGTCCGCTATCTAAGCGCCAAACACGGTGCCGGTACCTATTTTCCGCTCGATCTGCGCCTAAGGGCGGAAGCCGACCGCTGGATGGACTGGCAGACGACTGCGCTTGGGCCGGCAATGTCTGCCGCCTTTCATGGGCTGGTGCGTTCGCCAAACCTTGCGCACGACCCGGCCGCGATCGAGGCTTCGCGGGGCAAGACCCAGGCGCTGGTCGACATTCTCGAACGGCATCTGGCAGAGCGGCACTGGCTTGCCGGCGACGGCTTCACGATGGCGGAATTCACGCTTGGTCCGGCACTGCACCGATGGTTCAATATGCCGATCGAGCGCCCGAGTACACCGAAGCTGCGGCAATGGTATGCGGCGGTCATGGATCGGGCGGGTTCCCGCAAGGTTCTGACCGTGCCAATCAGCTGAGCCGCGCCGAATCCCGAATTCTGGAGACGTTGGATGAGCCTCGCCCCCGACTTAATCGCCCGACTCGAAACGGTGTCGACCGCAACGATCACGACACTGCTGCTCAAGGCCGGCCTGCGGCGTAGCTATCTGCGCGGTCCCAAGCCGCTGTCCAGCGGCCGCGGCCGCCGGCTGGCAGGACCAGCCTTCACCTTGCGTTTCGTCCCGGCACGCGAGGATCTGGCAACACCTAAATCGTGGTCGTCGCCGCGTTCGACCCGTGCGGCGATCGAGGCCATGCCGGCCGGCGCGATCGCGGTCGTCGATGCTATGGGCGTGACCGATTGCGGCATTTTCGGTGACATTCTTTGCGCCCGCATGCAGATGAGGGGCGTGCGTGCGCTGGTCACCGATGGTGCCATCCGGGATCTTGCCGGCGTCGAGCAAGGTGGTCTGCCGGTCTGGTGTCAGGGCGTAGCCGCGCCGGCCTCGGTCGCTGGCCTGACTTTCGTCGACTGGCAGGTGCCGATCGGTTGCGGCGGCGTGGCGGTTCTTCCTGGCGATTGCATCGTCGCCGACTGCGACGGCGTCGTGCTCGTTCCGGCAGCCCACGTCGCCATGGTCGCCCAGGCCGGTCCCGAACAGGAACTTTTCGAGGCCTGGGTGATGCGTCAGGTGCTGGCCGGCGCGCCGCTGCCCGGCCTCTATCCGCCCGATGCGCAAACCCGGCAGCGCTATGCGGCGGAAACCGCGGCGCGCCAATGACCGTCGAATAGGCCGATAAAATCGCGCCAGGCGAGGCTGTCGCCACCGCCGAGCGCGCGCAGCCTGGGCGGGCAAAATCTCCTTGTCGTTCCCGCCTGCCCGCATAGTTCGAGAACGAGGGTCTCGAGCTGGCCGGAAGCGGGGTCAATCATGATTGGTCTTCCACGCCCAACCCCGGTTCGTCGGCCGCGACGAAGGTCGCGGCACGGCGCGCATCCGAAATGAATTGCCGCGCCCACATGACGTATAGAACAAAGAAGGTGGTCAGCATCAACAGATAGGGTGACAGGAACCAGCCGAGATAGGCGAGGGCGAAAAAAAAGGCCCGCTGGCCGCGGTTGAAATGGCGGGCGGCGACTATGTTCATCTCGGCCGCCCGGCGCGCCGAGAGCGCCCGCCGGGCGCTGTCGGGATCGCCTGGCATCGGCGTCGCGCCCATCATGATGGCGGTATAGTTGAACAGGCGATAACTCCACGAGAATTTGAAGAAGGCATAAACAAAAATAACGGCAAGACCGACGACTTTGGTTTCCCACAGGCTGCGGCTTGAACCAGCGCCGAGCGGCAGTCCGGTAACGAACTGGAAGACTTCGCTCGCATTGTGCAATAGGCTGACACTGGCGCCGATGGCGATCAGCGAAGTCGAGGCGAAAAACGCGGTGCCGTTCTGCAGGCTGGCCATGATCTGGGTGTCGATGATGCGCAATTCGCGCCGCTCCATTTGCTGCATCCAGGCGAGCCGGTCGTGGTTCATCAGCGCATTGAGCCCCAGCCTAGCGCTGGGCGAGTTCTCGACCAGGAAATGATAAGCCACCCAGGCGAGTGCGAAGATCGACAGCGCAATCGCGTCCGCGAAAGTAAAGCCGAGCAAGGAATCGTCTCCGAACGGGTTTGGTCTAGGATCGTTTCGCCTGGATGGAGAAATTGGGTCAGGAGAAGACATGGCGCAAAAGATCACCTATGGCTATCAACAAATGCTGGACGAAGCGAATGCGGCGATCACCACCCTAACGGTCGGTGAAGCCATCGCGCTGCATGGCCGCTCCGATGTGGTCTTCGTCGACCTGCGCGATCCACGCGAACTCACCCGTGATGGGAAAATGCCCGGTGCGTTCCATTGCCCGCGCGGTATGCTCGAATTCTGGATCGATCCACAAAGCCCCTATGCCAAACCGGTCTTTCAGGCAGACAAGCAATTCGTCTTCTTCTGTGCCGCCGGCTGGCGCTCGGCCCTGGCCGTCAAATGTGCGCAGGACATGGGGCTGAGGCCGGTTGCCCATATCGGAGGGGGCTTCGGCGAATGGAAGAAGGCGGGCGGGCCAGTCGAGGCCGAGGGCGCCGTATCGCCGCAGGCCTGATCCGTCTATAGCTGGCGTCAACCGCGGCCGGCCGGGCGGCCGCGAATGCAGGCCGGCTTGAGGCCGGCCGAGGGGGAAATCATGTCGCTCAAGCTTGTCATTGCCAACAAGGCCTATTCGTCCTGGTCGATGCGACCCTGGCTGGTGCTCGCCCATTTCAATATTCCCTTTGAGGAAGTGGTGATTGCGATGGGGCAGCCGGACACCCGTCGCAGGATGCTGAAATTTTCTCCGACCGGCAAATGTCCGTCTCTCCACGACGGCGATGTTCATGTTTGGGAATCTCTGGCGATCATCGAATATCTGGCCGAGAAATTTCCCAAGAAGCGGATTTGGCCGGCCACCCGGCACTCGCGCGCCGTCGCGCGCGCGCTGGCCAACGAAATGCACGGCGGCTTTGCCGCGTTGCGCCAGCACCTGCCGATGAATATGCGAAGGCCGGTTAGTCGGCGGGCGCTGAATGGCGCGGTCGAGGCCGACGTCGCCAGACTTGAGGCGGCCTTTGCCGAGACCAGAAAGGCCTTCGCCCGCCGCGGCCCGTTTCTATTCGGCCCATTCTGCGCCGCCGATGCAATGTTTGCCCCGGTCGTCAACCGGCTGCATGTCTATGACGTGCCGGTCAAGCGCCCGACCCGGGTCTATATGGACGCCGTGATGGCGCTGCCGGCCTGGAGGGCCTGGGAAGCGGATGCCTTTGCGGAAAAATGGACGATCGAGACATATGAGGCCATTTAGACAAAGGCGGTGCACGGACAGGAAAGGATAGTGCGTGGCCATATTGACCAGTTCGATTGATCGCGCCAGCGCGGAATTCGCCGGCAACCGAGCTCAATGGGCGGCACTCCTCGCCGAATTGTCCGGCCATCGCGCCACGGCAGCGGCAGGCGGCTCAGCCAAGGCACGCGAACGGCATGTCGGTCGCGGTAAACTGCTGCCGCGCGAGCGGGTCGAACGGCTCATCGATCCCGCCTCGCCGTTTCTCGAAATCGCGCCGCTTGCCGGCTTTGCCCAATATGATTCGCATATTCACGGGGCCGGCCTGATCGCGGGAATCGGCCGCGTCGAGGGCCGCGAAGTGATGATCGTGTGCAACGATTCAACGATCAAGGGCGGCACCTATTATCCGATGACCGTGAAGAAGCATTTGCGAGCGCAGGAGATCGCCGCGGAAAATCGCCTGCCTTGTGTCTATCTGGTCGATTCAGGCGGCGCCAACCTGCCGCATCAGACCGAAGTCTTTCCCGATCGCGATCATTTTGGCCGCATTTTCTTCAATCAGGCCAATTTGTCGGCGCAGGGGATCGCCCAGATCGCCGTCGTCATGGGCTCGTGTACTGCCGGCGGCGCCTATGTCCCGGCAATGTCAGACGAGACAATTATCGTCAAGAACCAGGGAACGATCTTCCTCGGTGGGCCGCCCTTGGTGAAAGCGGCGACGGGCGAGGTGGTCACCGCCGAGGATCTCGGCGGCGCTGACGTTCACACCAGGCTTTCCGGGGTCGCCGATCATTTCGCCCTGGACGACCTGCATGCTTTGGCGCTGGCGCGCCGTGCCGTGGCCAATCTCAATTGCCGGAAAAGCCAGCCGCTGGTCGTGCGCGGCGTGCGTGACCCGCGCGAGGATGCAAGCGACCTCGAAGGAATCGTGCCGACCGACCTCAAGCGCCAATACGATTGTCGAGAGATAATCGCGCGGCTGGTCGATGACAGCGAATTCGATGAGTTCAAGGCGCGGTATGGCACCACGCTGGTGACCGGCTTTGCGCATCTGGCGGGCATGCCGGTCGGCATCATCGCCAATAATGGCATTTTGTTTTCGGAAAGTGCGCTGAAGGGCGCCCATTTCGTCGAATTGTGCTGCCAAAGACGAGTGCCCCTTCTTTTCCTGCAGAATATTGCGGGATTCATGGTTGGCCGCCGTTACGAAGCACAGGGCATCGCCAAAGATGGCGCCAAGCTGGTGACCAGCGTCGCCTGCGCACGGGTTCCGAAAATCACCCTGATCGTCGGCGGCTCGTTTGGTGCCGGCAATTACGGCATGTGCGGACGCGCCTTCCAGCCGCGTTTCCTGTTCACCTGGCCCAACGCGCGGATCAGCGTCATGGGTGGCGAGCAGGCAGCCAGCGTTCTGGCGACGGTCAGGCGCGACAAACTCGAACAGGACGCCAGCCGCTGGAGCGAGGCGGAGGAGGAAGCGTTCAAGGCGCCGATCCGGGCCAAGTACGAGGCCGAAGGATCGGCCTATTACGCGACCAGCCGCCTGTGGGACGACGGCATCATCACACCGCGCGAGACCCGGCGGGTTCTGGCCCTGGCGCTTTCGGCGACATTGAACGCGCCGATCGAACCGACCCAGTTCGGGGTATTTCGGCTCTAAGCCGGCAGGAGGCGTGACTGGTGTTTAGGTCGATATTGATTGCCAATCGCGGCGAGATCGCCGTGCGGATCATCAAGACCGCGGGGCGGCTTGGCCTGCGCACGATCGCGGTTCATTCGCAGGCCGACCGCGAGGCGCTGCATGTCCGATTGGCCGACGAGGCCTACGACATCGGCCCGGCGCCGGCGTCGCAGAGCTATTTGGATGCGGCGCGAATCCTCGAGGTTGCCCGCCGCAGCGGCGCCGAATGCCTGCATCCCGGCTATGGCTTTTTGTCGGAGCGGGCTGAATTTGCCGAGGCCTGCGCCGCCCAGGGCGTAGTCTTCGTCGGACCGCCGGCCGCCGCGATCCGCGCGATGGGTCTCAAGGACGAGGCCAAGCGGCTGATGCAGAAGGCCGGCGTGCCGGTAGTGGCCGGCTATCATGGCAGCCGGCAGGAACCGGCCTTCCTTCGGGAAAAAGCCTATGAAATCGGCTATCCCGTCGCGATTAAGGCGGTGGCGGGGGGCGGCGGCAAGGGCCTTCGCCGGGTCGATACCCACGCCGAATTCGAGGCCGCGCTCGAGAGCGCCCAGCGCGAGGCGGTCGCAGCCTTCGGCAATGGCCAAGTGCTGATCGAGAAATATATTGCGGCGCCGCGCCATATCGAAATGCAGATTTTCGCCGATAGTTTCGGCCATGCCCTGCACTTGTTCGAGCGCGATTGCTCGTTGCAGCGCCGCCACCAGAAGGTCATCGAAGAGGCACCGGCCCCGGGCATGAGCGCTGCATTGCGCCGGCAAATGGGCGAGGCCGCCGTGGCGGCCGCCAAGGCAGTCGGCTATGTTGGGGCCGGCACCGTCGAATTCATCGTGGACTCGCGCCAGGGCCTGCGCGCCGACGGCTTCTATTTTCTCGAAATGAACACCCGCCTGCAGGTCGAGCATCCCGTTACCGAAATGATCACCGGCCTCGACTTGGTCGAGCTGCAATTGCGG
Organism: uncultured Alphaproteobacteria bacterium; assembly: GCA_963773155.1. GTDB lineage: Bacteria > Pseudomonadota > Alphaproteobacteria > Rhizobiales > Beijerinckiaceae > CAVZAB01. The sequence continues at coordinate 155,577 of CAVZAB010000009.1, read as the reverse complement.
ATTGCGGCCGGCGAGCCCTTGGCGCTGCGCCAGGACGAGATAGCCGCCAACGGAACGGCGCTCGAGGCGCGGCTTTATGCGGAAGATCCGAACAACGGCTTCCTGCCGTCGACCGGCCGGATCATTGGCCTGGTTCTGCCGCAGGGCGAGGGGGTGCGCGTCGACAGCGGCGTTGTCGAGGGCGACGAGGTCGGCTCCTATTACGATCCTATGCTGGCGAAGATTATTGTACATGCGCCGACCCGTGCTGCGGCCCTCGATAAACTTGCCGCGGCACTCGATGAAACGGTCGTCCTTGGGCCGCAAAGCAACATCGCCTTCCTGGCCGCGCTGAGCCGGGCCGAGGAGTTCCGCCGCGGCCGTTTCGATACCCATTTCATCGAGCGCAACGCGGCGGCCCTGATCGACAAGAATCCTGATACCGAAGCCATCGGCGTCGGCCTGTCGCACCTATTGGCGCGCCGCCTCGAACCGGCGGCAGCCGATTGGCATGATCCGTTCTCCCTCGCCGACGCCTTTCAGTTCGTCGTTCCAAGGGTGACGCGGCTGCGCCTCGTGATTGACCAGGCGCCGTTTGCGGCCGAAATCGTTGGCGGTGCGACGGATGGATCGATCGATCTGGCGGTTCCAGCCCTTGGCTTTGCAGCGCGCTTTGATCCGGCAGCCGCGCAGGCTCGCGGCGAAAGGCCTGGCGCCTCGTTGGTCCGCGATGCGCCGGATGGTGTCCTGGTGTTCCGGCGTTGCCGCCAGACGCGAATTGCGCTGTTCGATCCTCTGCGTGACGCCGAGCTGACGATGGATGAGAGCGATGGCAGCGTGCGCGCGCCGATGCATGGCCGGCTGGTCGAGATCCTGGTCGTGCCCGGCCAGCATGTCGAGCGCGGTCAGAGGTTGATGGTGGTTGAAGCGATGAAAATGGAGCATACGCTAGTCGCGCCGATTGCCGGCATTATCGCGGAATTGAGCGGCAGCACCGGCGCCCAGGTCGAGCCGGGGACGAGATTGGCGCTGGTTCGCGCCGAGTCCCAGTCGGAACCTGCCGGCCTTTGACCGAGCCCTGGTTCTGTGTGCTAGTTTGGCGTTCGATCGGGATTGGCGTGGATAGAGCGGATGGCAGCAGACTTGAAAGTGGCGCTCGTTACCGGGGCAGGGACCGGGGTCGGCAAGGCAAGCGCGCTGGCGCTGGCGCAGCACGGTTTTGCGGTGGTGCTCACAGGCCGGCGTAAGGCGCCGCTCGAGGCGGTGGCGGGGCTCTGCGCGCCGGCGCAATCTCTGGTTGTCGAAAGCGATGTCTCTGATCCTGCCTCGGTCGCGCATTTGTTCGAGCGCCTTGTTGGGCATTTCGGCCGGCTCGACGTGGTCTTCAACAATGCCGGCGTCAATGCACCGGGTGTCAATCTCGAGGATCTGAGCTTCGAGCAATGGAAGTACGTCGTCGACGTCAATTTGAGCGGCGTTTTTCTGTGCACGCAGGCGGCCTTCCGGGTGATGAAGGCGCAGCTGCCGCGTGGCGGGCGGATCATCAACAATGGCTCGATTTCGGCGCATGCGCCGAGGCCAAATTCGGCCGCCTATACGGCGACCAAGCACGCCGTCACCGGCCTGACCAAATCGACCGCACTTGACGGCCGCAAATATGACATTGCTTGCGGTCAGATTGATATCGGCAATGCGGCCACCGAAATGGCACAGCGGATGGCGAGCGGCGTGCCGCAGGCCGACGGGCGGATTGCGATCGAACCGTTGATCGACACGGCCCATGTCGGCCGCGCCGTCGCCCATATGGCGAGTCTGCCGCTCGACACCAATGTGCTTTTCATGACCGTGATGGCGACAAAAATGCCCTTCGTTGGCCGGGGCTGAAAATTGCCAGTTTTCCACAGCGCGCCGCCGCGGCATGGACCGCGGCGACGCGGCGCGCTAAGCCATTCAGCATGGCACTTCATCTCCTCAAGCTCTGCGTTGGCGCCGAGTTGATTCGCGATCTCGAGGATTGGGTCGCCGAGCGCCAACGGGCGACGCGCCGGCGCGACGAGCACGTCCATACGACCCGAATGGTTCCCAAGCGGCAGGCCGAATTGCTGGCCGAGGGCTCGCTATATTGGGTGATCAAGGGGCAGATCGCGGCACGACAGCGGTTGATCGGCCTGCGGCCGGTGACCGACGCGCAGGGGATCGGTCGCTGCGAATTGGTGCTGGAGCCACATGTAATCGCCGTGATGCCGCGGCCATTTCGGGCCTTCCAGGGCTGGCGCTATCTTGCCGCCAGCGACGCGCCGGTCGACATCGGGACGCGGCGTGGCGATATCGCGGCCATGCCCGAAGCCCTGCGGCGGGAGTTGAGCGAGCTCGGCCTCCTGTGATCCGGCTGACTGAGCGATGATCTATCTCGCACTTTTGGCGGGGGGCCTGGCCGTTGCCGTTCTTTGGTCGGGCAGCCGCGGACTCGGGCGCCGCGTCGGCCGGCTGCAGCGGGCCGGTCAAGGAAGACCACTCGGCCTCGTGTTGGCCGCCCTGGCGCTCATCCTGATTGCCCGCGGGCGCCTCGATATCGGTCTCGCCTTTGCGCTATTGGCTGCGCTCAACCTGGCCAGGGGAAAGCTTGCTCTCAAGGCGAAGTTCGACGGCTGGACGGCCTCTTGGCGTGCGGCAGATCAGGTCGATTTTGACGCGCGGCGCGCGGCTGGCGACGAACCGGCCGCGGCGCGGCACGCCCAGGGCATGAGCCAAAACGAAGCCTATCAGCTGCTTGGCCTTGGCGAGGGGGCGAGCCGCGCCGACGTCGGCAATGCCTACCGGCGGCTGATGAAGGAAGCGCATCCCGATCATGGCGGATCGGCGCTGCGGGCGGCGCGGCTCAATGAAGCCAAGCAGGTCCTGACGCGGCGACATCGCTGACACCTTGGTCAGTTTTTCAGCGTCAGGCAGGCGATGCCGGATTTCTTCAAGCTCCGGCACGCCGCCTCTGCGCTATCGGTATCCAGGCCGGTGAATTGAGCCCGGTAGAGCGTGGTTTCGCCCTTCTGCACCTTTTCGGTAAAGCCCTGGGCCGAGGCGAGAGCGGCTGGGCCCTGCGCTTTGGCGCGGGCAAGCAGGGCATTGGCCTTGGCTTCGTCGTCGGTCGCGCCGACCTGGATCAGCAGGCCAGGGCGGGCCGCAGGCGGCGGCGCACTTTCGGCCGGCCGTGGCGGCGCGACGGCGATTTTCGTCTCCTCGACGCTGCGGCCCGGCGCGTTGCCGAGGCCCTCGGGACCGCGCACCCAGCGCAGGACGGCCGGCGTCGTGCTGGTCGATTGCGCCGCGGCCAGCATTCTGGTGCCGTCCGCCCCCATATTGGTCGAGCCGTTGGCAGCGGCGGCATGGGCCAGCGAGCCGGTCGGGATGGTATGGTCTTCGGCCGTCCGCGGGGTACCCGACACGAAGGCCGGCCGCGGCCGATCAGCCAGCGCAGTCAGGCGGCCGAACGGCTCGCTCGACTTCTCGCTTTTCGGCTCGGGCAGCGGGCGGGCCGGTTCGACATAGGCGCTGGCCGCGAGGCTCGTGGCGCGCGGCGCCGGCTCCGGCGCGGCAGGCGCTGAAACGGGCGCGGCAGCCAGAGCCGAGGCCGTCTGGACGCTGGTGCTCGCGCCAATGGTCTGTTCGACCAGGCCGGCCATAATCCGGTCGCGCTCGCCGGCGGTGCGGCCGCCGAGGACGACCGCCACGATGTGATGGCCATGCCGGTGCACGGATGTCAGGAGATTGAAGCCGGAGGCCCGGATATAGCCGGTCTTGATGCCGTCGACGCCGTCGAGGCGGCCAAGCAGGTGATTGTGGTTCTTCAGGGCTTCGCCGCCGTAAAAGAAGGTTCTCGTGGAGAAATAGCGGTAATATTGTGGGAAGCGCTCCTGCACGGCACGGCCAAGCAGGGCGAGGTCGCGGGCCGTCGTGACCTGTTCGTCATTCGGCAGGCCGGACGCGTTGCGATAGACGGTCCGGCTCATTCCGAGCGCATGGGCCTTGCGGGTCATCAGATCGGCGAAGCTGGTTTCGTCGCCGCCAATCGATTCGGCAATGGCGACGGCAATGTCATTGGCCGATTTGGTAACGACCGCCTTGATGGCATCTTCGACAGCGATCGTCTCGCCGGGGTCGAAGTCCGAGCTTGGTCGGCGCCTGTTCGGCCGCATGTTCGGAAATCCGCAGCCGGCTATTGAGGCTAAAGCGGCCCTTTTCGAGCTGCTCGAACAGCAGATAGAGCGTCATCACCTTGGTGATCGAGGCGGGGTGGCGAAGGTCGTCCTCGTTACGAGCGTAAAGGACATGACCGGAATTGGCATCGACCACGATGGCGGCGCTTGCGCCAGATCCGCTCGACGCCTGCCGGGCATTATGGTCGTGGCGGACGTAATGATGATAATGATGATGGGTGCGGCCGGCGGCCGGCTGGACGAGCACGGCCGGCAAAAAGGCCAGGCAGGCGGTGGCGAAGGGGGCCCGGCGGTTGCCGGCAAAAGCTGATCGGAACGAAATTACGCAACGCTGCGCCATACAAGTGTCCCCGTTTCGCGTCATGAAACCGCGTCGAGGCCACACACGAACCGTGCCGCTTAAACGCGTATTCACCTACTCAACCCGTAAGTTATGGGATCACGGTTACGGCGGAGTTAAGGCCGCGCCGCAAATCCTGTCTATTGGCGCCGGTCGCCGGCGGTGGCTACGAGCTTGATTCAATGGTGCACTGCAAAAATACTCCTTGACGAAAATTGTGCAGTGCACATATAGATAAGGGAAGGGCAGGCAAATTAGCCCGCCGAGGGACTTCGCCGCACTTTGCGGCCAGCACGAGGGTAGGACCATGTTTACCAATATTGAAGACTTCCAGAAGTTCAACAAGGAACAATTAGACGCCGCGAGCACCGCTTTGGCGACCTTTACCAAGGGGTTCCAGCAGATGGCGGCGGAAGCCACCGACTATTCGAAAAAGTCGATTGAGACCGGCTCGGCCACGTTCGAGAAATTGCTCGCCGCCAAGACGCTCGACAATGCCTTCCAGATCCAGTCGGATTATGCCAAGTCGGCCTATGAGGGCTTCGTCAGTCAGGCGACCCGATTCGGCGAACTCTATGCCAATCTCGCCAAGGACGCATTCCGTCCGGTAGAGACGGCTTTCGGCAAGCTGCAGCCGCTGACCCGCTGAAATTCGGCGCTTTAGCGTTGACGAGGCCCGGCTGTGCCGGGCCTTTTTGTTTGTCCGCGCGGCTGAGACGTTGCGTCGCATGGTGCGCTGGCGAGCCCGTTGCATTCTGCAATGCTTGGTATTTTGGGCATTCTGCCGGCCCGGCGGGGAGAATGGCGGCCTCGTCCTTGGGGGGGTGGCCAGGTTTTGCGGCGATTGCAAGCTATGCGAGCAAAAAAAAGTGTCGGTGCTTCTACTGGCGCCAAGCGTCATTGGCTCCTAAACTATAAGCGGTGCTGCCCGCATACGGCGTGCCGCACCGGGAATCGAGGCTGAGCAAGAGACCAGGACTAGGTGATGCGCGGTTCTTTTGAAATCGATCGTGAGCCTGCCGGCAGGCCGGGACCTGCGGTCGGCGCGACGCGAGCGGCCAAGGAGCCGCAGAAGAATGATCCGGGCGACGGCGACAGGGGTTTTGGGACAGCGGTCATTACCAAGACCAAAACCAAGACCAAAAAGCCGAGCATGTATCGCGTGCTGCTATTGAACGATGATTACACCCCGATGCATTTCGTGGTCCAGGTCTTGCAAATGTTCTTCAGTAAGGGACCCGACGAAGCGACGCGAATCATGCTTCATGTCCACAATCACGGGGTCGGCGAATGCGGCGTCTTCACCTACGAGGTCGCCGAGACGAAAGTGACGCAGGTGATGGACTTTGCCCGCAAGCATCAGCATCCTCTGCAATGCATTATGGAAAAGAAGTGAAAGGCCGAACCTATGCCATCCTTCTCGCGTAGTCTCGAACAAAGCCTGCACCGGGCGCTTACCTCGGCCAACGAGCGCCATCACGAATATGCGACGCTCGAACATCTGCTGTTGTCATTGATCGAGGATCAGGACGCGGCGGCGGTCATGCGGGCCTGCTCGGTCGATCTTGACGCACTCAAGAAAAGCCTGGTCGATTATATCGACAGCGAGCTTGCCAATCTGGTCGGCGAGGGCAACGACGACGCCAAACCCACCGCCGGTTTCCACCGGGTTATCCAGCGCGCCGTCATTCACGTCCAATCCTCGGGCCGCGAGGAGGTGACCGGAGCCAATGTTTTGGTCGCGATCTTTGCCGAACGCGAGAGTCACGCCGCCTATTTCCTGCAGGAGCAGGACATGACCCGCTATGATGCGGTCAATTATATCAGCCACGGGATCGCCAAGCGTCCGGGTCTTTCCGATGCGACGAAGGCGCCACGCGGTGCCTCCGATGAGGACCATGGCGAACGGGAGGCTAAGGATGTGAAGGATACGGCCGATCCGAAGAAGAAGGACAGCGCGCTCGATGCCTATTGCGTCAATCTGAACAAGAAGGCGCGGGACGGCCGGATCGATCCCCTGATCGGGCGCGAGGCCGAGGTGCAGCGCACCATCCAGGTCCTGTGTCGACGTCAGAAGAATAATCCGCTGCTGGTCGGCGATCCCGGCGTCGGCAAGACCGCCATTGCCGAGGGTCTTGCGCGCAAAATCGTCAACGACGAAGTGCCGGAGGTTTTGAGCGGCTCGACCGTCTTTGCGCTCGACATGGGAACCCTGCTCGCTGGAACCCGCTACCGCGGCGATTTCGAGGAGCGGCTGAAGCAGGTGATGAAGGAAATCGAGCAGCACAAGAACGCGATTCTCTTCATCGACGAAATCCATACGGTCATCGGCGCCGGCGCCACGTCAGGCGGCGCGATGGACGCGTCCAATCTGCTGAAGCCGGCGCTGGCACAGGGAACCTTGCGCTGCATCGGCTCGACCACCTACAAGGAATTCCGGCAATATTTCGAAAAAGACCGCGCGCTGGTCCGCCGCTTTCAGAAAATCGACATCAACGAGCCCTCGATTCCCGACGCCGTCGAAATCATGAAGGGGTTGAAACCTTATTTCGAGGAATTCCACCGGGTTCGCTACACCAACGAGGCGGTTCGCGCGGCAGTCGAATTGTCGGCCCGCTACATCCATGACCGCAAGTTGCCCGACAAGGCGATTGATGTGATCGACGAGACCGGCGCCTCGCAAATGCTGGTGCCGGAGGCCAAACGCAAGAAGACCATTGGCATCAAGGAAGTCGAAGCGACAATTGCGACGATGGCCAGAATTCCACCTAAGACGGTGTCGAAGGACGATGCCGAAGTGCTGCAGCATCTCGACGAGACGCTCAAACGGGTCGTTTATGGCCAGGACGGCGCTATTGCCGCCCTGACCGCGGCGATCAAACTGGCCCGCGCCGGCCTACGTGATGGCGAGAAGCCGATTGGCAGCTATTTGTTCTCCGGGCCGACCGGTGTCGGCAAGACCGAAGTCGCACGCCAGCTCAGCATCAGTCTCGGGGTGGAATTGGTCCGTTTCGACATGTCGGAATATATGGAGCGCCATACGGTCAGCCGGCTGATCGGCGCGCCGCCGGGCTATGTCGGCTTCGACCAGGGCGGGTTGTTGACCGATGCGATCGACCAGCATCCCCATTGCGTGCTTCTGCTCGACGAAATCGAGAAGGCCCATCCGGATCTCTACAATATTCTTCTCCAGATCATGGATCACGGCAAGCTCACCGATCACAATGGCAAACAGATCGATTTCCGCAATGTCATCTTGATCATGACCACCAACGCCGGGGCCGCCGACATGGCAAGAGCGGCCTATGGGTTTACCCGCAGCAAGCGGGAAGGTGACGACATGGAAGCAATCAACCGGCTGTTTGCCCCGGAGTTCCGCAACCGGCTCGACGCGATCGTGCCGTTCGGCCACCTGCCAGCGTCGGTCATCGCCAAGGTCGTCGATAAATTTGTCATGCAGCTCGATGCCCAGCTCGCCGACCGCAATGTCTCGATCGAACTCACCGACGAGGCCCGCAATTGGCTGGTCGAGCACGGCTACGACGAGGCGATGGGCGCTCGGCCGATGGCTCGGGTGATCCAGCTGACGATCAAGACGCCGCTTGCCGACGAGGTGCTGTTCGGCCGGTTGAAGTCGGGCGGCGCGGTGCGCATTGTCGTCACAACCGACGAGGCGGGCGAGAAGAAACTCGGCTTTGTCTATCCGGAGGGCCCGATTTTGCCGCGGCCCGAACGTGATATTGTCGAGGCCGGCCGCAAGCGGCTGAGGGCGGAGCCGGAGGTCCGGGCGGCCCAGTCGAAGCGCTCGGCCGCACGGCGCAAGACTCCGGCTCGGCCGAAGGCGCCGGTCAAGACCTGAATAGTGAATAGGGTCTGCACGGCCCGCGCTGCCCTCAAAGGGCAGCGATGATGTTGGCTGCGTATTTCGCCAGAACGTCGGGTTTTTCCTCGGTTCCAGTGTGCGGGCGTAGTGCGACGCCCTCCCAGCGCGGCAGTAGATGAAAATGCAGGTGGAAGATCACCTGGCCGCCGGCGCTCTCGTTAAACTGCTGCACGGTCAGGCCGTCGGCCTGCATGCCCTTGGTAACCGCGCGGGCGACCCGCTGAATGCGTGGCATCAGCGCGGACAGATCGGCAGGGCGCGCGTCGAGGAGATTGCGGGAGGCCGCCTTGGGGATGACCAGCACGTGCCCGTCGGCGCGCGGCATGATGTCCATTATCGCCAGCGCGATCTCATCCTCGAACACTTTGGTGCAGGGAATCTCGCCGCGTAGGATCTTCGCAAACACATTGTCGGTTGCATAATCGCTCATCAGCGCACCTCAGGCCGGGCTATCGCCCTCCGAGATGCGTCAAGATCCTCCCAGCGTCAAGACTAGTCCTCGTCGGAACGACGGTCGCGGCCGCGGTGGCCGTGGCCGGGACCACCCATGCGCATTGGGCCCATTCGGTCGATCTTGTCCTTTTGCGTCTGGTCGAGCCCAGCATAAAAGGCCTCGAGTTTCGGCTGCACCGCTTGCAGACCGCTGGCCATGGCGGCCATCCGTTTCTGGGCGAAAGCAATCCGACCGGGCAGCGTCGCAAAATCAGGCTTGCCGTCGCATAGGGCATGGACATCGGCCATCGACTGGGCGAAGGCTTGCTGCAGATCCTTGAGGGCCGGCTTCTGCGCGTCGGTGAGGTGCAGGCGGTGGGTCAGCCGCTCGGCCAGACGCTCGCCGGTCATCGGCGGACGGTCGCACATTCGTGTCAGTCGGCTTTGCGGCCCTTCCGCTTCGTGCCTGGCGTAGGCGACGCCGGCGCCGGCGACGGCAATGCCGCCGAGCGTCAAGGCGATTTTGGCATAGCGCTGCATCATAGGTCCTCCTTGCATGGGGCCGTAACGCCTCGAATCTCGCCGCTTTGCCCGAAAGTGCAAATTAAATCTTGTTCATTTGCGCCGATCGCGGCCGCGGCGCCGGTCAATCCGACCCGGCCTCGCTATTCGTCGGGCGTCGGAACGGCAAATGTTCGGCGTAGATGCCCGCCGCTTCGGCGACGTGCCGCCGCTCGCGGTCGAGATAATCGGCGAGGGCTCTTTGGAAGCGGCGGTCGGCAAAATCATGGACGGAATAGGTCGCGACCGGTCGATAGCCGCGTGCCAGCTTGTGTTCGCCCTGGGCACCAGCTTCGACGCGCTTGAGCCTGCGCTCGATCGCAAATTCAATCGCCTGGTAATAGCAGACCTCGAAATGGAGCATCGGATGCTCCTCGATTGCGCCCCAATTGCGCCCATACAGGGCGTCGTCGCCGATAAAATTGATCGCACCGGCGATCCAGCGGCCGTTCCGACGAGCCAAGACGAGCAAGATCCGTTCGGCCATTCGGCTGCCGATCTCGGAGAAGAATTTCCGAGTCAGATAGGGGCGGCCCCATTTGCGCGCGCCGGTGTCCATGTAGAAAGCGAAGAAGGCATCCCAATGCGCCTCGTCAATGGCGGCGCCGGTGAGCCTTACGATGTCGATACCCGGCGCGATTGCCTGCGCGCGTTCCTTGCGGATCATCTTGCGTTTGCGCGAGGCGAGGGCAGCGAGGAAATCGTCAAATTTATCATAACCTGGGTTGATGAAATGGAATTGCCGGTCAGTGCGGGGCAGATAGCCCTGGGCACACAGCGCCTCGCATTGCAAGGCCTCGAGAAAGGTCACATGGACGGAAGAGGCGCCAGCCTTATCGCGCAGTGCGCGCAGCCCGCCGATCAACGCCGCGGTTGCCGCCGCTTGGTGCCGGCCGGGGGCAACGAGCAGCCGGCGGCCGGTCACCGGCGTGAAGGGAACCGATACCTGCAGCTTTGGATAATAGCGGCCGCCGGCCTGCTCGAAGGCCTCCGCCCAGCCGTGGTCGAAAACATATTCGCCCATCGAATGGCTTTTGAGATAGGCGGGCGTGCAACCAACAAGCCGTCCCTCGCCATCTTCGACGATGAGATGGGCGGGCGTCCAGCCGCTACGCCCACCGACGGCGGCCGCGCTTTCGAGGGCCTCGAGGAAAGCGTGGCTGACAAAGGGATTGAAGGTTTCGCCGTCCGGTCGGGTCTCGGCATGCGGCGGATTGGCGCAACGGTCCCAGGCGGCCCGCTCGATGTCGGCAAGCCGGCTGACGACGCGCATGCTCAGCCGCGCGTCGGGTGGGGATGATTCGCGCATGGTCACACACCGGCCCCGTTTGCCATTTACCTAAGCCGCGGTCGGCCGCGGGCAAGCCTGTCCGGGAACCTAATCGCCGGGCGCCGGAACGAATCCTTCGAAAATCATCTGGTCGGCGAATTGACGCGTCTTGCGGCGCTGCGCGTCGGTGCGCACCGTCCAGCTCATGACCGGCAGGCCGGCCGCCTGGCGGAGCAGGAACGGGACGGCGCTGTCGAGGTCCTCGACATAATAGGAAAGGAAGTCCGGTTGGCTTTCGCAAAAATGCAAGAAATTTGTCAGGGCGTGCTTGTTCGGCGCCGGGATGCCGGCCCATTCGGGATCGTCGTAGCGGCTCAGCCCGACGACGCCGAGCGGGCGCGGCCTTGACCCGAGCAGATGCGGATTGGCGCGCAGATGGACGATGATTGCCGGATCGAAGCTTTTAATCGCCAGCGGACCGGCATAATCGCCGATCACGCCGGCCAGGCTTTCGGCCAGGCGCAGATCGCCGTTAAAACGGCTCTTGATTTCGCAGATCAGCGGTACCCTGCCAGCGATCAGGGTAAGAAAATCGGCCAGCCGCGGCACGCTGCCACCAGTCTGTCTGAAGGCGAGTGCTTCAATGTCCCTGGCGCTGAGGCGGGCGAATTCGCCCGAGGCCCGCAGCAATCTTTCGCAGCGGACATCGTGAAAAACCATGATCGCGCCGTCGGCCGAGCGCTGGACGTCGCATTCGATCGCAAAGCCGGCTTCGATGGCGGCCTGCGCCGCATTGGCCGTATTCTCCAGGATTCCGCTTAGGCTGTCGTGCAGGCCGCGATGGGCAATCGGCCTGGCCGTCAGCCAGGCCGGACGCAGAGCCATCAGATTATCTCGAAAATGGCATCAACCTCGACGGCGCAATCGCCGGGCAGCTCGGCGACGCCGACCGTCGTGCGGGCGTGGCGGCCGCGCTCGCCCAGCACGCCGACCATCAGATCGGAGGCACCATTCATGACTTGCGGCAGCCCGGCAAAATCTGGCCTGGCGTTGATGAAGCCACCAAGCCGGACGCAGCGCGCGATCCGGTCGAGATCGCCAAGGGCGGCCTTGGCCTGGGCGAGGAGATTGATCGCACAGAATTGCGCCGCCTGCAGGCCTGCCTCGGCCGTAACTTCGGCACCGAGCTTACCCTTGTGCTCGGGGGCGAGGGCACCGTGCGGGCCGAAGCAGACCTGCCCGGAGACGTAGAGTAGCTTGCCGGTGATCACATAGGACACGTAATTGGCGACCGGTGCGGCCGGTGTGGGAAGTTTGATGCCCAACGCGGCAAGTTTGGATTCGGTTTCACTCATCATGCTCTCCTTTGACACTCTGCGGTTGGACTGCGGCCGCCGTCGGCAAAAATTGCGCCGGCTGGCTCCTTGATGCTAGATGTCCGAAAGTGGATCGGCCGGGCCGGCTTGGCAAGGGGCGCCCGACCCAGGGGCCGGCCCCCATTTGTCCCCGGCAGCGCGGCTGACACGGCGCAGGGTCGCGAATTGGTCGTCAGGATCATTAGCGTAGGATCATCAAGCGCAGGATCACCAAATCGAAGGAGTGCGACGTGGGGGAGGAATGGGCCATGGAACGGAGCGGATCTTGGCGATGGGCTGTCGCGGGCGTGCTTCTTCTTGCCTGGGCAGCGCCTGCCGGCGCGTCGGGAAGCGCGCTGGCGCCGCATCGCGCCGTCTATGATCTGACGCTTCTGCGCAGTACCGGGCTCAAGGCGCCGACCGGCGCCCACGGCCGGATCAATTACGATTTCTCGGGATCGTCCTGCGAGGGCTATGTCGCGAATTTCCGCCAGATGGTGGAACTCGACCCGCCGGAAGGCCCGCAGCGTCTGACCGATATGCGCTCGGCGACTTTCGAGGATGGCGACGGCAAGAATTTTCGGTTTCAGATCGCCACGCGAATCGACGGCGAACTCAGCGAGAATATCGACGGGAGCGTTGCCCGAACGTCCGATGGCGCGCTTGCGGTCAAGCTGCAGCGGCCAAAATCGACGAGCTTCGATCTCGACAGCGGCATTCTTTTCCCCACCGAACACATCAAGCACATTCTGGCTGCCGCCAAGGTGCAAGACACGACGTTAGAGGCGAAAGTGTTCGACGGATCCGAGACCGGGGAGAAAGTCTATGACACGTTAACGGTGATCGGCCATCCGCTCGATTTGCCCGCCGCCGAGCAGGCGGCGCAGAACGAAGCGCTGAAAGGCATGGCGCGATGGCCGGTCGCGATCAGCTATTTCGACCCGGAAAAGAAAGACGGCACGCCCAGCTATGTGATGTCCTTCGATCTCTACGAAAATGGCATCGCCCGTGCCTTGAAAATAGACTATGGAGATTTCATCCTTGCCGGCGAAATGACGAGTCTCGAGATTCTTCGCCTGCCGGCTTGCAATTAGGGTATCGCTATCGCTTTCTGCTCGATGCGCCTCGCTAGAGGCGGCGTCGGCAATAGGGGCCACGCTCTCAACGACAGCGGAACTCGAATGCCCGGAGCGCAACGCCGGCAGGATTGCCGCGGCAGCAATAGGTCCCGGTGCGATCATTGATGATCCGTATGCCGAATTTGCCGCCCGGTAGCCTGTCTTTCGTGTGATGGCATCGCGCCGCGAGCGCCAGGCATTCCGGGCACGCCAGCGCCCTAGAATTGTCCAACAATGACCTTGTCGCAGTCGAACAATATCATCAATTCGCCGAATTACCTTGCGAATTCTGGTTCGCTGAGAGCAGCGCAAGCAATGCAGCCCGATCGATTGCAAGTGACCGACGGGTGGAAATTAAAAGAATACCAACGGGTGGAATTGAAAAGAATACCGACGGGTGGAAATGAAAAGAATATGAGGGGCCTACTTAAGCAACGAGAATGAACCGGCCCCTATTGAGCAAGTTGCAATGAAACTTTTCCCAACTCCAATTGGCTGAGCTAGTTCATTCTCCTGAGGCCTGTGCACCAACATCGGATCCCGACGGACAGATATCTTAGTACCGGCACTGCAGATTACCTGTATTGCGTACTACCCATACGGCACAATTGGGCTTGGATCACTTCGCCAATCATAAAACCACTTAGCGACCGACAGGATTGAGGATAAACTCTATGGCAAAGCATCAATTGTCTTTCGCGGAAATTGGCACGCTCTACAACACCATATCCAATGAATTGGAAGGTGGCGTCACGCCGATAAACCAAAACTTGCTTCTTAATCAGGTCTCGACTGTCCAACAGCAGCTTCAGGGACTGATTGATTCTGGAGCGTTGAACAATCTGGATGGCGTCAGTATCGTGCATGCGCAGAATATTGCCGATCAAATGAATTTTTTGAAAGCCGAAATCGGGACGTTTGGCACGGACACCTATGTCCCCAAATTCATCAACGACGTCGTCAGAGACGTTCAAGATATCGTTGCCAGTGATCCCGCGCTGACGGCTTTGGCACACCAAGGCAATCATTCGGGCTTCCAGCAAGTCTCCTATCTGCTAACGTCGCCCACACCCTTCCCTGATAGTGGCGCTCAAACAGCCACGCTTCTGCAATTTGTCGCAGACTCGAACAGTTTGGCGGACCGCGCCCTGAGTTTGGAGGGTGCCGACCCCAATTCGGCCGAGGTCAAAACGCTGATACAGGATATTAAGAATTTTTCCGCCGCTGCGGACGCTTATTCAACGACCCAGGGCGGCCTTTTCTCGGCCCGGTTCAACAACGAATTCACCCTCAACGGTGTCCAAGGAACGGCTTCCCGTGAATTGATCAAGGGCCTAGAAAATCAGGACAACAAACTGATCGAGGGCGCCGCTGCGGTATTAACAGCGAATGCCATGGATGTGCGGGGAAATATGCTGGCAAACGGCGATACTTTTACGCCAGCAGCCAACGGCGGCATCCCTGCCACCATTGACACGGTGCATGATGCCGGCGTCGTCTTCAACGACGCCATGACCAAACTCATTGGCGGCGTCTATACCGGCAACCAAACAACCATCCTCAATGATTTGAATGCAACCAAGATTGGTCTCCAGAACGCCATCAACGACCAGGCGCTTTCGGGGCAGACCCTCAACCATGTCAAACAGGTTGTCGCCCTGCTGGATCAGGAGAGCGCTTTGGTCAAGAGCGTCGATGTCCAGGCGGCCACTCAGGCCGATGCCGTCAACGGCCAGATCAACCAGGTGCAGGCCAAAATTCTAACCATCGTCAATCACGATGCAACACTCGCAAGCTTGGCGGCCGGGGCCGATGGGAGCGTCGGCTTCGCTGCTTTGCCGCCGGGCACTCATACGCACCAGCCCATTCTATCGGCGGCCTTGTCCGATATCGTGTCGAAATTATCGACATTGAATCATTCGTCCGGCAACCCGGCGCAAACGCCGGCTGGTCAGCCGGCCGACACGGGCAACACCAACACGGGTTCTCACGCGCCTGTCACGGCAGCAAGCGATTCGTTCAAGTTTGATTTTGCTGCGGCAAGCCACGGCCAAACGCCAGCCCAGGGCGCCCCCGTTGTTGCCGCGGATGTCCATGATGCGCGCCCCGATCATAGTTCGGTGGCGGCGGTCGTGGCGGATGTGCCGCCGGTACCGGTCGACGCCGCCGCCGCATCGCACCAGCATCATCTCGGGGCGATGGATAAGGTCGGCGACTTTCATCATCTTGCCATGGGCTGACAGCTGCCATATGGCGCGCCATGCCAGAGTTTGGCTGGATAAAAGGTGCGCCGGACTGACTGAAGGTCAGCGCGAGCGCGGCGCGAACAGCCGGCCGCGGACGATGGCCTCGTCGCCGAATTTGCGCCGCAGTTCGTCGATGGCCGCCTCGGCCGCCTTGTCGCGGGCGAGGGTGCCGTCGGCGAGATCGGCCTGGTCGGCCTCGCCCGGGTCGCACAGCTGGCCGACCCCGATTCCGATCAGCCGATAGGCGGTTGCCTCGGCGAGCGGCAGCAACAGGGCTTCGGCCGTATCGAATAGACGGCGCGCCAATTGGGTTGGTTTGGCCAGCGTACGGCTGCGGGTGATCAGCCTGAAATCTGCGGATTTCAGCTTCAAGGTGATGGTTTGACCGGCCAGATTCTGCCGCTTGAGCCGGCGCGCGAGCTTCTCGCACAATTGCAAAAGCGCTCGGCTCAGATCTTCCCGGCGTGTTAAGTCGTACTCGAACGTCGACTCGCTCGACAGGCTCTTGACCAGCCGATTCGGGCTTACTCGTCTTAAGTCGATGCCGCGCGCCAATTGGTAGAGGCGCCGGCCTTCCACCCCGAACCGGCGGATCAGATCGACTTCCTCGACCTGCCGCAGGTCGCCAATCGTGCGCAGCCCGGCCTCGGCCATTGTTTGCTGCATTTTAGCACCGACGCCCCAGATGACGCCGACCGGGCAGCCCGCCAGAAAATCCGGCGCGTCGGCCCGGCCGATCACCGCAAAGCCGCGCGGTTTGTCGAGATCGGAGGCGAGCTTGGCGAGAAATTTGCAGTAGCTGAGGCCAATCGAGACGCTGATCCCCAAGTCGGCTTCGATCCGGCGCGCGAAACGGGCGAGTGTGGTGGCCGGGCTGCCGGCGTGCAGTCGCTCGGTGCCATTGAGGTCGATGAAGGCCTCGTCGATCGACAGCGGTTCGACTTGCGGGCTGAGTTCGAGCATTAGGGCGCGAATCGCCCGCCCGACTGCGACATATTTTGCCATGTCCGGCCGGACAACCACGGCCTGCGGGCATAGGGTGAGGGCCTTGAACATCGGCATAGCCGAGCGCACGCCATAGGTGCGCGCCATATAACAGGCAGTCGACACGACGCCTCTCCGGCCGCCGCCGACGATCAGCGGCCGGTCTGCCAGCGCGGGATTGTCGCGCTTCTCGATCGCGGCGTAAAAGGCGTCGCAATCGACATGGGCAATCGTGAGCTGATCGCGCTCGGGATGGGCAAGCAGTCGCGGCGAACCGCAATGGACGCAGCGAGGGCTCGCCGGCGGGCTCTCGGCGAGGCAATCCCTGCAGAGTGCCGGTTGACCGGGGATCACGAATCATTCCAATCGCTTGGCGGCGATAGTTCGCGCCTTGCGCGATCGAGGGCCTCGGGGGAAACGCTCAAAGCCTCGGCACAGCGTAGCAAGAATGGCTCGTCGGCCGTGATATGCTCGATAACGGCGGCGAGAAAATCCCGATCCCGGGCCGCCCGGCGCAAATTATCGGGGCCAAGGCCGGTCAGCGCGAGAAAGCGCCCGAGTTCGTCGGGCTCGCCGGCCAAATAGGTAAGAGCCGCGACGGCCAGGGCCTCGGCGGCCGTCCTGTCTGGAGATTCCGCTTTTGTTCGCGGTCCTGCCATATTTATACCACAGGGTTTCGGCGGTCGGATTTTCGTTTCGTCAATCTCTAATTGCTAGGGTGGGAAGCTGTAAATGAAAAGCTGCTTTCGGAACCTTTTCGACCCGTCAACGGGCCGTCGCGCTGGATAAATGCCATGGCCAAGAAGGTTCTGATCGTTGAAGACAATGAGCTCAATATGAAGCTCTTTAATGACTTGCTGATTGCGCATGGCTACCAGACGATTCAAACGCGCAACGGGGTCGAGGCGGTCGATCTGGCCCGCCGTAACCATCCCGACCTGATTTTGATGGATATTCAATTGCCGGAAGTCTCCGGGCTACAGGTCACGCAATGGATCAAGGACGATGAGGAACTGCGGGCCATTCCCGTCATTGCCATCACCGCCTTTGCGATGAAGGGCGACGAGGAAAAGATCCGTCAGGGGGGCTGCGAGGCCTATTTGTCGAAACCGATCTCGGTGGTCAAGTTCTTGGAGACTGTGCGCAATTACATTGGCGACGCGTGAGGTTCGACCATGAGCGGGCGGATCTTGGTTGTCGATGATGTGCTTTCGAACCTCAAGCTTCTCGAGGCGCGCCTAACCGCCGAGTATTTTGAAGTCAGTACGGCGACGAGCGGCGAGGAAACCCTGGTCATCTGTGCCGCCGGCGCATGCGATGTCGTCTTGCTCGACATCATGATGCCGGGCATGGACGGGTTCGAAGTCTGCCGCCGCCTCAAATCCGATCCGGCAACGGCGCATATTCCGGTTGTCATGGTCACCGCACTCGACCATCCGCGCGACCGGGTGCGCGGCCTCGAATGCGGGGCCGACGATTTCTTGACCAAGCCGGTCGACGAAGTCGCGCTGATTGCCCGGGTTCGCTCACTCAGCCGCCTCAAGGTGGTGATGGACGAGCTGCGCGGGCGGGCGTTGACCTCGGCGGCGCTCGGCGCCTGCGACATGGTGGTTGAGCCCTGGGGCGCAGAGACTATCGGCGGACGGATTCTCCTCGTCGACAACCGGCCACGCTCCTATGAGCGCATATTTGATGCGCTTGCCACCAATCATGACGTTGCGATGGAAAGCGACCCGCAGGAGACCCTGTTTCGGGCGGCCGAGGGCAATTATGATCTGGCGATCGTGTCGCTCGAACTCGAGCATTACGACGGCTTGCGCTTGTGCAGTCAATTGCGTTCGCTCGAGCGCACCCGTCAGATGCCGATCCTCGCGGTCGCCGACCCCGACGACAAGTCGCGTATTCTGCGTTCGCTCGATCTCGGGGTGAACGATTATCTCGTCCAGCCGATCGATGTGAACGAATTGAAGGCGCGGGTGCGCACTCAATTGCGACGCAAGCGCTACGCCGATGCGCTGCGCGACAATGTGCAGGCCTCGATCGAAATGGCGGTGGTCGATCCGCTCACCGGCCTGAACAACCGGCGCTACCTCGAAAGCCATCTCGGCGGCCTGCTTGATCGCGCCTCGGGGCGGGGACGACCCTTGTCGTTGATGATCCTTGACATCGACCATTTCAAAGCAGTCAACGACGGATTTGGTCACGATGCAGGCGACGAGGTGTTGAAGGCTGTCGCCCTGCGGGCCCGCCGGGTCGTGCGGGCAGCCGACCTAATGTGCCGTCTCGGCGGCGAAGAATTCGTGATCGTCATGCCCGAGACGCCGCTCGAGGTCGGCCAGCGCATTGCCGAAAGGGTCCGGCTGTCGATCGAAAGCGAGCCCTTCGCCATCGGCGCTGGACTTTTGCCGATCCGCATCACCATTTCGATTGGCCTTGCCGATCGCGGCCGCGACGCCAACCCCGAGTTGCTGCTGAAGCGGGCCGACCGGGCTCTTTATCACTCCAAACATGCCGGCCGCAACCGGGTAACGACGGCGGCCGCCGCCTGAGCGCAGGCAGCTCCCCTTTCTTGCCAATTCGACCGATTCTGGGTAAGACTTCAAGGATTAACCTCACCCATTGAGGTAAATGGGAAGAATTTGAGGGGTTTTTTGCGGGCCCGATTGCAATTGGGCGCCGGGAATGTAACGTCAAGTCAGCACCAATTGGTGCACGAAATGCCCTACGGAGTGCTCAGGTCCGCCGCATCTCCTGGGTCCGTGGGGTCGGCCGGCGGTAGGCGGATGGAGTGGCCTCCTCGAAACGCCGCATGCCGCCGGCCACCTTTTTATCGATGGAGATGGCACCCAGAGGGCCACGTTGGCGCGTGGCTGGATTTGCGCCGACGGTCTTGCTAGGGTTTGTCGAGTTCGACTGATTCTTAATGAATATTTAAATTAATCAAATATTTAGGTTCGAAATCTGCGGCGTCGTAAGCGTCTTGGTAGGGTTATGGCGCGATGATAGGGGCGCAAGTGTCGACCCCGCTAGCCCCGATGCAAGGAGATTCCGTGATCGCACTGCTTAGGCAAAATATTCTGCCGATCCTGATGTTGTCGGCAACGATACTGCTCGCCTGGTATGCCGGCACGCGCGGCAGCGAGAACCGCGATAGGCCGGACGACCGCTAAACCCGCATCCGTGCCAAAGCGGCCACCAGGGAGCGGCGGCAAAGCGGTCGAGGCAGCGAAACCTACTTG
Source organism: uncultured Alphaproteobacteria bacterium (assembly GCA_963773155.1). GTDB lineage: Bacteria > Pseudomonadota > Alphaproteobacteria > Rhizobiales > Beijerinckiaceae > CAVZAB01. The sequence goes on along the minus strand of CAVZAB010000009.1, from coordinate 135,959 downwards.
ATTTTGGTTTCCTTGAATTCGACGTGCTTCTTGGCTACCGGATCGTATTTCTTGAAGCTCAGCTTCTCGGTCTTGGTCCGGGCATTCTTGGAGGTCACGTAAAAATAGCCGGTGTCGGCGCTCGACAATAGCTTGATCTTGATGTTTGCAGCTTTGGCCATGGCGGAGGATCCTGTCGACAGCGCCGCAAGCCGCGGTCTGTTCCTGCCGGCAAAATACAAATCGCCCCCGCTAAGTCAAGGCAAAGGCGTCGCCGGCGGTTCGCTTCGCAATCACCAGAAGACGACAATGGCATAGAGGCCAAACAGCAAGGCCATCGCCAGCGGCAGCCCGTGCGGCGCCAGGTCCATCGCAAAGCCGAGACAGGGCGCCCAACGCGGCCTTCATCATGTTCTATTCGCTCGGCATGCTCGTCGGCCCGGCCCCAGAGGAACAGCAGCAGGGCCAGTTGCTTGAAGTCATGGGCGACAAGCGGCATGCTGAGCGCCCCGGCGCAGCCAAGGAGGGCCACCGCCAGCAGAATTTTGCGGCGATCGACAAGGTCGGACAACAGGCCGATTGGTATTTCACAGACGACGTTGCCAAGCGAAAAGAAGCTGACCAGGAAGGCGGTCGCCCGGTAATCGTGACCATTGCGCAGGCCATAGACCGGCATCAGCGCTGCCGGTCAGGCCGAGGAGGGCAGGACCGGCGGCAAAGCCGGCGCATAGACTGGTCGAATAGATGCCCATGACGACGCCACGTCGGCCTTCCGGGGCGGCAGCCGTAATCCAAAATTCGCTGAGAACGAAGGCCATGGTCAGAACAAGCTGAAAAACGAAGCGCAACGGCAACCAGAGCAGAATGTTGTCGGTTGCCGCAAAGGCAAGCAGGACGAGGGCGCCGGCCGGAAGGCCGGCCAACGATAGTCGCTTAGTGCCGAAACGCCTGGCCCAGAGCGGCATCATGGGCGCGCGCACAATCGAGGTCAGTCCGGCCATCGCCGAATTAATGCCGATCACCCCCGCCGTATAGCCGGCGTCGACCATGCGCAGTGATAGAAGCGGAATGGCCAGCGTCATGCCGATCCCGACAATGGTGATCGTGAGGATGGCAGCGGCAAGCGTCGGGCGGGTCTGCGCCCGGCTCACAATTCCTCGCGCAGCCAGCGCCGGTTCCTCTCATGATAGAAGGGGACTGGCAAGTCGTGACCCATGCCAGCGCCCAACCTGGCGCCGAGTTCCTGCAGAACAACGCTGGTGATTGTCGGCAGATCGAGCCTTTGGGCCGCCTCGATGCCGATCCAGGCAAGTTCGACGAGTTCGCAGGACGGTCCGACAAAGCCTTCGACCCGACCGCTGATATGCGCGGCGTCGACGGCGAAGAAGACAGTGTCAAAGCGCTTCGGCCGGCGCGGCGGCGTGATCGCCCGCGCGATGAGGTGGAGCGGTGCCAGCGACGGCAAAACGCCGTGGGCACAATAGGTAAGCCACGATCCGACTGGGGGGCGAACCGGCCTGTCGCCGTTGCGATTGCCGAGTAGCAGCCCGGTCTCTTCGAAAGTCTCCCGGATCGCCGCCAGGCCAAGAGCGCGTGCCCGCGTCTCGCTTGCTCGCCGGACCCGCTGCATCAGCCGCGCCACGATGGCCGGCTCCAGATTGTCCTCAACCGGCATCCACCGGTCGCCTGGCTCGATCCGGCCGCCGGGGAAGACGAATTTACCTGGCATGAATTTGGCGGCGCCGTTGCGCCGGCCCATCAACACACGCGGCTCGTCCTGACTGCGATCGATCAGGATGAGCGTCGCTGCATCCCGGGGTCTGACGTTTGCAAAGGCGCGCTCGCGTTCGGCTGCGGTGAGACGGTCGGCGAGGTCGGGCGGGGAAGCCTTCATTGGCAGATCTTCAATGTCGTAGCTTCACGGACCGATCGATGCGGGCGAGTCATGGGCATGGGGTGGCAACTCTAGCACCGGCGCTTCCAACTCCTCGCCAAAGCCATGCATTTTCAGCGCCCATTGATAGCCGATCAGCGCGCCTTTGATCGATGGCAGCAGCCAGAGCGACAGGAGCACAGCGAGCGCCGGCCAGATCGCCATCTGGATCCACAGGGGGGCGTCGTCCGTCGAGGTTTCGACCAGCAGCATAAGCCCGACGACAATATGGCCAACGATCAAAATGGTGACATAGGGCGGCGCGTCATCGGCGCGATGATGATGCAAGGGCTCGCCACAGGCGGTGCAATTATCCGCGATTTTCAAATAGGCACGATAGATCCTGCCCGCGCCGCAGCGCGGACAGCGCCCGAAAAGGCCGCGGCGCATCGCTGTCGCGACCGGCCGTTTGGCGTCGTCAGGTTTGCTTTCCACGAGGCTCATAGGAGGCTCCCTGCTTGCTTCACCGCTTCGAGCGCTGTTCCGGCGCGCCCGACCTTGCGCTCTTCCGGTCACGCCGTTTGCTGCTGGTCTTGCTCTTCATCTTGGTCTTGCGGCCGGTCTTGGTCTTGCGCCCGGGGCCTGCCCGCGTGCCGCGGCCCGGAAGTCGGCGGCTGGCCTCGCAATTTTCCATGAGTTCGAATCGCAATGCGCCGGCAAAGGGCGCAGCCTCGACCAGCCTCACTTCGACACTGTCGCCGAGCCGGTGCAGCATCGCGCTCCGCGCGCCAATCAGCGCGTGAAGCAATTCATCATAGCGAAAATAATCCTCGCCGAGGCTGGCGGCGGGCACGAAGCCGTCGGCGCCGGTCTCGGCCAGTTTGACGAATAGCCCAGCCCGGGTGACGCCGGCAATTCGGCCCATGAAACGCCCGCCGATTCTTTCGCTGAGATGGCGGGCGATCAGGCGGTCGACGGTCTCGCGCTCGGCCACCATCGCGCGGCGTTCGGCGGCCGAGATCCGGGCTGCGATTTCTTCCAGGGTCGGTCCCGCCGGGCCGGCGCCGCCGCTCCCCAGATTGAGTCCGGCGATCAGGGCGCGGTGAACGACGAGGTCCGCATAGCGGCGAATCGGCGACGTGAAATGCGCATAGCGGCGAAGATTGAGGCCGAAATGGCCGTAATTTTCGACGCTATATTCGGCTTGGGACTGGGCCCGCAAAACGATTTCGTTGACCAGGCTTTCGTGGGCGGTGCCGCGCACCGCTTCGAGGATCGCATTGAAGTCACGTGGGCGCGGCGGCTTGGCGGTGTTCAACTTGATATTGATCGAGGCCAGGAATTCGCTGAGCGCTTTCAGCTTCTCGATGGTTGGCTCGTCATGCGCGCGGTATATCAGCGGCTGGCGCACCGCTTCGAGCGTCTCGGCCGCTGCGACATTGGCCGATATCATCAATTCCTCGATGAGCCGGTGCGCCTCGAGGCGCGCCGGGGTGACAACGCGATCGAGCGTCCCGTCGGCACGCAGGATCAATTTGCGCTCGGGCAGATCGAGGTCGAGCGGGCCACGCCGTTCGCGGGCCGATTTCAAGCGGGCGTAGGCTGCCCAGAGCTGCGGCAAAAGCGCAGCGAGCCGGGAATTGGCGGTGCCAACATCAGTGCCATCGACCGTCGCCTGGGCTTGCGGGTAGGCCAGCCGCGCAATCGACCGGATCGCGACCCGGTGAAAGCTGTGGCTCGTCTTACGGCCGTCGGCGTCGATCACCATCCGCACCGCCAGCGCCGGGCGATCGCGGTCGGGTAACAGCGAGCACAGATCGTTGGAAATCCGCTCCGGCAGCATGGGCACGAACTCGATCGGGAAAATAGACCGAATTGCCGCGTTCGAGCGCTTCCTGATCGAGCGCGCTGGCGGGGGGGACGAAGGCCGCGACATCAGCAATCGCGACATGAACGATGTGGCCGTCTGGATTGTTCGGGTCGATTTCGGCATGGACCGCATCGTCATGGTCCCTGGCATCAGCCGGGTCGATGGTGACAAAGGGCAGATGCCGCCAATCCTCGCGCGCCGGCGTTGCGTCGGCGCGGGCCCGCTCGGCGCCATGCAGCGCCGCTGCAGAGAATTCATGCGGGATCATGTGGGTGTGGATCGCAATCAGGCTGATTGCGCGCTCGCTCGACAGCGAACCAAGCCGTTCCCTGACCCGCGCGGCAGCCCGGCCATGGCCGAGCCCGGCCAGCTCGACCGAGACGAGATCGCCGTCCTTGGCGCCGTTCTGAGCACCGTCGGGGACCAGCAATTCGCGGCTCATATTCTTTTTGTCGACAGGGATAATCCGCCCGCCGGCGCCCTCTGCCTGTCGGAATATGCCGAGAATCGTGGTCTTGGGTCGTGGCAATAGTTTGATCAATCGACCCTGATAGGATGGCCCGCGCGCTTCCGGATCACCGCTAGGTTCGATCCGGGCGAGGGCCCGCTCGCCGATTCCGGGATTTTGAGTGCCTGGCCGCGACCGGCCGGCGGATAGAATCAAAATCCTGGGCGGGGCACCATTGTGCTCCTCGTCCCATTCGAGCGGCCGCGCAAGCAAATCCCCATCCTTGTCGCGGGCAAAGATTTCGACCGCGACCACCGCCGGCATATGGCCGGTATTGACCAGGGTCCGGCGCTTGAGGGCGATGGCGCCTTCGCTTTCCAAATCTTTGAGCATCCGTTTGAGAGCGATCCGACCCGCACCCTTGAGCCCGAAGGCCCGGGCGATCTCGCGCTTGGCAAGGCGCGCCGGCCGTTTAACGGAAGGATCGGCATCGCCGCTATTTCTCACATAGGCCGTCAATTCGTCGCGGCTAGGCAGGTTCGGCAAGGCGGGGTCGCTCGGTGTCTTGGCGACGCCGCGTCCCCGGCGGCGCGGCCTGTTCACGCCCGCTTCCTCGCCGGCCTGCGTGACGCCGCGGCCCTGGCTGGCTTGCTCGCTTTGGTCTTGGCCTTTGCTTTGGTCTTGGTCTTTGCTTTGGCATCGACCTTGGCCCTTGCCTTGGACTTAACCTTGGTCTTTGCCACCGATCCTTCGGCTTTCCTGTTGTTCGCCGCGCTCTTGCCTGCCGCCGCGCCGGCCTTTGCCGCGCCGGCCCTCTTGACTTTGGCAGATCGGGTGGCTGCCTTCGCCCGGGCATAGACGGAGGGACCACCCTTGTCTTCGATCAGTTGCAACGCTTCGGCGAGTGTCAGACTGTCGGCCTGCAGCGATTTCGGCACGGTTGCGTTGATCTTGCCGTGGTTGACATAGGTACCGAACCGGCCCTCGCGCAAGGTCACCTCGCCGCCGGCCGGATGCTGACCCAGTGGCCGGCCGCCGCCACCCTTGCCCTCGCCCTTTGCTTTCAGCAATTGTACGGCTTCCTCGAGTTTCAGGCTCGCCGGATCGGTGCCCTTGGGCAGGGTCGCATTGATTTTGCCATGGTTGACATAGGCCCCGAAACGACCCTCTTTGACGCTGATTGGCCCGCCGATGCTCGGGTGTTCGCCGAGAAGGCGGCCGCCGGCGCCGCGGCCAAAACGCGATCCTGCGCCGCTCTCCTTGGCCACAATAAGATCGATCGCGCGATTTTCGCCGATATCGAAAATATCGTCTTCCTTACCAATATTGGCATAGGTCTTGGCGTGCTGGACATACGGGCCGAACCGGCCGATGCCGACGACGATCGGCGCGCCGGACGTTGGATGCACCGCGACCTGGCGCGGCAGGGCGAGCAGCGCAAGCGCACGCTCGAGTGTGACATCGGCAGGGGCCAAGGTCTTGGGTAGCGACGAGCGTTTCGGCTTCTCGCCCTCGCCCAATTGCACATAGGGGCCAAAGCGGCCGTCACGCAGTGTCACGTCCTCGCCGCTGACCGGATCCTTGCCGAGATTGAGGCCTCCGCCGCCTTCGCCATTGATTCTTGCCTCTTCGTTGGCGCTCGCCGCAAGTTGTCGGGTGAATTTGCACTGCGGGTAGTTGGAGCAGCCGATGAAGGCGCCGAACTTGCCGAGCTTGAGCGACAGGAGTCCGGCGCCGCAGGACGGACAGGCACGGGGGTTGCTGCCATCTTCCTTGGCCGGGAAAATATGCGGACCGAGGACCTCGTTGAGACTGTCTAGGATCTGGGTTGTGCGCAAATCCTTGGTCGACCCGACGGCAGCGGAAAAATCGACCCAGAAATCGCGCAGCAATTGCTTCCAATCGAGATCGTGACTGGAAACGAGATCGAGTTTCTGCTCGAGATCGGCGGTGAAATTATACTCGACGTAGCGGGTGAAAAAGCTCTCGAGGAAAGCGGTAAGCAGGCGCCCCTTATCCTCCGGAACGAGCCGTTTCTTCTCGATGCGGACATATTCGCGGTCACGCAGCAGCGCCAACGTCGAGGCATAGGTCGAGGGCCGGCCGATCCCCAGTTCTTCCATCCGCTTGACCAGGGTCGCTTCAGTAAAGCGGGGCGGCGGCTCGGTAAAATGCTGGGCAATGTCGATTTTTTCCTTGCGCAGGGGATCGCGCGGTTGCATCGGCGGCAGGCGAGTTGCTTCCTCGTCTTCCTCGTCGTCCTTGCCTTCCTGGTAGAGGGTCAGAAAGCCGTCGAAGCGGACGACCTGGCCGCTCGCGCGCAGCTCGAGTTGCCGCTTGCCGGCATCGGCCAGAATGTCAACGCTGGTGCGCTCGAGCTCGGCCGATTCCATCTGGCTTGCCAGGGTCCGGGTCCAGATCAGCTCGTAAAGCAGAGCCTGATCGCGTTCGAGGAATTGGGCGACATGGCGGGGCAGGCGGGCAATGTCGGTTGGTCGGATCGCCTCGTGCGCCTCCTGGGCATTCTTGGCCTTGGTCGTGTATTTGCGCGGCATTGCCGGCACATAGGCCGCTCCATAATTCCTGCCGATCAGGCTGCGCGCGGCGCTGATCGCCTCGGGCGCCACGTCGACACCGTCTGTCCGCATGTAGGTAATGAGACCGACGGTATCGCCGTCGATATCGACGCCCTCGTAGAGGCGCTGGGCAATCTGCATAGTGCGGGCCGGCGCCAGGCCCAATTTGCGGGAAGCTTCTTGCTGCAGGGTCGAGGTGGTGAAGGGCGGGTAGGGATGGCGCTTGACCGGCTTTGCCTCGAGCGCAGTGACGCTGAATTTCGCCTGGTCGAGCGCTGACTTGAAGGCCTCGGCCTCCGGCCCGGTGCCGACGTCGAGACGGGTGATCTTCTTGCCATCGGCGCCGACGAGGCGGGCCGAGAAGGGGGCACCCGCCGGCGTTTTTAAATGCGCGACAATCGACCAATATTCGCGCCTAACGAAACGCTCGATTTCCAATTCGCGATCGCAGACCAGCCGCAGAGCAACCGATTGGACGCGACCGGCCGAGCGGGCTCCTGGCAATTTGCGCCAAAGAACCGGCGACAGATTGAAGCCGACCAAGTAATCGAGCGCGCGGCGGGCGAGATAGGCCTCGACCAGCGCTTCGTCGATCGCGCGAGGATTCTTCATGGCCTCGAGCACCGCGTCGCGGGTGATCGCGTTGAAGACCACCCGTTCGACCGGCGTGTCCTTGAGGACCCGCTTGCCCTTGAGAACTTCGAGCACATGCCAGGAAATCGCCTCACCCTCGCGATCGGGGTCAGTGGCGAGAATGACCCGGTCGCTGGATTTGACTGCCTTGGCAATGTCGGACATCCGTTTGGCCGATTTGGCGTCGACCTCCCAGAGCATGGCGAAATCGGTATCGGGATCGACGGACCCATCCTTGGCCGGCAGGTCGCGAATATGGCCGAACGAGGCGAGGACCTCATAGTCCTTGCCCAAATATTTCATAATCGTCTTTGCCTTGGCCGGCGATTCGACGATGACAGTCTTCATTCCTTGCTCCTCAGCCGCTGCCTTCAACCGGTCAGGCTGATCAAGTTGCATGGGCGCCCGATGGCGGGCGGGGAAAGTGGGTCAACCGGCTGCCCCTGTCAATTCGCATCGCGCTGAAGGGAGCTAGCCCGGGCGGCAAGGGTTCCCTAACCCTTATTGTGTATGAACACAATCAGTAGAAATGTTGCGTGGAGTGAGTCATGAGTTTAAGCGTTGATGTATTGCGCGAAATCGGCCTTGCTAGCTCGCTGCGGTATGCTGAGGTCGAGGCTGTCAGGACGCGCTCTCGGCGCACCAACGGCTTGCGGATGGCAGCCGTCGCCTGCGTGCCGCTTCTCGTCCTTCTGCTGCCGCAATCGCCGCGAAATCTCGCCAAACTCGCCCAGGAAGAGCCATGGGCGGGCCACGAGACGCTCGCCTATGTAAAAACACTCGCCGACGGCCTGCGGCAAGCCATGACCGTCTCGGACTGGGCCAAGCTCGACGCGACTTCGCTCGATTTTTCGTTGCAGGGCTTGGCCCGTCTCGTCGATCTCGAGCCGCTGCAAGCCAAGTGGCAGGCGATGCTCGCGCCGCTTGCCGCCGATGTCCGACGGATCGAGGCAATTGTCGCCGACCTCCCGGTTCGCTCGCTTGCGACCCCGTCTGCCGAGCCGGCTGTCGATCCGATGCCAGTCGGGTCGATTTCGGCGGCCTGACGAAGCAAGGCCGGCTGCCGAGGCCAGCGAGAGTATTCCATCTGCACCCCAAGCCGCCGAGGCCAACGACGACACGGCGCTGCTCCGGGAAGCCTTGGGTGCCGGCTCGCTTTCGCCGAACGCCCGGCTCGCGCTTGGCGAGGTCTTGCTCGAGCGCGACCAAGAGGATGGCCTCGCACTCCTCATCGAGGCTGCCGATCATGATCCGAGAATGGTCGCTCTGGTCCAGCCGAAGGTCAACGCTTTTGCTCAGCGTCACCAGTTCAGCCGAGCCGCTCAGAAAGGTCAGGCGCGGATTGCCGAACTTGCCAAGGCAGCCACACTGGCTCTCGATGAACGCCGGACGATCCGCCAATATGACACGTACAGCGCGCCGTTGCTCGAGGCGTCGAGCATTGCCGGCATGCAATTGTGTTTCCGCCGGAACGAGGCGATTGCCGCGGCTCGTGTCGCGGCCAAACGGGTAGCGCGCTGGACCGAATTGCCGGCCTATATCGTCGTTCTCGATCTGCCGGTCGAAGCCGAGCGGGCGGGCGCCATTCGTAGCGACGTCGAGGCCTGCCTTGAGGCACTCGCACTCGACGGCACCTTTCATGTCGTCGGCTCCGCGGATCCGCCGACCAAGCGCCACCTAGAAGACCTTGCCGCGATCGAGGGCGCCGTCGTGTATCGGCGCGGCGGGTGAAACCTCATGGTTCGCGAAAAGCCTTCGACATCTGGTCCTCGAGCGGTTTGATGAAATAGGATAGGGCCGAGCGTTCCTCGGTCCGGATGTGGGCCTCGGCCGGCATGCCCGGCACGAGTGTCAGATTGCCGAGCTTGCGGCGCTCGGGCTCGTCCAGCACCAGGCGAACCAGGAAAAAGGACTGACCGGTCTGCGGATCCTTGCTTGCATCGGCTGAAAGGCGGGCGACACTGGCACGGAATTCCGGCGTCTTGCGCTGGTTGAAGGCGGGAAACCGGATGAAGGCTTCCTGGCCGGTGTGGACATGGTCGATGTCCTGGGGCGCAACGCGCGCCTCGATGACGAGCGAGTCGCCATCGGGAACGATCATCATCAGGTTTTCGCCGGCCGCGATGACGCCGCCGATCGTATGCAGCGACAATTGATGGACAATGCCGGCCTGCGGGGCGCGGATCTCGATTCTTTGCAATTGGTCCTCGGCCGCAATCTGGCGCTCGGACAATTCCGCCGCCTTGGCCTGCAATTCGCGCATCTCCTTGACCACTTCGGTGCGCAATTCCTGGTCGATCTGGATCGATTGCAATTCGGTCTCGGCAATCTTGCCCCTGGCCTGAGCGAGCGTCGCGGTCAATTGGGCATGCTCGCCCTCGAGCCGGCTGGCGTCCCGCCGCAACGCGTTCAGCCGGCCAAGCGGGACGAGATTCTTCGCGTAAAGGTCGCTGACGCCGGCAAGCTCGCGCTCGATCATGCTGCGCTGATTCTCGTTGGCGGCCCGTTGTCCAGCCAGGCCCTCGATCTCTTCGCGCAATTGCGCCACGCGCTCGTCAAGTTGAGCCTTTTGACCGATCCGGGCGGCGCGCCGGCTTTCGAAGAGGCTCGTCTCGCCGGCAATCATCTCGCGCACTATGGGCTCGGCCATCCGCTTGGCGAGCGTGTCCGGCACAAGCAGCCGCTCGGCATTGTCGCGCTCGGCCTTAAGCCGGGCTTGCCGTATAGCGATCTCGTCGAGCTGTTTGGTGATAACCTCGAGGTTGGCCCGTGTCACGGTGTCGTCGAGGCGCACGAGCAAGGCCCCGGCAGTGACGTGATCGCCGTCGGCAACCCTAATCTCGCCGACGATACCGCCGACCGGATGCTGGATCTTCTTGCTGCTGGTGTCGACGACGACCGTGCCGGGCACAATGACCGCGCCGGCGAGCGATGTCGTCGCCGCCCAACCGCCGACGCCGCCGACGAGAAGGCCAACGACCAAGGTACCGGTCGACAGGAGTTTGCGGATATCCGGCGGCGTCCGAGCGGATAGCGCCGATGGTATGCGGCGTGCAAGTGTCAAAGTTTCTTGATGGAAGAGACGGCCCAGATAGTCTTGCGCCCGCCAGGCCGCAAGGGCCAACCGACGCCAGTAGTTCTCGCTTGGCTGACCGCTCGCCTCGCGTGGCACTAAGTCGCCCGGCAATTGGTCGAGCAATTCACTAATATAAGACATTGCCGTCCCCTCAGGTCGATTGCCGTTTACCGCTATCCCTGTTGCGGCGCACCAGATGGGTAACCTTGGCACTCGCTCGCAGCGTCTCGGTTGTCTCGGTCGCGGTTTCAGGCTCCTGCGGCATGGTTCCCGCGATCGTCGCCTTGGGTCCGAAGGCGAACACCCTGCCTTGATTTATGACCAGCAATTGATCGACGCCGGCTATGGCAGAAGGACGATGGGCGATGACGATGACAATGCCGCCGCGGGCCCGCACCAGGCGGATCGCCTCGGTCAGGCCGGCATCGCCATTGCGATCGAGATTGGAATTGGGTTCGTCAAGCACGACCAGAAAAGGATCGCCGTAAAGGGCGCGGGCGAGACCGAGCCGCTGCCTTTGTCCAGCTGAAAGACAGGCGCCGGCCTCGCCGATACGGGTGTTGTAGCCATCGGGCAGATGCAAAATAAGATCGTGGATTCCGGCAACGCGGGTGGCCGCGAGTACCGCCTCCATCTCTGCCTCGGGTTCAAAGCGAGCGATGTTTTCGGCGATGGTGCCATCGAACAATTCGATGTCCTGCGGCAAATAACCGATATGGCGGCCCAGCAAGTCCTGCGGCCATTGTCCCAGTGCAGCGCCATCGAGCCGAACTTCGCCGCGCATTGGGAGCCAGGCGCCTACAAGTGCGCGAGCGAGGCTCGATTTTCCCGATGCGCTGGGCCCGATAATGCCAAGCCCGGCACCGCGCTCCAGCGTGAAAGAAACATCGCTAATCAGCGGCTTGGTCTGGCCGGGAGCGGCGACACTCAGAGCGTTGACGGCGAGCTGCTGGCAGGGCTTTGGCAGCGCCGCGCGGGCCGGCTCCGGCGGCAAGGCGGCGAGCACTTGGTTCAGTCGGGCGTAGCTTTGGCGTGCGGCGAGGAATCCCTTCCAATGGGCGATCGCGATCTCGATCGGCGCCAGCGCCCGCGACACGGTAATCGACGAGGCGATGATGACACCGGCGCTAGCCTCGCCCTGGATGACCAAATAGGCGCCGAGGCCCAGGATGATCGATTGCAGAACCATCCGCATGACTTTCGACAAGGTTCCGTAAGTCGATGAAATGTCGCTGGCCCTTTGCTGATCGCTGAGATGGGTTTCGCTGATTCCATCCCACAGAGCAGTCATGCGACTGCTCATGCCGAGCGCGCATATGACTTCCGCGTTACGGCGATTGGCTTCGCTAAACAGATGGCGCTGGGACTGGCTGGTTGCGGCAATACGGGCTGGTTGTCGGCTCTTGATTTCGGTGACCAGTGTGAGCAACGAAAGAGCGACCGCGCCGAGCGTCGCCACCACACCGAGCAGCGGGTGCAAGGCGAATACCAGCACGAGATAGAGCGGCAGCCAGGGCATGTCGAAGAGCGCAATCGGGCCCACGCCGGACAGGAATTGCCGGATTTGATCGAGGTCGCGTACCGATTGCAAATTGTCGCCGCCCTGCCTGATGCGCAGCGGATAGGCGAGCATGCTGGCAAAGACTCGCCGGCGCAGCGAGCGGTCGATCTGCGAGCCAACTCGATTCATGATCTGGGCGCGAATGAGATCGAGCGCGCCGTTGGCGCCATAGAGGATGAGCATCAGCAGCGTCAGCCCGATCAGGGTCGGTAGGCTCCGCGATGGAATGACCCGATCATAAACTTGCAGCATATAAAGCGACCCGGTCAAAGCCAGCAAGTTGATAATTCCCGAGAATAGACCAACGCCGATGAAGGCACCGCGACAGGACGCAAGGGCGAGGCGGACGTCCGCGCCGGCGCGCATAGTTTCTGCGGACGTCGCAGCATGTGCGCTCATGCGCCGCGGCCCGCTTGCTGGCCGCGAGTTGCGGCCTCAAATGACAACAATTGCAGATGTGGGCTGACTTTTTTCGGCATGACAGGAACGGGCCTTCAGATTGCAAATGAATTGCGGCTATATAGTCATGCCTCGAGCCTCAAGTTGGCCCGATCTGCATGGACGTCAACGCGGCTTCGGACAAGAACCGCAGACATATCCTGGCACAAGCCAATGGTCGGTTTTCGACAGCTATGGATGCGTGGCGCGGTGATCATCGAAACCGCCCGCAATCATTATTCTATGTGTGGCAATTATTTGTCTGATCTGCGTCGGCAATTATCTAAGGGCGGGAATGGTCTTGGCCGAATTCAGATCGTAGGATTTGTTGAGCAACGGATCGATCGCCGTGCCTTCGGAGGCATCGACGACGCTGCGACGGCCGGCCCGATGCGTGGTCATGTCGGTTTGTGCCGGCACCGCCGTCTCGTCGACAGCCGCGGTCGTCGGCAAGCCGAGCTTGGCCGCATGGGCACGCATGCTGTCGAGTTGCGCTTTGGGCACCGGATAGGTCGCAAGCGGACCGTCGGCTCGCGGTTGCACGGATTCTTCGATGTTTTGGTCGCCCGGCACTGCAGGGCTCGTACCGAGGCGGTCTTCCAGCGATTGCAGACCGTAAGAGACGTCGATAGCGCCGTTCGATTTGGCCTTCGCCTGGCTAGCCTTCGGCATGCCGGAGGCGGGCCTTGCCGGCGCATCAACGGCCAAATCCGGCGCCCGTTTTGCGCCGGGCGGAGCGGCAGAATTGCTGCCAGCCAAAGTCCGTACAAAGCCGGCCCGGTCGAGAATGGTGCGGATTCGCAACGATTTGCGGAGATCGGCGAGCGTCAGGGGGTGCTGATAGAGCCGCGTCCAAGTGCGGATCGGTGCAGGAAAGAACACCAGTTCGGCGCTAGCAGGGTCGAAATTGGCGGCCGCCTCGGCCGGATTGGCCGTCGAAGCTGCCGCCAGCGCCAATGCGACGATGGTCTTTTGCACCCAACGCTTTGCCGACCTTGGCCGCGTAGTCACTGGCCGCGTAGTCACTGGCCGAATAGTCACTGGCCGCTCCATCCGCTTGACATGCTTCTCCGGCCAATCCGCCTCGCCCCTAAACAATTGGCTCGAATTGCGGCATTTTTGTCTATGCCGGGCCAAAATTCAACCGGCATGGTCGATTGCCCCGGAATTGCCCAACAATGACCGCGCGCCAGACGGATGGTTTCATCAATTCGCCGGAATGAGCCGCGATTTTCTTAGACATACACGTGGCCTCGCATCGCTTGAATTGCGTGTCACGGATGCTGACCGAACTGTTGGCCATCGAGGGGACTAGCGCCGAGCCCAACGCCTTGGCCGAACTAATGCGACGGACATTGTCTGTTCATTGGCTATGGCCGCTTGCCACAGATTTGGAGATTTGCATTTTTGGAGTTGGTCATTGTGGCGGAAGCCCAAGTCGCAGAAAAAGGCAGCGGCAACAGCTACGCTATCGGCAGTCTCATCTTCGAACTCGCTGCCTTCGAAACGAACGTCGCCAATTTTCACGCTGCCCAGCTTGAGGCCGAAAGCACCGGCGGCGCAGGGATCAAGGTGATGGTGGCGCGTCTCAACCATGACGATCACGCCCTTGGCGGGGCGGCTGCCGAGGCAATGCACACCAATCCCCCCGACGGCAGGGGCAATTCCATGTCGCGTTCGCCGGCCTCGACTGGCCCCGCCGGGAAAATCCACAATGCGGCGGCCGCCAACTCGTTCACAGATCCAATACGCAAATTAATCGCGCAATGGGTCGCCAATTCGAGCAATCTCGGCATGCGGAGCCTCGCCCTCATCGGCTCCTCCGATCAGGCCGCGATCAAGCAATTGCTCGCCGATATTAGGGCTTACGCCGCCCGGGCCAACAATTTCGTCGAGGCGCAGGACCACGGTATCGCGGCGCCATTTGCTAGCGAAATGACTAGCCATGGCAATGCCGGGACGATTGCCGGCTTGCTGGGCCATGCCCTGCAGATCGGTGACAGAAGTCTGGTTGAGAGCGCTGCGGCGGCACTTGCCGACAACGCCGCCGATGTCGCCGCCAACACCATGACCTTGAGCGCCGGAACTCGACAATGCCAATGGCCTGAACGCCGCAGCGGTCCTGTCGGGCGCGCCAGGCGCGTTGCGGTCTGGCTCGCCGGCAAGCCCTCCGCCCCAGACCGCCGGCAAAGCTGAGCCCGCCCAAGACTCGGCCACCTTTTATTCCCCGACCGCGCCAAACGAGACAGCCTGGATCAGCGTTGACCCGGCGGTTGCCCTAAAGCCAGCCCATGGCTCCGCCTTGACCCTTTCCTCGACACTTGCCGACATTGTCGCCAAATTGACGACGCTCCATCCCGCCGGCAGAGAATTGGCCGCCGCCGGTTGCAACGCCGAAACGGGGTCTCCCGGCGATTCCCATGCGCAAGCCACTGCCGGCTCGCCCGCCGCGAGCGAGGGCTTCGCGTTCCATCTCGGCAGGTCGGCGGCAATCAATGTCGGCCATGACGCGGCAGGCGCCGCCTCGATTGAACCTGGTACGTCAGCGACCACAGACAATGTCGAGACCATCATCGGTTTCAACAAGGCAGCCGGCGACAAGATCAAAATCGAGGGAGCTGTCAGCCTAACCAGCGTCACCCCCGTCGCCAAGGAGGGTCGCCACCAATATTCGCTGATTGCGCTCAGCTTTGATACGGGGCAGGCCGGCGGAAAGCCGATAATCGAAACAATCAAGATCTACGGCGATCCGATCAGCAAGGCCGACATCGTCCTGGTCAAGCAAGACTTTGCGTCGACAGCAGCGGCCGGGCTGGATCACGACGAGCGCCCCGACCCTGCATTCCTCGCAGTGCTCGAGGACCATGCCGGTCATCGGCATGTCGATCCAAGCCCTAAGGCGCAGGCCCCTGCCGGCGTCACGGTCGGCGACCTGCCGCATCTGGCTCTCGGCTAGGCAGGACGGGGCCGGGCAGGGGGTGGGGTCGCCGCCTTGCGGCATGGGCCGACTCTGCCTATAGAGGCGGGTTAATGTCGACCGCTCGCCCTCCCGCGTCGTTCCCGCATCGCCATCTCCTGGGCATCGAGGGCCTATCAGCCGCCGACATTACCAGCCTTCTCGATCTTGCAGAGGAGGCCGTCAATGTTTCCCGCCAGGTCGAAAAGAAGAAGGTGACGCTGCGCGGACGAACCCAGATCAATCTGTTCTTTGAAGCCTCGACCCGCACCCAATCCTCGTTCGAACTGGCCGGGAAGCGGCTTGGTGCCGACGTCATGAACATGGCCGTCGCCAATTCGGCGTTGAAAAAAGGCGAGACCCTCATCGATACGGCGGCGACATTGAATGCTATGCGCCCTGATATTCTGGTCGTGCGCCACAATCATGCCGGCGCTGTCCACTTGCTCGCTCGCAAGGTCGATTGCTCGGTCGTCAACGCTGGGGACGGCGGGCACGAACATCCTACGCAGGCATTGCTCGACGCTCTGACCATTCGCCGGAACAAGGGGCGGATCGAAGGCCTGACCGTCGCGATTTGCGGCGACATCATGCATTCGCGTGTGGCCCGCTCCAACATGATCCTTCTCTCGGCGCTTGGCGCCAGGGTCCGCGTCGTGGGTCCCTCGACCTTGCTGCCGCAGGGTATCGAACGGATGGGCGTCGAGATCTTTCGCGATATGCGCAGCGGTCTCAAGGATGTCGACATCGTAATGATGCTGCGATTGCAGCTCGAACGCATGGACGGCGCCTTCGTTCCTTCACGTAAGGAATATTTCCATTTCTTCGGATTGGACGAGGAGAAACTGGCCTATGCCCGCCATGACGCTTTGGTCCTACATCCGGGCCCGATGAATTGCGGTGTCGAAATCGATACGCGGGTTGCCGATGGCGCCCAGTCCTTGATCCGCGAACAGGTCGAGATGGGGGTCGCCGTTCGTATGGCGGTTCTCGAGGCTCTGGCGCGCAATTTGCCGAATGGGTGAAGCATGGACACGGACGCAGCAAGGCGGGCGATTGCCGCTGGCAGGGGTCTTTGCGGCGTGCGAGCCGCATCGTTCAGCTTTCGGTTCGATTTGATGCTGCCGGCATGAAGACCGGTGCGTTGCCGCTTGCCCTGATCAACGCGCGGCTGGTCGATCCGGCAACGGATGGCGAGAGCTACGGCGGAATCCTCATCGAGGATGGCCGTATCCGCGACATCGGTCCGGCGATCGGCCGTGATTCCGTGGCCGGTCACGTCCGGATCATCGATTGCGGGGGCGACGTTCTCTGCCCCGGCCTTATCGACATGCGCGCCTTTGTCGGGGAACCTGGCGCCGAGCACCGGGAGACGATCATCAGTGCCTCGGCGGCGGCGGCCGCCGGCGGCGTGACGACGATCATCACAATGCCCAACACCAGTCCGCCAGTCGACGATCCAGCGCTAGTCGATTCGCTGGTGCGGCGTGCCCGCGACGTCGGCCGTGTCCGAGTCCTGCCGGCTGCCGCCCTTACCAAGGGCCTGGCAGGCCGCGAGATTGCCGAGATTGGTTTGCTCAAGGCGGCCGGTGCGACTGCCTTTACCGATGGCCCGTTTTCGATCGCCGATGCGAAAGTGATGCGTCGTGTCCTGACCTATGCGCGCGATTTCGATGCACTCGTCATGCATTATGCGGAAGATCGCTGCTTGGCCGCGGAAGGAGTGATGAACGAGGGCGAATTGGCGAGCCGGCTCGGACTTCCCGGGATCCCACGCGAAGCCGAGACGATCGTCGTCGAGCGCGACTTGCGGCTGGTCGGCCTGACCGGTGCGCGCTATCATGCGGCGCTCGTCAGCACTCGTCAGTCGCTCGAAGTGTTGCGGCAGGCGAAGGCTGCCGGCCTCCCGGTAAGCTGCGCCGCTTCGATCAATCATCTGACGCTCAATGAGAATGATATCGGTGACTATCGCACATTCCTCAAGCTGGCGCCGCCGTTGCGCGCGGAGGAGGAACGACAAGCGCTGGTCGCGGCCTTGGCGAGCGGGGTTCTCGATGTCATCGTCTCCGACCATAATCCGCAGGATGTGGAGACCAAACGGCTGCCGTTTGCCGAGGCGGCGAATGGCGCGATCGGCCTCGAAACAATGTTGGCCGCAGCGCTCCGCCTGATGCACAGCGGCGACGTGCCGTTGTCGCGGCTGATCGCCGCGATGAGCCTGCGCCCAGCCGAGATATTGGGGCTGGAGCAGGGGCGGCTCGCGCGCCTGGCGCCGGCCGACCTGATCCGATTCGATCCGGACGAACCTTTCTTGGTCGATCCGGCGCGGCTCCACTCGCGCTGTGGCAACACGCCATTCGACGAGGCCCGGCTACAGGGCCGGGTCAAGCTGACGGTTGTTGCCGGCGAAATTGTGCATGGCTAGACGCCGGCGGGGCAGTCAAGCTAGCTGTTATCAGGGGTGGGGGGACTTAACGTGCCGGAAAGCCCTTTTAGCGCTCTGGTTCTGGTTGTGGTGAGCTATCTTATCGGCTCAATACCCTTCGGCCTGCTGCTGACCCGGCTTGCTGGCGGGCCCGACCTGCGCACGATCGGCTCCGGCAATATCGGGGCGACCAATGTCTTGCGCACCGGACGCAAGGACCTTGCCGCCGCGACCCTGCTACTCGATGCTCTGAAGGGTGCCGTGGCAGTCGACATTGCGGCTTGGTGGTTTGGGCCCAACCTTGCGCTTGCCGCGGCTGTGGCGGCCTTCTGTGGCCATCTTTTTCCGGTTTGGCTTGGCTTTCGCGGGGGCAAGGGCGTTGCCACCTATCTCGGCTGTCTTGCCGCGACTTTCCTACCGGCGGCTGCGGCGTTTGCCGTGGTCTGGCTCACTATTGCCTATCTGAGCCGGTATTCCTCGCTCGCGGCACTTGCGGCAAGCCTGGTCAGCCCGATCGTCCTGTGGGGTGCTGGCCTTGGTTCGGCCGCCCTAGTGTTCGCCCTGCTTAGCGCAGCGCTGTGGTTCAAGCACCGGGAGAACGTTGCCCGGCTGGTGGCCGGTTCGGAGACGAAGATAGGGGCCAAGCCCTAGGCGGTCCTGCGCCGGGCAGGCTTTCAGGTCAGCCTTGGCGGGCGATGCTTATCAGCCGATCGATCGCGCCCTGCAAAATATAGGCGGCCGCCATGCGATCGACGAGCGCAGCCCGCCTGGCCCTCGAGGCGCCTTGCTCGACCAGGCTGCGGGTCACGGCTGCGGTGCTGAGGCGCTCATCCCACAACACAATCGGAATCTCTGTCAAACCGGCAAGATTGCGTGCGAAGGCCTTGGTCGCCTGCGCGCGCGGACCTTCGCTGCCGTCCATATTGAGCGGCAGGCCAAGGACCATGGCGCCGATCTCGAATTTCGCGAGTACCGCGAGGATATGCCGCGCGTCGGCCTGAAACTTTGCCCGCCTAATAGTCTCAAGTGGCGTCGCGATCCGCCGCTCGATGTCGCTGAGCGCAAGCCCGATCGTCTTGGTGCCGAGATCGAGGCCGAGCAGCCGCTGGCGCAGCGGCAGCCCGGCAAGAAGCGCGTCGAGCGTCAGAAAATCCATCCGCGGCTGCTAGCATAGTGACCTGCGCGGCGCCACATCGATTGCATCGCGAACTCTGTCAGATTAGAAGTTTCACAAAATCGGAGGTTGCCATGAAACTGACCTGGTTCGGCCATTCGGCCTTTCGTCTCGAGATCGGCCATTCGATCATCCTCCTTGACCCTTTCCTGTCCGGCAATCCGAGTTTCAAGGGCGACCCTGTCAAAGCCTCGGCAGGCGCCACCCATATTCTGCTTACGCACGGTCACGACGACCATGTCGGCGACGCAGCGGCGATCGCGGCGCGCAGCAAGGCCCAGGTCGTCGCCAATTACGAGGTCTGCACTTATCTCGCCGATCAGGGGGCCGCGATCAATCCGGGCAATACCGGCGGTAGCCTGTCGTGCGGCGAATTCACGGTTGCCTTCACTCAGGCCCTGCATTCCTCTGGTACCACGAGAAATGGCGCTTCGATCTATCTCGGCAATCCGAATGGCCTGATCATCAAGCATCCGCAAGCACCGGTCGTCTACCACATGGGCGACACCGATATTTTCGGCGATATGGCGCTCATCCATGAAGTGCACCAACCCAAACTCGGCTTCGTGCCGATCGGCGACCGGTTCACCATGGGTGCTGCTACCGCTGCGCTGGCGGTCAAGCGCTTCTTTTCCTTCGACGTCGTGATCCCGATCCATTATGCGACTTTCGACGTTCTTGCCCCGAACGCCGACGCTTTCGTCGCTGCCATGGCGGGCCACAAGACCAGGGTGCTGGTGCCCAAAGTCGGCGAACCCGTCAGCCTTTGATCGCTCCGGCGGCCCGGCCACCGGCATTGCCGCGGCAAAGCTGGTGATGCTATAGGCTGGCCTCGGTCCAGCCGCCGGGAGTACCCATGTCTGTCGACAAGACGCTTGTCCGCCGAATTGCCCATCTTGCGCGGGTCGAAATTCTCGAGGATGAAATCGGCCCCCTGCAAGGTGAGTTGAATGCCATCCTTGCCTTTGTCGAGCAACTCGGCGAGGTCGACGTGACCGGCGTCGAGCCGATGACTTCCGTCATTCCGATGCGCATGAAGATGCGCTGCGATGTGGTCAGCGACGGCGAGATTGCCGATGCCGTCCTCGCCAATGCACCGGCCGGCGAGGATCATTTCTTCATGGTGCCGAAGGTCGTCGAATAAACGGGCGCCCAATATCCATAATTCCCGGTCCTTGACCGGGATGCGCCAGAAGCGGCGCCAACCCTGTGCAGTTGCGAGCCATGAGTGAATTGAACCATCTGACCCTGGCCGCCGCCAGGGACGGCCTTCGCAAGAAAGATTTCTCGGCGCGTCAGCTTGCCGAGGCGCATATTGCGGCGATCGAGCAGGCCCGGTCTCTCAATGCCTTCATTGTCGAGACACCCGAACTGGCCTTGCGGCAGGCAGCGGCATCGGATGCAAGACTCGGGCGAGGCGAGGCCGGGTCACTGGAGGGCTTGCCGCTCGGAATCAAGGATCTTTACGCAACGAGCGGCGTCCACACCCAGGCGTGCAGCCATGTGCTCGACGGCTTCAAGCCGACCTATGAATCGACTGTCACTGCCCAATTGTGGCGCGACGGCGCGGTGATGCTCGGCAAATTGAATATGGACGAATTCGCAATGGGATCGTCGAACGAGACGTCCTATTACGGCCCCGTCGTGTCCCCGTTCCGGCCACCGAACTGGCCGCTTGCGCGGGCCCGTGCGGCGCTCGCGGGCGATCGCAAGGGCCTGCTCGTGCCGGGCGGTTCGTCCGGCGGATCGGCCGCGGCGGTCGCGGCCCGGCTATGTCTCGGCGCCACCGCGACAGATACCGGCGGGTCGATCCGGCAGCCTGCGGCCTTTACCGGTACGGTCGGCGTCAAACCAACTTACGGACGCTGCTCGCGCTATGGCATCGTCGCCTTTGCCTCGTCGCTCGACCAGGCCGGGCCGATTGCGCGAACGGTGCGGGATGCAGCTATTCTTCTGCGTTCGATGGCCGGCCACGATGCCAGGGACACGACGTCGGTCGATCGACCCGTTCCCGATTACGAGGCGAGCGTCGGCGCGCCGATCAAGGGCATGACGATCGGCATTCCCCGCGAATACCGCGTCGACAACATGCCGGTGGAAATCGAACACCTGTGGGCGCGGGGCATCGAATGGCTGCGCGCGGCGGGTGCTCAAATCCGCGATATATCTTTGCCGCACACGCGTTACGCCCTGCCGGCCTATTATATTGTCGCGCCGGCCGAAGCCTCGTCCAATCTCGCCCGCTACGACGGCGTGCGCTATGGATTACGTCTGCCGGGCAAGGACATTGTCGAAATGTACGAAAAATCGCGCCGCGCCGGGTTCGGCCGCGAGGTTCGCCGCCGCATCCTGATCGGAACCTATGTTCTGTCGGCCGGCTATTACGATGCCTATTATGTCAGGGCACAAAAGATCCGTAGCCTGATCAAACGGGATTTCGAGACCGTCTATGCCGATGGCGTCGATGCAATCTTGACCCCGGCGACGCCGTCGGCGGCCTTCGGCATTGGCGAGAAGGGTTCCGGCGACCCGATTGAAATGTACCTCAATGACGTCTTCACCGTCACCGTCAACATGGCCGGATTGCCCGCCATTGCGGTTCCCTCCGGCAAGAGTGCGGAAGGTCTGCCGCTTGGTTTGCAATTGATCGGTCGTGCCTTCGACGAGGCGACGTTGTTTGCGGCCGCCGCAGCCCTTGAGCAATCTGCCCCGCCAGTCGAATTGCCGCACTCGTGGTGGGCCTAGCCCTGTCCGACAGAGCACAGAGAATGGGAAGGTTGGGACGATGAACGGCAATCGGCAAAAGCCCAACAGGCTGATCCGGGGCGCGACCGGGGATTGGGAAGTCGTTATTGGCATGGAGGTCCATGCGCAAGTGACGTCAAAATCGAAATTGTTCTCTGGTGCCTCGACCGATTTCGGCGCTGAACCGAATAGCCACGTCTCGCTGGTCGATGCGGCGATGCCAGGCATGCTGCCGGTGATTAACGAGCAATGCGTCAAGCAGGCGGTGCGCACCGGCCTTGGGCTGAAGGCGAAGATCAATCTGAGATCGGTATTTGACCGCAAAAACTACTTCTATCCCGATCTGCCACAAGGCTATCAGATCAGCCAGTACAAGTCGCCGATCGTGGGGGAGGGCGAGGTGCTGGTCGACCTGACACCGCACGAGCAGATCAAGGTCGAAATCGAGCGGCTGCATCTCGAGCAGGATGCCGGCAAGTCGCTGCATGATCAGCACCCCGCCATGAGCTTTGTCGACCTCAACCGCTCCGGCGTCGCCCTAATGGAAATCGTGTCGCGGCCGGATCTGCGCTCGGCCGACGAGGCGCGGGCCTATATCAGCAAGCTACGCACCATCATGCGCTATCTCGGGACCTGCGACGGCAATATGGAGCAGGGCAGTCTGCGCGCCGACGTCAATGTCTCGGTACGGCGCCCCGGCGAACCTCTTGGTACTCGCTGCGAGATTAAGAACGTCAATTCGATCCGGTTCATCGGTCAGGCCATCGAAGCCGAGGCAAGGCGCCAGATTGGCATATTGGAGGATGGCGGTACGATTTTGCAGGAGACCCGCCTGTTTGATCCGGGCAAGGGCGAGACCCGCTCGATGCGATCGAAGGAGGAGGCGCATGATTATCGCTATTTTCCCGATCCGGACTTGTTGCCGCTTGAGTTCGATCAGGCATTCGTCGACGCGCTTGCGGCGCAATTGCCGGAACTCCCAGATGCCAAGAAGACCCGGTTCATGCGTCAGTACGGACTGCCGGCTTATGATGCCGGGGTTCTGGTTGCCGACAAGGAGACAGCCGATTTCTACGAGGCCTCGGTCGACCATGGCGGGCGCCAACGGGACCCGAAGCTCATTGCCAATTGGATTAGCGGCGACATTGCGGCCTATGCCAATTCGATCGGCCAGACCATCCCGCAGACATCGATCCGCCCGGCGCAGGTTGCCGCAATTGTCGATCTGATTGGCGAAAACCTGATCTCCGGCAAGATCGCCAAGGATCTGCTTGCGATTGTCATCGAGGCGGGGAGCGAGGCTGATCCACGGGCCATCGTCGAGGCTCGTGGCATGAAGCAAGTGACCGACACAGCGGCCATCGAACGGGTGGTCGATCAGATCATTGCAGCCAATCCGGACAAGGTCCAACAGGCCAAGGCCAAGCCCTCGATGCTCGGCTGGTTCGTCGGGCAGGTCATGAAGGAGACGGGCGGCAAAGCCAATCCGCCGGCCGTCAATGCGCTGTTGAAGCGCAAACTCGACCTGTGAATCGTGCGCGTATGTCGTTGCGCTGACCGCTCGCGCGGCAGATGATTCGGCTTCCGTTACGGCTTTTGCGTCAATCGTCGGCTCGCCGGACGCATTTTCTTAGTCATGCACAGGAAAAATTCTGGCAGTGTTGCATTTGCGTTGCGGTGTTGTGTTGTCGCTGCGTCCAGTCGAAGTTGCCGCCTTCGACAAGTAGAGTTTTCGTCGCGAAACGCTCCGCCTTCGGCGATTCGCTGTGTCGAAAACTGCCCGTTCGCATTGACCGGCAAGCCGCTAGGCTTGGTCGTAATTTGCTCCGGCACGCGGCGGGAGACTCAATGGAAAAACTCTGGATTCACTGATGTTTTGCACGTCTAGCACATGCAGTGCGAACAGCGCCTGCTTCTGTCTGTGTGCAGCGGGGCAGGCGGCGGTCCGGGCCCGTGGCGGCTCTATTCGCGCGATCGATTCGGATTTGCACGCGCTCTTGCCGGCGATGATGAACGTGCCGTGTTGATGGTAGCGAGCGAGAGAAATTTCAGTCACCGAAAGCACTTCCGCAGGGCTTCTTCGGGGTCGAGACGGCTAATCTTTCGCATTACCCACTTGAACCGCCGCTTAACCACGCTACGCTAGTCAAGCCTCCAGTCGACGTGATTTCCTGATTCGTCGGCACATCCATAAGAGGGGACCCTACGATGGCGAAGGCAACTGTGAAGAAGGCAGCCAGAAAGTCGGCAGCCAAGAAGACCACGGCAAAGAAGTCGGCTCGCAAGAGCACGGCCAAGAAAGGCGCCGCGAAGAAGTCAGTACGCAAGGCCGTAAAGAAATCTACGCGTAAGGCCGTCAAGAAATCAGCCAAGAAAGCGTCAGCCAAAAAAAAGAGGGCAGCCGCTAAGCGTAGGCCAGCTGCCAAAAAGGCGACAACGCCGGCTGCGCCCGCCGCCTAGTGCAAAGTGGCGGCTGGCATTGGACCGCAGCGCAAGTCGTTGAAGCAGGGCGTATCCTGCATCAAGTCCAGGAAATGCCGGCTATCACGACTACAGTCCGTCTCCCCGCTTCATCGCGTGGGAGACGGTTGCGTTTTCGGGGATGCGCGCCGGTGCCTTCGGCGTCAGAGGCGATTGTAGCATTCGTTGGCGAAATTTCGCCAGGTAACCCCGGCGTCAGCGCCGCGGCGTTTGACGTCCCGCCATTCACTGGCGCAACGGCGCAGCCGTTCACGACTGGGCGCCACTGGCACCGGTTCTGGCGACGGCATGGCTGACGGGTTGGCGGGTTGGGTTTTGGTTCTAGGCTGTGCTTGCTGCGGCCAAGCCGGCTCCGATGCGCCGGCAGCCAGCGCCACGCCAAGAGCAAGGATGACCCGAATGGTCGGCGGCATGGCCTCGAATCCTTTCGGCTGCCAATCCCGATGCGGCTACCATGGGGCAAGCCGTGTTGTCAGTCCCTGGTCCAGATTTGCTTTTCACAGAAAATGAAGCCGACGCAGCCTTCGACCTCGACACTTTTGTCGGCAAGCTGGCGGAAGCTCGCGTCATAGGTCTTGCCGTTTTCCGGGTTGTAAATTTTTCCGACCCAATGGTCGCCGTCCCGTTTCAAGCCAAGCAGAATGGGAATGCCCATGACCGGGCGGCCGCGCAGGATGTCGTCGGGATTGTAGATGTCGCGCTTTGGGTGCCCGTTCTCGTCATTGGGTTCGCTGAGCCAGGCCAAACTGCCGCACAGGTTGCCGCCGCATTTGCTGATCCTAATCCGGCTCTCTCGATCGGCCGTGAGCCAGTCGCCATAGGGTTCGGCGGCTTGAGCGCCGGTGATTACGATGAGGCCGGCGATTGCAGTAGGCGCGAGCGCCGCGCGGAAAGCCGCAAGGCGATTCCGGTGGGGGGTAAAATTTGGCAAGGGAATGCTCGTGTCGAAGGCACGTCACTTCGGCAGAAGCCGCGCCGCGCCGGCACCTATTTCGGCAGCGATTGTGGCAGGGATGCGGCTGAGCAGATTCATCCCACAAAGTTTAGCCCCGGGGCAACCCCCGGATGCCGCTTGCAATGTCGGAACTCGTCGGGCATAGCTGCGTCCGCGTGGCACTGGCGGTAAGCAATATTGCGGAGACGTGGCCGAGAGGCTGAAGGCACTCGTTTGCTAAATGAGCAGACCTCGAAAGGGGTCTCGAGGGTTCGAATCCCTCCGTCTCCGCCAATTCATAAATCTATCTATTTGATAAATATGACATATCGCTTTCCCTTGTTCCATTAATCCGCAATAAAACCCACAAGTTGTGCAGGGATTCGGGGCGACTACTTTGTCGAATGAGGTTTGCCCCGCCAAGGAACCGCAGGGGCACATTTTCTCAGCAGAGACCGCACGTGATGCCCCCACCGGGGCGGTCAACCAACGGTACGACTGGCCCCAGAAAAATTGGCCGCACGACCACCAGTAGGTGTCGTCTCCGTGCCGGGCTCGACTGGCCAAACACACTGACGGCGGACTATCCAGCAGTATGGGGTGCACCTTTATTTGGGAGGCTAGCGTGAACTTTGCTCGGTGTGCTTGACGAAGTTGACCTTCGTTTCCGGTGGTTCTGGCCAACGAGTGTTTGCAGAAGAGGTTCTCGATCTTAGAGCCGCGTTAGTTCCCGATCTGTGTGAATTCGCGCGCAAGTAACCCCGTGAGGGGCGATTTCGCGTCCAATAGTACCCCCCCGTCTGTGACGTTGTGTGGGTCC
Organism: uncultured Alphaproteobacteria bacterium; assembly: GCA_963773155.1. Lineage (GTDB taxonomy): Bacteria > Pseudomonadota > Alphaproteobacteria > Rhizobiales > Beijerinckiaceae > CAVZAB01. The sequence continues at coordinate 109,970 of CAVZAB010000009.1, read as the reverse complement.
TTTCCTTTTGGCTTCAGGCGGCCGGGAAGGACGTTTGGGGATGATAGGCATGGGTCTGATTAGCCAGATAACGATGGACCAATTCAACGCGGAGTGGGCAGCCCAACAACAGCAGACATGGACGGCACTTGGAGAGAAGGTTGTGGCCGACAATCAGACCAGCGAGGAGAACACGCAAACGCTAGGTACGGCGCTACAAAACTTCGAAACTGCCTTGTTGCATGGTGTGGCCGCTCGGGCCGGGCGCGGGCAAATGCGGACGCGGCAGTTTTGGCAGCGAACCCGCCGCACCAAATTCAGCAGCAATTCCCGACATGCAACCACGACCTTGCCGGCAACCTGCAATGCACGACCACCCAGTATTGATGCATGGACGTGAACGACGGGAACACGCTCGGAGAGGAGCTCACTTGGGCATGAGAGGCCACCGACGCCGGCCGGCTTCGCGCCTCAGAGAATGCGATCGATGCAACCAGCCGCCTGCCGACCGGAAACCCGGCAATAACACAGTGCGCTCAGCGCGCCACGATGGCGTAGGTGCCGGCGGCTGAAAGGCGTGCGGCGAGGTGGGGCGCCGCCGGGTGGATCGGCTCAACCGCAATCCATTTGCCCTGGTGCAGCTGAACCAGCGCGACGCGCTCGGACGTCTTCCCCGCATCGGCGTAGTCGAGCCGGAGTAGCGCTTTGTTGAGATTGCCGCGCAGCTCGATCAGCGCGACAATATTCCCGAGCGCCGGCACGCGTTTGAGAACGGCCGCCGCTTTGTCCGAGGCCAGGACCGAGATCGTCACGTTCCGTGCGATGTCCGCGTCATCAGTGAGCGCGGTCAGCGACAGCCCGGCGAGGATCGGCGCGCGCGCCTGCCATTGCACGCGGAAGCGTGAAGGATCGACGCAAGCGAGGCACCCGTCCACAATTCTAGCGCCAAGCTCTTCGCCAACCGTCACGCGCACCGGCAGATTGCGCTTGGTGAAGTTCCGGAAAGTGTCGCAAGTCGCCCGCGAGATCAGGCGCACATTGGCGTGCTCATCCGGCGTTGGGCGCGCCTGCGTGTGGCCGCTGACGGCGATCGCGGTGGCGGCGGCGCTCGGCGTCGCCATCCTGCCGGTCATCCTTCCGGACGTGTCGGTGTCCGCGCTCAATGTCGCCACGGGCCCGCTGGCTGCAACGAAACTGCCGCTGTCGGCGGTGAGCGACACCATCTGCCCGGCGACCGGGGCGCCGGCATGATCGAACACATCGGCTGATACCGAGGCCTTACCGCAGCTGGCGTCGAAGAAGGTGAGGAAAGGCCCGAACGCGGGCACGTAGGTGACCTGCGGCGCGCTGGCCGAGGGCACGTCGTGCACGAGCACGGCGACGCTCGCCGGCCCGGTGGACGGCGAAGGCGGCGCGTCCACGCTCAGCGAGGTGGAGGAACGCACCTGCGCCGGCGCCGCGACCCCGTTGAACTTTACCACCGTGGCGTCGGCGACGAAACCGCGGCCGGTGATGGTGACGTGCGTGCCGCCGGCCGTGTCGACGTGGGCGGGCGCGACCTCAGTGACGACCGGCGCCACATTGACCGTCCATTGCCCGACGATCGGGGCGGCGTTCGCCAGGATAGTGATCGGCCCAGCTAGGTTGGGCGCGGTGAACTGGGTGCGGAATTCGCCGTCGGCATCGCTCACGAGCAACTCCGTGTCCAGGCTGCCGGCGCTCGCGCTCACCGTTACCGCGACCGCCTCGTGCCCGCAGCCGGGATGGGTTGCGCTACCGTCGATGACCGTGCCGCCCACGCTGCCGCGCTGACCGACGGGGATCGCCGGCGTCGGCGTGCCGACGATGCGGGTCGGCGCTGGAAGTAGCACCGGGCCGAAGCAGGAGAGTGTCCCCGTCTCCTGGTTGGCCACCTCAACCCGCGCGAGATGGCCCGGCGTTGTGACGCGCGGGGACGTCCCGTACGCGCCGGCAAATCCGCCGAGCCGGATCTGGATGTTGTCCCAAGAGAGGAACTGCGCCGTTACGCCGCTGTCGAGCGGCGCGAACAGGTGTCCCGCCTGGAACGCGGGCGCGGGCACCAACGGCGGTTCTGTGAAGCGGAAGCAAGCGCCGGCCGGCGGCGTCGCCGTCGACGCGGATTCCGCGTAGCCGAAATAGAGCGAAGAGCCCGGCGCTGACGCATCGGACGGCAGTAGGCCGAAGTCGGTGCCTTGCACGGTCACGCGCATATTGCGGCCGCCGCCGCAGAGCGCGAGGTCGGTGACCACCGCTGGTGGCTTATCGGTGTCGAAGCCCGAGACGCAGCCCATGCTCGCCTGCGACCAGTATTGCGCCACCCCTCCGTCGAGGAACGGAGTGTCAGCAGTGGTGGCCTCGCACAGGTCGGCGATCTCGGGCGCGACCAGGACGCTGCCGAACTGGCCCATATTGTGACCCGGCGTCGTATCCACGTAGCCGCCCTGCAGGATCGAATCCGGATCGGTAACCGCCTCGATCACCTCGTGGCTGATGTTCGACAGCACCGTGGGGAAATCGCCGCTGCATTTGAGCGGAATGACCGCGGTCGGAATTTTCGCCAGGATGAGGTGAAAGGCACCGAATGCGTCGCATGAGGGCAGTGCCGGGCTGTTGTGGCTCTCGTTTCCGAATACATCAATGTTGGGCACCAAATTCGTGACCCAGGCCGGGGTTACCTGCGGCGGGATCAGCAGGACGGCGAGGGTGGCGTTCTCGAAGCTTTGCGGGTGGTTGCGCTTGACGCAGTCGAGCAGCGAATTCATGTCGCCGAGATTGGCGACGCCCACGAAAGCTGGAATCGGCCCGCCCACGGTCTGCGGCGCCTGGCAGCTCCCGGAGGTGACGCTGCCGACGAACTCGGGTGCCGAGATGTGATACTGGCCGAGCTGTGAGAAATAGGTCGAGCGGGTGAGCGCGAGCAAGTGGGCGTCGATCCGGTCCCGGGTGTTGGCGGCGCCAGCGTCGGCGTTCCACTGCGCGACGCCGGTATCCCAGTAGACGATGAGGACCTTCGGCTGCGTGATGACGCAGTCGCCGGGCGGCTTAAGATCGATCTCGATGCAGTGGCTGTGGACGTCCTGCGCATGAGCGATCGGGGGAGGGGCCAGCGACCAGATCGTAACGATCGCGCCCAGCAGCACGGCCCAGGATCGGATCATGATGTACACCCCGCCGTCTTGATAAACTCCGTCCGCTGCTCACAGCCGGCGTGGAACCACAGCATGAGGACCAGATGAACGCAATGTGTCCTAGCATTCTAGCCTAATCCCGAGAGGAGCGGGACTAAAATCCAACGAAATCGCCGCTCCGGCGCTACTCGACGTCCCGGCGATCGGAGGCGCCTCGTGACCATCGGTGCGTTGGGTTGGATTTGCGACCGAGCAAAAAACCACCGGTCCGAGATGTCCGGTCTCCACCCCAACCGGTCGTGTTCCAGAGCTCAGTAGATTTCGCTTAAGACCGGCCTGTTCGGTGTCAGCTGGCCCAAGCAATCCGTCGCTCCAACTTGTTGGCCCACGATGACGGCTACATTGCTGGTCGACCTGGTCCGGAGATGAAAATGCGGCAAAGCCAAATTCAACGGGTCCAGAGGTTTCTGCTGTCGTTCGGGGGCAAGAGGATCTGGTCCTGGGGTAAGGGGTAAGACAGCAAGACAAGCATAACGGTTGACCTCTGCGCTCCACATATCGGCCATCGGCGTTGCCGGCTGACCGCTGCGGACCCAAACCGGCCCGTTTGACGGAGGGGAGTTCGAACTGCTGTTTTCGACGCAAGACGGCCGCATAGTGGGCGGGTTAGCCTCCTATCTCATGGAATTTACCTTCTACGTCTTCGACCCATTTTGGGTTCGAGCGTTTCATCAGTCCCATTAAATCGCAAGTTTGATCGGCAGCCGTCGCTGCCTGCTGCCAAGTGACAAGAGCCTGCCTCTCTTGTCCCGCAGCAAGTGCGTTCGCCGCCAGAATTTTCAGCCCCGATGCCCAATTCGGTCGAACGTCCAAAGCTTGGCGCGCTGCAACCAGCCCTTTCTCTGGTTGCTGCGACAAACAATAGGCGCACGCCAACAAGAAGAGCCAAACGAAGTTTTGAGGATCGAACGGAGAGAGCCGCAATCCTCGCTCAAGAGAGCCGACGGCGTCTTGGGGTCTGCCGCAATGCATTGTTGAAGCGCCAAGTTGACAATAGCCGAGAGCAAAGCTGGGGTTCAATCTGATCACTTGCTGCGCCGCCCGCAGGGAGTTTTCGAACTCGCCGCCGCCTAAGTAGGCGACCGCCACCGCATAGTGCGAATAGGGGTTTTGGGGGTCGATCTGGACCGCCTTCTGGGCGGCATTAAGTGCAACCCGCAGGCTTTCGTCGTGATCTGGAGTTCCGAGATGCAAGAGACGGCCACCCTCGGTACGCGCCAGCCAGATGTATCCGCTCGCCTCATTGGGTTCGACCGAAGTCGCCTGAATGAAAAACTCCCGGGCAAGTTCGTGGTTTTCGGGCGTGAACTTGTGGAAGTGCCACATGCCGCGGCGGACAAGGTCCCAGGCTGTCAGGCTTTGCGAGCGCTGAAAACCGCGCTCGCTCTCCTTTTGGATCAATTGCGGCTCGATCGCGGCTGCCACGGCCTCGGTAATCTCGTCCTGCATTTGCAGGATGTCGGTCAAGTCGCTGTCATAGTGTTCGGCCCAAATCGATTCCCCTGTCTCGGCTTCGATGAGCTGAGCGGCGACCCGGACCTTGGACGACGACCGACGTACGCTGCCCGAAAGGACGTAGCGCACGCCGAGCTTGCGGGCGACTTCCTCCAGTTCGAGAGCCTTGCCGCGAAACGCGAAGGCCGAGCTCCGGCCCATCACGAAAAGCCAGCGCGACTTCGCGAGCGCTGTGTGAATGTCATCGGCAATGCCGTCGGCGAAGTACTCCTGTTCGGGATCGCCACTCAGATTTGCGAATGGCAGCACGGCAACGCTAGGGCGGCTCGCATTGTCGGCGACGGGCCAGATCGCCTTGGGCTCGCGAGCCGAGCTTCCACCTGCCCGCAGCCCGTAGACCCGGACGCGGCGGGCGATGCCCTTCAGCTGCTGATCGCCCTGGTCCGCAAATGGCAGGGCCAGCTTGCCCTCGAGCTCGTCATACACCTTCCCGGCGACGCAGATTCCACCGGGTTCGGCGAGTCCCTCCAAACGCGCGGCAACGTTGACGCCATCGCCGTGGACATCCCCGTCGTCGGTCACCCGGATGTCACCGATGTTGATCCCAATCCTTAGCCGGATGCAGTTGGCGCTCGGCTGGGTCCTGGCACGTTTCTCGACGGTTTCCTGGACGCCGACGGCGCACCGCACGGCAAGGACGGGGCTGGCAAACTCCAGCAGGGCGCCGTCGCCCAGCAACTTGACGATCCTTCCGCCGTGAGCGGCCGCAGTGGGCCTGAGCACCTTGTCGAGGACGGCGCGGATGCCCGAGAGCGCGGCACCCTCGTCCCTTTCGATCAGGTGCGACGATCCTACAACATCGACGGCCATGATGGCGGCCAATCGTCGCTGCAGATCCGGTCTGAACTTTCTAGCCATGCGCCAAAATTATGCTCTCCACTCCCGCGTTGCGCAAGCCAAACGGAAAGCGTACGAGCACACCTTGTACTGTACGGGGCCAGGCATACGCAGGCATGCGCGCTTCCCTGGCCTTGCCACGAACTAACGCCATAGCGGCAAACGATGCTTCTGAAGCAAGTTCGTCGAAGCAGTCTGCGATCGCATCGAGTCCGTGCTCGAAGAGTCGCACGGCTAACTTTGCGGGGTCAATCGGCCCGTTTTCGAAGCGTTCGTGTTCCAGAGCTCAGCAAATCTCCCTCAAGACCGACCCGTTCGGTGTTGCTCGTATCCCACTCCAGGGAATCGCTGTCATCCCCGTAGGACCGGTTCGACCCGTGATGGAGCCGTCATCGCGGGCCAGGCGGACTACTTGGGCCGGAAGACGTCAAATTCAAAAGGTCCAGCGGGTTCTGGGTGTCGTGCATGCGGTCAAGAGGAGCTTGTCATCGGGACAACGACGGTGAGCTGGCAATACTAGAACGATAAGTGTAAGGCCCGCCTTCGCCTTCAGCACATCGTTCATTGGCCGTTGCTGGGTTGACCGCTTTCGGACTCAAATCTGATGTTCCAACAACCGTCGCTTCGTTCCAACAACGAAGCCACAAACCGCAGCAAATCAACATCTTTATCGGAGTCTCTTAGAAAGAAATGTTGACGTCTTGCTCCGTGGTTTGCACGCCATTCGATTGCACTTTGCCACCATGCGCCGATACAACGCAAAATACTTCGGCCGTATCGTCACCCCACCATTCGCAATCGTTCAAAGTCTGTGCGTTCACTAGAACACCCGTATTGAAGCAGTGGGGTTGGGTATCGTGAATCCCGAGTTGGAAGGTCTGATCCGTCGCCAAGGTGTCGTCGGAGAACCAGTCCGAGTCGAGCACTTGAATCTTTATGGTCAAGAGTTGGTCACCAAGTAGCCTAAGCGCCTCCGTGTTCAATTGGATCGTTCCCCCCACTGTGAGATTCAGATCCTCATGTTCTTTTCGATTTGGATTATTGATGACCATCCAAGCAGCCAACATCGTCGCTTTTGCCGGCATGATAATTTCCTTTCGCTGTTCACACGATCACCCCACTAGCGTTCCGCTTGCCGCGTCGGGGTTTAGTGCTTTCTCAGTTTCAGGGGATTAGCTAACAGGATAAAGCGACTCGCAATGTGGTGTACTTCACTAAGCGCGAAAATTCCCGATTTAGACCATTGGGTCAGAAACCCTGCCACCAAACTTTATGCTCTAGCAGTCTGCTGAAAAACTCGAAAAACCCGCTCGCCGGATCCCGCGGAATATGATTCATTTTTTTGATTGCGAATCAACGTTGGCGAGCGGGCATGCGGGGCAAATTTAACGATCAAGGTGGACTGTTCTCCTGCATCTCACCGGAGAAGCGGGTTCCTTCGAACCATCACTTGCGGAAGGTTCGTGATGTCCTGAAGGAACTGACGCACAGCCTTGCAAAGCTTTATGCCAGCGATGGACGCCCGTCGGTGCCGCCGGAGCAATTGTTCTGCGCTCTGCTGCTCCAGGCCTTGTATGGCATCCGATCGGAGCGGCAGTTGATGGAGCAATTGGATTTCAATCTTCTGTATCGCTGGTTTGTCGGGCTTTCGCCTGACGATCCTGTGTGGGTGCCGACGACATTCACGGAAGAACCGCGATCGGCCATTGGCGGGCGATATTTTCGAGAAGTTCATGACCAAGCTCCTCAACCATCCGCAGGTGAAGCCGTTGTTGTGTAACGAGCATTTCTCAGTGGATGGAACGCTGATCGAAGCCTGGGCCTCGCACAAGAGCTTTCGGCCCAAGGACGGCAGCGACGACGATGACGGCACGAACTTTCATAAGCAGAAGCGCACCAACGAGACCCCACGCGAGCACGACCAATCCGGACAGACGGCTTTGTCGCAAAGCCGCCGGACGCGAGGCGAAGCTCTCGTATATGGGGCACGTCACCATGGAGAACCGCAACGGGTTCGCGAAATGTCTAAAAGTTTCAATTCGACCTGACATGCGGTCGGACTTGGCGCGCGCCAAGCCGGAGCAGCAGGGGTGCCGGAGGTGGCGACGACGTTCGCGGTAGCTGAGGTCATTTTCCTAGTCCCGGGGGGCGTTCCGGGTCGTCATGCCGTGCGGCATGCAAACCGACCTGGCGAGGGATCTCCACGTCCTGCCGGACTTCTGGGTCCTCAGATCAAACGGGTTGGACACGAGGCGCACCGGGCGCGCCTGCCATTGGCGCGTGAGGAAATCAGCAGCGGGGTGTCTGAGCGTGCGGTTTTGGCGTTTCGGCTGACGCAGTGTTCTGGCGCTGTCCGTCAACCGTAACTTGCTGTAATCGTTACGTTTATTGGCTGGCGCAGCTGACACACGATCTCCTTCTCTTGGGAAGATATATAGGGCAATAGCCCCTGCCGAAACGCCTGACCGCGCCCCGCCACCCCCACCGGAGTTACCCGAAAACGTGCGTCAGCTGCGTCGGCCGCCGTTTCCCCAGCCGGTACAATGGCTTGAGGCTGACGCACGCCTTTCAGGTCTGCGTCAGCCGCCTGCGCGTGCGTCAGCTGTAGTAGTGGGGTTTTCGACGATGTGGCATGGGCTGTATGGCCCCTGCTGACACTTCACCCGCGTCGCTATCGTCGCCCGGTTCTGCAATAAGCAGCCGAGGTTGGCGGTATATGCCCTCTCAAATGCGCCGGCTTCTGCGTAGGCCGTTTCGCAGGCTGCGCCCGTTGTGCGAAATCCGCCAATCGAAAATCCGGGTAGTCGGGGGTATTCGCCAAATCACGCAGACCTCTGGAAAGCGCGTCGCACAGTACGTCCCGCTTACCATCGAAGGCGGCCCGCAGATCGTTCTCTGTCCTGCGCTGCTTTATGACACCCAGCTCTATGACGATGACCCGATCTGCCAAGTATCGTGCCGATCGACGATGCTGCCGATACCGTTAAGTATCACTGGATTCGCCGCCTTTACGATCGCCTCGTCGCTATCGACAAATAGGTTGCGGCAGTCGTCGGGCAAGCTCCTGAGTGTCGCCTCGTGCGGATCGACGAGTGATCTCAGAATCTTGGCGAACATGCTTTTTGCCGTTCCTTGTTCCCCACGCAGTGCGAGCAGCGGGTATGGTGGCTCACCCCTGAGCGCCGCCAGAAGCCAGGCAATTGCGAGCTGGAAATCGTCGTCGGTCTTGACCTTCAAGAAAGCACGCAGATCTTGGATCGATGCTCCCGCCTCTGGCAACGGCAGGGCCCTCATCCAAGGCGTACGTCGAAAACGAACGGCGGGCGCATCTGTTGATCGCTAGCCCTCGGCGTCGATTTCAATGACTGTGCGTTCCTCGTTCGCCAGGTCGACATGTATCTTGCTCCCGACCTTCGCCACTCGCAGAAAGACCTCGTGCTCCGGACGATCGTAAATTGCGATGGCGGTCAGCGTTGCGAGCGCGGCCTTCATGTTTTCCGGGCCAGGGACAACGTTTGCCGCCCGAAAAAACTCGTGGGTGAGCCAGCCCCTGAAATCGTCCGAGTCGATAGGCCAATTCTCTCTGCTGCCCCCTCTATTTACCCACGCGAATACCGTCCTACCGGGGGTCCGGAAGAGTTCCGCCTGACGACCGATTTCTATCAGCCCTTGAGTGCCATTCGGTCTGCCTTGGTTTGCGGGTGCGCGCCGCCTAGGCGTCGAAGGCGGTTCGATGAAATCCTCCATGCCCTCGACGGGCGTGGCGAGCATGTGGGCTGTGGCCCTCGCCTGCCGCGCCTCCCGAAGCCGGGCCGCCGTCGCGTGATCAACCAGGAAGTCGAGGTGCTCGCGAAGCTGCTGCCAACCGGACCGGGTCCCAGACAAACCCTCCCACGTCCTGCGCAGGTCAGCCTCGTGGCCACCGTAGAGATTGCACCATCCCAGCCATGCCTCGTAACCGTCCTCGCTGCCCCCTGTGGCGCCGTAGATAGCGTGGCTGATGGTGTGTCCAGTCTTCCCGGCTCTCGACGTTGGGCAGCGCTGCGATCGCCTCCAAGGCATCCTGAAACCATGCCGGGATCGTGGATACCCCGTGGCTCGTCTTCTTGGCGACCTTCTCGTGAGCCTCTATTCCAGACGCCTTGAGCGCGTTCAGAATAGCGCCCTTCAAGCTATCCATTTTTTCCTGATCAAGGGGCGGCCAGCTATCCAGGCCGCCTATCTCGCCGGTCCAGCGAAGCCGACGCTCCATACGAGCGTCCCCGGGGAAAGTGTCAGGCCGATCTGTTTGCCGATCGCGTTTCGACCGCGACCGTGCAGGGCGAGCCATTTACAAATTGTGCCTCGATGGCCTATGTCCTTGTCTGCGCCTTGCGCCGCACCGGCCAGCCTCACACCGACTTCGCCGGGGCAATCTGGGCACTATCCACCTCAGGTTCCTCAATATCTGCGCTCTGCTCTCTGTCAGCCTGACCGCCTCGCCCTCAAGTGCGGAAATACCGGGGGGTGCGAAACAAAGCTGTTCTCGATCGCCGGCATGAAAGCTGACGGCACGACAGTCCAAGACAGCATCGCAGGTGGTGGACGGACCTCCCGCTAATGTAGGGGCGTCGTAGAGTTCCATCCTCTTTGGCTCAAGCTTGGTTGTCAGCATATCCTCGGAAAACCCTAATCAACGCAAAATGAAATCCTATTTTGCCCTGTCCAGTCCCTTCAATACAATGACGAATAGAATTCAGCCGCGGCCGAATTCTCTGAAAGACCGGAAAAAGGACGTTGAGCATGTCAGTTGAAACAGTCGAGACGCTCATCATCGGTGGTGGCCAGGCCGGGTTGGCGATGAGCAAGCACCTGGGCAAATCGTGGAGTACGTCATCTCATTGTCGAGCGGCATCGGATCGCCGAGCGCTGGCGCTCGGAAAGATGGGATTCACTGGTCGCCAACGGTCCTGCTTGGCATGACAGATTTCGTGATCCTGGCAGTTCTGCGACATCGATCCCGACAGCTTTGCCTCTCGCGACCGGATTGTGGACTATTTTGTGACCTTCGCAAAACAGATCACAGCCCCATCCGCTGCGGCGTCGAGGTCATGGCCTTCACGGAAGGCTCGATGGGTCAGGCTTCCGTCGCCGAAACCTCGAGGGCGTGATCGAAGCCACCAACGTCGTCGCTGCCACCGGTCCGTTTCAGCGCCCGATCATACCCAGCCGTCGTGCCGCAGGAGTAGGGATCGTGCAGATCCATTCCAACGCCTACCGCAATCCCGGCCAGTTGCCGGAGGGCGCGGTATGGTCGTCGGGGCTGGTTCTTCGGGGGTCAGATCGCCGACGAACTTGCGCGCTGGAAAGCGCGTCTACCTTTCGGTCGGCCCGCACGACCGACCTCCCAGAAGCTATCGCGGGCGTGATTTCGTCTGGTGGCTGGGGGCGCTGGGCATGTGGGACGCCAAGACCCCGCGAACCGGGCATGGAACATGTCACGATCTCGGTCAGCGGTGCCCATGGTGGCCATACCGTGGACTTCCGGCGGCTTGCTGCGCGCGGAATGACGCTGCTGGGCAGGGCGGCAACGTTCAAAGACGGCGTGCTGCACTTCGCGCCTGACCTTGCGAACAATATTGCGCAAGGTGATGCGAACTATTCTGTCGGTGTTGGACGCAGCCGACGCATATGTCGCCCGCGAAGGTCTCGACCTGCCCGAGGAGCCTGATGCCCGCAAGATCGAGCCGGATCCGCAATGCGTGACCGATCCCGTTCTTCAGTTGAACCTGGCGCGACGCCGGCGTAACCTCGATCGTCTGGGCGACGGGCTACGCCCTTGATTTTGGCTGGGTGAAGGTTGATGCATTCGATGAAAAGGGTCGGCCGGTGCATGAAGCGCGGCGTTTCGAAGGCCCGGGCTTTACTTCCTGGGTCTGCCCTGGCTGTCGCGAAGGGCTTCCTCCTTCATCTGGGGCGTCTGGCACGACGCCGAGTATCTGGCGGGCCAAATCGCATTGCGCACCAGGACCTATTGACCAATAGTATTCCTAGTCAGTCCGATCGGTCTCGAACCGGCTTGGAGGCATGATCTAGCAGAAATGGAGAGTTTCTCATGACGCTCAAAATCGAGGCAGCGGCCGCGTTTGGTGTCGACGAGCGAGGGCACGCCACTGAGGACTGAAGTTGAAACTCGCATGGCATCACAACTGGAAATTGCCACGCAAGCGGCCGCTGAAGCAATTGCGATTTGGCGAAGGCCCAATTGACGGCGGCTCTAGAGCACATCTTGACTAGTTATCACAATCCGATAGTAGGACGTCTCGGCTCGGACTTCCGAATTGGGCCAATTCGGAAGCCAAAAGGAGCCGAGATGCCCGTTCACCCGAACCGGTCGTCTTTCAGAGTTAGGCAAATCTCCGCCGTTACGGAGGACCCAAGTTTGGACATTGCGTGGCTTGAAGGCCGAAACTCTTTGGGATTTTGGTTATAGAAGTCGCTCGATTCGTGTCCCTGGGAGGGGCTTTGCAAATCAGCGCGGACGTCAATTCGGAAATGTTCGTTGATTTCTGTCCAGAATCGCGATTGCGCCGGTGGTGTCGCTTCGTGAGAGTTATCGCTGGAGGCGACCGATGTCGTTGATCGCCATCGCGAAGTGCCGACCGCTGTCCGAAGAAAATTCGCCGCAATTTTCGTTTGGAACTCAGTCGTTCAATTTGACTGCTCATCGGCTGGATTAGCCATTTACGCACCTACCGGATAATACGCTGATATAGCTCACGCAATTGGACGTATGACGCAGCTCTTTTTGGGACGGAAATTCGTTGCATAGGCGACGCGTGGCGCTGCCATCTTGCAAAGGGGCCTCAGCGGCGGCAATCTAAGCATCTACCGCGTACACCGGTGTTGATTTGCAATTGAGTCGGGAGGACCACTTGACAGAAATTTCAGACAGCGCGCACTCAGTCTATGCGCCCTCGCATAGGTCGCTGGCGGTGGCGGCAATACGCTGCGAACCCGCGGAGGAAGGCGAGCAAGGCAATGGAGCCTGCGAAGTTCCCCACGATAATTGTACCACGCGCCCTAAGGGGAAATGCACGAACAACTCAGGACATACTGTTACTGCGCACGTGTGCGGCGCATGCAAAGAGACCTGGTATTGAATCTTCGCAGTACAGGCAAGGGCGGCCTACACTTCGGCCCGCGCCTGCTCTTGGCGGAGCCTTGATGATTAACCACGGCAGCAACGGCGAGTTTTCTCTTGAACCTGGTGGATTTCCGGCTTGCACTTCGAAATCGCCAAGTCGTCCTCGACCACAACTGCGGCAGCGCCGAATGTCCACGCCTGCTCAGGGATAATGATTTGGCAGACCTGCTTGAGGTTTTCGTTGGGGAAGTCAGGGGCAAAGGGGCGCAACAATACTTAAGCCGGCCATCTAGCGACTACAGCCGGAAAACAGCGTCGCAAAGGTTCATTCAGCTGCTGACATTCAGCAAGCCAAACGGCGCCAGGCTCTTGGACCGTGACGGCGCCAAATGAGCAGGACGGTAATTGGTCCGCTTTGACAATCGTTAGAGCCTTATTCCTGATGAGATTTCATAGTGCCCTCGTTGTCGGCGACAACGCCAGCCTGCTGTATCGGTGCAATGATTAGCCCGTCGCAACTCGCGTAAAATCGCCTAGGTGATATATGAGGCGCTATTGTCCGAGCCAAACGGGGCAAGCCTCCATGTTGCATATTGATTTGCCGACGCGTGCCGAGATCGAGAGATCGAGCAACTCGCCGACCACCGCGGCAGTCCTGCGGTTTCTATTTACCTGCACACCACACCGCTGACCTAGGACAGCAAAGCCTGCCAATCGAACTGAAAAGCCTGCTCAAGATGGCCATCGGTGAGATGGAAGCGGCAGGGAACTCCAAGCGTACCCGCTACGAACGCATGGTGGATCAGGCTCTGCGCCCGCTGCTTGCCGGTCATGAGCGTCCGTTGATCGTGGCTGCGTCCGAACCCATGGCTTCGATGTTTCGGCATATTTGCAGCTATCCGCACCTTGCCGCGCAGGGGATTCCTGGGTCGCACGCCGGACCATGAACGCGCGGCTGCCGCGCGCGCCGTGCTCGATGCCGTTTATGCGGCTGAGATTCGAGGGTTGGCGGCGCTCTATGGATCACGTGAACCGCAAGGCCGGGCTACCGGCGATATTGCGCAGGCGGCGCGCGCAGCGACGTTCGGCGCCATGGATACCTTGATCGTCGACTTGGACGGGGTCGTGCCCGGTACGGTCAATGAAGATGATGGCACCGTCACCTTCGCCGTTGCGGCGCGTCGCCCGGATATTCCAGGAGGCGGCGATCTAGCGGCCATTCTTCGCTATCCCATTTGACGGCATGACCGATCGGGTCGCGGCGCACATCCCCAAGCGATGGAGGCCCCTCGCACCCCAAGGCCCCGAGCATAGTTGAGCTTCGGCCGGGCCATTCGAAGGACCGCTCTGCGTGAACAAGACCGCATACGGCCCCCTCGAGCGCAAATTCGCCTGTCGCATTTGGATATAAAATTAAGCCTTGCCAAGAGGTTGCGGCACACAAATGTGAGCCGGCAGGTTGCGCTTGGGGTGAAATGAGGGCGGCCTGGTCCCGGTCAGGCGCGGACCAGATGGCCCAGCCCCTGCCGGTTCGGAAGCGCAGCCGAATCGAGCCGCCGTTCGATTCTGTCCGGCTAGATTCCTTGTCCGCATTGCTGGGCGAAACGGCCCCCTTCGAGCCAGGCGGTCAGAAGTTTTATGTGGTTTTCGTCTTAAGTTTTAGGTAAGAAAATGAAGAACTTGATCTCTTTCACCGCTCTCTCGATCCGAATTCGTTGCCTTTGTGCAACAGCGTTGAAAAAAGGGCCTCTTTTGCCCGTTGGCAGAGCAATCTCACATTGGCTGATCGCCGGCCTCCCGTTATGTTTAATGAGCGGAATGGGACTTCCCACCTGCAGAGTCGGATTGAGTTAGCCGTGAATCCGAGGGGGTTGCCAAGGGGATACGGTAACAGGTTCGCATCAATGGGGACTTTAGGTCACGCTCACTGCTTCGATCGGCTTAAGGCCTTTGGGTCGCGAGCGAGCGGGGCCAAAAGCCAAAACCGGGTTCCAAATGGGTCTTACAAACTGGAGGTTTTGATATGAAGCTCGTAAAGAGCCTTCTCCTCGGAACGGCGGCAGGCGTGATCGTCATTGCTGCCGGTGCGCAGGCGGCGGATCTTCCTTCGCGGAAGGCTGCACCTGTCGAATACGTGCGGATTTGTGACGCTTTGACGCTCACAGGTTACTTCTACATCCCGGGCACCGACACGTGCTTGAACGTGGGTGGCCGTGTGCGCGCTGAATATCGGTGGGTCAGCAGACAGAACCAGTATACCCCCGACTATAACTATTTGGGCGGAGCGATATATCATTACAACGGTTCTAGCGCTGCTCCCGGCTATTATGGCGGTGGCATTTCGACCGGGCCGTTAGTGGCTGGTGGGGCTTCCGTTCAGACGGTCGACCCATTTACCAACCTGCCGAGGCCCTATCCGAATGGTACGGGTGTGACGACGCCTGGCGCTGCTGGGCCGCCGGTGGTGCCTCCGGTATTTTCGTTTGGTGGACCCCCGGTGGGCGGCGTTGGTCAGCCAGGTGCTCCGACCCTAACCACGAATCCTGCACCGGTACTGGGAGTGCCTATCCCTGTTAGCCCAGGAAATGTTACCGCCGCTCAATTGGCGGCGGATCCCCGATTGGCCCTAACGCAGGTCGGGTTGGGCTCTCCGCTGGCGCCGTCCTATTATGGCCGGCTCTATTCGGCCGGTTACCTGAATAGCGGAACGAAGTTCCTTGATGAAACCGGTTTCCGTGCCCGTGGGCGCATTCAGGTGGATGCGCGTACGAATACGGCTTGGGGCTGGCTCCGTACCTTCGTCCGGTTCGAAATCGATTACAATACTGGTGTTTACGCCGGTGGCGCCTATCCGACCGGAACATACGACGCTGCGACTGCGGTGAACGTGGATAAGGCGTTCATTCAGTGGGCAGGCATCACGGCTGGTAAAGCCCAGTCAATGTTCGACTTCTATGCCGACAACTACGGCTACCAGGATATTCGTGGTTCGGACGCTTCCGTTAACATGTTGGCCTACACGGCAACGTTTGGCGGCGGCTTCTCGGCGACGATCTCGTTGGAAGATTCGCCGACCCGTCGGGCTGGCATTCTTGCGGGCGGGTTGGGCCTGGCTAATGTATCGTATGGCTGGATTCCCGTTGGCGGTGGTTTTCAGTATGGCCAAATTTCCGGGGGTGGTCTGAACGCGATCTATGGTGGCGCGTCTTACAACGGTGCGAGCTATAATGGAACCCGTTGGCCCGATATCGTTGCAGCGCTTCGCGTAGATCAGCCTTGGGGCGCGGCGCAATTGTCCGGTGCCATTCACAATCAGGCTTCAAGTGCCCTGCTTGGGTATAGCCCAGAGTCTTGCGGGTTACAGCTATGGCCCATCCGGATTTGCCGGTAGCGGTAACGGTAACTCGGTAGGCTGGGCCATTCAGGGCGGCGTCCAAATCAAGCTCCCCATGCTTGCAGCGGGCGACGATCTGTGGATCCAGGCGGCCTATGCCCACGGTGCACTCGACTATCAACAGGTCGGTGCCCAGGAATTCGGGCGTAACCCGAACGGTAACGGCTGGCAGGCGAGAGGCGATGGCGAGTCGGTCTTTTATGTAGACAACCTCGGCTACATCCATCACACGGTGCCCAATTCTTGGACAGTGTTGGCGGCGATCAACCATTACTTCACGCCAACTTTCGCAACCAGCCTGCGCGCGTCATACTTGCAGGTAAATTACGGTAACGGATCGCGGTTTCCCTGGTCCGGCACAGCTTACGATAATGGCGGAACTGCTGCTGTTCCGGTCTTGCCAACGGGGCGATCCTCAGCCGCACGACACCTGGTGGCGTCGGTCTTGCCACGAACTGGAGTGAATGGCGCGTCGGCCTCAACCCGGAATGGTACCCGGTTAAGGGTCTGACTATCGGTGCCGAGCTGATGTATGTGCACTTGAACCAACATGCACCTCTGGTGAGCGGCTGGAACGGTGCAACATATGCCTACGGCGGTTCGCTGGTTGGAAGTTGCAATGGCGTGAACCTTCTGCGGCGTGAAAGGTTGGAACAACAACACCAATGGTTGGGAAGCTCGGTTCCGCATTCAGCGCGACTTCTAAGCCAAGATCAGTCTCAAACATTGCAGCCCCGGAGCGAAAGCTCCGGGGTTTTCTGTGTCGAGCATTTCGACGGATCGATTTACAAGGGATGGAGATTGCCGATATTCTGGGACCGCCAAGAATAGGCTCGAAAACCAGGACCCAGTCTAGGCGTATCGGGCTCGGGACAATGCCTGTGGGACGACCAGGAGTGTTCCTCTATGTGCCAGCCGAGGAAATGGTGGCAAGGCATTGTTCCTCTTAGTTTTCTTTGGCTTCTAACAATCTGGTTCAATACGCCGGGCGTGGAACACGATCTAACGGAGCGGGCAAGCAAAAGCCTTACGCAGGCTAAGCTCGACCAGCCAAGACTAACGTTTCAAGGCCGGGATGGTGTTCTGGCCGGTCATGCCTTCTCGGACCTTGACCAAAAGGCAGCAGTGGCGGCGCTCGGGCGGGTCGATGGCGTCCGCCTCGTTGTCGATGCAACAAGCCTCGTCGAGGAAACCCGACCGTATGGATTTTCGGCCCAACGCTTGGGTGACGTCCTGACTCTGACTGGGGCTTTGCCTGATCCAAGCGCAAAAGGCCAATTGATCACCAGGCTGCATGACATTTTTTCGCAGGCGAAGCTCGATGATCAAACACGCTGGGCACGAGGGGCCCCCGAACTTTTCTTGCCTTTTGCCCTTTTCGGCCTGGAACAGCTGGCGCAACTGAGTGCGGGCTCGATTCAGTTGAGCGACGCTGAACTCACCCTTGTCGGCACTGCCGATACACGGAGCGCCTATGACGGGGTTCTCGACGCTTTGAAGAGGGTGCCGGATGGTCTGTCACTTGCGCGTGTCGAGATTGCGCCACCGTTAGCCGATCCCTTCTTGTGGCGGGCCCTACGCGATACCAATCATCACCTTGTGCTGAGCGGCAACGTGCCGCCGGGCGCAGGCCGCGTCGAATTGCTCGATGCGGCGCGAGGCAGCATGCCGGAGGCTGATGTCCGTGACGAAATGGTCGAGTCCCGCGGCGCGCTGCCGGCCTTTTCGTTGCTCGCGCCTTACGGCTTCGACATGCTCGCCAAAATGACCCAAGGTTCGGTCTCGGTCTCCGGCAACAGGATTACCATCGACGGCGATGCGGCGACGTCACAGGATTTTGTGGCTCTTGTGGACGGGTTGAAGAAATTGCCGGCAGGTGGCCTTCTGCAGGAAGCCGCGATCAGGCCGCCGCTGGCTGCTCTCTATAGTTTCGAGGCTGTTCGGACAGATGATAGTCTAAAGCTTGAGGGATACGTGCCGACACCAGCGGTGCGCGAGATGATGATCGGCGCCGCGGCGCGGCTGGTGCCGGGCGTCGTGATCGACGATCACATGGCCTATGCGGCGGGCGAGCCGACAGGGTTTGTGACGGCCTCCCTATGGGGATTGGATCAATTACATCGGCTAACCGAGGGCAGGCTGACCATTTCGGGGCTTGGCATTTCGCTGTCGGGCACCGCGCCCGATGAGGAAACCCGGCAGAGCGTCGAACAGGCGTTGGCTGCCGTGCCGACGGGATTCTTGCTGCTGAGCGCAAACCTCACGGCCCCCGAGCCACCTTCACCACCAACGCCATCGCCACAGCCTGTGCCACAAGCGCCGCTTCTGCCGGCATTGCCCCCATCGCCGCAGCCGGCGCCTTCACCACCGGCTCTTTCTGCCCTGCCATCCCCGCCGGTATCGGCCTCGTCGCCGCTGCCGTCGGCTTCCTTCAATCCGGCAATCGTCACGGCCGCCGCCGAATTCTCGGCAATGCGAGCCGACGGCAAGCTGACGCTCGCCGGGATTTATTTGGACGAGCGTGCGCATGAGGAAATCATCGATGCGGCGCAGCGCGCGTTTTTTGCCGAGGCAATCCTTGACCAAATGGCGAGGAGCGACAAGGCGCCGAAATTGCTGGCTCAGGCCGCGCTGGCCGGTCTCGGCGCGCTGGCGCGGCTCGAAGGCGGTTTTGTAACCATCAGGGATGCGAATGTCAGAATTACCGGCGACGCCTTCTACGAGCGCGCTGCCGAACAGATCAGAACCGATCTCAAAGGCAATTTGCCGGCGACGTTTCATGCCGAATCTGCCATTGCGGTGAAACCGCCGATTCCTCTCGCGTCGATTGCCGCCTGCCAGAAACTCTTCTCGTCGCTGGTGGCCCGGGGCAAGATTTTATTCGACAGCGGTCGGGCGACCGTGAGCCGTGATTCGACTGGCCTTCTTGATTTCATTGTGCATGCCGCGCTGCGCTGCCCGCAGGCGACGATCGAAATCGATGGTCACACCGATTCCGACGGCAATGCCGACGCCAACCTCGATCTGTCCAAGCGCCGCGCCCAGAGCGTTGTCGACTATTTGGCGAAAGCAGGGATCGATCCGTCGAAACTCACGGCCGTTGGCTTTGGTGATACGCGACCGATTGCCGACAACAGCAATGAAGAGGGCAAGGCGGAGAACCGCCGCATCGAGTTTATCGTTCGATGAGGGCGGCGGCAAGGAAGGCGAGGCGATGCTCTACTTGATTCAATATCATTGGATCTGGTTGTCGTTGGCAGCTGCGCTTGGAATCGGGATCGGTCGGTCGACCCGCGGGGAACAGAGGGGCGAGGGGCTGCGTGGCTGGCTGATGCCGGCTGCCGGACTATTTGTCCTTGGCATTGTCGCCGCTCTATTCCGCATCTTGCCTGGTCGCTTCGGCTATTGGCTCGACATTGCGCTGTTGAGCATCGCGGCCTATCTCGCGGGCTGCTTCATTGGCTGTCTCGCAGGGGGGCGTCGCGGCCACGCGGCAGCCTCCGCTGATTTTGCAGAGGGACATGGCGCCAGTAGTTACCGCCCGCTGGGGGATCGCCGCGCATGGTCGCTCGCGGTCATGCCGTCGGCATCTGTTGGCGGGACCGACCCGGCCATCGCGCCCAACGCAATGCCGGAGCGCCCTGGCAGCGAGGCAGCGCCCGAAGTGCTGTCCCACCAATCGGCTGAAATCGCACCCGGCCTCGGCAGGATAGCGAACGCTCACCCCGGACGCCGCCCGCTTGGCCTCGCTGAGCCAAGGCAAGGGTTGCCCGCGGACCTCAAACGTATCAAAGGGATTGGCCCGCAAAACGAGCGACGCCTGCATGCTTTGGGAATCTGGCACTACGACCAGATCGCCGCCTGGAGCGAGGAGAATGTCTTCTGGGTCGCCAGTTTTCTGAGGTTTCCTGGCCGGATCGATCGGGAAGATTGGGTCGCCCAGGCGAAGATCCTGGCGAGCGGTCGGACGACGGAATTCGCGCGAAGGGTCGATGCCGGCAAGGTCCCAACATCGCGCGGTGGTCACAAAGACAGCAGCTAGCGCGACTGGATCGGACCCGTTGCTAACCGTCTAAGGATCGACCGCGGCCACAAAGGCCGCAATACGGGCAATCGAAGGTGCATCGATGAGGAGCGGCGCGTGACCCTGGCCCGGCACAAGATAGGTTTCGCAACCCTTGTGGCGGCGGGTCATTTCGGCCAGGGTTTCCGCGCTTAGAATATCTGACATTTCGCCGCGGATGGCGAGAAGCGGGACGCCGGCAAGCGCTGCAAACTGCGGCCATAGGGTTGGCAGCTTCTGTTCGACGTCGAAATTCTTCAAGGTCCGCGAGAGCTTCGGGTCGTAGCGGGGAATAAGCCGGCCGTCCTTTTCCTCGAAAATGAGTTCGGCGAAAACCTGCCAGTCAGCTTCGCTCAACGCCGGGAATTGCTGGCCCGCCATCCGCTTATACATGTCGATCGCATCGCGCCAAGAGGCAGGCTTCGGCAATTGTCCAAGATAGCCGCGGATTCGTGCAAGCCCCTTGGTCTCGATTTGCGGGCCGATGTCGTTGAGGACAACGGCATGCAATAGCGTTGGCCGACTTGCCGCGAGCACCATGGCATGAATGCCGCCGCGCGATGTCCCAATGATGATCGCTTTGTGGACTTCGGTTGCAGTCAGTACGCTCAGAATATCGGCATTTTCGACACGGATGTCGTAGTGATCGGGATTGGAATCCCAATCGGAAGCGCCGCGGCCTCGATAATCGAGGGCGAGCACGCGTCGCGGCGCGCAGCCGTTTCCCTCGGCGAGTGCCCGCGCCAGCCAATCGAAATCGGCCGCGGTGCGGGCCAGGCCGGGCAGACAGACGATCGGGATAGCCCGGCCCGTGCGGTTGCCATAATCGCGGGCGTGCAATCGCAAACCGTCCTGGGCGGCAAAGAAATGATCAGAGAACGGCGCCCGCGCAATCATCGGCACAGTCTGTACAGAAGGCCGGCGCGCGAAGCCAGTCCCTAGCGCGATTTACGGGAGCGATAGAGGTCGCTTTCGATCATCAAGGTCGTCCGCTCGCCGAGTTGCTTGCGATAAATTTGGAGATTTTCAAAGATGCGCTGGACGTAGTTTCTGGTCTCGGTGATCGGGATCAGCTCAATCCAGTCGACCGGGTCAATTCGCGGATCGCGCGGATCGCCGTAGGCATCGATCCATTCCTTTACCCTCTTGCCGCCGGCATTATAGGCGGCAAAGGTCAGCACCAACGAGCCCCCCTGTTCGGCTAGAAGTTCGCCGAGATGGGTACTCCCGACCTGGGCATTATAGGCAGGATCGCTGATCAGACGCTCGGGGCTGAAGCCGAGCCCGGCGTGTTCGGCGGTCCGCCGCGCCGTTGCCGGCATGAGCTGCATCAGGCCGCGGGCACCGGCCGAGGATTGGGCGTCAGTGTGGAAAGCACTTTCCTGGCGGGTGATCGCATAGACGATCGAGCGGTCGACAGATTTCTCGGTCGGTTGATAGCCGGGCACGCCGAAGGAGGGGAAGGCGAGGGCATCGAGCGCCATGCCGCGGTTCGACATCAGCTTGCCGGCGACCAGCGTTGCATGGGCGTCGTGGTAGCGGGCGGTAACGACGCAAAGCGCGGCGAGCTGGTCTTCGCTCGTCAAATTTTCCGCGGTGCTGCTGATCAAGGGCAGCGCGAGATCGGCCTCGCCCAGACTATAGAGCGCCTCGACGACGCGGATCGCCTCGTTGCGCTCGTCGCCAACGGCAACCCGTTGCGGCGCGCGAAGGTGTAGGTCGGTGTGGCCGAGCTTGGCATGCGCCAATTGACCGTAGAAGGTTGCCGGAAATGCGCTGGCCGCCTCGTAATAGGCATGCGCTGCCGGCAGGCCGAACAGGACTTCAATCGCCCGGCCTTGCCAATAGGCGGCACGGGACCGCGACATCGGGGTCGTGGCGACCTCGCGCGCCAAGGCGAAATGGCCGAAGGCCGTGCTGGCATCGTCGAGAAAGCGTAGCGCAATCCAGCCGGCATGGAACTCGGCTTCGACCCTGGCCCCCGGGCTCATCGCCGCGTGGTCGGCGGTGATCCGATAGGCGGTCAATGCGTCGCCCTGATCGAGCAGCTTGCGGGCGATCAGCCGTCGCTCGACCCACCATTCGTCGCCATCGACGACGGCGCCTGGATCTTTGGGGGCGGCGAGTATCAGGCTTGCCGCCTCGCTGAACTTGTCGGCCCGCCGCAATTTCTGGACCTTGGCGAAAATATAGCCGGCGTCTCGACGCAACGGCTCCGGCACGGCGCCGAGAAGATCATCCGATGCGGCCTCGTTGACCACCGCGGCACGTGCCTTGGCCAGCGCCAGCACATCGGGGCCGGCAAGTATGGCGGATCGCAGGGCGCCGGCGATGTCTTCGCGATAGAGCAGGCGATCGGCCCGGTATTTATAGTCCTCGACCCTTAGCAGATCGCCATAATCCTTGTGGATCTGCGCTTCAATTGCGGCATTGATATCGGCGGTGCGCCAGACCTCGCGCACCAGCGAAGCGGCGGCCTCGCGCTCGCCGTCAGCAAGCCGCAAGCGGGCGAGGGCCAATTTGCCGGCTGCCGAAGCTGGCGCATGCGTGGCAAAGAAATCCCGGATCAAATCCAGCGAACGGTGATCGCCATAGAGCGCTTCCTCGGCCCGTTTTAGGAGCGAGGCATTGCCGGGCCAGTCGGGATGCAGGGTCGTAAAGCCCATCAACCGCTCATAGCCGGCTTCGCGCGGCTTGGTTCGCAGCGCGATCCACTCGACCAGGGTCCGGGCGAGCGGATCCTGGACCTGACGGGCTGCCACATCGCCGCCGGCAAGATCACCCTTTTTGTAAAAGGCAAGAGTCTCGCGCACGCCCGTCAGATCGAACGTCGATGACAAGGCGCTCTCGAAAAGGTGCGCGGGCGGCGGCACGTCGGGCATGGTCTGACCGTCGATCGGGGCATAGCCGATCGTGCCTTGCGGCAGAAGCGCTGCCCGTGCCGCGGCGCGGCCGAGCCGGCTGTCGCTGATCAGCGCAATCGCATCGGAGGCCGAGGCTTGTCCCACATTGCCGGTTCGATCGGCAACGGTTTCGGCCGCTGTTGTTGCCGACGCAGGTCCCAGCGGCTTCGGCGCGTCCAAGGGCTCCGTGTGGTCGGAAAGATCATTGGCACGGCTGCGAAACAGCGGGTCGGGCGAGGCAACGACCAGACACAGGGCGGCAAGAGCCGTCACTGTCCGGGCCGCGTTGCGCGCCGTCGTCATTCTCGCTTCTTGCTCGCCTGCCTCACAGAGCAAAGTTTCTCCCTCTTCTCTTGCGATTGCGTTAACAAAGCCCTAAGGCGACTTTGTCGAGCGGCGGAAATCCCAAACCGCTCAGCCTCGGAAGGCCGTTTGGCCTCGACTCGGGATCCTCGCGTACCCAGAGCCCTCTTTTCGGCTGCACCGTCAAGGGCTAAGAGAAGAGTGAACCTGACGAATGCGGCGGAGGTGCGGCGGCATCAGGGTGCGACGGCTTGGCGCATGGCGTGATCGAAGGGCAATATGACCAGCAATTCCAAGAAAATAGCCAGAAAATTCCGCGGTTCCATCCCGGCCCTGGTTACGCCGTTCCGGGACGGCAGGATCGACGAGGCGGCCTTGCGCCGTCACGTCGATTGGCAGATCGAAAATGGTTCGGCTGGGCTGGTCCCGTGCGGCACGACGGGCGAGAGCCCGACGCTGAGCCACGAGGAGCACCGCCACGTCGTCGAAATCTGCATCGCCGAGGCCCGGGGCAGGGTACCGGTTATCGCCGGGACCGGATCGAACAACACCAGCGAGGCGATTGACCTTGCCCGGCACGCCGAAAAGGCCGGCGCCGATGGAATCTTGGTGGTAACCCCCTATTATAACAAGCCGAACCAGGAGGGCATGTACCGGCATTTCAAGGCGATCAATGACGCGGTTGGCTTGCCGATCGTCATCTACAATATTCCGCCTCGATCGGTCGTCGACATGTCGATCGAGACGATGCAGCGGCTCTATGCGCTCGATAATATTGTCGGCGTCAAGGATGCGACCGCCAATGTCGCGCGCATTGCACTGCAGCGCCAGGCGCTTGGCCTCGATTTTGTGCAATTGTCGGGCGAGGACATGACGGCGCTGGCGGTCATGGCACACGGCGGGCGGGGTTGCATATCGGTGAGCGCCAATGTCGCACCGCGTTTGTGCGCCGATCTGATGATGGCCTGCGAGCGCGGCGATTATGCCGGCGCACTCGCGCTGCAAGACCGCTTGACCCCGCTGCATGCGGCATTGTTCATCGAGGCGGGCGTAGCCGGTGCCAAATATGCGCTGTCGCTTGTTGGCGCGATCGCCAACGAAGTGCGACTGCCGCTCGTCGAGGTAACCGCCCCGACTGGTGCTGCCATACGCAACGCCATGCGGCATGCCGGTCTCATCAACGCCTAGGGGATGGCCAGCCCGGGCCGGAGCAGCACTTTGGCACAGACAAAGGACAGGAATTTCAAGGTCGCTGCCCACAATAGGCGGGCCCGCTTTGACTATGAGATAGGCGAGACCTTCGAGGCCGGCCTCGCCCTGACCGGCACCGAGGTGAAGTCGCTGCGCACCGGCAAGGCGACCATTGCCGAAAGTTATGCGGCCGGTAAGGGCGGCGAAATCTATCTCTTCAACGCTAATATTCCGGAATATCTGCAAGCCAACCGTTTCAACCACGAGCCGCGGCGGGCCCGCAAGCTCCTGCTCAACAAGCGCGAGATCGCGAAATTGACGCAAGGAGTTGAGCGCGAAGGCATGACCGTCGTGCCGCTCAAAATCTATTTCAACGATAAGGGCCGGGCGAAAATCGAACTGGCTTTGGCGCGCGGCAAAAAGCTGCACGACAAGCGCGAAGTCGAAAAGAAGCGCGACTGGGGACGCGAAAAGGCGCGGTTGATGCGCGAGAAGGGCTGAGCCTGCCTATCCGGCTCGTGCGAGA
The DNA here is from genome assembly GCA_963773155.1 of uncultured Alphaproteobacteria bacterium. Classification (GTDB taxonomy): domain Bacteria; phylum Pseudomonadota; class Alphaproteobacteria; order Rhizobiales; family Beijerinckiaceae; genus CAVZAB01. Next base: position 84,924 of record CAVZAB010000009.1, on the reverse strand, counting down.
TGCGCGCTGACATTGGCAAAGACCTGATGGAACATCGCCGGGGTCAAGATGCCCGTGTTGGTATTGTAGCGCGAGCAATGATAGCTGTCGAAAAGCCGCAGACGGTCGCCGAAATTGTGCGTGGCCGCATGTGCAAAAGGCGCCTGGCCGGGCTTTCGCCCGAGTGCGCGAACCGTGCTGTCATGCGCAATCCGGCCAAGCGCGAGAATCGCGGCGAGATCCGGCAGGGCGGCGATGGTCGTACTGAGATAGGGCCGGCAATTGGCAATTTCGCTCGTCTCCGGCTTGTTGCCAGGCGGGACGCAGCGTACCGCATTGGTGATCATGGCATCGACCAGCTCGAGGCCGTCGGCGGGATCGGCCGCAAATGTTCCGCGGGCGAAGCCGAACGCGATCAGAGTCGCATAGAGAAGCAGGCCAGCGTGATCGCCGGTAAACGGCCTGCCGGTCCGATTGGCACCCGACAGGCCGGGCGCGAGGCCGACAATCAGCAGGCGGGCGCCCGGCGCGCCGAAAGAGGGAACGGGGGCATTGTGCCAGCCCGGCTCGCGGATGCGCGCCTCGCTTCGAAAACCGACGAGGCGCGGGCAGCGCGGACAATCGCGACCAGGATCCAGCGGCGCCTTCGGAGTTAAGTGTCGATCAGATCCTCGGAGCTCTGACCGGTCTGGTTCGCTGGGCCGGCGCTCATGAAAGCGCTGTGGCCGCTCCGCCCGCTCGCCGGGATCGCGGCCGACCCGCTGGGCAAGTTGCACGAGGTCGATGAATTCGTCGGCCTGGCGGCGCAATTCATCGGCGACCATCGGCGGCTGCGTGGTCACCGTCGAGACGACCGACACCTTGACCCCCTTGCGCTGCACCGATTTAACCAAAGAGCGAAAGTCGCCATCCCCAGAAAACAGCACCATGTGGTCAATAAACGGCGCCATTTCCATCGCGTGGACGGCCAGTTCGATGTCCATATTGCCCTTGACCTTGCGCCGGCCCATCGAATTGACGAATTCCTTGGTCGGCTTGGTCACCACCGCATAACCATTATAATCTAGCCAGTCGATCAGCGGCCTGATCGAGGAATATTCCTGATCCTCTACCAGTGCCGTATAGTAGAAAGCACGCAGTAGGCGACCTCTATTCTGGAACTCTTTTAGCAGTCTCTTATAATCGATGTCGAATCCAAGCGATTTTGCTGTCGCGTACAAGTTCGCACCATCAATGAATAAAGCAATACGCTCATGCTCGGCCATGGACGTGTCTCGTTGCTTGAGTGGGAAAGCCGAAATCAACGGCCAACATTTCAAATCCTTGCGGACGCGCGTAAAATCTGGCGATAAGCAACCGAAGCTTGTTTCGTCAATAATTTTTCTCTATCACGAAAAATATCGGACAAGAATTAAAATATTGTCATAATTTTATGCAATCGGCGCCGGCAAGCTTGTCAGCCGGTGCCGGGCCATGGTAACGGCAGCTGAACCCTCATGCCTTTTGACTTTGGAGTTGCCGCAGCATGGCGCGCGTCACCGTTGAAGATTGCACCGACAAGGTCGAGAATCGCTTTGACCTCGTACTGATGGCGAGCCACCGGGCCCGGATGATCTCGTCCGGATCACCGATTACCATCGAGCGCGACAACGACAAGAACCCGGTTGTTGCCCTGCGCGAAATTGCCGATTTCGACCCTGACGCCTGAGGATCTCAAGGAAGATTTGATCCATTCGCTGCAAAAGCACGTCGAGGTCGACGAGCCGGAAGCCGAAGCGGTGCCGGCGTTGACGGCGATGCCCGATGCAGTGGCGAGTTCGGACGCGAGCGGCGATATTCAGTTCGACCGGATGACCGAAGAGGACTTGTTGCGCGGCCTTGAGGGCCTGGTGCCGCCGGCTGAAGACCGACGACGAGGCCGAATAGGGCGTTCTCGCTTACCACATAAGCTGACGGGGCTTGCCCCGTCGCCGTTCAGCCACGATATTGATTTCCGGATGGAAACTCGGGTCGGGCGGCACAGTCCCAGATGATGCGGCAACATGAGCTCGTTGGGCGCGTCCTGCGGTACAATCCCCAGGCCAACGAGGATTTGCTCAATCGCGCCTATGTCTACGCCATGCGCGCGCACGGTGCTCAGACTCGCGCCTCCGGCGATCCCTATTTCAGCCACCCGCTCGAAGTCGCGGCGATCCTGACCGAATTGAAGCTCGACGACGCGACCATTGTCGCTGCCGTCCTGCACGATACGATCGAGGATACCCAGTCGACGCGTGAGGAAATTGACCGGCTGTTCGGCAAGGAGATCGGTGCGCTGGTCGAGGGCCTGACCAAGATCAAGAAGCTCGATCTCGTCTCCAAGCGTGCCGCCCAGGCCGAAAACCTCCGCAAGTTGCTGCTCGCCATCGCCGATGATGTGCGGGTTCTCCTGGTCAAGCTCGCCGACCGTCTGCACAATATGCGGACCCTGCATTTCGTCGAGGCGCCGAAACGGGCGCGCATTGCTGAAGAAACGCTCGATATCTACGCCCCGCTGGCTGGTCGCATGGGCATCCAGGGCCTGCGCGACGAACTTGAGGATCTTGCCTTCCGCCATCTGATGCCCGAGGCTCATGCGATGATCGCCGGCCGGCTCAACGAGCTGCGCGCCAAGAACGGCGCCATCATCGCGCGCATCGAGCAAGAGCTGTCGGAGCAATTCAAGCGCCGCGGCATCATCGCCGAGGTCAAGGGCCGGCAGAAGCAGCCCTATTCGGTCTGGCGCAAAATGGAACGCAAATCACTCGCCTTCGAGCAATTGTCCGATATTTTCGGCTTCCGCATCCTGCTGTCGAGCGTCGAAGACTGCTACCGCGCAGTCGGCGTCGTCCATACGACCTGGCCGACCGTGCCCGGCCGGTTCAAGGATTATGTCTCGACGCCCAAGCAAAACGACTACCGATCGATCCACACGACCGTGGTCGGGCCCGGCCGCCAGCGCGCGGAATTGCAGATCCGCACCCATGACATGCACGCGATTGCCGAATATGGCATTGCCGCCCATCCGCTCTACAAGGACGGGCTCGCCAACGCCGGCAGCGGCTCGAATGAAAGCCTGGCCTATCAATGGCTGCGCCGGACGATTGAGCTTTTGTCGGAAGGTGACAGCCCGGAGGAGTTTCTCGAACACACCAAGCTCGAATTGTTTCATGACCAGGTGTTCTGCTTTACGCCGAAGGGACGCCTCATCGCGCTGCCGCGCGGCGCAACGCCGATCGACTTCGCCTATGCGATCCACACCAGCGTCGGCAACAGCGCGGTCGGCGCCAAGATCAATGGAAGGGTCATGCCGCTGATCTCGCAATTGCATAATGGCGACGAGGTCGAAATAGTCCGTGCCGAGGGCCATCAGACCCCGCCGTCCGCCTGGGAAAGCCTCGCGGTCACCGGCAAGGCGCGCGCCGCGATCCGGCGCGCGACACGCGATGCCGTGCGAGCCCAATATGCGGGGCTTGGCAAGCAGATCACGATGCGGGCCTTTGAGCGGGCCGGCAAGACCTACTCGACCGAACGGCTGAAAGCCGCGCTGCCGCGGCTGGCCCGCGGAACCCTCGAGGATGTGCTGGCCGCGGTTGGCCGTGGCGAGATGTTTTCCGGCGATGTCGTCCGGGCGGTTCATCCGGAAATCAAAGTCGAGCGTCCCTCAGGCGCGGCGCTCGACAAAAACGACACCGGCTGGTTCGGGCTGCGCAAGGCGGCTTCGCTGGTCTTCAAAGTGCCCGGCGCAAGGGCCGCCGCCGACAGCGAGAAGGCGATTCCGATCCGCGGCCTTACCGGCGATCTGCCAGTCCGTTTTGCGCCCAACGGTGGGGCTGTGCCCGGCGATCGCATTATCGGCATACTGACGCCGGGCGAGGGCATTACCATCTATCCGATCCAATCGCCGGCGCTGACCGCGTTCGACGATCAGCCGGAGCGCTGGCTCGACGTGCGCTGGGACATTGACGAGGCCAAGAAGGAGCTGTTTCCGGCGCAGATCCTGGTCAACGCGATCAATGAACCGGGCACCCTCGCCGCCATTGCCGCGGCGATCGGCGAGAATGGCGGCAATATCGACAATATCCATGTCAATTCGCGCTCCCCCGATTTTCGCGAAATGGTCATCGATATCGAAGTCACCGACGTCAAACATCTCAATGGCATCATATCGCAATTGAAGGCCAAGAGCGTGGTGAGCCGGGTCGAGCGGGTGAATGGCTAAAGCTATGCCGGCTTGTCGTTTGGGTTTCGGAAAAAGGAGTGGCCTGTGACCGAAGCGGAAGTGCTGGCTGAATTCCGAGCGGCCGGCGCGCTGCTCGAGGGCCATTTCATCCTCTCCTCGGGCCTGCGCAGCGCGGTCTTTCTGCAGAAAATGGCGGTGTTCCAGGACCCGGTGCGCACCGAACGCCTGTGCCGGGCGCTCGCCGCCAAGATCACCGAGCATTTCGGCCCGGTCGACGTCGTCGTCTCGCCGGCGATCGGCGGCATTATCCCGGGCTACGAGACTGCCCGCCAGCTCGGCGTCCAAGCAATGTTCGTCGAGCGGGAGGACGGCGTTTTCCGGTTGCGCCGCGGTTTTGCCATCGCGCCACATGCGCGCGTTGTCATGGTCGAGGACATCATAACCACCGGCCTTTCGTCGCGCGAATGTCTCGTCGCGATCCGCAGTCATCCCGGCCATTTGGTCGGCGCCGCCTGTCTGATTGACCGCTCGGGCGGCGCCGCCGAAATAGGCTGCCCGCGGGTCGCGCTGGCGACCCTCGACATTCCGACCTATCCGGCCGATCAATTGCCAGCCGACCTTGCCGCGCTGCCGCCGGTCAAGCCAGGCTCGCGAGGGCTGGGTGTGTGATCGGCCGCGCGAATTTGCCGGATTTTCTTTGCGGCCGGGCGGCGCGATGATCGGCCTTGCCCTTACGATGGAAGGATGAGGGTCATGCACGAGACAGCGCTGCGCCTGGGCGTCAACATCGACCATGTCGCGACGATCCGCAATGCCAGGGGCGGAGATTTGCCTGACCCGCTACGCGCGGCCGAACTTGCGATTGCGGCCGGCGCCGACGGGATCACTGCGCATTTGCGCGAGGATCGCCGCCACATTCGCGATGCCGACATTGCCCGCATCAAGGCGGCGATTAGCAGGCCACTCAATTTCGAGATGGCGGCGACCGAGCAGATGCTCGACATTGCCTTGAAGACGAAGCCCCACGCCGCCTGCCTGGTACCGGAAAAACGTACCGAGCGGACGACGGAGGGCGGGCTCGACGTTGCCGGCGGGATGCATCACCTGAAGGTCTTTGCCGGCGAATTGAGACGGGCCGGCATAAGGGTCTCGCTGTTCATCGAGCCGACGATCGACGCGGTCGAGGCGGCAGCCGAGATCGGCGCGCCGATTGTCGAATTGCACACGGGCTCCTGGTGCGAAGCGGTCTCAAGTGGCGATGCGGCGCGCAGTGCCCACGAGTTCGACCGACTTCGCCGCGCCGCCGCTCATGCCTTTGCCAGTAAGATCGAATGTCATGCCGGCCACGGACTCGATTACGGCACGGCCCGCCGGATTGCCGCTCTGCCGCAATTCGTCGAACTCAACATTGGCCATTTCCTGATCGGCGAGGCGGTTTTCGTCGGCCTTGGCGAGGCGATTCGACAGATGCGCCTTGCCATGGAACAGGGGCGTCGGGACGGCGCCGCGGGGCGATGATCATTGGGGTTGGCAATGATTTGTGTGACATCCGCCGGATCGAGGCGGTTCTCGCCCGCTTCGGCCCGCGCTTTGCGTCGCGCTGCTTCACCGCAATCGAGCGGGCCAAGGCAGAAAGAAGGGTCGAGCGGGCGGCAACCTATGCCAAACGCTTTGCCGCCAAAGAGGCCTGCGCCAAGGCGCTTGGCACTGGTCTAAGGCGCGGTGTCTATTGGCGCGACATGGGTGTGGTCAATCGGGCCTCTGGCCAGCCCGGCATGGCGCTTACCGGCGGGGCCTTGCTCAGGCTTTCTTCAATCACCCCCAAAGGCCATTATTCTGTCATCCATCTCTCGCTCAGCGACGAATATCCCTATGCCCAGGCCTTTGTGGTGATTGAGGCGATCGAAGCCGGAGCGCCGGCCTGAACCGGGGCGTATTGACGTTTGTGCTGCGGCGGCAGAGTGGTTATATGTGCCGATCCGATCTGCCGCGGGCCATATTTGCGCTTCCTTTTCCAGGCATTGGCCACAATCGTCCCGCCCCGAAGAGAGACCCTCGATGACCAAACCTGCCCGCCTCACTGACGGCAAAACCGAAGGCAAGCGACGTGAGGACAGCCTAATGACCGGGCCGAGCGAGGTGAAGTCGCAGACCAAGCGGCAGGAGGAAGGCGGTCTTGCAGAAACGATCAAAGTCGTTTTGCAGGCTCTGCTCATTGCCCTCGTCGTGCGGACCTTCTTGTTCCAGCCGTTCAACATTCCGTCCGGCTCGTTGATCCCGACTTTGCTCGTCGGCGATTACCTGTTTGTCTCGAAATATGCCTATGGGTATTCGAAATATTCCTTCCCCTTTAGTCCCGACCTATTCGCGGGACGGGTTTGGGGGGCGATGCCGAAGCGCGGCGATATTGCTGTTTTCAAGGTGCCGAAAGACAATGCCACCGATTACATCAAGCGCGTCATCGGCCTGCCTGGCGATCGGATTCAGATGCGCGAGGGCAATCTCTTCATCAATGGCGAAATAGTCAAACGCGAGTTTCGCAACTCGAGCCGTGAGGACGAGGGGGCCGGCTACGAACATGTGGTCAAGCGCTATACCGAGACGCTGCCCGGCGGCGTGTCCCATCAGATTCAGACCTTCGAGGATGCCCGGGCCTTGTCGAACAACACCAAGGAATTTGTAGTCCCGCCTGACCATCTCTTCATGATGGGGGACAACCGCGACAATTCGGCCAATTCCCGCGAATGGGGTTTCGTCCCCTTCGAGAACCTGGTCGGTCGCGCCGAAGTGATTTTCTTCTCGATCACCACGCGGCCTGGATCGAGCGAGACCGAGCCGGCCTGGCAGATCTGGCGCTGGCCCTGGACAGTTCGATGGGACCGGCTCTTGAAACCGGTCCGCTGAGGATGGCTCCGGCCCATAGCCAGGGTCTGGCCGGGCTTGAGGCGCGGATCGGTCATGTTTTTGGCGAGCCGAAACTGCTTGAACTGGCACTGACCCATGTCAGCGCGGTAGCGGTCAAAGGTGGCCGCGGCCAATCCTATCAACGGCTCGAATTTCTTGGCGACCGGGTGCTTGGCCTCGTCGTGTCCGACTTGCTCTACGAGCGCTTCCCGCTTGCCGACGAGGGCGAATTGTCGCGCCGATTGGCGCAGATGGTGCGCAAGGAGACCTGTGCCGATATTGCGATTGCCTGGGATATCGGGCCGCATCTGCGGCTTGGCGGTGGCGAAGCCCAGTCGGGCGGTCGCGGCAAGCTGGCGATTTTGTCCGACGTGTGCGAATCGATCGTCGGTGCCGTCTTCCTCGACGGTGGCTATGCGGCTGCCCGTGGCCTGGTCGATGCGGCCTGGAGCCCGCGGATGATGGCATCAGCCGTCCCGGTCCGCGATGCCAAGACAACCCTGCAGGAATGGGCCCAGGCCCGCGGCTTGCCGCCGCCGGACTACCGCGAGGTCAGCCGCTCCGGTCCGGCCCACGCGCCGCAATTCCTGGTCGCCGTCAGCGTCGAGGGCTATCGTGCCATCGAGGCGGTTGGCGCCTCGAAGCGGGCAGCCGAACAGGCCGCGGCCGAAAGGTTTGCCGCTGAAATTGGCCTTGATCCGGGTGAGGCCGGCCGGGGCGCGGCATGAACGACGATCGGCGGCGACGTTGCGGCTTCGTCGCGCTGATCGGCGCGCCGAACGCCGGCAAATCGACTTTGATCAACCGGCTGGTCGGGACCAAGGTCTCGATTGTCTCGCGCAAGGTGCAGACGACGCGGCGGCTGGTCCGCGGTATCGCCCTGCATGGCGAGGCGCAAATCATCTTCGTCGACACGCCGGGCATATTCGCGCCGCGCCGCAAACTCGACCGGGCCATGGTTGGGGCCGCTTGGGGCAGCGCCGCCGAAGCTGACGTCGTTGGCCTGCTGGTTGATGCGCGGGCGAGGGCGGACGAAGCAACCGGCGCCCTAATTGAGGCGCTGAAAACAATTCGGGTACCGCGGATCTCTGATTCTCAACAAAATCGATCTCGTCCAGCCCGAAGCGCTGCTGCCAATCACTGAAAACCTCAACAAGGCTGGCGGCTTCGACGAGACGTTCATGATTTCGGCCTCGCGTGGCCATGGTACCGCTCAGCTGCTCGATCGGCTGGCCCAGCGGCTCGCCCCCGGCCCGTGGCTCTATCCGGAGGATCAGGTGACCGACGCGCCGCTGCGCGCGCTCGCTGCCGAATTGACGCGAGAGAAGCTCTTTGAGCGCCTGCACGATGAATTGCCCTACCATGCAACGGTCGAAACGGAGAGCTGGCACGATCAACCGGATGGCTCGGCCCGCGTCGAGCAGACCATTTATGTCACGCGGGACAGCCATAAGAAGATCGTCATCGGCGATGCCGGCAAGATGATCAAATCGATTGGTCAGGCGGCCCGCAAGGAAATTGGTCAGGCGGCCGAACAGACCATCCACCTGTTCCTGTTCGTCAAGGTCCGCGCGGCCTGGGCCGAAGATCCGCAGCGCTATCGCGAATTGGGGCTGGATTTTCCGGAATGATGGAACTTGGTGCGGGCGAACAAGGGCGGGTCGATGGAATGGCAAGATGAAGGCATCATCGTGGGTCTGCGGCGACACGGCGAGGCCAATGTCATTCTCGAGGTTATGACCTGCGGGCACGGCCGCCATTTTGGCCTGGTGCGCGGCGGCCGTGGCCGCCACCTGCAACCGGTATTGCAGCCGGGCAATAGCGTTGCCGCGGTCTGGCGGGCGCGTCTGGATCAACATCTCGGCACCTTTGTCGTCGAGGCGACGCGGCTGCGCACGGCGGCGATCCTGGCCAGCGCCGCCGCCCTTCACGGCGTCGGCCTGCTCGGTTTTCTCGCTCGCCTCTTGCCCGAGCGCGATCCCCATCCGGCGCTCTATCGCACGATCGAAATCGTTGCCGACCATCTGCATGAAGTGGCGCTGGCGCCGGCCCTGATGGTTCGCCTCGAGCTGGCGGTGCTTCAGGAATTGGGTTTTGGCCTCGATCTCAGCCAATGCGCGGCAAGCGGGGTCAAGGATGATCTCGTCTATGTCTCGCCGAAATCCGGCCGGGCGGTTAGTCGAACGGCCGGTCAACCCTATCAGGCGCGATTGTTGGCGCTGCCACCTTTCCTGCGACAGGCCAGCCTCGCCTTGCCGCCCGACCGGGCCGACATTCGCGCCGGCTTCGCATTAACCGGCTTCTTTCTGGCGCGCGACGTCCTGCTGCCGAGAGGATTGAGCGAGCCGGATTCGCGGCGGGCTTTCTTGGCTCTCCTCGACGATTCGGCATGACGATTTTCAAGGCGGCTCGGCTCACTCACTTGTGGCTGCAGACGTGCTGCCATTCAAGCGTGGTGACGCCATAGCCCTGGTCGACCGCCACCTCGCTCATCGGGCAGGCCGACGCCTCCTCGCTGGCGCGGACCCCGACAATGCCGGGCACGCTGGCAAGCGCTAACCCGATCAAGGCGACGCCAACTACAAAGCCGAGGATCGATTTCCACATTTTCGTTTTCCACATCCGGGCCGCCGCCAATCAGGACCCCCTTGAACGGATCTATGCCACAGAAGATTAAGAACCGGTGTGCGAGGGCACACATCCGGCAAAAACCGCGAGGCCTGTCTAGCCCGGCGCTTGGCGGGCGACTAGTGCATGGCGGCCACAGCCTTGTGAAACCACACGCCGTCGAACTTGCGGCGAACTCAGGCGATCGTCTAGGGCTCCGGGGATGGGAAAAACGGTCACGCCGCCGCCCCCGCCGCCGGGCGAGGGGACACAGGAAATCAACCTTCAGGAGGCGCTTGAGGAGCGCTATCTCGCCTATGCCCTGTCGACGATTATGGGCCGGGCGCTTCCCGATGCGAGGGATGGTCTGAAGCCCGTGCATCGGCGGATCCTCTACGGGATGCAGATTCTCCGGCTGGATCCGGGCTCGGCGTTCAAAAAATGCGCCAAAATCGTCGGTGATGTCATGGGCTCGTTCCATCCTCACGGCGACCAGGCGATTTACGAGGCCCTGGTCCGGCTCGCCCAGGATTTCTCCTCGCGCTATCCGCTGATCGACGGTCAGGGCAATTTCGGCAATATCGACGGCGATGGCGCGGCGGCCTATCGCTATACCGAAGCACGGATGAGTGACGTCGCCCGGCTGCTGCTCGAGGGCATCAACGAGGATGCCATCGACTTCCGAGCCAATTATTCCGGTGAGACGCTTGAACCGGTCGTGTTGCCGGCCGCCTTTCCCAATCTTCTGGCCAATGGCAGCCAGGGGATTGCAGTCGGGATGGCAACTGCGATCCCGCCGCATAATGTCGGCGAGCTTTGCGATGCGGCGCTGCATTTGATCGCGCATCCCAAGGCCGGCTCGAACACATTGATGCAGTTTGTCCAAGGGCCGGATTTTCCGACCGGCGGCATCGTTGTCGATCCTGCCGAGGAAATCGCCCAGACCTATCAGACCGGGCGCGGCAGCTTTCGGCTGCGAGCTCGATGGCATCGTGAGGAATTGCCGCGCGGCGGCTATGTGCTGGTTGTCACCGAAATTCCCTACATGGTTCAGAAGTCGCGGCTGATCGAAAAGATCGCCGAATTGCTCGGCGACAAGAAACTGCCGTTGCTGGGCGATATCCGCGATGAATCGGCCGAGGACGTGCGGGTCGTCCTCGAGCCGAAAAGCCGCAGTATCGACCCGGCCCTGATGATGGAATCCCTGTTTCGATTGAGCGAGCTCGAAACGCGGATCGGGGTCAACATGAACGTGCTGGTCGATGGCACCGTGCCGCGAGTCGTTGGCCTTGCCGAGGCGCTCTGGCAATGGCTCAACCATCGCCGCGACGTGCTGCTGCGCCGCTCGCGCCACCGCCATGGCGAAATCCAGCACCGCCTTGCGGTGCTGGCCGGCATGCTGATCGTCTTTCTCAATCTCGACGAGGTGATCCGGATTATTCGCGAGGAGGACGAGCCCAAGGCGCGATTGATGGCACGGTTTGCATTAAGCGAGGTCCAGGCGGAATATATTCTTAACACCAGATTGCGCTCGCTGCGCCGGCTCGAAGAAATCGAATTGCGGCGTGAACACGATCAATTGATCGAGGAGCGCACTCAGGTCGACCGGCTGGTCGCCGACGAGAAGTTGCAATGGAAAACCATTGCCTGGCAGATCCGCGAATTGAAGAAGGGCTTCGGCGGCGCAACCGCCATCGGCAAGCGGCGGACCAGTTTCGAGGCGCCGCCGCTTGGCGATTCGGTTGATCTTTCGCAAGCGATGATCGAGCGCGAGCCGATCACTATTGTGGTCAGTGAGAAGGGCTGGATTAGGGCTTTGAAAGGCCATGTTGTCGATCTCGCCGGCCTCACCTTCAAGGCCGACGATTCGCTCAAGATCTCGTTTGCCTCAGAGACGACGGCGCGGATCCTGGTGCTGGCCAGCAACGGCAAAGCCTATACGCTCGAGGCGGCGCGGCTACCGGGTGGGCGCGGCCATGGCGAGCCGATCCGGTTAATGGCCGAAATTGACGAGGGCGCCGATGTTGCCGCGGTTCTGCCGTACGAGGCCGGCCGCCGTATGCTGATCGCGGCGTCGGACGGACGCGGCTTCTTGGTCAGGCAGGATGAGCTGACCTCTTCGACCCGAAAGGGGCGAATCGTTCTGACGCCGGCGGAGGGTGCAACGGCGCGGATTCTTGTGCCGGCCGACGGCGATCACGTCGCCTGCATCGGCGATAATCGCAAATTGCTAATTTTTCCACTGGCACAGCTGCCGAAAATGGCCCGCGGCAAGGGCGTGCGGTTGCAGCGCTTTAAGGACGGCGGCCTCAGCGACGTCCAAGTATTTGCCTTGAAGGACGGGCTGACCTGGCGCGACTCGGCCGGCCGCAGCTTCAATCTCGGCAAGTCGGATTTGCGTGATTGGATTGGCAACCGTGCCGAGGCTGGCCGGCTGCCGCCGAAGGGATTTCCCAGAACCAACCGATTTGGCTGAGCCTCACGCGCCGACGAATTCCCAGCCGCTGATGCCCAACCGTTCCTGTGGCAAAAAACGGGCCTTGTAGGCCATCTTGCGTGAGCCTTCGACCCAATAGCCGAGATAGAGGTAGGGCAGGCCCATGGCTCTGGCGCGGGCAATATGGTCGAGGATCATGAAAGTGCCGAGCGAGCGGCGTTCCTCGCTCGGATCATAGAACGAATAGACCATCGAAAGGCCGTCGTTCAAAATATCGGTCAAGGCGACGGCGAGCAGCGGTCTGGCGCCGTGTCGCAATCGATACTCGATCAGCCTTGTCTCAATGTGCAAATCTTCGATCATCATGGCAAAGTCCATGACGCTCATATCGGCCATGCCGCCCTCGTTGTGTCGGGCATCGAGATAGGCCCGAAACAGGGCGTAATGCTGGGCGCTCGGCTGATTGGCGACGATCTCGCCGCAAAGATCGCGGCTGCGCTCGATCAGCCGGCGAAAACTCCGGCCGAGCATGAATTCGTCGACTCTGACCCGGACCGAAACGCAGGCCCGGCATTGCTCGCAGGCGGGCCGGTAGGCGATGGTCTGCGAGCGTCGAAAACCGTGCTGGGTCAACGTGTCGTTGAGGGTGCCGGCCCGTCTTCCGATGAGATGGGTAAAGACCTTGCGTTCGTGACGGCCGGGCAGGTAGGGACAGGGCTGCGGTCCGGTCAGATAGAACTGCGGGGCGTCGCGCGGTTCCCTCGTCACCGGTCTCTCCCTCCCTGCGGCGCCGATTCGGGCGTCCTTCGCCAAGAATAAGGGGACATTTCGGCGCCGGGCAAGCCGAAATCAGGGGAATCGACGGCGCACCACGATTACCGCCGACAGAATGTCGTGCAGACAGCGTTTGCCGGGGAGAACCAGTGCCAGCAGAAAAACCAAGGGCATCATCCAGCTGACGTAATACAGCACGCCCTGCGCGGCCGCGTTGAGGAAGGGGACCCTCGCGCCGGTCTCGTACATCCGGACCTCGAGGCCCATCAGCCGCTGGCCCCAGGTCGACATGCCCGCGCCCGAAACCGTCAGGCCATTATAAAAGAAAGCGATGATCGGGTAGAGCGGCGGCAGCAGGACGAGCGCGATGCCGAGCGTGGCGAGCCAGACCGCGATGACGAGGAAGGTCACAAAGAGCATGTCGAAAAAGGCCGCGACCATCCGCCGGCGCCTGACGCCGGTCAGATCGTAGCGCAGGCGCGCCAGATCGCCATAGGAGCGCTCAAAGACGGCGCCGCTTGCTTCGGGATAGGACATAATCACTCCTCGCGCCCTGATGTGGGGACGGCAGCGGATTTGACAAGACCCGCGCGCTTCCTAGCGTGACGCCTTCAAATCTGTCGCGACCCGTTCGGCGAAATAGGTGAGAACACCGTCGGCCCCGGCTCGCTTGAAGGCGATCAGGCTTTCGATCATCGCTGCCTGCGGGTCGATCCAGCCGTTACGCGCTGCCGCCATGATCATCGCATATTCGCCGCTGACCTGATAGGCGAAGGTCGGCACTTTGAAATGCTGTTTGACCCGCTGGAGTATGTCGAGATAGGGCATTCCCGGCTTGATCATGACCAGATCGGCGCCTTCGGCCAGATCGAGTGCCACTTCGCGCAGGGCCTCATCGCTATTAGCCGGGTCCATCTGATAGGTTCTCTTGTCGCCTTTTAACAGCGAACCGGAGCCGACCGCATCTCGGAACGGTCCGTAAAAGGCCGAAGCGTATTTGGCCGCATAGGCCATGATCTGGACATCCTGGAATCCGGCCGCCTCGAGACCCCGGCGGATCGCACCGACCCGGCCGTCCATCATGTCCGAGGGTGCGATAATATCGGCGCCGGCTGCGGCCTGGTTGAGCGCTTGCTCGACCAAAACGGCCACCGTCTCGTCATTGAGGATCGCGCCATCGCGCAACAGACCGTCGTGACCATGGCTGGTATAGGGATCGAGGGCGACGTCGGTGACAAGGCCAATGTCGGGGACGTGCCGCTTGATGGCCCGGCAGGCGCGGCAGACGAGATTATCGCTGTTCAGGGCTTCGCGCCCGTCCTGGTCGCGCAGCGCCGGGTCGGTATTGGGGAACAGGGCAATCGCGGGAATGCCGAGTCCGACGGCTCGTTCGGCAGCCCTGACGGCTTCGTCGATTGTCAGCCGTTCGACCCCCGGCATGGAATCGACCGGCTCGCGCCGGCGTTCGCCAGCGATCAGGAAGATCGGCCAGATCAGGTCGTTTTCGCTGAGCACGCTTTCACGCACCAGCCTTCGCGCCCATTCCGCCTTGCGGTTGCGGCGCGGCCGCTCGATCAATTGGGCATCCCGGCCTTCCGCGGCTTGTTTCTCAGGGCGGCGCTTTGCTCTTGCTTCGACCAGGGGTCGGATGGGCGTCGACATGGCCTCTCCAAAAAATGCCTGTCCGTGCTCCTTAGCATAGGCAGCAAGCCGGTAAAAAGCGTAAAAGCCGGTGAAGGGGGCGATGGAGCGCGAATGAGCAAGGGCGGGGATGGCTTGTCGGATGTCGCTGAAATACTGTGCGAACGGCGCGGCCATGCCGGTTTTGTCGTATTAAACCGGCCGCAAACGCTGAACGCGCTGACGGCGGGCATGATCGACGGGCTCACCAGGGCGCTCGAGGCCTGGGCGAACGATCCCAGAATTGCGCATGTCGTCATTACCGGGGCTGGCCGGGCTTTTTGCGCCGGTGGCGACATCCGGCAACTCGCTGGACAGATCGCCGCCGGAAATCATGAGGGTGTGCTGGCATTCTGGGCGCGCGAATACCGCCTCAACCACCGGATTCACCATTACCCGAAACCCTATATCGCGTTGATCGATGGATTGGTGATGGGCGGGGGCGTCGGCGTGTCGGTCCATGGATCGGCGCGGGTTGCCGGGGACTGCTACGCTTTTGCCATGCCCGAGGTCGGAATAGGCTTCTTCCCGGACGTCGGCGCGACGTATGTTCTGCCCCGTTGCCCGGGCCGAACCGGCACCTATCTTGCGCTCAGCGGCGCCCGGGCGTCCTGCGGCGATGGGATCGCTCTTGGCCTTGCCACCCATTACGTGCCGAGCGCTTCCTTTGCCGATCTGGCCGAGCGACTGACCGGGCCGGACTGCAAGGCGGCGCTCGCTGCCGCGGTCGCGCCGGCGCCGCCATCGGCGATTGCCGCCGCGCGCGGCGAAATTGATCGCTACTTTGCAGGCGAGCGGCTCGCGGCGATTGAGGCGCGTCTGCGTCTTGGCGCCGCCGAAGGTTCGGCGTTTGCCGGCGGCGCGCTCGCGGCGCTTGCCGGCAAGTCGCCGACCAGTCTTGCGATTGCGCTGCGGCAGATGCGGCTTGGGGTCAGGCTGGATTTTGACGAAGCGCTGGCTTTGGAATATCGCATCGTGACGCGGCTGTGCCGTGGCCACGATTTCGCCGAAGGGGTGCGGGCGCTGATCATCGACAAGGACCAAGCCCCGCGCTGGCAGCCGCCAACCATAGGCGGGTTGGACGAGCAGGCGATCGAGGCCTATTTCGCCTCGCTCGGTCCGGATGAACTCGCATTTGAGGACGATGGGGGCCGGCCATGAACCGGGCGCAGAGGCCGGCTGGGCGGGTGCATTTGGAAGCCGAGCCGGTTCCGGCGATCGAAATCGGCCGCGGCGAGAACCGGCCGACGCGATGGGGTTCGGCCCTGGTCATATTCATGCGCCTGGTTGCGGCATTGTGGATGGTCCAGGGCCTGATGCAATGGCGTGTGTTGATGCTCGACCAGGCCGCCTTCGAGGCGATGCCGGGTTCTGGTGCCGCTGCCGTGGTGTTCTTTGCCGTTCTCGATCTGATCGCCGCCGTCGGCCTATGGCTTGCGGCGCCTTGGGGCGGCATCATCTGGCTGCTCGCGGCTTTCGCGCAATTGGCCGCGTTGGTCTTTTTGCCGGGTGGGACGGTCGTCGGAGGGCGCCTAGTCATGGTTGCCAATGTGGCGCTGATCGCCGTCTATTTCGGGCTCAATTATCGGGCATCGGTCGAGCGCGACCGATAGGGTTGCACGCACTATCTTGCGGATTTTTTCACCTTGAAATCAACAGATTGAGTAAACTCGTGATTCATTTTGTTGCTTAAACTCGTCTTCATGCAATCTGGCTAGATTCCGTTCCCATAAAACAGTTGAAAAAAGCTGGGAAGCATCAACAAGACAACGGGATGTGTCATGAATACAGCGATGAAGACGGAACAAACCCAATCGCGAAGCGACCGTATTAACGAAGTCCGGCCGGTCTACATCGAGTTGCTTGCCATGGTCGAACGTCTGCACCGCCGCTTGCTAGACGTTATCAAGGACGAATTCGATCGGCGCGGTCGTTCCGATGTCAATTCCGTACAGGCCCTGCTCCTGTTCAACATAGGCGACAAGGAATTAACGGCCGGAGAATTGCGCACACGCGGCTATTATCTCGGCTCGAACGTCTCCTATAATGTTAAAAAGCTG
The DNA here is from genome assembly GCA_963773155.1 of uncultured Alphaproteobacteria bacterium. GTDB lineage: Bacteria > Pseudomonadota > Alphaproteobacteria > Rhizobiales > Beijerinckiaceae > CAVZAB01. The sequence continues at coordinate 68,282 of CAVZAB010000009.1, read as the reverse complement.
GTCGAAATGAGCTATTTGCACCATGCCCGGTCGCGCATCGACCGGCGCGCAGTGCGGATCAGCCTGACCGAAAAAGGCAAAAGCGTCCACGACATTGTCACAAGCCTCTACGAAAAGCACATAACCACGGTCGAGCAGATCGGCGGCATAAGCGCCGACGAGTTCCATCGCCTGAACCAGTCGCTGGCCCGGCTCGAGCGGTTTTGGACTGATCAGATCCGTTATCGGCTGTAAGCGCTGGGCGGCGAAAAGCTCATTGGGAGATGCCGCGGGCTTCGACCCCCGCGCGCGGTGGGCGTGGCAGAAAGGGGCTGGTCCGCGCCGCCCATGCGGCATAGCCTGGCCGCTCGGCCCATAGCTTTTCGAGAATTGGCACGCCCGAGACTTTGACCAGCAAAAAGGTCAACAGCAGCCAGCCGGCAAAGCCGATCATGCTGCCGGACAAGGCGTAGCTTGCCAGCGCGAGGCCAAACCAGACCAGGCTCTCGCCGAAATAATTGGGGTGCCGGCTCCAAGCGAAAATTCCGTCGGTCAAGAGTTTGCCGCTATTGGCGGGGGTTGCCCGGAAGCGGGCGATCGCGGCATCGGCATAGGCCTCGATCGAAAGGCCGAGGATAAAAACGACAATGCCGGCACTTGACACTGCGACGGACGGCCGCGGCAGGACCGGCAAGATTGTCACGGCATGAATGGGCGCCGCGATTAGCCATTGAAGCAAGGCCTGCAGCCAGAAAATGGTGAACAGGCTGTCGCGGCGAAAATGTCGGCCGCCGGCTTCTCTGAGGGCCCGATAGCGCCTGTCCTCGCTCCCCGCATGGCGATGACGGCGGACCAGATACACGGTCATGCGCAGGGCCCAGAGGCTGACCAGGCCGGCAAAGCCGAGCTGCCATCGGTCTGGTGCGCCTTGCCACCACAGATTGAGCCAGGCGATAACCGCAAAACCGGTCGCCCAATAGCTGTCGACGATGCTGATATCGTTGAGCCGTAGGCTAGCCAGCCAGAGCACGGAAAAGGCGGTCAGCGACACCGTCAGGCTCAGGCCAAGGATCAGGAGCATGGCAGCTTTGCTCGAATTTCATGCATGCGTGAGCCCTTTCCGTTACAAAAGAACCGGGTTTTTTGTTCTTTTTTCACCATATCTGTGCTAACGGCGGTCTGGGGAAGGGATGACGGCCGGCTTGCCGGGCGTGGGACACGGGTTTTTGACTGGACTTTCCGCCAACCCGGCCTAACGAGGGTGAACAAAACCCTGCCCAGGCGTAAGAAAATGCCGCGGCGGGCAGGCGGTTCAACGATGGGGCAGGGACGCGAAGAGGTCGGGGATTGGCCAATGGGTCGAACCGGCGAAGCAAAGATTGTGGGGTCTGCCGTGTCATTACGTTTCCGTTCGCGATTTGGATCCACGACGCGCCGCGAGGCGGCGCGTCTGTTGCTCGGCTGTTCACTGAGCGCCCTGCTGGCCCGCCCGGGTTCAGCCGCGCCAATCGATCCGGAAGCCGGGCTCGTGGGCCAGCAGGCCGAATGGGCCCAGAAGTATGATGAAGGCACGGCGCTTGCGGTACGCCGCTCGACAACGCCGGTACTATCGCCGCAGACGCTTGCCGCGACGGAAGGGATGATCCAGCAGTACCAGGCACTGGCGGCGCGCGGCGGCTGGGGCCAGGTGCCATCGGGTCAGACCTTGAAGCTCGGGGTCAAGAGCCCGGCGGTTGTGGCGCTGCGCCATCGGCTGATCGCGTCGGGCGATCTTTCGCCCGAGACTGGTGCTTCGCCGGTGTTTGATTCTTATGTCGAGACGGCAGTGCGCCGCTTCCAGCTACGCCACGGGCTCGGCCCGACTGGCGTTGTCGCCCAGCAAACCTTTGCCGCGCTCAATATTCCGGTCGAGCAGCGATTGCGCCAGTTGGAGACCAATGTCGTCCGGCTGCGAGCCTTGTCGGGCAACCTCGGCGCCCGATTCGTGATGGTCAATATTCCGGCTGCCGCGGTCGAGACCGTTGAGAATGGCGAAGTGGCGACCCATCATGCGGCGGGGGTCGGCAAGATCGACAGGCAATCTCCGGTGATGAATGCCAAAGCGCTGGAAATCAACTTTAATCCGTTCTGGACAGTGCCGGCCTCGATCATTCGCAAGGATCTGATTCCGAAAATGCAGGCCGATCCCGGTTATCTCGCAACCAACCATATCCGCGTCTATAACAAGCAGGGGATGGAAGTCACCCCGGAACAGATCAATTGGAACTCACTCGACGCCACCAATTTTCAGTTCCGGCAGGATACGGGCGGCGATTTCAATTCGCTTGGCTTCGTGCGTATCAACATTGCCAATCCCTATGGCGTCTACATGCACGACACCCCAGCCAAGGGGATCTTCGGCGATGATTTCCGCTTCGTCTCGTCGGGCTGCGTGCGGGTCCAGAATGTCCGCGATTATGTTGCCTGGCTACTCAAGGAGACGCCGGGTTGGGGGCGTGATCAGATCGACGAAGTGATCCGCTCCGGCCAGCGCATCGACGTCAAATTGACCCAGCCAGTGCCGGTCTACTGGGTCTATGTCACCGCCTGGGCGACCCCGGACGGTTTGGCCCAGTTCCGCGAGGACATCTACCAACGCGACGGCTTTGCCGCCGGCAACGCGTCGGCAGCGCCGTTCACGCCCGGCTATTCGCCGCCGGCTGACAATCTGACCCAGGGTCAGTTGATGCAGGACGACGAATAGGGGAAGGCCCGGCGCGCCGCCCTTGGACCTTTCGGGCGAGTCGTGCTAGGCGCACGGACGTGGGGCGTGCGCCCAAAGGCCGGCCGGCCTGGCGTCCCAATCGGGAAGATCCTATGGACCTCAAGGAAGACCTGTCCTCGCCCCAGGCCGCCTTTGGTGCGGCCGATCCGTTCTTTTCGGCAAGCCTGGCCGAGAGTGATCCCGAAATTGCCGCGGCGATTGCCAATGAGCTCGGCCGGCAGCGCGACGAGATTGAGCTGATAGCGTCGGAAAATATCGTGTCGCGCGCCGTGCTCGAGGCTCAGGGCTCGGTGTTGACCAACAAATATGCCGAAGGCTACCCTGGCCGACGCTATTATGGGGGCTGCCAATTCGTCGATATCGCCGAAAACCTGGCGATCGATCGGGCACGACGCCTGTTCAATTGCCGGTTTGCCAATGTCCAACCGAATTCCGGCAGCCAGGCCAACCAGGCGGTGTTTCTGGCGCTGCTGCGGCCTGGCGACAGTTTTCTCGGGCTCGATCTTGCCGCGGGCGGTCACCTGACCCACGGCTCGCCCGTCAATCTCTCCGGCAAGTGGTTCCGCGGCCTTAGCTACAGTGTCCGCCGCGACAATCATTTGGTCGATTTGCAGGAGGTCGCCGAACTCGCCCAACGCGAACGCCCGAAACTGATCATTGCCGGCGGCTCGGCCTATTCGCGACATTGGGACTTCGCGGGGATGCGGGCCATTGCCGATTCCATCGGCGCCTATTTTCTGGTCGACATGGCGCATTTCGCCGGTCTGGTTGCCGGCGGTGCCCACCCTTCACCATTCCCGCATGCCCATGTGGTAACCTCGACGACCCACAAGACGCTACGCGGTCCCCGCGGCGGCCTCATTCTCAGTGACGACGAGGCGCTCGGCAAGACATTGAATTCGGCCGTCTTTCCGGGGCTGCAAGGCGGCCCGCTGATGCATGTCATCGCAGCCAAGGCCGTTGCCTTCGGCGAGGCGTTGCGGCCGCAGTTCAAACATTATGCCCGCCAGGTCGTCGACAATGCCAGGGCACTCGCGGAAACCCTCAAGGCGGCCGGTCTTGATATTGTTGCCGGCGGCACCGACAATCATCTGATGCTCGTCGATTTGCGGCCGAAAAAACTCACCGGTAAGGCCGCCGAACTGGCGCTGGGTCGCTCGCATATCACCTGCAACAAGAATGGCGTGCCGTTCGATCCGGAAAAACCTGCTATCACCTCTGGCATCAGACTCGGCACGCCGGCTGCCACCTCGCGCGGCTTTGGGATCGCCGAGTTTCAGCGCGTCGGGGCCCTGGTGGCCGAAACGCTCGATGGGCTTGCCCGCAATGGCGAGGCCGCCAATGGCGCGCTGGAAGCGCATATCCGGAACGAGGTCCAGGCTTTGACGCGCCGTTTCCCGATTTACGGATGAAGCGGAAGGGCCGGTAAAAGGCGATGCGTTGCCCGTATTGCAGCAGTCTTGATACTCAGGTCAAAGACTCGCGTCCGACCGAGGATGCGGCTTCGATCCGCCGGCGCCGGGTCTGTCCGGATTGCGGCGGCCGCTTTACGACCTTCGAGCGGGTCCAACTACGCGAGTTGATGGTGGTCAAGAAATCCGGTCGACGGGTACCCTTCGACCGCGACAAGCTGCAGCGCTCGGTCGAAGTCGCTTTGCGCAAACGTCCGGTTGAAACTGAGCGGATTGAGCGGCTTGTCAACGGCATCGTGCGGCAGCTCGAAAGCCTCGGCGAGCCGGAAGTTTCGAGCGACCGGATCGGCGAATTGGTGATGGATGGACTAAAGGGCCTCGATCACGTTGCCTATGTCCGCTTCGCATCGGTTTATCGCAATTTTGACGAGCCAAAAGATTTCGGCGCCCTGATCGGCGAACTATCGGGCGAGGGCGCCGGGCTCAACCCGGCCAAACCTGCGGCAACGCCCAGAACCAAGCGGGAACCGAGCAAGGGTGGCGTGTGACAGAAGCTGCGCGCGTCCGGGATAGTCGCTTTATGGCGGCTGCGCTGGCGCTCGGGCGCCGGGGCTTGGGGTGCACGGCACCTAACCCAGCCGTTGGCGCACTGGTCGTCGCCGACGGCGTCATCGTCGGGCGCGGCTTCACCCGACCCGGCGGACGTCCGCATGCCGAAACCGAAGCCCTCAGAGATGCCGGCGCCCGGGCACGCGGGGCAACTCTCTATGTCTCGCTCGAACCGTGCAGCCATTTCGGCGTCACACCGCCCTGCGTCGATGCGATTGTTTCGGCCGGCATCAGCCGCGTCGTCTCTGCCCTCGATGATCCCGACCCAAGGGTGCGTGGCGCCGGCCATGCACGGCTGCGCGCGGCCGGCGTTGCGGTGACGGTCGGCATCGGCGAGGACCAAGCCTTTCGCGCCAATCTCGGCCATATTCTGCGCTCGACCGTGGGCCGGCCGACGGTCACCCTCAAGCTCGCGGAAACCGCCGACGGTTATGTCGCGGGTGACCGCCACGACCCACGCTTGATGATCACTGGCGAAGCGGCCGACCTGTTTGTTCACATGCAGCGCTCGCTGCACGATGCGATTATGATCGGCCGCGGCACGCTGATTGCCGACGATCCGCTGCTGACCGTCCGTTTGCCTGGGCTTGAGGCCAGAAAGCCCTTGCGCATCGTCCTCGACAGCCAATTGACGCTGCCCATGCGTTCGCGGCTGGTGGCAACGGCCGCGTCAGTTCCAACCCTGGTCATTGCGGCCGAGGACGCAAATGGCGCCGCGGCGAAACTGGCCGAGCGCGGTATCGAAACGATGCGGGTCGGGCGTGACAGCACCGGCTCGCTCGATCTTGCCGAGGCACTGGCGGGTTTGGCTCGACGCGGCCTCACACGAATTTTCAGCGAGGGCGGTCCGACCATTGCCAGCGCCCTGATCAGGGCAGGTCTGGCCGACGAGGTCATGCTATTGACGGCGGTTAAGCGACTCAATCGTGAGGGGGTCGTGGCGCTCGACGCGCCGACCCGCACGCGGCTCGCCGATCCGCGTTTCTATCGGCCACTTGGCGAAAAGCGCATTGGCGCCGATCGGTTGCGGCATTTCCAGCGGCGGTTTTAGCATGTTCACGGGCCTCATCAGTGCCATCGGGGAAGTGGTCGAAAGCGAGAGCCTGGGCGAAATGCGGCGGTTGACGATCGCCTGCAGCTATCGGGCCGCCGCGCTTAAGCGGGGTGCGTCGATCGCCTGCGCCGGGCCGTGCCTGACAATCGTTAAAGTGGCCCAAAAGCAGGGTCGCACCCTGTTCGACGTCGACGTCGGGGCCGAGACGCTGGCGCGAACCACGGCCGCGGCGTGGCGGATTGGCACCAGGATCAATCTCGAACGCTCGCTGCGGGTCGGCGAAGAAATCGGCGGGCATCTCGTCAGCGGGCACGTCGATGGTACTGCCCTTGTGGTCAGCCGCAGGGATTTTGACGGCATGGCCCAATTCGAAATCGAGGCACCCGAAAGCCTGGCGAAATTCATCGCCGAAAAGGGCTCGGTCAGCCTCGACGGCACCTCGCTGACGGTTAATGCAATCGGCGGCAGCCGGTTCGCCGTTCTTCTCATCCCTCACACGCTGGCGGTGACCACCTGGGGAGCGACCGCGGCGGGCGATCGCGTCAATCTCGAAATCGATCAAATGGCCCGTTATGCTGCCAGGCTTGCCGAGGCCGCCGGCTGAAGGAGGCTTGCAGCGTGGCCCGGCCCGGGTTAGTCACAATTCGTCCGGGCGCGCTGTGTGTCCGGCCATTGCGAGTGGCGGATGGCCCATATCGATCGGCGCCCAGGGCGGCCTGTTGCGGTCAACGGCGCCCGCGTGCTGGTGATCGAGGCACCCTATTATGCCGAGATCGCGGTGGCCTTGTTGGCGGGCGCCCGGCGGGCGCTGGACGAAGCGGGGGCGCAGGTCGAATGTCTTGTCGTGCCCGGTGCACTCGAAATTCCGATCGCTTTGGCGATCGCGCTCGATGCCGCCGAAGCGCGCCGATGCCCCTATCATGGGGCGGTCGTGCTCGGTTGTGTCATCCGCGGCGAGACCCATCATTTCGAAATTGTCGCCGACGAGAGCGCGCGTGCCCTGATGGGGCTTGCCGTGGCGCGCCGACTGCCGCTCGGCAACGGCATTTTAACGGTCGAGACTAAGGCGCAGGCGCTGACCCGTGCCGCCATCGATCAGGGCGACAAGGGCGGCGAGGCGGCGCGTGCCGCGCTCGCATTGATCGCCCTTAAACAACAGGTCGAGAGCGCATGATCGGCGGCGATCGCTCGGCGAGCCGGCTTGCGGCGGTGCAGGCCCTCTACCAGATGGAACTTACCGGCAAGGGCATTTTGGAAATCTTGCCGGAGTTCGAACAGCATTGGATCGCCTCGGAAATCGAGGGTGATCAATACCGGCCGGCGGAATTGCGGCTGTTCCGTGCCATTGTCGAAGGCGTGCTCATCGATCAAGAGGCGATTGACCGGGTCGTCGACGAGACGCTCGCGGCAAGCTGGCCGCTGCGGCGGGTCGAGGCGGTCCTGCGGGCGGTGTTGCGGGCCGGCACCTACGAGTTGATGCGGCGCAAGGACATTCCAGCACGGGTCGCGATCAAGGAATATGTCGATCTTGCTGCCGCTTTCTTCGCCGGGGAGGAAGTCGGCATGGTCAACGGGGTGCTTGATGCCGTCGCCCGCCAGCTACGGGCCGGTGAATTCCAACCCCGCATCGCGTGAAGGGCTGCGCGCATGGCTGGCCATCGGCCAAACGAAGACGAATTGATCGCCCGCTATTTCGGACCGATTGCCGGAACCGGCTCGCTCGACCTGCGTGACGATGCTGCCTTAATCACGCCGCCGCCAGGCGAGGATCTGGTGGTGACGACCGATGCCCTGGTCGAAGGCATGCATTTCTTCGCCGACGATCGGCCGGGCCAAATCGCGCAGAAGGCCCTGCGCGTTAATTTGTCGGACCTTGCCGCCAAGGGCGCTCGCCCGGCCGGCTTTGTCTTGGCGTTGGCGCTGACCCCAGATTGGCGGGCCGATTGGATGGCCGGCTTCGCGCAAGGTCTGGGCGAGGATTCTCTGGCATTCGCTTGCCCGCTGCTCGGCGGCGACACAGTCAAGACGCGTGGCCCTCTGACCATAGCCATTACCGCGCTCGGACTGGTGCCGACTGGCCAATTCGTCCGCCGCACCGGCGTTAAGGCCGGTGATTTGCTCTATGTGACGGGCACGATCGGCGACGCGGCTATTGGGCTGGGACTGCGCCGGGATGGGGTAGAGGATCAAGCGCCGGCTCTGCCGGCTATGGCGCGCGCCTTCCTGATCGACCGCTATCTGCTACCGCAACCGCGCCTGAAATTGGCGGAGGTCCTGCGCGAATTTGCGCATGCCGGGATGGACGTGTCCGACGGCCTGATCGGCGATGCCGTCAAAATGCTGCACGCTTCGGGCGTCAGCGGACGAATCGAGCTTGGTCGGGTGCCGTTCTCGCTTGCAGCGCGCGCCGCGATCGCGGCGCGACCAACATGGTTCGAGACTGCCGTTACCGGCGGCGACGATTACGAACTGATCGTCGCACTGCCTTCGGCGCGCGCGTCAGCCTTCGAAGCGCGCGCCCGTCAATGTGGCGTGCCGGTGACGCATTTCGGCGAAGCGGTCGCCGGCACGGCAGCGCCGGTCTTGGTCGGCGTCGACGGCGAGGTTCGGCACTTCGAACGCGCCTCCTTCAGCCATTTCTGAACTGATTAGACGAAGGTTGCCTCGGCCAGGCTGGGGGTTCGGCGCAGCATCGATTGCAGTGACACGCGCTTTCTGGCATGAGGGGCCGCGTCGCCGACCAATCCCCAGCGGCGTGCCATGCAAGCAGCGCGTGCCAGTCAAGCGCGGGCAGCGCAGTGAGGATGACCGGGGGAAGAACAAATGAGGGCAAAATTTCATGACCGCGATTTGGCTTATAATCCTGGCCGGCCTGCTTTCCCTGGTCTATGGCGGGGTCACGATCATGCAGGTGATGGCTGCCGATGCCGGCTCTCAGCGCATGCAGGAAATCGCCGGCGCCATAGCGGAGGGCGCCCAGGCCTATCTCAAGCGCCAATATTCAACCATTGCCCTCGTCGGCGTCGTCATTGGCCTGTTGATCGGTTGGCTGCTCGGCTGGGGCGTCGCGCTCGGCTACGTGATCGGCGCGGTATTGTCGGCGGTGGCCGGCTTCATCGGTATGAATGTCTCGGTCCGTGCCAATGTGCGCACCGCCCAGGCCGCGACCAAGTCGCTTGCCGGCGGCCTCGATCTCGCGTTCAAATCGGGTGCCGTTACCGGCATGCTGGTCGCCGGTCTGGCGCTACTCGGCGTCAGCGTCTATTATTATATTTTGACCGGGCCAATGGGGCATGCCGTCAATGACCGCGAGGTCATTGACGCTCTTGTGGCGCTTGGTTTCGGTGCCTCGCTGATATCAATCTTCGCCCGTCTCGGCGGCGGTATTTTCACCAAGGGTGCCGATGTCGGCGCCGATCTCGTCGGCAAGGTCGAGGCCGGAATCCCCGAGGATGATCCGCGCAATCCAGCAACGATTGCCGACAATGTCGGCGACAATGTCGGCGATTGCGCCGGCATGGCCGCCGACCTTTTCGAGACCTATGCGGTGACCGTCGTTGCCACCATGGTTCTTGCCTCGATCTTCTTTTCCGGCCAGCCGATTCTTGCGTCCGCAATGCTCTATCCTCTGGCGATTTGCGCGGCCTGTCTGGTGACCTCGATTGCCGGCACATATTTCGTCAAGCTCGGCGCCAATAATTCAATTATGGGAGCGCTCTACAAGGGTCTGTGGGCGGCAACGCTGTTGTCGGTTGCCGGTCTTGCACTTGCCACGCATTTCCTGATCGGCTGGGGGCCGATCGGCACCGCGAACGGAATCTCGATTATTGGTACCAATTTGTTCATCTGCGGGGTTATTGGCCTGATCGTCACCGGCCTGATCGTCTGGATCACTGAATATTATACCGGAACCGGCAAGAGGCCGGTTGTCTCGATCGCCCAGGCGTCGGTAACCGGCCATGGTACCAATGTGATTCAGGGTCTCGCCGTCTCGATGGAATCGACCGCTCTGCCCGCCCTTGTCATCGTCGGCGGCATTCTGGCGACCTATCAGCTGGCTGGCCTGTTCGGCACGGCGATCGCGGTGACGACAATGCTCGGTCTTGCCGGCATGATCGTCGCTCTCGATGCCTTTGGTCCGGTCACCGACAATGCCGGCGGCATTGCGGAAATGGCGGGCTTACCGAAGCAGGTCCGCCAGTCGACTGACGCCCTCGATGCGGTCGGCAATACGACCAAGGCGGTGACCAAGGGTTATGCGATCGGCTCGGCCGGCCTTGGCGCACTGGTGCTGTTTGCCGCCTATAGTTACGATCTGCAATATTTCGCCAATGCCGCCAATGCTGCGGGCTCGACCGCGTTTTCCTATTTCAAGAATATGGGACCGGTGTCCTTCGATTTGTCCAACCCCTATGTGGTGGCTGGGCTTATTTTTGGTGGCATGATTCCTTATCTGTTCGGCGGCATTGCGATGACCGCGGTCGGCCGTGCCGCCGGTTCAGTCGTCGAGGAAGTGCGCCGCCAATTCCGGGAAAAGCCGGGTATCATGGCTGGAACCGACCGGCCCGATTATGGTCGTGCCGTCGACATGCTGACTAAGGCGGCCATTCGTGAAATGGTTATTCCCTCGCTGCTGCCGGTTCTGGCGCCGATTGTCGTCTATTTTGCGGTTCTCTTGATTTCCGGATCGAAAGCCTCCGCTTTCGCGGCGCTTGGCGCTTCCCTCCTCGGCGTCATCGTCAACGGCCTTTTTGTGGCGATTTCGATGACCTCGGGCGGCGGCGCCTGGGACAATGCCAAGAAATCCTTCGAGGACGGCTTTGTCGATAAGGACGGCGTGCGCCATCTGAAGGGCTCGGACGCCCACAAGGCGTCGGTCACGGGCGACACGGTCGGCGATCCCTACAAGGATACCGCCGGCCCGGCCGTCAATCCGGCGATCAAGATCACCAATATTGTCGCGTTGCTGCTGCTCGCGGTTCTGGCCCACGGCTGACAGAAGGCGGACTGCCGAGCCGGGGGGCCGTTTAGAACGCCAGCAGATTCTTGAACAGATTGCGAACAAAACTCTCTTCGGCGCCACCAGTCGGCGTCGTGCGGCTGATAAAATCGAATACTTTGCCGTCCTCGAGGCCGTAATTGGCGATTCGCTCGACTTTCTTGCCCTTGTCGAAATAAACGGCGAGTACCCGCTGATCGGTAATTTTCGGCGCCGAAAAGGCGAAACTGCGATGGATCTTCTGGCTAATATAGTACCAGGCGTCGCCGCCCACGGTCGAAGTCGTCGACGGAGTTCCGAGCACAACGAGCACCTGTTCGGCTGACGATCCGACGCGAACCTGTTCAAGCAGCCTTTCGTCGATAATGTAGCCGCGCTGGAGATCGCCGTCGTAATTGAGGCAAGATGCCAGGCCGAGTGCAATCAGGCTCATACATATGGCCGGACGCAACCGGGAAAGTCCGCCGCGAATCTTCACTGTGCGATGCCCAAGCATCTGATTTCTCCTGGCCCCGCTGCGACATGCATCCGCCCCCGCAGGCGAATTTCCCTTGCATCTCGGCGAGGGGATGCCTAACCCCCACTCAGATGAAATGCAAGCGATCGGGCCGCAATCCCGCCGGCGGACTTTGGCATGAGCATCGATTTTCTGGAACGATTGCCTTGGTTCCGGCGCGCCGCCAATACCCGCTTGATCGACAGGGTTCACGGCGAGATCATGGCGGCCTCCCGCCAGCCCGGGTTTTATGTCGGCCACGGCGTGCCCGATACTTTCGAGGGCCGGTTCGAAATCTTCGTCCTGCACGCGGCTCTGACGATCCGCCGGCTCGATCAGCTGCCCGATCCCGGCCCGGAAATGGCGCAGGAATTGACCAATTCCGTGTTTCGCCACTTCGATGCGATGCTGCGGCAGGCGGGTATTGGTGATCTGTCCGTACCAAAGCGTGTCCAGGTGTTGGCGGAGGCTTTTCTCGGCCGGGCCATCGTCTATGATGCGGCGTTGGGTGAGCGCAATGATCTGGCATTGTCTGAGGCTCTTCACAAATATGCCCTGCCGGACCAGGGGCGGTGTGAACAGCTTGCGGCCTATGCGCGCCGGCTCGAGTTTGCGCTGGCTGGCCTGTCGGTCGAGGCAATAATGGCGGGACCGCTCAACTTTCCGTCGGTGGCGGCGATGGCTGGGAATGGAGGCAGCGCGGGCGATGGCCGGTGATGATCTTGCCTATCTGCCGCCGTTCTCGCGTCCGCTTGCGGTCGACGATGTTCCGGCGGCCGGCCTGGCGATGACGATTGAGGCCGAGCCTTCGGAATGCGAGGCCTTGGCGAAGGACTTGGGTCTTGCCGGCATCGACCGGGTCTTGGCCATGATGACGATCCGGCCTGAGGGCGGGCAAGGGGCGCACGGTCTGCACGGGCTGAGGGTCAGGGGGGAGATGCGGGCGAAGATCCGCCAGATCTGCGTCGTTTCGCTGGAACCATTCGACAGCGAGATAGTCGAGCCCTTTGACTTGCATTTCTTTCCCCTCGCATCGCCGGCACGGCAGTCCAATTTCCGCCGTACCGTTGTCGTCGAGCCCTTCGAACCGTGCGCTGATGCCGAAGCGATTACCGATGGAACGATTGACCTTGGCCAAATTGCCGCCGAATTCCTGGCGCTCGGTCTTGACCCGCACCCGCGTAAGCCGGGAGTAGAATTCCGTTTTTCCGGGATTGGCGCCGTGCAGGACGGGCAGGAATCGCCTTTTTCGGCTCTGCAAGGGTTCAAGCCGCGTGGCGAATGATCGGCAGCGACAGGCCTTGTCGTGCTTCCCGAGTTGTCGGGCGGCGCGGTTGGGCTTAATGACTGGGCCAAGGGAGCGTTGGCGCCGATGAGCAAACCAGTTCGCATCGCGCTCGATGCCATGGGCGGAGATCATGGTCCCTCGGTCGTCGTGCCCGGGGCGGCGCTGGCGCTCGAGCGGCGGCCCGACATTGAATTTCATTTTTTCGGCAGCGAGGCAGCGATCCGGCCACTTCTTGCCACGTATCCGCGCCTGTCGGCGCGCACGAGCATCCATCATACCGATGTTGCCGTTCGGATGGGCGACAAGCCGAGCCAGGCATTGCGCCGCGGCCGGCGAACCTCTTCGATGTGGTTGGCGCTGGAGGCGGTCAAGAAGGGCAGGGCCGATGTCACAATTTCGGCCGGCAATACCGGCGCCTTGATGGCCATGGCGAAATTCTGTCTGCGAACGATGGCGCCTATCGACCGGCCGGCGATTGCCGCGATGTGGCCGACGGTGCGTGGCGAATCGATTGTCCTCGATGTCGGCGCGACGATCGGAGCCGATGCACAGCATCTTGTCGATCTGGCGATCATGGGCTCAGCGATGGCGCGCATCGTCTTCGATCTGGAGCGACCGACGGTTGGTCTACTCAATGTCGGCGTCGAGGAAATCAAGGGACTAGACGAGGTCAAGGCGGCCAGCCGGATCCTCAAGGAAACGGCCTGGTCCAATCTTGCCTATCACGGCTTTGTCGAAGGCGATGATTTGGGTCAGGGGACGGTCGACGTCGTCGTCACCGAGGGCTTCACCGGCAATATCGCCCTGAAGACGGCGGAAGGCACGGCAAAGCAGATTGCGCAATATTTGCGCGATGCGATGAATCATTCCCTGATGTCGAAAATCGGCTATCTATTTGCGCGCCGGGCCTTTGATGCCTTGCGCAAGAAGATGGATCCCCGAAGCGTCAACGGCGGCGTTTTTCTCGGCCTTGACGGCGTCGTCATTAAGAGCCACGGCAGCGCCGACCCGGTTGGCTATGCCGGCGCGATCGAGATCGGCTACGATATGGTCCGGCATGAACTTCTGGCAAAAATCCGCGACTCGCTGGCGATCCCGCATCAGGGCAGGCCGGCCAAAGGCGAGGCCGCCAAGGCGGCGGCCAACGCCTAGGCGAACTCCAGCCAAACGGATGGCAAGCGGTGGCACCCAAGCTAAAGCGTCTGCGTTCCGTGGTGGTCGGCCTAGGTGCCTATCTGCCCGAACGCTGTATGACCAACCAGGACCTCGAAAAGCTGGTCGATACGTCAGATGATTGGATCGTGCAGCGCACCGGCATTAGGCAACGCCATATTGCGGCCGAGGGCGAAACCACGTCGATGCTGGCGACCAAGGCCGCCGCCGAAGCGCTCGCTGCGGCCAAGCTCCAGGCCGGCGATATTGATCTGATCATCGTTGCCACCTCGACCCCGGATTACACCTTTCCAGCGACCGCAACCCAGGTCCAGGCGGCCCTAGGAACGAGCCATGGCGTCGCCTTCGACTTGCAGGCGGTGTGCTCGGGTTTCGTCTTCGCGGTCGCAACCGCCGATAAGTTCCTGGTGTCCGGGTCGCACAAGCGGGCGCTGGTTATCGGTGCCGAGACATTTTCACGAATTCTCGACTGGCAGGATCGCGGGACTTGTGTCCTGTTCGGCGACGGCGCCGGCGCGGTCGTGCTCGAGGCACAACCCAGCGCCGGCGGCCGCGACGATCGTGGCGTGATCACCACCCATCTGCGCTCCGACGGAAGGCATCGCTCCAAACTCTATGTCGACGGCGGCCCCTCGACGACCGGCACCGTCGGCCATCTGCGGATGGAGGGCAAGGAGGTGTTCCGCCACGCCGTCGGCATGATTGCCGATGTTATCAAGGATGCCTTCCGCGCCAGCGGCGAAAGCGCCGATACGATCGACTGGTTCGTGCCGCATCAGGCCAACAAAAGGATTATCGATGCCTCGGCTGACAAGCTTGGCATTTCGCCCTCCAAGGTGGTCACGACCGTGCATCTCCATGGCAATACGTCGGCAGCATCGATTCCGCTTGCCCTTTCGGTCGCCTGCCGCGATGGGCGGATCAAGCCGGGTGATCTCGTGATGATCGAGGCGATGGGCGGCGGATTTACCTGGGGAAGTGCCTTAATCCGCTGGTAATGCGATTCGGGCACGGATTTGTGCAACAAAAACCTGTTTCATCCTTTGTCTTTTTATGTAACGTTTAGATTTGTCGGGGGGCCAATGGTCAAAGCAAAAAGCCGGGTCATGCTTGGACGAACCGTAACGCGGGCTGATTTGTCGGAAGCCGTCTATCAAAGGGTTGGTCTCAGCCGAATAGAATCGGCTGAACTGGTCGAAATGGTATTGGCCGAAATTGCTCAAGCGATACGGCGCGGCGAGACTGTGAAACTGTCGTCGTTTGGTTCGTTCGTGGTCCGCTCCAAGGGCGAAAGGATCGGCCGAAACCCGAAGACTGGGGTGGAAGTTCCGATAACGCCGCGGCGTGTCATGGTCTTCAAGCCTTCGAATATTCTGAAAGCGCGGATCAATGGACAGGTCGTAGCGGAGGAGCAGGACTAGTCCGGCGTGGCAGAGAACGAAAAAAGCACCGAGGCCTTTCGAACCATCAGCGAGGTCGCCGACGAACTCGACCTGCCGCAGCATGTCCTACGTTTTTGGGAGACGCGATTTGGCCAAATCCGGCCTTTGAAGCGCGGCGGCGGTCGGCGCTATTATCGGCCAGGCGATGTCGAACTGCTGCGCAGCATCCGCCATTTCCTCTACGGCGAAGGCTACACAATCAAAGGGGTCCAGCGGATCCTCAAGGAGCAAGGGCCGCGGGCCCTGATTGCTATGCGGCGCGGCGGCGCGCCGGGCGCGCCGGCGGGTTCGTCGGCCGAAATAGTGCTGGAAAGCTCTGATGTTGCGGACGGGCCCGACAATTACCGTGCCGGCCTGGAAGAATTGGAGCGCGATGGCATGGTCGGCGGGGGCAAACGCCTCGCCAAGACCGAGGTCGATCTGATCCGTAAAGCGCTCGCGGAAATCGCGGCCTGCCAGCGGATGCTGGCCGCGGCCAGGGAAAATTGATCGGCACGTAAAACTGGCCGGCACGTTGCGGATGACCCCAGCATTCTCTATAAGAACCGGCAGTCGGAGTGTAGCGCAGCCCGGTTAGCGCACTAGTCTGGGGGACTAGGGGTCGTGGGTTCGAATCCCGCCACTCCGACCAATCAACACTTAAAATATAAGGAACATTCGACAGGGCCGTTCCGGCTGGAGTGGTGCGTTTTCCGTTGGGTCGGCACCTACCCGCCGAGTGGCTGCCCCTGGTTTGTGTTTGAGACCCCCCGCCAGGCCGGTCAGGACCCAGGGGGTAGCAATCTCTGCTGAGACCGCGTGCGGGCCCTATGCGACCCGCTTTTCGCGTCGCCAATGCCTTGCTCGTCGACCCGCCAACACCAGCCGCAACATGACGTATACGACATCGTGTCCCGGGCCGGCCTTAGAAACCGCAGCGGCAGCCTCCAGCGCCGAGACACATGGCCGAGACACATGATTGAGCCGGGTCTCCATAACGCCGGGTCCAAAGGATCCAGATCACCGCGTTCGGGTCAGCCAGTCTGAGTGTGATCCGTAACGCCGCCGTCTACCCGGTCTGATCGGCGAGTGTTACTCTGGACGTTGGGCGAGCAGTTTCGTTGCGAATACCCGAGGCTTACTGACATGCACGATCCCTCCTTCCGACGGATTAATGGAAGCTGTCATTGTGGAAATATCCGCCTGACGTTTGATTGGCCCGATTCCGGGCCGACTATCCCAGTCCGAGCCTGTGGCTGCGGCCTGTGTACAAAGCACAGGGCCGTCTGGACCTCGCACCCAGATGGCCGCTTCTCTCTACGAATTGCCGACAACTCCCAATTCACGCTATATCGGTTCGGAACGAAAACTGCGGATTTTCACGTCTGCTTGACTTGTGGCGTGATACCAGTCGCAACCTGCATGATCGAGGCAACTCGATATGCCGTGGTCAACGTAAACACCTTTGATGACGTGAATCGGTCGCAGCTCATCGAAACGGCCACGGATTTTGAGGGCGAGACAACGGTAAACCGGCTAGCGCGACGGCGGCGAAACTGGACACCAGAGGCGATCGATAGCCACGGTGGTTACAGGGGCAGCCTCCAGCATCGAGAACGATGACATGTGCATGTCCTTGGCATCAACCCGGCCCGCCCCCGCTGGCCAGCCGGGCCTCGCCCGAGGCTGACGTGTAACCGGCGCTGAGGCTGGTAGGCGCCGGCAGCCGCGCGTGCCGAAACGCAGCAATGCGAGCGGGACAGCCATGACAATGTCCCCTCGGCGGGCTCAGGAAACGTGCGGCAGCCGACAACGTCAAGACGCGTGATTAAGTCCGGTCTCCATTCCGCCGGTTCAATGGATCGCGATCACCGCGCTCGGCTTGCAGTAGCACGAAAATCACGCGCGATCGTATGCCGAGGAAGGCCAAAGCTGCTTGCTTCGAGGGCGCGGCTACCGAGGAGTACGGTGCGGCCCAACTCGTGGCAGACGAGACCCGCGCTGACCTGCACTGCAGTATCGCCAGCAGCGGTGATAACATTTGAGCAACCGGCAAGACGAACCAGACAGTCTGAGGCATTGGCGCGGTTTTTGCCGAGTCTTTGTGCTATTTTGTGTCGATGAGCGAAACTCGGAAACTTGCGGCGATCATGGCCGCCGACGTGGTCGGATATAGCCGGCTTGCGGGCGCGGACGAAGATCGCACTTTGGCGCGGCTTCGAACTTTGCGCAGCGACTTGATCGATCCAACTATTGCGGTGCACAGGGGGCGGGTGGTCAAGCGCACCGGCGACGGAGCTCTCGTCGAGTTCCGTAGCGTAGTTGACGCCGTTCGTTGTGCCGTCGAGGTACAGAACGGCATGGTCGAGCGCAATGCCGGGCTGCCGCCCGAGCGCCGCATCGACTTTCGCATCGGTATCCATCTGGGCGATGTCGTCGAGGAGAGCGACGGCGACCTGATGGGTGATGGCGTTAATATTGCCGCGCGGCTGGAGGGCATCGCCAAGCCCGGCGCGATCTGTCTTTCCGAGGACGCCTATCGCCAGGTGAAAGCAAGGCTCGATCTCGCGGTTACCGATCTCGGCCAGACAGAACTCAAAAACATCGCCGATCCGGTCCGAGTTTATTCGCTGCAAGTCGCCGTCCCTGCTCAAGCCGAGCCCGCGCCACCAGCGCAGCCCGCTGCGCCGGAGAAGCCTTCGCCACGGCTCGCACTGCCCGACAAGCCTTCGATCGCTGTGTTGGCGTTCCAGAACATGAGCGGCGACCCAGAACAGGAATATTTCGCTGACGGTATGGTCGAAGACATTATCACCGGGCTGTCGCGGATCAAATGGCTGTTCGTGATCGCGCGCAATTCGAGCTTCATCTACAAGGGCAAGGCCGTCGATGTTCGTCAGGTGGGACGCGAACTAGGCGTCCGCTATATACTTGAAGGGGGCGTTCGCAAGGTAAGCAACCGCGTGCGAATCACCGCTCAGCTTCTCGATGCTGAGACCGGGGCGCATCTTTGGGCCGATAGGTTCGACGGCGCTCTGGAGGACGTTTTCGATCTACAGGATCAGATCACCGAAAAAGTCGTCGCCATCGTCGAACCGAACCTGCAAAGGTCGGAGATCGAACGGTCACGGCGAAAGCGTCCTGAAAATCTCGATGCCTACGACCTCTATCTGCGCGCCGTGCCCTACACGGCGTCTCAGATGCCCGAGGATGCCAGGATCGCCATGCAGTATTTGGAGATGGCGCTCAAATTCGATCCGAACTACGCCGCCGCCCATGCACTCATCGCCTGGTGCCATGAGTGGTGTTTCACACGCGCCGGGTTTGATGAAGTGGACAGAATCGCCGGACTCCAGCACGCCCACGAGGCGATTGCTAGCGGCACCGATGACGCGACGGCGCTAGCTGTCGCCGGGTTTGTGATCGCACTTCTGACTAAGGATCAAGAAACCGCTTTGAACGCTATTGAGCGTGCCTTGGCGCTTAATGTCTCCTGCGCTACGGCTCATTATATAGCCGCAATGACCAACGCCGTCTCTGGCCGCCCCGCCACCGCAATCGCTCACTCCAAGCGTGCGCTTCGACTCAGTCCATTCGATCTGTTGGCCTATACAGCGCATCTGTCGCAAGGACTAGCGGCGATCCAGGAGGCACGCTACGATGAGGCAGGATCGCACTTTGCCAAGGCGGTGCAAGCCAATTCTCGCCTAAGTTCGCTCTATTTCCTTGAGGCCGCAGCGCTGGCGCTGGCTGGACGTATGCAGGGGGCAAGACCGTTGGTCCAACGGGGGTTGGAACTCGAGCCGGGTTTTCGGCTGCACCTTTTTGTCGAGCTATTTTCGTCAGAAATAGCAGATAAAATCGTTGAGGGCGGACGCCTCCTGCAACTGCCCGATTAAGTTGACGGTTGAAAAAGTTGATCAGTGCTAATCAAGAACTGAATGCAGGCTAGTATAGCCGCATCCAAAACCTCGATGCCGCCAATTGAAGGCGTCAAATTCAACAGGCCCAGAGTGTTCTGTTGGTCGTACGAGAGGTGGGAGAGGAACTGTGATTTGGGGCAAGGGGGTAAGACAGCAAGACAGCAAGTCAACAAGACAAGCATAACGGTTGACCTCTGCGCTCGACATTCGGCCATTGGCGTTGCCGGCTGATCGCGGTGGACCCAAACCGGCCCATTTGACGTGGCGAGGACGATCGACGCAAGAAGGTCGAATAGGGTGAGTTAGTCTCCTATCTCCTGGAATTTCCGTTCTACGTCTTCGACCCATATTGGGTTCGAGCGTTTCAGCAGTCCCATCAAATCGCCAGTGTGATCAGCCATCGGTGCCTGGCGCCAAGCGGCAACGGCTTGCCTCTCTTGTCCCATAGCAAGCGCTCGGCGCGCTGCAACCAGCCCTTTCTCTGGTTGCTGCGACAAACAATAGGCCCACGCCAACATGAAAAGCCAAACGAAGTTCTGAGGATCGAACGGAGAGAGCCGCAATCCTCGCTCAAGAAAGTCGACGGCGCCTTGGGGTCTGCCGCAATGCAGTGTTGAAGTGCCAAGGTGACAATAGCCGAGAGCAAAGCTGGGGTTCAATTTGACCGCTTGCTGCGCCTCCCGCATGGAATTTTCGAACTCGCAGCCGCCAGCGTAGGCGGCCGCGACTGCATGGTGCGAATAGGGGTTTTGGGGATCGATCTGGACCGCCTTTTGGGCGGCTTGAAGTGCAACACGCAGGCGTGCCAGCCAGATGTATCCGCTCGCCTCATTCGGTTCGACCGAAGTCGCCTGAATGAACAACTCCCGGGCAAGCTCGTGGTTTTCTGGCGTGAACCCGTTTCCAGTTCAGTATATTCCGTCGCGCGCCCAACTCAGCCGATTGACGGTTGTGCAACTTTCGGCGACAGTTTGGCCGGCCCCCGTGATAAGCAGCAATGCCGCCGTGAAATTGTGATGCCTACCAACGAACTGCGGAAACAGCTGCCGCAGCGGCACGCGTAAACGCAAATAGGGAGGCATACTACGATGACGATGAGGCCCGACCCGACCTTCCACGCATCGCCGAAGCTTGCGATGGAAGCTGCACCGGAGAACTTCGCCTATACTTTGCTGCTCAGCCCGGATTTCTCAAAGCCCGACGCGCTCGCAGTGATCGACGTTAAGCCAGGCTCCCCGACCTTCAGTCAGGTCATCCATACTGTGACGATGCCTTACAAGGGGGACGAGTTCCACCATTTTGGCTGGAACGCCTGTTCATCGGCATTGTCGCCGCTCACCGGCCACGCCTTCCTCGAACGACGCTACCTGATCATCCCTGGAATCCGGTCCTCGCGCATTTATATCGTCGATACGAAGCCTGATCCCACTAGGGCGAAGATTCATAAGATCATCGAGCCTGAGGAGGTCTTCAGAAAGACCGGCTATTCAAGACCTCACACGGTCCATTGTGGGCCGGAGGGCGTCTACGTCAGTACCCTCGGCGGCGGCGGCAAGGATGGTACCGATGGGCCGCCCGGCGTCTTCATCATGGACTGCGAGACGTTTGACATTCTTGGACGCTGGGAAATCGACCGCGGACCGCAGAAGCTACACTATGACTTTTGGTGGAACTTGCCGCGCGACTACATGGTGACGAGCGAGTGGGGGTTGCCGCCGCAGTTCGAGAACGGGATTGTGCCGGAGGACCTGCTCTCGAACAAGTATGGCCATCGAATCCATTTCTGGGATCTGCGGGCGCGACGCAACGTCCAGACGATCGATCTCGGTGCCCACCACCAGATGGCCCTGGAAGTGCGGCCTGCGCACGATCCCGTTCGCGAATACGGCTTCCTGGGCGTTGTGGTCGATACCACAAACCTCGAGGGCTCGATTTGGACCTGGTGGCGCGAAGGCGGCAAGTTCCACATCGAGAAGACGGCGACGATCCCGGCCGAGCCGGCGCCGAAGGACCAGTTGCCGCCCCTCCTGCAGGGGTTTGGCGCCGTGCCGCCGCTGGTGACCGACATCGACCTCTCGATGGATGACCGGTTCCTGTACGTCGCCTGCTGGGGAACCGGCGAGATGCGTCAGTACGACGTCACCGACCCACGGAAACCGAAACTTGTTGGCTCAGTCCGGCTTGGTGGCATTGTCCGCCGGACGCCTCACCCGAACGGCAAGCCGTACGCGGGCGGTCCGCAAATGGTCGAGATCAGTCGTGACGGCAAGCGGGTCTACTGGACCAACTCGCTCTACTCAACCTGGGACAATCAATTCTATCCCGATGGGGTGCCTGGCGCTGAGGTCATGGCCAATGCGAGCCCGAGCGGCGGACTTGAACTGGCGAATGACTACTGGGTCAGCTTCCCCGACGGATACCGGGCGCATCAGATCCGGCTCGAGGGCGGCGATTGCTCGACGGATTCGTTCTGCTATCCGTCGGTTTGAGTTTGACGGGAACTGATTGGACACCGCTCGGGCTCTGGCTGGTTGTCGTCGCGAGCGGCCTCTATCACGGGGTTAATCCTGGGATGGGATGGCCGCTCGCCCTTTCAGCCGGGCTGATGGATAAAAATTCGCGTGCCCTCGTCTCGGCGCTTTGGCCGCTAATGGTCGGCCATCTGCTGGCGATGTTCTTGGTGATCCTTCCCTTCGCGCTGCTTGTCACACTGATCGAGTGGCAGCGACAGATCCAAATTGGTGCCAGCCTCCTGGTTATCGGGTTCGGTCTCTTCCGATTCGTCAATCGTCGCCATCCTCGGGCGCTAGCTCGGATACGACCAAGCCAATTGGCACTCTGGTCGTTTGCCGTGGCGATCGCTCATGGCGCGGGATTGATGCTCGTACCGATCTACCTCGGGCTCTGCCGAGCCCCCGACCTCGACAGAGGTCATCGGGCGGCAGGCGCACTCATCAACTCCAATCTCAGCATGGCCGTCCTGGTCTCCGTCGTCCACTCCGTCGCTATGATCGTGGCCGGCGGATTCGCAGCATGGCTAACCTACCGCTACCTGGGTCTCAAGTTCGTCTCGCGGAGCTGGTTCAATCTGGACGCGACTTGGGCCGTTAGCCTCGTCTTGGTGGGTGCTCTCTCGCTCGCGTTCAGCCTTACGGACCAGAAGTAACATTGGGTCATTCTCTGTTGTTAAAATTGAGCGAGATGTCCGGTTTTCCACGCAGACCGGTCGTTTTCCAGAGCTCAGCGGACCAACCAGGAAAAGAACAGTGTGCGGCAGGCGCTGCTGGCGAACCCACTTGAGCCATTCTGTTCGTCAGTAGCCGCAGACATGCACAGAGGAATGCTAGCTATCGCATTGATTTATCAATAGGAACTTATCTAAGAATACCCCACTTTGGTATAGAGCTCAGACCTGATGATCGGCCAAACCGGTCGAAAAGGGGCCGCGCGCACTCGTCACTCGTCACTCCGCAGGCGCCAGAAATCCACTGCAAAATGCCTATCCCCCTGGGATTGATTTGGAAGGGCGCTGGCAGGTCTAGTTGCTCTGGAGCCTTGAAAGTCGAGGCCATTCCTGGGCCTTCTGTGAGGCTCGAATGAACCCGCGCTCGTCGCCGCATGCCGTGTCTAAGGACGACAAGCTACAGCCGCAAGGGGGCTTACGCGGCAGAAGTGTCTCCCCAGTCTCCCCAGTCATCCCAGACTTCGCATATGGAGTTTTCGCGGCCGGCCCGGACAGGAGCGCGTCAAAAGACCGGCGCCTGCGACGGATCGGAGGATCGAATCGGCAGCCGATAGCCGATAGTGGACCGAGACTTCCCCCAGTGTCGCTGGCCCTTCCGGTCTTTCCACGCTCCCAGTCCATCCGGTCGGTCCGCTCAAACCTATGCCTCGAGCCGCTCTCACCGTTAGGTCTCGAGCCGCTCACAAAAAAGGGACATTCGACAGGGTTTTTCCTGCTGGTGCGTTTTCCAACTTTGCCGACGTTAAGGAGAAGCTCACTGGCTATAAAGCCGGCAATACGACCTTCAAGCCTTCAAGGCGCATCTATATGGCTACAACCTGCTACCTTATTTGACCGGTGCCGAGGCGCCTGGCAGTGGGCAACACCGGTACCCCAATCCGCACTTGGTCGGTCGGTCGCAACTGCGAGGCAGCCTTCGGGGATACCTGGCGCTACGGCAGCTGGGTCGTGTGTCGACGACGCGCCTATCAGAAACGGGAAAACAAACTCGAGAGTACGTGTCGTGATTTGAAATAGAAAAACAGCTTGGGTCCGTCCGGCTCGACCCCGGCACGTCCGGCGATCCGTTATTTTGGACTACAGATGACAGACGACAATCCCCCCTTTTTTTAGTATAAATCAATTCGTTCCGTCCAGATCGCGCAAAATAACGTTGCGTCGGTTGGTGTCGGTTTCGTTTTTGAGCGCAACGGAGTAAGCCGTGGCACATGACTGGGCTGCAGACGTGAAGAAATACGTTCCGAAAGCCGACGATCTTGCGATCAAGGGCATCATCAAGCACTGCGGTATTGCACTCCATAGCAAGGATGGCTCGTTCGTATCCTGTACCGACAAGGCCGAGCGCGACCGCGTCCGCGATAGCTTCCTAAAGAAAAAGCTCGCACTGGCGGACAGCGATGGTGACCTCGACAAGGCCGTGATGGATACGTGTCAGGTGATGAAGGCGGACCGCGACAAGTCACGCGTCGCGTTCTACTATCTGCTTGCTGAAAGATACGGGAAGTTATCGTTGTTCCACTAAGCGGTTCGCCAAGCCGGGTTGGGCAGCGCGTTTGCGGTGGCGCTGTTGACGGTGCCTGCTGACAACCTCAATATCACAATGCTTTTCTCTGGACCTGAGGCGCCTGTTCTCGGCGGTTCTTATCGCCCGCCTAGGTCGGTGAGGATCATAGCGGGATTCCTGAGTTCTCCCCGGGACCGTTGCGCTTCTGCACGACGCGCATCGGCAGCAATTGCCTTGATTTCGTGGTACGGGGCGAATTTCGAGAAAATCAGGCTGGAGGACCAGGGATCGTGGGTCCGAATTCCGCCACTGCGACCATTGCAAAGCGAAGGCGAGGCGGCTGGGCATTTTACGAACTTACGAAAGGTGCTTGATAAATGTCCCGGCATTGAGTTCGTCGATAGCAGCCTTCAGCTCGTTCCTGGTGTTCATGACGATCGGCCCGTACCAGGCGACGGGTTCCCTGATAGGCTTACCGGAGATCAACAAGAACCTGATGCCTTCCTCAAAGGCTTGCACAACGATTTCATCGCCGCTGTCAAACAGAACAAGCGAGCGATTGCCGGCACGCTCGCGTGTTAAAGTTTCGTTTGGCCCATGGTCGCGCTCAGTAAGGACGCCGAGCGGCTCCGAGGCCTCCTCGAACCTGCCCGTTCCCTCGAAGACATAAGCAAAGGCATGGCGGCTGGTGTCGATAGCAAACACCTTGCGCCGGCCGGCTGGAACGAAAACGTCGAGATAGCAGGGCTCCGAGGCGATGCCGTCGACTGGTCCCCGCCGGCCCCAAAACTTGCCGCAGATTATCCGCACTCGTGTTCCATCATCGTCAGTGACCTCCGGAATGGCCAGGGCGGGAACGTCCTGGTAGCGCGGTGCGGTCATTTTCAGCGAAGCCGGAAGATTGGCCCAGAGCTGAAAGCCGTGCATCTGCCCGCGATTGTCGCCCTTCGGCATTTCTTGATGCAAAATGCCGCTGCCGGCCGTCATCCACTGCACATCCCCGGCGCCGAGCGCGCCGCGATTGCCAAGGCTATCGCCATGGTCGACTGTTCCAGCCAAGACATAGGTGATTGTCTCGATGCCGCGATGCGGATGCCACGGAAAGCCGGCCTGATAATCCTCGGGGCGATCGTTTCTGAAATCGTCGAGCATTAGGAAGGGATCATAGACGCTGGTATCACTGAAGCCGAAAGCGCGGCGCAGCTTCACGCCTGCCCCTTCTACGGTTGGCTTGGCGGTTGAAATAGTTCGCACGGGGCGGATCGACATCGAGGCGGCTCCTGCTCTGTCTGCCTATATGTGTGCCGCCGGCGGTTCTTCCAGGGGTCGGGGGCTATGTCTGCGCCAGCATCATTGCTCGCGCCTCGCGTTCCATGTGCTGCATCGCCAGGAATACTCGTCGCTTTCTGGCATGGAAATCTCTAATGGGCCCGTCGAGCGGCAAGTCCTGCTGGGCGGTCGCGGCCATGGCCTGCATGGCTGCAATAAGTGTCGGATAGGTGCCGGCAGCGGTGGCGGCCAATATGGCCGAGCCGAGAAGGACTGGTTCCTGGGTTTTCGGCACCGAAATGGTGCGCCCGGTAGCATCGGCCATGATCTGGCGCACTAGGGTACTATGGCTTGCCCCGCCGCTGACGACGATATCGTCAATGACGTAGCCGCGTGCCTCGAGCGCATCAGCGATCTGGCCGATACCATAGGACAGGCCGCATAGAACGGCGACGTAGAGTTTGCAGAGGCTCGCCCGGTCGTCGGCGAGGTCGAGCCCGCAGATCACGCCGCGGGCCTCGGGCTCAGCGAAGGGCGAACGATTGCCGAGGAGATCGGGCATGACATGCAGCGCGGTGGCGAGGCGGGCCGCCTCGGAAAGTTGGTGGTAGAGCGCCGTAATTTCTTTTTCGAGCGCGGGTAGTACCGCACCGCCGGTCTCCTGCGCCAGGCCGGCGAAGGCCGGGTGTTGGCGGATCAGGTGATCGAGGGCAGCGCCGGCTGCCGATTGACCGCCCTCGGCTAACCAGAAACCGGGGACAAGAGCCGAGAAATAGGGACCCCAGACGCCGTCAACAAACAGCGGCTTGGTAGCAAGGGCGATGCAGCAGGCCGAGGTTCCCATAATTAGTGCCATCCGCCGTGTCGGATCGGCCGGCTTTCCTGTTGTATCGCGACCGCCCAAAGTGGCGAGCGCTCCGGCGTAGGCATCAATCAGCGCCGCGCCAACCGGTGTCCCCGGCCGAAGGCCAAGCGCCGAGGCGGCGGTATCGCTCAGGCCGCCGCCGATTGGCGTTCCAGGTGAGGCAAATTCGGTGCCGATTCTCCGATAGCCCTCGCGGGCGAGGTCTTCGAGACCGATCCTGGTGAAATAATCCGTCGTCCAGGCCTTCTCATGCGCAAGGTAGGTCCATTTACACGTCACGGTACAGATCGAGCGGGTCAGCGCGCCGGTCGCACGAAAGGTGAGGTAATCGGCGAGATCGATAAAATGCGCGGCCTGGCGATAGGCGGTCGGCTTGTGACGCTTCAGCCAAAGGATTTTCGGTGTCTGCATTTCCGGCGATATGCGGCCGCCGACATAGTCGAGAACCGGATGGCCGGTGGCGTTGATTTCGGCGGCCTCCTGTTCGGCGCGATGGTCCATCCAGACGATGATATTGCGCCGCGGATCGTTGCTCGGCCCGATCGCGACAGGCGCGAAATCGGGGTCGAGGACGACAAGCGAGCAGGTTGCGTCAAAGCCGATGCCAGCGACGGTCTCGGCGCCGATTTTGGCGATTGCCATAGCTTCGGCAGTACTGGCGCAGACGGACCGCCAGATATCCTGCGAGGATTGCTCGACGATCTGACCCGGCGCCTGCCAGATTTCAATGGCGCTGCGAGCACTTCCCAGCAGGTTTCCATGAGCATCGAAAATGCCGGCTCGCACGCTTGCTGTGCCCACATCGATGCCAATAAAATGCATGCAGTGCCTCAACCGATTTGCGGACAAATATAGAATGCCGCGCATGGCTTGGCAAAGCCGTCGACCGGCGAGGGTTCAGGTGAAGCGGCGGGGCGCCGAGCGCTTGACATTCTCGAGGAGGATCAGGACGGTTAGGACCGTAAGCGCGCAAAAAAGCGCCAGGCAAAGGGCGATCGCGCCGGTGCACCAATCATCGAACGATACCAGTCGCGGCGCATGGGCAATCCGCAATACCGTCTGCTGCACGCAATTGCCGACGACAATCGCCTTCTGGGAGAGCGCGGTAGAAAAGCAATTACCGGTCATTCGTCCTACTCGCGCCGGTTGTGCCGCATCGCACCCGTGCCGACAAGCAATGGCCAGCATAGCCGCTAAATATTGGTCTATGTCTATAGAAGAATTGCGTAAACTTCCTAGTCGGGTTTACGGTTCATTGGCAAATGCCGCTCAAAGTCGGCTGGCGCCCGAGCTGCCCTTTTACCTTGGTAGTCTCGGCCAGGCGCAAAGATTTCGGCGATGCCTACATTTGTAGGCGTCGAGGAAAACGCCCGGTAAGCCCCTCCCTGTATGGTTGAATTCGCAACTGGCCGGTGCCGTCTCAAGCCGAGCGGGCACGGCGGTCGGTCGGAGCGAGACCCCGTGCACTAGCAGGCCGGGCTGAGGTTCAAAGGACGCGACGATGGGGCTATCGTTAAAGGTCGTTTATGACGCGAGCGTCAACAGTGCGCCCGCGCAATTCAAAACCGCCGTTGCGGCCGTCGTCAATTTTTTTGAGTCGAAAATTACCGATCCGATCACGATTACAATCGATGTCGGCTTTGGCGTGGTGCCTGGCGGCCCGACGCTCGGGCCCGGCGCCCTTGGCGAGAGCAGCACGAATGTCGGACTTTACAGCTATAGCCGGCTCAAGAACGCGCTGGTGAACGACGCAAAGTCGGCGACCGACAGGTCGGCGATTGCGTCGCTCCCGACCGCCGATCCGAGCCAGGGCGCATCATTCGATGTTTCGACCGCCGAGGCTAAGGCGCTGGGGTTGCTGGCCAATGGCTCGCAGGTTGATGGCTCGGTAGGGATCAGCAGTAGCGCCACCTTTAACTATAGCACAACAAATTCGTCGGCCAGCGGCTATGATTTCTTCGGCGTCGTCGCCCACGAGTTCACTGAGGTCATGGGCCGATTTTCCGAAGTCGGCACGGCGCTCGGTCAGACGCTGGCGCCGCTCGATCTGTTTCGTTTCGCTTCATCTGGAACCCGCCAGCTGACGACCGGCAGCGCCTATTTTTCAACAGATAACGGCGTCACCAACCAGGGCACTTTTAACACCAACCCGAACGGTGATTCCGGCGACTGGGCGTCAAGCGTCGGCGCGGATTCGTTTCTCGCCTTCAGCTCACCCGGGGTGACCAATGCGGTGACGAGCCGTGACATCAACGTGCTCGACGCGCTTGGCTATGACATTGCCTCGACGCCAACGCCAACGCCAACGCCTGCGCCAACACCTGCACCAACACCTGCGCCAATACCAACGCATGCACCAACACCAACGCCTGCACCAACACCTGCGCCGGTCTCGACGCCGTACAGCCCCTATGTGCCGCCGTCGAGCCCAACCTCATTTTACTCCCCCAATCCATTCGGTACGCCTCTGAGCCCATCGACGCCGAGCTACAACCCGAGCTCGTATTACACGCCGTCCTATATGCCTTCAACTCCGTCGATGCCGAGCTACAGCCCGAGCTCGTATTACACGCCGTCCATTACGCCTTCGTCTCCGTTGACGCCGAGCTACAGCCCGAGCTCGTATTACACGCCGTCCTATACGCCTTCGTCTCCGTTGACGCCGAGCTATTACAGTCCGAGTTCGTATTATACGCCGTCCATTACGCCTTCGACCCCGTTGACGCCGAGCTACAGCCCGAGCTCGTATTACACGCCGTCCTATACGCCTTCGTCTCCGTTGACGCCGAGCTATTACAGTCCGAGTTCGTATTATACGCCGTCCTCTACGCCCTCGACCCCGTCGACGCCGAGCTACTTCACCCCCTCGACCCCTTCGGCACCGAGTTACAGCCCCTTTTACGCGCCAAATTCCTCGCCGGCCTCCTTTAGTCCGAGTTCGATTTACTTACCGGGCACGACCCCGGCGTCCGGTTTCAGCCCGGGTTCACTACTGGGGCACGGACAAACCGGACCAGATAACGCGTCGCCAACGCTTTCGGCCGGTCTTGCCGGTTTCATAGCCGCGATATCATCGCTCACCGGTGCGGCGGGATCGCCGACATACAATCCCCTCCACACCGATAGTCCGCCCTTTAGCCAACTCGCCGCTCATCCGCTTGCTTGAGGTTGGCGCCGGCGGCGTTAAGGGGAATCTCAACTTCTGCCCAGTAGCCTGCGGCTCATTGGGCCCATGGCAGAGTAGAGTTTTGTAAAGGCGAGGGCAGGTGAGGGAGTCGATCGACGATGGCTCATGGGCCTTGGCCTTTGCCCTGCAAGTGCTCGGCCTTGCCGCCGATGGCGGCCAGATCGCGCATGCATCCGGCGCTAAGCAGCGCCTGACTGAAACCGAATTGCTGCGAGCAGCACGTCGCTATCCAGTGCGGGCCAGGGCCATAACTTCGACGCCGCAGCGCCTCGAGCGCACGCCCTTGCCGGCCATCGCCATTTTGTCCAACGGTGCCCATGTCGTCGTCGGGCAGGCGACCGCCGAGCGGGTTCTCTTTCAGGGCCAGGCCGACGAGCGCCCGCGGGTCGTAACGCTTGAGGAATTCCAGGCCCTTTGGACGGGCCGGCTAATCCTACTGCGCCGGCAGACAGCCCTCGCCGATCAGCACCGGCGGTTCGACCTCGGCTGGTTTGCCGGTGCGATACGCAAGTATCGGCGCAGCCTTGGCGAAGTCCTGGGAGCCTCGCTGTTCCTGCAATGTTTTGCGCTGGTGACACCCCTGATCTTCCAGATCGTCATCGACAAGGTGCTGGTTCATCATGGCGTGTCGACTCTCGAGGTTCTGGTCATTGGCCTCTTGATGATCGCGCTGTTCGATACCGTGCTCGGCGGCATCAGAAACTATCTTTTTGCCCATACGAGCAATCGGATTGACGTTGAACTGGGCGCGCGCACCTTTCGTCACCTGCTCGCGCTGCCGCTCGCCTATTTCGAAAACCGCCGGGTCGGCGATTCGGTGGCACGCCTGCGCGAACTCGAGACGATCCGGCAATTTCTGACATCTTCAGCGATAACTCTGGTGATTGATGGTCTGTTCGGCGGTCTGTTCATCGCCGTCATGTTTCTCTACAGCACGTCGCTGGCGTTGGTCGTCTTGGCGATGCTGCCGCTCTATGCGCTGCTTGCCCTGATTGTTACGCCGATGTTGCGCCGGCGTCTCAACGAGAAATTCAGTCGAGGCGCCGAAAACCAGGCTTTTCTGGTGGAAACGATTGCCGGCATTGAAACGATCAAGGCCATGGCCGTCGAACCGCAGATGCAAGGGCGCTGGGAGGATCAGATCGCGGCCTATGTGGCGGCCTCGTTCAGGGTTTCGAACCTGAATTCGCTCGCCACGCAAATCGCCAATCTGTGCAATAAAGTGACGAGTCTGCTGATATTGCTTCTTGGGGCTCGGCTGGTCATGGAAAACGAATTGACGGTCGGCGAATTGGTCGCCTTCAACATGTTGGCCGGTTACGTCAGTGCCCCGGTTCTCCGGCTGACCCAGCTCTGGCAGGACTTGCAGCAGGCGCGGCTTTCCGTCGAAAGGCTGGGCGATATTCTGAACATGCCGCCGGAGCCGAGCCTCAACAGCCTGCGCGCGTCGCTGCCGGCAATGGTCGGAGGCCTTGCGTTGCAGGGCGTTAATTTTCGCTATCGGCCGGACGGCCAGCCGGTGCTGCGCGATGTGACCATGACGATTCCGGCCGGGCAGGTGGTCGGCATTGTCGGACCATCGGGCTCCGGCAAAAGCACGATCGGCAAGTTGATTCAGCGTCTCTACGTGCCCGAGAGCGGGCGGATTTTCATTGACGGCCAGGATCTCGCTCAGATCGACCCGGCGTGGCTGCGCCGTCAAATTGGCGTGGTTCTCCAGGAGAATGTCCTGTTCAATCGGACCGTACGCGAAAATATTGCGCTGTCGGACCCGGCGATGCCGATGGCGCGGGTTATAGCGGCGGCGCGCCTTGCCGGTGCCGACGAATTCATCGCCGGCATGATGCACGGTTATGATACGATGATCGGTGAGCGCGGCGTTTCGCTTTCGGGTGGCCAGCGCCAGCGTATCGCGCTTGCCAGAGCCCTCGTCACCAATCCGCGGATTCTCATTCTCGACGAGGCGACATCGGCGCTCGACTACGAGTCAGAGAGCATCATTCAGGCCAATATGGGGGAGATCGTCAAAGGCCGGACCGTGCTGATCATTGCCCATCGCCTGTCGGCGATCCGGCGTGCTGACCGGATCATCACCATTGACGAGGGCTGCGTAACCGAAGACGGGACGCATGAGGAATTGATGCGGAGGGGCGGGCGCTATGCGGGCCTCCACCGTCTGCAAGCGGCATTGCCGCGCTAGGAGGGTAGGTTGGAGAGGCTGGTGGCAGCGGCGGCTGCAAGACAGCGGCACGCGGTGGTCGAGCGGGAATTCCTGCCGGCGGCGCTCGAAATCCTCGAGACGCCGCCCTCGCCGCTCGGGCGCCTGTTCGGCCTCGTCGTTTGCCTTGCCTTCGCCTTCGCCTGCGCATGGGCCTATATTGGACGGATCGACGTCGTTGCTGTGGCCAGCGGCAAGACGATCAGCCGGTCGCGCGCCCAGGTCGTCCAGCCGCAGGAACCGGGCGCGGTAACCGCAATCCATGTGCACGAAGGCGACGTCGTGCGGGCTGGCCAGGTTCTGATCGAACTCGACCCGACCGGACCCAATGCCGAGGCTGAGCGGGCGGGACGCGATCTCGAGCAGGCCCGCCTCGACAAGATCAGGTTGCAGATTCTACTCGGCGACGCCCCGGCTTCGGCGCTGGCGCAACTGGCCGGCGTCAGCCGCGTCGATCTCGAGCGCGCCGAAGCTCAGCTGGCCGCCCAGCGAGCGGAAAACGAGGCCAAGCTTTTCGCGATCGACCGTGAAGTGGCGGAAAAGACCGCCGAACTCGCAGCCGCAAAGCGGCTGTCCGAGCGGGCTGAGAAATCGCTGCCACTCATCGAGGAAAAGGCAGAGATCCGCCGCAAGGTAACCGAGCTGCAATATGGATCACGACTGTCCTATCTCGACGCTCAGCAGCAAGTCATCGAAGCGCGCGCCGACGTCGACGTCCAGAAGGAGCGAATCGACGGTGCGACGGCGGCGCTTGAAGGTCTCGACCGCCGGCGCGCGGAAGTTGCCGCCGAATTCCGCAAGTCTGGGCTCGCCGATCTCAGCCGGGCGTTGGCGGAGGAAAATGCCGCCGTAGAGGCGCTGGCCAAGGCGAGTCACCGCAAAGACCTTCAAGTGCTCAAATCGCCGATGGACGGCACCGTCCAGCAGCTGGCCGTCAATACGCTCGGCGGCGTCGTTACGCCTGCCCAGCAGCTGATGATTATTGTCCCGGCCGGCGAGGCGCTTGCAGTGGAGGCGGTAATCCCCAATCGGGAGATTGGTTTTGTTGCGCCTGGCCAGGCCGTCGAAATCAAGATTGATGCCTTTCCCTTCACCCGCTATGGCGTGCTGCATGGCAAAGTCGAGGCGCTGGCGCGCGATGCGGAGACAGCGCCCACGCGAGGCTTGGCAACTGGCTCGACCCGTTCTGCCGATCTTGCCGCCAATGTTGAGGGGGGCGATCGTCTGATCTATACGGCGCGGATCAGCCTTGTGGGTCCGCCGCTGGTTGTCGCCGGTCAAAAGGTCGAATTATTGCCGGGCATGTCGGTCAAGGCCGAGATAAAAACGGGTGAACGGCGAGTCTTGGATTTTTTGCTCTCGCCTCTCGAGGAATATGTTCACGATAGCTTGCGCGAACGCTGAAAAAGGGGCGGCGTCCTGGCGCAACAGGCTGACAAGACGCCGCCGGGCGGATCCGCAGCTACTCGTTACCGCCACCGTTTAGTCGCTGCCGCGCGAGCGCTTGGCCCGCACGGAATCGAGCGATTGCATCGTATCGGCGGCCCGCAACGTATCGCCAGGCCGCGTTTTATTGGTCACCCGCGCCAAGTCGGCGGCGGCGCCAAACAGCGGCATCGGCATGCCTTCCGTAGATTCGGGGTCGGGCAGGGCGCGCGGTGTCGCTGCTCGTTTGGGTCTGGGAGGTGGAGCAGGGGCGTGGCTGCCAGTCGCCTCACCGCTGTTGAGCGACGTCGAATGGCCTTGGAACTTGCCAGCCGCCTGGCCGCCCTCGGGCTGGACCTTCGGCGCCAACGCCGTCAAATCGATGAAGGCGCTGTGGAGATGGCCCCAGCGATCAAAGGACAAATATTGGTAGCGTCCGCCGGCGAATCTGATTTCGCGGTAGTTTGACGGCGTCAGGCAGTCGCGTGGCCCAGCAGCATCTTCGCCAAACTGGCTGTGTTCAAGGAAAGCGAGGACGGCGACATTGTGTTCTGCCTCGCGCAGGTGATTGAGGCTAGCCAGTCCCGCCTCCTTTGGCGCCCCTTGATCGAGCGGCAATTGCGCAAGCCCCATTACCAGCGCCTCCTGCAGGGCGAAGGCGAGTTCTTCGGCCGGGCTCAACGCCCAAGCCGGGGCATTGTCGGTGCCCTGATGCTGGGTAAGCCGCTCCAGATTGTTGAGATTGACTTCGAGCCTGCCCTTGCCGCCGGCCAGTGTCGCACTGTCGAGGAGGCCGCAGGCGTCACGGCGAAGGGTGAGCGTCACCTGGACCTGGCGATCCTGCTCGATGCGCGCGATCAGCGCGTCGAATGTCCGCGATTTCGACCGGGCTTGCTGCAGCCATTCGACAAAGCCGGCCTGATTGGCTGCCGCGCCGTCACCGACGGCGTGCACAACCAGTTCGGCTCGGGCAGCGCCTGCGGCCAATACAAGGCCAAGGCCGGCAATCGCCATGGCATGCGTTGTCGCCCGCCTAGGTCGGCCCCACGCGAAAATCTCAGGTTGCAAGCTCTCCAGAAAAGCCAACATTTCTGCCTCCCCGTTTTGCCCAAGCCGTCGGAACGCGGGCCGGCACGGCGTGAGGGGCACGAACCCGTTGCACTGGATAATTATCGGCGCGCGATCATGGCCTCAGCATGACGACTTCGCGGCAGCGCGGTGCGAGCACGCGCGCATATCGGCCAGGCCATCCACTCAGTAGGCGTTGCGCGATGTCAGCAGGGCAATCGGCGTAATGAGCAGAATGTAGAGGTCGAGGAAGATCGACCAGTTCTCGATATAATAGAGATCGTGCTCGACACGCTTCTTGATCTTTTCGGTCGTGTCGAGTTCGCCGCGCAGTCCATGGATTTGTGCCCATCCGGTCAGACCAGGTTTGACTCTGTGGCGCATCGCGTAGTTGTCGACGATCTCGTCGAGCTGCTTGCCTTCCGCGCTCGTCTTGAGCGCATGCGGACGCGGGCCAACAATCGACATTCTGCCTTGCAGGACGTTGAAGAGCTGCGGCAGTTCG
Organism: uncultured Alphaproteobacteria bacterium; assembly: GCA_963773155.1. GTDB lineage: Bacteria > Pseudomonadota > Alphaproteobacteria > Rhizobiales > Beijerinckiaceae > CAVZAB01. The sequence goes on along the minus strand of CAVZAB010000009.1, from coordinate 33,879 downwards.
TCGATGCTGGTTGCACGGATGAACCGGCCGACCCGTGTCACCCGCGGATCGCCTCGCGACGTCTGCCGGCTGGCATCGATGTCGGTAAGTTCCGTGTACATTGACCGGAATTTCCAGATCTCGAAAACCGTGCCGTTGAAGCCATGGCGCGGCTGCTTAAACAGTACAGGACCCTTGGAATCGAGCTTGATCGCCAGTGCCACGAGCGGCAGCACCGGTGATAGGGCAAGCAGCGCAAGCGCGCCGACGGTGAGGTCGAAGGCGCTCTTGAGAATGACGTTCCAGTCGGCCAGCGGCCGATCCATGACGTCGAGGACGGGCAGCGAGCCAATATAGGAATAGGAGCGCGGCCGGAACCGCAGTTTGTTGGTGTGGGCGGCAAGCCTGACGTCGACCGGCAGGATCGCGAGTTTACGCAGAATCTCCAGAATTCGCTGTTCGGCCGAGATCGGCAAGGCGAAGATGATCATGTCGATGCGGGTGCTGCGGGAATAGTCGACGAGGTCGTCGACATTGCCGAGCTTGGCAAAGCCGGCCGCCGAACTGCCCGAACGCGCGTCCGTCCGATCATCGAAAAAGCCGAGAATAGATAGGTCGGTATCAACTTGCTGGCTAAGGTCGTGCAAGAGCCTTTCACCCGGCTCGCCGCCGCCGACAATGACCGTCCGGCACTCCAGTCGACCGGCCCTGGTCAGCCGCTGGACGACCAGCGACAGGATCGTGCGTTCGATGAGGAGGACCACGAGGCCGCCGATGAACCAGCTGCCGAGCCAGACCCTAGAAATCGCCTCGCCATGCTTGAGAAAGAAGAGTCCAGCAAGGGTGACGAGAAAGGCCAGGCACCAACCGCCGAGCAGGCGCAGCCCCTGCAGCGCCGGCTGGCGGAAGGCGCCGACGTGATAAACGTCAAGCGCCTGATAGATGAGCACGGTGAGTGCAGTCACGCTGGGGATCGTGATCAAATAGGTCGGGGGCAGACCCTCGCCAGGAAAGACATAGACGAGGGCGGCAATCAGGCCGCTCGTGGCGATCAGCACGAATTCGATGCCGCGAACCAGCGCGGCCAGGACGACCGGCGATATTGCTGGATCGGTCGGGGCGACGATCGGATCGAGCAGCGCCCTAGCCTCGCCGGCCCTGAGGCCTGGCCGGCCGGCCGCCGTCTCCATTGTCTCTAGCTCACGCGGCGAAGAAACTTCCATGTCCGTCCAGACGGTCGTGCCGAGGCCGGCGTCCCCGACGAGCGCGGCCTCGCATCAGGTCTAGCAGGCTGCCGATTAATGATCGGTGACCGGCTAGGACTTGTCGGCCTTTTCCATCCATTTGATCAGCGGCAGAAGCGGCACGATCCAGCCGAAACCGAACACGGCGTAGACCAGGAAATTGGGGGCCGCCTGCAATGGGCCGAGCTGGGTCAAGACCATGACCATCAGCGCATAGGCGATGACATAAACAATGAGGACGATGGTTCCGATGAATTTGCGCTGCCTTTGCCGCATCGGGCTCAATTCCAGGATCGAAGTTAACGCCGGCAGGCCAGCGGCGCCGGCATAGACGCGATGCCCGTCCCGCTCTATCTGTGGCGGGGAACAAGTTTAGCAATAGGTCAAGTGTGGCGGCCAGCGAACGGAGCATTACCCGGGTCACGCCGAGTGACCCGCTGCCGGGGATCCGGGCATGGCTCTGGCTTGTCGCGGCGCTGATTCTTGCCATGGTCATTGTCGGCGGCGCGACCAGGCTGACCGAATCCGGCCTGTCGATCACCCAGTGGAAGCCGATATCGGGCGTGATTCCGCCCCTCGGCGAGGCTGATTGGCTGGCAGAATTCGAGGCCTACAAGCAGATTCCGCAATACCAGCAGCTGTTCCCGGCCATGAGCTTGGCGGAGTTCCGGTTCATCTATTTCTGGGAGTGGGGACACCGGTTGCTTGGTCGGCTGATCGGTCTGGTTCTGATCGTGCCAATGCTGGTGTTCTGGATCAGGGGCCAATTGCCTGGCCAATTGAAACTCCCGCTCCTTGGTGTTCTGCTGCTTGGCGCCTTGCAGGGCGCCGTCGGCTGGTGGATGGTTCGTTCCGGCCTGTCAGAGCGCGTCGAGGTGTCGCAGTACCGGCTCGCCACGCATCTCCTCTTTGCCTGTCTAACCTTCGCCATCGTCGTCTGGCTGGCGACCGGTCTGGCGCGGCCCGCCAAGCGCGGGCGCCCTGCGGGCCGGGTCAAACTTGCGGCGAGCGCGCTGATCGGCCTGATTTTCCTGCAGATCGGTCTTGGTGGACTGGTCGCCGGGCTGCGGGCGGGCCTCGTCTACAACAGCTGGCCGCTGATGGATGGCCGGCTGGTTCCGCCCTTTGCCGACCTCGTCGCTTTGTCGCCGCCCTGGCGCAACTTGTTCGAGAACATCACCACCGTTCAATTCGATCACCGGCTGGTCGCCTTTGGTCTCGTCGGCCTGGCGATCTGGCATGCGATCGATACGCGGCGTCAGGCAAGCGGCGGCGCTGCCGCCCGCCGCGCCACCGGTCTTGCCGGCCTGGCGACGCTGCAGGCGGCGATCGGCATTGCGACCCTGGTAATGGTCGTGCCCCTCTGGGCCGGTCTTTTCCACCAGGCTCTTGCCTTGCTGCTGCTCGGCGGCGCGGTCTGGCATCGGCGCTCGTGCAGTCTTGCCTAATTGCGCAACGCCTCGTCGAGATCGGCGATGATGTCGTCGACATCCTCGAGACCAATTGACAGGCGCACCACCTCAGGCCCGGCGCCCGCCGCCGTTTTCTGCGCGTCGCTGAGCTGGCGATGGGTCGTCGAGGCCGGATGGATGACCAGCGAGCGCGTGTCACCGACATTGGCGAGATGCGAGAACAGCTTGAGATTGCGGACCAAGGCGATGCCGGCCTCGTAGCCGCCGGTCAGTCCGAAGGTAAAGACGCCGCCGGCACCCTTCGGGCAGTAGATCTGGGCCAAGGCGTTGTAGCGGTCGCCTTCGAGGCCTGGATAACTCACCCATTTGACCGCATGATGGCCGGCCAGGAATTGGGCCACCGCGCGGGCATTGTCACAATGGCGTTGCATGCGCAGCGGCAGAGTCTCAATGCCGGTCAAGATTAGGAAGGCGTTGAAGGGCGAAAGCGCCGGACCGAGGTCGCGCAGGCCGAGGACCCGGCAGGCGATCGCAAAGGCAAAATTGCCGAAAGTTTCGGCGAGGCGCATACCGCCGTATTCGGGCCGCGGGGCGCTGAGCATCGGATAGCGGTCATCGGCGAGCCAGTCGAATTTGCCGCCGTCGACGATCACGCCGCCGATGGAATTGCCGTGGCCGCCGAGAAACTTGGTCGCCGAGTGCACGATTATATCGGCGCCGTGTTCGAAAGGGCGGACCAAGTACGGCGTCGCCAAAGTATTGTCGACGATCAAGGGGACCCGGGCCCGCTTGGCGATTTTCGCCATCGCCGCCAGATCGCAAATAACGCCGCCAGGATTGGCAATCGATTCCGTGAATATGGCTTTGGTCTTCGGCGTGATCGCGTTTTCCATCGCGGCAAGATCGTCTGAATCGACCCATTTGACCTGCCAGTTGAAGTTCTTGAACGCATGATTGAACTGGTTGATCGAGCCGCCGTAAAGCCGGTTGGAGGCAACGAATTCGTCACCTGGCCGCATCAGACTGTGAAAGACGATCTGTTGGGCGGCATGGCCGGAGGCGACCGCAAGCGCCGCCGTTCCACCTTCGAGTGCTGCGACCCTCTCCTCCAGCACGGCATTGGTCGGATTGCCGATCCGCGTATAGATATTGCCGAAAGCCTGCAGGCCGAACAGTGAAGCGGCATGATCGACGTCATCGAAGACGAAGGATGTCGTCTGGTAGATCGGCGTCGCACGGGCTCCGGTCGACGGGTCGGGCTGGGCACCGGCATGAATAGCGAGAGTGGAAAATCCCGGACCCGTGGCACCAATATGTTCGCTCATCGACTTGTCCTGGCTTGTTGATTTCATCCGGCCGGCGCGGACGCCAACCGATCCCTACGGCTTCGGCGACAATAGGCGCCGCTGGCGCCCGGTTGCCGCCATCAATGGGCGCCGGGCCGAAAGAATGCGGGAATTGACCCCGGCCCAGCCGATCTCGCCGGACAGCCGACCATATTCGATCTTCGGACAGCGATCCATAATGACCGTGATCCCGGCCGCCTCGGCTCTGGCAGCGGCAGCATCGCTGCGTACGCCGAGTTGCATCCAGATGAGCTTTGGCGGCGGCTTGAGGGCGAGGACCTCGACGACGATCGCTTCGGCCTCCTCGGCCCTGCGAAAGATGTCGACCATGTCGATTGCGACGGGTATGGCTGCGAGCTCGGCGAACACCGGCACGTCGAGAATGGTCCGCCCGGCAAGTGCGGGGTTGACGGGAAAGACGCGAAAGCCGCGGCTCAACAGATATTTGAGAACGAAAAAGGACGGCCGGACCGGATTGGCCGACGCGCCAACCATGGCAATGGTGTGGGTCTCGGTAAGCAGGCGATGCAGCAGCTGATCCGTATAGGCCTCACGCCCCATCCGATGGCTCCCAGACGGGCCGGCGCTTTTCCAAAACCGCGGCAATGCCCTCGCAGGCCTCGGCGTGCAGAAGATTGGCCGCCATGATCTGGCCGGCATAAGCATAGGCGTCGGCAAGATTCATTGAGCGCTGCGCGTAGAAGGCGGGCTTGCCGATCCTTAATGCGTGCGGCGACTTACCGGCAATTGTCTGGGCCCATTCCTGGGCATTGGCAAGCGCGCAGCCGGCCTCGACAATCCGGTTGACCAGACCGAAGCGGAACGCCCTATCGGCGCCGATCGGCTCGGCGGTCAAGAGCATTTCCATCGCGTGTTTGGGCGAAAGATTTCGAGCGAGCGCCACCATCGGAGTCGAACAGAACAGGCCGATTTGCACACCTGGCGTGCAGAAGCGCGCCGCGGTGCCGGCGACCGCGAGATCGCAGCTCGCGACCAGCATGCATCCAGCCGCTGTTGCAAGGCCCTCGACCGCCGCGACGACTGGCTGCGGCTGGGCGACGATCGCTTGCATCAGCGCGCTGCAGCGCTGCATCAGGCCGGCAAAATAGGCAGCCCCCCCATCGCCGTCGCCGCGCCGTGCGGTGATTTCCTTGAGATCGTGGCCAGCGCAGAAGACCGGACCCAGTGCGGCGAGCACCACGACTTTGACCGTCTGGTCCGCGGCTGTCCGGCTGAGGCACCCAAGGAGCTGCTCGATCAAGGCCTCCGACAATGGATTGCGGTCGGCCGGCCGGTTCATGGTGAGGGTGAGAACGCCGCCGTCTTGCGCCTCGAGGAGCAACGGACCGGTGCTGGTGGGGCGAGTGGTCTGGTTCATCCTGCCATGATAGCAGAATCATTGGGCGCCAGCGCAAGCCGGGCGACCAGTGCCAGGGACCGGCAATCGCGCTCAATTATTTGAGGTATCTCCATACCACTGATTGCAAGATATTGATATATAATATATTTAGACAAAAGTCTTGCGCAGATTATCGTTGACTTCAGATTCCTCCCTGCCTATAAGCCAAGCCCTGCCGACAAGTCAGGCACGGCTTTGGCCTTCATTTGAGGGGCTGGGCCGGGACCGCTGCGGTAGATTACAGCCATATTGGATGCAGACCCCGGGTCTGCCGGAACCGGAAACGATCATGTTTGGCAAGACCACGTCGACAAAGACTGCCGATGTCGAAAAGAAATGGGTGCTGATTGATGCCGATGGCCTGGTCGTAGGCCGGCTCGCCGCACTGATTGCGCTACGGCTACGCGGCAAGCACAAGGCGACTTTCACCCCGCATGTCGACGATGGCGACAATATCATCGTGATCAATGCCGAGAAGGTGGTCCTTACTGGACGCAAGCGCGAACAGAAGGTCTATTACCATCACACCGGCTATCCCGGCGGGATCAAGGAACGCTCGGCGCGGTTCATCCTCGAGGGCCGGTTTCCCGAACGGGTTGTGGAGAAGGCGGTTGAACGCATGCTCCCGCGTGGGCCATTGGGACGCCGCCAGCTCGGCAATTTGCGCGTCTACAAGGGTCCGCAACACCCGCACAGCGCGCAGACGCCGGCGCTGCTGGATGTCGCGGCCCTCAATCCCAAGAATGCCAAGCATGCAAGGAGCGCCTGATATGGCCGAGACTCTCTCTTCGTTGCAAGATCTGAAGACGGCGGCACCGAGCGAAGCGCCTGAAGTGATCAAGCACGTGCAAAAGCTTGACAAGCTTGGTCGCGCCTATGCGACCGGCAAACGCAAGAATGCGGTAGCGCGGGTCTGGATCAAGCCCGGTTCCGGCAAAGTCACCGTCAATGGGCGCCCGCTCGAAGTCTATTTTGCTCGACCGGTCCTGCGAATGCTGATGCAGCAGCCGCTCGGTGTCGCCCGTCGTGTCGGCCAATATGACATTACGGCCGCGGTGGCCGGTGGCGGCCTATCCGGCCAGGCCGGGGCAGTTCGGCACGGCTTGTCCAAGGCTCTGACCTTCTTTGAGCCCGATCTGCGCGGCCCGTTGAAGAAAGAGGGCTTCCTGACCCGAGATTCGCGAGTCGTCGAACGCAAGAAATACGGTAAGCGCAAGGCTCGCCGAAGCTTCCAGTTCTCAAAACGCTAGCGACCGGGCGGCTTGCTGACGCGCGTTCGCCGCGCCAGCGGGCAGGGGTTGTGACGGGATCGGCCGCTCCGGTCGTGGCTTTGCTTCGCGACAAAAATTGCTGCTGAACTGGCGGTCGGGCCGGGCCGCTGGCGTTAAGACATGCCAACATGCCGGCCACCCGCCGAATCCGAGGAACCATCACGATGGACCGTCACTTGCGTTGTGCCCATGGCTTGTTGGCGGGCGTGCTCTTCGCTGCAATTGTGCTCGGCGGCTCTGCTGGGGCGAGCCTTCCGGCCGCGGCTGCGAGCATCCTGGCTCTCGATAACATTGTCCTCAGCAATCCGGGCGATGGCACCGAAGTGACCATCCCGCATGTCGAATTCGCGGATACAAACCTCGACCGCACGGATGCGGAGAGGTTGTTTTCGACGAAGATTAGCCCGACCGAAGAACGCGACCTCGTCGGCCGCCTTAAGGCCGCTTCCATCGTGATCCCGGAAATTCGCGTCAAGGCTCCGGGCGGCTCGGCAGAATTGCACGACCTGCGTGCTGAGAACGTCGATTCCGGCCGGATCGGCAGGCTCAGTCTTGCCGGAGCCGATGTTGCCGCGGTGAGCAATAAGGGGGACGTCAAGGTCGTGTCGCACGCGTTGCGGATCGACGGGCTCGATTTTTCACCGCTGTTGCAGGGACTCAAGTCGGCCGGCGCAGCTCAAGGAATGGTCCGCTTTGCGCGCGTCGAACTCGCCGGTTTGAACGCCTCAATCGTCGACACGGATATGGCGGCCGACACCCCGGGCGGCAATATCGTGCGCGTCGGGATGGGCGAGCTGACGGCGGCCAATGAATATGAGGGTCCGTTATTCTTGCACGGCAGCAGCCAATTGAAAAACTTGACTCTCGAGGCGCCGCCAACTTCTTCCCTTGGCCAGCTGTTGAAGCAAATCGGTTATGATAGGCTCGATTTCGACCTTGCGTCGCGCGGCGCTTACGATCCGAAGGCGCAAAGTCTGACGCTCGAAGAGGCCTCGATCGTTGGTGCGGGCATGGGGCGGCTGTCGCTGCGCGGTCGGATCGGCAGTCTTGCCGCCATTTTCTTCACTGGCGATGCGGCCGACAAACTTGAAAGTTGGCTCGGCGCCGATGTGTCGGATGTCGTTCTGCGTTTCGACAATGGCGGGCTGTTCGACAAGCTTGTCAATTTTGCCGCCGAGCGTTCCCAGCGCAAGCCTGCCGAAGTCAAGGCGGAATGGCGCGGATTCGTCACCCAGGCCTTGCCGCAATTGCTGGCTGGCTCGAGCGACGCGCAGCGGCTTGCCGATGCGCTGTCCAAATTCATTGGCGACCCAAAGAACTTAACCTTGACCGCTACCGGCCGGGCCGGTCCGATTGCCGTCCGCGAGCTCAGGACCTTGCACGGCCCGGAGGATTTTCTCGGCCGGGTCAGTTTGCATGCCAGTGCCAACGAATAAGCCAACAGCGGCTGGCCGGTTGACAGGCGGCAGGCGTCTGCGGCAATAGGCGCTTGCGGCAAAAGGCTTGGACCAAATCGGCGCCGCACGGCGCGCTTTATCGTTCACCAAGGCTTGGCTTCCATGACCGCGACGATCTTCATCGATGGCGAGGCTGGCACGACAGGGCTTGGCATTCGCGACCGGCTCGCCGGCATGGCGGGCATCGCTCTGACCAGGCTCGAGGAAGAGGCACGCAAGGATCCCGCGGCAAAGCGGGCGATGTATGGCGCTGTCGATCTCGTCATTCTCTGTCTGCCCGATGCTGCCGCCGAACAATCGGCAGCCCTTGCCGATTCGCTTGGAACTGCCTCGCCAAAACTTCTCGACGCATCGAGCGCGCATCGTGTCGCGCCGGGCTGGGTCTATGGGTTTCCTGAATTGCGCGAGGGCCAGGCTCGGTCGATCAGCGCCGCCCTTCGGGTTGCCAATCCCGGTTGTTATGCGACCGGTGCGATCGCATTGCTACGCCCGCTCGTCGATGCCGGGCTGGTGCCCAAGGACTATCCAATCACGATCAACGCCGTTTCCGGCTATTCGGGTGGTGGCAAAGCGATGATTGGTGCCTACGAGGCCGGGACGGCGCCGAAGTTCGAATTGTATGCGCTCGGTCTTTCGCACAAGCACCTGCCGGAGATTACCGCCTATTCCGGCCTTGCTCGGCCGCCGCTGTTTGTCCCTTCCGTCGCCAATTTCCGGCAGGGCATGCTCCTCAGCATACCCCTGCACCTCGACACACTGCCTGGCCGACCTCCCGGCAGCGCCCTGGCCGCGGCACTTGCGAATCATTATCGCGACAGCCGTCAGGTGCGGGTGGTGGCCGACCCCGCCGGCGCAGACCACTCGAGGCTTGCCGCCGAGGGACTGAACGGGACCAATGACATGGAACTCTATGTCATTGGCAATCCGCAACGCGGCCAGGCCGTTCTGGTGGCAAAACTCGACAATCTCGGCAAGGGCGCGTCCGCCGCGGCCGTGCAGAACTTGCGACTGATGCTCGACCTCGGCTGAACGTCTATTTGGCGGCGCGATAGGCCTGAATGCGCTGTGCCTGGCTGCCGAGTCCCTCGATGCCGAGCGAGACCGTGTCGCCGGCCTTGAAATAGCGCGGCGGCTTCATGCCCATGCCAACGCCGGGCGGTGTGCCGGTGGTGATGACATCGCCAGGCTCGAGCAGCATGAATTGCGAAATATACGAGACCAGGTGCTTGACACCGAAAACCATGGTTGCGGTGGAGCCCTTCTGCATGCGTTCGCCATTGACGTCGAGCCACATGCTGAGCTTCTGCACGTCGGCGATTTCGTCGAGCGTCACCAGCCAGGGCCCGAGCGGCCCGAAGGTCGGACAGCCCTTGCCCTTCATCCACTGGCCTTGCCGCTCGATCTGGAATTGCCGTTCCGACACGTCGTGGCATACACACAGGCCGGCGACATGTTTCATGGCGTCCCGCTCGCTGACATAATTTGCCGCAGTGCCGATGACGATTGCCATTTCGACTTCCCAATCGAGTTTCGTCGATCCTTTCGGCACGACGACGTCGTCGTTGGGCCCGATGATGCAGGACGGCGCCTTGTTGAATAGGATGGGCTCGCTCGGTATCGCTGCCCCGGTCTCGGCCGCATGGTCGGCATAGTTGAGGCCGACGGCGATGAAATTTCTGACCCCGGCAACACAGGCGCCGAGCCGCGGCTTGCCGCGTGCCACGGGCAATTTGCCGGGCTTTATCTTGGCGATCTTGGCCAGCGACTTGGGCGAAAGATGTGGTCCGTCGAGGTCCGGAATAATCTCGCTCAGATCGCGAATCCTGCCATCCGCATCGATCAGACCGGGCTTTTCCTTGCCCGGCTTTCCATAGCGCACCAGCTTCATGCCCACCCCTCCCAACACCAGCCGCTCTCGTCGCGGCGATTTCGTTTTGATCATGCGATGGCGTGCCCGCCCGCGCAAGCGCACGCTTAACGCTGTCAGCTGCGGATTTTGACGTAACTGCCGGGCGCGTCGTCGAGCGCCTTGTAGGGGCCTGCGCCCGGAATCCGCGCGGCAACCTTTGCCGGCGCCTGCGCAGCGATCCAGGCAATCCAGTCGGTCCACCAGGTTCCTGGATGTTCTTCCGCCCTACTGAGCCAATCCTCGAACGTGCCGTTGGGGTGCGGGCCAAGCCAGAATTGATATTTGGGCTTGGTTGGCGGATTGACGACGCCGGCGATGTGGCCGGAACCGGCAAGCACATAGCGGACTTCGCCACCAAAATATTGCGCCCCGATGAACACCGATTTCGCCGGCGCAATATGGTCCTCGCGCGTCGCAAGACAATAGATTGGCAGGCGCACGGCACCGAGATCGAGCTTCAGACCGCCCAGTTCGAGCGTGCCCTTGGTCAACCGATTGTCGAGATAGAAATTGCGAAGGTAGAAGGAATGGTTGGCTTCGGTCATCCGAGTCGAATCGGAATTCCAGCTGAGCAGATCGAATGGGGCCGGCGTCTTGCCCTTTACGTAATTGTTGACGACAAAGGACCAGATCAGGTCGTTCGGCCGCAGCATATTGAACGCATTGGCCATTTTCGAGCCGTCGAGAAACCCGGTCTTGGCCATTTGCGCTTCAATGGCCTCGACTTGGGCTTCATCGACGAAGACCTTGAGGTCGCCCGGGTCGCGAAAGTCGACCTGGGTCGTGAACAGGGTGGCGCTGTCGATGCGCCGATCGCCGGTTTGCGCCATATAGGCAAGAGTCACCGCCAGCAAGGTGCCGCCGACGCAATAGCCGAGCGCGCTGACCTGCGGCTGTTCGGTGATGGCTTTGACGCAATCCAGCGCCTCGAAAATACCTTCGCGCATATAGGCTTCGAATCCTTTGCCGCGATGGCGCTCGTCCGGATTGATCCAGGAAATGACGAAGACGGTCAGCCCCTGGTTGACCGCCCAGCGGATGAAGGATTTTTCCGGATTAAGATCGAGTACATAATATTTGTTGATCCATGGTGGCACAATCAATAGCGGACGGGCGAACGCCTCTGGCGTCGTCGGCGCATATTGGATCAGCTCGATGAGGCCGTTGCGGTAGACGACCTTGCCCGGCGTTACCGCCATATTGACGCCGAGCGCGAATTTCGAACCGTCGCTTTGCCGGATTTTCAATTGACCGTGCCCGGCCTGGATGTCTTCGGCCAAGAGTTGCATGCCGCGGACGAGGTTATCGCCATTCTGCTTCAGCGTTTCGCGCAAGAGTTCGGGGTTGGTCGTCGGGAAGTTCGACGGCGACAAGGCGCCGGCGATCTGGCGGATCCAGAAGCGGGCTTTGTCCCTGGTGTGAGAATCGAGTCCATCGGCATCGACGGCAAGGTGCACCGCCCATTCGCTTGTCAGCGCGTGGGCCTGGCGGATGAAGTCGAAGAGCGGATTGTCGCGCCATTCGGGATCGGCAAAGCGCTTATCGGCAGGATCGAGTTTGACGAGTGGTTCGGTGGCCTCGCCCGCAAGGCGGCGCAACGTGCGGCCCCATAGATCGAGAAATCTGGTCGATATATCCGATTGCGCCCGCATCGCGCGCTGCGGATCGGCCAAATAATGCTCGGCGACCTGGCCGATGCTCTTCAACGCTTCGGCAGCCTCGTCCGAAAAGACCGATTGCTGCGGTTGGCCTTCTTCGCGGGGCTTCAGGAAAGCGGCAAAGACTTTGCTGTATTCCTCGAAGAAGCGGGCCACATTACGCGACAAAGCTTCGGGGTCGGGGGTGCCAGGGCTTGCAGCCGTGGGCGATTGGGCAGGCGCGTGGGCCGGCCGGCCGACAGCTGCCGGCGCCGAAACAGTCGCTTGCCGGGCCGGCGGCACTTGCGCCGGCGCAATCTGGGTCGGGGTGGGGCGGTCTGAGATAAGTTTCGGCTCGATCGCAGTTTGGATTGGGGCCGGCTCCGTCACCGGCGACTTGGCAGGGGCTTCGATAAAGGCTGGCTCTGCCAATGTCGCATCGCCCGCTTCCGGAACGGGCCGCGCGGCCGGACGACGCGGTTTGGCTGTTTGCCGGCCCTGCTTTTTCAGCGGCCGTTTGCCCGGTCCTGGTTGCCGTGGTGATCGCATGCTCGCCGTCCCCAAATCCTCGCCATTCTATCGGCCGGATTGTCGTCGCACAAACCGACCTTAGTGCAGATCGGCGTGGCCGCGTTGGATGCCGTCTTGGCACGGCCAGTTAGGCGCTGGCCGCCATGCTGTCGAGCCTTTCGCCGGCTTGCCGCCGAATTGTCAATATTTCGGCAAGAGAACCGCGCCGCCTGCAAGCGCCGAAGGCCAGCGGTTCATCCGACAATCTCTGCTGTCTCGACCGTCTCGCTTGGCCGGCCAACTCGCTGGTTTTCAAGTTTCCACCTTAGGTCTGCGCCGAAATGCGAATTTACGACACGATGGATCTTTACCGGCGCCACAATTCGTGGTGAACCGTTGGGCGTTGCAAGGAGCCCTGATGGCGCGTTCCCACCCAGTGTCTACCCGTGCCCTGATTTTTGTCGGCGCGCTCTTGGCAAGTCTTGGGTCGGCGATCGCCCAAAACGCTGCGGCGCCGGCCAATCCGCTGGCCGATCTGGCGCGCGCCGCCAAGCTCATTCCCGATCCCGTAGAGCCGAAGGATTTTGTCAAGAAGACACGGCCGGCCAATACCGATTTCCTGCCGATCGGCATGATCCCAAAGGCGCGCGACCTAAAGGTGAAAACGCCTACCGAGGTCAAGGCCATGGAACAGGAACTCGACAATGCCCGGGCCGTCCAAGACCGGATCGCCGGCCGCAAGCCCGCGGCAAAGCCGGCCAAGCCGCCTATTGCGGGCGCTGCAAAGACGCAGTAGGTCGTGGCCGGCGAGGCCGGTATTGGCGCCGGCGGGGACCAATTGTCATGAGCGAATTTCATCGGGTTCAGCGCCTGCCCCCCTACCTTTTCGAGCAGGTCAATCGTTGGAAGGCCTTGGCGCGTCAGAGCGGTGCCGATATCGTTGACCTTGGCATGGGCAATCCGGACCTTGCCGCACCCCGCCATGTCTTGGACAAGCTCGCCGAAACGCTCGGCAAGCCGCGGACCGATCGTTATTCGGCTTCCAAAGGTATAGCCGGACTGCGCCGTGCCCAGGCCGGTTATTACGCTCGCCGCTTTGGCGTCAAGCTCGACCCTGACCACCAGATCGTCGCGACGCTCGGTTCGAAGGAGGGATTTGCCAATATGGCCCAGGCCATCACCGGACCCGGTGACGTCGTCTTGGTGCCGAACCCCTCCTATCCAATTCATGCCTTTGGCTTTCTGATGGCCGGTGGCGTGATTCGTTCGGTGCCGGCCGATCCGACGCCGGCCTTTTTCGAGGCGTTGGAACGGGCGCTGAACCATTCGATCCCGCGGCCGATCGCGGTCGTGGTTTGCTATCCTTCCAATCCGACAGCAATGGTCGCCTCGCTCGATTTCTACCGTGATCTGGTCGCCTTTGCGAGACGCCACGAGATTTTCATTCTCTCTGACCTCGCCTATGCGGAAGTCTATTTCGGAGGCGAGCCGCCGCCCTCGGTCCTGCAGGTGCCCGGCGCGCTCGATGTGACCGTCGAATTCACCTCGATGTCGAAGACTTTTTCGATGGCCGGCTGGCGAATTGGCTTTGCGGTCGGCAACGAGCGCCTGCTAGCGGCACTAGCCCGGGTCAAATCCTATCTTGACTACGGCGCCTACACGCCGATTTAGGTTGCCGCGGCCGCCGCTCTCAACGGCCCCGAGGATTGCATTCGGGACATGCGCGCGGCCTACCGGCGGCGAAGAGACGTGCTGGTCGATAGTTTCAACGCGGCCGGCTGGCCGATTCCGGCTCCTGCCGCCTCGATGTTCGCCTGGGTGCCGATCCCGCCCAAATTCCAGGCCCTGGGCAGTCTCGAATTTGCCAAGCTATTGATCGAAAAGGCCGATGTGGCCGTAGCGCCAGGCCTGGGTTTTGGTGAACACGGCGATGGCTTCGTTCGTCTGGCCTTGGTTGAAAACGAGCAGCGCATTCGCCAAGCCGCTCGTGGAATTCGACGATTTTTCGATTCGGCTGAGCAAACGCTGCACAATGTGGTTTCGCTTAAGGCTATTGGCTGATCGTCAGGCGCTCGTTATTGATCGACCCGGCAAACTAGGGCACAAGGCTCGCTCTTTGCCGTCGCTATCGTCGGATGGGTCCCCGTTCCATGCGCGAACCCCTTAGGATCGGTCTTGCCGGTCTTGGAACTGTCGGTCTTTCGGTCCTGAAATTGCTCGACCGCCAGGCTCAGGCGCTGCGCGGGCGTACCGGCCGCTCGATCGAAGTCGTTGCGGTTTGCGCGCGCGATCGCCACCGGCCGCGTGGCTACGATCTCGGCAACTTGCGCTGGGTCGGCGATCCCGTGGACTTGGCCGGCGCGCCCGACATCGATCTTTTCGTCGAACTTATTGGTGGCGGCGAGGGGCCAGCGCGCCAGGCGGTCGAACGGGCACTTGGGTCGGGCAAATCGGTGGTGACGGCAAATAAGGCGCTGCTCGCTCATCACGGCCTCTCGCTGGCCAGGCTTGCCGAGGAACAAAAGGTGGCGCTCGCCTTCGAGGCCTCGGTTGCCGGCGGAATTCCGGTCGTTAAAGTGCTGCGCGAAGGGCTTGCCGGCAATCAGATCGAACGCGTCTACGGCATATTGAACGGCACCTGCAATTATATTCTGTCGCGGATGGAAACCGAGCAATTGTCCTTTGAGGTGTGTCTTGCCGAGGCTCAGCGCCTCGGCTATGCCGAAGCCGACCCTTCCTTTGATATCGATGGCCTCGACACCGCCCACAAGCTCGCGATTCTGGCCTCGCTCGCTTTCGGCACCGTGATCGACGCGGCCGCGGTGCATGTCGAGGGTATCCAGTCCATAACCCTGGCCGATCTCGCAGCTGCCGCTGAATTGGGGTATCGGATCAAGCTCCTTGGCGTCGCACAGCGTACCGCTTCGGGGATCGAACAGCGGGTCCATCCGACCATGGTGGCGCGCTCCTCGGCGATCGCGCAAGTCATGGGCGTCACCAATGCGGTGACAATTGATGCCGACGCGGTCCACGAACTGACGCTCGCCGGTCCTGGAGCTGGTGGCAGCGCCACCGCCTCTGCCGTCGTTGCCGATATTGCCGATATTGCCCGTGGCATACGCACCGCGCCGTTCGGCAAGCCCGCGGCAAGTCTGGACTTGTCTGAACGTATTCCGCTGCAACGGCACGAGGGCGGCTATTACATTCGGCTTGCAGTGCAGGACCGACCGGGTGCAATGGCGGCGATCGCAACCCGCATGGCCGAGCGGCAGATCTCCTTGGAAAGTATCGTGCAAAAGCCGCAGACAGGCGCAAGGATACGGCCCGTAGGCGTCGAAGTGCCTGTCGTTTTGATCACCCACGCGACCACCGAGGCGCTGATACGGGCGGCGCTCGATGCTGTAGTCTCTGACGGCTATACCTCGGAAAAACCTCAAGTAATCCGTATAGAACGGGAATGATCAGCTATGCCGAAGGTGGAAGATAGGCCGCCAAGCGATCTCGTTATCCACAGCCAGGATATAATCGAGCGCATATTGACCCTTGAATTGGTTCGGGTGACCGAGCGCGCCGCCGTCTCATCGGCCCGCTTGCGTGGCCGTGGTGATGAGAAGGCCGCCGATCAGGCGGCGGTCGATGCGATGCGCCGGGAACTCAACCGCTTGCCGATCGACGGCACCGTGGTGATCGGCGAAGGCGAGCGCGACGAAGCCCCGATGCTGTTCATCGGCGAAAAGGTGGGGACACGAACTGGCCCTAAAGTCGATATTGCCGTCGATCCGCTCGAGGGCACCACCTTGTGTGCCAAGGACATGCCCGGTTCGATTGCAGTCATGGCCATGGCTCAGGCCGGATCGCTTCTTAACGCACCCGATGTCTATATGGACAAGATTGCGATCGGCCCCGGCTATCCTAAAGGCATTGTCGATCTCGACATGACGCCTGAGGAAAACATCAGGGCACTTGCCAAGGCCAAGGGCGTCAAGCCAGGCGAAATCACGACCCTGATCCTCGACCGGCCGCGCCACGCTGAACTCATTGCGGCCTGCCGGCGGGCCGGCGCTTCGATTAGGCTGATGACCGATGGCGACGTGGCCGGCGTCATTTTCACCACGCAGCCTGGCCTTACGGGCGTCGATCTTTATCTAGGCACAGGCGGTGCGCCCGAGGGCGTGCTTGCGGCGGGCGCCTTGCGCTGTGTCGGTGGTCAGATGCAGGGCCGGCTGATCCTCGACACCGAAGCCAAACGCGGCCGGGCGCTGAAAATGGGCGTGAAGGACCCCACCAGGAAATACGACATGAAGGATTTGGCCTCCGGCGACGTGATCGTCTGCGCGACCGGGGTGACGGATGGGGCGCTGTTGTCGGGCGTGCGCTTCAACCGCGACACGATTGAAACTGAAACTGTCATTTATCGGTCGATCACCGGCACTGTGCGCAAAATACGGGCCGAACACCGCGAGATGGGTAAGTTCCGGCTGGACTAGAGGGGTAATGCGACGATGCAGCCTGTGGCGATTTGCAAGGTTCTGCCCGGCGACCGCAGCCAGTGGGAACGCATGTGGCGCGGCTATCGGGCCTTCCACCAGGTCGACTAGTCGTCAGAGGTCACAGAAACGACGTGGCGGCAGTTTTTCGATGAAAATGAGCCGGTCAATGCGCTGCTTGCGGCACGGGATCGAGGCGGTCTGCGGGCCCGCGCTGCGGGGCAGGGCGCCAGGCGACCAACACGACGGCAACGCGCTTCGACGATCAGTGGCGGAGAGTTCGGGTTTCGTTCAGTATCGTAAGTTCCTGTGATTCTCTCGGGCGGCGATCGGAACGACATTGAGATCCTGCGTCCTTGGCGTTGAACGCTCCGTACTCGATCAATCGTGGCACGAAAGACTGAACCCCATAACGGCGGCGCAGGCGTTGGCGATCGGCCAGCAGCACGGATTGCCGGATCTGGTCGCTCGCGTGCTGGCAGCGCGCGGGATAAGCAGCGGCGACGCTACGGCATTCCTATCGCCGAAAATTCGCACGCTCATGCCGGATCCCGATAGCATGCGCGACATGTCCGGCGCCATCGATCGGCTACTGCGCGCAATCAAGTTGAACGAGATCATCGCTATTTTTGGCGACTATGACGTCGACGGCGCGGCATCGGCGGCCCTACTGGCCGGCTTCGTCGAGGCTTGGGGATGTCGGACGATCCTGCATATTCCCGATCGAATCTTCGAGGGCTATGGCCCGAATATCGAGGCCATAAGCAAGTTCAAGCGAGCTGGTGCCAGCCTGCTGGTCACAGTCGATTGCGGCAGCTCGAGCTTTGAACCCCTGGCCGAGGCCGACCGTCTCGGCCTCGACACGGTTGTGATCGACCACCATCAGATTGGCGTCGACTTGCCCAAGGCCACGGCCATCGTCAATCCTAACCGCCAGGACGATCTGTCCGGACTCGGGCATCTTTGTGCGGCCGGCGTCGTGTTCATGGTGCTTGTCGGGCTGCAGCGTACGCTTCGGTCGCAGGGTCTGGCGCCGACGCTGGTCCAAGATCTTTTGGGCGAGCTTGATCTCGTCGCCCTGGCAACGATCGCCGACATGGTTCCGCTGATCGGTCTCAACCGGGCCTTCGTGTCGACTGGGCTCGAGGTGATGAAGAGGCGGCAACGGCCAGGCCTGGCCGCATTGATGGATGTGGCCGGCGCCGATGGTCCGCCTCGGCCCTATCATCTCGCCTATCTTGCCGGGCCTCGGATCAATGCCGGTGGACGGATTGGCAATGCTTCACTTGGCGCAAGGCTGCTCTTAATGCGCGATCCGGCTGAGGTTCAGCAGGTCGCTAGCGAACTCGACCGTCTCAATCGCGAGCGACAAGCCCTCGAAGTGCAGACACTGGCCGAGGCTGAGGCCCTGGCCCTGAAGGATCTCGATGAAGCACACGACGTGCTGATTACACACGCCGACGATTGGCACCCTGGCATTGTCGGGCTAGTCGCGAGCCGTCTTAAGGAACGCTACCGCCGCCCGGCCTTTGCCATCGCCTTCAACGGCCGCGTCGGGACGGGATCGGGGCGCTCTATAGCGGGCGTCGACCTTGGCAAAGCGGTCCGTAAGGCTGTCGAGAATGGCTTGCTGGTCAAAGGAGGCGGCCATGGCATGGCCGCGGGGATAACGCTGTGGCGGGAAAATCTCACAGACTTTCGGGGCTTCCTCGCACAAACGCTTGGACCAGCGATCCAGAACATGCGGGCGAAAGAGTCACTGCTGATCGACGCAACCCTGGCCGCCTCCGGCGCCAATTTGGAGGTTGTCGGCGAGATCGAGCGGGTCGGACCCTTCGGTCCTGGCAACCCCGAACCTACCTTTGCCATTCCGGCCCAACGCATCGTCGACGCCCGGACCATCGGCGCCGGCCACATCAGGGTCCGGGCGGCGGGCGGCGACGGCACGACCCTTCAGGCGATCGCGTTTCGTGCCGCCAACACACCCCTTGGCGAGGCGCTATTGCGGGCTAAAGGCGGGCCTGCGATGCACCTAGCCGGGACACTTTCGCTTGATCACTGGGGTGGTTCATGCCGGGTCCAAATGCGTGTCGTCGATGCCGCAGCTGTCGGCACCCACGCGGCGCGCCGGCTCTGATTTGCGAGCGCCTGTTGGCCTTGCCACCGCCCGTCCGCATGTTATACGTCGCTCGTGCTCGCTTCGGCGGGCAACGCGCCCATCGTCTAGCGGTCCAGGACGTCGCCCTTTCACGGCGAAAACAGGGGTTCGATTCCCCTTGGGCGCGCCAAGACAATGCATTAATATTATTGAGCTTGTCGCTCCAAGCAAACGAACGAAAACTGACTTTGGCACTATTTTCGCCAACTTTTCGCAAACTAAGCGCATCGCTGACCCTTTAATAAATGGGTCCCATCGATGAACCCACAAAACCGGCAGCAGGCGAGGTCGATTCGTTGATTCAACTGAAATCGACCAGAACAGTCTTCATTCGCAAGCTTGCTTCGTATGCTGCTCGACCCAGGTCTTTACCTATGCCAGATTGCTTATAGCCCCCGGTCGGCAGCACGAAATCGCTCGATCGCCCGTAGCGATTGACCCATACCGTTCCCGCCTCCAGCTTGCGAACGCTCCGCAGAGCCTTTGTGATGTCCGCGGTATGGACAGCGGCGGCGAGCCCGTAGAGGGGGTGATCAGCGAGCGACAGCGCCTCTTCCTCGTCCCTGAATGCCTGGACCGTCAGTACGGGGCCAAAGATCTCTTCCTGGATCGCGGCCATCTCCGGTGCAACGTGGGTTAGAATAGTTGGCAGGTAAAAAGCCCCGTCTTGCGGGGCGGGTGCGCGATTGCCTCCCACCTGAATCTTGGCGCCGGAGCTAACGGTTCGCTGGACGATGGCGTCCACGCGTTCCAGGTGCTTTTCCGAGATGAGCGGGGAAAGCGTCGTGGTCTCTGCCCAGGTCGGTCCGGGAGTCAGCGTTTCGAAGATCGCGGCAATCTCGTTCACCAGATTGTCCACGATGCTCTCGTGGGCGATCAGACGCGAGCCCGCCACGCAAACTTGCCCAGCGTTTCCAGTTATGCCGCGGGCAATCGTTGCTGCCGTGCGCTTCACGTCTGGTGCGTCTGCGAAAACAATTTGGGGGCTCTTGCCTCCGAGCTCCAGCGTCACCGGCTTGATCCCGGTCTCGATGGCTGCTGCCATGATCAAGCGGCCGGATGCCGTTGAGCCGGTGAACGTTATCTTCGCCACCTTGGGATGCCGGCACAGCGCTTGGCCGACGCTCGGGCCCATTCCTTGTACAATGTTGAAGATGTCTGGTGGCATGCCGGCAGATATCGCGAGCTGCGCGAGCCGGAGCACCGAAAAGGGAGTGAGCTCGGATGGCTTCAAGACGACGGCGTTACCCGCGGCCAGGGCAGGAGCGAACTTCCACGACGCCATGATCAAAGGGAAGTTCCATGGCGCGATGGCGGCGATCACGCCATAAGGCTCGGGGATAATCAGGCCAAGGCTGTCACGTTGGGTCGCCGCCACATCACCGCCGGATTTGTCGGCAAGCTCCGCGAAGAAGCGGATGCCTTCGCACGTAAAAGGGATGTCGAAGCTTACGACATCGCGAATTGGCCGGGTCGAGCCCACTGCTTCCAGCGGCGCAAGGACCGGGGCGTCCGCCTCGATGAGGTCAGCCCACCGGCGCAGGACTTTGGCGCGCTGGCGTGGTGGGCAGGTCGCCCAATTCGAATCACGTGCCGCGCGCCAGGCACCCTGCACGGCTTGGTCGACTTCATCGACGGTACAGTCAGGTATGTCGGCGTAGCACTGGCTATCGGATGGGCGTAATACCCCAATAGCCGGACCGCGGCTCTCCCGAATCGCTGCGTCCGCAAAGAACCCCGTCGGGATCCGAACGCTGGCAGGGTCAAACGCAACGCTCATGGATCTGCTGCTCGTTTATGCTGACGCTTTCCGGAACAGGCTTAATTCCATAGCGATGGATGAGCAAATACCCAACGCACTGGCGCCTATAACCTGCGGTTTGGTCCGGAAGAACGCGGAATGCTAGCGTTGAGGCTCGAGTTCCCTTGTGAAGTTGGCAATGGACGCCTTTACATCCCGAGAGAACTCTCTTCCAAAGCGCGATCCAGGCAATGTGGAGTTGGTCGCCAAGACGATGTCCTGGGATACCACTGGTTTGAACGGCCTTATGACCAGATTGCTGAAGCCCACGCGAGGAACCAGCCCATCGATCAGCGCCACGCCCACGCCGCGTTGAACAAGCGGCATTGCGGATATCGACATCGAAATTTCGATGTGGGTCCTTCGCTGGAGGCCCGCCTGCTGGAAGGCGATGTCGAGCCTTTGACCTATGGGAGGCTTCGATCCGTAGCTGATCAGGGTTTCTTCGGCCAGATCGGCCGGCCATATCTCCGGTTTATTCCGGAGTTTGCACGATTGCGGCATCACGACGACGATCCGTGCGGCTCCAAGCACATCGCATCGCACTTGCGGCATCGAGATCAAAGCCATCGTCAGTCCGACGTCGACCTCTCCAATGATAAGCTTCTCGGCTACTTCTTCGGCCGGCAGGGTCTGGATTTGCAGCTCCACACCCGGGTTGCGCTTGCGGAACCGTTCAGCGGCAAACGGAAACAGGGCCAGCGTCGGGGGGCCGCTTGCGCCAATGCGCAGGAAGCCGAGGCGCTTGTCGCGAATTCGATCGGAGTATGATTTTAGGGTCTCGATTTCTCGAAAGATTCTATCGGCATCGCGGTAAAGCAGATGGGCCTCGGGCGTCGCTACCAGGCGTCCGCCCAGACGCTCAAACAGCGGGTAGCCGATCTGGCTTTCGAAGTGTCTCAGGACCTTGCTGATGGCGGGTTGCGATACCCGCAAGGCTTCCGCCGCGGCCGTGAGCGTGCCGTTGCGCATGATCGCCCTGAATACCTCGAGTTGACGCGCATTCATCCGATACAGGTTCCGCCGCCGCCAAACCTTAGGTTATAGCCTTAATAACACTTAATCTTGGCCTGCGCCTCTTGCGACAGTCAATATGGCCCAACAAAGCGCTATCCGAACGAGGCGTGGCATCACGTGGCTGGGCGATTTCGCCGACTATTCGAGCAGGATCGAAAACCGGTTTCCTTCACAATCGACGGGAAACCGGCAATTGCACTGAGTGGTGACACGCTCCTCACCGCGTTGCTCACGACGGGAAATCACCTGCGTTTGTCGGAGTTCGGCGACGGGATCCGCGCCGGTTTTTGCCTGATGGGTGCTTGTCAGGACTGCTGGGTGTGGACCGCGTCGGGCGATCGCCTGCGCGCCTGTACCTCAGATGCCGTGGATGGGATGCAGATCCTTACCAAACCACGGGAAACGGTATGACCGACAAACAGCTAATTGTGGTGGGAGCCGGCCCGGCCGGGGTGCGCGCCGCTGATACGCTCGTGGCTGCCGGGTTCCGTCCCATCGTAATCGACGAAGGCAACCGCGATGGCGGTCAGATCTATCGGCGGCAGCCGGAGAATTTTAATCGCCCATATGCCGCGCTCTACGGGACTGAAGCAAAGAGAGCAGAAAGCCTGCACCAGGCGTTCGACTCACTGAGTGGCAGGGTCGACTACCGCTCGAGGGCACTCGCCTGGAATATTCAGGATAGTCACCTTCACATCATTGAAGAGGGTGCCGCGAGCGCAATCCGGTTCGATGCGTTGATCGCGGCTTGCGGTGCGACCGACCGACTGATGCCAGTGCCGGGCTGGAACCGGGCAGGTGTTTACAGCCTAGGTGCGGCCCAGATCGCCCTCAAGTCGCAAGCCTGTGCAGTTGGCCAGAAGGTCGTTTTCGTGGGCACGGGCCCGCTCCTTTACCTGGTTGCAACTCAATATGTGAAGGCCGGCGCCGATGTTGTGGCAGTGCTCGATACGTCAAAATCGAGCCTTCGCCTCAAGGCGCTAGGAAAGCTTTTGTCCCGCCCCGCCATGCTGCTGAAGGGGATTCGGCTCGCATCGCAACTGCGGCGTCCTGGTATATCAGTCGAGACAGGCATTACTCCCGTCGAGATTTCGGGCGACCCATCCCGCGGTGTCGAGTCCATCAAGATCCGGACGGCGGCCGGGGCCGAGCAAATCTACGCCTGCGACGCCGTAGGGCTGGGATTCCACTTGCGCCCCGAAGCGCAACTCGCCGACATCGCCGGCTGCAACTTCTTCTTTGACGCTCCTACTCGGCAATGGCTGCCAGCGGTGGATGCGGATGGTCGAACCAGTGTTTCTGCCGTCTATCTCGCCGGCGATGGAGCCCGCCTATTTGGGGCAGACGGGGCCGAAGCGGCCGGCGAACTCGCTGCCCTGGCGGTTCTCAAGGATTTGGGGCGCAGCGTTCAGGAGCAGCGAATTGCGCAATTGCGCAAGACGCTGGCGCGCATGGACCGCTTCCGCCTTGGCCTGGTGGATGCATTCCCATGGCCATACCACATCGCCGCAAGCCTTCCCGACGCCACGGTCGTTTGCCGCTGTGAGGTGATTACCGCTCAGGAGATCAGATGTGTCGTCCGAGAGAAGGGCGCGTGCGAAGTCAATCGGGTGAAGGCCTTCAGCCGGGCAGGAATGGGGCGCTGCCAGGGTCGATATTGTGCCAACGCAACTGCTGAAATCGTGGCAGCCGCGGCCGACCTGCCCCTCGAGCAGGTCGGAAGGCTGAGGAGCCAGGCGCCCGTCAAGCCGATGTCCGTAGCGACCAACGAAGCCTTGCCATGAAAGCGCCGGCCTCCGACGTCATTGTTGTCGGTGGGGGCATCATGGGTGCCGCCACGGCGTTCTTTCTGCGCAAACGGGGGCGTTCTGTAACGTTGCTAGAGCAGGGTCATGTCGGTCAGCAGGCCAGCGGCGTCAACTTTGGCAACGTCCGCCGCCAGGGCCGTTTCCTCCCACAGCTTCCATTGGCCAATCGATCGCGATCAATATGGGGAAGGCTGGGTGAGCTGCTCGGCGAGGACGTTGAATTCCTCCCGACCGGACATATCCGGGTCTGCTATCGGCAGGAGCAGGTTGGAGTAATCGAGGCATACGCCAGGGACGCGAGCACTTACGGACTATCCCTGGAAATCATTTCCCAGAACGCGCTGAGAGCGCGGTTCCCGTTTCTGGGTCCCGAGGTGATCGCCGGGTCATTTTCTCCGAATGACGGCCACGCCAATCCCCGCCTTGCAGCGCCGGCCTTTGCACGCGCTGCCGCCCGGGAAGGTGCGTCGATCGTCGAGAACACAGAAGTCAAATTCATCGAGAAGGTTGGTGAGGACTTTGCAGTTAGTTGCGCCGACGGCCGCGAGTTCCGCGCGCCGGCGCTCCTGGTGAGCGCGGGTGCCTGGGGGAACTTGCTGTCATCCCAGTTTGGCGAGTCTGTCCCACTCGTAGCGCGGGGACCACAAATGGCGGTGACGGAGCCTGCGCCTTACTCCATTTATCCCGTGTTGGGCGTGTCGACGGAAATACCGGAAGAAGTGGTGTATCTGCGACAGATCCCGCGGGGCAATGTGATTTTCGGGGGCGGGGCGCGCGGTGACGCGTTTCCTGACATCCGACGCGCCTACGTCAAACCCCAGAACACCCTCGCCCAGCTTCGGCAAATTCGCCGAATAGCGCCCCAGTTAAGCCAGCTTCATGTCATCCGGGTCTGGAGCGGCATCGAGAGCTACCTGCCCGACGATCGACCCATCATGGGTGCAAGCGCGCGGATTTCCGGCCTGCACTACGCGTTCGGCTTCTGCGGTCATGGCTTCCAGCTTGGCCCCGGCGTCGGCGATGTGATGGCGGAACTAATCGACACGGGCGCCACGTCCACGCCGATCGAGCCGTTCCATATAAGCCGTTTTGCCGCCCAGACGTCGGCCGGCAAGAGCCCACTTAGATCACAAACAGGAGTGAATTGAATGGTCGCCGCCTCGACAGCATCCCTGCCCATCGAAGTGAGCGAAGCTGCGCGTAAGCTTCACAACGATTCCTACGTCTTCGATGCGCTGTCCATAGCCTATGTGCTGGACGAGAAATACTCGGAGCGTTGCCTCAAAGGGGGAGTGGACGGGACCAACGTAACCGTTGCCCTCGAAGAGGGCTGGGACCAAGCACTGCGCAACATCAATACTTATCTCGAAAAGATCGAAAGGAGTTCCCTGCTGAAGCTTTGCACCACGCGAGCCGAACTCCTCGCTGCGAAGGAGAAGGGAAAGCTCGGTATCGTATTCGGCACCCAGGGTGCCAGCATGCTGGAGGATCAGCTGTGGCGGCTGGACCTGTTGGTGCGTCTCGGCGTTCGTGTCCTGGGACCTGCCTATACGACGGGGAATCTCTTCTGCGACGGATGCGGAGAACGTCGCAACAGTGGGCTCACCTATCTGGGAGAAGAGCTGATCGCCAAAGCGAATGAGCTGCCGATCATGATCGATCTGTCGCATTGCGGTGATCGGACTAGGGCGGAAGCCACCGCGCAGTCACGTGCGCCCGTCTGTACCCATTCGAACGCCGCGGGGTTGCGACCTAATGGCCGCAATACCGAGGATGCGACCATAATTGCCCTCGCGGCCAAGGGCGGCGTTATCGGCGTTTGCGGGCTGCCCCAATCGCTCTCCGACGACACGCCCACGCTGGACGACTTTCTCGACCACGTGGACTATCTCGTAAAGCTGGTTGGCATCGAAAGAGTTGGCCTCGGTATCGACTACGTGGAGTCCTATCATGAACAGGCGACGGTGGTAGCGCCGCCCAGCGTCGTCATGTGGCGCACGAGGCGGCCGGACATATTCGGCCCACTTTCTGCGTTTGGCCGTCAGTCATACCCCATCGGCATCGAATCAGTCGTCAAGTTGCCGAATCTCACGCAAGGCCTGATCGATCGCGGGTACAAGCCGGCGGACGTTGCCGCCATTCTCGGCGGCAACTGGCTGCGGGCATTTCACAAATTCTGCGGGTGACGCAAGGAGCGAATGGGGGAAGGGAGTGAACACGCAACCTGTTTCAGCACAAACACGCGAACAACAAATCACACGGAAGGGAGAGCGACATGACACAGCTAACGACGATTGGAGCACGAACATCAGGACTACTGGCCGCATTGACCACTGCTATCTTTTTGAACGGTTCCGCCGTGCGGGCCGATGATGTACCCTCGATGCAAAACTTGAAAAAGGTCGACTCGATCTACGCGGCGGTTCCTGACAAGTTCAAGAGCGCGGGAGTGATCAACGCGGCAACCGAAGCAGACTATCCGCCGTTCGAGTTTCTCGATGAGCAAAACCAGCTGATCGGCGCGGATATCGATATCGCCAAGGCTTTGAGCATAATCCTCGGCGTCAAGGTAAAGAACAACCAGACGGAATTCTCCGCCATCATGCCCGGTCTTCAGGCCGGCAGGTTTGACATCGGTATCTCGTCGATGGGGGATTACACGTCCCGCGAGGAGACAATGGACTTTGTCGATTATTACAAGGGTGGCGAGTCCTTCATCCTGAAGGCCGGCACGCCCGTGCCCAAATCTATCCACGACGTTTGCGGTACAGAGGTCGGCGTGCTCAAGGGCACCTCGTCCGAAAAGTTGGTCAAGTCAAACAGCGACAAATGCGTGGCCGCCGGCAAGCCGGCCATCCAGGTGAATTCCTATCCAAAGCAGAACGATGCGGTGTTGGCCTTGACATCGGGTCGTATTAAGTCGGTTCAGGGAGACGCGGCGACAAACGGATACTCCGTGAGGCAGGTGGGGCCAACGCTTCAAAATGCCGTTGTGGATTTCTACGGTCAGTATTGGATCGCCGGGATTGCCGTGCCGAAGAATTCTGGCCTGCTCCAGCCCATTTACGATTCCATGAGCATTCTGGTGAAGTCCGGCGTATATTCGGACATTCTGAAAAAGTGGGGCTTGGACGACGGGGCATTGGCCGAACCAGGCAAGAATCAGGGCACGAAGGGATAGGTGATCGTCTTTCGAAGGCAACAATCGCGCCTAGAGGCGCGATTGGCTATCGCCTATCACTTTGGAGTGTCAGACTTCTATTGCAGCGCTTTTGCGCGTAGGAATCAGCCCGGGAAACAATTTCGTGACCAAATCGTTGAAGCAACGGCTCGGGCAGAAGGACGGCGCCGGCGCAACCGCGCCGCAGTCCAATCGGGAGAGTTCCCGAGCTCTCACCTGTGCTCCTCCAGGCTACGCCGCTCATCATCGAAACAGGCCGTGGCAGCCATTTGTTCGACAATGAGGGGAAGGCCTATCTCGACTTCACGGCCGGCATTGGTGTCACTTCGACCGGCCATTGCCATCCCCGGGTCGTCGAGGCCGCGCAGCGACAGATTGGCCGGCTGATCCATGGCCAGTACGGGATCGTGAAACACGATCAGCTTCTTGCGCTTGTCGACCGCCTGGGGCAGTTCGCCCCGAAGGCCTCGCAAGCTTCTTCTTTGCAAATTCCGGAGCAGAGGCTGTCGAAGCTGCGGTGCGGCTGGCGCGGAACTACACCGGTCGGCAAAACATCATCGTTTTTCAAGGTTCGTTCCACGGCAGGACCATCGGCACATCCGCGCTTACGACGTCTCGAGCGCGCTTCAGGCCGTCGAACTCGGGGCCCCTCCCGACCGGAATCGTGGTCGCACCATTCCCGACGCCCTTCCGCTATGGCTGGGATCTGGCAACGGCGAACCGGTTCTGTATCCAGGAGCTGGATCATCTGTTTGCCACCGTCACACAACCAAGCGACACGGCTGCGATCATCGTCGAACCTGTCCAGGGGGAATCGGGTTACCAGCCGGGGTCGATCGAGTTCTTCGCAGCCCTTTCCGCTCGGGCGCGAGAGCATGGCATCGTTCTCATTGCCGACGAGATCCAGTCCGGGGTAGGCCGCACTGGCCGGTTCTGGGCGATCGAGCATTTCGACATGCGTCCCGACCTCGTTGTGTTTGCTAAAGGAATTGCCAGCGGCTTTCCGCTTTCGGGAATCGCTGCTCGTAAGGAGATCATGAATCGCGCGCTGCCATTCTCGCAAGGTGGCACTTTTTCGGCGAACGCGGTGGCCTGTGCTGCCGCCATTGCGACCCTCGACGTCATCGAGGAAGAGAATTTCGTTGAGAATGCGCGCGTCATGGGCGGCCTACTGCGAAGTGGATTGGAGGAAACGGCATCGCGACACCCGGCGATCGGTGACGTGCGAGGACTGGGTCTCATGCAAGGAAGCGAATTCGCTCATCGGGACCGCAAGCCGGCTCCGGAGATCGCGAGCGCGGTTGTGAAAGCCGCGTTTCGCGGGGCCTGATCGTTCTGACATGCGGACCCTACGGCAACATCGTACGAATGATGCCGGCTCTTACCGTTTCAAAGGTACGAGCTAATGCGTGGGCTGGAGATCTGGAATGAATCCATTGACCAAGTCCTCACAGGGCACGCAGCCACGCCTGACACGCCGTTTTGTCGCACCGAACCGAGCGTGCCGGTGCAGCCCGCAGAGATCATTGTTCCGGCGCGATATCCGGGCCGCTGGATCGCCGCCGTAGCTTGCTTGCTGCTGCTTTTTGCGTCTTGCCCGGTCCCTGATTTCCAATCAAGGCTACCAGTGGGACATTGTATGGGAGTACCTCGCTAACGGAGTGTCATTGACGGCTTCTTCTGGACCATAGGGCTGACGGTGGCAGCGATGGCAATCGGCATCGTACTCGGCCTCATCGCCGCGCTCATGAGGCAATCGAGCAACCCGATACTTTCGGTTATTGCCGCTGCCTACATCTGGCTGTTCCGGGGCACGCCGCTGCTCGTCCAGCTCATCTTTTGGTACAATCTCGCGGCGCTCTATCCGCTAGTCGAACTGGGCCTCCCGTTCGGACCACCGCTCCTGTCGTATCCACGAACGTCGTCATCTCCCCGCTGATCGCGGCGCTTCTCGGTCTCGGCCTAAACGAAGGCGCCTACATGGCCGAGATAGTCCGAAGTGGCCTCCTGTCGGTCGATCCTGGTCAGAAAGAGGCGGCCTATTCCCTTGGTATGACGCCAGCCCGCACGATAAGACGAATTATTCTGCCCCAGGCATTCCGCGTGATCATTCCACCCACAGGAAACGAAATCATAGGGATGCTGAAGGCAACGTCTCTCGTCAGCATCCTAGCCATCTCCGACCTGCTTTATTCGGTCGAAGGCATCTACGGCCGGAACTTCAAACGATCCCCCTGCTCATCGTCGCCTGCGTCTGGTACCTGCTGGCCTCGACGCTGCTTTCCGGCCTGCAGAGACTGCTGGAGCGTCGTCTCGGGCGCGGCCACTCAGGCCCCGGGACAGATGGTGTCAGTCTGATGCTTGAGCCGTTGAAGCGCTGGTTGCGGCCTACCGCGCTTCGTGGCCAGGAGTGAACGATTCATGCTTGCCCCAATCAATCCGCTGATGGTCGAAATCGCCCACGTTTCAAAGCGATTTGGGCCACTGCAAGTCCTGTCCGACGTCAGCTTGACGGTCAGCCCGGGAGAAGTCTGCTGCCTGATTGGACCATCAGGAGCCGGAAAGAGGCACGCTCATCCGCTGCATCAATTACCTGGAGAAGGTGGATGCCGGCCGGATCTACGTCAACGGCCAGCTGGTCGGGTACCGGCTGAAGCGCGGCCGCTTGCATGAACTGAAGGCGAAAGAGGCCGCGCGCTCGCGCGCCGACACCGCCATGGTGTTTCAACACTTCAATCTGTTCCCTCACCTTTCGGTTTTGGGAAACATCATTGAAGCCCCAATCCAGGTCCGCAGGGAATCAAGAACCGACGCCGAAGCACACGCGCATGTCCTTCTCCAGAGAGTTGGCATGGCCAACAAGGCGCACGCCTATCCCAGAGAGCTTTCCGGCGGCCAGAAGCAGCGAGTTGCAATTGCGCGTGCATTGGCCATGCGGCCGAAGCTGCTCCTGTTTGACGAACCGACGTCCTCGCTGGACCCGGAACTGGTTGGAGAAGTACTGGATGTGATGCATGGTCTGGCCCGGGAAGGCCAGACAATGGTTGTTGTTACTCACGAAATGGGGTTCGCACGCGAAGTGGCGGATAAGGTCGTGTTCATGGACGAGGGGCGGATCGTCGAAGCGGGGAAGCCGAGGGAAATCCTAGATTCGCCACAGATGCCGCGGACCCGGTCGTTTCTGTCGAAGGTCTTGAATCGGGAGTTCAAGGTCTTCTGTGACGCTGTAGTGCAAAGGCTCTTCCATGCCGCCAAAAATTTGGCAGCGACTGTGCTGACTGCGCCGCCCGCAACCACTTCCATCCACACGAGCCGAGGCCGAGCAATCCGAGTGCGATGTAACTTAGCAGTCCAGCGCCAGGGATTGGGCCGGGGGCGGGGGAATACGTCGCGCCGGAGAATCCATTTTGGTTCGGCACGCAGTTCGAGCAAAACGTGGTGAATAGGGGAACGTTTGCGAAAAGAACGTAAGCGCCCCTTAAACCACATACTTCCCTGACCGTGCGGCTTCGTCCATGTTTCTGCTGGGAACCTGGAGGCAGCGATGGCGGACGAAAGAATGACGGCGCATGAGCGGCGGTGCTTCGAGCATTTGAAACAGGCACGGACCCTTGGCATGTCGTTGGCTGAGTATTCGCGTGTCCAAGGGCTGAAGGTGCGCGTGCTTTATGACGTTGAGAACTGACTGAGGAAGATCCTGCGACGCAGCTCGACGTGGTTGTATTGGCGCTTACATCACCTGCGGATGCAACGCGTGTTGTTCGCGCAGTGCACCGAGGCCCGCTTCCTCGAGTAAGCCTGCTTCCGCTTCGACATAAACGTCCGGTTCGAAGAACCGCACATACCCTTTGGCGATCGCAGGCCCTTTGAAGCGCTCGTAAATCTCCGGCTTCCATTCCTTCGGTGGCTTCTTGAACACTGGAATGATGGGATTGTAGGTGCCGCCCCACAGACAGGCGCAAGCACGCATGATTGCGCGCACCGACGCGAGGTCGGTCGGGCGCACGAGAAAGCCAATCCGGGTTGGCCTGAGCTGTATCTCCGCTGAGATCTCGGGCATGAAAGCGATATTGCCTTAAATTTCCGGCCCGGAATATGCCTCTAATTGGCAGAGGGTTACTAGGCGCCATCGGCGCAGGTCTTTGGGGGCTGTCCGCGCTAATGTAATAGCCAGAGGCGTGTGCACAACCTGTGACGGGGCTGCGATCGTGCGACGGTTACTTTGCTTCGCAATACTGGCGCCTGAGTTCAGGCTGTCGTTACGGCTTTCAGGTAGGCACATGAGTGCCGGCCCAGAGATAGCTATTTGATAGGTCGCGCGACCTGGTGATGAGCATTACCCCCTACACCTCACTCGCTCCTGCTCCGTGGCGCAACGCATTGATATGATTCTGCAAACAATCGGAAAAATTGACCTCTTTCAGTTGACCTATGGGGGATAGGCGAATTGAGCGAGGACCAACGGACCGGGATCCCGCATAAAGAGACCCCAATTAGACCGAGCGGGATACCATTATACCTTTCATATCAATACGTTAGCCATTGTCAAAAGGGAGGCGCTTTCCTATATGGCGGGCTACGACAGCGCGCCTCGAAGGATCAAACCATGTCACTCTTGACGCTCACAGAAGCGCACAAATATTTGCGGATCTGCCGCACCAAACTCTACGACTTGATGAAAACGCAGCGACTACCGGTCGTCCGGATAGGTGCCCGCGTCTATTTCCACCAAAGCGACCTCGACGCCTTCGCACAGTCGCGCGTGTGGAGGCCCGGCCGGGGTAGGGGCTCTTTGTCCAAATCAAAGGAGTGAGGGCGCCGATTTCTATGAAGGCGCGCCGCTTTTCCGCAAGAATTTTGGCGTAGGTGGTCTCGATCATTCGGACACTGGTGCCGCAATTGTCTGCGATAATAGTAAGAGGTACGCCGCCCTCGATGGCTCGCGATATGTAGGAGTGCCGAAGGGCGTAGAGGGTGCCTGACTTATCGAGGCCGGCTTTAGAAAGGGCCGCGGCCATGCGCCGTTGTTGATGGGACCTGCTCCACCTGGCGCCATCGGTTCTTCTAAGCAACGTCTCCGCTGGATGTCGATCTCCAGCAACACGCGAGAAGAAGGCCACGGCATCGGGCTGAAGGATTACCGTTCGCTGACCGGTCTTGCCTGCGGTAATTGTTAGTCTCTTTTTGATAGGATCGAAATTGCCGACCTTAAGGACCGCCCGGCGCCATAGCCGTGTCGGCGACGACCGACGGGTTTTTGGCCAACGTTCCTTCAAGCCGAATTGACGTGTCAGGGCCGGCGATGAGCCACTACCGCAGCCTTCGACGCCTAATCGACACCAGCGACGATGCACTCGAAGTAAAGCACCAGGCGCGACAGCTCGTACCAATTCGCACCCGTGGGTGCTTCACAGCGATGCCCTTCAGTGATCGGCTTGCGGAAGACCCAATTCTCGCTCGGGCTGGTCAGGAGTTGGAAGAACCGCCTGCGCCAGATGATATGCCTGGCGACACATCGGAAGCACGTGCCAGGGCGGCGCTATGGGCAGAAAACGACCTCTGGGTGGAGACGCTGAAAACCCGATCCTGCGATCTCTCTCACAGACATACCCGGCGAATCTCTCTGCGGATTCAGTGGGAGCAGGATGCGGACCTTGTCGATGTTGAGCGGGATGTCCGAGTGTCCCTCGAATATGATTTCAAGCGGATCCCGGTCAACCCCATCGAACGCGATGGCTGCTTGGCCTTCGACACGAGACCACCCCGAACCGTCGAGGAATTTTTCGAAGGGCGTGGTGCATTCGATAAATGGCGTGAGGATGGCAAGCGAAGTCCTCAAGACCTCTGCGGATTGGGTCGATTTCAAGGATTTCAAATGGTGTCTTCATCAGCGCCAGACCGCAAGCATCCGCGGCCCAGAAAGCCGGGGAACATTCGAGACGATGCTGCTTCGGGCTTGGGCACGCGGCGAACTGGGATTGCCTCGGACCTGCGGAGCTGGGCTGAAGGATGGCTGGACGAATGCGCGCATCGCACGCGAGTTATCGCAATGCGGTGTTGTCGTCACGGCCGGCGATGTCAGCAACGCCCGAACCCGCGGCAGGGTGGTCTTGGGTGCTATCCGGGAATTGACTGCCGTCCAATTCGACATCGCCGAGAAGGCTCTTGCATTAGTGCCGGCAGCAGCCACCAACTGGCCGAACCAGGGTCGCCGGCTCATCGGATGCTGTCGGAGTTAACATTACCCCATCACCCCGCTCGCCCCGACAACCAAGGCGATGTGTCTGGAATTACGGATGAAACAATCGAAGAACCCGACCTCACTCAGTTGGGGTATGGGGGGATAGGCGAATTGAGCGAGGTGTGAACCTCGACCTCAATGAATATGAGCGCGCCACTGTTCGGTGCAGCTGCCACGAAGTCCCTGCGTAAACCGACAGAACTCAAATCCACGCTCCGACAAAGGCAGATAAAATGAAAAGTGAAAAGAAGCTTGGAAATCTGATTGTTCGTCAGTCAGACAACAAAAAGTCGTCAGAGATAATATATGTCGTAAAGTCCCCAAAGGGAGATCCCAGCGGCTATATCGAAATGAATACTCTGGATATACAGGCCATAAGGTCGGCTCTGATGGCAGTGGCGGGTTGCTTAGTTTTAAATGGAAATCTCATAGAGGTAACATTAAAGCTTCCCTGAATGGGCATAAAATGGAGCCGTTTCAAGATCTAACTCTTTTTATGGAGGGAGATTTTGAGATAAATGTCTTCCGGGAAATACTAGCGCAGATTGTTGCGTTACTGGACGATGCTCTCAATTGAGCGAACGAGTGGCACCGGCGCAACAAAGCGTCGGTGCTACGATGGCCTCAAGGAAGTGACATCGCATGATTCCAGAGCGCAATTGTAACAAACGTGCTAAGAGTGTTTCTAATGAAAGCTTATCTAATAGATCCACTGAATCGTACAATCTTCCAGATTGATTTCGATCCGAAGGCAACTTCTATCGTTTGCTTAATCGACACAATCGTTGATCCAACGCCATCGTCGTTGAGACGGCGTAGGCTGGTTACGCAAATGACGAGGAACGCGCGCAGCTTTTAGAAGATCTCGTAAAGGGAACACCTGAATCTGTCAGACGTGCGGAAGAAGCTGAAAGGCGGGCCGAGGAGGCCGAACGCCGGGT
This sequence comes from uncultured Alphaproteobacteria bacterium, assembly GCA_963773155.1. Lineage (GTDB taxonomy): Bacteria > Pseudomonadota > Alphaproteobacteria > Rhizobiales > Beijerinckiaceae > CAVZAB01. The sequence continues at coordinate 81 of CAVZAB010000009.1, read as the reverse complement.
TGCGGAGCTGGAGAGTGCCGGCGGAGGGCGGGGCCAATAGCGCCAAGCGGTGATGTCGGAGCCTAGCTAGATAGAATAATG
>CAVZAB010000008.1:0-120353 GCA_963773155.1 uncultured Alphaproteobacteria bacterium | reverse complement strand
GACAGCGCCAGATCGAGCGCCGACTGGGCGACGCCCACCGCCCGCGCGGCGGTCTGGATGCGCGCCGAATTCGAACGTCTGCATCAATTGCTTAAAGCCCTCGCCGGGCCGCTCGCCCAACAAGTTTTCGGCCGGCACTGCAAAGCCGTCGAAGGCAATCTCGTATTCCTTCATGCCGCGATAGCCGAGCACTTCGATTTCGCCGCCCGTCATGCCGGCTGCAGGAAACGGATTGGCATCGCTGCCGCGTGGCTTCTCGGCCAAAAACATCGAGAGACCGCGATAACCCGGCTCGTCCGGATTGGTCCGGGCGAGCAGCGTCATCAGGTCGGCCCGAACCGGATGGGTGATCCAAGTCTTGTTGCCGGTTATCCGATAGACATTGCCGTCCTGGCGGGCCCTTGTCCGCAGGGCGGCAAGATCGGAGCCGGTGTTGGGTTCGGTGAAGACGGCGGTGGGCAGGATGACGCCGCTGGCAATCAGCGGCAGATATTTCTGCTCCTGCGCCGCGGTGCCGCCGCAAAGAATGAGTTCGGCGGCGATTTCCGATCGGGTGCCGAGCGAGCCGACACCGATATAGGCGCGCGACAATTCCTCCGAAACGACGCACATGGCGACTTTGCCGAGGCCCATGCCGCCGAATTCCTCGGGTATGGTCAGTCCGAACACGCCAAGGTCGGCGAGTTCCCCGATGACCGAAAGCGGAATATAGGCATTGGCGCGATGCCAGCCATGCGCATGCGGCGCGACCTCGGCAGCCGCGAATTTTCTGATCTCATCGCGCATCGCTTCGAGCGTCGCATCGAGCCCCGGATCGAGCAAATTCGGGCTCGTCGAGGCGGCAATGCACTGCGCCAGTTCGGCCCGGTCAGCCGGCCGGTTGGCCCACGTCAAACAATAGTCGGCACTGTCGGCAGCAGCGATCGGCCAGGTGAGATCGAGGTCTCTGAGCCGGACGAATTCACCCTGGCTCATCGCAATCCCGCCCTGGATCTGGGCCAGATATTCGGCCACCCCTATCTGGGTCACCAATCTTTCAATGGTGCCGAAACGTGCCTCTGCGCCGAGCCTTCGGGCATAAGCGGTCATCTCGGCTAGCGCCTGGCCGTAGGTCGCAAGCCAGGCAAGGCCGTGTACCGCGTGCTGCTCGCGCTCGATCAGGTCGGTCGAAAGGCGCCCCGCGTTCGAAACCCTGCGCCGGATGGTCTGCTTGCCGGTTTCGACGAGACGAAGAACCTGCTCGACCACCCGATCGGCATGAACCAGCCAGTCGGCCGCCAGGAATTCGCCAGTATCATGACCGCCCATGCTGATGCCTCTGACCCGCCCCGGCCGGACCGATGGGTTGCCGACATGAATTTCTGGCATTGTTGCTGCTGCAGCGCAACATGGCGAATGTTCAAGGCTTCAGGCGCGGTTCGCCAGAGCGACGCCGAGTGCGGTCAGCGCCATGCCGCCGAGTTGTGGCCAGGTCAGGGTTTCGCCGAACAGGACATGCGCCTGCAGCGCGGTCGCCGGCGGCACCAGATAGATCCATTGGGCGGCGCGCGACACCGTGCCGCGGCGAATCAGTCGAAGAAGCAGGAAAATCGCGCCGATCGAAAGCGCCAGACCGACCAGGCCATGCCGGCCACAACCGCCAAAGTCCAGTCGATCGCCATCAACTCGCTGGCCCAGGCAATCGGCAGAATGAAGCCGAGCGCCCCGGCATATTGCAGCGCCACAATACAGCGCAGATCGCCGGAAAAGACGAAACGCTTCTGATAGAATGAGCCGAGCGTCAGGCCCAGCATCGCGAGCCCGTTGACGGCTATCGGCCAAGCCGCCGGCCGGCCGTCAAGGCCGGACAATTGCGGTGCGAGCACGCCAATTAGGCCGACAAAGCCGAGGACGACACCGAGGCTTTGGCGCGGCCGCAGGCGCTCGCCGAGCAATCCTGGGGCGAGCGCTATGGTGAGAATCGGCTGCAAAGCGGCAATCAGCGCCGACAATGAGGCCGGCAGGCCATCCCGGATCGCCCACCATACGCCGCCCAGATAGACCGCATGCAGAAGGATTCCGGCAAAGAGCGCATGCGCCATCTCGGCCAGGCTTCGCGGCCAGCTGGCCTTGGCAAGCCAGGCGAATAAGCCGAGCAATGCGCCGGCGATCAGGAAGCGCCAGGCCAGAAACGTCAACGGGTCGGCATAGGGCGCCGCCGCGCGCGCGACGATCCAGCCGGTCGACCAGAGCAACGAAAATCAGCGGCGCGAGGCGATCGAGGAAGCAATTCGGCATCGCAGACAGACCTAGAGGAGCGCGCCTGCCGCGACAATCGCCGGTTTCCAGCGTCCGGCTCTGGCACTGGCCCTAGCCACCTTCGCTAGTCTAGACTTTGCGGATGCGGCGAAGTTTCTTCATCATGCTGGATGCCTATTGGCGCTTCATCGAGGACGACGGCTGGGCGATTGCGAGCCATATCGCCCTGTCGGCCCTGATGTCGGTCTTCCCGTTTCTGATTTTCGTGACGGCGCTCGCCGGCTTTATCGGCTTCGGCAATCTCGCCGCCGAGGTCGAGAGCCTACTTTTCGAATCCTGGCCACAAGCCGCCGCCGAACCGATCAAGGCCGAAATCCACTCGGTACTGTCGCAGAGTCGCCGCGATATTCTGACCCTCGGCGTGCTGCTGGCCATTTGGTTTTCCTCGAACGGGATCGAGGCGCTGCGGATCGGCCTCAACCGCGCCTATGACATGAAGGAAAACCGGGCCTGGTGGCTCTTGCGCCTCGAAGCGATAGCCTATGTGCTGATTGGTGCGCTCGCCTTGCTGGCGCTTGCCTTTCTGGTCGTGCTCGGCCCGCTGCTGTGGAGCATTGCGGTGCGCTATTTTCCGGCACTTCTCCCCTTTCGCGGCTCGTCACCTTGATCCGGCTCGGCGCTGCGACCCTGGTCATCATCGTCGCTCTCGTCATCGCCCATGCCTGGCTGCCGTCCGGCCGCCGTTCGCTGCGCCGCATCGCCCCGGGCGTTGCCGTGACTTCTCGTTCTGATGCTGGCTTGCGGGCTTATTTTCGGCAATTACCTCGCCCGGTTTTCCGACAATTATGTCACCACCTACGCCGGGCTTGCCTCGGTGATGATCGCGCTCGTCTTTCTCTATACGATTTCGGCAATCTTCATCTATGGCGCCGAGTTGAATACGGCTATCACCGAATCGCTCAGCGACAAGGACAGCTAGGAGCCGGCCTCGATGACGTCCTCGAGCGTCTTCAGCCCGGGCCGCGGCGCGTTGACGAGGACCGCCATATTGCCCGGCGCGTGCGCATTCTGCCACATTTTCATATGCGCCAGCGGTATTTTGTCCCAGGGGAAAACCTCCGACATGCAGGGGTCGATCCGCCGGTCGAGCACGAACTTATTGGCGAGAGCCGCCTGTTTCAAATGAGCGAAATGCGAGCCCTGGATCCGCTTCTGCCGCATCCAGACGATCCGCGCGTCGAAGGTCAGATTGAACCCGGTGGTGCCGGCGCAAAAAACGACCATGCCGCCGCGCTTGACGACGAAGCAGGAGACCGGAAAAGTCTGCTCGCCGGGATGCTCGAAGACGATGTCGACATCCTTTCGGCCGGTAATGTCCCAGATCGCCTTGCCGAATTTGCGCGCTTCGGCCATGAAGGCGCCATAGGCGTCGCTATTGACCGGGGGCAATTGGCCCCAGCAGTTGAAGTCCTTGCGGTTGATCACGCCCTTGGCGCCGAGCGACAGAACATAATCGCGCTTGGTCTCGTCGGATATGATGCCGACCGCATTGGCGCCGGCCGCCGCGCAGAGCTGGACACCGAAGACGCCGAGCCCGCCCGAGGCGCCCCAGACCAAAACGTTATCCCCGGGCTTCAGCCGGTGCGGCTCGTGGCCAAAAAGCATCCGATAGGCGGTCGCCAGCGTGAGCGTATAGCAGGCGCTTTCCTCCCAGCTCAAATGCCGCGGGCGGATCATCAATTGCCGGTCCTGGACCCGGCAAAACTGAGCGAAGGATCCGTCCGGCGTCTCGTAACCCCAGATCCGCTGCGAGGCTGACAGCATCGGGTCGCCACCGTTGCATTCCTCGTCATCGGCATCGTCCTGGTTGCAATGAACGACGACCTCGTCGCCGACCTTCCAGCGCTTGACCTTCGCCCCGATTGCCCAGACGATGCCCGCCGCGTCGGAGCCGGCGATGTGATAGGGCTGCTTGTGGACGTCGAGAACCGAAATCGGCTGGCCAAGCGCCGCCCAGACGCCGTTGTAATTCACACCGGCGGCCATCACCAGCACCAAGACGTCGTGGCTGTCGAGGTCCCAGGTCGGGACGATTTCGAGCTGCATCGATTGTTCGGGCGAGCCGTGCCGTTCTTTGCGCACGACCCAGGCATGCATCCGCGCGGGCACGTGCCCGAGCGGCGGAATTTCGCCGATATCATACAGGTCCTTGCCGGCAATTGCCGGCGCCTCAAGCTTGGCCATCGCTCCCCCTCGGGCCGGGTTCGACTTGTTCCAGTATCGGCTCTCTTCGGCAATGCACAATAGCAAGAATTGATCAAATCCGCGGTTTATTGCTAACCCGCTATTGACCCTCCGCACGGATTGCGGTCGCCGTCGGCGGGCGTTGATGATCAAATTTTAACTCCGGGGTGGCATGCTCTCGGCAACTCGCCGGGAAAGGTTCGACCATGTTGCATGTTCTGGGTTTGGAGAACTTCAATTCCGTGTTCCTGATGGCGGTCTGCATCGCGATTCTGGTCGGCGGGGCGGTGGTTGGCTATCTGACCGACATGATCATGGGCGAGCGCGGCTTTGGGCCGGTCGGCAATGGCGCCCTCGCCATTATGGGGGCCTTCCTCGGGGTCTATGCCCGCAATGCCTATTTCTACCATCTGCACGGCGACGAAATGCTGATCACCGCGATTGCCGCCGAAATCTGCGCCACCGTGCTGCTGCTCAGCCTCGGGCTGGCCAAGCGCTGGGCGCTCGGCTGACCGTTTGCCCGACCAGGCTTTTTGAACGAAGGATGGCTTTACGGGGCGCCGCCTCCAGTGCCATTGTGCTCTGCAGCATCGTGAGCAGCCGGGCCCGAAACTAGGCCGGTCCGGGCGAGCCAAGGGACGAGCCATGCGCACACCAGCCGGGTCGCCGATCGGCACGGAACGGGACAAGCCCTGGATCTTTCGAACCTATGCCGGCCATTCGACGGCGGGCCAATCGAACCGGCTGTTTCGCGCCAATCTTGCCAAGGGACAAACCGGCCTGTCGATCGCCTTCGACCTGCCGACCCAGACCGGCTATGATTGCGACCATCCCCTCGCCAAGGGCGAAGTCGGCAAAGTCGGGGTGCCGATCGGCCACATCGGCGATATGCGCCGGCTGTTCGAGGCGATTCCGATCGCCGAGATGAACACCTCGATGACCATCAACGCGACCGCGGCCTGGCTGCTCGCGCTTTATGTCGCCGTCGCCGAGGAGCAGGGGGTGGCAAGGGCCAGCCTGAGCGGCACCACGCAAAACGACATCATCAAGGAATATCTATCGCGCGGCACCTATATTTTCGCCCCGGCCCCCTCGCTGCGGCTGAGCAAAGACGTCATCGTCTTTGCGACCAGGGAAATGCCGAAATGGAACCCGATCAACATTTCCTCCTATCACCTGCAGGAAGCCGGGGCGACGCCGGTGCAGGAATTGGCCTTCGCTCTGGCCAATGCGATTGTTGTGCTCGAGACAGTCGCGGCGACGACCCCGGCCGATCTCGCCGCGGTAACCGGCCGGATCTCCTTTTTCGTCAATTCCGGCATGCGCTTTGTTACCGAATTGGCAAAGATGCGCGCCTTTGCCGATTTATGGGAGGAGATCACCCGCGAGCGTTTCGGCATTGGCGACGAAAAGGCGCGCCGGTTCCGCTATGGCGTGCAGGTCAATTCGCTAGGCCTCACCGAACAGCAGCCAGAAAACAATATTCACCGCATCTTGATCGAAATGCTGCCGGTGGTCCTCGCCAAGAACTCGCGGGCCCGAGCCGTCCAATTGCCGGCCTGGAACGAGGCGCTCGGCCTGCCGCGACCGTTTGACCAGCAATGGTCGCTGCGGATGCAGCAGATCCTCGCCTACGAGACCGATCTCCTCGAATATGACGATATATTCGAGGGCAGCCGCGTAATCGAGCGCACGGTCGCAACACTCAAGCAAGAGGCCGCCGCCGAACTCGCGGCGATCGACAAATTGGGCGGGGCAATCGCCGCGATCGAATCCGGCTATATGAAAGCCAAGCTGGTCGAAGCCAACAGCCGCAGGCTCGAGGCGATTGAAAGCGGGGCCCAGATCGTCGTCGGCGTCAATCGCTATCGCGACAGCGAACCCTCGCCGCTGGTTGGCGGCGACGGCGCCTTCCTCAGCGTTTCGGATGCCGTCGAGAGCGAGGAGATCGAGCGGCTGAAGGCTTGGCGGAACGCTCGCGACGGGCGCGCCGTCGCCACGGCCCTCGCCGATTTGCGGCGGGCAGCCGGCGAAGCCAGCAATATCATGCCCGCGACGATCGCCGCCGCGCGGGCCGGCGTCACAACCGGCGAATGGACCGGGATTTTGCGCGAGCTGTTCGGCCAATACCGCGCGCCAACCGGCGTTACCGGCGGCGCAAGACCGAACGCGCTGCCGCTCGCACCGATTAGAGCGGCGGTCGCCGCGACTTCGCGCAAGCTTGGCCGGCGACTCAAGCTCTTGATCGGCAAACCCGGTCTCGACGGCCATTCGAACGGTGCCGAGCAGATCGCGGTACGGGCCCGCGACGCCGGCATGGAAGTGGTCTACGAGGGCATCCGATTGACCCCCGCCGAAATCGTCAATGCCGCTGTGCAGGAGGGCGTGCACTGCATCGGCCTGTCGATTCTGTCGGGTTCGCACGTCGGCCTGGTCCAGGACATATTGGCGCGGATGCGGGCCGAGGGCATCGGCGATATCCCGCTCGTCATTGGCGGCATCATTCCCGATCAGGACGCCAAAGTGCTGAAGGCCGCCGGCGCCGCGGCGGTCTATACGCCGAAAGACTTCGACCTGACCACGATCCTGCTCGACATTGTCGCGATAATCGACGGGCGCGCCGAGGGCTTAGAGGTCAGCGGGGCGAAAGGCGCGATCGCTTGACTTGCCAGGACGGAATGGCCAGGTAAGGGCCGGACGATCGTCCCAGGCGAGCCTAACGCGAACCCATGCGCAGCTATCTCGATTTCGAACGGCCGGTCGCCGAACTTGAAGCCAAGATCGATGAATTGCGCGCGGTCTCCGACAAGGGTGACAGCGTCGCGATCGGCGACGAGCTGATGCGGCTCGAGGCGAAGGCCGGCCGCGCCCTCGCCGATCTCTATGCCAATCTCTCGCCCTGGCAGAAAACACAGGTGGCGCGTCACCCGCAACGACCGCATTTCTCCGATTACGTTCGCGGCCTCGTCAGTGATTTCACCGCGCTTGCCGGCGACCGCAAATTCGGCGAGGACGCCGCAATCGTCGGCGGCTTCGGCCGGTTTGCCGGCCGCTCGATCTGTTTCATCGGCCAGGAGAAGGGTACCGATACCGAAAGTCGGCTGAAGCATAATTTTGGCATGCCGCGGCCGGAAGGCTACCGCAAGGCAGTCCGCCTCATGGAACTCGCCGACCGCTTCGACATTCCGGTAGTCTGCCTCGTCGACACCGCCGGCGCCTTCCCGGGCATCGACGCGGAGGAGCGCGGCCAAGCCGAGGCGATCGCCCGCTCGATCGATGCCTCGCTCAGCCTCGGCGTCCCCAATATTGCGGTGATCATCGGCGAGGGCGGCTCGGGCGGCGCGGTGGCGATTGCCAGCGCCAACCGGGTGCTGATGCTCGAGCACGCGATCTACACGGTTGCCTCGCCCGAGGCCTCGGCCTCGATTCTGGGCGCGATTCGAGCCGCGCCCAGGATGCCGCGACCAACATGAAAATCACCGCCCAGGACCTGCTCAAATTCGGGATTATCGACGCCATCATTCCCGAGCCTGCCGGCGGCGCGCATCGCGATCCGGACAAGGTCATCGGCCTGGCCGGCGAGGCGATCGGCAAGGCCCTTGAGGGCTTGGGCAATCTTTCGCGCGAGCAAGTCCGCGCCGCCCGGGCCGACAAATTTCTGGCGATAGGAAGAAAATCACAGACTATGGCCAACCCCAGCTAGGGTCCTGCCTCATCTTGGCCGCACTCGCCTTGCACAAATCTGCGACGAAAGGCTGGGTTTGGCGCCACGCCGGCAAGGCTAGAATCAGCAAAATGGCCAAGCGGTCGCCTGGAAGCGCGAAACTTGTTGATGACGGCTGTTAACGAAGGGTTGACCATGGCTGGCATTCTGCGCGCTCTATGGTAACACTCGTGTAAGGATAACGGGCGTAAATATCAGTGGGGACAATCTTTTGCTTTTGGGCATGTTGCGAGAATCTGGTCGATGAATAGACAAGTCCTGCTGCGCACCCTGTCACGCATGGCACTGGCTGCAGCGATTGCCGGATTAGCGGCGGCTTGCGATGACCAGTCTGGCCTCGGTGGTCGGGCGCTGCGGCCAATTCCGCCAGAAACCCTCGCCCTGATGGAGCAGAAAGGCACGACCAAGAACGCCCCGATCCTCATTCGAGCCTATAAGAAGGAAGCCGAGCTCGAGATCTGGAAGCAGAAGGCAGATGGCCGCTACACCCTATTGAAGACCTTTCCGATGTGCCGCTGGTCGGGACAGCTCGGCCCCAAGACGCATGAAGGCGATCGTCAGGTGCCGGAAGGATTTTACACGATCACCCCGGCCCAGATGAACCCTAATTCGAACTATTATTTGTCGTTCAACGTCGGCTATCCCAACGCCTACGATCGCGCCTATGGCTATAGCGGCGGCTCGATCATGGTGCACGGCGCCTGTTCCTCGGCCGGTTGTTTCTCGATGACCGATGAGCAGATCGCCGAGATCTACGCGATCGCCCGCGACGCTTTCAATGGCGGGCAGCGATCGAATTCAGCTGGAATCGCTGCCGTTTCGGATGACCGCCGAGAACCTTGCCAAGCACCGGGCCGACCCTAACGCGCCGTTCTGGGCGGAACTCAAACTTGGCGCCGATCATTTCGAGGTGACCAAACAGGAGCCCGCCGTCGGCGTTTGCGACAAACATTATGTCTTCGATGCCACCCCGATCGACCCGAAGTCGCATCTGGAGGCGAATGCCCCCTGCCCGCCGCTGCAGACCAATTCGTCGATCGAGGCCGAAGTGGCGGCCAAGCAGTCGCGCGACCGGACCGAAATTGCCGAATTGATCGCCAAAGGCGTCAAGCCGGTCCGCATCGTCTATCAGGATGGCGGTCAGCACCCGGATTTCCGGGCCCATGTCGCCGACGTCAGCCGGCCCGACGCGATCGCGGCTGGTCCGCGCGAGATTGTCCTCGACGAGCGCACCGGCAAGCCGATTGTCGAGCCTGCGCCCGTCGCCAAGGCGATGGCAAAGGCTTCGCCGGCAAAGCCCGCCGAGACCGCCGCTTCGTCCGCCGAAATGAGCGCCCTAGCGCCGGACACGACCGGCTCGCTGCCGGCCGCGGCCCCGGCGCCCGCCGAACCGCCGTTCTATAAACGCCTGTTCAATTTCGCCAAGCCGGCCGCGGCCGAACCTGTCGCGCCTGCGCCGTCGGCCACAATTGAGCCGGCCTCTGAACCCCAGACGGTCAACGTCCCGCTGCCGCCGCGCCGTCAGGTCGAAACAGTCAAGCCCCAGGCTTCGCTGACGAAGCCTTCTTCGCGCCCGGCGCAGGACAACGGCGCGGTAGCGCTGACGGCGCAATAAGCCATCCCTCCGCGTCATTCGTCGAAGGCCGCGGCCTGGCGTAACCCGACAACACTCCCTTCACATTTTGCCAGCAGCATGGCGCCAGCACCCGAACCGCAGGCGAAGACCGATGGGTAACGGGCCGGAGTATCGCATGGACGAAAGCGCGCTTTTGGGGCCTAGAGAAAAGGACCGACTTTGATGGCGCCGACAATCGTCGGATTTGTTGCCATAGCGCCACAGACGCTTGCCGCCTTGGCCCCGAAAGGCAAGCTTGACGAGGCGTCAGCCGCGCAAACCTCAGCATGAATTTCCGAGCGCCGGGGCGATGATTATATCGCCCCATGACAATGCTTGTATTTCTTGCCGGAGCCGCACGGGCAGGCCTCGTTGCGGCCGACTTTGCCCCAGCTCGCGGGCCGGTCCGGGTCGCGGTTTGCCGGCGAACGCGGCACGGCCGGCGCCAGCCGCGTCTCGACCGAGTTGGCCGCGTAACGCCCTTCGGCGCCAGCCAGCGCCAATTCGTCTTCGCCCGTGATTGGATCCATGTGATGGGCCGCCATTTCCGGCAATTGCGGCGATGGCGGCTCGAATGAAACCTCGATCCGCATCAATTGCGCGGTAACGATTTCGCGCAGACGGGTTACCAGGCCGTTGAACAATTCGAAGGCCTCGGCCTTGTATTCATTGAGCGGATCGCGCTGCGCCAGGCCGCGCCAACCGATCACCTGACGCAGATGGTCGAGCGTCAGCAGGTGATCGCGCCACAAATGGTCGAGAACCTGCAGGACAATTTGTTTCTCGACATAGCGCATCACGTCGGGCGTGTTCTTGTCGACCCGCTCGGCATAGGCGGCATTGGCGGCCTGATGGAGACGCTCGCGAATCTCGTCGTCGGCTATGCCTTCTTCCTTCGCCCAGTCGGCGGCGGGCGGTTCGATATTCAGCGCGCCGTGGATCGCCTCGCGCAGGCCGGCGACGTCCCAGGCTTCGGGATAGGCATCGGCGGGAATGTGTTTGGCAACGAGATCGTCGACGACGCCGCTGCGCATGTCGGCAATCGATTCCTCGAGCAACTCCTGCGCCATCATTTCGCGGCGCTGTTCAAAGACGACCTTGCGCTGGTCGTTCATGACATTGTCGTATTTGAGGATGTTCTTGCGAATGTCGAAATTGCGCGCCTCGACCTTCTGCTGGGCCTTTTCGAGCGCCTTGTTGATCCAGGGATGGACAATCGCCTCGTCTTCTTTCAGCCCAAGCCGCTTCAGCATCGAATCCATGCGCTCTGAACCGAAGATCCGCATCAGATCATCTTGCAGGGACAGAAAGAATTTCGAGCGGCCCGGGTCGCCCTGGCGGCCGGCGCGCCCGCGCAGCTGATTGTCGATGCGGCGCGATTCGTGGCGTTCGGTGCCGACGATATAAAGGCCGCCAGCGGCAATGGCCTTCTCCTTGAACGATGCCACTTCGGCCCGGATTTCGGCTTCGTGCCGCTCTCTTTGCGCATCGTCGGCAATGCTGACGCACTCCTGCCGAACCCGCATTTCGACATTGCCGCCGAGCTGAATGTCGGTGCCGCGGCCGGCCATGTTGGTCGCGACTGTGATCGCGCCGGGCACCCCGGCCTCGGCCACGATATAGGCCTCCTGTTCGTGGAAACGGGCATTCAATACGGCAAATTGCTTGGACGGCTTGCCGCGCCGCGCCGCGGCATAGAGCTTGGTCAGCGCCTGCGGCTGCTCGAAATCGATCTGGTGATAGCCCTGGCTCTTGAGGAAATCGGCGAGTTGCTCCGATTTCTCGATCGAGGTTGTACCGACCAGCATCGGTTGCATTTTCTCATTGGCCGATTCGATTTCACGGACGATCGCCTTCAGCTTCTCGGCCGCGGTCCGATAGACCTCGTCGTCCTCGTCGAGCCGGCGGACCGGCTGGTTGGTCGGGATTTCGACGACATCGAGCTTGTAGATTTCGGCGAATTCGTCGGCTTCCGTCGCGGCCGTGCCGGTCATGCCGGCGAGCTTCTTGTACAGGCGAAAATAATTTTGAAAGGTGATCGACGCCAAGGTGACGTTTTCGGGCTGGACCTGGACGTGCTCCTTGGCCTCGAGCGCCTGGTGCAGGCCTTCCGAATAGCGCCGGCCCGGCATCATCCGTCCGGTGAATTCGTCGATGATCACCACCTCGCCGTTGCGCACGATGTAATCCTTGTCGCGCTGAAACAATTTGTGGGCGCGCAGGGCCTGCTGGACGTGATGGACCAGGGTCACATTGGCCGCCTCGTAGAGCGAGCCTTCCTTGAGCACGCCTGCCTCGCGCAGCAATGCCTCCATATGTTCGTTGCCGGCCTCAGTCAGGTTGACGGTGCGCTGCTTCTCGTCGAGGTCGTAATCGGCGGCGACCAGTCGCGGAATGAAGGCATCGATCGAATTGTAGAGCTCCGACTTGTCGTCCGACGGGCCAGAAATGATCAGCGGCGTGCGCGCCTCGTCGACCAGAATCGAATCGACCTCGTCGACAATCGCGAAATTGTGACCCCGCTGCACCATCTGCGCCAATTCGTATTTCATATTGTCGCGCAGATAGTCGAAGCCGAATTCGTTGTTGGTGCCATAGGTGATGTCGGCCGCATAGGCCGTGCGTCGCTGATCGTCGTCGAGCCCATGCACAATGACGCCGACCGAAAGGCCAAGAAAGCGGTAGATCTGGCCCATCCATTCGGAATCGCGGCGGGCCAGATAATCATTGACCGTCACCACATGCACGCCGCGGCCGGCGAGCGCGTTCAGATAGGTCGCGAGTGTCGCGACCAGGGTCTTGCCTTCGCCGGTCCGCATCTCGGCAATCGCCCCTTCATGCAGAACCATGCCGCCGACGAGCTGGACGTCGAAATGCCGCTGGCCGAGGGTCCGCTTGGCCGCCTCGCGCACCGTGGCGAAGGCCGGCACTAGAATGTCGTCGAGGCTTTTGCCGGCTTCGAGTTCGGCCCGAAACGCCGCGGTCCGCGCCCGCAAGGCCTCATCGCTCAGTCCGGCAACCTCGGCCTCCGGCGCATTGATCGCCTCGACCTTCGGCCGGTAGGTCTTCAGGCGTCGATCATTCGCAGACCCGAATATTTTTTTCGCGATGGAACCGAACATCCAATACCCTTTCTGGGCGCCACCGCTGCGCCGTCCCGCCGCCATCACGGCGCAACCCGATATCCGCCGCTCGAGCGCTGGATCATCGTCCCGGTTGGGCGCCACTAACGCCCTCATTTGTCGAACAATTGTCCGCCCCGGCGAGCGCAAGTGTCAGACCGGTGACAAACCGCGCCGACGAACCGAGTTGAGAGATAAGAGCGACCCCAGACCTTGTCAATCAGGCCGCCAGGCCGGCCCGCATCGGGTTTGCACTTGCCAGCTGCTTTTCCTTCGCGCAGGGTGCGGCGCCCTCGCCGACCAATGTGGCCGGGCGCCGTCCGGCGCCTCCCGTTGCAACGCGGCAAACGCAGTTCCCGAGCCACCGGAGTCCGTCTTACGATGTTCACGAAATCCAATTCCCCGCGCGCCGGCCTGGCGGCCGGCATTCTCGTTCTGGCCCTGGCCGGCAGCCCGGCGGCCGCCGCCGTGCTGGCCAAGGTCGATGGCGTCGAAATTACCGACGAGGATATCAAGATTGCCGCCGACGACCTTGGCGCCAACCTGCCGGCGCAATTGCAGGGGCCAGCCCGCGACGCCTATATTCTCGACTATCTCATCGACGTGAAACTCGTCGCCAAGAGAGCCGAAAAGGACAAATTGGCGGAGGGACCGAACTTCGCCCGGCAATTGGCCTATTACCGTGACAAGATCCTGATGGAAACGGTGATGGCCGACGCGGCCAAGGCCGGCATCACCGACGAGGCGATGAAGAAGGTCTATGACGATGCGGCTAAGGCCCAGAAGCCGGAAACCGAAGTCCGCGCCCGCCACATTCTCGTCGCCTCCGAAGATGAAGCCAAGGCGGCGCTGAAGCGGATCGAGGCGGGTGAGGATTTCGCCAAAGTCGCCACCGAATTGTCGAAGGATCCGGGTTCGGAAGGCGGCGATCTCGGCTATTTCACCAAGGATAAAATGGTCCCTGAATTCGCCGATGCGGCGTTCAAGCTCAACGTCGGTCAGGTCTCGCAGCCGGTGAAGAGCCAGTTCGGCTGGCATATCATTAAGGTCGAGGACAAGCGCGAGAAGCAATTCCCGCCATTCGACCAAGTCAAGGACCAGGTGGCGCGCTATCTGTCGCAAAAGGGCCAAGCCGACATGATCACCAAATTGCGCGGCGAGGCCAAAATCGAAAAGACCGACGCCGCGCCCAAGGTCGAAGCGCCAAAGGCGCCCTAGGTTCGCCCGTGCCGCGGTCCGTTCACGTGGCAACACTTGGCGCCGCACATGGGGTGAAAGGCGAGCTGCGGATCAAATCGCTGACCGCCGATCCCGCAGCCTTTGCTGCCTATGGGCCCTTGACCACCGAGCGCGGCGAGGGACCTTTTGTCATTGCCGCCTGCCGGCCGCTGCGCAAGGATCTGTTTGTGGTCCGCTTTCGCGGCATCGACGATCGCGCCGACGCCGAGCGGCTGGCCGGCAGCAGGCTGTTTGTGCCGCGCGCGCGCTTGCCGGCTCCTGCCCGCCGAGGAATTCTACTGCGCCGATCTGATCGGCCTGAGTGCCCGGCATTCCTCTGGCGCGCTGCTCGGCGAGGTGATCGCGGTCGAGAATTACGGCGCCGGCGACATTCTGGTCATTCGCCCGGCCGACGGCACCGAGACGATCCTCCTACCGTTCACCAAGGCCGTGGTGCCCACGGTCGACATTGCCAGCGGCGGATTGGTCGTCGTGCCGCCCGAGGATGCCGCCGCGACCGCGGCCGCCGGATTCTCGGCAGCCGATAGCCCGCAGCGCGGCAGCCGATGACCTTCACGGTGACGATTTTCACCCTGCTTCCCGAGATCTTTCCGGGTCCTCTCAGCCATTCGCTGGCCGGCACGGCGCTGAACAAAGGCCTGTGGTCGCTCGACGTGCAGGACATTCGCCGGCATGGGCGCGGCCGCCATCGCTCGGTCGACGACACGCCGGCCGGCGGCGGTCCCGGGATGATCCTGCGCGCCGATGTTCTCGGCGCGGCGATCGACGCCGGCCTTAACGCCGACGACCCGCGTCCGCGGCTTTTGACCAGCCCGCGCGGCCGGCGCCTCAGCCAGGCCGTGGTCCGCCAGATCGCCGGCGGGCCTGGCCTGGTCCTTGTCTGCGGCCGTTTCGAGGGCGTCGACGAGCGAATTATCGAGGGCCGCAATCTCGCCGAAATCTCGATTGGCGATTTCATCCTTTCCGGCGGCGAAATCGCCGCCCTCGCCCTCATCGACGCTTGTGTGCGGCTCTTGCCCGGCGTCATGGGGTCGCAGGATTCGGCCAGCGAGGAGAGTTTCGAATCCGGCCGCCTCGAATACCCGCAATTCACCAAGCCGCGCCGATGGGAGGGCCGGGAAATCCCGGCCGTGCTAACAAGCGGCCATCACGACAAGATCGCCGCCTGGCGGCGTTGCGAAGCGCTGCGGCTCACCAGGGATCGCCGACCCGACCTGTTGACCGGCGAAGACGAGCCCTCAGGCTAGAATCTGCGGGCCGCACCCGATCGGCTTATCGACAAGGGCGCCCGGCTGGTGTATAGCCCGCCGCTCAAATCACAACAGCGTGCCGAAGCGCCAGCCGATGGGTCCTTTCCCCTGCGGCAGAACGGCCAGGAGTTCGTTATGAATCTGATCGAGACGCTTGAAGCCGAACAAGCCGCCAAATTAGCGGCCATTCGCCCCATTCCGGATTTTGCGCCAGGCGATACCGTGATCGTCAACGTCAAGGTCAAGGAAGGCGAGCGCACCCGGGTCCAGGCCTATGAGGGCGTCGTCATCGCGCGCACCGGCGGCGGCTTGAACGAAAGCTTCACAGTGCGCAAGATTTCCTATGGCGAGGGCGTCGAAAGGGTCTTTCCGATCTATTCGCCGATGATCGATTCGATCAAGCTGGTGCGCCGCGGCAAGGTCCGCCGGGCCAAGCTCTATTATCTGCGCGACCGCCGCGGAAAATCGGCGCGCATCGCCGAGAAGATGGAAAGTGCCGGCGAAAAGCAGGTCCGCATCGAAACCAAGGCCAAGGCCAAGGCGGCCGCCAAATCCGCCAAGGCCTAATCGAATCGCGATGCGCCAGGCCGGCCCGTTCGGGCCCGTTTTGAGCGGGCCGCCGGGCGCGATCATTGGGTTGCGTCGTTAGGAATGCAAGCATGGCTCATTCGACCGCTCCGCGCACGCTTTACGACAAAATCTGGGACGATCACGTCGTCGAGACCCAGCAAGACGGCACTTGTCTGCTCTATATCGATCGCCACCTCGTGCACGAGGTGACCTCGCCGCAGGCCTTCGAAGGCCTGCGGCTGTCCGGACGCAAAGTCCGCGCCGCGCAAAAGACACTCGCGGTCGTCGACCATAATGTCCCGACCACCGACCGCTCGAAGGGCATTGACGATCCGGAAAGCCGCTTGCAAGTCGAGGAACTCGCCCGCAACGCGCGCGAATTCGGGATCGAATATTACGACGAGCACGATCGCCGCCAAGGCGTCGTGCACATTATCGGACCGGAACAGGGCTTCACTTTGCCGGGGACGACAATCGTCTGCGGCGACAGCCACACGTCGACGCACGGCGCCTTCGGGGCGCTCGCGCATGGCATCGGGACCTCCGAGGTCGAACATGTTCTGGCGACCCAGACGTTAATCCAGAAGAAGGCCAAGAACATGCGGGTGACGGTCGAGGGAAGCCTCGGCCCGGCCGTTACGGCCAAGGATATTATCCTCGCCATCATCGGCGAAATCGGCACCGCCGGGGGAACCGGCCACGTCATCGAATATGACGGCGCGGCCATCCGCGCCCTGTCGATGGAAGGCCGCATGACGGTCTGCAACATGTCGATCGAGGGCGGCGCGCGGGCCGGCCTGGTGGCGCCGGACGAGACGACATTCGCCTATCTCCACAACCGACCCAAGGCGCCGAAAGGCGCAATGTGGGAGCGAGCGCTCGACTATTGGCGCGGCCTCGTTTCCGACGAGGGTGCCCATTTCGACCGGCACGTCCGGCTCGATGCCTCGCGTTTGCCGCCGCTCGTGACCTGGGGCACTTCGCCCGAAGATGTCGTGTCGATTAGCGGCCGGGTGCCGCAAATCGAGGATGGCCCGAGCGAGGCCAAACGCAATTCGATCAAGCGGGCGCTCGACTATATGGGTCTGAAGGGCGGCGAAAAAATCGTCGATCTCAGGCTCGACCGGGTGTTCATTGGCTCGTGCACCAACGGCCGCATCGAGGATTTGCGCGCGGCGGCGAAAATCGTTGAAGGTCAGCAACGCGCCGAAGGCGTCGCGGCCATGGTGGTGCCGGGATCCGGCCTTGTTAAACAGCAGGCCGAGGCAGAGGGTCTCGACCGGATCTTCAAACAGGCGGGTTTTGAATGGCGCGAGCCCGGCTGTTCGATGTGCCTGGCGATGAACCCCGACAAGCTCGCACCGGGCGAGCGCTGCGCCTCGACATCGAACCGCAATTTCGAGGGCCGCCAGGGCTTTCGGGGGCGCACCCACCTGGTTTCCCCGGCGATGGCTGCCGCCGCGGCAATTGCCGGGCATTTTGTCGATATTCGCGCCTGGCCGCAAGCCGTCGCATGAGCGGACCGGCCGGCGCCGACGACCCGAAGGGCGTGCTCAATCGGGTTGCCCGTGAGTCCGCGGGCTTTGCCGATTCGGCCCTGGCGCGTGCCAGCGAAAGCGCCGGCCTCGAAGATCCCGCGCCGGATCCGATCGAACGCTGGGGGCGGCGCATCGGCCGCCTGCTCGGCGCTCTGTTTTTTGTCGTCCTCATCCTCAATCTGTTCACCCATTGGTTTTTCTAGCGGTGCCGCCCTTTGCCGATTTCTCGGCTCTCAGGGCCCCCTCGCTCGCCGATTTCGAGCAATTGGCCGAGCGGGCCTTGCAGGCGTTGCCGGAACCATTCCGGGGCCTGTGCGAAGGGATGGTGATCAAGATCGAGGATTTTCCTGATGACGAGACCCTCGAGGCGATGGCCTGCGAAACCGAATTCGATCTGTTGGGCTTGTTTCGCGGCCGCGGCATGGCGCAAGGCCCGGCGACGCCCCACACCGGCGAATTGCCCAACATGGTCTGGCTCTACCGGCGGCCCATTCTCGACTTCTGGGCCGGTCAGGACGAAGCGCTCGGGCGGATCGTCACCCATGTTCTGATCCACGAGATCGGCCATCACTTCGGACTTTCCGATGCCGATATGGCGCGGATCGAGGCGCAGGCCGGCTGAGCGATTTGGCCTTGACCGGCCGCGGCAAAGACCGCAAGGAGAGCGTCGCTGATCCTTGCTTGACCAGGGCGTCCTATGGAAAAGTTCACGCGGCTCACCGGTGTTGCCGCACCGTTGAAGATCACCAATGTCGATACCGACATGATCATTCCCAAGCAATTTCTCAAGACGATCAAGCGGACCGGGCTCGGCGCCGGTCTATTTGCGGAAATGCGCTATCGCGAGGATGGCCAGGAAAACCCCGATTTCGTCCTCAATCAGCCGGCCTATCGCAAAGCCCAGATCCTGGTAGCCGAAGATAATTTCGGCTGCGGTTCGTCGCGCGAGCATGCGCCCTGGGCGTTGCTTGATTTCGGCATTCGCTGCGTCATTTCGACCAGTTTTGCCGACATCTTTCACAACAATTGCTTCAAGAACGGGATCCTGCCGGTCAAGGTGAGCCCGGAGGATCTTGCCAAATTGATGGATGATGCCGAGCGCGGCGCCAATGCGACCTTGACGATTGATCTCGAGGCCCAGGAGATCCGCGGTCCTGACGGCGGCACCGTCCATTTTGACATCGACCCGTTTCGCAAGACATGTCTGCTGAACGGGCTCGATGAGATCGGCCTAACCATGGTCAAGGCGCCTGCCATCGACAGCTACGAGACGACCACGCGCGACGCCCGGCCCTGGCTGTAGCGCGCCGCCAGAATTCCGTTCGCGCCGCCGCCGGGCTAGGATGACGCATGCGACGAATCATTCGAATCAGTGTGGCGCTGCTGACGGTGAGCCCTGGCGCGGCTCGCGCCGACTTTGCCGATTGCCTTGCCTCGCTGCGACCGGCGGCGCTCGCAAGCGGCGTTTCCGAGCACACCTATTCTGCAGCGACCGGCACGCTGCAGCCGGACATGAAAGTTCTCGACTTTCTGAACCAGCAGCCGGAATTCAAGACCCCGATCTGGGATTACCTGGCCGGTCTTGTCGACGAGGAGCGGGTGGCGGACGGCAAGGCGGAAATAGCCAAGTGGAGCCCGGTTCTCGCCCGCATCGAAGGCCGTTTCGGTGTCGACCGCGCGACGGTGGTCGCCGTGTGGGGCGTTGAATCCGACTTCGGCCGTTCGATGGGCAAGCGCCCGCTTATTCAATCGCTCGCGACCCTCTCGTGTTTCGGCCGCCGCCAGGCCTATTACCGCGGCGAGCTCAATGCGGCGCTGCGCATTCTCGATCATGGCGATATTGCCGCGGATCGATTGACCGGATCGTGGGCCGGCGCATTCGGGCAAACCCAATTCATGCCCTCGACTTTTCATCGGCTGGCGGTTGATTTCGAGGGCAATGGCCGCCGGGACATTGTCAACTCGGTCCCCGACGCCTTGGCCTCGACCGCCAATTACCTGAAGAGATCGGGCTGGGTAACCGGGCTCTCCTGGGGTTTCGAAGTCAAGCTGCCCGAGCATTTCAGCGGGCCGAGCGGCCGCCGCGACAAGCGGCCAATGGCCTTCTGGTCGGCCCAGGGTTTGCGCCGGATCGACGGCCGGCCGCTCGGCGACGGCGTGGCGGGCCTGCATCTGCCCGAAGGAACCCGTGGCCCCGCCTTTCTGGTCACCCGGAATTTCGATGCCTTCTACGCCTATAACCCGGCCGAGGCCTATGCGCTTGCGATCGCCCTCCTGTCTGACCGGTTGCGCGGCGGCCGTCCGATTGTCACCCCCTGGCCGACCGACGACCGCGGCCTGTCGCGGCTCGAACGCAAGGAAGTTCAAGAATTGCTGGTCAAGCGCGGCTACGACGTCGGCGGCAGCCCCGATGGCACGATCGGGACCAAGACAAAGGAAGCGATTGCCGATTTCCAAACCCGCGTCCATCTCGACCGCAACGGCCAGGCGACCGGCAAGGTTCTCGATGCCCTGCGCAGCGGCCGCTAGAGCGAGCTTCACCGCAAATTGACTGGCAAGTGACAACCCTGCGGTTCATGCTGCAAACTCACGGCTGGAGGGTTAGGGCAATTCTATGGCGATCGGCAGACAATATTCGGCACTATTTGTTGTGGCGGGATTGGCCATTGCGAGCGCGCCGGCCCGGGCCGAACCGCCGCGCTGCGTGGTCGAATTGTTCACCAGCCAAGGCTGCTCGTCCTGCCCGCCGGCCGATCGGCTGGTGCGTGAATTGGCTCGCGATCCGTCCGTGGTGGCAATATCCTGGCCGGTGGATTATTGGGACTATATCGGCTGGAAGGATACTTTGGCGCAGCCGATGTTCACGGCGCGCCAGAAGGCCTATGCCAGCGCGCGCGGCGACGGTCATGTCTATACCCCACAAGCGATCATCAACGGGCTCGTGCATGCCGTGGGATCGGATCGCGCCGAAATCGAGTCCGCCGTCAAGGCCGGGCACGGCCGCAAAGGCGCGCTGACGGTGCCACTCAGCCTCAGCCCCGTTGCAACCGGTGGCCTGCGCATCGAGATCGGCAATGCCGCCGGCGAGGGGCCGAAGGAGGCACTGGTCTGGCTGGTTCGGATCGCCAAGGAGCGGACCGTCGCCATCGGCCGGGGCGAAAATACCGGCGAATCGGTGACCTACACGAATGTCGCACGGTCCACCGCCAAGGTCGGCGAATGGAACGGCCACGCCGCCAATATAGACGTTGCGGCCGCCGATCTGCGGGCCGCCGACAGCGATGCCTATGTCGTCTTGCTGCAGGCGGGGACCGCAGCCCGTCCGGGCGTCATCCTCGGCGCCGCCAAGGGCCCCTAAAGCGGCCATTCCTGTGGCCGCCCTTCAAATGATGAAGAGCCGGTCCGGCAATTGATTGCCAGTGTCGGCGCGCCGCGGGAACGGACCGGCAAGAATATCGCCGCAGGTCTCAATCGCCTCGGCGAGGCCCTCGGCCAAGGCCCCGGCGGCGGCTTTTTCCGTCAGTTTCAAAACCGCATGATTCCAGCGCGCCTGCTGCACCTGGCGGGCAATGCCCTCGTCGGCAATGATGCGGGCATAGTGCTCGGCGAGCGAAATGAAAATCAGGACGCCAGTCCGCTCCTTCGTATGCGACATGCCGCGGATCATGAATTGCTCCATGGCGGCACGATGGGCGCGCTTGCGCGCGATATTTTGCGGCACCAGCCACATCCGAATGCGAGGCAGCGACAGAACGACGAGGCAGAAGATGAACACCAGCAGCTGGAGTATATAGATTCGCTGCACCGAAAGGCGGGTCAGGATGATCAACGGCCAGGGTGTCGCCAGCCCGATCAACACCGCCCAGATCAGCGGGAAGTAATTGTAGTCGGACGAGCTGCGCGAAACGACGCAGACGATTTCCCCGCTGGTGCGCCGTTCTGCCGCCTCAATCGCCCCGGTAATGACAAGGATCTCGGCCTTTGTAACGGGCATCACCAGCTCCCCGAGGCACCACCGCCGCCAAACCCGCCGCCGCCGCCTGAAAAGCCGCCGCCGATTCCTCCGCCGAAGGAGGACGAACCGCCGAAGGATCCGCTCCAGCCGCCACCCGAGGGAATGAAAATAATATTGCCGCCGCGCCGCACGATACTCCCGCCGCCGCTCTGCGCATGCCGGGATATCGCCCAGAAAATCAGCCAGAAAGCACAAAAGATCAAAAACGGCATCAGCGCATTGAGCAATTCGTGCCTATCGTCGACACGCAGATCCGGCCGGGCCTGCCAATCGGCCGAATCGCTCGTCAGAACCGTGACAATATCGTCGACGCCGCGTTCGATGCCGCCTGAATAATCTTTCGCCTTGAAGCGCGGCACGATCGCATTGGCGATGATCACTTTGGACAGGGCGTCGGTCAGCGTTGCTTCGAGCCCGTAGCCGGTTTCAATTCGGACCTTATGCTCGTTGGGGGCGATCAGCAGCAGGACGCCATTGTCCTTCTGCTTCTGGCCAAGCGCCCATTTCCGGGCGAGATCATTGGCATAGGGCTCGATTTCCTGACCGCCCAGTGACGGCACTGTCGCCACCACGAGCTGAATGCCCGACTTGTCCTCCAGATCCTTCAATTTGGTTTCGAGCGATGCCTGGGTGGCCGGGTTCAGAATATGGGCGTTGTCGACAACCCGACCAGTGAGCGCCGGCAATTCCTGCGCGAGCGCCGCGACAAGGCCGGCGGCGAGGGCGGCCGCAACGAGAATCCCGGTCCGGACCTTGCCAAAACCCGTCAAAATTGGACCTTAGGCACGGCTTCCGATCCGGCGGCGGCCGTGAATTCCTGCATCGGCTGGTTGCCACGGAAGAAGGTCATCGCCCAGAACAGCCCGGGGAAGGTCTTCAGCGTCGTATTATAGGCGCGCACCGCCTCGATGAAATCCTTGCGCGCAACGGCGATCCGATTCTCGGTCCCCTCCAACTGCGACTGCAAGGCGAGAAAATTCTGGTTCGATTTCAGATCGGGATAATTCTCGCTGATCGCCAGCAGCTTGCCGAGCGCCCCGGACAATTGGCTCTGGGCCTGCTGAAACTCCTTGAACTTCTCGGGATCCGTAATGGTCGAGGCATCAACCTTGATCGAGGTCGCCTTGGCGCGCGCCTCGGTTACCTCGGTGAGCACATCCTTTTCCTGCTTGGCATAGCCTTGCACGGTCGAGACCAGATTGGGAATCAGATCGGCGCGCCGCTGATACTGATTCTGGACGTCCGCCCATTTCGCCTTGGCCAGTTCCTCCGCGGTGGGGATGCTATTGTAGCCACAGGCCGAGACGCTGAGGCCGATGACGACCGCCAGCAAAACAGAACGAAAAGGTGCGACGTTCATCCGATCAGCCCTCCCTCAAGCGGGCCGGATGATAGCGGTCCGTACCGATCGGGAAAAGAGAGGGCAGGCATTAAAATTGTATCAGAACCTTGCCTTGCACCTGGCGCGATTGGATCAAGTCAAGCGCCGCGGCAATGGCCTGCGGTGGCAACACGGCATGAACATGGCCGCTGATTGCCCCTTCGGCCGCCCAGGCGAGGATTTGTGCCATGTTGGTTGCGTGCTGGGACGGCTCGCGGGCGATGAAATCGCCCCAGAAGACACCCAGGACGTCACAGCCCTTGAGCAGGACGAGATTGAGCGGCAGTTTCGGCACTTCGCCACTGGCAAAGCCGACCACGAGAAAACGACCGTTCCAGGCAATGGCCCGCAGCGCCGCCTCGCTGAACGGGCCGCCGACCGCGTCGAAGATGACGTCAACCCCCTTAGCGGCATTCAGCGATTTCAGGCGATCGCGCAGATTTTCCCGGCTGTAATCGATCCCCTCCGCCGCCCCGGCGCGCCCGGCAAAGGCAAGCTTTTCTTGCGAGGAGCAGCAAGCGATGATTCTAGCGCCGATCAAGCGGCCGATCTCGACCGCCGCAAGTCCGGTGCCGCCCGAAGCGCCAAGCACGGCCAGCGTTTCACCGGGCGCCAAACGGGCCCGCTGCCGCAGAGCATACAACGCCGTGCCGTAGGTCACCGCAAGCCCGGCCGCGATTCTGTCCGGTAAAGCATCGGGAATCGGCGTCAGTTGATCGGGCCGGCAGACAATCTGCGCGCGGCAGGCGCCATAGCCGATGTAGCCGGCCACTCGGGCGCCGAGCGATGCCTGCGTTCCCGGACCCAGGGCCCGGATTCTGCCGGCAAATTCCGCGCCGGGTGAAAAGGGCAGCACCGGCTTGATCTGGTATTTGTTGGCAATCAGCAGCGTGTCAAAGAAATTGAGGGCGGCGTAGGAAACCTCGACGACGACCTCGCCCGGGCCGGCTACGGCCTCGGGCAGATCGCGCAGGACGAGACCGGCGGCCGCTCCGAAGCTTTCACACAGCACCCCCCTCACCTAGCCTACCTCGATTATGCCCTGCGCCTCCAGGCTGCGACGGAGCCGCGAGAAGGCAAGCCGGATTCGCGATTTGACGGTGCCGAGCGGCAGGCCGGTGCGGGCTGCGATTTCCGAATGTGACAACGCCTCATAGAAGGCCAGCCGGACCAGCACCATTTGCTCCTCCGGCAGGACGGCCAGGGCGGCCCTAATCTGATCGTCGCGGGCCTGAACGTCGAACAAAGCATCGGCGCCGGGATTTTGCAGATCGACCGCTTCGGTCAATATCTGGCTCGCCGGATCGACAAAATTGACGCGGTCGCGGCGCTGCCAGTCGATCCGCCGGTTGCGGGCGATCCGGTAGAGCCAGGTCGCCACCGACGATTTGGCCGGATCGAAGAGATCGGCCTTGCGCCACAGAGTCACCATGACATCCTGCGCGATTTCCTCCGCGCCAGCGCGGTCGAGGCCGAGGCGCACGAGATAGGCGTTGATCCGCGGCGCAAAATGGTCGAACAATCGGGTGAAGGCTTCCCGATCCCGCTCGGTTGCGACTGCCAGAACCAATTCGGCTTGCTCCCTTGCGTCGAAACCGTCCTCTGTCACCTAGGCTCCCTCGCCGGCCCGAATTAAGGCATCAAGTCTGGCACGTGTTATTGCATTGCGAAACCACCGTGGCAGAATGCCGCGATCTCGGCAATTCACAGAAGTGGAGCCGAACCGCCCTTCCCTCTCGTCCCTTTGCCTGACCGCAAGTATGATCCAACGCATGATTCGAAAAACCGACCGCTACCTTGGGCCGGCCGCTTGCGCCGCTCTGGCCCTCAATTTCCTGGTCTGCCCGCCGGCCGCCGCAGCGCCGGCCAAGCCGAAGACTAAGACTGCCAAGCCCGATTCGGGCGTCAGCCCCGCCGGCCCGGCCGGCACTGCCGGCAAACCGGCGCTGGTCGTCAATTTCGGCGATTGGGGCGTCTACGTGTCGCAAGCCGGCAAATCGAAGATCTGCTACGCGCTTGCCCAACCCAAGGAGCGCCAGCCCGCCAACCTCAAGCGCGACCCCGCCTATGTCTTCATTTCCAGCCGGCCGGCCGAACGCGTGCACAACGAAGTCTCGGTGATCATGGGCTTCCCGCTCAAGGAGGGCGGTGCGGACGCCAAGGCGGAGGTCGGCAGTACCACATTCGCCCTCGTTGCCAGCGACCAGAATGCCTGGATCAAGAATGCCGCCGAAGAGGGCCCGTTTATCGGCGCCATGAAGAAAGGCGGCAAATTGATTGTCCGAGCGGCCTCGAAAAAGGGCAATGTGACAACCGACATTTATTCGCTCGCCGGGCTTGGGCCAGCCCTCGAGCGGGTCCGCAAGGAATGCCCCTAGCGATCCCCTAGACCAGGAGCAGGTCGATGAGCGGGGCGATCAACGGCGCGTCGGCGTCCGGCATCGGGTAGCTGCGCAGGTCCTGCGGCCTGACCCATTGCACCGCCTGGCCTTCCCCCGGCCGCACCTGACCGTCCCAGCGCCGGCAGATGAAGAGCGGCATCAACAAGTGGAAATCGGGATAAGCGTGGCTCGCGAAAGTCAGCGGTGCCAGACAGGCGGCCTTGACCGCGATTCCCAATTCTTCCTTGAGTTCGCGGATCAGCGCATCCTCGGGCCGCTCGCCCGGCTCGATCTTGCCGCCGGGAAATTCCCACCGCCCGGCCAGACTTTTGCCGGCCGGCCGCTCGGCCAGCAAGACGCGATTGTCGCCATCAACAAGCGCTGCGGCAACGACGAGAACCAGCTTCACGGGCATCCTTTCGCGGCAGTCTACGAGCGGTAATCGCCGTTGATTTCGACATAGGCCTTAGTGAGATCGCAGGTCCACACCCGCGCTGCGCCCTTGCCGATCCCCACATGCACCCGAATGGCGATTTCGGCGTTCTTCATATAGGCGGAGACTTTGGCTTCGTCATATGCCGGATCGCGCTGGCCGCGAAAGGCGACGCGGGTATCGCCAAACCAGATCGCCAGCCGATCGCGATCGGCTTTCTCGCCGGCCTTGCCAACCGCCATGACGATCCGGCCCCAATTGGCGTCCTCGCCGGCGATCGCGGTCTTGACCAAAGGTGAGTTGGCGATCGAGAAAGCGATCCGCCTGGCCGCCTCGCCGCTTGCGGCGCCCGCAACATCGACTTGCACGAATTTGCGTGCGCCTTCGCCGTCACGGACCACTTGATGGGCAAGCTCGACCAGGAGTCCCTGGAGCGCCCGCCGGAAACCGGCCAGTTTGTTGGCGTCGGCCTTGCCTATCCAGGCGTCGCTGCGCCCGGCTGCAGCCCCGGTCGCAAAGGCCAGCAGCGTATCGGAGGTCGACGTATCGCCGTCCACCGTGATCGCGTTGAAAGAACCCTTGACCGCCTCGCTCAGCAAGCCCTGCAGAACCTTGGCCGCAATCGGCGCGTCGGTGAACACGAAGGCGAGCATCGTCGCCATGTCCGGCGCGATCATGCCTGCGCCTTTGGCAATCCCGGTCAACGTAACGTCGAGCTTGCCGATCTTGGCCCGCGCCGTTGCCACTTTCGGAAAAGTGTCGGTGGTCATGATCGCCTCGGCGGCGGGAAAGGTCGCCTGCGGCGAAAGATCGCGCACGAGATTGCCGAGGACTGCCTCGAATTTCTGTGCGTCGAGCGGCTCGCCAATGACCCCGGTCGAGGCGAGGAAGATCTCCTTGATCGGCACGCCGGCGGCGCGCGCCGCAAGTGCTGCGGTCAATTTGACACTGGCGACACCCGACTTGCCGGTGAAGGCATTGGCATTGCCGGAATTGACGACCAACAGGCGTGCCCGGCCCTGCCGCAGATTCTTACGACACCAGTCGACCGGTGCCGAGGGACATTTCGACCGGGTCAATACGCCGGCAATCTGGGTCCCCTTGGCGAAGGCAACCATCAACACATCGGTGCGGCCCTTGTATTTGATGCCGGCTTCGGCGGTTGCAAAACTGACCCCCCTGATGGCGGGCAATTCGGGATAGCTGGTCGGCGCCAGCGGCGAAACGGCGTCAATCTTGGCCATGCTGCGTACCTCTCGGACTGGGAATGGATCAATGGCGTGCGCCATCGCGCGGCCTAGAAGCGGCCTGGTGGCACGCCCGGCCGCCGGCGCGGCGCGGCGGCGGTGGGTTCGGCCGGCGCCGCCGGCTGGGCGAGCAAGGATTCGAGCCTCTCAAGGCCGATGATTCGGATGTCGCGATGCGGATAGGGAACTTCGATGCCCGCCTCTTTCAGCTTGTGCAGAATTTCGAAATTGAGATCGCTCTTGATCCTTGTCGCCGTCTCGACATCGTCGACGAAGCAGGTCAGCTCGAATTGCAGGGCGAACTCGCCGAAGCCGATGAACAGGACCAGCGGCGCCGGAATTGACAAAACGAAATCGTGGCCTTTCGCACAGCCAACCAGCGTGTCTCGGACCCGCTCAGGATCGGCATCGAAAGGCACGTTGACCGCAATTTTGACGCGGCCGACGCGATCGGTCCGCACCCAATTCTTGACGATACCGGTGACCAGATTCGAATTGGGCACGATAACCGTCGCCCGGTCGAAGGTCTCGATTTCGGTCGAGCGGACATTGATCCGCCGCACATAGCCCTGTTCCTCGCCGACGACGATCCAGTCGCCGACCCGGATCGCGCGCTCCCACAGAATGATCAGGCCCGAGACAAAATTATTGACGATCGACTGGAGACCAAAACCGATGCCGACCGAAAGGGCGCCGGCGACGATCGCCAGCCGGTCGAAACTGAGCCCGAGATGCGACAGCGCCAGGGCGGTGGCAAAGAAGACGCCGATATAGCCAAGGCTCGTTTTGATCGCATTGCGAAGGCCGGTGTCGAGCTGGGTGTGCGGCAGGAACCGGACTTCGAGCCAGCGTTGCACCGCGCGCGTTGCAATGAAGCACAGGCCAAACAGCAGCAGCGCGATGATGATCGACGACAGCGAGACCGTGACGTCGCCGACTTGGATGCCGAAATAGGCAGCCCGCAAATAGCCGACCATGTCGGTCGATTCGATACCCCAGGGTGCGAGCAGCAGCATGACAGCGCCAAGCACCAGCACGACGCCGGCCGCGCCCGACAATAGAATGCCGATCTGTTCGAGCGATTCGCGGCGCAGGCCAACACTTGCCATCAGCGCGCGGCCGATGGCCGTCTGCGGGCTGAACCCGACGCTGGCCGCTTCCTCGCTCAAAACCAGCAGCAGATAGAGCACCGATCCGACGCCGCTCACCCAGGCAATCTGGTCGGCGACAAAAGCGCCAAAGGCAATGTAGCCGACGAGGACCGAAGCGGTGATCATGATGATCGCGCTCCAGGCCGCAAGCCGCATCGGGCCGTACCAATCCCTGGCAGCCGCCACGTTGCCGATGGCTGGTTGCTCGTCCTCCTCGCTGGCACCGACAATGCCCTTCAGCGAACTCGCCATGATCAGGGCGACAATCAGGGCGCCGAGTCCGCGGGTCGCAATCGACACCGGCAGGTTGGCGGCGATCACGTCGTTGACGCCCTCGATCAGTTTCATGATCGACATCGCAACGGCAACCCCGATGACAAGCCGCTGCAATTGCTCGACGACGCGATCGCTCAAATCGAGCAGGCGCCAATTCGGAAGGCCAGGCGACAGCAGGCCCCGGGCAATGCCGATGGCCATTGCAATGCGCATTGCGCCGAGCGCGATAGCCCGGCCGATCGGCTCGAGCCGCGCCGACAGCAATCCAAAGGCATCGAAGGCGAATATTACGGCGAATAGGGCGAGCAGCGGGATCATCGCGGTAACCGCCGCGACCCAGATTGCCGCGCCAACCTTCTGCAGCCTGGTCGGCGATTCCAGGGTCCCGTCGCGCCGCATGACCCGTGCGGCAATACGCAGAAGCGGCAGATAGAGCCCGACAATCGCGGCAAGAATCGCGATCACAAAGGCGGCGCGCCAGCCACCAAGCTTGGCCCTGGCGCCGTCGAGCCAATCGCCGGCAATCAGCCGTGCCGCCGCAATGTCGCGCGGAAATTCATGGGCAACATCGAGCCAGAGGCTCGGACTTATTATGCTCGGCGAACGCTCGAACAGGGCCCGGGTGAAGAGTTCGCGCCGACGCGCCCCGATCGTCGCCTGGATCTGCTCGGCCTGCACCTGCAAGCCGCGGGAGCGCTTGACCAATTCGTCGAGATCCTGGAAGGCGGCTTCCTGATCGGCGCGTTCGGCGGCGATCCCGGGATTTTCCGGCGGGGCCTTGTCGTCGGGGCGGCTGCCCAATTGGTCGAGCCGGGACTTGACGAGTGTGAGCTTCGGGGTGAGATCGTCCACGACCGCCTGCGCGGCGAGGCTGATCGGGCCGATCTGCGCGCTGAGAGACTGCAGGGTCGCCTGCGAGAGATCGGAGCGCACCAGCGAGGATTCGATCTGGTCGAGCGTGGCGCGGGCGGCATCGAGCTTTGCCCGGTTGGCGTCATTGGGCGAAACCAGGGCACTCGTTTGGCTGTCGGCGGCGGCCAGCGCCGAAGCGAACAGGAGCGGCAGGCAGGCAGCGAGAATTTTCAGCACGGCACGCCCCGACCCGTGGTTGCGCGGTGCAATGCCGCCCCTTGCCGCCAATCGGAAATCCGCGCTGGCGCGCCCGGCCTCAGCCTGTCAGAATAATCCAACTGTCCAATGCCAGCGAGACCGCGCCGATGATCGAACTTTATTATTGGCCTACCCCCAATGGTCATAAGGTCACGATGTTTCTTGAAGAGGCCGGCCTACCCTACGAGATCGTTCCGATCAATATCGGAAAAGGCGAGCAATTTCGTCCTGAATTTCTGGCGATCGCGCCAAATAATCGCATGCCCGCCATTATCGATCGTGACCCGGTCGACGCCGGCCCTCCGATCAGCCTGTTCGAATCCGGCGCCATTCTCCTCTATCTGGCTGAGAAGTCGGGTCAATTCCTGCCGACATCACTGCGCGGCCGCAAGGCGGTGCTGGAATGGCTGTTCTGGCAAATGGGCGGGCTCGGCCCGATGGCCGGGCAGAACCACCATTTCAGCCTCTACGCTCCCGAGAAAATCCCCTATGCGATCGACCGTTATGTCAAGGAGACCAACCGCCTCTATGCGGTGCTCGACAAGCAGCTGTCGGCCCAACCCTATGCGGCTGGCGAATATTCGATCGCCGACATGGCGATCTACCCTTGGATCGTGCCTTACGAGCGGCAGGGCCAGAAACTCGAGGATTTTCCCAATATCCGCCGCTGGTTCGAGGCCGTGCGCGCGCGGCCGGCCGTAGGCAAGGCCTATGAGCGGGCGGCGCCTTGGGCCAATCCGGCGCCGATGAGCGACGACGCCAAGAAGGTGCTGTTTGGCCAATCGGCGGCGACGCTGCGAGGCGCCCAGCGTCGCGGCGCGTGAGGGGTCACGGTCGCTTGACGTTCGGAACTTGCTTCGATTGTTTTTTCAACGATCTGAAAGAGCTGAAACGCTCGTTTCGGGCCGGACTTTAGCCACAAACATTCTCCGCTTCAGGCGGCATGGCTTGCCGGCGGCGGCATGGCGCCTGTCATGATCGCAACCGCATCGGACATTTTGTGCTCGCTCGGCTTGATGATGCAGGCCCGCTTGCCGAGTCGATGGATATGGATGCGATCGGCCACTTCGAACACATGCGGCATGTTGTGGCTGATCAGAACGATCGGCAGGCCCTTGGCGCGCACGTCGAGGATCAGCTCGAGCACTTTGCGCGATTCCTTGACGCCGAGTGCCGCGGTCGGTTCGTCCATGATAATCACGCGACTGCCAAAGGCGGCGGCACGGGCGACGGCGACGCCCTGGCGCTGCCCCCCCGACAGGGTTTCGATCGTCTGATTGATGTTCTGGATGGTCATCAGGCCGAGCGCGCTCAAATGTCGTCTCGCCTCCTTCTGCATGCCGGTGCGGTCGAGCATCCGCAAGGTCCGGCCGAGAAAGCCTTCCCGGCGCTGTTCGCGGCCCAAAAACATATTGTCGGCGATGCTGAGCGCCGGTGACAGGGCAAGATTCTGATAGACCGTCTCGATTCCGGCCGCCCGTGCCTCGATTGGCGAGCGGAAGTGGACGATGGCGCCGTTCAGCCGGATCTCGCCGAGATCGGGCGTCACGGCGCCGGCGAGCGCCTTGATCAAAGTCGTCTTGCCGGCACCATTGTCGCCGATCACGGCGAGGATTTCGCCGGGCAAAAGGTCAAAATCGGCATGATCAAGCGCGGTAACTCGGCCATAACGTTTGACCAGGCCCCGCGCCTGAAGAACTGGGCCATTCATGCCGAGACCTTTCGAATCCATTGATCGAGCGCCACGGCGACGATGATCAGTACCCCGACTGCAAATTGCTGCCAAAGCACGTCGAGGCCGGCCAGCGAGACACTGGAACGGAAGACGCCGACAATCATCGCGCCAATCAACGTGCCGACGATCGAGCCGCGCCCGCCGAACAGGCTCGTCCCGCCGATGACGACAGCGGTGATGCTGTCGAGATTGGCGTCCTGACCGCTGGTTGGACTGATCGCGCCGACCCGACCGATCAGCACCCAGCCCGCCAGCGCCGATATGAGGCCGGCCAATATATAGACCGCCAACAATGTCCGGTCGGTATTGATACCGGCGAGCCGGGCTGATTCGCGGTCATCGCCAACCGCATAGACATGCCGGCCGAAGGCGGTCCGATTGAGGACGTACCAGACCACGAAAGCGAGCAAGAGCATGAACAGCGAACCATAGATGATCCGCGCCGTGCCGATTTGAATTGGCTCGCCCATTGCCAGCAGGAACGGCGCCTTCTCCCTAATGTCGACATTGCGGATCGATTCCGATTGGGAATACCAAGTGTTCAAGGCGGTGAAAATCGACAAGGTGCCGAGGGTAACGATAAACGGCGGCATTCTCAGGCGCGTTACCAAAAGGCCGTTGAGAAAGCCGCACAGGGTGCCGATCGCAACGCCGAACAAAAAGCCGATACCGACCGGCCAGCCCATGATCACCGTCAACCGGCCCATGACGATCGACGACAGAACCATCACAATGCCGACCGATAAATCGATGCCGGCGGTCAGAATGATCAAAGTCTGCGCAATTCCGAGGATTCCGATAATGGTCACCTGCAGGAGAATGGTCGACAGATTGGAGCCGGTGGTGAAGCGGGCCCAATTGACCGAGGCGCCAAGTATGACGCCAAGCAGCAGGACAAAGAAGGGAACGATGGTCGGATAGGCATGCAGGAAACGCTGGATGCGTTTGAGCGGCGTCAACGTCTCTTCATCGAAGACGGCCAGCGCGCTCGCGGCAGCGGTGCCGGCCTGTTCGAATTCCGCAACCCCTGCCCCTCTCTTCAACCTGAGCCATAAGCCTTCTCAAAAATCGCGGGGGTGAAGGGCTGCGCCTGGCGGGCGGTCGCCCGCCAGGCTAGGATCGGTCGCCGGATCGCAGTCTCAGCCCCAGCAGAGCTTGAGGCCTTCGGCGCTGCTGATCGACGGCACGCCGGGGACCGGCTTGTCGGTGATCAGGGTTGCGCCGGTGTCGGTGAAATCCAGACCTGGGGTTTTCTCCGGCTTCTTGCCGGTCTTGACGAATTGGGTGATCGCTTCGAGTCCCTTCGAAGCCATCAGCAGGGGATATTGCTGCGAGGTCGCGCCGAGGACGCCCGCGGCGACATTCTTGACGCCCGGGCAGCCACCATCAACTCCGACGAACAGCACGCCCTTTTCCTTGCCGGCCGCCTTCAAGGCCTCAAAGCCGCCGGCCGCGGCCGGCTCGTTGATCGCATAGACGACATTAATGCCGTCGGCCTTCTGAATGATGTTTTCCATCGCCTTGCGGCCGCCCTCCTCGGAGCCGGCGGTGACGTCGCCGCCGACGATCCGCGGATCGTCGGAATTGCTGTAGTGCTTGGGATTCTTCACCGGGATGCCGAAGCCCTTCAGAAAGCCGTTGTGGCGCAGATAATCGACGGTCGGCTGATTCGCGGCGAGATCGAGCGTCGCGATCTTCGCCTTCTTGGTGCCCGCCTCGCCAAGCGTCGCCTTGGCCCAAGCGCCGATCAGTTCGCCGGCCTTGAAGTTGTCGGTCGCGAAGGTGGCATCGGCGGCATCGATCGGATCGAGCGGTGTGTCGAGAACGATCACCAGCAGCCCGGCATCGCGCGCCTTCTTGATGGTCGGCACGATCGCCGTGGAGTCGCTTGGCACGATCATGAAGCCCTTGGCGCCAGCCGCGATGAAGGCTTCGATCGCCTGAACCTGGCCGTCATTGTCGCCGTCCGCCTTGCCGGCATAGGCCTGCAGGGTGACGCCGAGTTCCTTGGCCTTGGCCTCGGCGCCTTCCTTCATCTTGACGAAGAAGGGGTTGGTGTTGGTCTTGGTGATCAGGCCGACGATGTCGTTCGCGGCCAGGCTTGGCGCCGTCAACATGGCGAGAATGCTGCCGGCAAGCATCATTTGTTTTAACATTGTATTCGTCCTCCCTGATCCTATCTCTCGTTGAATGCGGCCCGGGCGATCAGATCCCTTGCGGCATGGGCACTTGGTTCGTCTGGCAAGTGCGCCGAAGAATGCCGATATTTCATCTTTGTCGGCAACCTTCGTCAAGGGTTCGGCGGCAAACTGCGGCAGGATCGGAGCGGAATCTTGCGGCACGATCGGGACGCGCCGGCCGGGCCGCCGCCGAACGCTCCAATTGTGTTAATCAAGGTTAGGGTCCGCCGCCCGATCGGCCGCCATCGGCGCCGGCCCAAGCCGTTTGCTTGGCGTCCCGGACAGGATTCGAACCTGTGACCCCCAGTTTAGGAAACTGATGCTCTATCCTGCTGAGCTACCGGGACATGCCTGTTGCGCGATCCGCGCCGACCGGCTTGCAAACTAATGGAAGATCGGTCGGGTTGAAAGCCCCGCCAACATTGAAGTGGCCGCGCCACTTGGCCTAGTCTGGCTGCACATGGAAAAAATCCCCACCGCCGGCAAGAAAACAATGGACGATTCTGTCGCGACATGAAAATCAAGAGGCGACGCAAAGACCTTGTACGGGTCGTCCGGCGACACGGCCAATGGACGATCGCCACACTCACCGAAGACCTTAAACGGGGTTGAACCGCAAGGAAGCGAGTCGGTTGCGATTGGGTTGCGACAGCACCGGAAACACAGGCCCGGGACATCGGCCGCGGGGCTGGTTCGCGCGCGCCGCGGGGCCGGCTTTGGCGCTCGTTTGCGTTCTCGGCCTATCCGGTTGCCTGTCGTACGAGCACGACAAGCCGCAGGAAACCAGTGTCCCGCTGCCGCCGCCGCGGGCTGCCGCGAGCCAGCCCGCCGAGAGCCCGGAACACCGTCGGCTGATTGCGCTGTTTGGCGGCGAATATCGCGCCCCAGCGACCGAACATTATCTCAACGAAGTATTGGCCCGGCTGGCAATCGCCACCGGAACGCCGGGCGAGGCCTATCGCGTGACCATATTGAACACGCCCGCCGTCAACGCTTTCGCCTTGCCCTCCGGCAATCTCTACATAACCCGAGGTCTGGTCGCGCTCGCCAACGACGGTTCGGAAATCGCCGCGGTCATGGCCCATGAAATCGCCCATGTCATGGCCCGCCATGCCTCGCTGCGGGCCGAACTCGAGAAACGCTCGGAGGTAATCAGCAAGGCGGCGAGCGTAATCCAGAACCGCGAGAAGGGGGAGGAAGTCCAAGCCAATGCCCGCTTGACGATCGCAAGCTTTTCCCGCCAGCAGGAGTTCGAAGCCGATCAGATGGGGGTCCGAGTGATCGCCAAGGCCGGCTATGACCCCTATGGGGCGTCGCGCTTTCTCGCGTCGCTTGGCCATTCGACCGCGTTGCGCGCCTCGTTGCTCGGACAATCTTCGACCAGCGAGCGTCTCGACATGATGGCGACTCATCCCTCGACGCCCGAGCGGGTCGCCCAGACGCTGGCCGCGGCGCGGCAGATTGCCGCGCCCGGCCTCGGTGACACGGCCCGCGATTCCTATCTGGCGGCGATTGCCGGCATCACCTATGGCGACGATACGTCGGAAGGCTTCACCCGCGGCCGCCGGTTCGTCCATCCCAAGCTCGGTTTCGCCTTTGTCGCCCCGGACGGCTTCACGCTCGAGAATACGGCCCGCGCCGTGCTCGGCACCGCGAGCGGCGGCGCCGAGGCGCTGCGCCTCGATAATGTCCGCGTTCCCGCGAGCACCTCGCTCGAAGATTATT
Organism: uncultured Alphaproteobacteria bacterium; assembly: GCA_963773155.1. Classification (GTDB taxonomy): domain Bacteria; phylum Pseudomonadota; class Alphaproteobacteria; order Rhizobiales; family Beijerinckiaceae; genus CAVZAB01. The sequence continues at coordinate 85,179 of CAVZAB010000008.1, read as the reverse complement.
TGGCCTCAGGTTGGATCGACGGCCTGCAGCAGGGTTCGATCGAGCCGATAACGGTCAATGGGCTGCCGGCGGCGACCGCGACAGCGCGCGGCGGCGAATGGACTTTCCGGGTTGCCGTCATTCGTCTCGGCACCGACGTCTATCGGCTGATTTTTGCGACCCGCTCGCTAACGCCGGACCGCGATCAACGATTCCACGAATCGATCGATTCGTTCCGCCGGATTCCGAGTTCGGAAGCGGCCAGCATCCGTCCCTTGCACATCGAAATCGTCACCAGCGGCAGCGATCAGATCGATGCCCTGGCTGGTCGGATGGCGGTCCCCGAACGGCCACTCGAGACTTTTTTGATCCTCAACGGGCTTGAGCATGGCAGCGCGCTCAAGCCGAACGAAAAATACAAGCTGGTGGTCGAATAGGCCAGCTCTGCCAAATTTGCATATCAGGCCTCCTGACCAGCCGCCGGCCTAATCTGTCGCCCCCTGCCGCCCGTATGACCATACGGATGAGGAGTGTGTTATGACCCAAATGAACGGGGTTAGACGGCAGTTCGTCCGCGCCGCCATGGCGGCGCCCTTTCTGCAGCGCGAGGAGGAATATGAACTCGCCCGCCGCTGGCGTCAGGATCACGACGAGGCGGCTCTGCACCGGTTGGCCGCGGCCCATATGCGGTTGGTGATCGCTATGGCGGCGAAATTCCGTCATTACGGCCTGCCGATCGCCGATCTGATCCAGGAGGGCCATGTTGGCCTGCTCGAGGCGGCGGCGCGTTTTGAGACCGATCGCGAGGTGCGCTTTTCGACCTATGCAACCTGGTGGATCAGGGCCGCCATACAAGACTATGTCTTGCGGAACTGGTCGATCGTGCGATCGGGGACCAGCTCGGCGCAGAAGGCGTTGTTTTTCAATCTCCGGCGGTTACGGGCCAAATTGGCCCAGGACGGCACGATCCAGGGCAATGCGGCCATGTTTTCGGCGATTGCCGCCGCGGTCGGCGTGTCGGCGCAGGATGTCGCCGTGATGGATATGCGGCTGTCGGGATCTGATGTGTCGCTCAATGCGCCGGTCGCCAATTCTGAAATCCGCGGCCGCCGAACGCGGTGATTTCCTGGTCGACGACAAAGCGCTGCCCGACGAGGTGGCCGGCGAACTTATCGATGGCGAGCGAAGGCTCGCCTGGCTGAGGCAGGCGCTGAGCGTCCTGTCGGAGCGGGAAATGAAGATTATGCGGGCCCGCCGGCTGTCCGAAGAGGCGATGACGCTGGAATCGCTCGGCGAGCGGCTCGGCATTTCCAAGGAGCGCGTCCGTCAGATCGAGAACCGGGCGCTCGAGAAATTGCGCCAGGCGCTGATTGAACGGTTTCCCCCGGCCGGCGCCGGTCCCATCATCGATCGATCGGCCTGACCGGTCGATCGCATCGCTCTCAGGCCGCCTCCTCGATATCGCCCGGGCCGTCATCCGGCCCATCGGGATCCGAATCGCCCTCGTTCTCGACCTTCGCGCCGCGCTTTGGCCCTTTCTGCAGATTGCCCTCGATCAATTTGAGCGCTTCAGTTTCCGTCAGCTTCTGAACGACGGCAATTTCCCGGGCCATCCGGTCGAGTGCCGCCTCATAGAGCTGGCGCTCCGAATAGGATTGTTCTGGCTGGGCTTCCGAACGATAGAGATCGCGCACAACTTCCGCGATTGCGACGAGATCGCCGGAATTGATTTTCGCTTCATATTCCTGCGCCCGACGCGACCACATGGTCCGCTTGATCCTCGCCCTCCCGGTCAAGGTATCGAGCGCCCGCTTGACAATATCGGGTTCGGCCAATTTGCGCATGCCGACGCTGGTGACTTTCGGCAGCGGCACCTTGAGGGTCAGTTTGTCCTTGGCAAAGTTGATGATGAACAATTCCAGCGAGAAGCCGGCGACTTCCTGCTCCTCGATTGCCAGGATCTGGCCGACGCCGTGTGACGGATAGACAATGAATTCATTGGTCTTGAATCCGTGCCGATGACCGGCCGGTTTGGCCGGCGGCTTGGCCGCCGACGCGGCCGGCTGCGGCTTGGCCATTGGCTGCGGCGCCGCGGGCTTGACCATGCCCGGCGGCAGAGCAGCTTTCGCCGGTGGCGGCGCCGGGACGGCGGGCTTAGCGGCCTGGGCCTTGGCAGCAGCCGCCTTGGCGGCGGCCGCACGCACCGCCGCGAGCTTCTCCGACGGGCTCTTTCCATCCGGCGGCTTTTTGGATTCGGCAGGCTTTGTCGCGGGGGAGGGAGTGGCTACCTTCGCCGCGGGTTCCGTCTCGTGGACGGGTGTCGTCTTGGTCATTTTCACCGTGTTATGTTTGCTCGCTTCTGGAATGGGATTCTTATCCGGCGTCGCCGGTTTTTTCGCGGGCTTTCCCCCTGATGCGGCTGGCCGCGGCGCCTCGATCTTGTCGGCCGCTTTGGCCGGCTGAGCCTTGCTTGCGGTTTTCGCCGCTGCGGGAGTCTCGGCCAAAATCTTCTTGTCCGTCTTCTTGTCCGTCTTTTTGATCTTGCCGGCCTTCTTGTCGCGCCGCATTACGCTTCCCTTGAGTACGCTCTTGCCGGCCGATGCCGCCTTGGCCTTGCTGGCCGGGGCCTTCCCCGCTTTCTTCTCGATCTTGGCCCGGGCGCCCGTCACGACCGCACTCTTGGCCACGGCTGCCTTCTTCTTCGGCGCGGCGGCCGGCTTGGTCGAAGCAACCTTGCCCTTTAGCGTCGACGCACGACGCGCGTCCTTGCGCTCGAGCGTCGCCTTGTGCTCCGCCTTCGACGCCTTGCTCACGGCCGGGCGGGCCGGATGGGACTTCTTCGTCATGCCGGCCGCAAGGGTCGCTGTGGCGGCCATCGATTTCGCCTTTTTGGCGGCCTTCTTGACGGCCGGCTTGGCGCCGGCACCCTTCTTCTTGGCGGCCACGCTCGGCTTGGCACTGGTCCGGCGGCTGGTCGACAAAGTCTTGGGCAAAGTCTTGGGCAAAGTCTTGGGCAAAGTCTTGGGCAAGGTCTTGGACAAAGTCTTCGACAAAGTCTTGCCCGAATGTTTCTTGGCAGTCTTCTTGGTGGACGGCATGCCCTGCTTACTCCTTATTTGCTCCCGCTTTGGAGACGGGACGCGCGATGTCGGCCGGCCATACACGCCGGAAACGTCATCAGGGCGCGGTTAGCCGCATCAGGCCAAGGCCCAAGCGCCGCGCCTCAGTCTGCATCGAAATCCGATGTCACCATTTCTGTCGTGTCCCCGAAGGCGCTACGGGCGGAAAGAACCACCCCTTGTCTTCGCACCTGACACCGAGCGCGCGCAACGCACCCTGCCTCCCAAACGGGGCGGCCCCACAACAGAACGAGATCGAGAGATGGGATCGACTGTTAAAAAAACGTATATCATGAAAAAACGCAAAAATCAAAGAAAAGCATGCGGCGGACTCGCCGCTCGCAGCCAAAGGTTAACCCATGTCAATCGATTAATTCGATTGTTTGACCATTAATCCCCATTGCCTGGCTCTGGCGAGAAAAAGGTCTCGAACTTGTTTGGCACGCCATCGAAAGCCTTGCCGTCAGCTGGCGCTTCGCCCTTCACCGTTATGTTCGGCCAGGTCTTGGCATATTCGGCATTGAGCTTGAGCCAGGTCTCGAGGCCCGGTTCGGTGTCCGGCTTAATTGCCTCGGCTGGACATTCCGGTTCACAGACGCCGCAATCGATACATTCGTCCGGATGGATCACCAGCATATTTTCGCCCTCGTAGAAACAATCGACGGGGCAGACCTCGATGCAGTCCATATATTTGCATTTTATGCAATTCTCGACAACGACATAGGTCATTTCCACAGGTCCTCTTGCCCGGTCGACGTGGGCGGCGCTCCCGCCGCCTGTCGCGTCTTAGCAACGGGGCGGCAAAAAGCCAATAATCTCCCCTATCTGGCGCAGCTTTGCCCTGCGACAATGGGCCAGTGCGCGATCAGCTGCGGCGTCGATATCGTCAAACAGGCGGGCCGCCTCGCGCGCCGGTCCGCGTCTCAGCCCGGTCGCCACGATCCGCAGGACCCGCACCTCGCATTCGAGCGCCAGGGTGATCACATCGCCCGCGTGGACCGGCTTGGCCGCCTGCCTGACCCGCCGACTGTTGACCCGCACGTGGCCGTCAACGATCCATTTGGCGGCCAGCGAACGGCTCTTGGCCAGCCGCGCGAAAAACAGCCACCGGTCCAGCCTCTGTCGCTCAACCGGCGGCTCGGCCGGAGGCGTCAACAGGATCAATCCTTCTTCGGCTTGTTTTCGAGGGCGGCCTTCAGCGCCAGCAGTTTGGCAAACGGGGAATCGGGGTCGATCGGCCGTTCCTGCGCGCCGCGGTTGGCCGTCGTCGCAAAGAGCCGATCGGGCTTTCGCGGCTCGCCCCGCGGCGGCCCGCCGGGTTTCCGGTCCGGCCGTTCCGCGGCCTTGTCGCGGCCATTGTCGGGGCCCGAACGCCGGTCCGGGCGCGGCCGCGGCCGGCCGGCGGGGCGGGAGTCCTCCGGTCGGCTGGATGGACCACGGGCCGCCGCCGCCAAAGGCTGGTCGACGAGCGCTGCGGCCGGCGCCACGACAATTTCCCGCTGAACCGGACGGGCCGGACGGCGCGGGCGATCGCCGCGCGGCAGCCCTTTGCCGGCCGGATGATGCCGATTGGCCCGCCAGACTTCGATCTCGGCCATTGCTGCGCTGCCGCCAGCTTCACCGCCGCCAGCATCACCAACGACCGGTTCGGCGATATTGGCCGGCTCGTCCGGATCGCCAGCCTTTGGCGGTCCGCCAAGCGTCGCCGGCGCAGCGGGAGGGGGCTGATGAGGGTCGCCCGCCTCGCCCTCCGCGGCGGCGGGAGGTTCGCCGGCGCAAGCAATCGTCGCCGGCCCGGCGGCAGCGGCCTCCTGAGGGTCGCCCGCCTCGCCGTCTGCGGCGGCGGGAGGTTCGGCGGCGCCGGCAAACGTCGCCGCCCCGCCGCTCGACCCCGGTTCGAATGCCTTTACAGTGCCAGCTTCGCTTGCCACCCCAGGTTCACTAGCCGGCGATTCCGGCGTGACCGGCACGGTCGCGGCCAAACGCACCAGCTTGACGGTAATGGCCGGCCCGGAGCGCCGCTCCGCGACATAGCCGAGCGAGCGCAGGATCGAGGCAAAATCCTCGCCGGAACAGCCGGCAAGCGAGGTCATCGCGACCGTCGTCACGAAGCCGTCGCCATCCGCGGCGCCGGGCGGCGGCTCGCCCGGCGTCAAGCCCGGACGATAATTGATGGCCGGCCGGATCAGGTCGGCAAGCCGCTCTAAAATGTCGATCCGCACCGCCCGCTCGGCGCAGACCCGGAAGCCAGCGGCGCGGTAAAGGCCACGCGGCACGTCCTTGTTGGCGGGAAACGAGGTCCGGCCGGAGGCCGCAAGATGCGGTACTTCGTCGAGTCCCTTGGTCTGCTCGATGCCGCCGTTCTTCAAGGCCCATAATTGCGCCGCTACGGCGCGCGGGGCGGGTTTCAGCAATTGCGGCAAATAGATGTGATAGGCGCCGAAGCGTAGGCCGAGGCGGCGCAAACTCGCCCGCGCCGTCTGATCGAGGTTTTTGACCTCTTCAGCCACCCGCGAACGTTCGAGCACGCCAAGCGATTCGGCGACCTGGAAGGCGATGCCGCGCGCCATGCCATCGAGTCCCTCGCCGGCCTCCAGCTCGTTGAGCGGGCCGAGCAACTTCTTGAGATGCTGGGCAAGCCAGAGGTCGAGGCGCCTTTGCACCTGATCGAGACTGGCGCCGCTCAGCTGTTCGTCGGCGAGAACGCGAAGGCGCGGGGCAAGGATCTTGTCCCCGGCGGCAATCTTGCCGACCGCTTCGCCGAGCCAACGCACGATGCCGTCGTTGGCAAGGATGAATGCCTCGTCGACGGCCTCCCGAAAACGGTTGGCCCGCGCCTCAATTTCGCCGACCAGCGCTTTCTGGGCCGCCGCATTGAGCGCCTTGGCCGCCTCGCCGGCTGCCTGTGGATCCGGGGTAAAGCGGAAGCCCTCCAGCCGGCCGACGTGTTGACCCTCGACATTGACGTCGCCAGCGGCCGTGATTTCCGCTTCCAGCATCACATTCTCTCTCAGGCGGCGCATCAGAACGCTCGTGCGCCGGTCGACGAACCTATGGGCAAGACGCTCATGCAAAGCGTCCGACAGATTGTCCTCTACCTGACGCGCGACCCCCTGCCAATGCTCAGGATCGGCAAGCCAATCGGGGCGGTTGGCAATATAGGTGCAGGTTCTGACCTGGGCGATGCGCGCCGATAAAGTGTCGATGTCGCCGTCGGTCCGCTCAAACAGCGCCAATTGGCGCTTGAACCAATCATCAGGTATCCGGCCGCCGCCCCCGATGAAGCGATAGATCGACAAGACGAGTTCGGCGTGCGCACCGGGCGAAACTTTCCGGTAATCAGGGATTTGACAGGCGTCCCACAGCGTCTGGACGTCGCCGCGCGAGCCCGCCCGCCCGCGCACCTCCTCGTCATGGGCGGCAATATCGAGGATCAGGACATCCTCGGCGAGCGGCGCGCGCGTCAGCCCCGGCTCCTGTGGCAATTGGTCGAGCGAGGCCTGCAACGTTTCGATGGAGGCGAAGTTGAGATCGGAATTGCGCCATTGCAAATGTCCGACCGGATCGAAACGATGGTCCTCCAATTGGCCGACGAGATCGTCGTCGAAGGGCGGACATCGCCCGCTGGTGCCAAAAGTGCCGTCCCGCAGGTGACGGCCGGCGCGACCGGCGATCTGCCCGAATTCGGCGGCGTTGAGGCGGCGGAATTGCCAGCCGTCGAATTTGCGGTCGGCGGCAAAGGCAACATGATCGACGTCGAGATTGAGACCCATGCCAATGGCATCGGTCGCGATCACATAATCGACGTCGCCCTGTTGGTAGAGCGCCACCTGGGCGTTGCGGGTGCGCGGGCTCAGAGCGCCGAGAACCACCGCCGCACCGCCGCGCTGGCGGCGAACGAGTTCGGCAATCGTGTAGACCTCCTCGGCCGAGAAGGCGACGATCGCGCAGCGCGGCGGCAGCCGCGACAATTTGCGCTCGCCGGCAAAGCTCAATCGGGACAGGCGCGGCCGCGAAACGACATGGACGCCCGGCAGCAATTGTTCGACGGCGCGCCGCATCGTCATGGCGCCGATGACCAGGGTCTCATCGCGCCCGCGGCGGTTGAGCAGCCGGTCGGTAAAAACATGGCCGCGGTCGAGATCGCCAGCGAGCTGGATCTCGTCGATGGCGACAAAAGCGACGTCGAGATCGCGCGGCATCGCCTCGACCGTCGAAACCCAATAGCGGGGGTTGTTCGGCTTGATCTTCTCCTCGCCGGTGATCAAAGCGACCTGCTCGGCACCGACCCTGTCGACGGCGCTGTTATAGACTTCGCGCGCCAAAAGCCGCAGCGGCAGACCGATGATGCCGGAGGAATGGGCCAGCATCCGCTCGAGCGCGTAATGGGTCTTGCCAGTATTGGTCGGACCGAGCAGGGCGGTGACGCCATGGGCACGGTCCTGCGTCTGCAAGGGGCGCGTCGGCGCCGTCAGGGAAATGTTCATGGCCATGTCCGCCGGCAGCGGACCTCCGGCGAAACCTTCGGTTGGAGAAGAGCACCGAGCGGCACTCCATTCGGCGCAAGCTGTACCACAACGGCACGCCTGATCGAGCCCCTTTTCACCAATTGAACGGGGCGAGAACGAATCGAGCCCGAATCGCTGACCTGCCGAGGATCCGCCTTTGTTCACGCCCACATGTCGCGGTAAGTGATCGGTCCGATACTAGCTGTGGTAAATCATCCGGCCAACGACCTGAATGGGCGGCAATCGGCAAGGCCGCCCCGACGGACTCCGATCGGCCGGTTTGTCAACGGCAAGTTTGGCGCTCGCGGACCGGCCGCCTTAACTTCCGGTCCGGAGCATGAACAAAGCCGGCACGAATCGCCCCATGCCGAAGTTTCACCACCTGTTCCCGCCGATCTCGTTGGTGCCGGCGCCGGGCGCCCCCATATCTGGGGGCAGCCCTGCGACCGGGTTCAGCAGCGGACGCCGCTATTGGCGCAGCGTTAAGCATTGATCGCCGTTTCGGGACAAGGTTGGGCGGAGCCGCGCGGCGGCGGTCCGGCTAATTCGGGGCGGCGGCCGAGGTCGTCCGGCTATCGACGCTGAATTCCGAGGCCTCGATCACCGTCATTCCGATCATGGTCATGATCGAGATCCGGAACGGGAAGACGACCCGGCTGCCCTCGACCGGCGCCAACCAGGTCTCGATCTCGCGGTTATTGGCCATGAATTGCGTTGCCTTGCGATCCGGTCGATGGCCGGCAATCGGCGTGTAGCGGGCCGCGCAGACGGTGACCGGGCCGGCATAACCCCTAGTCTTGACTTGCCGGGTCCCGACAAAAGTGAGGGTCACGTCGAATCGGGCACCGCCATCGAATATCGGCAGCGTTCGGTTGCAGGCGGCAGCGCCAACCATCGGTTCGCCGGCCGGCACCGTCATCACCAGCGCGCTCATCGGGTCGATAATGTCCTTCTTGTCGGTATCGGAAATTGGGACCCGGTCGGCCCGTTCCTCGAAGGGCGGCGCAATATCGATCAACCGCACCGCGCCGCCTGCCATTGCCATCCGCACCGAACGGCTTTCGGTCGCGTTGGCGGCGGTGGTCGAATAGGCGCTCGGCTGGACGTGACCGCCGGAAAAATTGCCGGAGGCGGTCGCCGCGCCGCGCGAACTCGCGATAATGCTGGCCAAGCCGGTGACCTTGGCATTGCCATCGATTTTGTAGCCGCCGGGGCTGAATGTGCCAGTCAGGTTGGCGACGCCGATCGGCAGGCCGACCAGCGAGACCCCATATTGCACGTGCAGGCTTGTGGCGCGTGCCGGATAGGCGCACAGGATCGGGCCGAGCAAAACCAGGGCCCGCGACCAGGAACGGCTGAATGCCAGCATGACTATGCCCAATCGAGGAATGATTTGTCGGATTCTGGACGCAGAACGCGCATCTGTCGAGGTAATTCCGACGGTTTCATGGCGCCGCCCCGGCGGCACCGGCCGAACCGTTTCGCGCCGAAAGTGAGGCCGCATGGGTCCGGCGCAAATGGTCCGGGTCCAATCACCCGGTTGCCGTCCGGCTGGCTGTCGAACGGCTGTCGAACGGCTGTCGAACGGCTTGACGGCTGTCGGGACCTCGACTATATCGCCCTCTTCCCGATTATCGTTCGTGGCCCGCGGTTGCCCAGCGGGCGCGTGCGGCGAGACCGCCGGATCGGACCGTCGCATCGAAAGGAAGCATAATGTCGCGCCGCTGTGAATTGACCGGCAAGGCCGTCCAGAGCGGCCATTTGGTCAGCCATTCGAACCGCAAAACCAAGACGCGGTTCCTGCCCAATCTTTGCCGGGTCACCTTAATTTCCGAATCGCTGCAACGTTCGGTCCGTCTGCGGGTCGCGGCGGCCTCATTGCGCTCGGTCGAACACCGCGGTGGTCTTGACGCCTTTCTGCTGAAGGCAAGCGACACCGATCTGTCGGCCAATGCGCTCGCGCTCAAGCGCGAAATCAAGAAGCGCCAGGCCATAGCCTAGGCCGGCCGGCCGGCTCTGCGGCTGCGCGCCGTTGCGGCGCGCAGCGAATGCAAAGATTGGCGCAAGCGCGAATCTTCGCTGAACAGCTCGGCGAGCTTTTCCGTCATCACCCCGCCCAATTCTTCCGCATCGACAATGGTAACGGCGCGCCGGTAATAGCGGGTGACGTCGTGGCCGATCCCTATCGCGATCAGTTCGACCGGCGAGTGGAGCTCGATTTCCTCGATAACATAGCGCAGATGTTTTTCGAGATAATTGCCGGGATTGACCGAGAGCGTCGAATCGTCGACCGGCGCGCCGTCGGAAATCATCATCAGGATTTTGCGTTGCTCGCTGCGGGCGAGCAGTCGCCGATGCGCCCAGTCGAGGGCTTCGCCGTCGATGTTTTCCTTGAGCAGGCCCTCGCGCATCATCAAGCCGAGATTCTTGCGCGCCCTTCGCCACGGCGCATCCGCCGATTTGTAGATGATGTGGCGCAGATCGTTGAGCCGGCCTGGCGCGGCGGGCTTGCCGGCCTGCAGCCAGGTTTCGCGGGCCTGGCCACCCTTCCAAGCCCTGGTCGTGAAACCGAGGATTTCGACCTTGACTGCGCAGCGCTCGAGCGTCCGCGCCAGAATATCGGCGCAGGTCGCGGCAACCGTGATCGGCCGGCCGCGCATCGAGCCGGAATTGTCGAGCAGCAGCGTGACGACCGTGTCGCGGAAATCCGTGTCCTTCTCGCGCTTGAATGAGAGCGGCTGCTGCGGATCGACAATGACCCGCGACAACCGAGCGGGGTCGAGGCTGCCCTCCTCGAGATCGAAGTCCCACGACCGGTTCTGTTGGGCCATCAGGCGGCGCTGCAGACGATTGGCGAGACGCGAGACGACATTCGACAGATGCTGCAATTGCTTGTCGAGATAGGCGCGCAACCGTTCCAATTCCTCCGGCTCGCACAATTCCTCGGCGGTGACGACCTCGTCGAATTGCGTGACAAAGACCTTGTAGTCGGGGCCGCGTTTGGCCTGCGCGGCGCGTTCTGCCTGCCGCCGGTTTTCCGCCGCTTCCTCGGAATCGCCGTCCTCCGATTCTTCATAATCGCCGCTCGGCGCGTCCTGGGCCTCCATCGCCCCCGCCTCGACCTGATCGGTGGCTTGTTCCGACTGCTGCATGTCGACGGTCTCGCCGGACTCGTCCTGTTCGCCGCCGCTATCGCCCTTTTCTTCACTGTCCTTGGCCTGATCTTGCGCCGCATCCTCGTCGGATTCATCGGGATCGGTCTGGCTTTCCTCGCCCATGTCGAGATCGGCGAGCAGCTTGTGCACCAGCTTGCCGAACGCCCGTTGGTCGTCGAGGCGGGTGCCGAGCCGATCGAGGTCGGCGCCGGCCCGCTGCTCGATCCAGGCGCTCCACAAATCGACGATCCGGCGGGCCGCCGGCGGCGGCGCTAGCCCGGTCAAGCGCTGCCGGACGATCATGGCGACGGCCATTTCGATCGGCGCCTCGGCCCGTTCGCTGACCTCGGCCAGATTGCCGCGCTGATATCGGTCGTCCAGCATGGCCGCCAGATTGGTGGCGACCCCCTGCATCCGGCGCGAGCCGATCGCCTCGACGCGCGCCTGCTCGACCGCTTCGAAGACGGCCCGTGCCGACGACCCCTGCGGCACCAGCCGGCGGTGAATTTTGGCATCGTGGCAGGCGAGTTTGAGGGCCATGGAATCGGCGTGGCCGCGCACGATCGCCGCATCCTGACGGGTCAGCCGGCGCGGCGGTTCGGGCAGCCGGGCCTTGGCGCCCTCGCCGCTACCGATCAAGGCCGGCCTTTCGGCCGAATAGGTTACCTCGAGATCTTGCGCCCGCGACATCGCACGCATGACGCCGGCGATCGCCCGCTTGAAGGGTTCGTGCGGCGCATCGTTCTTGCCGGGCGGCTTATTGCGGTTCGACGTGCTCATGGTTTCAGCGGCGGCTCGGGCGCCGGCTGCGCCTAGGACAAGGCAACATTCAGGGCGCTTTCCGGCAATTCGTGGCCGAAACACCGCTGGTAGAATTCGGCCACCAGGGCGCGTTCCAACTCGTCGCACTTGTTCAGGAAGGTCAGCCGGAAGGCTAATCCGACATCCTTGAAAATCTCGGCATTTTCCGCCCAGGTCAAGACGGTCCGCGGCGACATGACCGTCGAAAGATCGCCGGCCATGAAGGCATTGCGGGTCAGATCGGCGACCCGGACCATCTTGTTGACAATGTCCTGGCCTTCCTTATTGCCCTGATAATGCTTGGCCTTGGCAAGAACGATATCGACCTCGTTATCGTGCGGCAAATAATTCAATGTGGTGACGATCGACCAGCGGTCCATCTGGCCCTGATTGATCTGCTGGGTGCCGTGATAGAGCCCCGACGTGTCGCCGAGACCGACCGTATTGGCTGTCGCAAACAGCCGGAAGGCCGGATGCGGCCGGATCACCCGATTCTGGTCGAGCAGGGTCAACCGGCCGGACACTTCGAGAACTCGCTGGATGACAAACATTACGTCGGGCCGCCCGGCATCATATTCATCGAAACACAGCGCGACATTGTGCTGCAGGGCCCAGGGCAGGATCCCATCCCTGAATTCGGTGACCTGCTTGCCATCCTTCAAAACGATGGCATCCTTGCCGACCAGATCGATCCGCGAAATATGGCTGTCGAGATTGATCCGCACGCAGGGCCAGTTGAGGCGGGCGGCGATCTGTTCGATATGGGTCGATTTGCCGGTGCCATGATAGCCGGTCACCATAACCCGGCGGTTCCGGGCAAAGCCGGCGAGAATGGCAAGTGTCGTCTCGCGATCGAACAAATAATCCGGATCGATGTCAGGCACATGCGGATCGGTGTAGGAAAATGCCGGAACCTCGAGATCGGAATCGAAGCCGAACGCCTTCTTCACCGACACTTTGCTATCGGGCACGCCGGCCAACGGTTCGGCCTGAACCTTCGCTGAAACGCTTTGCATACCACCTCCGTCCCCGCGGCAACCTGCCTCGGTCGTCGCCCACGTGCGCCCGCGGGGCCTGCAGGGCCGGCCCAACTCTAGGTCAGCTTGGCACCCCTCAGATAATTATAGGCACGGATAATTTCGCGCAATTTATCTTCGCTGGACCGGTCGCCGCCATTGGCATCGGGATGCAGCCTTTTGACCAGGTCCTTGTAGCGCGCCTTAATCGCTGCAGCATCCGCCGTCTCGTCGAGCCCCAGCGAATCAAGCGCCTTGAGCGCCGCCGGCCCATAGCGCGGCGCAACCGGCTCGCCGCGGCCGCCCGCCCGGCCGCGATACAGACCAGTCGAATTCGACAAAGGAATGGACCGGATCGTGCCCCTCCTCGCGATGGCCCTTGGCCGCCCGGTTAACCCCCATGCTCCAGGTCGGACGATGCCCGACGGTGGCTTCTTTCTGGTATTTGGCTACCGCTTCGTCGCTCATGCCCGCAAAATAATTATAAGACGCATTGTATTCGCGGACATGATCGAGGCAGAAACAGAAATATTGGCCCTCGCGCAGCCGCCCCATCGGAGCCCGATGCGGGCCCGGCGCGACACAGCCGGGATGTTCGCAGCGCGGCTCGTCGGCGCGCCGCTGCGGCGGTTCTGACGGTTTGACGCGGATTCGGTCAAAGAAATGCGAGTTCAAGTTCATGTCCCAATTATGCTCGACAAACCGCAGGGTGCAAAGGCACTTGCGGAAAAATGATTGCCGCCGCAGCGAGTTCGCGGGCAGGCGTGACGACAGACAGGACGATCGACAATGACGGTTAAGGAGCGGATAAAAGAACGTCTGATGGCGGAATTCGCGCCAACCTTCCTCGAGGTTGTCGATGAATCATACCTGCATGCCGGCCATGCCGGGGCAAGGCCGGGCGGCGAGACGCATTTCCGGGTTACGATTTACGCGCCAGCCTTTGCCGGCAAGAGCCTGCTGCAGCGCCATCGCCTTGTCAACGCGGCGTTGGCTTCTGAACTGGCCGGCGGCGTCCACGCACTGGCCATCAAGGCGGCGGCGCCGGAGCCCTGAATGGCTGGCGGCACAGGCGAGATCGGCGATCGGCCTGTAGCGTGCCCGTGCGCCTGGTTGGAGTGGCCGGGTCGCTCTTGGTCATTGGCCGATATGCGGCCTTTTCATCTGCCGCCAACGGCGCTAGGAAGGGGCGGGCAAATCAGCCGCGGGGGCGCGCCGCGTCGCCCGACTTTCGCTCCTCTTCGCCTGGATCATCCGCATGAATCCGATGCTTGGTAAAGGCCGAAAGATTCTGGCGTCCTGGGTGGCACTGCTGGTGCCGCTGGCTGCGGCGCAGGCAAATCCCTCGCTTCTCATCGATGCCGAATCAGGTCAGGTCTATCGACAAGAACAGGCCAATGCGGTCTGGTTTCCGGCCTCGCTCACCAAATTGATGACCGCCTATGTCGCCTTGCGGGCGGTGCACAATGGCGACATCAAAATGGACACGCCGCTCGTCGTTTCGATTCGCGCCGCCCATATGGCGCCCTCGAAAATGGGCTTTCGACCGGGCACCGAGGTCACGCTCGACAACGCCCTCAAAATGCTGATGGTCAAATCAGCCAACGACATTGCCGTTACGCTCGCCGAGGGTATTTCCGGCTCGGTCGAGGCCTTTGCCGAGCGGATGAATAGCGAAGCGCGCCGAATCGGCATGCGCGAATCCTATTTCGTCAATCCGAACGGCCTGCCTGACGATCGTCAGGTGACCTCGGCGCGCGACATGGCGCTGGTCGCGCGGGCCCTCTACGTGGATTTTCCCGAGCAGCGCTTCCTCTACGGGATCGGGGCTCTGCAATTGGGTCGGACGATCATTCGAACCCATAATGGCTTGATGGGCCGCTATCCCGGCGCCGACGGCATGAAGACCGGCTTCACCTGCGCGGCCGGGTTCAACGTGGTTGCAAGCGCTACCCGCAACGGGCGCCATCTGATTGCCGTGGTGCTCGGCTCGCCCACCGCCGCCGAGCGGACCGCTAAGGCGGCCGAACTGCTCGAGACCGGGTTTGCCGGCCCTTCACCGCTCGGCAGTCTCGACGCGATCCCGCCAGGCGGCGGCGGCGCGCCCAACCTGCGCCAGGACGTCTGTCTGCGGCATGGCAAGCGCGTGAACATCGCAACCGAAAGCGAGGAGGATGCGGCACCGACGAGCGCGCTGCCATTCCAACCCCAACCCAATGCGGACCGGGCCGGGCAGACCGCCTTCTTCCTGCCGCCCACGGCCGGCCAGCCTGGCAACAGCCATTTCGACGGCCGCCAGATCGCCGCGCGGCCGCGGCCCTATTTCGAGCCGATCCCCGTCTATATCGGCCGCGCCCCCGGCTGGAGCGGCCCGGTCGCGGCGGTCACCCCCGACGCCAAGCTCGACACGGCGGAAGAATCGCCGCCCGCGGCAAAGCCGAAGCCCCACAAATTCTCAGCCAAGGCCAAGCCGGCCGGCAGCAAGACTGCGGCCGCTGATTCGGCGAAGGCCAAATCCGCTAAGGTCAAGTCCGCTAAGGTCAAGTCCGCAAAGGCCAAGTCCGCAAAGGTCAAGTCTGCCAACGCAAAGTCTGCCAAGGCAAAGCCTGCTAAGCTCAAAGCCGCCAAGAATTCTGCCAAAACCGCGGCAAGTTCGAAAACCGCGCCGAAGCCGCCGCCAAGGGCCAGCCAGGCGAAAACGTCGAACGCCACCGCCTCAGCCGCCGCGCCCAAGCCGGGCAGCAAATCCAAGCCCGCGGCCAATCAATGATTGCCCATGGGCCAGCCTGGGGTCTTCCGATTCATGATCAGCGCTGCTGACGTCTTGCAAGTCGGCCAAGGCGGCACGGCGCAGGCCGATCGAGCGAGGCGCGCCAATTGATGGGCTGGTACGAACGGCTCGCAAGCGAAATCGCCTATGTCAGAGGACCGGTGCGCGCCCTGCGCCGGACCCGGGCGATCGGCAAGAGGCCGGATCACACCTTGCGCGAATTGATCGAATCGCTCGCCCAGCGATTCGCCGACCGGCCGGCCCTCGTCTCGGATCGCGAGACACTCACCTATCGGCAATTCAACGCGCGCAGCAACCAATATGCGCGCTGGTATGCCGAGGCGGCCGAAGTACGCGGCGAAATCGTCGCGCTGCTGATGCCGAACCGGCCGGAATATCTGTGCATCTGGGTCGGCATTGCCAAGGCCGGCGGCGTCACCGCCCTGCTCAACACCCATCTTTCCGGCCTGTCGCTTGCCCATTGCATCAATGTTGTGAATATTTCGATGCTGATCGTCGACGCGAGCATGCTGCCGGTGCTGGAGCCGATCCGCTCGCTGATCGCCCGGCCGATCAAATTTTTCGTGCATGGCGAAACGGCGGCGCCGGAGACCCGCCTTGAGCCGGCACTGGCCCGCTATTCGAGCGCCAATCTCGCCGGCGCCGAACGGGTGACGCTCGGCATCGATCACAAGTGCATTTTCATCTATACGTCCGGCACGACCGGTTTGCCGAAGGCTGCCAATCTCAACCATTATCGCGTGCAATTGATGATGCAGGCCTTTGCCGGCGTGGTGGCGGCGCGGCCGAACGACCGGCTGTTTGATTGCCTGCCCATGTATCATTCCAATGGTGGTGTGGTCGCGCCAGGTGCCATGCTGGTGGTCGGCGGCACCTGCATCATAAAGGAGAAATTCTCGGCCAGCGAATTCTGGTCCGACATCAGGGCCACCGGCAGTACGATGTTCATCTATATCGGCGAAATGTGCCGCTACCTGGTGAACCGCGAGCCGGATCCCCGCGATGGCGAGCACGGCTTGCGCCTGTGCGTCGGCAACGGCTTGCGGCCGGACATCTGGCCGCAGTTCCAGCGCCGGTTCAAATTGCCGCAAATCGTCGAATTCTATGGGTCGACCGAGGGCAATGTCTCGATGTTCAACTTTGATTCCAGGCCCGGCGCGATCGGCCGAATTCCCGCGTGGGCGAAGCGGATCTTCGTCATTCGTCTGGTCAAGTTCGATCACGAGCGCCAGGCCGCGATCCGCGGCGAGGCCGGCTTCTGCATCGAATGCGCGGCCAACGAGGTCGGCGAAGCGATCGGCGAAATTCTGCACGACCCCGGCAAGCCCGGCAACCGGTTCGAAGGCTATGCCGATGCGGCGGAAAGCGAGAAGAAGATCCTGCGCAACGTCTTTCGCCCGGGCGACGCCTGGTTTCGTTCCGGCGATCTTCTGCGCAAGGATGCACACGGCTATTTCTACTTCGTCGACCGGATCGGCGATACGTTCCGTTGGAAGGGCGAGAATGTCGCCACGTCGGAAGTCTCGGAAGTCATCACTGGCTTTGCCGGCGTGCGCGAAGCGAGTGTCTATGGGGTTTCGGTCGAGGGCCGGGATGGGCGAGCCGGCATGGCGGCGCTCGTCCTCGATGAGGCCGGCGCGTTCGACCTCGCCGCCTTCGATGCCTATTTGGTGCGCCATCTGCCCGATTATGCAAGGCCGGTCTTTCTCCGCTTTCGCCATGCGCTTGAGCTCACCGGGACATTCAAGCAGCGCAAGATCGACCTTGTGTCGGCGGGCTTCGATCCGACCCGGATCGACGAGCCGCTCTTCTATCGCGACCCGTCTTGCGGCTGCTTCGTGACCCTCGATCTTGCCGCTCATCAAGCGATCTGCGGTGGCACTAAGCCGATCGGCTGGGGCGAAGCGCCGGCAGCGCGCGAATTCAGCCTGCTCTGACGAGCCCGCTGATAAGGCCGGCAGCAACGACCAGGCGGGAGACGCCCAATCGCCCGGCCGCCGCCTCGGCCATGGCCCGGGTGGCCCGCTCGGCCGTCTCGCCCTGCCCTGCCATCCATCCGGCGAGAGCCTCATCGCCATAGAGTCCTGTCGGCGCCTTGAGGAGCACCGCCTGGGTCAATTGCCGGCGTGCGGTTTCGATATCGCCCAGCGCACCCTCAAGGGCCAGCCGATCATAGGGATCGGCGGCCGGCACCGCGCGAGCCGCCGCAATCAGCGCGCCGAGGCCAAAGCGCGCCTCGACCCGGAAGAATGTCGCAGCGACGGCAGGCACCGGCCGCTGGCAGGCCTCGGCGACGAGAACAATGTCGGGGGCTGCGGCCAATTCTTCGAGTGAGGCGAGTTGCAGAGCCAGTGCTTCCGGCACCTTGTCCTGCACCAATTGCCCGGCCCGCGCGAGCCGCCGTTCGACCTGCGCCGGCGGGCTAGCGCTGGCGAGACAGGCGGACAAGGCATCAACACCTTGCGCAAATCGCGCCACAATGGCCTCGAGCCCGGCCGAGAAATCGACATGGCGAACAAACCAGGCGAGCCTGGAGCTCAACAGGCGCTGCACCGCGGCATAGAGCTCGAGCTGGACCGAGCCGGCGACCCTATTGTCGAGGGCATCGATTTGCTGGTTCAGCTGGGTCAGCGAGAAACTGTCGCGGACCACGGCGAAGCTGCGCACGATGGTGGCCGCGGCGGCGCCTGTCTGGGCAGCAAGCCGCGTGACGATCGAAGGCCCGCCGCGGTTGATCAGCGCATTGGCAAGCGCGGTGGCGGTGATATCCCGGCGCAACCGGTGGCCGATAATCGTATCGGGATAATCGGTCGCAAGGATCTTGGGAAAATAGCGAAACAATTCCTTGGCGAGATAGGGGTCGTCGGGAACGCTGCCGTGCAGCAGTTCGTCGTGCAGGGCAAGCTTGGCGTAGGCGAGCAGCACCGCAAGTTCGGGCCGGGTCAATCCGGCCCCGGTTTGCGCCCGCTCGGCGAGCAGCCCATCGTCGGGCAGAAACTCGACGGCGCGATCGAGGCGGCCGGCGGCCTCGAGGCTCTGCATCAGCCGTTGCGCGTCGGAAAGGTCGAGCGTGCGGGCCAGCGACAGGGCGAGGCTCTGCTGATAATTGTTGCGCAACACCAGTTCCGCTACCTCGTCCGTCATCGAAGCAAGAAGCGCGTTGCGGGCCGGCAAATCCAGCCTGCCGTCGCGGCAGGCGGCGCTCAGTGCGATCTTGATATTGACCTCGACGTCTGAAGTATTGACGCCAGCCGAATTGTCGATCGCATCGGTATTGAGCCGGATGCCGCGCTGTGCCGCCTCGATACGCGCGAGTTGCGTCATGCCGAGATTGGCGCCCTCGCCGATGACCTTGCACTGAAGGTCGCGTGCCTCCAGGCGAATCGCATCATTGGCGCGGTCGTTGACCGCCTCATCGCCCTCCGAGGCGGCACGCACATAGGTGCCGATGCCGCCGAAGAAAAGCAGGTCGGCCGTCATCTTCAGAATGGCCCGCAGGACCTCGGGCGGCGCTGCGCTGCGCCGGTCGATCCTCAGCAGCGCCCGAATCTGCGGCGACAGGACGATCTCCTTGGCGCTGCGCGAAAAGACGCCGCCACCGGGCGAAAGCAGCGCCCTGTCGTAATCCTGCCAGCTCGAGCGCGGCAAAGCGAACAGCCGCGCCCGTTCGGCCAAGGCGCGGGCGGGGTCGGGGTCGGGGTCGATGAAAATGTCGCGATGATCAAAGGCGGCGAGCAGGCGGATCTGCGGCGATAGCAGCATGCCATTGCCGAAAACGTCGCCCGACATGTCGCCAATGCCGACGACCGTGAACGGCTGGCTCTGGATGTCGATGTCAATTTCCCGAAAATGCCGTTTGACCGCCTCCCAGGCGCCGCGCGCCGTAATCCCCATTTTCTTGTGGTCGTAACCGGCCGAGCCGCCAGAGGCAAAGGCGTCGCCAAGCCAGAAATGCCGGTCGAGGGCGAGCTGATTGGCAAGATCCGAAAAGGTTGCGGTACCCTTGTCGGCGGCAACCACCAGATAGGGGTCATCGCCGTCATGGCAGACGGTCTGGCTCGGTCCGACGACCCGATCGGCGTCGATATTGTCGGTCACGGCGAGCAACGTGCCGACGAACAGCCGATAAGCGGCAACGCCCTCGTTCAACCAGGCCTCGCGCGTCCCCGCGGCAGGCAGCATTTTGGCCACAAATCCGCCCTTGGCACCGACCGGAACGATGACCGCATTCTTGACTTGCTGCGCCTTGACGAGACCGAGGACTTCGGTGCGGAAATCCTGCGGCCGGTCGGACCAGCGCAGGCCGCCACGCGCGACCTTGCCGAAGCGCAGATGAATCCCTTCGACTCGCGGGCTGTAGACGGTGATTTCATAGAGCGGCCGCGGCAGCGGCAGGTCGTCGATCATCGAACTGTCAAACTTCAGCGCGATCGTGCTGCTCGGCAGGCCGTCGGCGGCCAATTGATAGAAATTGGTCCGGACCGCGGCGCCGATAAGATTGCGAAAGCGGCGCAGAATATTGTCTTCGTCCAGACTGGCGACTTCGGCGAGAAGCGCATCGAATTGCTGGTGGATGCGCCGCTCGTGGTCGGCCCGCGATCCGCCCGACAAGTCGGCGTGTGGATCGAAGCGGCAGTTGAACAAGTCGACCAGCGCCTTGGCATGGGCCGGATATTTGCACAGCGTGTCCCACATGTAATCTTGCGAATAGCCGATGCGGATCTGCCGCAGATAGCGTGCCAGGGTGCGCAGAATGACAATTTCGCGCCAGCCGAGCCCCGCCTGCAGCACCAGCGCATTGAAGCCGTCACTTTCCGCCTCGCCGCGGAAGATCGTCGCCAGCATGGCCTCGATTTTTTCGCCGTCAACCTCGCCCAGGGCCCGCGGTTCAAGCGCCATGTCATGCAGCCATATTGTCGGCCGCTCTCGACCCCGGTTCACCTCGTGGGTCTGTTCGCTGACCACGTTGAATCCCATTTGTTCGAGCCGCGGCACGCGTTCGGAAAGCGGTATCGGCCGATCAAAGGCGAAGACCTTGAGGCGGATAGAAGGCCGCGGCTCGCCCGGCTTGTGCGCCACGACGAACCGGCGCGGCCGGGCCGGCGACAATTTCTCGATGATCGCAATGTCGGCGAGAGCCTGGTCGACGGGATAGGCTTCCATATAGGCCGCCGAAAAGGCGGTCGCATAGGTTTCGGCGAGGCGGCGGCCGGCATCCCCGAATTTTTCGCCCAAGGCGTCGGAGAGCGCGTCGGACCAGGTGCGCACGATGGCCGCAACCGCCGCTTCGAGCGCCGGCCGGCCAATTTCCGGGGTTGCGCCTTCGTCGCGCCCGATGATGTAATGGGTCCGCACCAGCGGCCCTTCCGGATAGAAGGGATAGACCGCCGACAGGCGCCCCCTATAGGCCTGGCGCAAATAGTCGCCGACCCGTTGTCTTACCCTGGTGTCGTAGCGATCACGCGGAATGAAAGTGAGGATCGAAACGAAGCGGTCGAACCGGTCCGGCCGTGCCAGAACGCGCAGACGCGGTCGTTCGTACAAGCGAGCGATCTCGCCAGAAAAATGGCTGAGCGTGTCGATGTCGACTTGGAACAATTCGTCGCGCGGATAGGATTCGAGGACGCTTGTCAATACCTTGCCGGAATGGCTGGAGGGATCGAGACGAGCAAGCGTGAGCACGCGCGCCACCTTCAAGCGCAGATAGGGAATGTCCTGGGTCGATCCGGTATAGGCGCTCGCGGTGAACAGGCCGACGAGCCGCAGTTCGCCTTCGAGCCGGCCATCCTGACCGAACATTTTGATGCCGACGTAATCCATGTGGACGCGCCGGTGGACCCGAGATTTGACATTGGCCTTGGTAATGATCAGCGGATGGGGTTCGCGCAAGAACTCGAGAACTTCCGGCGTCACCGTCACCAATTCGCGGCCGCGTTTGAGCACCCGGACAGCGGGGTCGCGCAGCGTGCCAAGGCCGCTGCCGCCGAGCGCATCGAGCTGATAGGCGCCGGCGCCCGAGGCGGTTGCTTCGAGCCGGTATTCACGCAGCCCGAGGAAGGTAAAATTATCGTCCTCGAGCCATTCCAGAAAGGCAATCGCTTCGGCGACCTCGTCGGCCGCAAGCGGCGGCGGATTGGCCTTGTACTCGGCAATGGCGGCGCCGATTCGCGCCCGCATCGCCCGCCAATCGGCGACACTGACCCGGACATCCGCATAGACCCGATCGAGCCCCTCGCTGAGCCTGTCGATGCGGGCCGCATCGATGATCCGCTCGACGTGAATCTGAATGAGGCTTTCGCGCCGCAGCGCCGGTTCGGCTTGCGAAGCGAGGCCGCCGAAACCCGTTAGCCGGCCTTCGCTATCGCGTTCGACCGCCACGATCGGGTGGGCGACAAGACGCAGCTCAACCCCGTGCTCGGCGATCTCGGCGAGCGTCGAATCGAGCAGAAAGGGCATATTGTCGTTAACGATCTCGATGAGGGTAATATCGCTGCCCAGGCCGGCTGGCGGCTCGCCGATGCGCAGCAGATGACGGCCGTGCGGCCGCGGCTGGCTAAGTTGCGCAAAAGCGCCCGCCGCGAGTGCCGCCAGATCGGCGGCCTTATAGGCGGCGAGATCCTCGGGGGCGGCGCGCCCGAATAGCGCCGCAACAAAGTTGGCCGGCAGGCCCGGCGCCAGACGCGCCGCCTCTTCGATGAGTGCAAGCGGGGCGTCCTGGCGCATCACGGCAACTCCTCGCTTCCGCTCGCCCACCGCGGTGGGGCGATGGCGAATGGGTCGGGTTCGCGCTAATTTGAAGGGACGATAGCCGAACCGGCGGGGAGAGCCAAATGGCGGGTGTTGCAAAGCCTCGATCGAAAGCCGCAAGAGGCCGCGGCAAGGACAACCAAGCAATCATGGCGCTCGACCTGCCGATCGCCGCCCTTTCGCCGCCGATGGAGGCCTATTTTTCGAAATGCCGGGAAAAAATAGGGTTCGTTCCCAATGTGCTCCTGGCCTACGCCCATAATGGCGCGAAACTCGAGGCCTTCGTCGCCTTCTACAACGAATTGATGCTGGGGCCATCCGGCCTATCCAAGCTCGAGCGGGAAATGATCGCGGTGGTCGTCTCAGCCGAAAACCGCTGCTTCTATTGTTTGACGGCGCATGGCGCCGCGGTCAGGGCATTGTCCGGCGATCCGAAATTGGGCGAAATGCTGGCGATGAATTATCGCGTCGCCACCCTCTCGCCGCGCTGGCGCAGCATGCTGGATTTTGCCGCCCAATTGACCCGCGAGGCCTATGTGGGGGAGGCCGAGCGGGACGCCTTGCGCCGGGTGGGCTTCAACGAGGCCGATATTTGGGACATTGCCGCCGTCGCCGCCTTTTTCAACCAGTCGAACCGCATGGCCGCCGCCGTCGACATGCGGCCCAATGATGCCTACCACAGCCAGGCCCGCTAGCCGCTCAGCCGAGTGCGATGCCGATCAGCCGGTTCATCCGCTTGGCCAGGCCCGCGGGATCGGCCGGCGCCTCCCCGTCGATCAGCCGGGCCTCTTCGAAGAGGAGCCAGGCCGCATCCTCGATCACCGTCGTGTCCTTGCCGCTCTGCAGGCGTTCGGCGAGGCCAGCAATCAGCGGATGTGTCGCGTTCAATTCGAGCACCGGTTTGGCGGTCTCGACTGCCTGGCCGTGCCCGGCAAGCAGGCGCTGCAGGTGCCGGTCTGGACCAGCGGCCGACGCGACCAGGCAGGCCGGGCTCTCAGTCAGCCGTTCGGACCTGCGGACGTCCTCGACCTCGTTAGCGAGGCATTGTTTGACGAAGGCAAATAGCGTCGCGAGACTGGCCGTCAGCTGCGGATCCGACCGCGGCCGCTCGTCCTGCAACGCTACCGCCTCAATATCGGCCGCCCCTTGCGAGACGGATTTGAACGGTTTGCCATCATAGCCTACGGCCGTCGTCACCCAGAAGGCGTCGACCGGGTCCGGCAGCAATAGGACCTCGATGCCGCGGGCCCGGTAGCCTTCCAACTGCGGGCTGGCAGCAAGCCGTTTGGCGTCTTCGCCCAGCAGATAGTAGATCGCGGTCTGGTTTGGCCGCAGCGCCTTGACATAGGCCTCGAGCGTCCGGGTCGGTTCGGCCTCAAGCGTCGAGGAAAAGCGGGCGAGTTTGAACAAACCGTCACGGCGGTCGGGGTCCTCATAAAGGCCCTCCTTCAAGACCGCCCCGAAATTGTCCCAGAACTTGCGGTATTTCTCCGGTTCGCCTTCGGCAAATTTGCCGAGTTCCTGGACGATCCGGCTGGTGACCGCTTTGCGGATCGTCGCCAGAATCGGACTCTCTTGGATCATCTCGCGCGAGACATTGAGCGGCAGGTCGACCGAATCGACGACCATGCGCACGAAGCGGAGCCAGCCCGGCAATAGGTCGGCATGAGGCGAGATCAGCACCCGCCGGACATAGAGCCTGACCCTGCCCTTGCGCTGCGGATCAAACAGATCGAAGGGGCGCGAGCCCGGAACAAAGGCTAGGACATCGTAATCATGCCGACCCTCCGCATGCCAGTGCAGCGTCAACGCCGGTTGGTCGAATTGATGGGCGAGTTCACGATAGAATTCGCTGTAATCCGTCTCCGAAATAGTCGCTTTGGGCTTGGCCCACAGAGCGGCGCCGTCGCTGATCCGCCGCGGCGCCTCGCCCGGCTTGTCGATCAGATCAATCGGCACGGTGACCGCAGCCGAATGCTCGCGGATCAATCGTTCGATCCGGCCGGCATCGAGAAACGGCCGCCCAGCCTCCGACAAGTGCAGGCTCACCCTGGTACCACACAGCGGCGCTGCATCGTCGGCAAGTGGGGCAATCTCGTAGGAACCCTTGCCCGCCGACGACCAGCGCCAGGCTTGCGCCTCGCCGGCTCGGCGGGTTTCGACGACGACGTGGTCGGCAGCCATGAAGGCAGAGTAAAAGCCGATCCCGAACTGGCCAATCAATTGGGCCCCGATTCCCGTCCCGTCGTCCTTCGCGTTGATTTTCTCGAGAAAGGCGCGCGTGCCAGAATTGGCAATGGTTCCAAGCCCTTCCTCGAGATCGCTGCGGCTCATGCCGATGCCGTTGTCCGTCACGCTCAGCTTGGCCTCGTCTGGATACAGGGCAATGCTGATCGCAAAGCCCGGCGATTGGCCGACAAGCTCAGGCCTGGCGATCGCCTCGTAGCGCAGTTTTTCGCAGGCATCGGCCGCGTTCGACACCAATTCGCGCAGGAAAATGTCGCGCTCCGAATAGACCGAATGCACCATCAGGTGCAGCAGCCGAGCCACGTCGGCTTGAAAGACATGGGTCTCGGCTTGGCTCTCGGCCTCGGTATCCGGTCCTATGCTCACGGCTCTCTTCTCCTGGCCACACTGTCTTGCGCTGATATCGCCGCTTCCGGGCCGAGTTTCAAGTCGCAGAGGCTCGGAGAGCGGACCGTTCGCGCGGCCAAAAAAGGACCGGCCGGAGCTAAGCTCGCGGCCGGTCCACCATTGTCTCGCGCTCAATCAAGGTCCGATTGGCCCTGCCGCCCGGAGGGGCTGGGGGGCTGACAAAATCCGGAAAGCGTGCCAGCCGGACCATCGAGACAACTTAAGCAGAAGGATGCAATCCCACTGGGGCGACCCATGGGCCGGAAAGCGGCGAAACTGTGATTTTGGCCAGCCTTCGAAGCTTGGCAGGCTTGCCTGACAGGGGCGTTCGCGCGATCATACTGGTCAGGGAGGCGCGATGAGCGAGTTCGAACCGCCGGCGATGCGCGCAGATCCGGCTGAGGGCGTCCGGATCTGCCGAACTGACAGGGCGTCAGCCGTCACGCCAGTGCCAAGCCCCGCCGCCGGCGCGCCGGTCTGTTTCGAGAGGCGCGAACTTGCGACCATTCTCAACCTGTACGGCCGCATGGTCGCCTGCGGCGAATGGCGCGATTATGCGATTGATTTTCTGCGGGATCGTGCGGTGTTCTCGATTTTCCGCCGGGCCACCGAAGTGCCGCTGTACCGGATCGAAAAATTGCCGAGCCAGGCACGACGGCAGGGCGCCTATTCGGTGATAACGGCGACCGGTCTTATCCTTAAGCGCGGCCATGAACTGGCCCGTGTCATCGCCGTTCTCGACAAGTCGCTGAAGCTAGTCGACCCGGATTTGCGGCGGCTGCCGCGCAGCACCGGCCCCCTTTAGGCGGGGGCCGGCCTGGCCGGTCAGCCTCAATCGCTGCCGCGCATGAAGCTCAGCAGCAATTGGAACATGTTGATGAAGTCGAGATAAAGGCGCAGTGCCCCGTTGATCGACTTCTTCGCCGCGATTTCCGGGTGATCGCCAACAAAATACATCTCCTTGATCGTCTGGGTATCCCAGGCGGTCAAACCGGCAAAGATCACGACGCCGACCATCGACAGGGCAAATTGCAGCGCGCTGCTCTGCAGGAACAGGTTCAACAGCATCGCAATGATCAGGCCGACGAGGCCCATGATCAGAAACGATCCAAAGGCGGTCAGATCGCGCTTCGTCGTATAGCCGTAAAGGCTCAAAGCGGCGAAAGCAGCCGCGGTCGCAAAGAACGCCCGGGCGATGGTGGTGCCACCAAAGACCAGCGCGATCGACGACATTGAAACGCCCATGGCGGCCGCGAACAGGAAAAATACAAGTTTCGCCGTTTGCGCCGACATCCGCTCGAGCCCGGCCGAAAAATAGAAGACAAAGGCCAGCGGCAGCAGCATCACCAGCCATTTGAGCGGCGACGTGTAGAGCGCCGCGCCAAAGCCGGTCAGCTCGATCCCCCGCCCCAACGCCCCCGTTTGGACGACAGCCAGCCGGTTGACGGCGAAGGCGGCCAGACCAGTGATCGCCAATCCCAGGGTCATGTAATTATAGACGCCGAGCATGAAGGCGCGCAGGCCCTGGTCGATTTCGACGCCGGCCTGTGTTCCGGCCCGCAACCGAGCATTGGAATAACGGTCGAAGTCAGACATGATTTCCTCGTAAGTTGGGTTTCAGCAGAACGCTGAAATGCACCCGCTCTATAATATGGATCGGCGGGATTGGCGATACAAGGGCAGCAGCCCCGACCTTTAACCCCAACTAGAGGTCGCGCAAATACGGGCCGGGCTTGAGCCCGAGACTGCGCCAAGTGCCGATCAGCCCCAGAAGGACCGTGACCAGCAGCGCCGCGAGCGCCGCCACGATCGCCGGCGACCAAGCGACCAGGAAACCGAACTTCATAATCCGGGTGACGATGTACCAGGCGGCGAGCGTCCCGGCCAGCAGGCCGAACAGGGCGGTCGCCGAGCCCAAAAGCGCATATTCCAGCAGATTGGCGACCAGCAGGCGACGTCTGGTCGCACCCAGCGTCTTCAGGATGACGGCATCATAGAGCCTGGCGCTCTGCTGGGCGGCCAGCGCGCCGGCAAGGACGAGAATCGAGGCCGCAAGCGCCACGCCCGAGGCGGCGCGGATCGCAAAGGCCAATTCGGCGACAATGCCGTTCACCGAATCGAGTGCGTCCTTGACCCGCACGCTGCTGACCGCGGGATAGGCGGCGGCGACAGCCCGCACGAGGCGGCTGTCGCGTTCGACATTGCCGGCGTCGGCAAAGGTGATGGTTGCGAGATGGGCGTGCGGCGCGCCGAGGAAAGTATTGGGCGAAAAGACCAGGACGAAATTGATGCCGAGCGTCCGCCAGTCAACAACCCGAAAATTGGCGATCCGGGCGACAATGTTGCGCCCGAAAACATTGACGGTCAAAGAGTCGCCAATGGCGAGACCCAGACCTTGCGCGATGTCCCTTTCGATCGACACCAAGGGCGGACCGGCGTAATCGGCCGGCCACCAGTCGCCGGCCGCCAGGGTCGAGCCGTCCGGCAGGTGATCGGAATAGGTGATGCCGCGGTCCCCGTCGAGAACCCAACTCGCGTTTTCCGGCGCCTTGACGGTTTCCGACCTTTGATCCTTGAGCCGGATAATCCGTCCGCGCATCATCGGCACGTGCTCGACCTTGGCATCGGCCGCCGCCTGCGCCTTGAGGAAAAGGTCAAAATCGCGGATTTGCGAATCCGGAATATCGATAAAGAAGAAGCTCGGCGTCCGGCCCGGCAAGGCCCGGCTCAATTGCTCGCGAATATTGTGCTCGATGAGAATCAGCGTCACCAGAAGGGCGAGCCCGAGGCCGAGCGAGAGGACAACCGACGGGGTCAAGGCGCCTGGCCGGTGGATATTGCCGACCGCAAGCCGCCATTCCGTCCAGCGCGCGTGCGGCAGGCGGCGGGCAAGCCCCATCAGGCCCTGTCCGACCAGCCGGAGCAGCACAAAAGCCGTAACGGCGGCGCCGATATAGATGAGGGACAGGTTGCGGTCGGCGGTAAGCAGGATCACGCTGGCAGCAAGCAGCGCGGCGGCGGCGGCTTGAAGAATCCAATAGCGGCGGCGCGGCCAGACGGCCTGCGGCGCGATCCGGTCCCGGAACAAGGCGGATACCGCTATATCGTGGACCCGCCCCAATGGGCCAAGAGTAAAGACCAATGTGGTCAACAGCCCATAGAGGGCGCCGAGTGCCAGTTCGCGCGGATAGAGAGCGGGGCTGAGGGGAACCGGGCTCAAATGCCCGAAAAGCGCGACGATCAGAACCGGTAGGCAGATGCCGATGCCAAGGCCTAGCGCAATGCCGATCAGCGCCATGGCCAGCACCTGGCAAAGCGCGATCAGGAAGACAAGCGTGCCGGAGGCGCCAAGCGCCTTCATGGTTGCGAGCGTCGGGCGCTGCCGATCGACGTAGAGCCGAACAGCATTGGCGATGCCGACACCGCCGACGATCAGCGCGGTCAGGCCGACCAGGCTCAGGAATTGGCTGAACCTCTCGATATTCCGGCTGAAATTCGGCGAGACATTCGACCGCGTCCGCACCTCCCATCCGGCCGCCGGAAAGGCGGCATTGGCGGCAGCGACAAAACGATCGAGCGCAGCATTGTCGAGCGGCTGGCCAGCCGCATCGGCGAGCGTCACCCGGGTGGTCCAGCGGATCAACGAGCCTGGCTGGATGAGACCAGAGGCGCGCAGGGCTGCCTCGCTCATCAGGACGCGCGGGCCAAAGCCGATGCCGCCGGCCAATTTGTCGGGCTCCGAAAGGAGAACGGCGCGGACGTCGACGGGAAGGTTGGCAAGCGTCAAAGGATCCCCGACATGGAGGCCAAGCCTTGCCAGAAGGGCGGGATCGGCGGCAATGCCGTAGCGGTCGCCGGTCAAGGCAAGCGCGTCGTCCAAGGGGCGCGCCGGTTCGAGCGAAACCTGACCGCGGCTGGGATAGGTCGGTTCGACCGCCTTGATTTCAACGAGCGCGGCGCTGGCGTCGCTGCTGCGCGCCATCGCCCGCAGCGTCGCAATCCTCGACAGCGTCCCATGCGCCGCAAGCCAGGCGGCCTCCGCTTCACTCAAGTCGCGATGGATCGTGCTGAAGGCGACGTCGCCGCCCAATATCTTGCCGCCCTCGCGGGCCAAGGCGTCGCTCAACGCCCGGGTTACCGAGCCAACCCCGCTGATCGAACCGACACCGAGCGCGAGGCAGGCCAGAAAAATCCCAAAACCGCCCAGACCGCCGCGCAGATCGCGCCCAGCCAGCCTGCCGATCAGCCAAAGACGCGACGCGCCGCCCGCCGCCGCGCCGCCAGGCACAGCGCTCACGAGGCCACCGGCTCGGCTTGGCGGTTGGCCAACAGGCCGAAATCGTCTTCGATCCTTCCGGCGCGCAGCCTGATGGTCCGGTCGCAGCGGTCGGCCAGCATCGCATCATGGGTGACCAGAACCAGCGTCGCCCCGCGCTCGCGCTTGAGCGCGAACATCAAATCGATAATCGCCGCGCCGGTCGTTTCGTCGAGATTGCCGGTTGGCTCGTCGGCAACGAGGATCGACGGATCGGGGGCGATGGCCCGGGCCAACGCGACCCTTTGCTGCTCGCCGCCCGACAATTGCGCGGGATAATGGGCGAAGCGCTCGGCAAGGCCAACGGCGTGCAATTCCTGTCTGGCGCGCACGAAGGCATCCTTTCGGCCGGCCAATTCGAGCGGAATGGCGACGTTTTCTAAGGCCGTCATGGTCGGTATCAGATGGAAGGATTGGAACACAATGCCGATCCGGCTGCCCCGGAACTGGGCAAGAGCGTCCTCGCCGAGGCCATCGATCTGTGTGCCTGCGACAAAGATCGCCCCACGTTCCGGCCGTTCCAGACCGGCCAGCGCCATCAGCAGCGTCGATTTGCCCGAGCCGGACGGGCCGACCAGTCCAACCGCCTCGCCGGCCACAATGCCGAGCGAAATACCCTTGAGGATGTGGACACGCGAGGCACCCCGCCCCAGACTCAGATGGACGTCGCGCAATTCGATCGCCGCCTGGCCCTGCCGCACGGGAGTTTCCACCATACCATGCCGTCCTTTTCGCACTGTGCCGCCTGGCGCCGCAAAAATCCCCCGCCGCTGCTGAATGCGCCTCGCTCCTCATATGGGGTCGGCGGGAGAATCATCCAATTCGCCGCTTTCCTGATCCTCGTCTGCGGGATTTGTGGCCAAATTCGGCCAATTCCGGGCGCCGGTGCCGAGCCGCTGCTGCGGATTGTCGCACTCGGCGACAGTCTCAGCGCCGGCTATCTGTTGCCCGCCGACGCCAGTTTCCCCGCGGTCCTCGAAAATCAACTGCGCGCCCGCGGGTTCAATGTCGAGGTAACGAATGCCGGCGTATCCGGCGACACGGCCAGCGCCGGGCTCGAGCGGCTGGATTGGTCAGTGCCGGAGGGGACCGATCTCGTCATTGTCGAACTCGGCGCCAACGATATGTTGCGCGGCATTGATCCGACCGTCACGAAAGCGGCTCTGGAATCGCTCCTCCAAAGGCTGCAGGCGCGCGGCATAAAGGTCCTGCTCGCTGGCATGCTGGCCACGCCGAGCCTCGGCGAAACCTACCGGAAGGCCTTCGATGCCATCTTTCCCGCGCTTGCCAAAACCTACCGGGTGCCGCTCTACCCGTTCTTCCTCGATGGCGTGATGGCCGAGCCGAAACTGAGCCTCCCGGACGGCCTGCATCCCAATCGGGCCGGGGTCGAGACCATCGTCGAGAGGCTCCTGCCCGCCCTATTGCCCCTGCTTACGGGCGCGCCGCCCTCGCCGTGATCCCCTTGCCGTCGAGCCCGCCGATTTGCCAAGTTAGAGGGTGCGCCCTATCTGGCGGGGGAAGGCCGTTCCGTCTTTTGATTTTCACTCAGCGACGGTTCCTTTAGCCTGTAGCGGAACGATTCGGTCCTGCGCAAGGGTGCGGCCGACAACCCTGAGGAGGCGGACTCATGCCCCGGCTTTTTACGGGTCTCGAAATCCCCTCGGAGATCGCCCACGAGCTGAGCCTGTTGCGCGGCGGTCTTTACGGGGCCCGCTGGATCGATGTCGAAAACTACCATATCACGCTGCGCTTCATCGGCGACATCGACCACGCCAGAGCCAGCGACGTGTTTAGCCTCCTCGAAGGGGTGCGCAGAAAACCGTTCACGGTCACCCTGGAGGGTTTGAGCTCGTTTGGCGGCGAACGGCCCCGGGCGATTGTCGCCAGGGCCCAAGCGTTCAGGCCGCTGATCGAATTGCAGGCCGAACAAGAGCGGCTGATGCAGCGGATTGGCATGCCCCCGGAACCGCGCAAATTCACCCCGCATGTCACGCTCGCCCGGCTGAAGACGGCGTCACCGATGGCGGTTGCCGATTATCTCGGCGCCCGCGGCTTCTTCTATTCGCGCAAATTCGAGGCGACGCGTTTCGTCCTGTTTTCCTCGCGCAATTCGATCGGCGGCGGCCCCTATGTCGTCGAGGCCGCCTTTCCGCTGGTCGACTAACCCATCCCCAGCCGAAATCGCGCCGTCGAGCCGGATGGTCGTGCCATTGAGCATGTCGTTCTCGCAGATGGACTTGACCAGTTTCGCATATTCGGCCGGGTGACCCAGCCGCGAGGGGAATGGAACGCTGGCGGCGAGCGAGGCGCGCGCCTGGTCGGGGATCGACGCAAACATCGGAGTTTCGAACAGGCCCGGCAAAATGGTCACGACCCTTATGCCGAGGCCCGCAAGATCGCGCGCGATCGGCAGGGTCATGGCGATGACGCCGCCTTTCGAGGCCGCATAGGCGGCCTGGCCGATCTGTCCGTCCTCGCCGGCCACCGATGCGGTGTTAACGATGACACCGCGCAGACCGTCGGGACCGATTGCCGCAAGCCCGGCCATGGCGCTCGCCACTTTGGCGATCATCGCGAATGAGCCGACGAGATTAACCGCAATGGTCCGCGAGAATGTCGCCAGATCATGGGCAACGAATTCACCGCTGTCGCGCTTTTTCGCGACCGTCCGTTTGGCCGGCGCGATGCCAGCGCAATTGACCAGGATGCGCTCAACCCCATGCGCGGCGCGGGCCTTGCCGAGGGACGCATCGACGGCCGCCTCGTCGGTGACATCGGTTTCACAATAAAGGGCGCCAAGGCCCCGTGCGACCGCCGCGCCGGTCGCCGCAAGATCGAATATTGCGACCTTGACGCCGGCCGCGGCCAACATTTCGGCCGTCGCCCGGCCGAGGCCGGAGGCGCCGCCGGTGACAATGGCCGCGCAAGTGGAATCGAGTTTCATGGCAAATCTCCCCGTTGGGTCTGTCGCAAATCTCTGCCGTTCAACCCCTTGCCGGCCAACGCATTGTCGTTGCTGTCGCGGCCGCCAGCGCGGCCGGCGATCAACCAATAGATGAAGCCGGAGAGAACGCCGGTCAGGAAAAACAGAAGGGAAAAGCGCATCTCGACGCTCTGCCGGACCGGCGATGGGCTGGTCTGGGTGGCAAGGCTCAGCCGCATCACGAACGGAAGCGCCGCGGCAAGGCCGCCGGTGGCGATCGCATACCAGATCCAGCCGCGGACTTTCGCCGCTTCACCGATCAGGGCAGTGATGATGAGCGGCGCCGCGCAGATCGACAGCGTCGCCGTCCGGAAGGCCAGCGCAATGCCATCCAAGTCCGGCGCCGCCTCGCCGAACAATGGGTTGAACAGGGCGAGGACGGCGAAACCTGACAGCGCCGCGCCGATTTCCCGGGTGGTCGGATCGACCAGCGCGGCCAGCGGCAGAAAAATGATCGCCGCGGCGACCGCCACGACGAGCGCCAGGACAATGGTGACGAGACGGCGCAACAGCCTATCCATCCGGTATCCGATTCCCGGCATCGAGCCCGTCGCCGCCGACGAGTTTCTTCCAGCGGCCGAAATCAGCCCCCGCCGCCCGCCGCGAAACCAGCCGCAAGGCAAGTCCGGCCGGCGTGCAGAGTTCGAGCTGGACGCTCGCGCGGTCCCGCTTGACAACCCGCAGAACGCGGCCGGCGATGGCCTTGGCCGGCCGGTCGCGGCCGGCGACCAAATAGGAATATTTCTCGTCTTCGAAAGGCAGGCTGGCGGCCTTGAGTGCGCGATGGTCGCGCGAGCGCGGCAAGCGCTGCGCAAAATGGCACCAGTCCGGCATTTGCATGGGGCAAGGCGCCTGGTGCGGGCAGGGAAAGTGGATCTGCGCACCCGCGGCAATGAGGACGTCGCGGGCAAGCCGGATCCGGCTGAAGCCAAGCGGCGTGCCTGGCTCGACAAGGATCAGGCGGCCGGCGCTCAGCTGCCACACAGACTCGACCAAAGTCGGGACCTGCACGGGCGCCATTTCGACGAGCGCGTAGGCGATGACCACCAGGTCGGCGACCGGCAACTCGCTTGCCGTCTCGAGCCCTTGCTGCACATAGCGGATCACGCCGATTGCACCGGTGGCGCTCGCCTGGTTGATGGTCCGGGCAATGGCCAACAACGCGCGGTTCTGATCGACCAGGATCCGCTGTTGCAGCCGTGGCCAGTGCAAGGCCGCGGCAAAACTGGCGGTGCCCGGGCCACAGGCGAGATCGAGCATGGTCTTGGGATCGAAATCTGTCGCCGCAAGCGTGCGCATCACCCGGGAAACCGCGGCAAAGGTCGCCGGCATCCGGACGAGGGCGTAAGCAAGGCCGTCGTGATGATCGTGTAGGATCGCCGCCGATGCGCCGCCAGCCTGGTAGTGCGCCGAGAGCCGCGCGGCGCGCCCGGCAAGCTCCCGGCGCGAAACACCGATCAGGCTTTCTTCAAGCAGAGCGCCAAAATCGGGGAAATGCGCCAAGCGGCCCTCAATCCGCGCCAAGCGCCAGGGCAGCTTCCAGCATGAGCCGCGCCCGCGCCCGAAGCTTCTCGCTTTCGCTTTTCAGCTGGCCGCAGGCGGCCAAAATGTCGCGGCCACGCGGAGTGCGAACCGGCGAAGCATAGCCGGCTCGATAGAGGATCGCCGCGAATGTCTCGATCCGCTGCCAGTCGGAACAGGCGAAACGCGATCCCGGCCAGGGATTGAAAGGAATGAGATTGACCTTGGCTGGAATGCCTTTCAAGAGCCGACCCAGCGCGCGGGCATCGGCATCACTGTCGTTCACGTCCTTCAGCATTACATATTCGAAGGTGATGCGCCGCGCATTGGAAAGGCCAGGATAGGCCCGACAGGCAGCGAGCAGATCGCGGATCGGATATTTCTTGTTGAGCGGCACCAATTGATCGCGCAGCGCATCGTCGACGGCATGCAGCGACACCGCAAGCATTGGCGCGACCTCACGCCCCAATCGGCCAATCTGCGGCGCGACGCCGGAGGTCGAAACCGTGATCCTGCGTCTGGATATCGACAAGCCGTCGCCATCGCTGAGAACCGCGATCGCCTCGGCCACCGCGTCGAAATTGTAGAGCGGCTCGCCCATACCCATGAAAACGATATTCGAAACAAAACGCGCCCCGGGCTCGGGCAGCCGTCCATCCTGGGGTGGCGTCAAACCGGGAAAATCGCCGATGCGATCGCGCGCCACCAGCAATTGCTGAACGATTTCCTGAGCGGTTAGATTGCGGACGAGTTGCTGGGTTCCGGTATGGCAGAAACTGCAGGTCAGGGTGCAGCCGACCTGACTCGACACGCACAAGGTGCCGCGATCAGCTTCCGGAATATAGACGCATTCGACTTCTGAAAAGCGCCGGCGGTCGCCCGTCTCGGCCAGCCGCAACAACCATTTTCGGGTGCCGTCGGCCGAGATCTGTTCGGTAACGACCTCGGCGCGTGCCAGCGAATAATGGTCGGCAAGCCGCTGGCGCAGCGCCTTGCCGATGTTGAGCATCCGCCCGAAATCCGTCACGCCGTGAAAATAGAGCCAGTGCCAGAGCTGGGTGACGCGCATGTTGAGATCGCGATCCGGCACGCCAATGGCTTGCAGGGCCTCGGCCAGTGCCGGCCGCGAAAGGCCGGCAAGCGACGGCTTTGCGGCCTCGCTCGACCGGCGAATTGGCGCTGATGGCAGGCCTTGTGCGGGCATCGTGAGTTCGGACATCGCGGTCTCCTAGCACAGACGAAGGTCCGGCTCTAGACCGCGAGCCCGGTCAAAACCGCCCGGACGGGTTCGGGTATCGGCACCGCCGTCTGGCTTGTCCGGTCGACATAGACGTGCGTGAAGTCGCCCTGCGCCGCCGCGCGATCGGAATCGGGAGCAAAGATCGCAATGTGAAAGCGAACCGAGGACCGGCCAAGCGAGACGACCGACAGGCCGACTTCGATGCGATCGGGAAACCGCAAGGGCCGGAAGTAGGTGCAGCGGCTTTCGACAACCAGGCCGATGATCGGGCTCGTCATCGGATCAAGTACGCGGGATTCGATCAGGATTTGATTCACTGCGCTGTCAAAAAAGACGTAATAGACCACGTTGTTCAGATGGCCGTAAGCGTCATTGTCGAGCCAGCGGGTGGTCATCGCGACGAAACGGGCGAATTGGCGGCGCGCAGCAGGTTGCAGGCGTTGCATGGGGCGACCCTCGATCAGCGCCCACTGTCGCCTTGCCGGCTTGGCCGGGCAAGGGCTTCGGAGAGGTGCATGCGGGCCGATCCCGGACGCAGCGGTCGCTGCTGGCTTGCATGCGGGGCCCAGCCGGCCAGCCAGATCAATTCGAATGTCGCCCGCACCCGGCCGTCGGGGTCGGCAAAGCGCTCGGCATAGATCGTCGCGGCCCGGGCAAGAACGGCCCGCGGCAACATGCCGGGCCGCCGTTGGCTCAGCATGTTGGCGGCGCCCATGGCCCGCAGGTCATGCAGCAATGCCAGCAGATTCGGATAGCGCACCTGCAGACGCTCGCTGTCGACGACAGGCAGGGCGAAGCCGGCCCGCTGCAGCAGCTGACCGAGATCGCGCGGATCGGCAAAGGGTATGACCCGCGGTGAGGCGCCACCGCGGATTTCGGCTTCGGCCGAGGTCAGGGCAAAGCGCAATTCGGCGAGTGTGTCGCCGCCGAGCAGGCAGCCGATGAAAAGGCCGTCCGGCCGCAGCGAGCGGCGGATCTGGATCAACGTGCCCGGCAGATCGTTGAGCGTCTGCAGCGCCAGCAACGAGACGATCAGATCGAGGCTCGCCGCGGCAAAGGGCAGCGCGTCCGGCTGGGCGACCAGCGGCAAGAACGGGCCTTGACCGAGAAGGGCGGGCAGCGCCGCCGCCCGAATCATCCGGCCGATCCGCGGGTAGCCGGCAAGCGCCTGCGCCGCGTGCGGACCGGGGGTTGCAAGATCGAGCGCCGTGCCAAAATCCCGCAGAATGCTTAACAGGCGTTCCACCAATTCGGCGCTGGCCCGCACGAGCAGGAAATCCGGCGGCGTCCCCAAAGCGGCGCGGCGCAGCCTTTTGTTCAAAAGACTGCGATCGAAGAGGGGCGGGGCGGCGCCAGCCATTAGGAAAAGCCGGGCAAGGCGGCAAGGCTGGTGACTAGCGGACGCAAACCCATATATACACCATAGCGGGGCCGCCGGGACACGGCAATCGCCGCTCGGGAGACACATGCCGGAGATTACTATCTATACCAAGGGTTTCTGCCCCTATTGCGAAGCCGCCAAGGCGCTGCTGACGCGCAAGGCTGCGGCCTATGTGGAAATCAAAGTCGATGCTGACCGGGCGGCCCAGGCCCTTATGGCGGCGCGGGCCGGCGGCCGCTCGACAGTGCCGCAGATTTTCATCGACGAGCGCCATATCGGCGGCTGCGACGATCTCTACGCGCTCGAGGCTTGCGGCCGCCTCGATCCGCTGCTGATACGGTCCCGATGACAGCCGGGGCCACCCGATGATCAAATTTGCGCTTGTCTGCGGGTCGGGGCATGAATTTGAAAGCTGGTTTCGCAATGGCGACGAATTCGACCGCCAGGCCAAGCGCGGCCTGATTGCCTGTCCCCAATGCGATACGCTGGTGGTGAGTAAGGCGATCATGGCGCCAAGCCTTGCCCGTAGCGACCGGCCGGACGCAGAGCCGGCCGCGCCGCAGCACCAGCTTGCCCTGATCGACGAAAGGGAAAGGCAGTTGCGCGCCGCGATCCGGCAATTGCGACAGAAGATCGATGAACAAACGGATGATGTCGGGCGGGAATTTCCCGACCAGGCCCGCCGGATGCAGCGCGGCGACGTGCCGCAGCGCTCGATCCGCGGCCAGGCCTCGCTCGAGGATGCCCAGGCCCTGATCGAGGAGGGCATTGACGTGATGCCGATCCCGACCCTCCCCGAGGACCGCAATTAGGGCCGCGTTTAGCGGAACGGCGGCTCGTCGAAACTGCGCAGCTTACGGGAATGCAAGGTGTCCTTGCGAACTTTTAGAATGTCGATCGCGGCAAGCCCAATCCGCAGATGTTCGCTGACCGCCCGCTCGTAGAAGGCATTGGCGGCACCGGGCAGTTTGATTTCGCCATGCAGCGGCTTGTCCGATACGCAGAGCAAGGTGCCATAGGGTACCCGCAGCCGGAAGCCCTGGGTGGCCACGGTGCCCGATTCCATGTCGACGGCCACCGCCCGCGACAGATTGATGCGGCGGCGCTCGCGGGTCCAGCGCAGCTCCCAATTGCGGTCGTTGTTGGTGACCACAGTACCGGTACGCAGCCGCTGCTTGAGCGCCTCGCCAATATCGCCCGTGACGCCCTGCGCTGCTTCCTGCAGAGCAACTTGGACCTCGGCAAGTGCCGGTATCGGAACATCGACGGGAATCTGATCGTCGAGAATCCGGTCCTGCCGCAAATAGCCGTGCGCCAGAACGTAATCGCCGATCTGCTGCGATTGCCGCAGGCCGCCGCAATGGCCGATCATAAGCCAGCAATGCGGACGCAGGACGGCGAGATGATCGGTGATGTTCTTGGCATTTGACGGACCGACGCCGATATTGACGAGGGTGACGCCCTGGCCCGAACGCGCGAGAAGATGATAGGCCGGCATCTGGAACCGGTGCCAGGCATTGCCGGCGACCAGCGCCTGGGCCGGCGCCTCGCTCATCGCGGC
This sequence comes from uncultured Alphaproteobacteria bacterium, assembly GCA_963773155.1. Classification (GTDB taxonomy): domain Bacteria; phylum Pseudomonadota; class Alphaproteobacteria; order Rhizobiales; family Beijerinckiaceae; genus CAVZAB01. Next base: position 47,425 of record CAVZAB010000008.1, on the reverse strand, counting down.
ATCGATGACGACGTTTCCCGGCAACACCAGCCGGTCGTAGGTGGAACCGCGCAATTCGCCGAGGCCCCACCGGATAAACTGGTCGACGTAGCGGTGATAATTGGTCAGCATAATCCAGGGCTGGCAATGGCGCCAGTCGCTGCCGGTGTAGTGCATCAACCGCCGCAACGAATAGTCGACCCGCACGGCGTCGAACAGGCAAAGCGGCCAGGCTTTGCCGGGCGGCTGATCATAGGTGCCATCGGCAATTTCGTCGCCGACCGCCGACAGCAGGGGAACCGGGAAGAACCGGGCAAGCTCGGAAGCGGTGACGCTGCCGCGACCCAATTCGTCGCCCGATTTCGAAGACATAAGGGTAGGGAATTTCCTGCTCGCTCGGGCCGATCTCGATCGTGGCGCCATATTCGCTGACGAGCGGGGTCAATTGCTCGAGCAGATAATGCCGAAAGGCGATCGGCTGGGTAATGGTGGTCGCATAGGTTCCGGCATAGGGAAATTTGGCGAATGCCCGGCGGATGCTCGGCTGGACCCCCTTCGGCCGATAGGTTATCCGCAATTCCGGATAGCGGAATTGGCGGCGCGTCTCGGCACTGGGCGGTTCGCTGGTGGCAAAATAATGTTCAAGCGCGGCGCGCAGCGCCTGGGTAGCGTGCTGGTGGCTTTGCACCAGACAATCGACCGCCGCCTGCGGCGTTGCCGCGGTAAAGTGCCCCGCGCTCTGGCTCATGGCCGGCGCTCGGCCGCGATCATGTAATTGACATCCATATCCCCCGACAGACGCCACGCGTCGAGCCAGGGCTGGTAGACGACCCCGGTCCGATCGCAGATCGAAAGGCCGCTGGCGACGAGACCATCGGCCAATTCCTTGGGTGTGACGAAACGATCCCATTGATGGGTGCCAATCGGCAGCCAGCCGAGCACATATTCGGCACCGACGATCGCCAATGCGAAGCTTTTCAGGGTCCGGTTGAGGGTCGCAGCGACGAAAAGCCCGCCGGGGCGCACCATTATGGCGGCCTGGCGCAGGAAGGCCCGCATATTGGTGACATGCTCGACCACTTCCATGGCGAGCACGGCATCGAATTGGCGGCCCGCGCCGGCCAGCCGTTCGACCCCGATCGCCTGGTAATCGATCGCGAGGCCCTGCGCTTCGGCATGCGCCCGGGCCTCGGCGATATTGCTTTGGCCGGGGTCGATGCCGGTAACCGTGGCGCCCAGCCGGGCGAGTGGCTCGGCCAACAGGCCGGCACCGCAGCCGATGTCGAGAATGGCCAGGCCCGCCAGGGGCTTCAGCCCCGGCGCCCCGGACCGGCCGCAATGATTGGCCAGAAGATCGCGCAGATAGCCGATCCGCAGCGGATTGAGCCGGTGCAGGGCCTTCATCGGCCCGTCTTCGTCCCACCAGGCGGCGCCGATGGCCTCGAAACGAGCGAGATCGTCGGCATCGATATTGCCGGTCTCCGCCGGTCTACTGCGCCCTTTCCTGACAAAACCGGTGTTCACGTTGACAGCCCTCGCTCGCATCGTCTTGTATAGCCGCCTTGGCGGCGCGGCGCGAGTGCCGCGAATAGCCCCTGACCCGGCGACCCGCTCGCCTTGCCCCTCACGGACCCTGAATGGCCCGGCTCGTCATGAAGTTCGGCGGCACGTCGGTTGCCACCATCGAGCGAATCCGCAATGTGGCCCGCCACGTCAAGCGCGAAGTCGATACCGGCGCCGAGGTCGCCGTCGTCGTGTCGGCGATGGCGGGCAAGACCAATGAACTGGTCGGCTGGTGCCGCGAGGCGGCGGCGCTGCATGACGCGCGCGAATATGACACTGTTGTTGCCGCCGGCGAGCAGGTGACGGCCGGGCTTTTGGCGATCGTTCTGCAAAACATGGGCATCCAGGCGCGCTCCTGGCTGGGCTGGCAATTGCCGATTCTGACCTCGCACGCCCATGGCGCGGCGCGCATTGAATCGATTGCCTGCGAACGACTGGTGCAACGCTTCAAGGACCGTCACGAGGTTGCGGTGGTTGCCGGTTTTCAAGGCCTGCACGCAACGACCGGCAGGCTGACAACGCTTGGCCGCGGCGGTTCCGACACCAGCGCGGTGGCGCTGGCCGCAGCGATCGGCGCCGATCGCTGCGACATCTACACCGACGTTGACGGCGTCTATACGACCGACCCGCGGATTGTTCCCAAAGCGCGGCGGCTTGCCCAGGTAGCTTTCGAGGAAATGCTGGAAATGGCCTCGCTGGGCGCCAAGGTGCTGCAGGTCCGCTCGGTTGAAGTGGCGATGCTGCACAAGGTCCGGACTTTCGTGCGCTCCAGTTTTGACGACCCGGCCGATCCCAAACCCGGCACTTTGATCTGCGACGAGGAGGAAATTGTGGAAAAACAGGTTGTCAGCGGCATCGCCTTTTCGACCGACGAGGCGCAGATCACGCTACGCCGCGTTGCCGACAAACCGGGCGTGGCGGCGGCCATATTCGTGCCGCTGGCCGAAGCCAATATCAATGTCGACATGATCATCCAAGTCGTGTCGGACGACACGACGACCACCGATCTGACTTTCACCGTCCCGACCGCGGATTTCGAGCGGGCCAAGGCCATATTGGTCGCCGCCAAGCCGACGCTGCAGTATCAAAACCTACAGGGCGCCAAGGATGTTGTGAAAGTGTCGGCGATCGGAATCGGCATGCGCAGCCATGCCGGGGTGGCGGCCCGGGCGTTTCGGGCGCTCGCCGAAAAGGGCATAAATATCCGGGCGATCACGACATCGGAAATCAAATTCTCGGTGCTGATCGATGCCGCCTACACGGAATTGGCGGTTCGCACCCTGCACTCGCTCTACGGGCTCGACCAGGCTTAGTCCGGTCGGGCCCGCCGGCGCCGCAAAGCTTGCCTGTCGCAAGGCTTCCCTTGCGGCGCGGGCCTTGCATTCGTATACGGGCATTGCGACCCTGATCGGCGGGGTGGCGAAGCTGAGAATGATCTCGAACCAGGAAGCCATGCATGCGTAGCGGTCTCGGCGGTCCGCGTCTGCTCCTGCGCCGACTTCGCGAAGTCATGGCGGAGCCGATTGGCGCGCAGGCCCGGCTCGACAAGATCGTCGTTCAAATCGCCAGCAATATGGTCGCCGAAGTCTGCTCGGTCTATGTCCTACGTGCCGACGGGCGGCTCGAGCTGTTCGCCACCGAGGGCCTCAAGCGTGAGGCGGTGCATCTGACCACGATGCGCTCGGGCGAGGGCTTGGTCGGCCGGATTGCCGAGAGCGCCGAGCCGCTGGCTCTGTCGGACGCCCAGGCCCATCCGGCCTTTTCCTACAAGCCGGAGACCGGCGAAGAAATCTATCAATCCTTCCTCGGCGTGCCGATTTTGCGGGGCGGCAACACGCTCGGCGTCCTGGTCGTGCAGAATCGCGCCCGCCGATTCTATTCCGAGGAGGAAGTGGAAGTCCTCCAGACCACCTCGATGCTGTTGGCAGAAATGATTGCCGCCGGCGAATTGCAGGCAATCGTGCGGCCCGGCGCCGACATTGCCCTGCGGCGGCCGCTATTCCTGCGCGCCACCGCCATTGCCGACGGGGTCGGTCTCGGCCATGTCCTCCTGCACGAACCGCGGGTTGTCGTGACCCGTCTGGTCGCCGAGGACGTGCCGGCCGAAGCCAAGCGTCTCGAGGCGGCGATCGAGGCCCTGCGGCTGTCGATCGACGAGTTGATCGACCGCGGCGACCAGGTCGGTCCTGGCGAGCATGTGGAGGTTCTCGAGGCCTTTCGGATGTTTGCCTATGATCGCGGATGGCTGCGCCGCCTGCACGAAGCGGTATTGACGGGGCTCACAGCGGAGGCCGCCGTCGAACGGGTGCAAAACGACGCGCGGGCCAAATTGCAACGCCAGACCGATCCCTATCTCCGCGATCGCCTGCACGATCTCGACGATCTGGCGAACCGCCTGCTGCACCAATTGACCGGGCAGAGCTTTGTTGCCACCCGCGAATCAATTCCCGACAATGCGATTCTGGTCGCCCGCACGATGGGTCCGGCCGCGCTCCTTGATTATGACCGCGCCCGGCTGCGCGGGCTCGTGCTGGAGGACGGCGGCTTGTCAAGCCATGTCGCCATTGTCGCGCGGGCGCTGGGGATTCCGGCGGTCGGCGAAGCCCAGAACGTGACCAATCTGGTCGAGCAGGGTGACGCAATCATCGTCGATGGCACCGCTGGCGAGGTCCAGATCCGGCCGCCGCCGGATGTCGAGGCGGCCTATGGCGAAAAGGCGCGGCTAAGGGCGAGGCGGCAGGAGCAATACCGGCGGCTGCGCGACATTGCCGCGGTGACCCGCGATCGGGTGGCGATCGGCCTCCACATGAATGCCGGCCTGCTTGCCGATCTGCCGCATGTCGAGGAAATGGGCGCGATGTCGATCGGCCTGTTCCGCACCGAACTGCAATTCATGATTGCACCGCAGTTCCCGCGCACGAGCCAGCAATATGATTTCTATCGGGCGGTCATGGATGCGGTTCCCAACCGGCCAGTCACCTTCCGCACGCTCGACATCGGCGGCGACAAAATCCTGCCCTATATGGCCAAGGTTGAAGAGGAAAACCCGGCGCTAGGCTGGCGCGCGATCCGCATCGGTCTTGACCGGCCGGGTCTACTGCGCTCGCAATTGCGGGCGATGCTGCGCGCCGGAGCCGGGCGCGAATTGCGAATCATGTTTCCGATGGTCGCCATGACCCAGGAATTCGATGCGGCCAAGCGGATTGTCGAGCGCGAACTGGCCCATTTGCGCCTGCATGACTACGACCTGCCGCTCGACTTGAAGCTTGGCGTCATGCTCGAGGTTCCCTCGCTTTTGTGGCAGCTCGACGAAATCATGGCGCGCGTCGATTTCCTCTCGGTCGGCTCGAATGATCTGTTGCAATATCTCTATGCGGCGGACCGCGATAATAAACGCGTCGCCAATCGTTTCGATCCATTGTCGCTCCCAACCATGCGAGTCCTCAAAATGATCGCCGCGGCGGGTGAAAGCCATGGCAAGCCAGTCACGCTATGCGGCGAGATCGGCGGCAAGCCGCTCGAGGCGATGACTCTGATCGCCCTTGGCTATCGCTCGCTTTCGATGTCGCCGTCTTCGCTCGGACCGGTCAAGGCCATGGTGCTTTCGCTGGAGGTCGCGGATGCTACGGCCTTCGTTTCGGCGCTGCTGCAGCGGAGCGAGGCCCCCGCTTCGCTGCGCGAGGAATTGCGCTCCTATGCCGAAGCCCAAGGCGTAGTCTTGTAAAGATCAGCCATGCTCCCGCACGACAAACTCGACCTTATCCTGCGTCGCCACGATGAAATCGGGGCGCGCCTTTCTGCCGGTGCAGGCGGTCAGGATTTTGTAGCGCTGTCGCGCGAAATTTCGGAACTCGAGCCGGTTGTCGCGGCGATCCGGACCTGGCGGGCAGCGCAGTCCGAGATCGCCAGCATTCAAGCCTTGCTCGACGATCCGGCAACCGAAGCCGACCTGCGGGCGCTCGCCGAGGCGGAGCGCGCCGACAAAGCGGCCGAGACGCAAGCCCTCGAACGTGCGATTCGTCTGGCGCTGCTGCCGGCCGATGGCGACGACGAGAAAAGTGTCATACTGGAAGTGCGGGCGGGAACTGGTGGCGACGAGGCGGCGCTGTTTGCCGGCGACCTGTTCCGCATGTACGAACGCTATGCTCAGACGAAGGGCTGGAAAGTCGAGGTCCTGTCGACAAGCGAGGGGACGGCCGGCGGCTTCAAGGAAATCATTGCCGAAATCAAGGGTCGCGGCGTCTTCGCCAAATTGAAATTCGAAAGCGGCGTGCATCGTGTGCAGCGGGTGCCCGACACCGAGACACAGGGAAGAATTCATACCTCTGCGGCGACCGTCGCCGTCCTGCCCGAGGCGCAGGAAGTCGATGTGGCGATTAACGAGGCCGACCTCAAAATCGACACGATGCGGGCCCAGGGCGCCGGCGGCCAGCACGTCAACAAGACTGAATTGGCGATCAGACTCACCCACCTGCCGAGCGGTCTCGTCGTCTTCGTCCAAGAGGAGCGTTCCCAGCACAAGAACCGGGCCCGCGCCATGGCGCTGCTGCGCTCGCGCCTATACGACAGGGAGCGGCAAAGGCTCGCCACCGATCGGGCCGCCGACCGGCGCGCCCAGGTTGGTTCGGGCGATCGTTCGGAGCGGATTTCGAACCTATAATTTCCCGCAAGGGCGGGTGACCGATCACCGGATCAACTTGACCCTCTACAAACTCGACAAAATTATCGCCGGCGACGCGCTCGACGAGATAATCGATCCCTTGATCACCGAGGCCCAGGCCGGGCAACTCGCGGCCAATGAAATCTGATGCAGAGCGCATTCAATCATTTCGGCCGTTTGAGCCGGCGCGGCGCCTGGCGGCGGGCGGCTGGCCAGTTGGAAGATGCGGGCGTCGCAATGGCCGGACTCGAGGCGCGCTTTCTGCTCTGCGCGGCGGCCGCAATCAGCCATGTCGAATTGCGGCGCGATGCTGAGCGCAAGCTCGGCGGCGCGGCCGGGCGCCGCTTGCGCGATCTATTGGCGCGGCGCCTGCGCCATGAACCGTTGGCGCGGATTCTCGGCCATGCCGCCTTCTATGGCCTCGAGCTCGTTGTCAACAACCATGTGCTCGATCCGCGTGGCGACACCGAAACGCTTGTCCGAGCCGCGCTTGCCAGAATTGCCGCTGATCGAGACTTGCGGATTCTCGATCTCGGAACCGGTTCGGGCGCCATATTGGCGGCGCTGCTGACCCATTGTCCCAAGGCCTTCGGGGTCGCGACGGACATTTCGCCGCAGGCGGCCGCCACCGCCAGACTCAATCTGACCCGCCTGCAGCTGGCAGCGCGCGCGGCCGTGGTCGTCGCCGACTGGGCGCGCCCGCTCGACTGCCGATTCGATCTTGTTGTTTCCAATCCTCCCTATCTCGCCCGCACCGCAATCGGTGCCCTTGCACCGGAAGTGCGCGATTACGACCCGCTGGTCGCCCTTGATGGTGGCTGGGACGGATTCGACGCCTATCGCGCCATTTTTGCCGATCTGCCCCGGCTGCTGCAGCCCGACGGCCTGATCGCGGTCGAAATCGGCGCCGGCCAGGCCAGCATTGTCCATGCTCTGCTCGCCGCAGCCGGCCTTGAACCGGCCGGCACGGCGTGCGATACGGCTGGTCTCATTAGGGTAGTTTTCGGCCGGCCACGAAAATTGCTTGGCTCGCAACCGGAAACGGTCTAAATTGCTTGCAGCTGAATCGCCGTTTGAACCGTCGGCACAGTGAGGCTGAATATCTGTAGTAGCCGCCTCGCCCTTTCGGGACTTCCCGGACTAGAGTGGCGGCTCCGGAATTGTTCAGTCGAATCATTGTTTTGACACATAGGAAGGCGGAAGTCGCAGATCCGAAGACGCGTCGCGGATGGTGCGCGCCAGGCGAGTTTCTGCGACGGAATGGTAACCATAGCGCACTTTTGGCCGGAGAGCCGAGCATCCATCGTACCAGAAGAATCGACCGACGACGGGAAAAGCCAGCGCAAAGCCGCGCCGGCGTGCGCCTGGCCGAAGCAGGTTGAGGTTTGCGTTAATTAATCAAGGACAGTCGATGAGACCAGGTCAGAATGCCAAACGTATGCGTGGCCGCAACAACAACCGCAAGGGCCCGAACCCGCTAACCCGGACCTACGAATCCAATGGGCCGGACGTGAAGATCCGCGGGACGGCGCATCACATTGCGGAGAAATACCTGCAATTGGCGCGCGACGCGCAATCCTCCGGCGATACGGTAGCGGCCGAAAGCTATTTGCAGCACGCCGAGCATTACTTCCGGTTGATTGCGGCGGCCCAGCTCGCCCAGCAACAGGTGCAATTCGGCTATCAGCGCCCGCCCGGCGAAACAACGGATGCCGAGGAAGGCGACGACGACGATGATTTTGGCGGCCTGCCGGACCGGTTTGCCTCGCCGATCGAACGCCAACCGCAGCCCTCGCTGCCGGCGCCGGCTCAGCCAGCCTATGGCAATGGCCCGCAGCCCTATCAGGACCGGCCGCCGTATAATGGCGAACGCCCGCACAATGGCGACCGCCCGCACGCGTCGGCTGGCCAGGCCGGCGGTGGCGAGCGGCAGGACCGCGGACCGCGCCAGGAGCGGCCCTACCAGGAGCGTAATTATCCGGGTCAGCGCGACAATCGACACGGCCGCGATCCCCGCCCCAATTATCGGAACGAATTCCGCGCCGAAGCCGAGCCGCGGCCGAACCGTGACCCGGTCCCGGTCCGCCTGCCGGCGCCCGAGGGTGAACCGGTCAACGGTTTGCCGGCCTTCATTACCGCGCCAGTGCGGCTGACGCCGGTTACGCCAGACGAGCCGGTCGAGACGACCACCGAATCGGCGGCGGCCGAAGCGCCGGTGCCGGCGGTCGAGGCGAACGAGGAAACCGGCCGGTTTCCGTTGCGACCGCGCCGGCGGCGGCGCGGTCGGCCGGGCCAGGAGAGCGGGCAACCCGATCTCGGCGAGGCAACCGACCCGGGCGAAGTTCCGCTCGGCGACTAGCCGCGTTTCGTCGGCCGGCCGGGCTGGGCCAAGCGAATCACAAGCGCCCCGCAAAGTGCGGAAGCGAGTGAGCCTGCCATGACGCCGAGTTTGACCAGATCTTGCAAAGGCTGGGCATCGGCAAAGGCGCCAGCAGGCTGGCGAGATCGGGCCTGGCGAACGACAGGCCGGCATTGGCAAAGCCGAATACAGGTACGATCAGAAAGGCGACCCAGGGCGCCAGACCATGTTCGAGGCGGTGCAGGGGCGACGCGTAACTCAAGCTTTTGTCCGCTTGCCGGCGGATCGGAATGGTGAGCGCCAAGGCGACACCGGCGAGCGTCGCGTGAACCCCGGCCCAATGGAAGGCAAACCAGAGCCCGACGCCGAGCAGCAGGTAGGCCGGCAGAAACATAACGGCGCGATAATTGAGGAGAATGAGGCCGGCAGGGAGGCAGGCGGCAAGGATCAGCCCTCTGGAGGACAGACCGGCGCTGTAGAAGACCGCGATTATCGCCACCGACCCGAGATCATCGATGATCGCTGGCGCGGTCAAAAAGATTTTCAACGAAACCGCCACGCGCGGCCCGAAGAGCGCCAGGACCCCGAGTGCAAAAGCTATGTCGGTCGCCGCCGGGATCGCCCAGCCGCGCAAATTGACCGGCTGACTGGCGTTCACGGCCAGATAGATTGCGGCCGGCACCAGCATGCCGCCAATTGCCGCCAAACCTGGCAGCATCCGCCGCGGCCAAGTCGATAGGGCGCCCTCGACGATTTCCCGCTTGACCTCTAGGCCAACCAGCAGAAAAAACAGCGCCATCAGGCCATCATTGATCCAATGCGAGAGGCTGAAACCGCCGATCCGGTATTCGAGGCTTTGGAAATAGAACGGGGCTAGTGACGAATTCGCCGTCACCAGAGCGACAAGGGTGACCCCCATCAGAATGACGCCGCCGATCGCTTCCGACTTGAGCAAGGCGCGCAGGGCGGTCGGGATACCAATTGGTGCGAGGATCGCGATGCCGAGCCCTAGATCTGATGCCTCTCTGGCATTTCGTTGGTCGCCGATCAAGCCGACGCCGCCAGGCCGCAAGCCCGGCATGAAAAGTTTTGTTGGAAGTCCAGTGCCAAAGCCTTTCGCCCCGGCTCGACCATACTTACATCAGCGGGCAGGTTTGCATCACCAATCCACCGGACCCATTGCCGAGGAGTGTGGATATGAATTTTGAGAAATATACCGAACGGGCGCGGGGTTTCGTTCAAGCGGCGCAATCGCTGGCGATCCGCGAGGGCCATCAGCAGTTCACGCCCGAGCACTTGCTGAAAATCCTGCTCGATGACGACGAGGGCCTCGCCGCCGGTTTGATCGACCGGGCTGGCGGCCGTTCGCGCGATGCGCTGGCACAGACCGAGCTGGCGCTGGCGAAAATCCCCAAGGTCCAGGGCACCGGCGCTGGGCAATTGTATTTGGCGCCGACCACCGCGCGGATCTTTGACCAGGCCGAAAAAATCGCCGAAAAGGCCGGCGATTCTTTTGTCACTGTCGAGCGCCTGCTGTTGGCGATCGCGATGGAAAAGAGCAGCGAGGCCGGCAAGATTCTCGCCAATGCCGGCGTCACCGCCCAGACGCTCAATGCCGCCATCAACGATTTGCGCAAGGGCCGCACCGCTGACAGCGCCAGCGCCGAGAATGCCTATGACGCGCTCAAGAAATATTCGCGCGACCTGACCGACGCGGCGCGGAACGGCAAGCTCGATCCAGTGATCGGCCGCGAGGAGGAGATCCGGCGCGCCGTTCAGGTTCTCTCGCGCCGCACCAAGAATAATCCGGTCCTGATCGGCGAACCCGGCGTCGGCAAGACGGCAATCGTCGAGGGACTGGCGCTTCGCATTGTCAACGGCGATGTGCCGGAAAGCCTCAAGGACAAGCGATTGCTGGCCCTGGACATGGGGTCGCTGATCGCCGGTGCCAAATACCGCGGCGAATTCGAGGAGCGCTTGAAAGCGGTCCTGAACGAGGTGACCGCGGCTGCCGGCGGCATCGTTCTGTTCATCGACGAAATGCACACGCTGGTCGGCGCCGGCAAGGCCGACGGGGCGATGGACGCCTCGAATTTGCTGAAGCCAGCGCTGGCGCGCGGCGAATTGCATTGCATCGGCGCCACCACCCTCGAGGAATATCGCAAGCACGTCGAAAAGGATGCTGCCCTCGCCCGCCGTTTCCAGCCGGTGTTCGTATCCGAGCCAACGGTCGAGGACACCATTTCCATCCTGCGCGGCCTGAAGGAAAAATACGAATTGCATCATGGCGTCAGGATCACCGATTCGGCGATCGTCGCGGCCGCCACCCTGTCGAACCGCTATATCACCGACCGTTTCTTGCCCGACAAGGCGATTGATCTCGTCGACGAGGCCTCGGCCCGGCTGCGCATGCAGGTCGATTCGAAGCCGGAGGAATTGGACGAGCTCGACCGGCGGATTATTCAGCTCAAGATCGAGCAGGAAGCCTTGAAGAAGGAGACCGACAAGGCCTCGAAGGACCGGCTGTTGCGGCTCGAGTCCGAACTGGCGGAAATGCAGGAGAAGTCGGACGCCCTGACGGCGCGCTGGCGCAGCGAAAAGGACAAGCTCGGCGCCGCGCAGAAACTGAAGGAACAATTGGAGGCGGCGCGTACCGAACTCGCCAACGCCCAGCGCAAGAGCGACTATGCCGAGGCCGGCCGGCTGACCTATGGAGTTATTCCCGATCTTGAAAAGAAGATCAGCGCCAATGAGGCCAAGGACGCCGATGTCCTGGTCGAAGAGGCGGTGACGGCCGATCATGTCGCACAAGTCGTGTCACGCTGGACTGGTGTGCCGGTCGACCGGATGCTACAGGGCGAAAAGGACAAGCTTCTATCGATGGAGAGCGAGCTGGCGGCCCGGGTGGTCGGCCAGGCCGAGGCGGTCAAGGCGGTCGCGACCGCGGTACGCCGGGCGCGGGCCGGCCTTCAGGATCCGCACCGGCCGATTGGCTCGTTCATGTTTCTTGGCCCGACCGGCGTCGGCAAGACCGAATTGACTAAGGCACTCGCCGGCTTTCTGTTCGACGACGACAATGCAATGGTCCGCATGGACATGTCGGAATATATGGAAAAGCATTCGGTCGCCCGCCTGATCGGTGCGCCGCCCGGCTATGTCGGCTACGAGGAAGGCGGCGCTTTGACCGAAGCCGTGCGCCGAAGGCCCTATCAGGTCGTCCTGTTCGACGAAATCGAGAAGGCCCATCCAGATGTGTTCAACGTCTTGCTGCAGGTTCTCGACGACGGTCGGCTAACCGACGGGCAGGGCCGGACGGTCGATTTCCGCAACGTTCTGATCATCATGACCTCGAATCTCGGAGCCGAATATCTCGTCAATCAGAAGGAAGGCGAGGACAGCGACAAGGTTCGCGCCGAAGTCATGGCCGCGGTGCGGGCCCACTTCCGCCCGGAATTCCTCAACCGGCTGGACGAGATCATCCTGTTCCATCGGCTGCGAAGGACCGACATGTCGCACATTGTGGACATCCAGTTCGGCCGTCTGGCGAAACTCCTCGAGGACCGCAAGATCGTCCTCGATCTCGATGCCAAGGGGCGCGCCTTTCTCGCCGACAAGGGCTACGATTCGGCCTATGGGGCCCGGCCGCTGAAACGGGTGATCCAGCGCTACGTGCAGGATCCGCTCGCCGATCAGATCCTGGCCGGTCATATCGGCGAGGGTCAGACGGTCGAGATTTCGGCGGATGGGCAGGGGATACTCATCGATGGAACGCCGGGCGAGCCGGCGGCCGCCAAGGAAGCCACCAAGGAAAAGGGCCGTTCCAATCGGATCGTCAGCTTCCCGAAGGGCGCTTAGCGCCACAGAACCGGCGCGGGCGGATGTGCGCAACCTGGCCGAATCCGCTCGCCGTTGCGACCAATTCGGCACAATTGGCGAAGCGTCTCGGCGCGATCGCCTTTCCTGGGCTGACCGCTAATTTCGACGTCGCCAGATCAGCGGCGCTGGACGCGGGCACGATGGCCGCTTGCGCGCGTCATCTGGCTGCGCCCACGCCGAGCTTCTATTTGCAGGATCCGGCGCCAGCCATCGATTTGACCTCGAGGCTTCCCGCTGGGCGGCGGCCAGCCGGCAGCAAAGACGCTGCGCGCCGGCCAACCCGCTCGCCCGCGGCATCGGCCTGCCCTTGGCCTCGCTCGCCGGCAATCTCAATGGTCTGCGGCTCGGTACGCCAGAAATTGTTGGCCGGGGATGGCCTTCGGTCAGCGCTTCCAGCGGCGGCACTTCATCCGGGCGGCTGGCTGATCATCGCCGCAACGGCGAGCAGTTCCCGCGCCATGGCGGCATGCAGCCGCTCGACCATCCGGCCGTCGATTTGGAGGACGCCTTTCTGGCTATTCTCCGGCTGGTCGAAGGCAGCGAGTATTGTGCGCGCCCAGGCCACTTCGGCCGCCTGCGGCGCGAAACCGGCATTGCAGGCGGCAAGTTGGCCGGGGTGAATTGCGGTCTTGCCGTCCATGCCAAGCATCCGCCCCTGTTCGCATTCCGAAGCGAGCCCTGCTGCGTCGGCGAGATCGTTCCAAACACCATCCAGAATGCCGAGTCCATGCGCCCGTGCCGCGGCGACGCAATGCGACAGCCAGGCCAGCATCGGCGCCCGGCCAGCAACCAGGCGGCAGCGGGTTTCCTTGGCGAGATCGTTGGTTCCCATGACCATCACGCGCAGGCGGCTGTCGCGCCGGCTGGCGGCGAGCGAGGCGGCATTGAGAATAGCGAGCGGCGTTTCCATCATGGCCCACAGGACAGTGGCATCAGCAAAACCCATCGCATCCATTCGGCCGCTCGCCTCGCGAGCTTCCGCGTCCGTCGATATTTTCGGAAACAGAATCGCATCGGGTCTGGTCGCGGCCAGCGCTTCAAGATCGGCGCCTCCCCAATCCGATTGCAGCTGGTTGACCCGCACGACGATTTCGCGACCGCCGTAGCCGCCCTCGCGCAGCGTTTCGACGACTTGCCGACGGGCCAGTTCTTTGGCCTCGGGCGCCACCGCATCCTCGAGATCGAAAATCAGCACGTCAGCCGGCAGGTGGCGGGCCCGCTCCAGCGCGCGGGCGTTTGAACCAGGCATGTAAAGCGCGCTGCGGCGTGGGCGGACAAGCATGGACACCTCCGAGGCTTTGGTTCTAGCAGCGCCGTGATTTGGCGCCATTGCTCTTTTCGTCTATGGGTCACCGCCTAAGACTAGGAAAAGGGCCAAGCCTTGCAAGATCCCTCGAGCGACGTGGCGCACATCCTGGCGGCAAGCCGGCGGATCGCCCCGCATGTCCGTCGCACGCCCATTCTCGATTTGTCCGAGAGCGGTTTCGCCGGCGGGGTGCGGGTCTGCCTGAAGCTCGAATTGCTCCAGCACAGCGGCTCGTTCAAGGCGCGCGGCGCTTTTAATGCGATGCTCAGCCGAGCGATGCCGACGGCTGGCGTGACCGCGGCTTCGGGCGGCAATCATGGCGCCGCCATTGCCTATGCGGCGGGGCAGCTCGGCCATCGCGCCAGGATTTTCGTGCCTGCAACTTCGCCTGCGGTCAAGATCGACCGGATCCGCAGCTTCGGCGCCGAAGCAATTGTCGGCGGCGGAACTTATGCCGAAGCTCTCGAGCATGCGCTGTCCTACGAGCAAGAAAGCGGCAGCCTGAACATTCATGCCTACGACCAGGAATCCACCATCTATGGGCAGGCGACACTTGGCCGCGAATGGGCCGAACAGGCAGAGCTCGACAGCGTGCTTGTTGCCGTGGGCGGCGGCGGACTGATTGCCGGCCTTGCGCTGTGGTTTGCCGGCAAGACCCGAATTGTCGGCGTCGAACCGAAACGAGCACGGGCGCTCCATGCGGCGCTGGCGGCCGACCGGCCGGTTGATGTCGCGGTCGATTTCGATCGCCGCCGATTCACTTGGCGCCCAGCGAGCCGGCCGCTTGCCCTTTGCCATTGCCAAACGCTATGTCGAGCGGGTGGTGCTGGTCGATGATCAAGCGATCGTCGAGGCGCAGATCCGGCTCTGGCAGGCGCTCAGGATCGCCAGCGAACCGGGTGGGGCGACGGCGCTCGCCGCGCTGCTGTCAGGCGCCTACCGGCCCGCGCCGGGCGAGCGGGTCGGCGTCCTGCTCTGCGGCGGCAATGTCGATTTGAGCCAGCTCGCCGCGCTGCCGGTTAGGCCGCCGCCTTTTTCGGCTTGATCAATTTGCGATTGATCAGCACTTCGGCGATTTGCACGGCATTGAGGGCCGCGCCCTTGCGCAAATTGTCGGCCACGCACCACAGCGCCAGACCATTTTCCACCGTCGGATCCTCGCGGATACGCGACACAAAAGTGGCATCTTCGCCGACCGCTTCATGCGGGGTCATGTAGCCGCCGGGCTCGCGCTTGTCGACAACGAGACAGCCTGGCGCCTCGCGCAAAATGTCGCGCGCCTCGTCGGCCGAAATCGGCCGCTCGAATTCGATATTGACGGCCTCGGAATGGCCAATGAATACCGGAATGCGGACGCAGGTCGCGGTCAGTTTGATTTTCGGATCCAGGATCTTCTTGGTCTCGACGACCATCTTCCATTCTTCCTTGGTTGAGCCGTCGTCGATGAACACATCGATCTGCGGGATCGCGTTGAAGGCAATGCGTTTGGGAAATTTCTTCGATTCGACCGGATCCGAGACGAAGATGGCGCGGGTCTGGGCGAACAATTCGTCCATTGCCTCCTTGCCGGCGCCGGAAACCGATTGGTAAGTCGCGACCACGACGCGCTTGATCTTCGCGCGATCGTGCAAGGGTTTGAGGACGACCACGAGCTGAGCGGTCGAGCAATTGGGATTGGCGATTATGTTCTTCTTGGCGAAGCCGATGATCGCATCGGCATTGACCTCGGGCACGATCAATGGCACCTGCGGGTCGTAGCGCCAGGCCGAGGAATTGTCGATGACGACGGCACCCTGGGCCGCGATCCGCGGCGACCATGCCTTCGAAACGCTGCCGCCAGCCGACATCAGGCAAATGTCGGTTCCAGCAAAATCAAAATTTTCGAGATTGCGGCATTTCAGCGTGCGCTCGCCAAAGGAAACTTCGGTTCCAAGCGAACGCGACGAGGCCAAAGCGACGATTTCGCCGACCGGAAACCGCCGTTCGGCCAGAATGTCGAGCATTTCGCGTCCGACATTGCCGGTCGCGCCGACAATGGCGATTTTGTAGGACATCGACGAAGGTTCCCTGTCATGGCGAGCGCCACACCGCCCGTTTGCGCGTGCCATTCCCGGGCGACAAAGTCAACCAGCGGCAGGGCACTTGCTTTGGTAACCCATTATTGACGCTGTTGCGAGGTTTTCCATCCGGGTAACATTCCGCTCAGCTGCCGTCGCGATACTTGGCGCGGATGGGGCCCGGGCCGGGCGGGGATAATATGGGGTCGAACGATTTTGCCGCGCCTGCGGGCCTGTTCGCGGTTCGCCCGCCGCGGCCCGGCCCGCTCGCTGGCCGGCTCGGCGCCGGATTTGCGGCCGCGCTGGTCGTTACTGGCGCCGTGATTGCCATGCAACCATCCGAGCCGCTCCGAAAAGAGCCGATTGTGGCCGCTGCGAAAGAGGCCTGGGTCGAACTCGCCGATCCGAAGCGCCGTTTCGCGCTTGCAAAGCCGCCGTTCGAGGCCCGTTTGACCAGCTATACGGTTCGGCAGAACCGCCAATCGGGGGGGCGCGTCGACGCGTTGACTTTCGGCGGTTTGGGGAACGAACGGCCGTATCTGCGGCTCGCTCTGGCAAGCAGCGGCACCGAAGGTGGGTCCGCCCGCTCGTTCTTTCTGGCGATGGTTCGCGGCGCCGCCGAAATCGGCCTTGCCGTCACCCGCAGTTCGGTGGGCGCCCCGTTGGTCACCCGTTTCGGCACGGCAGATGCCGGCGAAATTACCCTTGCCGGACCGTCGGGAGAAAATCGCTGTCTTGGCTTCCGCCTCGCTGACATGGCACCGGGGTTGACGCTCGCGGGTTTTCATTGCGCTGCCGACAATCAACCAATCGATCGGTCGATTCTCGCCTGTCTGATTGACCAACTCGGCCTGGTGACGGCTGAGACCGACGAGCGGCTGCAGCCGACCTTTGCCGCGCCGCTGCGGCCGTCCTGTCAGGCTTTGGCGCCGCGCGTTGCGGCGCGCGCCGGCGTGGGCAACAATCCGCCGCCTGCGCGAATCACCGGCGGCAAGAAAATCACGCCGGGCAAAAGTTGATGGTTTTGCCGGTCGGCCGCCAAGAAATATCTTCGCTCCTGGCCACGATCGGTTTAGCCTGTCCGAGGGCTCCAAAGGAGACATGCATGCAACGCCTCGCCATTGTCGTGATTCCGCTGATCGCCGTATTTGGCGCCTTCGTCGCCGGGCCGGCCGAGGCGAGCCCGCGACGGGTCCGCCATCCCGTCGCAGCGCCGGTCGAACCGGTGATCATCCAAAAGCGCAGCTATCTCGATCCCGGCAATGTCGTCCCGCCTGGCAGCGGGCCCAATTACGTCACGACGACGATTATGAGCCCGCCGGCCAATTCGTACGACGCGCGCTACATCGGCAATCTGCCAAGCCCCTATTTCATGCCGGGACGGCCGCAGCCCCTGTTCCAGTTCGAAACGCCCGGCGCGCCGGATTAGCGATCAGTCCCCGGCAATTCGCTGGATCTCGGCAAGAACCGCCGAGCCCATTTCCGCAGTCGAGACGATTTCGGTGGCATTGCCGCGGATGTCGGCCGTGCGCAGGCCAAGTGCGAGGACATTGGCTATCGCGGCTTCGATCTGGTCGGCGAGCCGCGCCTCGGCCAAGGAATAGCGCAGACACATCGCAAAAGAGCCGATCATCGCGATCGGATTGGCGACCGCCTTGCCGGCAATGTCGGGGGCCGAGCCATGGACCGGCTCGTAGAGGGCTTTGCGCTTTCTGGTTTGCGGATCGACCTCGCCAAGCGAGGCGGAAGGCAGCATGCCGAGCGACCCGGTCAGCATGGCGGCGACATCGGACAGAATGTCGCCGAACAGATTGTCGGTAACGATGACGTCGAATTGTTTCGGCCAGCGGACCAATTGCATGCCGAGCGCATCGGCGAGCTGGTGTTCGAGCGTCACATCCGGATAATCGCGCTTGTGCAGGGCGACGATCACTTCATGCCAGAGCACGCCGGATTTCATGACGTTGCGCTTGTCCGCCGAGGTCACCTTGTTGCGGCGTTTGCGGGCAAGTTCGAAGGCGACCCGGCCGATTCGCTCGATCTCAAAGGTGTCGTAGATCTGGGTATCGATGCCGCGTTTCTGGCCATTGCCGAGATCGATGATCTCCTTGGGTTGGCCGAAATAGACGCCGCCCGTCAGTTCGCGCACCAGCATCAGATCGAGGCCCTCGACCAGCTCGCGCTTGAGCGACGAGGCATCGGCGAGCGCCGGATAACAGACCGCCGGGCGTAGGTTGGCAAATAGCGCGAGATCCTTGCGCAGCCGCAGCAGGCCCGCTTCCGGGCGCACGTCGTAATTAACCGCGTCCCATTTCGGCCCGCCGACGGCGCCGAACAGAACCGCATCGGCAGCCTTGGCGCGCGCCAGGTCCGGCTCGCTGATCGCCGCGCCATGGGCGTCGTACGCGCAGCCGCCGACCAGCCCCTTTTCGAACTCGAACCGGGCTAGGCCGGCGGCGCCGAGCCAGGCCGCGATTTTTTCGACTTCGGCCATGACCTCGGGACCGATGCCGTCGCCCGGGAGAAGCAGAATCTTATAGGTCGCCATGGACTACCTCGATTGGCCGGGGCTCAGGCAGCAAGCTGGCGTAGAACATAGGGCAAGATGCCACCGTTGCGGAAATATTCGAGTTCGTCGAGCGTTGCGATCCGGCAGGTCAGCGTGATTTTGCGGACTTTGCCATCGGCTGAGACGATTTCGGCGGCCATGGTTTGGCGCGGCTTCAGCGTATCGCCAAGATCCTGAATGCTGACCAGCTCGTCACCCCTGAGGCCGAGCGACTGCCAGCTGACGCCCTCGGCAAAGGTCAGCGGCAGGACCCCCATGCCGACCAGATTGGAACGGTGGATTCGCTCGAAGGATTGGGCAATCACGGCGCGGACGCCGAGTAGTTTGGTGCCCTTGGCCGCCCAATCGCGCGAGGATCCGTTGCCATATTCGGTGCCGGCAATGACGACCAACGGCACCGATTCGCTCTGATAGCGCATCGCCGCGTCATAGATCGCCATCGATTCGCCCGAGGGAAAGTGGCGGGTCATGCCCCCTTCCGGCACGGCGCCATCGGCGCCCTGGTTGATGAAATTCTTGATCCTGATGTTGGCAAAGGTGCCGCGCATCATGATCTCGTGATTGCCGCGCCTGGTGCCGTACTGATTGAAATCGGCAGCCGCGACCTGCCGTTGGAGGAGATATTTGCCGGCCGGCGAGGCCGCCTTGATCGAACCGGCCGGCGAAATATGGTCGGTGGTGATCTTGTCGCCGAGGAGCGCCAGAATCCGCGCCCCGACAATATCGGTGACCGGCACTGGAACCTTCGAAATCCCCGCGAAATAGGGCGGGTTCTGGACATAGGTCGAGCCGAGTTCCCAGCGGTAGGTTTGGCCGCTCGGCACTTTGACCTTGCGCCAATGGGCATCGCCCTTAAAGACATCGGAATATTTGGCGGTAAACAGCCCCCGGGTCACGTTCTTGCTGATAAAGCGCTGGATATCCTTTGACGAGGGCCAGACGTCGGCGAGATAGACCGGCTTGCCATCCTTGCCGGTGCCGAGCGGTTCGACGGCCAGATTTTTTGCACCGAACCGGCAAGCGCATAGGCGACAACAAGCGGCGGCGAGGCAAGATAATTGGCCTGGACATCGGGCGAGACCCGGCCCTCGAAATTGCGGTTGCCGGAGAGCACCGCGGCCGCGACCAGCCCATTGTCGCCGATCGCCTTGGAAATGGCCGGCGGCAATGGCCCGGAATTGCCGATGCAGGTCGTGCACCCGAAGCCGACGAGATTGAATCCGAGTTGGTCGAGATCCTTCTGCAGGCCGGATTTGCCAAGATATTCGGCGACCACCTGCGAGCCTGGCGCGAGCGACGTCTTGACCCAGGGCTTGACGCGCAGCCCCTTGGCCCAGGCGTTGCGTGCCAGCAGGCCCGCCCCCATCAGGACGCTCGGATTGGACGTGTTGGTGCACGAGGTGATGGCGGCAATGACGACGTCGCCGTGGCCAAGATCGAACTGGCCGTCGACTGCAACGCGCTTGCCGATTTCATCAGCCTTGCGGTAATCCGATTGCATGGCGGCGGCAAAGCCGGCGGCAACGCCGCCGAGGTCGACGCGGCCTTCCGGCCGTTTCGGACCGGCGAGCGAGGGGACGACGGTCGAAAGGTCGAGATCGAGTTGGTCGCTGAACACGGGATCGGGGGTCGAGGCGGTGCGGAACAGACCCTGGGCCCGGCAATATTTTTCGACCAGCTTGACCCGTGCCGGCGCCCGGCCCGAAGTCTTGAGATAATCGAGCGTCTCCGAATTGACCGGAAAGAAGCCGCATGTCGCGCCATATTCGGGCGCCATATTGGCGATGGTCGCCCGATCGGCCAGCGTCAAATGGTTCAATCCGGGGCCGTAAAACTCGACGAATTTGTTGACGACGCCCTTGTTGCGCAGCATCTGCGTCACCGTCAGCACGAGATCGGTGGCGGTTGTGCCCTCGGGCAATCTGCCGGTCAGCCGGAAGCCGATCACCTCCGGCAGCAGCATCGACAGAGGCTGGCCAAGCATCACGGCCTCGGCCTCAATGCCGCCGACGCCCCAGCCCAATACCGCGAGACCATTGACCATGGTCGTATGCGAATCGGTGCCGACCAGACTGTCGGGATAGGCCACGTCGACCTGCACGGCCTTGCCACGCGCCGGCTGGAAGCTTTCCTTGCGGGTCCACACCGTCTGAGCCAGATATTCCAGATTGACCTGGTGACAGATCCCAGTGCCCGGCGGGACAACTCGGAAATTGTTGAAGGCGCTCTGTCCCCATTTGAGGAAGCGATAGCGCTCGCCATTGCGCTGGTATTCCAAATCGACATTGGTCCGCAGCGCTTGCGCGGTGCCGAACGCATCGACGATGACCGAGTGGTCGATGACAAGATCGACCGGAACCAACGGGTTGATCTTTTCCGGATCGCCGCCCAAATGGGTCATCGCATCGCGCATGGCGGCAAGATCGACAACCGCTGGCACGCCCGTGAAATCCTGCATCAGAACCCGGGCCGGTCGAAAGGCGATTTCGCGTTCCGCCTTGCCGAGATCGCCGAGCCAGCCGGCAAGCCCGGCAATGTCGCTCTTGGTGACCGAACGCCCATCCTCGAAGCGCAGCAGATTCTCGAGCAGAACCTTCATCGAGAAGGGCAAGGCGGAAAGGCCCTTAAGTCCGTTTTTCTCGGCAGCCTTGAGCGAGAAGTAATGATAGGTCTTGGCACCAAGCGTGAATTTTCTGCGGCATTTGAAACTGTCGAGCGAGGTCATGACCAGTCCTTGGGCTGCGAACCTGATGGGTGCCGGCTTATAGATAATTTCCGTGCCAAGGGCTAGACGAACGAAAGTCGTTGCGAGTGAATTGGGGGTGTCATGCGCCTACTTGCCGAAGGATTGAGCATCGACCGGGGCGGCCGCCGCGTCATCCGCGCGACAAGTTTCGTGGTCGAGGCGGGCGAGGCGCTGCTTGTCACCGGTCGAAACGGAACTGGCAAATCGACGCTTCTGCGGGCCCTCGCCGGCCTTTTGCCGGTTGCCGCCGGCCGTGTTCTGCTGGCGCCAAGCGCCGGCTTTGATGCGGATGCTTCATTGTCCGAACGCAGCCATTACCTTGGCCATACCGATGCCGCCAAGGCCGCCTTGAGCGTGCGCGAGAATCTCGAATTCTGGGCAGCCCTGCTGGGCAGCCGACGGCGGCCGGGCCACAGTGTCGAGGCGGCCCTGGCAAGGCTCGATCTTGGCTCGTTGATTGACGTCTCGGCCGGGTTATTGTCGGCCGGCCAGAAACGCCGTGTCGCGCTCGCCCGGCTGCTGATGACCCAGCGGCCCCTTTGGCTCCTTGACGAGCCACAGACCGCCCTCGATTCTCGGGCGCTCGATGGTCTGCTCGCTCTTGCAACGGAACATTTGGCAAGCGGCGGCATAATCGTCGCCGCCACCCATGCGCCGCTGCCGATCGAACCCAGCCGAGCCTTGCGTCTGGGAGGCGGCTCATGAGGCCGGCGCTCGCCGCCCTGTTCGTTCGCGAAGTGAGGATCGCCGGGCGAATTGGCGGTGGCGCGACCGTCGGGCTGGTATTCTTTCTCATCCTGGTGACCATCGTGCCGTTTGGCATCGGGCCGGAGCGCCAGCTCCTGGCCAGAATCGGCCCGTCGATTCTGTGGATCGCCGCCCTGCTTGCAACGCTGCTCGGTCTCGACCGGTTGTTCCAGGCCGATGACGAGGACGGATCGCTCGATCTCTTGATGACGAGCGAAGTGCCGCTTGAAATATTGGTCGCGGTTAAGTGCTGCGCCCATTGGATCATGACCGGGCTGCCGCTTGTCGTCGCCTCGCCATTATTCGGCGCCCTGCTGTCAATCGAGCCGCCCGGCCTTGCCGGGGTTGCGCTGTCGCTACTGATCGGGACACCGGCCTTGACCTTTCTCGGGGCGATCGGGGCGGCCCTGCTTGTCAGCCTGCGCCGCGGCGGCCTGTTGATGGCGGTCGTGATCTTACCTTTCACCATCCCGGTCCTGATCTTTGGCGTGGCGACGGCCAACGGCCTCGCCGGGCCAGCGGGGCCGGGCTTGCAGCCGATGTTGGTTCTGGCATCGCTGACCCTGATTGCCGCGGTAACCGGCACCTTTGCCGCCGCCGCCGCCTTGCGGGTGCTGTTGCGCTGAGCCCGGCCGGGGTTCAGGGTCCGGTGGCCCAGCTTCCATTTGCAAATCCGGGCCACTCGGCCTAGATCGAGAACATGCTGATCTATGCCAACCCCGCCAATTTCCTGCGGTTCGCCGAACGGCTGCTTCCCGCCATGACGCTGCTGACGCTGGTTCTTTTCGGCCTCGGCCTCGGCCTCGTTTTCTTCGTCGCGCCGGCCGATTACCAGCAGGGCGAGACCGTCCGTATCATGTTCATCCACGTTCCCGCCGCCTGGATGGCCTTGTTCATCTATGGGGTGATGGCCGGGGCGGCGCTTGGCACGCTGGTGTGGCGGCATCCGCTCGCCGACGCGGCGCAAAAGGCGGCAGCCCCGCTCGGTGCGGGTTTTACACTGATCTGCCTTGCGACCGGTTCCTTGTGGGGCAAGCCAATGTGGGGCACGTGGTGGGTCTGGGATGCCCGCCTGACTTCGGTTTTCGTCTTGTTCTTGATTTATCTCGGCCTGATCGCTTTGTGGCAGACGATCGAGGAATTCGGCCTCGCGGCCAGGGCAGCTGCGATTTTGACGCTTGTCGGGGTGATCAACCTGCCGATCATCAAATTCTCGGTCGACTGGTGGAACACGCTGCACCAGCCGGCCTCGGTCTTCCGGCTTGGCGGCCCGACAATCGACGCCTCGATGCTTTGGCCGTTACTGGTCATGGCGGCCGCCTTCACCTGCCTGTTCATCACCTTGCATATCATGGCGATCCGCAACGAGATTCTGCGCCGCCGGCTGCGCCGTCTGGGCCTGCGGGTCGCCAATCAGGCCGAGCCTTCGTCGTTCAGCAAGGCGGCGGCGCAATGAGCGACCCGCATTTCGGCTTCATTCTGGCCGCCTATTTGCTGGCGGCTTTGCTTATCCTTGCCATGATCGCGGCGGTATGGACCGATTACCGGCGGCTGCGTCTGGCGCTCGAGCGGCTGCGGTCAGATGCGGGGAGCGATGAAGGTGACGGACGAAAATAGGCCGCGCGCGCCAATTTCGTCGCGGTTGGCGGTGTTGCTGCCGCTCGCGGTCTTTGCCGGCCTGAGCCTGGTGTTCCTGTCGCGGCTGGGCGCCGGCGATACGTCGCGTCTGCCCTCGGCGCTGATCGGCAAGCCCGTGCCGAGTTTTTCTCTGCCGGCGCTGGGCGGCATCGGCGGTGCCGCGGGCCTGTCGGATGCCGATCTCCGCGATGGCCACGTCCGACTGGTCAATGTTTTCGCGTCCTGGTGCGTGCCCTGTCGCCAGGAACATCCGCAATTGCTGCAGCTTGCCCGCGACCAGGACCTGGCGCGCCGCGGTTTTCGACTGGTCGGTCTTGCCTACAAGGACGAACCAGAAAATGCCCGCCGCTTTCTGGGCGCCGGCGGCAATCCCTATGCCGCCATCGGTGTCGACGCAAACGGGCGCACCGGCATAGACTGGGGCGTCTATGGCGTCCCCGAGAGCTTCATCATTCGCGGCGACGGAACGATTGCCTATAAATTCGTCGGTCCGATCTCCGAGGAGGCGATGACAAGCACAATCCTACCCGAAATCAACAAGCTCCTGCCCTGATCGCCAACCCGACGGCTGCATTCCTCAGATGCCATCGTCGGGCGATGGCGCCGGCCTGCCGCCGGCCTCCGGCTTAGTTTCGTAGCGCAGAATAAGCGGCACCTGCGCCAAAGCGAAGATCATCGTCAGGGGGACGATTCCAAACACCTTGAATTTCGCCCAGACATCCGTCGTCTGCGTGCGCCAGACCAATTCGTTCAAGCCGGCAAGCGCCAAGAAAAACAGGCCCCAGCGCAGCGTCAGGATGCGCCAGCCCTGCCGCGTCAGATGCATGACGCTGTCGAGCGCCAAAGGCAGCAGCAGCTTGCCGAAATAGAGGCCGCCTAACAGGGCCGCGCCGAAAATCAGATTGACGATCGTCGGCTTCATCTTGATGAAAACGTCGTTTTGGAAGGCGAGCGTCAAGGCGCCGAAGAACAGAACCGCAATGGCGGTAACCAGCGGCATGATCGGCCATCGACCGGTCAACCGCTGCGAAATGACGAGCGCCACCAGCACGCCGATCATCAGGAGTATGGTGGCGGTGAATATGCCGGCCTTCTCGCCCTCGAACAGGCTGGCCGGCAACCAGGGCGCCAACAGGGGCTTGAACAGGTGCGGTTGCGAATTGGCGAGAAAGAACAGCAGGAGCGGGCCCATTTCGAGGCCGAGCTTGATCAACGGGTTGTGTGCATTCGGCTCGTTCATCGGTCCAATCCCGCTATTGCATGCGCGAAATCGCGCGCCTCGAACGGTTCGAGGTCGTCGACCCCTTCGCCAATGCCGATGTAATGCACCGGCAATTTGAACCTTTCGGCTAGGGCGACCAGGATGCCGCCGCGCGCCGAGCCGTCGAGCTTGGTCATCACGAGACCGGTAACGCCGGCGATCCTGCCGAAGATCTCGACTTGCGCGAGGGCGTTCTGGCCGACTGTTGCGTCGAGAACAAGAAGCACGGCATGCGGCGCCTGCGGGTCGAATTTCTTCATGACCCGGACGATCTTCGCCAATTCCTCCATCAGCTCGGCCCGGTTTTGCAGCCGGCCGGCCGTATCCATAATCATCACATCCCGGCCGTCGCGGCGGGCCGCCGCGAGCGCGTCAAAGGCAAGGCCAGCCGGGTCCGATCCCTGGTCGCGCGCAACCAGTTCGGCGCCGCTGCGGCGAGCCCAGATCTGCAATTGCTCGATGGCCGCGGCGCGAAAAGTGTCGCCGGCGGCAAGCACGACCGACAGGCCGTCGCGGCGGAATTTTTCCGCGAGTTTGCCGATCGTCGTGGTCTTGCCGGCCCCGTTGACGCCAACGACGAGGATTACGAACGGCCGCTTCGTCCGATCGATCGCAAGCGGCCGGGCGACTGGGGCGAGGCTCATTTCGATCTCGCTCGCCAAGATCGCCCTAACCTCGTCCGCTTCGATGGTCTTGTCGTATTTGCCCTGGGCAATCGTCGCGGTGATCCGGCTTGCCGCGGCGGGACCGAGATCGGCGCGAATGAGAACGTCCTCGAGTTCGTCGAGCATTTCGGCATCGAGAGCACGTTTGGTGAAGATCGCTGCAATGCCCTGGCCAAGCGACGTCGAGCTGCGCGACAAGCCGCCGCGCAAGCGTTCGAACCAGCCCGGCGATGCCGGCAAGCAAGGCTCGCCGCCGGTCTTCGCCTCGCGGCCGAACAGCCGGCCGAGGAGCCTTGCCGGTTTTGCTGCCGGTGGATTGGGTGGCTCTGTGGTCATCGCTGTCGGATCACAAATTCTGGCCTGCGGGCGAGCGCTTCGGGCGCCGCCGTCTTGCTGTGATACAGATCGCCCGCCGGCCTGTCCTGCGCTATTCTTGGCCGATGACCGCCGACGAGCTGACCGCCCGCCTGTTGTATCGAGACGGCTTGATGCTGGTAATCGACAAGCCTGCCGGTCTTGCCGTGCATCGTGGCCCGAAGGGCGGCGACAATCTCGAGGCGCATTTTGCCGCGCTGCGCTTCGGATTGCCGCGCAATCCCGCCTTGGCCCATCGCCTCGACCGCGACACATCCGGCTGCCTGGTCCTCGGCCGCCACCACAAGGCATTGGAAAAACTTGGTCTTCTGTTCAAGCAGGGACGCGTTGGAAAAACCTATTGGGCGCTGGTCGAGGGCGGGCCCGAGACCGAACAAGGCATGGTCGACCTGCCGCTCGGCCGGCTCGATGCCAATCGCGGCTGGTGGATGAAGGTCGACCCGCAGGGCGTCCCGGCGCAAACGCGCTGGCGCCGTCTCGGTCAGGCGGACGGCCGCAGCTGGCTCGCGCTCGAGCCCTTGACCGGGCGAACCCACCAGCTGCGCGTCCATTGCGCGGCGATGGGCTGGCCAATTTATGGCGATACCATCTATGGCCACGGCGTGCCAATTGCGGGGCCGGGCCTGCAGCTGCACGCCGCCCGGATCCTGATTCCCCTGTACAGGAACAAGGCACCGATCGAAGTCGAGGCGCCGGTCCCGCCCCATATGCTTGGCGGCCTCGCCGCCTGCGGCTGGCCGGGCGGCTGAGCGCCGCATGTCAGGCAAACAGGTAGCTGCCATCGTTGCCGATGATCCGCACATCAGCGAGGCTGCCGGGGACCGCCGCGGCAAGCCGCACCGGGCTGGAATCCTCGGCCCGCGCCAAGCCGCCCCGCTCGCACAGCACGCTGAGCCTTCGGCCGACCTGCCGGGCTAGATGCCGGCTATGGGCGGCCGCCGCCGTCTCGCGCAGCCGTTTCGCCCGCTCGCGCACCAGCGGCACGGCGACCCCGGGCATTCGCGCGGCCGGTGTTCCATGGCGAGCGGAATAGGCAAAGACGTGACAAAGCGCCAGGCCGCAATCTTCGATCAGAGCCTCGGTCTCGTCGAATTGTGCCGCCGTCTCGGTCGGGAAGCCGACAATCAGGTCGGCGCCAAACAGGATGTCGGGCCGCAGGCGGCGCAGCCTTTCGCATAATGCGATCAGGTCGGCACGCCGGTGCCGGCGTTTCATCCGCTTAAGGATCAAATCGCTGCCGGATTGGATCGACAGATGCAGATGCGGCATCAGGCGCCGGTCGCCGGCAAAGGCTTCGATCAGCGTTTCGTCGATTTCGCAGGAATCGAGCGAGGACAGGCGCAGACGGTCGAGCCGCGGCACCCCCGCCAGAATTGCCTGCACCAATCCGCCGAGCGCAAGGCCCGCCGGCAAGTCGCGGCCATAGGCGGTCAGATCGACCCCGGTCAAAACGATCTCGCGATGGCCGCCTTCGACCAATTGGCGGATCTGGTCGACCACCTCGCCCGCCGGCACCGAGCGCGACCGGCCCCTGGCGTAAGGGATGATGCAGAACGTGCAGCGATGGTCGCAACCGGTCTGGATCTGCACGAAGCCGCGGGTATGGGCCGCGAAGGCCTGTAGCCTAGCCGGTGCGAGCGCTGATTCGCGCATGATGTCGCCGACTTCGACGCGCCCGCCACCCGCACCGCGGCCGATCTTCGCCCAGGTCTGCGCCAAGGTCTTTTCGGCATTGCCGAGAACCGCGGTCACTTCCGGCATTTCAGCAAAGCGTCCCGGCTCAAGCTGGGCGGCACAGCCGGTCACTACGATTGCGGCGCTCGGCCGCTCGCGGCGCAACCGCCGAATCGACTGGCGCGCTTGCCGCACCGCCTCGGCCGTCACGGCGCAGGTATTGACAATCACCAGATCGCTCAACCCGGCGGTTGTCGCTGCCTGCCGCATCGCTTCCGATTCGACAATGTTGGTCCGGCAGCCAAAGCTGACCACGTCGACGGCATTGGCTTTGCCCGTCATCCCTCGATCCCCGCAAAATGCGCGGCCTGCAATGTCCCTTCGCCTTCCCATGTGACCGGACCGCTCATGATGACGTGGTCGTCGTTGCGCCATTCGATTGACAGCGTCCCGCCTGGCAGCGTGACCTCGACCGACCGCTCGGTCAAATTCTTGCGCACCGCAGCCACGACCGCCGCGCAGGCGGCCGTTCCGCAGGCAAGCGTCAGCCCGGCGCCGCGCTCCCATACTCTGAGATCGATCCGCGCGCGCCCCCGCACTCGCGCCAGAGAAATATTGGCACGCTCGGGAAACAGCGGGTGGTTTTCGAGCAGCGGACCGATCTTGTCCAATTGATAGACATCTATGTCGTCGACCCAGAACACGGCATGCGGATTGCCCATATTGACGACCGAGGGCGAGTGCAGGATCGGCGCATCGATGGGTCCGATCTGCAATTCGACGGCGCGGGTATCGGCAAAGGGCTCGCTCAGCGGAATCTCGTCCCATTTCAGCCGCGGCCGGCCCATGTCGACCGAAAATGTCATGGCGCCGGTGCGCCGGCATTCGATGAGACCGGCGGCGGTTTGCAGATGCACCGTTCCCGGCCGGTCCCCCCGCAGCAGAACATAGGCGACGCAGCGCGCGCCATTGCCGCAGGCTTCTGCCAGCGAACCGTCGCTGTTGAAGATGCTCACCTCGGCCGCGGCCCGCGACAAGCCTGGATCGTGGAGCACCATCATTTGATCAAAATGCAAGGCCGGGCTGCGGCCGATCGCGCGAGCCAGCTGGGCCGGCATTTTTGCCGTCGTGCCGCGGAGGTCGACGACGAGGATTTCATTGCCGAGCCCGTTCATTTTCTGATAGGGGCGCCCGATCAGGCCGGCTGCCGCCGGGGCGATTAACGTATTCATCTGCGGCTGATCGGGGCGCGGGTTCATGGCGGTGATATAAGGCAAGCCGGTCGTTTCGGCCAGTCGGCGCTTTTCGTCGCGGCCCGGCAAGATTTGGGTGAGAGCCCTTGGCAGCATCGGCCAAACAGTCTCAAATGGGCCGGCGGGAACGCGAAGGGGGCGATGCGGTTCGCGAGCAGGAGAAACACCATGTTCGATATCGACAAGCGGCGGGCGATGATTGGCGGCGCCCTAATTGCGGTTGCCGGCCTGGTGTGCCTGTCCGGCGCGGCGCTCGCCCAAGCGACGGCGCCGGAATTGACGGTCAAGCCGCCGGCCGCTGTGGAATTGGCGCCTCTGCCGCCCACCGGCCCGGCGGAGGCCAGTCCACCGGAGGCGCCGCAAGACCTCAACAAGCCCTCGGGCGATGCGTCAACCGGTTTCGGCCTGGTTCTCGAGGCCCGCCCGGTCGTCATGCTGCAGGGCACCTCAAGCTGGGATGACGGCTATCAGCATCTTATGGAGGCGTTCCAATCGCTGCACGCGCAGGCCGACAAGGTCGGCCTTAAAATTGTCGGCCGGCCGATGACCGCCTTTGTCGAAACCGATGACGCCGGCTTCCACTATCAGGCAATGCTGCCGGTCGACAAAGTGCCCGCCAATCTCGACGGGCTGGAACCGGCCATCAAGATCGCCCAGTCGCCAGCCGGC
Source organism: uncultured Alphaproteobacteria bacterium (assembly GCA_963773155.1). Lineage (GTDB taxonomy): Bacteria > Pseudomonadota > Alphaproteobacteria > Rhizobiales > Beijerinckiaceae > CAVZAB01. The sequence goes on along the minus strand of CAVZAB010000008.1, from coordinate 18,028 downwards.
AAAGCGCTGAAGTTCCAGCACCGCGGCGCCTATGACGATATCGATTTCGACCTATGAGGCAATAACCGCCTATCTCGACGAGAAGGGCCTCGAAGCACAAAATCTATTCGTCGAGGAATATCTGAACGAGGCAAAGAGTTCCGACGACACCGGGCTCGAAGTCGACATTTACGTCTTCGTCAAATAGGGGAAGAGCGGCCGGGATTGCACGGCAAACAGCCTGGGCTTAAAAGCAGAGCGGCGTGGCTGTACCGGCCGCCGCGGAGCAAGAGTGTGCGTTGGAAGGGATGCGGAAACATGCGTTTGATGAAACTTCGGGTTGCGAGTGCGCTGTTTGCCTTGATCGGCTCACTCAGCATCGGCACCGCCGAGCAGAGCGAATATGATCCGGCCGCGGTAAGCGAGAGCCTGAAAGCGATCTTTCAATATGGCACTAGCGCAAGACAGCTCGCCGATCGCCTCAACGCCAATACGGTCACGGTGATTTCCGGCACGATCGGTGGCACCTATGTCCAGATCGCAGCCGATCTCGCCTCGGTGCTGGACGATGGCGACAAGATGCGGATTCTGCCGATTATCGGACGCGGTTCGGTTCAGAGCATTGCCGACATTCTCTATCTGCGCGGTGTCGATGTCGGAATTGTGCGGGCCGATTCCTTGAATTATCTCGAGGCCAAGGGCTTTGCCAAAAACATTCGTCACCAGCTCACCTATGTGACCAAGCTCTACAACGAGGAAATGCAGGTCATCGCGCCGAAATCCATTCACACCTTGAAGGACCTCGAGGGCAAGCGCGTGAGTGTTGACCTGCCCAATGGCGGCTCCTTCGTGACCGCATCGATCGTGTTCGAGCGGCTCGGAATCAAAGCGAACTTCGCCTATATCGAGCAGAGGCTCGCCTATGAGAAATTGCGCAAGGGCGAACTCGATGCCGTGGTCGCGGTTCAGGGCCGACCGTCGCGAGCGATCAGCCAGATCAAGGACGAGAATCTGCACTTCGTTCCGATCGAATATGCGCCCTCGCTTCAAGAAGATTACCTGCCGGCCAAGCTGACCTCCGACGATTATCCCAATCTGATCGCGAAGGATCAGGTCGTCGACACGGTTGCGATCGGCGCCGTGCTCGCCGCCTATAATTGGCCAGTCGGAACGGAGCGCTATCGGCGTCTCGAGAAATTCATCGGTGCCTTTTTCCCGCGCATCGAGGAATTCCAGCACCCGCCCTTTCACCCGAAATGGACTGAGGTCAATCTGAACGCGGAATTGCCGGGCTGGGAGCGTTTCCGTCCGGCCAAGGATTGGCTCGACCAGCATCCCGCCGGCAGTTCCAGCGATACAACGCGCAAGCAATTCGAGGAGTTTCTCGCCGATCGGGCTCACCAATCCGGCGCCCGGGCTGGTGGCAAAGTCGACGACCGCGAAGTGCTGTTCATGCAATTCCTCGACTGGCAGAAGAAGCAGGCTGCCAAGCCCTGACCGTGAGGGCGCCGGCCGGGGATATTGACTCGTCGGCTATCGGTCCCTAAAAGCCTCGGCTATCTCGCATCGAGGTGCAGGTCCTAGAATGCCGCAGCCGGCCAAGGCCGCTGGCAAACGTCCGACAGCGCGTGGCGCCCTCGGACGCTTTGGTGTTTGACGGGCCTGGTTCAACAGGGAAACATAGCATGTTCGAGGGCCTGTCCGAAAAGCTCTCCGGCATATTCGATAGGCTGACCCGCCGCGGCGCCCTTAGTGAGGAGGACGTCAACCTCGCCTTGCGCGAGGTGAGACGCGCCCTACTCGAGGCCGATGTCGCCCTCGATGTGGTGCGCAGTTTCACTGACAAGGTGCGTGGCCGCGCCGTCGGCGCCAATATCATCAAATCGGTGACGCCCGGCCAGATGGTCGTGAAAATTGTCAACGATGTATTGATCGAAACCCTGGGATCGGAGGCCGCAGCGATCGATCTCGATGCGCGACCGCCGATCGCCATCATGGTGGTCGGCTTGCAGGGGGCCGGTAAGACGACGACTTGCGCCAAAATCGCCAAGCGCCTGACCGAACGGATGCGGCGCAAGGTCCTGATGGCCTCGCTCGACGTCAAGCGGCCGGCCGCGCAAGAACAGCTTGCCGTCCTCGGCCGTCAAATCGGCATCGAGACGCTGCCGATAGTCGCTGGCCAAAGCCCGGTCCAGATCGCGAGGCGTGCCGAGGAAGCGGCGCGGCTGCAGGGCTATGACGTGGTTCTGCTCGACACCGCCGGGCGTACCCATATCGATGAACCGCTGATGGCCGAAATGGCCGCAATCAAAGCGGCGGCCCAGCCGCACGAAATTCTGCTGATCGCCGATGCCTTGACCGGACAGGATGCGGTGACATTGGCCAAAGCCTTCGACCAGCGGGTCGGATTGACCGGGATTGTCCTGACCCGGATCGACGGCGACGGCCGCGGCGGCGCCGCCTTATCGATGCGAGCGGTCACCGGCCGACCAATCAAGCTGATCGGCACCGGCGAGAAAGTCGACGCGCTCGAGGAGTTTCATCCGCAGCGCATCGCCAACCGGATCCTCGGCATGGGCGACATCGTGTCGCTCGTCGAGAAGGCCGCCCAATCGATCGACGCGGAAAAGGCCCAGAAGATCGCCGAGCGGATGCGCAAGGGCAAGTTCGACCTGACCGACATGGCCGAGCAGCTTGCCCAGGTTGAACAGCTCGGCGGACTCGGCGGCCTGATCGGCATGCTGCCGGGCATGGGCAAGATGCGGGAACAGATGGCGGCGGCCAAAATGGACGATCGCATGATCAAGCGCCAGCGCGCCATGATTCAGGCGATGACGCCAGAAGAGCGCCGCAGCCCCGAACTGTTGAAGGCCTCGCGCAAGCGCCGGATCGCCATGGGCGCCGGCACCAAGGTGGAGGACCTCAACCGGCTCCTCAAGCAGCACCGCCAAATGGCCGATATGATGAAATCGCTCGGTTCGGCCAAGCGCGGCGGCGCCGTCGGCCGGCTAACCCAAATGCTTGGCCACGGCCAGCCAATGCCCGGACCGTCGGCCGAGCAGCTGGCGAAGATGCAGAAAATGATGCAGGACGCCAATGGCCTGCCCGCCATCGGCAGGATGCTCGATAAGCCGCCGCCCGGCGCCCTTGGTCAAAAACCTGCGCCGCTGCCTGGTCTCGGACCAAAATTGCCGGGCCTCGGCGGTCTGCCGGGGTTCAATCCCTTCACCAAGAAGAAATAGCCTATGCCGGCGGCGGATCGATCCCGTCGCATGCCGGCCGATCGAAACGGGACGCCAAAAGGAAGTGCCAATGTCTTTGAAAATTCGCTTGTCGCGCGGCGGCGCCAAAAAGCGACCCTTCTATCGGGTCGTCGTCGCCGATTCGCGCATGCCGCGCGATGGCCGGTTCATCGAGCGGCTCGGCACCTTCGACCCGCTCAAGAAGAAGGATGATGCGAGCCGTCTCGTTGTCGACGTCGAACGGGCGAAGAGCTGGATCGGCAAGGGCGCGCAGCCGACCGACCGAGTCATGCGGCTGCTCGACGGGCTCGGCATCGTGACGCGCACGGCCAGAAGCAATCCGGAAAAGGCCAAGCCGAAGAAAAAGGCGCAGGAACGGGCCGCCGCAAGGGCCAAGCCGAGCGAAACGCCCGAGGCCGCCCCGGCCGCCTAGGCCCGGCTCTTCGCCCGGGCGATACTGTCGATCAGGATCTGTTTGGCCTCGGCCGCATCGCCCCAGCGCAGGACCTTGACCCATTTGCCGGTTTCGAGGTCCTTGTAATGCTGGAAGAAGTGCTCGATCTGCTTCAGCGTGATTTCCGGGAGATCGGTGTAATTGCGCACACCGTCATAGCGCCGGGTCAATTTGCTTGAGGGTACCGCCAGCAGTTTTTCGTCGCCGCCCGCTTCATCCTCCATCAACAGCACGCCGACCAGCCGGCAGCTCATGATGGCGCCGGGCACGATCGCCCTTGTGTTGGCGACGATGACGTCGCAGGGATCGCCGTCGCCCGACAGGGTGTGTGGCACGAAGCCGTAATTGCCGGGATAGCGCATCGAAGTGTAGAGAAACCGGTCGACGACGAGCGCGCCGGCCTCCTTGTCCATTTCATATTTGATCGGTTCGCCGCCGATCGGAACTTCGATCACGACGTTGACATCATTCGGCGGATCGCTGCCGATCGCTATCGCACTCAGGCGCATGAAGCCTCGCAATAGGTCCGGTGCGCCGCTTGTCGCCGACGCTGGAAATCAGGAAAAGCCAAAAGCGATTCTCTCGCAGGTTGCTTCGCCAAACCGTTCGTCGCCGCGGCGCACGACTTTGCCGCCGATGTGCCGATAGAAGCCGGTCGCCCGCTCATTGCCGGCAAGTGCCCAGACGACCAGGCTTTGAAAGCCGTGATCGACAAGATCCTTGCGGGCCGCCTCGAACAGCCGCCTGCCAAAGCCGAGGCCTTGAAATTCCGGCGCCAGGTAGAGTTCGAATATTTCACCCTGATAGGGCATGGTCGGCAGCCGATTGCGGCCATAGGAGGCATAACCGCCGATCGATTCGTCGAAATCGAGAACCGCCAGGCAGGTGCCGCTGACAATGGCATTGTGCCACCATTTCGGCCCGCGTCGCGCAACCATTTTCTCGAGTTCCCGGCCGGGAATGACACCGCGATAGGCGTCACGCCAGGCAGCATCGTGCACCTCGGCGATTTCTTCCGCATCGGCTGGCCGGGCGTTCCGGATGGTGATGAGTGTAGCGACCATCCGCTCATGTTAAAGGCGCGGGCTTAGTCCCGGCAAGAGGCTTAAAGGATGAATGCGCAAATGACTGTGCGCCCGCGGATAGCCTTGCCCCCTGCGGCGCTCTGAAGCGGCCGGACAGACTAAGTCCGCGCAACCGCAAAACCAGCGTGCTTCAAGCGCTTAGCCGATGGTCAGCGTTACTCTGCGAGCCAGACGCGGCAACAGCCGGCGCAGCGCGTCGCGCGCAATGGCGACACAGCCGGCGGTCGGCGAACAATCATCTTTCGCTATATGCAGGAAGATCGCGCTGCCATGCCCCCGGATCCGCGGGACCAGATTGTGGTCAAGTACGATCACAATGTCGTAGAGATCATCGCCGCGCCACAATTGTTCATGACCGGCCGCGAAGGGCAAGCGGATTGGCCGATTATACTGGCCGCTCGCCGGATCGTCGCACCAGCCGTCCAGTCGATGCAGCGCTCGATGGGCGATGAGCAGCGGCAGTTTGGGTGCTTTGTCGGCGCGGATCATCGCCTTGACCAGGCGGAAACGCCCGGCCGGCGTCGCCCCGTCGCCTTCGCGTTTGGATCGCCTTATACCGGCGGGCCCGAGCGCACAGATGATTGCCTGGCCGCCGCAAAGAAGCCGGCCGCGGCCGGGCTGAGCGGGCAGAGCCTTGACCCGCAAGACGGTGATTTTCGCTGGTGTCTTCGTCAATGCAAGGCTCCGGCGTCGCGCCTTCCATGCCGTAGCGGGGCCGGGGGCCCTTGCGCAAGGCTGGATCTTTAAGCACTTTGGCGGATAACGCCAGCCATTCGGCGCGCAATCGGCCGAGGCGATAGGTTGCAAGAGGGCCCGGGGCATGCCACAGGTGCGCAAAATCCTGATCGTCGACGATGATCACGACCTTCGATCGGCGCTTGCCGAGCAATTGGCGCTGCACGAAGAATTCTCGCCGGCCGAGGCCGATACGGCAGCCAAGGGCATTGCTGCGGTCAGGGTCGAGCAACCGGATTTGATCATCATGGATGTCGGCTTGCCCGATATGGACGGCCGCGAGGCGGTCAAGCTGATGCGCAAGACCGGCTACAAGAACCCGGTCATCATGCTGACCGGGCATGATTCGGATTCCGACGTCGTGCTGGGTCTCGAGTCCGGCGCCAATGATTATGTCAACAAGCCCTTCCGCTTCGCCGTGCTGCTGGCCCGCATCCGGGCCCACCTGCGCCAGCACGAGGCGAGTGACGATGCGATGTTCCAGATCGGCCCCTATACGTTTCGGCCGAGTTCGAAACATCTGGTCGGCGAAAAGGGCAACAAGCTGCGCCTGACCGAAAAGGAAACCGCCATCCTGCGCTTTCTCTATCGGGCCAATCAGCAGGTGGTAACGCGCGACGTCCTGCTGCGCGAGGTCTGGGGCTACAATGCCAATGTGACGACCCATACGTTGGAAACCCATATCTACCGCTTACGCCAGAAGATTGAACAGGATCCGACCAATGCCCGGCTTCTCATCACCGAGGCCGGCGGCTACAAGCTGATTCCATGAAATATCCGATCCGGCGGGACCTCTGACATGGCGCTCCAGGACGATATTGCGCGCCTTGCGCGGATCCCAATCTTTGCGGTGCTTGAGCCGGAAGCGCTGCGCCTTCTCGCCTTTTCCGCGGAAACGCGGATTCTTGCGCGCCGGCGATGTCCTGTTCCGGCGCGGCGACCCGTCCGACAGCGGTTATATTCTGCGCACCGGATCGATCGCCCTTGACCCCGGCGGCATTGGCGGGCCGGCCGCCTATATCGCCCATGCCGACGATCTGATCGGCGAAACCGCGCTGATCACGACGATTGAACGACCGGCAACCGCCGTCGCCCGGGAACCATCGACCGTGCTGAAAGTCTCGCGCAGCCTGTTTCACCGGGTCCTTTTGGAATTTCCCGCCAGTGCCGTGCGTCTGCGTGTTCTTCTCGCCGAACGTCTTTCGACCTTCACCGCTGATCTCGATGCGATGCGCCAGCGTACGATCGGCGACTAGATCTCGAGATCGACGATGACCGGCACATGGTCCGACGGCCGCTCCCAGCCGCGCGCCTCCCGCACCACTTTCATGCCGCGCAGCGCCGGTGCGAGCGAGCGGCTGAGCCAGACGTGATCGAGCCGCCTTCCCTTGTCGGCGGCCGCCCAGTTCGGCGAGCGATAGCTCCACCACGTGTAGAGCTTCTGCGTCTGCGGGACCAAACTGCGCATCGCATCGGACCATGGACCGGAAGCTAGCACGCGGCCGAGCCGGTCGATTTCGACCGGCGTGTGACTGACCACCGAAAGCAGCGCCTTGTGGTTCCATACATCCTCTTCGAATGGCGCAATATTGAGGTCGCCGACCAGAATCGAAGGCCTGGCGGCGACCTTGTCGCGGACAAACCAATCCGACATTTCGTCGAGAAAGGCGAGCTTGTGGGCGAATTTCGGATTGGTCAGCGGATCGGGTTCATCGCCGCCGGCCGGGACGTAGAAATTATGGATGGCCAGGCCGTGCCCCAGCCCCGTCTCCGGCGCCAGGGTGGCGCAGACATGGCGGGCATCGCCCTTGCCGCAGAACTCCCGCCGGTGCTCCTCCGCAAAGCGGCAGGCGCGATACGGTTGCGACACCGTGATAGCCCTTCTGACCGTTGAGCGCGAGATGGGAATAGCCGAGTTTGCGCAATTCGCTCGCCGGAAAGACGCCGTCCGGGCATTTTGTTTCCTGCAGGCACAGCACGTCCGGCTGATATTGCTGCAGAAAATGCAGCACCAGCGGCAGCCGCAATCGCACCGAATTGATGTTCCACGTCGCAAGGGTAAGTCGCAAAGGCGGGCCTTTCGGGGCGCCGGAGCCTGGCGCCGCTCTCCGGCACTCCGAGCGCGGATAATCTACTTCTGCGTATTCAACATGCGTTCGTAATTGATTTTGAACAGCGCCGGATCCGGCGGCGTCAGCGTATCGATATTGGACAATGAAACAAGGGTCTGATTGCCCTGTGGATCGTCGACCACCCATTGCCGCAGCTGGAAGCTGACCGGGTCGAAGATCAGCTTGATCCGCGACGTGCCACCGAAAGTCGCCCGGTCCTCGATCTTGATGGCCACGGATTGCGGGTCGCTGCTGATGTCCAACACCTTGGTATCGCGGGCGAGGTCGATTTTATCGGCGAGCAGGAATTTCAGCGGCGTCTGGCTGATCAGGACAATGTCCGGTTCCGGCTTGATCCTTCGGTCCTGGATGGCAACCGACGTGCCGTCGGCGACGATCTGGAGGGTCGCGGGCGGCAAATATTGAAACCGCAGGCGGCCGGGGCGGTGGATATAGAGCTTGCCGTCGAACCGGCGGCCGGCGCCGGTCTGCGCAAAATCGGCGATCATCGTCGTGACGCTGTTCAGATAGGCATTGGCCCGCGCGATGGCGATGGCCGGCGCAATCGGTTCGAAGGGCTTGGCCTGAGGCTTACCGGCAGATTTTGACGGACTGAGCTGAATCGGAGCGTTCTGGGCGTTTGATGCGGCCGGGACGGCGAGACAGGCCACCGCCAGAACGCCGAACATCCTACGGTTGATCATGGGACACCGCGAGTTAAGAGGGGGTCTCGCCAGCCGGCTAGCGCGGTTCTGTGGCGAATGTGAGAAGTCACGTCAATCTTCCGGGCCGAGATCGAAGGCGCCGCGGTCGACGCCGCCACCGACCAGGATCTCGCGCTTGCCGGCATGATTGGCCGCTCCGACGACGCCCTCCGCCTCCATGCGCTCGACGATCGAAGCCGCCTTGTTATAGCCGATCGACAGCCGGCGCTGAATATAGGACGTCGAGCATTTGCGGTCGCGCAGGACGATCGCCACGGCCCGATCGTAATAATCCGCCAATTCCTCGGCATCCATACCGGTCCTTTGACCAGCCTCGCCGGCGACCTCCGCCTCCGTCTCATCCTCGCTGGTGATCGATTCGAGATATTCGGGCTGCCCCTGGGTTTTCAGATGGGCGACCACTTTCTCGACTTCGCCGTCCGACACGAATGGGCCGTGGACGCGCGAAATCCGACCGCCGCCGGCCATGTACAACATGTCACCCTGGCCGAGCAATTGCTCGGCGCCCTGTTCGCCGAGAATGGTCCGGCTATCGATCTTCGAGGTCACCTGGAACGAAATCCGGGTTGGGAAATTGGCCTTGATTGTGCCGGTGATCACATCGACGGAGGGCCGTTGGGTTGCCATGATGAGATGGATGCCGGCGGCCCGCGCCATCTGCGCCAGTCTTTGGATCGCGCCCTCGATGTCCTTGCCGGCGACCATCATCAGGTCGGCCATTTCGTCGACGATGACGACGATATAAGGCAAGAGGGCGAGTTCCATGTCCTCTTCCTCGAAGACTGCCTCGCCTGTCTTGCGGTCATAGCCTGTCTGGACAATTCGCCGGATGACTTCGCCCTTGGCCGCCGCCTCGTTGATCCTGGTATTGAAGCCGTCAATGTTGCGCACGCCGACTTTCGACATCTTCTTGTAGCGGTCCTCCATTTCGCGTACCGCCCATTTGAGCGCCACGACCGCCTTCTTGGGATCGGTGACGACCGGCGTGAGCAGGTGCGGAATGCCGTCATAGACCGACAGTTCGAGCATTTTCGGATCGACCATGATCAGCCGGCATTCTTCCGGTCTGAGCCGATAGAGAAGCGACAAAATCATCGTATTGATGGCAACCGACTTGCCGGAGCCGGTCGTGCCCGCCACCAGCAGATGCGGCATGCGGGCGAGATCGACAATCACCGGCTCGCCGCCGATTGTCTTGCCGAGCGCGATGGTCAGACGGTGCTTCGATTTCTCGAAATCCTCGCTGGCCAGAAGTTCGCGCAGGAAGACGGTTTCTCGTCGCTGGTTGGGCAATTCTATGCCGATCGCATTGCGGCCCTGGACGACGGCGACACGGGCCGAGACGGCCGACATTGAGCGGGCAATGTCGTCGGCCAGGCCGATGACGCGGGAGGACTTTATGCCGGGCGCCGGCTCGAGTTCGTAGAGCGTAACGACCGGGCCGGGGCGAACGTTAATGATTTCACCCTTGACGCCGAAATCATCGAGGACGCCTTCGAGGAGGCGGGCGTTTTGTTCGAGCGAATCTTCGGATATTCTACCGCCCTGGATCCGGCGCGGCTCGCTCAGCATGGCGAGCGGCGGCAATTGGTAATCCTCCTGCCCAAGCAGGCAAGGCTGCGCTTCGCGCTGGGCCCTGCGGCCGGCTTTCAGCGCGGCCTGGCCCAGCGAGACCCGGCCAGCAGCCTCCCCCGGTTCCTTGTTGCCGTGCCCGTCAAATTCGTCGAAGAGCGCATCTTGCAGCGCGGGGCGCGTCGGCACGTTTGGCGGCCGCTCGAATTGCGGTTCGCGGCGCACCAGCGCCTTGTCGTCGTCGGTCCCGGCGAGGCCGGGCGTGCTGAACCAGGGCGCCCGGTCCTGGGGCCCAATTTCGGGATTGGCCTTTCTGCGACTGCGCAGCCAGCGCGCCAGGCCCGCCCGGGCGCTGAGCGCCATGTGGATCAGGGCGCCGACCGAAATCAGGCCGAGCCCCGGTTCGCTGTCTGCATCCTCGCCGTCGCGCTCGCCGGATTTTGGCCGCATGGCGATCGCATTGGACGGCGCCACCTCATCTTCGTCGGCTGATGCGCCGGGATTGGGGCTTAGGCCGGCCGCGGCGGCCAACGCCAAAATCGTAGCGATCATCAGGACAATGGCGACCAGGGCAAAGAGCGGGCTCGACCCCTCGGCCAGCCGGCGCGGGCCGGCGAGAATGGCATCGCCCACGACGCCACCGAGGCCGGTCGGCAGCGGCCAGCGATCGGTCACCGGCAGCAGCGAGGCAAAGCCGGCAGCGCCAATGCCGCCGATCAACCACATGACAAGCCGAAAGCGGCGACGATCGAGCTGGCGATGGTTGACCAGCTGCCAGCCCCAGAGCGCCGGCGGCGCCAGAAAGGCGAGCGCCGCAAGCCCGGTCAATTGCATAATCAGATCGGCGAGGATCGCGCCTGGGCGACCGAGCAGGTTTCTGACCGGGCCTTCTACGGCATGATTGAGGCTTGGATCCTGAACCGACCAGGAAGCGAGCGCCAGGCCCAAGCCACTGACCAGGCACAGCAGGCCAAGGCCGGCGAGTTCGGCCATCCGCCGCCGCGCGAAATCGCGCAAGGGCTCCGGCACGACATCAATCGTCGAAAATGGATTGGCGCGCATGTCCCACCCGTTGCACCGCGCTCGCGTACCATCCAGTTGCGAGACGGACGCTCCCGATCATGCCGCAAAACTAGGGGGGTAGGGTTAATGGCCAATTAACTTTTGCGATCAATCTGTCGCTCGGCAGCGGCGCTGTCAGGCGCCGCTGCTCCGTCAGTCCCTCGGACCAGCTCAGTAATTGTAGGCCCGCTCGCCGTGCTCGGCGACATCGAGACCTTCGCGCTCCTTGTCGGGTGCAACCCGCAGACCGACGATCGAGATCGACGATCTTGTAGAGGATCGCCGAGCCGACGCCCGACCAGACCAGAGTCGACAGGACCGCCTTGACCTGCGCCAGCAACTGGCTCGCCATGTCGTAGGTGCCGTCATGATCGCGCTCGAAATTGCGTGTAGTCGGTTATGCCGACGCCGCCGAGAGAGGGGGCGACGAGGATGCCGGTGGCGAGCGCACCGACGATGCCGCCGACGCAATGCACGCCGAACACATCGAGCGCATCGTCGTAGCCGATCTTGTTCTTCACCGTCGAGACGAAGAAGAAGCAGATCGGCGCCGACGACGAGACCGAGCACGATCGAGCCCATCGGGCCGGCGAAGCCGGAAGCGGGCGTCACCGCGACGAGGCCAGCGACCGCGCCCGAAGCGATGCCGAGCAGCGAGGGCTTGCCCTTGGCGGCCCATTCGACGAACAGCCAGGACAAGGGCGGCGGCCGCCGTGGCGACGAAGGTGTTGACGAAGGCGAGCGCCGTCGTGCCGTTGGCCTCGAGGTTGGATCCGGCGTTGAAGCCGAACCAGCCGACCCACAGCAGCGAGGCGCCGATCATCGTCATGGTCAGCGAATGCGGAGCCATCGGCTCCTTGCCGATAGCCGATGCGCTTGCCGAGCATCAGCGCGCCGACGAGCCCGGCGATACCGGCATTGATGTGCACGACGGTGCCGCCGGCGAAGTCGAGCGCGCCGACCTGATCGAGCCATCCGGCGTCTGCGGTGACCCCGTCGAGCTTGGCCTGCGCCAGTTTCTTGGCCTCGTCGCTGCCGCCGCCGCCAATCCTTGGCGCCGCAGCGATGGCGTCGGGCCCGGCCCCGTACCAGACCATGTGGGCGATCGGGAAATAGATGAACGTCACCCAGAGCAGCACGAAAAGCACCACGGCAGAGAACTTGATGCGCTCGGCGAAGGCGCCGACGATCAGGGCCGGCGTGATGCAGGCGAAGGTCATCTGGAAGGCCATGTAGACGAGTTCGGGGATGACGACCCCGTTCGAGAAGGTCGGCACATTCGCGTCGGCGCGACGCCTTTCAGGAAGGCCTTGGAGAAGCCGCCGACATAGTCGTTGCAGGACCGTGCCGCCGCCGAGGCCAGCGAATAGCCGTAGACGACCCAAATGATGGCGACGAGCGAGACGATCGCGAAGACCTGGGTCAGCACCGACAGCATGTTCTTGGTGCGGACCAGACCGCCGTAGAACAGAGCGAGGCCCGGGACCGACATCATCAGAACGAGCGACGGTGGAGATCAGCATCCAGGCGTGTCGCCCTTGTTGGGCACCGGCGCGGCGGCGGCCTGGGCTGCCGCGATGAGCAAGGGATAAAGGGCAAGGCCGGCAAGCCCGGCCTTGCGAAAGGAACGATAGTCATTGGCAAACTCCTGTTGATCTGCGGGCGGGCTCAGAGCGCGTCGGTGTCGGTTTCGCCGGTGCGGATGCGCACCGCCTGTTCGATCGAAGTGACGAAGATCTTGCCGTCGCCGATCTGGCCGGTGCGCGCGGCCGCGATGATCGCGTCGATGACCTTGTCGACGAGGTCGGCGGCGACCGCCACTTCGATCTTCAACTTGGGCAGGAAGCTCACCGCATATTCGGCGCCGCGGTAGATCTCCGTATGTCCCTTCTGGCGGCCGTAGCCCTTCACCTCGGTCACCGTCAGTCCGTGCACGCCGATCGCGGTCAGCGCGTCGCGCACCTCCTCCAGCTTGAACGGCTTGATGATCGCCATCACGATTTTCATGTCGATTGGTCCCCGCTTGATCCGGGCCGGCGCAGTGCCAGATCTGCGATCGCGGCCGCATATTGACGCCGAGCCGCGTGGCAAGCGCCGCTCCAGCTCGACCCTCCCTATCAATCCCTGTGCCAGTTGGCGTCAGCACCCCAACGCCCTGGAAATCCAAGACAAAGAATAGGGATCATCGGCCCGGGCCCCGGGCCGCCCAGAATTTACATGATTATTTAATAGGCAGCGCTTTGAGTGATTTGAATAAATCACGCCTATTCTTTAATCAGGCGCCGTTCACGGATCAGCCCTTCCTGGGCGATCGAGGCGACGAGTTCGCCGTGACGCGAATAGATCTTGCCGCGCGTCAGGCCGCGCGCGCCCGACGTGTTGGGACTGTCCTGCGCATAAAGGAGCCATTCATCGGCTCGGAAGGGGCGATGGAACCAGAGCGAATGATCGAGACTTGCCAGCTGCAATTCCGCTTCAAAGATCGAGCGGCCGTGCGCGATCAGTGCCGTGTCGAGGAGCGTCATGTCGGACAGATAGGCGAGCACCGCCCGGTGGATGGCCGGATCGTCGGGCAGCGCTGCCGAAGCCCGGACCCAGATATTTTGCACTGGCTCCGGGGCCGGAGACTTCGCCGCGTAATAGCGGCTGAGATCGACCGGCCGCAATTCGATGGGTCGCTCGCGCGAGAAATAGCGGCGCATCGGTTCCGGCATGATCGGCGCGAAGCGCTCGCGGATTTCGCGTTCGCTCGGCAGATCTTCCGGATCGGGTACGTCCGGCATTGCGACGAAATGGTCAAGCCCCGCTTCCTCGCGCTGGAAAGAGGCGGAGAGCGAGAAAATCGCCCGCCCGTTCTGAATCGCAACACAGCGCCTGGTCGCGAAGCTCTTGCCGTCGCGGATCCGGTCGACTTCATAGATGATCGGTACGGAAGGATCGCCGCGGCAGCAGGAAATAGGCATGCAGCGAATGCGGCGCGCGCTCGGCGACCGTCCGGCTTGCGGCAACCAGGGCCTGAGCGATGACCAGCCCGCCGAAGACGCGCTGCCAGCCGACCTGCGGGCTCGACCCGCGGAAGATGTTGAGTTCGATCCGTTCCAGATCGAGTATGGTCAACAGATCGGCAACCGCACTGGACATGGCAATATTTCCGACAGGGCGCTAGGCTCGCAGCCCATTGGTTGGCGGCTATTTTGTCAAGGGCGTGCAACCAACGGCGAGGAAACGACGGCATGATTGCGACAGGCTCGCGGCGCGATATTGTGGTCGCCGGCGGCGGGATTATTGGTCTCGCCTTGGCGGCCGTCCTCAAGAGGAGTTCTCGGCAGCGATCTTGCGATTAGCGTTTGCGACCCCGATTTCGGCCACCGGCGTAGTCCCGGCCGGGCCTCTGCCATTACGGCGGGTCCACGCCGTATGCTTGGCGCGATCGGCGTCTGGCAGAAAATCGAGGCCGAGGCTCAGCCGATCTCCGAGATGATTGTCACCGATTTCCGCATTCTCGACCCGGTCCGGCCGATCTTTTTGAACTTCGCCGGCGAACTGGAGCCGGGCCAGCCGTTTGCTCACATGGTCCCGAACGACGCGCTGGCCGATGCGCTCGAGGCAAGCTGCCGTGACCAGGGCGTCGATTGCGTGGCAGCGACGGTCAGCGATTTTGTCGCAACGGATTCGGCGGTGACCCTGCGCCTCGGCGAGCACGGCGTCTGTGTAACTGCCGTTGTGGTCGCCGCCGACGGGCGCGACTCGCCGCTCCGCGAGAGCGCCGGGATTGCCAGCGTCGGCTTTGACTATGATCAGGCGGGAATCGTCGCGACGATCGGTCATGAGCGCGATCATGGCGGGCGGGCCGAGGAACACTTTCTTCCCCCTGGTCCCTTTGCCATCCTGCCCCTGCGTCATCGGCGCTCCTCGATCGTGTGGACCGAACGCCGGGCCGAGGCGGCGTGGCTGGTCGGTCTCGACAGCGCCGCGTTTCTCGGCGAATTGGAGCGACGCTTCCAGCATCGTCTCGGCGCCATCGAGGTGCTCGACCAGCCGCGCGCTTTTCCGCTGGGCCTGCACCTTGCCCGCCGCTTCGTCGCCTTGCGCCTCGCGCTTGTTGGCGACAGCGCGCATACCATTCATCCGATTGCCGGTCAGGGGCTCAATCTCGGCCTGCGCGACGTCGCAGCGCTCGCCCAATGCCTGGCCGAACAGCTGCGGCTCGGCCTCGACCCCGGTGCCGCGAGCGCGCTGCGCCGCTACGAGCAGGCCCGGCGATTCGACACACTCGCGATGGCCGCCACGACCGACATGCTGAACCGGTTCTTCTCAAACGACGCGATGGCCTTGCGGCTCTTGCGCGATCTCGGTCTCGGCCTCGTCGATCGGCTGCCGAGTCTCAAGGCTGGCTTGATCCGCAAGGCCGCCGGCCTCGGCGGCGCCGACGCCAAATTGCTGCGCGGCGAACTGGTCTGATCAATCTTCGAGCGGCCGAGCTTCTTCCGGCAGCATGATCGGGATACCGTCGCGGATCGGATAGGCGAGACGGGCGGCCCGCGACACCAGTTCCTGGCGCGCCGCATCGTAATCGAGGCTCGATTTCGTCAAGGGGCAAACCAGGATTTCCAGGAGTCGCGGATCGATCCGCGAGACCTCGTGGCGGGAAGTTTCGCCCGGCTCAGCTTTGGGTTCGTCCGCCATGTCCCTCGCGTCCCCTCATTGCAACGATTGATCCGAGGCACTCCCGCGCGCCAATTCGATCTCGGTCATGGCGACCAGGACTTCGGCGCGGTAGCGCAAATCCTTAGCCTCGAGCAGCGCCTGCTTCTCGCGCGGACCGAACGGGCTCAGCATCGACAATTCATTGACCAGCGGCTCGTTGGGCGTGTTCTCGATGCCCTTCCAATCGATCTTCAAACTATTGGCCTTGGCGAATTCCCGCAAGGTCCGCAGGACTTCGGCGCGGTTGACCTCATTCTCGCCGGCCCTCGGCACGAAATCCCGGGCAAAAGCCGTCAAATCCACTTCGCATTGACGATAGGCGGTTAGAACCGTCAATTCCTGCACCACCCGGAAGCGGGCGATGCCGGTCAACGAGATGATGTAGCGGCCATCACCGGTCTCGGCAAATTGCGTGATTTTGCCGGCGCAGCCAACCTGGCACAGCCGGGCCGCAGACTTGCCATCGGCGCCGCCGCCTTCGGGCTGAATAATGCCGATGATCCTCTGCGCCATCAAGGCGTCGTCGATCATCGCCATGTAGCGCGGCTCGAATATGGTCAGCGGCAATTCGCTGCGCGGCAGGAGCAGCACCCCCGAGAGCGGAAAGATTGCAATGACCGAAGGCAATTCCTCGGGCCGCATATAGGGTTTGTTGACGCTCATGCGATGCTCCCGTCCTGCCCCGCTTCGGCCGATACCCTGACCAATTGCCCGACCTTAAGAGAACAGCAAAGCCGAAAGCCTGCGCCGCGCCGCAATAGCTGCTTCATCCATCGGACCCCACGCCTCAAACAGTTGAACGAGCTTCTTGCGGGCGCCATCATCTTCCCATTTACGGTCCCGCTTGACGATTTCAAGTAGGTGCTCGGCCGCCGCGTCTCTGGCCCCGCTGGCGTTCAAAGCCACCGCGAGATCGAAGCGGGCCTGGTGATCCATCGGGTTTTTGGCGACTGCATTTTCAAGCCCGGCGAGATCGCCGAGCGATGCAGCGTGTTCAGCAAGATCCAGCGCGGCCCTGGCGGCGGTAATCGCCGGATCGTTGGCCTGGCCTTCGGGAACAAGGGCCAAAAGCCCGCGCGCCTGTTCGAGCTGGCCCATCGCGACCTGCAGACGGGCAGAGCCGCCAATGGCCCGCAGATTGGTAGTCTGCTGGGCGAGAACAGCGGCGTATAATTCGCCAGCGCCGTGCAAATCACCCTGCGCCGCGGCGGCCTCGGCCTCTTCCAGCATGGCCTGGACGGCATCGCCGAGCGGCCCGACCAGGCGTTCGATGAAACCCTTGACTTGGCTTTCTGGCAGCGCGCCCATGAACCCGTCGACCGGCTGTCCCTTCTGGAAGGCGATCACGGCCGGGATCGACTGGATGCCCAATTGGCCGGCGATCTGCGGATGATCGTCGATGTTCATCTTGACGAGTTTGACCTTGCCTTCCGCCTGGCGCACCGCCTTTTCAATGATCGGGGTCAATTGCTTGCAGGGACCGCACCAGGGCGCCCAGAAATCGACCAAAACCGGCTGCTTGGCCGATTCCGCAATGACGTCCTGGCGGAATCCGGCGGTCGTCGTATCTTTAATCAGGTCGCCCGCCGGCAGCGAACCGCCCGACATGCCTGCTTGACCCGTCTGATCCATAATCGTCCCCACTTTCGGCGCCGACGCGAGGTCGGCAATTTCCCGTCTCCGGCATAATATGGTGGTTTCGGCTCCTATTGGCAAAGCCCGGCTCTTCAAGGATTACGGTTCAACCCATCCTCGCTGAGCGAGACGATCATTGGCTCGTGCCCGGTCGCCGCCAGGAATTTCAGGAAGCCGGCGCGGGAAAGCCCGATCGTCCGGGTGTTGACCAGAGGATGAAAATTCAGCCGCTCATGGTCCATCAATTCCTTTTCCAGAACGATCGTGACCTGCCGTTCCTTGTCGTTAATCGCCCCAAACGGGGTCACCGAACCGGGCTTCACACCGAACAGGGTCCCGAGCAAATCGGCCGAGCCGAATGAAACCCGGCCTTGCGCTCCGATTTTTTCATGGACGCGCTTCAGATCGAGGACTGCGGATTCGCGGGCGACCAGAAGAAAAATCCGCCCCTTCTTGTCTTTGACGAAAAGGTCTTGCTATGCGCCCCCGGGATGGCGCCGCGCAGGGATCTGGCTTCCGCCACGGTAAAAGCTGGCGGATGGTCGATTATCTCGACGGCAATGTCGAGCGTCGCCAAAAAAGCCAGGAGCTCTGGTTCGGTCTGCATCAAGGGGTCCCACTGAGCGAGGTCGGCGGGTTTCTAGACGGCAGCGCCAGCTTGCACAAGCTGGGGCCGACCGGCTGCGGCTGAGGGCGAACTGCTCGGTTGCATTCGCGGAAA
>CAVZAB010000007.1:0-91901 GCA_963773155.1 uncultured Alphaproteobacteria bacterium | reverse complement strand
TTCATAATCGCACCATAGCTTTGCCAGGATTGCGAGCTGGGCTCTTGGCCGGTGCATGTGCGCTGGCGCTTGGCACAGCTTTTGCCGAGGGCACCGTTTCCTTGCAGCCGGCAGGCGGCGGCCAGGTCCTGGCGCCCGTCGCCGCGCAACTATCCTTTGCCGATCTGATTGAAAAGGTCCGCCCTGCCGTGGTCTCGGTCAAGGTCAAGATCGAAAACGTCGCAATGACTGACGGGGAAGATGGCGACAGCGACACCATGCCCGATCTGCCGCCGGGCATCGATAAGTTCTTCAAGCGCTTCGGCGACGGCCAAATGCCCGGCATGCCCGGCCGGCCGCACAAGCAATTTGGCCAGGCGGTCGGTTCTGGCTTCTTCGTTTCGGCCGATGGCTATATCGTCACTAACAATCACGTCATTGATCACGCCACCGAAGTCTCGGTGACCATGGACGATGGTCGCGTCCTCGACGCGAAAATCGTCGGCCGCGACCCGAAGACTGATCTGGCGCTACTTAAAGTCAAGGAGGGCGGAACGTTCACCTATGTCGGCTTTGCCAAGACCTCGCCTCGAGTTGGCGATTGGGTGGTTGCAATGGGCAATCCGTTCGGTCTCGGCGGCACCGCAACCGCTGGCATCGTCTCGGCCCGCGGTCGCGATATCGGAGCTGGCCCCTACGACGACTTCCTCCAGATCGACGCGCCGGTCAACCGCGGCAATTCCGGTGGTCCGACCTTCAATGCAAGCGGTGAAGTCGTTGGCGTCAACACCGCGATATTCTCGCCGTCCGGTGGCAGCGTCGGCATTGCCTTTGACATTCCCGCCGACACAGTGACAGGCGTCGTCGCCGCCTTGAAGGACAAGGGCGAGGTCACTCGTGGGTTCATTGGGGTTCAGATCCAGCCGGTGACTGCCGAACTGGCTGACAACCTGCAATTGAAGGATGCCAAGGGCGCACTTGTCGCGGAGGCGCAAAAGGATGCCCCCGCCGCCGGCGCCGGCATCAAGTCGGGTGACGTGATCACGGCCGTCAACGGCGATCCGGTTGCTAATCCAAAGGACTTGTCGCGTCGGGTCAGCGCAATGCGGCCGGGTGAAAGCGTCAAATTGACGTTCATCCGTGACGGCAAGGAACAGACCGCGAGCGTCAAGCTCGGCGAGCTGCCGAATGAAAAGATCGCCAAGACCGATAAGGAAGATACCAAGATCGGCGGCTCTTTCGGCCTGCAGCTCGCTCCGGCCAAGGACGTTGATGGCGCTGGCAAGGAAGGTGTCGTTGTCACCAATGTCAATCCCAATGGCGCCGGTGCCGAGCAAGGCATTCGCCAGGGCGACGTTATCCTGGAAATCGCCGGCAAGCCGGTCACCGAACCGGCCCAGGTCAAGGCGGCGCTCGATGAGGCCCGCAGGGACAGCCGTAAGTCGGTCCTGATGCGCCTCAAAACCGGCGATGCTTCCCGGTTCGTCGCGCTCGCTTTCCCGAAAAAGGCGTCGTAAACCGGGCCTGGGAGTAACAAGTTCCGGGGCGCGCCCGGGACGAGGGCGACGTAGTGGCGGGCCAGGCAACTGGTCCGCCACACTTATTGGAGGTCACAACCGGCCCCTTGGACTCGGCTCCCCTCCCGGGCTTAAGGGTTTCTCAGAGCTGTTCGCCAATGCGGGCCAGCCATGCGGAAAATTGCGGGAAACGAAATGAAGGGGGCGGCGCCTGATTTTAGCTCTGCTCTACGCCGGCTCGCTCTGCTGCTGCTCGTCGCGGCGGCTTAGCTTGCCGCCGTCTCAAACGCCGCCAGGGTTGGCGCCACCGTCCGGCGTGACCCAGGAGCAGATGGCGCAATGGATCGATGCAATCAGCACGGCGGTGGTGGCCAAGCTGAAGAAGGAAGAAGAAACGGCACGGCCGGCGGCCAAGGCCGCGCCGGTAACGGCGAGCGAGGACGGCGAAGATAGAGTTGCCGCGGAATTTGACCGTTTTCGAGCGCAAGCGCTCCTAGTCCTTGGGGCTGTACCCCCAATTCTTTGCCGAACTGAGCCGGCTACCTAGCCTTCTCGACGAAGGCGCCGGCGGGGCCGCGGCCCGCTAGGCTTCGCGAGTGTGGTCTTGGTTTGCCTCGGCCTCGCCCTCGCGGCAGAGGCTGCGTTCCGCCGTCTTGCGCGCGGCAGCGAGGTTCGGATCGCCGGTTTCGTTGAGGGACGCCACTGGATTTGGTCCGAACTCGGGCTGCTTGGCCTCGATGGGCTTGGGTTCGCGCTGCTTTGGACGGTCGGCTACGGGCTCATCAGCCTGGTCTTTCCCGGCCATGGGCCGCCAAGCCGAACATGCCTAGCTAC
The DNA here is from genome assembly GCA_963773155.1 of uncultured Alphaproteobacteria bacterium. GTDB lineage: Bacteria > Pseudomonadota > Alphaproteobacteria > Rhizobiales > Beijerinckiaceae > CAVZAB01. The sequence goes on along the minus strand of CAVZAB010000007.1, from coordinate 89,571 downwards.
ATCCAGCGCGAGGCCATGAAGCGCCTATTCCATGCTGTTGACGAGGCTGGGATCGAATTTGCGAGCGCCACCGTTTCGGTGCAAACCGTTGGCGGAGCGGGGCCAGATAGTTTTGCCGCCGCCGCGGCCGCGGCAGCTCGGCCAGCGTCAGCATCCTAATCGGGCGAAGCGACCGGCGCCCAGAGCACATCTTCGATCCGTTCGGCACCGCTTGCCAACATTGCGAGACGGTCAAATCCCAAGGCGGCTCCCGCGGCGCTGTCGATTGCGGCGAGGGCGGCAAGGAGGTCCTCGTCGATCGGATAGCGATGGCCGTAAAGCTGTTGGCGCTGCTGCATGCTCGCCTCAAATCGCTGGCGCTGCTCGAACGGATCGGTCAATTCGCTGAAAGCATTGGCCAATTCGACGCCGCAACCATACAGTTCGAAACGCTCGGCCAGGCGCGGATCGGTAGGCTTGCGGCGGGCGAGGGCGGCCTCCTCGAGCGGATAATCGTAGAGAATGGTCGCTCGGCCATTGCCAAGGTGGGGTTCGATCCGCTCGCCGAGCACCCGGCTGAATATATCTGACCAGCTGTCCGATTTCGGCACAGCGCACCCCGGCCGATCTGGCGGCTACCGCAAATGCCTGAAGTGTCGAGGACCCGGCTGGAAGCAGGCGCATCAGATCGATCCCGGCATGACGCTGGAACGCCTCGCCGACACTCAAGCGGTCGGCTGGCAGACTGGCCTCGAACCGGCGGCCGCGGAAGTCGAATGTCGGGCGCCCGGCAACTTGCGCCGCAATGGCAAGCAGGGCTTCGCAGTCGAGCATCACCTGTTGGTAATCCACGTCGCGACGATACCATTCGAGCAGGGTAAATTCGGGGTGGTGAAGTGCGCTGCGCTCGCGGTTGCGGAAGACCTTGGCAAAGGTGAAAATTCGGGTTTCGCCGGCGGCCAAGAGCTTCTTGCACGCGAATTCCGGCGATGTATTGAGGTAAATGTCGGTTTCTTGCCCCGCCACCGTCTCGAGCCTGGTCGCGAAGGCATGCAAATGCAGCTCGTTGCCGGGCGAGATTTGGAGAATTGGCAGGTCGACTTCGCAAAATCCCTCGCTCTCGAAATAGCGGCGCACCGCCGCCACCAATTGGTTGCGCAGGATCAGGCGCGGCCGGCGGTCGGCATGGACGTGCCGGGCAAAGTGAGGTGAGGCGGCGATCATCGGGGGGCCTTCGGATTTGACTGGCGTTTCGATTTGGCTGGCGTTTTGGGTGTCAATCTCTATTGTTCGCGCCGAATTGCCACCGTCACACAGGAACCCATCTCGTGAAAGTCATCGCAAGCTCGATCCGCAAGGGCAACATTATCGAACGGGAGGACGGCCAGCTTTATGTCGTCTTGACGGCGGAAAGCTTTCATCCAGGCAAGGGCACGCCGACTACCCAGATCGACATGCGCCGGCTCAGCGACGGCGTCAAAGTCTCCGAGCGATACAAGACGACCGAACAGGTCGAGCGGGCCTTTGTCGAGGATCATGACTATGCCTATCTCTTCGAGGATGGCGACGGCTACACCTTCATGAATCAGGAGAATTTCGAGCAGGTCACTGTCCCCAAGGATGTCATGGGCGACCAGGCCGTCTATCTCCAGGAAAACATGAAATGCATCCTGAGCCTATTCAATGGCGTCCCGGTTGCCGTACAATTGCCGCCTCGCGTCGTGCTTGCGATCACCGAGACCGAGCCGGTGATGAAAGGCCAGACCGTGTCCTCCTCCTACAAACCGGCCAAACTGGCCAATGGGGTAAGGATCATGGTGCCACCGCACATCAGCGCTGGCACCCGGGTTGTCGTCCAGACCGAAGACGGGTCCTATGTTGAGCGGGCCAAGGATTAGGTCCCGAATGATCCGAATGGAGCGCGACATGCAGGATGCGGCCCGCGATCTTTTTGCCGAGCAACGCCGGCACATGCTGGACGGCCAGATCCGGACCTTTGACGTGACCGATCTCGGGATCTTGGCAGTTATCGCCAGTCTGCCGCGCGAGCGGTTCGTGCCCGAGCCCCTGCGGGCTGTCGCCTATGCCGATTGTGCCCTTGACCTTGGCGCCGGTCGCTGGATGCTCCCCCCCATGTTGACCGCCCGTATGATCCAGGCCGCGGCCATCATTCCTGGCCAAGCGGTACTCGATGTCGGGGCGGGCTCGGGCTACACCAGTGCCATTCTCGCCGGACTTGGCGCCAGGGTCACGGCGCTAGAATCCGATCCGGCGGCAAGTGCGCGGGTCGAGGAAAATTTGCGTCGGGCGGGCGTCAAAGGCGTGTCTCTGGTCAGCGGGCCGCTCGCCGAGGGCGCGCCTTCGGCGGCACCTTTTGACCGGATCATCGTCAATGGCGGCTTTGAACGCCGGCCCGATGCCCTGATCGCCCAACTTTGCGAAGGCGGCAGCTTGATCGGCCCGGCGCGGGTGCCGGCCGAGGGCGATCGGGCAATGCAGGTTCGCCTTTATGTCAAATCGGGTGGCAGCGCCAGCTCCCGTGCCTTGTTCAATGCCGCGGCGCCGATTCTGGCCGAATTTCGCCAGGCGCCCGAATTTCGCTTCTGAAACAACCGTGTCGCATTTTTGCGTCAATTTGAATTTATCTGGTTGGAGGGGTGTGTGGACTATCGCCGGGCCGGGGCGGGCCGGGTAAGCTTACGCCGCCCAAAATCTGGGCTATGGCTGATTTTTCAAGGAATCTGGTGTCTCTCCTTTTTCAAGCTCCGAACCCCTTGCCTGGTTTGATGTTTTTCGGGACATTCCGGCGTATTTGGAATTGCCGGCATGAAGAGAATTGGCCCGTTCCGGGTCTTGGGGAGACGTGATGGTTGGTTCGCGCAAGATCGACCGAGGTTCGAAGATAATGCGATCTTCGAGCTATATGGCGGTTGGTCTCGGCTTGCTTTGTGTGGTTTTCGCGGAACCAAGCCTGGCCGAGACCCTCGCCAGCGCCATGGCGCGTGCCTATTACAGCAATCCCGACCTCAATCAGCAACGAGCAGCGGTGCGGGCCCAGGACGAGAATGTTGCAATCAAGAAATCGGGGTACCGGCCATCCCTTGCCGCCGTCGCCGATATCGGCTTCCAAGCCAACCGGGCGACATTGGGTGACAACCAGGTATTCGATCCTGTTCCCACCGACCCGCAAACTGGTCACGTTAATGGCTATCGACCGCCGAAGGTCAGCAATTCGGTTTCCCAGGGGCGCGATGCGGGGCTGCAGATCAGCCAGAACCTGTTCAATGGCGGGCGCACGATGAATGGTGTCCGGCAAGCCGATTTGCAGGTTCTGGGAGCCCGCGAGACGATGCGCAACACCGAGCAGAATGTGCTCTTTGACGCCGCCACCTATTACATGAATGTCCTGCGCGACACGGCGATTCTCAGCCTTACGCGCAATAACGTCACGGTGCTGCAGGAGCAATTGCGGCAGACGAACGACCGGTTCAAAGTCGGCGAGGTGACCCGGACGGACGTCGCCCAGGCCGAAGCGAGCCTTGCCCTCGGCCAGGCGCAGGCGGTGCAGGCGGAATCCAATCTCAAGACGAGCATCGCCAATTACCGGCGCGTCATCGGTGTTGAACCAAAGCGGCTTGAGCCGGCCAAGCCGCCGGAGCGATTTTTGCCGAAGACCTTGAACGAGGCGATCGATATTTCCCAGGCGGAGCATCCGTCGATCCAGGCCGCTTTGCATGGCGTCGATGCGGCGGCACTTGGGGTCAATATCGCCGAGGCCGGCCTTTATCCGACCGCCAACCTGACTGGCAGCGCCTTGTTCAGCAATGATCCCAAGGGCCTGCCGCGTTCGCGCAACACCAATTATACGATCACCGGCAACATCACCATGCCGCTCTACGATGGTGGCGTGACTTTCGCCTCGACGAGGCAGGCTAAAGAGGTTCTGGGGCAGACGCGGCTGCAAGCCGATCTTCAACGTGATCTTGTCCGGGCCAACGCGGTCAGTTCTTGGGCACAATTTACCAATTCGATCGCCGTCATTCAGTCGGTCCAGGCCCAGGTGACCGCCAACGAGGTAGCGCTCAACGGCGTGCGGGAGGAAGCAAAGGTCGGCCAGAGAACTACGCTCGATGTCCTTAATGCGCAGCAGACACTATTGACATCGCGGGTCAATCTGGTCACCGCCCAGCGCGACCGGGTTGTCTTCGGTTATGCCGTATTGTCTGCCCTCGGTCGATTGTCGGCCGATACGCTCGCCCTGCCGGTCGAGCGATATGATCCGCAGATTCATTACGAGCAAGTCAAGGACAAGTGGTTCGGCCTGCGCACGCCTGACGGCCGCTGAACATTCGACGCTGTCCACAAGTGCTTTGCCCGCCTTACCTTGCCCGGTGCCAGGGCTCGGATTAGACTGCAATTCCGTCGTTGATACGGCGGGAGCATGGGCCACTGGCGGCGGCAGGTGGACGTGTTCCAGCGAGCGCAAGAAGGGATCGCGAAAGCGTTAGAGGCCATGAACGCAGCATCAGCGGCAGCGCAACGAAGTCATTTTCACTCCGAGTCGAAGGTAAACGACCAGCGAGCCAACGAACCCTCTATGGAGGAAATTCTCGCCTCGATCCGGCGGATCATCGCCGACGATCAGGCGGCGGCCGGGCGATCGGTAGCGGCGGAGGCCGAGCGACCGGCGCGGCCTGGCGCTGACCACTTGGTCGAGTTCGAGCCGGCGACGGCCAGGGACGAGGATGCGGAATTCCTCGAGGTGGTGGAAGCGGCGCCGGCGGCAATCACCCCGGCGGCCGGCCCGGGCGCGGTCACGGATTCGCTGCTGTCGGCTGCGACTGGCGCCTCGGTGGCGCAGGCTTTCGATACGCTCGCAACCTCGATGATGCTGCAGAATTCCGGAATGGTCGAGCAGGTGACGCGCGACTTGCTGCGGCCGATGCTCAAGTCATGGCTCGATGACAATCTGCCGACGATCGTCGAGCGGCTGGTCCGCTCGGAAATTGAGCGGGTGGCGCGCGGCCGGAGTGCCTAGCAGTCCCCTTTTGACCGCTGCGCGTTGACTCCGGCCTCTCTGGCTGTTTTTTTGCACCGATCGAACCTGGCCCTTAGTGCCGACCGACGATTGGTGCCCCCTGATGATGGACAAGACTTTTGATCCTGCCGCCGTCGAACAGCGGATAGCCCGGGTATGGGAAGACGCCGGCGCGTTCCGGGCCGGCCAGCCCGACCGGGTTTCGGCCGAGCCATTCTGTATGGTCATTCCGCCACCCAACGTAACCGGCAATCTGCACATGGGCCATGCGCTCAACAATACGCTGCAGGATATCATCTGCCGGTTCGAGCGCATGCGCGGCAAAGATGTGCTGTGGCAGCCTGGCACCGATCATGCTGGGATCGCCACCCAGATGGTCGTAGAGCGCAAGCTCGCCGCGGAACACCGCACCGACCGGCGCAATATGGGCCGGACCGCCTTTGTTGAAGAAATCTGGCGCTGGAAGGCGCAATCAGGCGGGGCGATCGTCAGTCAATTGAAGCGGCTCGGTGCCTCCTGCGACTGGTCGCGGGAGCGCTTCACCATGGATCAGGGACTTTCGAGCGCGGTCGTCAAGGTTTTTGTTAGCCTCCACCGTGACGGACTGATTTACCGCGACAAGCGGCTGGTCAACTGGGACCCCAAACTCGGGACGGCAATTTCCGACCTCGAAGTCCAAACCGTCGAACAAAACGGGCATTTGTGGTATTTGATGTACCCAGTCGAGGGCGAGGCCGACCGCCATATTACCGTCGCCACGACCAGACCGGAGACGATGCTTGGCGACTGTGCGGTCGCCGTTCATCCCGACGACGAGCGCTATGCCGACCTCGTCGGCAAATATGTCATTTTGCCCTTGGTCGGGCGGCGGATACCGATCATTGCGGACGCCTATTCCGACCCGAGCAAGGGCAGCGGGGCGGTCAAAATTACGCCCGGCCATGATTTTAACGATTTCGAGGTCGGCCGCCGGCACGGACTACCATTGATCAATATTTTCGACGACGAGGCCAAACTGGCCCTGCGCAACAATACTGCCTTTCTCGCCGGTCTGTCGCCCTCGGCCGAGCTTGCGGCTACACTAGAGCTTGACGGCCTCGAGCGGTTTGCCGCGCGCCAGCGTATCGTCACCATGATCGAGGCGCGCGACCTGCTCGATACCGTTCAGCCGCATCGCCACGCCGTCCCGCACGGCGATCGCTCGGGCGTACCGGTCGAGCCCTATCTGACCGATCAATGGTACGTCGATGCAAAGCGCCTTGCCGGGCCGGCCCTTGAGGCGGTTCGCGCCGGGCGCACGGATTTCGTGCCCAAAACGTGGGAAAAGACCTATTTCGATTGGCTCGAGAACATAGAGCCCTGGTGCGTCTCGCGCCAACTTTGGTGGGGACACCAGATCCCGGCCTGGTACGGCCCCGACGGTAAGGTCTTCGTCGAGCCGAGTGAATCGGCGGCAACGGTCGCCGCGCTCGCCCATTACGGGCGCCGCGTCGATTTGCGCCGCGACGAGGACGTGCTTGACACCTGGTTCTCCTCGGCGCTGTGGCCGTTTTCGACGCTTGGATGGCCGGAGCGGACGCGGGAATTGCAACGTTTCTATCCGACGAGGATCCTGGTCACGGGTTTTGATATCATTTTCTTCTGGGTCGCTCGGATGATGATGATGGGCCTGTATTGCATGGCCGAAGTGCCATTCAGGCAGGTCTACATTCACGCCCTCGTTCGTGACGAAAAGGGCGCCAAAATGTCGAAATCCAAGGGCAACGTCGTTGACCCCTTGAATCTCATCGACACCTACGGAGCCGACGCGCTGCGCTTCACCCTGGCCGCCATGGCGGCGCAGGGCCGCGATATCAAGCTGTCGATGCAGCGGATCGAAGGATACCGAAATTTCGCAACCAAATTGTGGAACTCGACCCGCTTTGCCGAGCTCAACGGCTGCGCGCTTCGCTTGGATTTCGAGCCGCGCCGGGTCGAGCAAGCGCTCAATGCCTGGATCATCGGCGAGGCCGCCAAGGCCTGTGCCGAAGTGACAGACGCGATCGAGACCTTTCGTTTTAACGATGCGGCCAACGCGACCTATCGGTTCGTTTGGAATATTTTCTGCGACTGGTATCTTGAATTGGCCAAGCCGGTGCTGCAGGGCGCCGACGGCGCGGCCAGGGCGGAGACCCAGGCTTGCGTCGCCTTCACCCTGGAAATCATCCTGAAGCTGCTGCATCCGTTCATGCCCTTTCTGACCGAGGAATTGTGGGCCTTGACCGGCACCGCCGCGGTCCGCCACGACGAGGTCCTGGCATTGGCCGAGTGGCCGCGGCTTGGGGGACTCGACAATGCCGCCGCCGAAAATGAAATCGGCTCGATCGTCGAGTTGATCGCCGAGATCCGTTCGGTGCGCGCCGAAATGAACGTGCCGGCCGCGGCCCAGGTGCCGCTTTTCCTGACCGATCCCAATGCACCGCTCGCCGACCGGCTCGCGCGCTGGCAAGAGGCCGTCCGGCGGCTCGCCCGGATTTCCGAAATCGGCTTTGTCGAGCGCCCGCCGCGCGGCGCCGTGCAGATGATCGTGCGCGGCACGATCGCGGTCCTGGCGCTCGACGGAATCATTGACGCTTCAGCCGAACGCCAACGGCTCGGCCGCGACCTCGAGCGCCTGCGCGGCGAAATCGGCAAGATCGACGCAAAACTTGCCAATGCGGATTTCGTCGGACGGGCGCCCGAAGAGGTGATTGAGGAAAACCGCGAGCGCCGCAGCGAGACGAGCCAAAGAATTCGATAAAATCCTTGCTGCGCTGCAGCGCCTTGCCGACCCGGCTGAGCAAATTTTGTGACTTTCTGGACACAGGTCCGCGGCAAGATGGCGAGCAGCCGCCAAGGCCGCGATTCAGCCATAAACCACCGGCTAATTTTGCGCTATCAAAAGGGCTGGATCGTTGCAGGCTTTGTTAGGGTGCTTTTGCTAGACCGGCCCAGCCAGGTCTAGCGATTACTCTCGGCGGACCAGCACTCCTACCAAGACACCTAGGCGAGCGCCGGCTTTCGGCACGCGGGAGGCTATCGGGATCGGTCATGGACGCGCTCGTCTTCAACAAGAAGAAGTTGCCGAGCCGTCACGTGACGGAAGGGCCGGCACGTGCCCCGCACCGTTCCTACCTCTATGCGATGGGTCTGACCCAGGAGCAGATTCATCAGCCGCTCGTCGGGGTCGCGACCTGCTGGAACGAGGCAGCCCCCTGCAACATCGCCCTCATGCGACAGGCCCAGGCGGTCAAGAAGGGCGTTGCAGCGGCCCAGGGCACGCCGCGCGAATTCTGCACGATTACCGTAACCGACGGTATTGCCATGGGTCACCAGGGCATGAAGGCTTCGCTGGTGTCGCGCGAGGTGATCGCCGATTCCGTCGAATTAACCATGCGCGGGCATTGCTACGATGGCCTTGTCGGTCTCGCCGGCTGCGATAAGTCCCTGCCGGGCATGATGATGTCTATGGTTCGCCTCAATGTCCCCTCGATCTTCATCTACGGAGGATCGATCCTGCCCGGCACCTTCCGCGGCAAGCCGGTTACCGTGCAGGATTTGTTCGAGGCGGTCGGTAAGCATTCGGTTGGCCAGATGTCGGACGAGGATCTTGACGAGCTTGAGCGGGTGGCCTGTCCGTCGGCGGGTGCCTGCGGTGCCCAATTCACCGCGAATACGATGGCAACCGTGTCGGAGGCGATTGGGCTTGGCCTTGCCGTATTCGGCCGGCGCGCCGGCTCCCTACGAGATGCGCGACCGGTTCTGCATGATCGCGGGCGAAATGATCATGGAATTGATCAGCCGGAACATAAGGCCGCGCGATATTGTCACTCGCCAGGCGCTGGAAAATGCGGCGACCGTGGTGGCGGCGTCCGGCGGGCTCGACCAATGCGGCCCTGCACTTGCCGGCGATCGCCCACGAATGCGGGATAACGTTCGATCTGTTCGACGTGGCCGAAATCTTCAAGCGGACGCCCTATATTGCTGATCTCAAGCCGGGCGGCAAATATGTCGCCAAGGACATGTTCGAGGCTGGCGGCATTCCGCTCTTGATGAAGACACTGCTCGACCACGGCTTTCTGCACGGCGATTGCCTCACCGTCACTGGCCGGACCATCGCCGAGAACATGGCGAAGGTCCATTGGAATGACGAACAGGACGTCGTCTACCCGGCCGATCGGCCCATCACGCCGACCGGCGGCGTCGTCGGACTGCGCGGCAATCTCGCGCCGGAAGGCGCGATCGTCAAGGTCGCTGGCATGGCCCAAGACAAGCTGCGTGTTCCGGGCCCGGCGCGATGCTTCGATTCCGAGGAGGCCTGTTTCGAGGCGGTGCGCTTGCGCCAGTACAAAGAAGGCGAAGTGCTGGTGATCCGCTATGAAGGGCCCGCGCGGCGGACCCGGCATGCGCGAGATGCTGTCGACCACGGCAGCGCTTTATGGCCAGGGCATGGGCGACAAAGTCGCACTGATAACCGACGGCCGGTTTTCCGGCGCGACCCGCGGGTTCTGCGTCGGTCATGTCGGACCGGAGGCGGCAGTGGGCGGACCAATCGCGCTGCTGCGGGACGGCGATATTATCGAAGTCGATGCCGTCGCCGGCCGGCTTGCTGTCGAGCTCAGCGATCACGACCTTGCCGCCCGGCGCCAGCTTTGGCAGCCGCGTTCAACCGATTACGGCTCCGGCGCCATCTGGAAATATGCCCAGACCGTCGGCCCGGCCAAAAACGGTGCCGTCACTCATCCAGGCCAAGCAGGCGAGACCCATGTCTATGCCGACATTTAGCCGAATAGCGCTGGTTGCGAGCCTGGCCCTTTGCGGGCTGTGTGCGGCCGGGCCGAGCTTTGCCCTCGACGGCACCGAGACGCCGGCGACGACCAAGACGCCGGAATTGTTCTCCAATCCCGAAGCGGCATTGCGGGCAGGTCTGCGCAGCTACCAGACCGGCGACGTCAAATCATCGGTCGAAGCTTTGAAATATGCGGCCGACAAGGGCTATCCGCTGGCCCAATGGAAGCTGGGCCGGATGTATGCCGATGGTGACGGCGTCGCCCGCGACGACCGGCAGGCCTATGAGTATTTCCTTCAGATCGTCAAGAAATTCACCGACGAAGAGGATGAATTGCCGGCCTCGCGCCGATCGGTCGTCTCAAATGCATTCGTTGCGATTGGCGTCTATTGCCTGAACGGCATCCCGAGCCGGATGAAGCCCGACCCCTCGCGGGCGTTGCGTCTGTTCGAATTTGCCGCCACCAATTTCCGCGATGCGAACGCCGAGTATAACCTCGGCCGGATGTATCTCGATGGGATTGGCACTGAGCCCAATGCCCGCCAGGGACTTGGCTGGCTCGATCTTGCCGCCCGCAAGGGCCAATATTTCGCCCAGGCCATCCTCGGCCACGTGCTCTATTCCGGTCAATACGACTTGCCTCCGCAACGGGCGCGAGGCCTTGCCCTGCTGACGCTTGCCAACGGAAGCGCCGACAAGGTCAAGGACGCCTGGGTCGGCGATTTTTATAATCAAGCGATGTCAACGGCGAGCGAAACGGATCGCGAAATGTCGCGCCGCTACCTCGACGATTTCCGGCCAAAACCACCACAGCCCTGACAAATTCAGGGTTCGCGCTTGCCGTCGATCGTGAAAATCGCGGTCGCCTGGCTCTTCCCCTTTAGATCGATTTCGCCGAGCGCCCGGAAGCGAAAATCGGTGGCCGCGGCGGCGGTCGATTGCGAGACCAAAATATCGACGCCGCGCTCCTTGGTCGCGCTCTCCAGTCTGGCTGCGACATTGACCGGGTCGCCGACGATCGAATAGTCGAAGCGCTGATCCGAACCCATATTGCCAACAAACACGTCGCCAGTGTTGATGCCAATCCCAATCCGCACCGGAACATGCGGCCGCCCTTTGGTTTCGGCCTCGGCGCGCATCGCCGCGTCAATGGCGGGAATGGCGGCAAGCATGTCGAGCGCCGCCCGGCAGGCCGCATTGGCATGGTCGATGACATCGAGCGGCGCGTTCCAAAATGCCATCAGCCCGTCGCCGATGTATTTGTCGATCGTCCCGCCATGATCGAGCACGGCAGCGGTGAGCGGCGTGTGCAGGCGGTTCAGAAAATCGACGACGCCCTGAGCGTCGAGCGTCTCCGAGCGCGCCGTGAAATTGCGGGCGTCACTGAACAGGATCGTGACGTGCCGCAATTCGCCGCCGAGTTTCAGCTTCGAGGGATCGGCGACAAGGCGAGCAACGACGGCGGGGGCAAGATAGCGCGAAAAGGCCTCGCGCACCGCTCGACGCTCGCGTTCGGTCCGGCGAAACGCGGCAACGGTCAGAGTGCCATAGAGCGACAGCCAGGTCGCGGCCGGCATCAGCGGATCGACCAGGAGGTCACGATGTAGGAATAGAGCATAGCTCGCGACGGCGACCCCGCCGATCAGAACGGCGGCACCGATTGCCGCGCCGAGCGCCTTTAGTCGTCGCACCAGCAGGCCGATCAAGAGGCCGCCCAGAACGATCAGCGATGCCTCAAGGCCCGGCGCAAAATCGGGCCGAACCAGACGCTGGGCCGAGGTCACATGCTCGATCAATTCGGCATAGATGTCGGTGCCAGGCACCGAACCCTCGAGCGGCGTCGCCCGGATATCGCCGAGCCCGGCGGCGCTCGATCCGACCAGCGCGATCCGGCCTTCGATTTCCGCCCTTTCGACTTTGTCCTCCAGAAGGTCGCCAACCGAGATATGGCGTTTCTTCTGGTAGCCGGAAAACCGTACCCGGACCGTCCCGTTGCGATCAGTCGGAATTTCAAGATCGCCGATCTTAACTGCAGTTATCCCGGTATTGGCGCCAAAGCCGGCTTCGCCAGAGGCGTTCGAGGATTTCACCACGATGGTCGAGGCTTGCTGCGCAATTCGCAGCGCTTCGGCGGCGAGCGATGGCGCGAGTTCGACCGCGCCATCCTTGCCGGCAAGGGCATAGAGGAGCGGCACCTGGCGCACGATCTGGTCGTGGTCCTGGCTGAGCGTGATCGCGGCAAGCCCGCTCGCCGCATCAAGCAGGCTAGTCAAGGGCAGTATGGTGCCCGTGAAATGTTGCAGGAACTGGTCAGGATCGTCGCCGGCAAAGGCAAATCCCGCCTTCATTTTCGGCGGCGGTTCACCGCCGTCATTGGTGGCGACAAAGGCCAATAGGCTGGGCAATTCGGCGAGCGCCTGGGCGAAAAGATCTTCATGGGACGCGTTCTTGGCGGCAATCTCCTCGAGCGCCTGGCGCTCCGGACCGGCCGGCAGACGCTTGGCAATCTCGCCCGGCGACGTCTGATCCCTTTCGGCAAAGATCACGTCGAAGCCGATTGCCGCCGCCCCGAATTCCTGCAGCTTGCGGGTCAGCAATGCCATCCGGTCACGCGGCCAGGGCCATTGGCCATAGCGGGCCAATGACGGCTCGTCGATGTCGACGACCCGGACCGGCAGGTCGGGCTGCCAGGGCCGCGGCGACATCGACTGGTAACCATCGAAGACAAGATTCTGCAGCCTTGTGACGAGCGGCAGCTGGGCCAAGGTGAGAAAGACGCCAAGGCCGATCGGCCCCAGCCATAAAGCCCAATTGCCGAGGCGGCGCCGCCATCGGGCGGGCGGTGGCGTGACGGACAGGTCGATCTCCCGCGCAAAAAGCCATCGAAGGGCAGGCCAGTATGCGGTGGGCCCGGGCGAGCGGCAAGCCGGGCTGCCCGGCGATCTTTACGCCAAATTCATTTTGCCGGCCGAGATTGACCGTGCAGCGCCAAGGCGGCGCATGGAGACCCAATGATTTTGCGGGGCCCGAAATGGCGTGGCATAGTCGGCCTTGTCCTTGCCGCGGCGGCGATCGGCTTGGCCGGAAATGGCCGTGCCGAAAATGCGGCAATTGGTCAGACAGTGCTGGTCGAGCGCGACGTTTCCGGCAGCATCGGTAGCCAGAGCCGAAGACTTTCCGACGGCAGCGCCATTTTCGCCAATGAATTGATCGCAACGCAGACGGCCTCGATGGCCCGACTAACGTTCCTCGACGCGACCAATCTCGCGCTTGGCCCAACCTCGCAGGTTCGACTGGACCGTTTCGTGTTCGATCCCGCCCATGGCGCCCGTTCGGTCGCGCTGCGGACGGCGATCGGGGCGTTCCGCTTCGTTACCGGCGACAGCGACCCCAGGGCCTTCGCCATCACGACCCCGGTCGCAACGATCGGGGTGCGCGGTACGGCTCTTGACTTCCGGAACCGCTCCGGCCGAACCCTCGTCGTCGTCGAAAGCGGGGCGGCCATTGTCTGTATGAAGGTCAATCCCTCGCGCTGCGTGCGGCTGGTGGCCGGCACCTATGCGATCGCCTCGGCTCGTCGGATCGAAGGTCCATTGTCAGGTCGGGTTCCGTTCCGCTTTGCCGACCTCTGCACGGCAAGCAGCGCAGACATCTGCCGCTTTACCAAGGCGGCGCATGCTGCAATCGACCAATCCGGGCGCCAGCCGATAGGCGGCCATGACGGCAGTGGCGAGGCAAATCGGGGACCGGGCAATGTCGGTTCGGCGGCTGCGGGTCCCGGCAACACCCCGAGCCGGGGTAAGACACCGGGCGGTTAGGGCAAGGCGACATCAAGATCGAGCCGCACCGCAACGTGGTCGGAGGGCCGTTCACGGCCGCGCATGGCCTTGTCGATGCTGACGCTGCGCAAAAGGTCGGTGGCTTGCGGCGACAACAGCAAATGGTCGATCCGGATGCCGTTGTTCTTGGGCCATGCGCCGGCCTGGTAGTCCCAGAACGTGTAGAGGCCAGGCGCGTCGGTCGCAGCCCGCAGGGCATCGGTCAGGCCGAGGTTTATCAGCGCCTGGAACTTGGCCCGCGTTGAGGGCAAAAAGAGCGCATCCTTGGCCCAGAGCAGGGGGTCATGGACATCGGCATTGTCCGGTATGACGTTGTAGTCGCCAGCCAGCACCATCGGTTCCTCGTGGCTCAGAAGTTCGCGCGCATGGGCGATCAGCCGATCCATCCAGGCGAGCTTGTATGTGTATTTTTCGCTGTCCGGCGGATTGCCATTCGGCGCATAGAGCGAGGCCACCCGCAGGACGCCCGTTCTTGTCGAAATCACTGCCTCGATATAGCGGGCGGCATCATCCATGGCATTGCCCGGCAGGCCACGCGTCACTTCCATCGGGAAGCGCGACAGAATGGCGACACCATTGAATGTCTTCTGACCATGCAAAGCGACCGTATAGCCGGCAGCTTCGACTTCTGCGCGCGGGAAGGCATCATCGAGACATTTCAACTCCTGCAAGCAGACGACATCGGGCTTCGTCTCGGCAAGATAGGCGATCAGATGGTCGACGCGCTGTCTGATCGAATTGACGTTCCAGGTCGCGATGCGCAATGTGAGCCTTCCTTGTTGGCCGCAGCCTATCAGTCCCAGCGCCGATGTGCCCACATCCATTGCTCGGGATGGGCGCGGATCTGGCGCTCAAAGCAGGCTTGCAGTGCCGCGGTCGCCGCAGCAATATCGGCGTGTTTGTCGGCAGTCACCGGAACGCCGATTTCCTCGATCTCGAAACGGAATCGGGTGCCCGGTTCGCGGACTGCGACGCCGACCAGAAGTGGCAGCCCGAGAGTGCGGGCGAGGGTCGCCGGAAAGGTGGTCGAGCGGGCCGGATGACGGAAGAAGGGGACAGTGATCGAGCGGTTTTCACGCAGGTCGGCCAAGAGCGCCACGGTGCCGCCGTTGCGCGCGTAGCGGACGAGATGGCGGGCCGCCTCCTTGCCCTTTTCGTGCAGCCCGCCGGGATAGAGCGGCTGGCGGGTTCGGGTCACGTAGGAATCGACAAAGGGATTCTTGATCTTCTGGTAGACCCCGGCCGGTTTCAGGCCAAGGCGTATTGCGGCGACAATGGCAAGCTCCCAATTGCCGATATGCGATGAGCAGACAATCGCCTTGCGATAGGCCTTGCCCATCGCCTCGGCCTTGGCGGGGTCGGCAAAGGCGATCCGTTCACCGCGGGCAAGTTCACCGAGGTGGAAGGATTTCGGCGAAAGTGCGGCCGAGATTCTCCCACATATCCCCGGCAATACGCTCGCGATCGCCTTGAGGGCACTCGGGCAAGGCCAGAGCGAGATGCGCAAGCGCGCGTTTGTGGCGCGACAGGTGAGGCGCCACCCAGCGCCAGACCTTGCCCGACACGGCGGCCGCGGTCTCGATTGGCAAGGAGGCAAGACCAAAGCCGACGAGCCGGAAGCCGAAATATTCGGCCCGGTAGCGCAGCTGGCAAATCAGCGGCATGTCCTGAGTACGGTTGGCCATAATGGGCCGCCTTGATTGCCCGGCAGGGCGCGCGCGTCAAGCGCCGGCAAGGCCGGATCCAGGCCGCATCAGACGTGGCTGAGGTTCGCCGGGCATGACGCCGCTGCGCATGACGGCCCGGCGAAGCGGCCCGATGGCGGAGATGGCCAGAAGGCCGGCGCCGCGCAGGAAGTCGGCCGGCAAGAGGTCGCTTAGCAAAGAGCGATTCAGAAAATCGACGGCGGCAGTGCGCAGAGCAATGTCGCGCTGGCGCCGGGATTCGTAATTCGCAAGCCCCGCCGCGGCACCGGCATCGCAACAGCCGGCCAGGGAATCGGCAAGATGAGCAATGTCGCGTAGGCCGAGATTGAGCCCCTGGGCGGCGATTGGCGGAAAGACATGCGCTGCCTCGCCGACAAGGGCGAGCCTTTGCGCGACGATCCGTTCGGCGACGAGCCCGCGCATGGCGAGCGCCCCGAGCCCGGTTTCCAGGCGCATCTTCCCCAGGATAGAATGGCCCTGGCGCTCGATTTCGAACGCCAGCCGAGCGGAATCGAGGGCCTGCAGCGCTCGGGCGCGGCGCGGCTCGGTCAGCCAAACCAGGCTTGAGCGGTGCGGCGCGCCGGCTCGCGCCAGCAGCGGCACCAGGGTGAAGGGACCGTGTCTGGTGTGCAATTCGGTCGAAGTGTCGGCGTGTGGCCGGCTATGCTCGAGGAGTGCGGTCAGGCCAACCTGGGGATAGCGCCATTGGCGCACCGCAATGCCGGCGGCAGCGCGGGTTGCGGAGGCAGCCCCATCGGCCGCAACGATCAGCCCGGCGCCATGCCTCGAACCGTCGGTGCCGATCGCGATTGCGCCGTCTGCGGCGAGCCTCAAAGCTTCGATTCTGGTGTCGATCAGACGAATGCCGGCCGCCGCGACCGCTTCGGCAAGGATTGCCAGCAGGTCGTGGTTCTCGATGTTCCAGCCGAAGGCTTCAAGCCCAATCTCGGCGGCATTGAACGCAACCGGCGGCGGGCGAAACAGCGAATCGGTATCGTCAACTAGCCGCATCGTCGCCAGCGGCGCGGCGTGGAGGGACAATTGCGGCCATAGCTGCAACGCCCGAAAAAACCGCACCGAGCCGTCGAGAAGGGCTACGGTGCGCCCGGGGCTTGGCGTCTCGATCCGCCCGACAAGCGCGACCCGCAGGCCCTGCCGATGCAAGGCGAGGGCGCAGGCAAGCCCGCTCGCCCCGGCGCCGACGACCAGCACATCACTCGCGGTTGCTCGTTCGAGCGCGGCAGGCTTGCGCGGCATGACATCTTTCTCTGGGCGCTGGTTGCCCGGCGCATCACGGAACCGGCGACGGCCGGGTTACAAGCGCGATCCTTGTGCGCTTAGCCTTCACCTAGCCCGAAGCGCCGGAACTGGCCAGAGGGCTATTCAGCGCAGCCCCTGGATTGCCGGCTCGGCCCGAGCATGCTTTTCTCGGCCGGCGCAGAATCGTGACGCCGGCGCGGCAGGCCGATTTTCCAGGAAGAATAATGAGGCAAGCGCCGTCGAAACCAAGTCTGCGCGCCCGCCGGGCCTTTGGATTGTCAGTCCATGTGCTGACCGCCTCCGGCGCGGCAACCGCCGTGCTCGCTCTGAAAGCCGCGATCGAAGGCGATTTCACCATGACCTTTGCCTGGCTGGGCGTGGCACTATTCATCGATGGCATCGACGGGACGCTGGCCCGGGCGGCTCGGGTGACCGAGACCGCCGCCTATATCGACGGTGTGGTCCTTGACCTTGTCGTCGATTTTCTAACGTACGTCATCGTGCCGGTCGTCGCCCTTTGGCGCTCTGACCTTATCCCAGCACCCCTGTCGTTCTGGATCGGGCTGGTAATCACCGTCGCCTCGGCCCTCTATTTTGCGGACAGCCGGATGAAAACACCGGATCTATGGTTTCGCGGCTTTCCGGCAATATTCAACGTACTCGCACTTTATTTGTTCATCTTTCGACTGCCGGGCCTGGTCAATGCCGCGCTGTTGTTGCTGGCAACGATGCTGATGTTTGCGCCGCTGGTCTTCGTTCATCCGTTGCGCGTCGAGCGGCTACGCAATGTCACCGTTGTCGTAACCATGGCCTGGCTGGTCTTTGCCGGGATTGCGGTCGCCAGCGGCCTGGTCGCCGGCATTGTGGTCAAACTGGGTCTCGTCGCAACAGGCCTGTACTTTCTGGCACTTCCGCTGATGCGCCATTCGCCTTGGGCGGAGGATGCGGCGGAGACGGATCGCGAATGATCCAACATTGGCTCTACGACCCAAGCGCCTGGGCGGCACTGGCGACGCTGACCGTCATGGAGGTGGTGCTCGGCATTGACAATGTCGTGTTCATTTCGGTGCTCGTCGCCCGGTTGCCGAACAACGCGGCGCGCAATGCGCGGGCGATCGGACTAATGCTAGCCTTCCTGTTCCGCGTCGGGATGCTGGCCCTCTTGTCCTGGATCATCGGCCTCACCGAGCCGGTCTTCACTTTCTTTGCGGAGCCGTTCTCCTGGCGCGATCTGATCCTGATTGCCGGCGGCCTGTTTCTGGTCTGGAAGGCCACCCATGAACTGCATCGCGACATCGAGGAGGCCGGCGGCGAGCCGCCGCCGCCGGCACCACGGGTCTTTGGCGCCGTTATTGTCCAGATCGCGCTCATCGATTTTATCTTCTCGATCGATTCAATCGTCACCGCGATTGGCATGGCCCAGCAACTTCCGGTGATGATCCTGGCGATCGTCCTGTCGATGCTGATCATGTTTCTGGCGTCCGGCACAATCGCCCGTTTCATCAAGGCTCATCCCACGACCAAGGCGTTAGCGCTTGCCTTCCTGATCCTGATCGGCACATCGCTGATCGCTGACGGCTGCGGCTTTCACCTGCCGCGCGGCTATATTTATTTTGCCATGGCCTTTGCCGCGGCGATCGAGGCCTACCACGTAGCGACGCGGCGCCGGCACAAGGGGCGTTGACGCTTGACAACCATTGCGCGCGGCCTTGGCGCACCTATGATGGCAGAGTCAGAGAAAAGGGGAGGGGGATCATGAGCGAAGTCGTCCGCATTCACGCCCATGGCGGGCCCGAAGTGCTCGGGCTCGAAGAGGAGAGCATTGGCAAGCCAGGTCCGGGCCAGGTTCACCTCAGCCAAAAAGCCATTGGGCTCAACTATATTGATGTTTATCAGCGCTCCGGCCTCTATCCGCAGACCTTGCCGTTTGTGCCCGGCAGCGAAGGCGCCGGCGACGTGATTGCGGTCGGGCGAGGGGTCAAGGAATTCAAGCCAGGCGATCGGGTCGCCTATGGCACGGCGCTCGGCGCCTATGCCAAGGAACGACTGATCGCCGCCGATCGCCTCATCAAGCTGCCGAAGTCGATTTCCTACGAGACCGGTGCGGCCATGATGCTGAAGGGCCTGACCGCGCAATATCTTCTGCGCCAAACATTCCGGGTCAAGCCAGGCCACACGATTCTGGTCCATGCCGCGGCCGGCGGTGTAGGCCTGATCCTGTGCCAATGGGGCCGGGCGCTCGGGGCGACGGTCATCGGTACCGTCGGTTCGGAAGAAAAGGCCAAACTTGCCAAGAAGGCCGGCGCCAAACATGTCATTTTCTACCGCACTGAGGATTTCGCCGCCGCCGTTAAGACCTTGACCAAGGGCAAACTTTGCGACGTCGTCTACGACGGGGTCGGCAAGGCGACATTTCCAGGGTCGCTTGATTGTCTGAAGCCGCTCGGCTTGTTCGTCAGCTTTGGTTCCGCCTCCGGTCCCATTGATGCCTTCAATCTCGGGCTGCTGTCGCAGAAGGGCTCGCTGTTTGCGACGCGGCCGACGCTGTTCACCTATGCTGGCACGCCAGACAGGCTACGCACCATGAGCCGCGAGCTGATCCGGGCGATCAATTCTGGTGCGGTCAAGATTCCGATCCATGCTCGCTACCCGCTGGCCGACGCCGCCAAGGCGCACCGCGCTCTCGAGGCCCGCGAAACAAGCGGCGTCACCGTGTTGGTGCCGTGACCGGCCCCGACCAGACCGGGACGCCGCTGGTTAGCTTGCAGGGGATCGTCAAGCGCTTTGGGACCTTCGTCGCCAATGACGCTATCAGCCTTGATCTGGCGAAAGGCGAGATTCACGCGCTGCTCGGCGAAAATGGGGCAGGCAAATCGACCTTGGTGAAAATTCTCTATGGTCTCCTCGAACCCAGCGAGGGAACCATTCTGTTCGAGAAGCGGCCAGTTCAACTGGCCAATCCCGAGGCGGCTCGCAGCCTCGGGATTGGTATGGTGTTCCAGCATTTTTCCCTATTCGAAAATCTGACGGTCGCCGACAATATCGCGCTGGTACTGCCGCAGAGCGAGCGGCTCGACAGTTTGCCGGCGCGCATTGCGGGCGTTGCCGAGCGGTATGGAATCGAACTCGAGGCGGCAAGGCCGGTTTGGACGCTGTCGGCCGGCGAACGCCAGCGCATTGAAATCGCCCGCTGCCTGCTGCAGGACCCCAAGCTTTTGATCCTCGATGAACCGACCTCGGTGCTGACACCGCAGGAGGCCGATCGGCTGTTTGTGACGCTTGAGCGGCTGCGCGGCGAGGGTCGAGCGCTTTTGTATATTTCGCACCGGCTCGACGAGGTGAAGCGCCTGTGCGACCGGGCGACGATCTTGCGCATGGGCAAAGTCGTCGCCACCTGCGATCCGCGGCAGGAAAGCGCCCGTTCGCTGGCAGCGCTGATGGTCGGCGCGCAGGTTAAGGAGGTAAAGCCCGCACCGGCCCATCCGGCCGGCGTCGACCGACTTGTGGTGCAACATCTCGCCATGCCTTCGCCGCAGATGCACGGGACCGCCCTTGCCGACATTTCGTTTTCGGTGCGAGGTGGCGAAGTCTTCGGAATTGCCGGAATTGCCGGCAACGGCCAGTCGGAATTGTTCGCCGCGTTGAGCGGCGAGGAAAAGGCCGATGCCGAGGAGCGAATCCTGATCGACGCCGCACCGCTCGGCGCCAAGGGCATCACCGCGCGGCGGCGCTGCCAGGCCGCCTTCGTGCCCGAGGAACGCAACGGCCATGCCGCGGCGCCGGACTTCACTCTGTCGGAAAACGCCATTCTCTCGCGCAACGCGACCGGCGGTCTGATCCGGATGGGTTTCCTCCTGCGCAAGGCCGCGCGGCTGCTTTCTGATCAGATCGTAACCACGTTCGACGTCCGCAAGGCCGGCGCCGACCCTCTCGCGCGAACCCTCTCGGGCGGCAATCTGCAAAAATTCGTGGTCGGCCGCGAAATGCTTCGCGAACCTGCCGTCTTCGTCGTCAACCAGCCGACCTGGGGCGTCGATGCGGCCGCCTCCGCCGCGATCCGCCAGGCCATTGTCGATTTGTCGGCGCGCGGCGCCGCGGTCGTCGTGATCAGTCAGGATCTCGACGAATTGTTCGAAATCGCCGATCGGATTGCCGTCATCCACGACGGCCGATTGTCGCCCTCGCACCCGGTGCGCGATCTGAGCCGCGAGGAAATCGGTTTGCTGATGGGAGGGGCCCAGAGCCATGCGCATTGATCTCGAACCACGGCGCGGACGCCAAGCCTGGCTCGAGGTCCTTGCCCCGATTGCTGCGCTCGGGTTTGCCATGGCGACTGGCGGCCTGGTGATAGCCCTGTTGGGCAAGCCGCCGCTGCGGGCCTTTGAAGTTTATTTCGTCGATCCTTTGACTCAGGGTTGGTCGCTGCAGGAATTGGCGGTCAAGGCCTCGCCCCTGGTGCTGATTGCGCTCGGCCTGTCCTTCTGCTTTCGCGCCAATTTGTGGAATATCGGAGCCGAGGGTCAATTCATCTTCGGCGGCCTGATCGGCGGCTGGCTCGGCATTGCCACCCAGGGCGGCGAGGGCGGGCGCTGGATTCTGCCGGCCATGTTGCTTCTGGGGGCGCTCGGCGGGCTTGCCTACGCGATGATTCCGGCCGTGTTGCGGGTCTGGCTCGGGGTCTCCGAGATCCTGACCTCGCTGATGCTCGTTTATGTCGCCGAACTGACCCTGGACTATATGGTGCGCGGCCCTTGGCGCGATCCAAAGGGGTTCAACTTCCCGGTCACGGTCAATTTCGACGAGGACGCGACATTGCCGCTGCTTGTCCAAGGCGGGCGGCTGCATTTCGGTGTCGTCGTGACGCTGCTGGCGGTCGTGGCCGCGGCCATTGTCCTGTCGCGAACCCTGTTCGGCTTCAAAGTGCGTCTCGTCGGCAACGCACCGCGCGCCGCCCGGTTTGCCGGTTTCGACGACCGACGGTTGACCCTCGCGGTTTTTGCCATATCGGGTGCCGCGGCGGGTCTTGCCGGCATCAGCGAGGTCAGCGGCCAGATCGGGCAATTGCAGCCCTCGATTTCGCCGGGTTACGGCTTTACGGCGATCACCGTTGCCTTTCTGGGCCGCCTGTCGCCGTTCGGCATCCTGCTCGCCGGCCTTGTCCTCGCGCTCACCTATATCGGCGGCGAGGCGGCGCAAATCGATCTCAAGCTGCCGCTCGACATGACCAAGGCATTCCAGGGCATCCTCTTGATGTGTGTGCTCGCGGCCGACGTTTTCACCCGCTATCATGTTCGTTTCGTTAGCGGGAGAGGGCGGTGAATTCCGACACGATCCAATTTGTCCTGATCAGCGTCGTCACCGCGGCAACCCCGCTGATCATCGCGGCAATCGGCGAACTTGTCGTCGAACGTTCCGGCATTCTCAATCTTGGCGTCGAAGGCATGATGATCGTCGGCGCGGCGATCGGCTTTGCTGCCGCCTATGAAAGCAATTCGACATTGATCGGCGCCCTGGCCGGGATTGCCGCGGGGATGGCACTAGCCGGCCTTTTCGCCTGTCTCGTCATTGGTTTGGCGACCAATCAGGTCGCCACAGGCCTCGCCCTTACCATTCTCGGCGTCGGCCTGTCGGGTCTCGCCGGGGCGCCGTTCGTCGGGCTCAAGCGCGAGGGCGCCGGGCAGTTGCACCTGCCGGCTCTGTCGGAAATTCCGCTCGTCGGCAAAGTGCTGTTTGGCGAAGATCTTTTCGTCTATTTCGCCCTCATACTGGTCGCCGTTATTGCCTGGTTCCTGGCGCGGACCCGGGCCGGCCTGACGCTGCGCGCGGTCGGCGATAATCACGCCTCCGCCCATGCGCTCGGCATTCCCGTGCGCCGTGTGCGGTTTCTCGCAACGCTATTCGGCGGCGCCTGTGCCGGGCTTGCCGGCGCCTATATCTCGCTGGTCTACACACCCTTCTGGTCGCCGGGCATGACCGCCGGGCGCGGCTGGATCGCGCTCGCCTTGGTTGTCTTCTGCTTCGTGGCGGCCATGGCGTTTGGTCGCCGGCGCATTGTTGTTTGGCGGCGCGACGGCCGGGCAATTGCACGCACAATTGCTCGGCCTTCCCTTGCCGGCCCAGGCGATGTCGGCGATCCCCTATTTCGCGACGATTGCCGCCCTCGTGGCGCTTTCGATTTGGGACCGCCGCGGGACGGCGGCGCCGGCGGCTCTCGGCACGCCCTTCGTTCCGGATCGGTGAAGATTGGCGGCTCGGCGGGTCTTGCCAAAGGCCCGGCAAGGGAAGCAAGTTTGCCTGCTGCGCCCGCCAGCGGCACTCGGGCTCGCAGGACAAGCCGCAACAAAGGGAGAACCTGATGCATAATGTGTACAAGATTGTTTCGGCAGCCGCCCTGGCGATCGCCTTCGGCGCCGCGGCGCTGGCTGCCGATAAGCTGAAAGTCGGTTTCGTCTATGTCGGGCCAGTCGGTGATTTCGGTTATTCGTATCAGCACGATCTTGGTCGACAGGCGTTGCAGAAAGCGCTCGGCGACAAGATTGAGACGACATTTCTCGAGAATGTTCCGGAAAACGACAGCGAACGGGCGATCGAGCAATTGGCCCGGTCTGGCCACAAGCTGATTTTCACGACCTCCTTCGGCTTCATGGAGCCGACACTGAAAGTCGCCAAGAAATTTCCCGACGTGAAATTCGAACACGCGACCGGCTACAAGCGGGCGGCCAACGTCTCGACCTATTCGGCTAAGTTCCACGAGGGCCGCTACGTAATCGGCAAGATCGCCGGCAAAATGACCAAGACCAACACCATCGGCTATATCGTCTCATTCCCGATCCCCGAAGTCGTGTCCGGCATCAACGCCTTCTACCTCGGCGCTTCGTCAGTCAATCCAGACGTCAAGCTCAAAATCGTCTGGGTCAATACCTGGTTTGACCCGGGCAAGGAAGCCGACGCAACCAAGGCGCTGTTGGCCGAGGGCGCCGACATCATCGTTCAACACACCGATTCAGCGGCCCCTCTGCAAGAAGCCGAAAAGGCCGGCAAGTTGGGCTTTGGCCAGGCGTCCGACATGACCCGCTTTGCGCCGAAAGCGCAATTGACCGCGATTGTCGACAATTGGTCGGATTACTACATTGCCCGGACCAAGGCGGTTCTCGACGGCACCTGGAAGAGCACCGACACCTGGGGCGGCATGGCGGCCAATATGGTCAATCTCGCGCCCTATGCCAATATGCCTGACGACGTTAAGAAAATGGCGGAAGAAACGGCAGCGGCCATCAAGGCAGGCACGCTTAATCCGTTCAAGGGGCCGGTCGTCAAGCAGGATGGAACCGTGGTTGCCAAGGAAGGCGAAGTGGTTTCCGATAAGGACATATTGGGGATGAACTGGTACGTAAAGGGCATCGACGCCTCGTTGCCAAAATAGGAATCGAATAGAACTGGCGACCGGCCGGGCAGGCCGATGTCGTCGAAAACCGGCGACTCAGCTAAAGTCGTGACTGCCGCCGCTTGAGGTCCCTCCCGCCTCGTGGAGAGTGGCGGCCAACTCAACAAAAGCCCGGCTTCGGAGCCGGGCTTTTCTTTGCCGGATTAGACGGCCCGGCCGCGCAAATCATAGGCATCCGAGGATTCGATCTTGACCGTCACGATCTCGCCCTGCCGCAGCGGCCGGCGAGTATCGACGACGACGGCTCCGTCGATGTCCGGCGCATCCGCGTGGCTGCGGCCGCGCGCAACGGGATTGCCGGGCTCGTCGATGATCACCTGCAGGCGCTGGCCTATTTTGCGCCTGAGCGATTTTGCGCTGATTTTTTGTTGAACTTCCATCAAGCGGCGATAGCGCTGTGTCTTGATCGCGTCGGGCACGACCGGCAGCCCAAGATCATTGGCGCTCGCCCCCTTGACCGGCTCATAGCGGAAGGCGCCGACGCGATTGAGTTGCGCCTGCTGCAGCCAGTCGAGCAACATTTCGAAATCCGCTTCGCTCTCGCCGGGAAACCCGACGATGAAAGTCGAGCGGATCGAAAGAACCGGACATCGGCGCCGCCAGGCGGCGATTCGCTCGAGGGTTTTTTCCTGATTGCCCGGTCGGCGCATCGCCTTGAGAATGCCGGGTGCGGCGTGCTGAAATGGAATATCGAGATAGGGCAGGATTTTGCCGGTAGCCATCAAGTCGACGACCGCGTCGACATGCGGGTAGGGATAGACATAGTGGAGGCGCACCCAGACGCCGAACTCGCCCAATTCGCGGCACAGGTCGAGAAATCTCGCCTTGACCAAGCGCTCGCCGAGGCGGCTTTCGGCATATTTGATGTCCAGTCCATAGGCGCTGGTATCCTGGGAGATAACCAGCAATTCCTTGACCCCGGCGCGGACCAGTTTCTCGGCCTCGCGCAGAACGTCGGCCGCCGGCCGCGAAACCAGATCACCGCGCAATTTGGGAATGATGCAGAAACTGCAGCGGTTGTTGCAGCCCTCGGAGATCTTGAGATAGGCATAGTGGCGAGGTGTCAATTTGACCCCCTGCGCCGGCACCAGGTCAACAAACGGATCGTGGGCCGGCGGGACCGCCCGGTGGACTGCCTCGATAACCAATTCATAGGCCTGCGGTCCGCTGATCGCGAAGAGGTTTGGATAGTGATCGGTGATCGCCTCGGGCTCGGCGCCGAGGCATCCGGTGACGATCACCTTGCCGTTCTCGCGTAGCGCCGCTCCGATCGCGGCCAGGGATTCGGCCTTGGCGCTGTCGAGAAAGCCGCAAGTGTTGACGATGACCGCGTCGGCGCCGGCATGGCTTCTCGACACGTCATAGCCCTCCGCCCGAAGCTTGGTGATGATCCGTTCGGAATCGACCAGAGCCTTGGGACAGCCAAGCGAAACGAAGGAAATCCGCGGTGCGGCGCTCATTTTGCCGTCAATGTTCATGACCTCCCTTGCCACGCCGGCGAGGCCGGCGCAATGCGGCGTTCAACCGGAAGCCTGTTCCGGGGTGCCGAGATCGGCGAGACCTGCCTTGGCGCTCGCCAGATCCGGCGCGAGTGCCAGCGCCGCCTCGAAGGCCGCTTTTGCGGCATCGAGACGGCCAAGTGCGCGCAGCGCTTTGCCCTTGTTGCACCAAGCGTCAAGCGACCTCGGATTGGCCGCGAGGGCCTGTTCGAACCGCGCGAGCGCCGCGGCGCTATCGCCGTCCTCGAGGTAGAGGCCGCCGATCGAGACGAGCGCCGCCTCGTGCCAGGGGCTCGAGTTCGACGCAGCGCATCAGGGCAGCCAGCGCCCGCTCGCGCGCCCGCTTGACCAGCAATAGCCGGCCAAGGAAATATTGGCATCGGCGGATTTCGGTTGTCTTTTCGTCGCCCGGCTCAGTAACCGCTCAGCCTCGTCGAAATGGCCGATCTGAAATTCAATGACGCCCAGGAGACGAAGCGCATTGGCTTCGCCCGGGGCCTGCTTGAGAATGCTCCGATAGAGATCGCCCGCCTGACGCAAGTCGCCGGCGCGATGCAGGGCGAGCGCAAATTCCAGGGTGTCGTGGATTTTCGGCATCGCCGTCTCCTCCAAAGCCGTGCGACCGGGCGCCGCCGTCCGGCAAGGCGCCCCAGCGTTAGCCGCTCGCGGCGGACTTGCCAACTCGAACCGACCATACCGGCCCTGCTTGTCTCCCCGACACTTGTGGGCTAGTCATGACTGGCGGCA
Organism: uncultured Alphaproteobacteria bacterium; assembly: GCA_963773155.1. GTDB lineage: Bacteria > Pseudomonadota > Alphaproteobacteria > Rhizobiales > Beijerinckiaceae > CAVZAB01. The sequence continues at coordinate 63,252 of CAVZAB010000007.1, read as the reverse complement.
GCAGGGGGGCAGAAATGACTGAAAAACTCGACGTCTATGTCGGCGACATGCCGAGCGATCTTGTCGCCCATTGGGGCTGGATCGTGGCCCTCGGGCTGTGCTTGGCGATTGTCGGCGCCCTGGCGATCTACCGCTCGCGCACAGCGACCGTTGCCTATGTGTCGTTTCTCGGCATTCTGCTGCTAATTACCGCGGCGCTACTTCTGATTTTCGCCGTGGCCTTCACCGGCAATTGGAGCGGCTTCTTCATCCACACGCTCTGGGCCGTCCTTTTCGGCGTCATCGGCTTCATGATGGTAAGCCGACCGGTACTCAGTGCCGAGGCGATCACGCTTGTCATGGCGTTCAATTTCATCGTCACCGGCTTGATCGGCATATTTGTGCCCTTGTTCTCGAACATGCAGGGCTGGGGCTATTATCTCCTTGAGGGTCTGGTGACGACGGTGCTCGGCGTCCTGTTGTTCAGCGGCTGGCCGATCACCGGCCTGTGGGCAATTGGCCTGTTCATCGGCATCGACCTGTTGTTTCGTGGTCTCGGCCTGATCGCACTCGGGATGAGCCTGCCTTCGATCATCAAGTGATGGCCAAGCTGCAGTCGGGCAGGATGAGCGGAGCCCATGCTGGTTCTCCTGGTTGCCAACGGTAACTACAAATTTCCGGGGAAAAGATATTATAGCGTCGAGCGGCTGATCGAGAATGGCCTCGTGCGCAACGGCCATCACGTCTACTTCTTCTCCGACCGCGACACGGCGCGTGCCAGCAATCTGCTTGCCTCGTCGCGCTGGGGGGCTGCTGCCTGCAACCGGATATTTGTCGAGACCTGCCGCAACCTACAACCCGATCTGATCGTGTTCGGCCACGCCGATCTGATCACACGCGAGACTTTGCATCGAGTTCGCGATCTGCTGCCCGACGTGAGGATGGCTCAATTCAATGTCGATCCGCTGTTTCGGGCGGCGAATGCAGCGGCTATCGCCGCCAAGACCGATCTCATGGATGCGACATTCATCACGACCGGCGGTGACATTCTGCGGCAATTCGCCGGCAAGCGCTCCCTCGTCGCCTTTATTCCCAATCCGGTCGACGCGTCGGTCCAAACGCCGCGCTGCCATGAGCGCAGCGACCAGCCCAATGACGTATTCTTCGCGGCACGTCCGATCAACGCGCCGACGGCCGACGACCCGCGGGCCGCTATTCCAGCCTTCATCGAAGCGAGTGGGCAGATCCGCATTGATTATTATGGCGTAAATGGCCGCCCGCAAATTTACGGGCGGGCGCATTTCCAACAGATCGAAGCCGCCCGCATCGGCCTGAACATCAGCTCGGTGCGCGAGAAGGTCGGCGATCCACGCGGCAGCCAAGCGGAACTCTATCTCTATTCGTCCGATCGTCTCGCCCACTATCTTGGCAGTGGCCTGATGGTCTGCACGACCCGCGACAACCAACTCGAGGACTTGTTCGAGGAGGATCGCGAGATGGTGTTTTTCTCGAGCCAGGAGGAATTGCTCGACAAGCTCATCCATTACAAGGCGCACGATGCGGCGCGGCGCCGGATTGCGGCCGCCGGCTTCGACAAGGCGCACCGCTGCTTCAACGAGCGGCTGGTCACAAAATTCATGGTCGAGCGAACTTTTCGCAGCCAGCTCAGTGAGACCTATGCCTGGCCGACCCAGGCCTTCGAATGAAAGAAGGACCAACACAGACCGGGCTAGTACAAGCACCCGTTCTTTTGACGGAGCGGTTGATTTTGCGGGGCCACGGCGCCGCAGATTTTCCTGCCTGTGTCGCGATGTGGACTGATCCGGCCGTCACCCGTTGCATCGTAGCTACGTCGTTTACCCCTGAGGAAGTCTGGGCGCGGCTATTGCGCTATGTGGGCCATTGGCAGGTCCTGGGCTACGGCTATTGGGTCATTGAGGACAAGGCGGCGCAACGCTATCTCGGAGAGATCGGCTTCGCCGATATCCGTCGCGGCTTTGGCATCGAGGGCGCCGCCCGCGAATTCGGCGTGGCGCTCGCCGCCGACGCGCAGCGCCAAGGCTACGCCCGCGAGGCCGCCGCGGCCTGTCATGCCTGGGCTGACCAATGCCTGGCCCGCGAAACGCTTTGCATCGTTCATCCCGACAATCTGCGCTCTTTGCGGCTTGTCGAGCTGCTCGGCTATCGGTTGGCTGAAACGCTCATCTATCGCGACCGTCCGGTGCGTGTTCTCGTTCGCAAACCGGGTTAGGCGACGCCAAGACAATCGAATACCGAGCCGGCGGGACTGAGCCCGCGCATATGTCGTCGATGCCAAAGTGCGAAGAACAATAGCCGCCAGGCGAGAAGCTGATCGGATTTGCGGGCGCTGGCGAAGACCGTCTCGACGGTGCCGGGCCGGCAGATTTCGGCAATGCCGGGATCGCTCGCGACGAGTGGCCCCAATCTAGCCGCCTCGCCGGCAATCCATTCGCCGACCGGCACCGTAAAACCACGTTTGCGCGCAAAAGGCGCCGCGGCAGGAAAGGCGCCGGCGAGCCATCGCCGGAGCAAGTACTTGCCTTGTTGACGGCGCAGCTTGAGCCAGTCCGGCAAGAGAAAGGTGAAATCGGCGACAACGGGATCGAGCAGCGGCGTACGGCCCTCGAGACCGAAATGCATGAGGCAGCGGTCAAGCTCGATCAGATTGCCGTTCGGCAGCCAATCGACGAAATCGACCGCCTGGGCGGCCTGCAACCGGTTGTAATTCTGGCCGGCTGCCCAACGCTCGGCCGCCGCAATTCCGTCACGCCAGCCGGCCAGCGGCTCGCGCAACAGTGCAAGCCCGTCGCAAGGACCGCGCCGCCGGCGCTGCCTGCCGCCCAGCCACCACGGCAGCCGCTGTCGCCGGTAGCGGCTATAGCCGGCGAGAAGCTCGTCGCCGCCAAGCCCGCATAACACGACCTTGACGTCCTTGGCGGCACGCTCGGCGAGAAGAAAATAGGGAACAACGGCAAAATCGGCGACCGGGTCATCCAAAGCCGCGCAGATTTCCGGCAGCCTTGCCCAAAAGTCTGCGGCGGTGACGGCAATTTCGGTGTGGATTGTGCCGGCCGCCTCAGCCATGGCACGGGCCGCCACGCGCTCGTCATGCACGCCGGTCTGCGGAAAGGCGGCGGTATAGGTGCGCACCGGCTGCGGATTGAGGTCGGCCATGCATTTCAACAGCGAAGCGCTGTCGATCCCGCTCGACAGGAACAGACCATAGGGTACGTCGCTGCGCTGGTGCAGGCGGACCGAGTCGACCAGGATTTCGTCCAGACGTCGCAGTGCCGCCGGCTCGTCTATCTCCCGGGTTGGCCCGCCGGGCAGGGCTGGCTTGATCCGGCGTTCGACGATGCGGCCGGCCTCGACGACCAGCATTTCGCCGGGCTTCAGCCGCTCGATGCCGCTGAAGATCGTTGTCGCACCGGTCGTGAATTGCAATTGCAGCAATTCGTGCACGGCGCGTGTGCGCATCGTTGGGGCGACGAATCCGGCATGGACGAGCGCCTGCGCCTCCGAGGCAAAGGCCAGACCTACGCCGGTTTCGATATAGTACAAGGGCTTGATGCCAAAGGGATCGCGCGCAAGAATGAGCCGGTTGCGCTGGGGATCGTGGAGGGCAAGCGCATACATACCACGGATACCTTCGAGAAAATCGAGACCGTGCGCCCGATAGCGCGCCAACAATGGTTCGCAATCGGAACCGGTGCGCAGCCGCGCCTGCGGCATTGCCGCCGCCAATTCTCTGTAGTTGTAGATCTCTCCGTTGACGACCAGGGCGGCCCCCGCCTCATCGAACAGCGGCTGGGCGCCGGTGGCAAGATCGATAATCGCCAGTCGCTCATGTCTAAATCCGACGTTGTCGCGGACGTATTCGCCATGACCGTCGGGGCCGCGATGGGCGAGCGCCTGGCCGAGCAGGCGAAGCTTGTCGAGATCAACCCCGTCCGGCGGGCGCGTAATGATACCGGCAATGCCGCACACGCTGTCTTCACCCCTTTGGCGGCAGCCAGACCCGCATTTCAATCCTTATCAGGCAAGCCGGTCTGGACGTCCAGCCCCGACGACAGGCGAACGAGCGCTTGCACCAATGCAGCGGCGACCCGATCGAAGCCGTAATGGGCGAGAATCGTCGCCTGGCCCTGGCGGCCGAGGCTAAGCGCAAAAACCTCGTCGTCGAGAAGGCGCAGAATCGCGCGGGTTAACCCGATCCGGTCTTCGACCGCAACGACCAGCGCATCGCGGCGGTCCTCAGCGATCTCGCGGGGGCCCGGGGCATTGCTGGTAATGACCGGGACGGCTTGGGCGAGGGCCTCAATCAGAACCAGGCCGAAGGATTCAGTGCGCGAAGGCATGCACAAAATGTCGATTTCACCAAAAAAGCGCTTGGGGTCGTCATACCAGCCCCGAAAGTCGATCCGCTCGGCAAGGCCCAGGCGCCGGGCGAGCTGGCGCAGCACCGCCTCATCTTCGCCTTCGCCGGCCAGCGTCAGGTGCCAGTCGCGCGACCGCAAGACCGGATCGGCGAGGGCCTCGAAGAGAATATCGAGACCCTTGTCGGCGTGCAGGCGGCCGAGGGCGCCGAGCCGGACCGATTTGCCCCTCGCTGGTCGGGCCGCTGAGGCCGATGGCATGATCAGATTGGGGATAACAGCAAAGGGAAGGTTAGGTAGCGGCGCTATCGCGGCGTCGCGCACGGCCTGCGACACGGCTATGCCCGCGTCGAGCTCGGCATGAAAGGGCTTGAACTGAAAATTATGGAAAACGCCAATCCGATTTACTCCCTGCATCCTTGCGGCGTAGCGCATCGCTCGATTGCCGTGCGCGATCAGCACTTTGGGCCGCAGTCGGCGGATCGCCCTGGCAAGCGCGAAGTGTGCACGCGGGTCATAGTCGGAAATGGGTGCAATTGGCAGGAATGCCGCGTCCTTCGGCAATTGTTCCCTGAGCCAACCTCGGCCATGGCCGATCGTAACGACGTTGTAGCCTTGTGAGGCAAGCGCCATATGATAATGCGCCGCAGCCAATTCGAGGCCGCCGCGCCGCCAGCCGAACATCATATTGAACAGAGGCTTTGCGGCATCGTCCCCCAACGTTGAGCTCCTTAGTCCAGCGGCCCCGGTCGCCACCGTTTACGGCATCGCCAGACGGCGCGCTGCCTCATCGAAGGCCATAGCCGACACGGCCTTCTTGATATTCCCCGAATAGTGCATGACAGCCGAATGGAGGCCGATGACAACCGCAGTGCTGCCATGGATCAAGAGAATCGGCGAGCCAAAATCGCCGGGCCTTAAATCGCAGGAATGCGAGAAGCACGGCCGTTTCCCCGGGTTCGGCCCGCACCGTGCAGCCCCAATGCACCGACAGGAGATAAGGACGGTCGGCGCCGTAGCCGGCTCGTGCAACGATGCCGCGGCCGGTGGTCTCGGCGAGATCGGCCACGGGGATGGCCTGCCAAGGAATTGGCTTCAACGGCAAAGTCTCCTGCAGTTCGATGAGGGCCCAATCCCTTTGCACCATATCGGCTTCGACCTGGTGGTGTTCACCTGCAACGGCAAATCCCGTCCCGGTCATGTAGCGTTCGGCTATAGAATGGGCCTGAAAATGATCGCGGGACTGCCCGGCAACGAAGTGAATGGTTTCGCTGGCGACCCACTTCCTGGCTCGCTCGTTATAAAGGCAATGCGCGGCGGTCAGAACCAGGCGTGGCCCGATGAGAGTTCCAGTACAGGAACTTCGTTCCCCCATGGAAAGGATCACATTGATCCGGCCGATCGACGACCAAGGCCAGGCATCGGACTCGATCGCCACCCGATGGTCGACTTGCAGCTCTGGACTTGGAGATTGAGCGATTGCGGCAAATCCGGGGAGCCAGCCAACGCCCAGAAGGAGAAGCGCAAACCGATACCGCCGCTGGCACTGCACACTGATGACCGGCCTCCTCATGATTGCGAGTCCCGTTGCATCGGTAACTTTTTCGGTGGCGTCAAACCGACGGGTTTATGGCTTTGCCCCCAGCCAACGTGAACCGCTTTACCCAAAGCACCGGCGAGCCCCATCAAAATCACAACCAGTATCGATCGAGTGACGGCCAACAGGTTCGAATTAACCAATTCTTTTTGATGACTTTTTTCCACTCAACTCTTGCGCGTCTAAAAATCCTAATGATAGGTTAACGTGCGGCATTGCTGGAATGCATAATGACGACATCTTTGCCTTTGAGCGAGGTGGGGGGGCTCCTTGAGCTTGAATCTCGGATTCAGCACCTTAGCAACGACGCCGATACGCTTATCATAGCTGACAGACATCTACTTTTCTCCGGCCAATATCATCGCGTCGGCCACGATCTTGAAATCACCGGGGAATTCGGAAACAAGCTGGTAGTCGACAATTATTTTAGTACCGACCGCCGTGCCGCATTGGCCAGTCCCAACGGTGCGACGATTTCGGGCAAAGTGGTTGAGGCTCTGGCCGGGCCAGAAGATCCCGGCGCCTATGCTCAGGCGGGCCAAGGCCAGGGCAATGCGGCCGCCATTGGTCACGTGGAGAAGGTCGCCGGTATTTGCAATGTTGTGCGCAATGGCGTCTCGATCCAACTGAATGTTGGCGAAGTATTGCTCCAAGGCGACGTCGTCCAAACGGGCCGCGCCTCGACGCTCGGCATCAGTTTGATCGACGGAACAGCTTTCAATCTTACCGCCAATGCCAGAATGGTGCTGAGCGAGATCGTCTATGATCCCAATGGTTCGGCCAATTCTGAATTTGTCAGTCTGATCCAAGGCACGATCAGCTTTGTAGCGGGACAGGTCGCACATACGGGCGACATGAAGGTTGACACGCCGGCCGCGACGCTTGGCATTCGCGGCACTGCGGTTTTGGTGGAGCTGACATCGCAAGATGGCACCGTCCGGGGTGTCTATCACATTTTGCGGGAGCCGGACGGACGGATCGGTGAATTCGTCGTTATTGATAAGGGCAGCGGCGCGGTTGTTGCGACGGTATCGGTTCCCGGGCAAGCGGTCAGTATTTCCGTGGCTTCGGCCGGTCAGCCGCCGGTGATCGAAACCCTATCCGCCAATATTGCGATCGACGACCAGGCTTCTCGCGAAGTATTTCAGGTTTTTTCGCTGGGCCAGCAGACGAACCAACAAAATGCGCCGCAGTTGCAACAGCCGAACCCGCCGCAGCAGCCGCCGACGCAACCGGAATCTCCGCCTCAACAGAATGACGGCAATCCCGGAGGCAATGGGCAGCAAGGTGGCCCTGGGCCCGGGCCCGGTGATGGTGGTCAGGGAGGGCAGAAGGGGGCTCCGAGCGGGACACCCGGGGGCGACACCGGTGGTGGAGGCGGCGGTGGTGGCCCAACGGCGTCAGGGGGCGGTTCGCCGACGCCTCCAGGTGACACGCAGACCGGATTTCAGATCGGAATCGCTTCTGGAAGCCAGGTTGTCGCCTCGGTAAGTATAGATTTGGTACAATCAGTGAGCACATTAGCGTCGTTGGCGGGAACGCCCGCCAGTGCCACAACTGCGTCGCAGCTTGTCAACCTCGTTCCGAACATTACGAGCAGCCCATCGGCAGTAACGAGTAACGCTCATACTGCGACGCCGCCGGCCCCAGTGATTGCGGCGCCGGCCAACGGGTCGACCATTGCAACAGGCACCCCGACGATCAGCGGTACCGGCGAAGCTGGTGACTTGGTCACCGTCCTCATCGACGGGGTCGCGGCGGGACCGGCGGTCACGGTCGCCGCCAACGGCACCTGGAGCTTCACGCCGACGACCGGTCTCAGCAATGCGAGCCATAGTGTCAGCGCAACGGAGGTGAATGCTGCCGGAACGAGCTCCACGGCTTCGGCAACCGACACGTTCACGGTCAACAGCACCACCCCGCCGGCTCCGGTGATTGCGGCGCCGGCCAACGGGTCGACTATAGCAACGGGCACTCCGACGATCAGCGGCACCGGCGAGGCTGGTGACCTGGTCACCGTCCTCATCGACGGGGTCGCGGCGGGACCGGCGGTCACGGTCGCTGCCAACGGCACCTGGAGCTTCACGCCGACGACCGCACTCAGCAATGCGAGCCATAGTGTCAGCGCAACGGAGGTGAATGCTGCCGGAACGAGCTCCGTCGGCTTCGGCTACCGACACGTTCACGGTCAACAGCACCACCCCGCCGGCTCCGGTGATTGCGGCGCCGGCCAACGGGTCGACCATTGCAACGGGCACTCCGACGATCAGCGGCACCGGCGAAGCTGGTGACTTGGTCACCGTCCTCATCGACGGGGTCGCGGCGGGACCGGCGGTTACGGTCGCCGCCAACGGCACCTGGACCTTCACGCCGACGACCGCTCTCAGCAATGCGAGCCATAGCGTCACCGCAACCGAGGTAAACGCGGCCGGAACCAGCTCCGTGGCTTCGGCAACCGACACGTTCACGGTCAACACTGCGACACCGCCGGCCCCGGTGATTGCGGCGCCAACAAACGGCAGCACGATCGCCAATGCCACTCCGACGATCAGCGGGACGGGCGAGGCGGGTGACTTGGTCACCGTCCTCATCGACGGGGTCGCGGCGGGACCGGCGGTAACGGTTGCCGCCAACGGCACTTGGACCTTCACGCCGACGACCGGACTGAGTAACGCCGGTCATAGCGTCACCGCAACCGAGGTGAACGCGGCCGGAACAAGCTCCACTGGCTTCGGCCGCCGACACCTTCACGGTCAACACCGCGACACCACCCGCCCCGGCGATCACGGCGCCGGCCAACGGGTCGACCATTGCAACGGGCACTCCGACGATCAGCGGCACCGGCGAGGCTGGTGACTTGGTCACCGTCCTCATCGACGGGGTCGGCCGCGGGACCGGCGGTTACGGTCGCCGCCAACGGCACCTGGACCTTCACGCCGACGACCGCACTGAGTAACGCGAGTCATAGCGTCACGCGCAACCGAGGTGAACGCGGCCGGAACGAGCTCCATGGCTTCGGCAACCGACACGTTCACGGTCAACAGCACCACGCCGCCGGCTCCGGTGATTGCGGCGCCGGCCAACGGGTCGACTATTGCAACGGGCACTCCGACGATCAGCGGCACGGGCGAGGCGGCGATCTGGTCACCGTCCTTATCGACGGGGCCGCCGCGGGACCGGCGGTCACGGTCGCTGCCAACGGCACCTGGAGCTTCACGCCGACGACCGCTCTCAGCAATGCGAGCCATAGTGTCAGCGCAACGGAGGTGAATGCTGCCGGAACGAGTTCTATGGCTTCGGCAACCGACACGTTCACGGTCAACAGCACCACGCCGCCGGCTCCGGTGATTGCGGCGCCGGCCAACGGGTCGACCATTGCAACGGGCACTCCGACGATCAGCGGCACCGGCGAGGCCGGCGATCTGGTCACCGTCCTCATCGACGGGGTCGCGGCGGGACCGGCGGTTACGGTTGCCGCCAACGGCACTTGGACCTTCACGCCGACGACCGCTCTCAGCAATGCGAGCCATAGTGTCACGCGCAACAGAGGTGAATGCCGCCGGAACGAGCTCCATGGCTTCGGCAACCGACACCTTCACGGTCAACAGCACCACGCCGCCGGCCCCGGCGATTGCGGCGCCGGCCAACGGGTCGACCATTGCAACGGGCACTCCGACGATCAGCGGGACGGGCGAGGCGGGTGACTCTGGTCACCGTCCTCATCGACGGGGTCGCGGCGGGACCGGCGGTAACGGTTGCCGCCAACGGCACCTGGAGCTTCACGCCGGCGACCGCTCTCAGCAATGCGAGCCATAGTGTCAGCGCAACAGAGGTGAATGCCGCCGGAACGAGCTCCACGGCTTCGGCCGCCGACACCTTCACGGTCAATACTGCGACACCGCCGGCCCCGGTGATTGCGGCGCCGGCCAACGGCGTCACCATCGCCAACGGGCACTCCGACGATCAGCGGCACCGGCGAGGCGGGTGACTTGGTCACCGTCCTCATCGACGGGGTCGCGGCGGGACCGGCGGTTACGGTTGCCGCCAACGGCACCTGGACCTTCACGCCGACGACCGGACTGAGTAACGCCAGTCATAGCGTCACCGCAACCGAGGTGAACGCGGCCGGAACGAGCTCCGTGGCTTCGGCAACCGACACGTTCACGGTCAACAGCACCACGCCGCCGGCTCCGGTGATTGCGGCGCCGGCCAACGGGTCGACCATTGCAACGGGCACTCCGACGATCAGCGGCACCGGCGAGGCGGGCGATCTGGTCACCGTCCTCATCGACGGGGCCGCCGCGGGACCGGCGGTAACGGTTGCCGCCAACGGCACCTGGAGCTTCACGCCGACGACCGCTCTCAGCAATGCGAGCCATAGTGTCAGCGCAACGGAGGTGAATGCTGCCGGAACGAGTTCTGTGGCTTCGGCAACCGACACGTTCACGGTCAACAGCACCACCCCGCCGGCTCCGGTGATTGCGGCGCCGGCCAACGGGTCGACCATTGCAACGGGCACTCCGACGATCAGCGGCACCGGCGAAGCTGGTGACTTGGTCACCGTCCTCATCGACGGGGTCGGCCGCGGGACCGGCGGTTACGGTCGCCGCCAACGGCACCTGGACCTTCACGCCGACGACCGCTCTCAGCAATGCGAGCCATAGTGTCACCGCAACAGAGGTGAACGCCGCCGGAACGAGCTCCATGGCTTCGGCAACCGACACGTTCACGGTCAACACTGCGACACCGCCGGCCCCGGTGATTGCGGCGCCGGCCAACGGCAGCACGATCGCCAATGCCACTCCGACGATCAGCGGCACCGGCGAGGCGGGTGACTTGGTCACCGTCCTCATCGACGGGGTCGCGGCGGGACCGGCGGTAACGGTTGCCGCCAACGGCACTTGGAGCTTCACGCCGACGACCGGACTGAGTAACGCCGAGTCATAGCGTCACCGCAACCGAGGTGAACGCGGCCGGAACAAGCTCCGCTGGCTTCGACTGCCGACACCTTCACGGTCAACAGCTGCGACACCGCCGGCCCCGGTGATTGCGGCGCCGGCCAACGGGTCGACCATTGCAACGGGCACTCCGACGATCAGCGGCACGGGCGAGGCGGGTGATCTGGTTACCGTCCTGATCGACGGGGTCGCCGCGGGACCGGCGGTCACGGTCGCCGCCAACGGCACCTGGAGCTTCACGCCGACGACCGCACTGAGTAACGCCAGTCATAGCGTCACCGCAACCGAGGTGAATGCGGCCGGAACGAGCTCCGTGGCTTCGGCAACCGACACGTTCACGGTCAACAGCACCACGCCGCCGGCTCCGGTGATTGCGGCGCCGGCCAACGGGTCGACTATAGCAACGGGCACTCCGACGATCAGCGGGACGGGCGAGGCCGGCGATCTGGTTACGGTGTTGATCGACGGGGTCGCGGCGGGACCGGCGGTAACGGTTGCCGCCAACGGCACTTGGACCTTCACGCCGACGACCGCTCTCAGCAATGCGAGCCATAGTGTCAGCGCAACGGAGGTGAATGCTGCCGGAACAAGTTCTGTGGCTTCGGCAACCGACACGTTCACGGTCAACAGCACCACCCCGCCGGCTCCGGTGATTGCGGCGCCGGCCAACGGGTCGACGATCGCAACGGGCACTCCGACAATCAGCGGCACCGGCGAGGTCGGCGATCTGGTTACGGTGCTGATCGACGGGGTCGCGGCGGGACCGGCGGTCACGGTCGCTGCCAACGGCACCTGGAGCTTCACGCCGACGACCGGACTGAGTAACGCCAGTCATAGCGTCACGGCGACCGAGTGAACGCGGCCGGAACAAGCTCGTGGCTTCGGCTACCGACACGTTCACGGTCAACAGCACCACGCCGCCGGCCCCAGTGATTACGGCGCCGGCCAACGGGTCGACCATTGCAACGGGCACTCCGACGATCAGCGGGACGGGCGAGGCGGGCGACCTGGTCACCGTCCTCATCGACGGGGTCGCGGCGGGACCGGCGGTTACGGTCGCCGCCAACGGCACCTGGACCTTCACGCCGACGACCGCTCTCAGCAATGCGAGCCATAGCGTCACCGCAACCGAGGTGAACGCGGCCGGAACCAGCTCCGTGGCTTCGGCAACCGACACGTTCACGGTCAACACTGCGACGCCGCCGGCTCCGGTGATTGCGGCGCCGGCCAACGGGTCGACTATTGCAACGGGCACTCCGACGATCAGCGGCACCGGCGAGGCTGGTGACTTGGTCACCGTCCTCATCGACGGGGTCGCGGCGGGAACGGCGGTCACGGTCGCTGCCAACGGCACCTGGAGCTTCACGCCGACGACCGCACTCAGCAATGCGAGCCATAGTGTCAGCGCAACGGAGGTGAATGCTGCCGGAACGAGTTCTGTGGCTTCGGCAACCGACACGTTCACGGTCAACAGCACCACCCCGCCGGCTCCGGTGATTGCGGCGCCGGCCAACGGGTCGACTATAGCAACGGGCACTCCGACAATCAGCGGAACGGGCGAGGTCGGCGATCTGGTTACGGTGTTGATCGACGGGGTCGCGGCGGGACCGGCGGTAACGGTTGCCGCCAACGGCACTTGGACCTTCACGCCGGCGACCGCTCTCAGCAATGCGAGCCACAGTGTCAGCGCAACGGAGGTGAATGCCGCCGGAACGAGTTCCGTGGCTTCGGCAACCGACACGTTCACAGTCAATACTGCGACGCCGCCGGCCCCAGTGATTGCGGCGCCAACAAACGGCAGCACGATCGCCAATGCCACTCCGACGATCAGCGGCACCGGCGAAGCTGGTGACCTTGTTACGGTGTTGATCGACGGGGCGACCGCGGGACCGGCGGTCACGGTTGCCGCCAACGGCACCTGGAGCTTTACGCCGACGACAGCACTGAGTAACGCCGGTCACAGCGTCACGGCGACCGAAACGAACGCTGCCGGAACGAGTTCTGTGGCTTCGGCAACCGACACGTTCACAGTCAACACTGCGACACCACCCGCCCCGGTAATTACGGCGCCAACCAACGGGTCAACCATTGCAACGGGCACTCCGACGATCAGCGGAACGGGCGAGGTAGGCGATCTGGTTACGGTGTTGATCGACGGGGTCGCGGCGGGACCGGCGGTTACGGTCGCTGCCAACGGCACTTGGAGCTTTACGCCGACGACCGCTCTGAGTAACGCCAGTCACAGCGTCACGGCGACCGAAAAGAATGCGGCTGGAACCCTTTCCCTCACCTCGGCGGCCGATACGTTCAACATAAATACGACACAGAAGACTTGGGTCGGACCGCTCAACGGCGCCTGGACTACGGCCGCGAACTGGAGTCCGGTAGGCGTTCCGGGAGCTGGCGATGATGTTATTATTGGGCCAAACAGCAGCGTCACCAACAGTGGGGGCGGCGTTGCAAACACTATAGCAATTGCGCTTGGGACCACGCTCAACGTAACGGGTGGAACACTTAGTGTTGCTACGGGCCTTTCAAATTCAGCTACGATAACTATAAACAATGGTTCGGCATTCAATATCGCTGGAAGTCCCGTCCCAATCTAACGCGATCCTTAATAGTGGAGCGATTCAGCTTGCTGCCGATAGCAACAACAATCTTACGGATCTCATTGTAGGTGCCGGCGGGACGATCGCACTTGGCGGCGGTGGCAATGTGACGTTAAGTAACGAGACCAACAACCGAATCTATTCAAATACGCCAAATTCAATTCTTGATAACATCGATAATACGATTTCGGGTGCTGGTCAGATATTCAGCAATGGCAACCTATCTGTAACAAATGAGGTCGGCGGAATTATCAATGCCAACCAGACGATTGGCCTCTCGCTAAGCAGTTTCAATAGCTCCACGAGATTCTCTAATAGCGGCACACTTGAGGCCACAGCCGCGGGTGGTCTTCAGATCATCAGCAGCATTATTGATGGCTCCGGAGGAGGCACGATCCAGGCCCTTATTGCGGGATCCCACGTCGACCTAAACAACGCAACGATCAAAGCCGGCACTCTAAAGACAGGCAACGGCGGTGTCATTCAAACCGTGACGAATGGCAACATCCTTGATGGTACGACCGGCGCTGTGAACAATGTCGGTACGATTACAATCAGCAATGCCACAAATTTGAATCTAATTGGCACCGTCAACAATACCGGAGCCATCGCGCTCAGCGCCAATGCCAACAATAACCTTACGGATTTGATTATCGGAGTTGGCGGCACCGTTACATTGCTCGGTGGTGGCAGCGTAACGATGAGCAGCGAGAGCAACAACCGGATATACTCAAACACTCCGAATTCTGTGCTTAACAATCTCAACAATACGATTTCTGGCTCGGGGCTGATTTTCAGTAACGGTGCCCTATCGGTCGTCAATGCTGCAGGCGGAATTATTAACGCCAATAATTTGACCGGATTGTCACTCGCTAATTTCAGCAACGCGCTGCCATTCTCTAACAGTGGGGTACTCGAAGCAACAAATAGTGGTGGGTTGCAGATAGTTAGCAGTCTGATCGATGACACAAGTGGTGGTGTTATTCAGGCTTTGGTTGCGGGCGCACACGTTGATTTCAATGGCGCAACTATTAAAGGAGGTGTCCTGTCAACAGGAAACGGAGGATCCATTCAGACCACTAGTAACGGGAATACTCTCGACGGCACACAGGGCGCTGTAACGATTACCGGAACGTTAACTGTCAACAACGCAACAAATCTTGGTCTTCTTGGGGGTATTAACAATTCAGGGACAATCGCCCTTAGCGCAAATAGCAACAATAACCTCACAGATCTGATTGTCGGTGCAGGCAGCACCGTCACTATTAATGGTGGCGGAAACATTACGCTAAGCAATGAGAGCAACAACCGAATTTACTCGAGCACGCCAGGCTCGCTCCTTGACAACGTCAGCAATAACATTTCGGGCGCTGGACAGATTCTCAGCAACGGCGACCTATCTGTCTTGAACGAAATCGGTGGCATTATCAATGCCAATCAATTGTCCGGCCTTGCCCTTAGGAATTTCGCCGGCTCAACGACCTTTACTAACAAGGGCCTTCTTGAAGCCACTGCATCGGGTGGCTTGCAAATTGATAGCAGCGTGATTGACGGGTCGGCAGGGGGCATAATTGAAGCTCTCAACTCTGGTGCCCACGTCGATTTGAGCAGCGCGACTATCAAGGGGGGAACTCTGGAGACTGTAAATGGAGGACTCATACAGACTGTCAATAATGGCAGTACGCTCGACGGCACGACAAGTGCCGTCAATAACATTGGCGTGCTGTCGATCCTCAATGGCACAAGTTTGGGCCTTTTGGGCACCATCAATAATACTGGGACAATTGCACTCAACGCGAACTCAAACAATAATTTCACGGACTTAATTATCGGAACTGGCGGAATTGTTACTCTGACGGGTTCGGGCGGCGTCACTCTGACGGGAGAGAGCAACAACCGGATTTATTCAAACACAGCCAATTCCGTTCTGGATAATGTCAACAATGCGATTTCGGGTGCTGGCCAAATACTCAGTAACGGCGACTTGTCTGTTACCAATGAATTTGGTGCAACTATTAACGCCAATCAAGTCGCTGGCCTCGCAATTGAGAATTTCACCGGCTCAAGCAGGTTTGTCAACAAGGGTCTTCTTGAGGCCACTGCGTCAGGAGGTCTCCAGTTGATCAATAGTGTGATTGACGGGACGTCAGGTGGCACTATCGAGGCGCTCAATTCCACTGCTCATGTAGACTTGAATGGTGCAACAATTGTTGGCGGCACATTGACGACCGCCAATAGCGGCACGATACAGACGATTGGCAATGGCGGTGCAATAGATGGGACAGCAAGTGCGGTAAACAACACTGGCACCGTAACAATTTCTAACGGAACCTCACTAAGCTTAGTTGCAGGGCCAGGCCAGACCAGCACCATCAATAATGCCGGCATCATCGCACTGTCGGCAAACACCAACAATAATCTCACCGATCTGATTGTTGGTGGCGGTGGCACAGTTGCCCTCCATGGTGGAGGAAATGTGACGCTAAGCAACCAAAGCAATAACAGAATATATTCAAACAGCACAAATTCTCTCCTGGACAATTTTGATAACAAAATTGCCGGTTCTGGACAAATAGGCGTCAATGGTGTTTTGTCGGTAAGGAACGAAATTGGCGGCACTATCGACGCTAGTTTCGCGGGTTCCACGCTCGTCCTCGATGCGGCCAGCTTGACCAATGTTGGTACGTTCCGCGCGGAAAACGGCGGGACCTTGCAGATTGGTAATCTTGACGCTGGTCACGTATTTGCCAATCTTTCTTTGGATTTGGCCCATGTTGGTGGCGGATCGTTGTCCGGCGGGATTTACGATCTTGTCGATCCCGTTGGATCTGGAACTAGCCAGATTGCCTTTACCGGTACCAGTGCGTTACCTATAACAAGTTTGAATGCAGATATAGTTCTTTCTGGCGCAACATCGATTTTATCTTCCGGCGGTACAGCGCTCCAAAGCTCCCTGGTATACATAGGCTCGACTGGTGCTCTGAATCTTTACTACGGCTTCAATTCCGGGTCGGCGGCGAATTTTGTTGATCCGAAATCCGTGGAAGATGCGGGCTCTATTGGGTTGAATGGTGCGAATTTTACGGCCGCCGGCATTGTTATTGATTTCGGTGCTTCAATAAGCGGGTCGGGAGTTTTAACGAGTTCGTCTGGCAGCACCATACAAAGTCTGACAAACAATGGATCGATTGTTGCAACTACACCCTATGGCCCAATCTCGCAGGCATTGGAGGTTTCCGCGTCATTGGCTGGAACTGGAACATTGGAGATTTCCGGGAACGGAACACTTGTAATTGATGCGAGCGTTCAAAATGGAGCGGGCCAAAGTGTGGTTAGCGTGTCCGCAGGCCAAACAATTCAATTCGACAACAATGCAGATCCAGGAAAAGGCGAAACGCTCAAGATCGCCGGCGCGGAAGTGGATACAACGATTTTTGGCGCAAAACTGATTGGATTTGGTTCGGCAGACACGATTGATCTCACCGGTATCGCTGCGACATCAGCTACCATTGACTCCGCAAATATATTGCACATTTACAATGGCGCTGCCCAAGTTGCCTCGCTGCAGCTCGCACCCAGCAATGCTGGGCAGGGGTTTGTCGTTCGAGCGGATGGTGCAAGTGGAAGTAATATTACGACTTCTGGCACGACGCCTCCGCCGGCGCCGGTAATCACGGCGCCGACAAATGGCAGCACGGTCGTCAATGCCACTCCGGCAATCAGTGGCACCGGCGAAGCCGGAGATCTAGTCACGGTTTTCATCGACGGTGTTACGGCGGGTCCTGCAGTCACCGTTGCCGCCACCGGTTCCTGGACGTTCACGCCGACGACGGCCTTGAGCAACGCCAATCATAGCGTTGCGGCGACCGAGACGAATGCCGCCGGGGTGAGCTCTGCGTTGTCGCCCGCCGACAACTTTACTGTTAACACTGGTCAAATCTTTACAGATCAATGGGTGAACTCGACTAGTGGCGCTTGGGAGACAGCCGCAAATTGGAGCACCGGCGCCGTGCCAGGAGCTCAGGACAGTGTCCTAATCGCAAATGCCGTGACAGTGACTCTCAGCAGCGGCGCCAACTTAGTTGCTAGCCTATCAACAAGCGGCAACTCAAGTCTTGTCATCGCGGGAGGCAGCCTTTCTATAACCAACTCTTCAAATCTCGGCGGCTCACTTTCGATTACCGGAGGTAGTTTAGCGGTTAACGCAAGCATCACGGCCAATACGCTGTCGCAGTCTGGTGGCGAACTGAACGGCAGCGGGACGCTGACGGCGAGTGGTCAATCGACATTTTCGGGCGGCCTGGAGAGCGGGACGGGGACGACGATTGCGTTGGGTGGGGCAGCATTCACTACGAGCAGTTTTGGGCTTGATGGTGGTCGGACCCTGCAATTGGGTGGCAGCAGCGCGGCGACCGGCTCGGCTGTTCAGATCGACTTGAATGGGTACAACCCAAACACTGGCACGAGCGATAACGGTTCTGGAACGCTCACCATTTCCAACGGTTCGACCTTCGATGATCAGACGACGTCCGGGCTAAACATTCTCGCGAGTAACCGTGGAGGGACTGACACCGGCACTACGGCCGCGGTGAACAATCAGGGCACGTTCACAAAGACTGGAAGCGCAGCCACCTCAACGATCAGTACGGCGTTTAACAATAGCGGGACCGTCAATGTCCAGAGCGGGATACTGGATTTGACCGGTGGCGGCAACGATGTCGGCGGCACCTATACGACAACGGGTAGCGGAGTCGTAGAGTTTGGTGGTGGGACGCACGTCTTGGATGCGACCTCTAAAATTACCGGCAATGCGACCTTCAGTGGAGGGCAGACAACTATAAACGGCACCTATACGGGTACCGGCACGATGACGGTCAGCGGGGGAACCGCGATATTTGCTGGAGCGGCGACGACCGGATCGCTTGTTCAGTCGAATGGCGAATTGAACGGCAGCGGGACGCTGACGGCGAGTGGTCAATCGACATTTTCGGGCGGCCTGGAGAGCGGGACGGGGACGACGATTGCGTTGGGTGGGGCAGCATTCACTACGAGCAGTTTTGGGCTTGATGGTGGTCGGACCCTGCAATTGGGTGGCAGCAGCGCGGCGACCGGCTCGGCTGTTCAGATCGACTTGAATGGGTACAACCCAAACACTGGCACGAGCGATAACGGTTCTGGAACGCTCACCATTTCCAACGGTTCGACCTTCGATGATCAGACGACGTCCGGGCTAAACATTCTCGCGAGTAACCGTGGAGGGACTGACACCGGCACTACGGCCGCGGTGAACAATCAGGGCACGTTCACAAAGACTGGAAGCGCAGCCACCTCAACGATCAGTACGGCGTTTAACAATAGCGGAACCGTCAATGTCCAGAGCGGGATACTGGATTTGACCGGTGGCGGCAACGATGTCGGCGGCACCTATACGACAACGGGTAGCGGAGTCGTAGAGTTTGGTGGTGGGACGCACGTCTTGGATGCGACCTCTAAAATTACCGGCAATGCGACCTTCAGTGGAGGGCAGACAATTATAAACGGCACCTATACGGGTACCGGCACGATGACGGTCAGCGGGGGAACCGCGATATTTGCTGGAGCGGCGACGACCGGATCGCTTGTTCAGTCGAATGGCGAATTGAACGGCAGCGGGACGCTGACGGCGAGTGGTCAATCGACATTTTCGGGCGGCCTGGAGAGCGGGACGGGGACGACGATTGCGTTGGGTGGGGCAGCATTCACTACGAGCAGTTTTGGGCTTGATGGTGGTCGGACCCTGCAATTGGGTGGCAGCAGCGCGGCGACCGGCTCGGCTGTTCAGATCGACTTGAATGGGTACAACCCAAACACTGGCACGAGCGATAACGGTTCTGGAACGCTCACCATTTCCAACGGTTCGACCTTCGATGATCAGACGACGTCCGGGCTAAACATTCTCGCGAGTAACCGTGGAGGGACTGACACCGGCACTACGTCCGCGGTGAACAATCAGGGCACGTTCACAAAGACTGGAAGCGCAGCCACCTCAACGATCAGTACGGCGTTTAACAATAGCGGAACCGTCAATGTCCAGAGCGGAACGCTGGTTATTTCGGGGGCCCTACAGAATACCGGTACTATTTCCGCAGATGGCGGTAACATCGATGTCCAGCAAGCGGTTTCCGACACCGGAATAGGAACAATTTACGGTACATCCCGGCTTGAATACGATCTGGCCTCGAACGAAGCGGTAACATTTGCGACCGGTTCCACCGGCACTCTTCTCTTAAAAAATTCCACCCTGTTCACAGGCACGATAACGGGGTTCACGGGAACCGGCGCGGGAACCCCTGCGACGTCCGACAAGATCGACCTCCAGGACGTGGCCGCCGCGACCGCTACCATTCAAAGCTACACCAATAACGTCCTTACCGTCACCGACGGCACCCATACCGCGCATCTGAATTTCGTTGGTACATACGTACTCGCGAACTTTCACCTTGCCCCCGACGGATCGGGCGGAACCTATGTCGTCGATCCGCCGGCAATCAATCAGGTTGCTGGCGTGGCCAATCAGCCGGCACCAGAGCTGCAGACCAACGATGAGGCTCTGGCGGCCAAAGCCAATCCGACAATTTCACCCACCACCATCGTCCAGTCAGCCCACACGCAAGAAGCCGCGATGCCGCCCGCCGTCATCGCCGATGTCAGTGCCGGCCGTGCGGAAGATCGTAGCAGCGGCACAGTGGCGTCACCAGGCGGCAATTTGGCAGCGCCTTCTGTCGGCAAAGACGTGCCTATTTCAACAAGCATCCTTGCCAAGCTGACCGACCACGACGGATTGCATTTTGCGGATGGGCCGGCAATCCGGGCCTTAGATTCCGCGAATGACCACGGCAGGTTCGAGTTCGACCACAATCCGAACGATTATCAGGCCATCGTTGCCGCGCTCAGCGAAAGCGATTTGATGCATGGTCATGCCGATTGGGTCGATTCTCATGCCATGGTCCCCAAGACGTTGACCGATATCGCCGCCGACCACCTTAAAATGGGCGGGCTTCACGCGATTTAGCCTTAGTGCCCGACCGACCGGTGTTACTTGGACTTGGCATCCCAGACGCCATCCCAATCTGGCGGCAACGGAGTATTGCGCATTTCGGCAATTCTTACGGCATAGAAGTCATAGAGGGGTTCGAGATTGAAAGCTGCGGCAAGCCCGCGACATCGAGCGGCGTCGGAAATTGCTGCTACCCAATCTTGTCCTCGATAGGTGTGCAGCAAGTCCTCGTGCGCGCGCCGCAGCGTCGCGAAGCGCGGATCATTCTTCGCGGTCTCGCGGCCGACAACAGTGAAAATCGTCTCTGGTTCGGATTTGCCGGCGACTCTTATGCGGTCGATTTCAAGAAGCGGGAAATCGGCGTCTAGCCCGGAAGCCGTCGTTGACCCCATGATCACCCGGACGCCATAAGTCTTAGACTGACTTTCCAGGCGAGAGGCCAGATTGACGGAATCGCCAAGGACCGAATAGTCGAAACGAAGGTCCGATCCCATATTGCCGACAACGCAGGTGCCGGTATTGAGCCCTATGCCGATGTTGATCGCAATGAAGGGACGTTCGAGGGCAAGCGCTTCCTCCGCGCGCTTCGCATTGAGCACTTCGACTTCAAATAGCATGTCGAGGGCGCTGCGGCAGGCGTTTTGTTCGTGTTGGGTATCCTCGATCGGCGCATTCCAGAAGGCCATGATTGCGTCGCCCATATATTTATCGATGGTTCCTTTGTTCGACAGAATGGCTTTGGTCAAGGGGGTCAGAAAGCGGTTCATGAGCGAGGTCAAGCCGCGCGGATCGTTCTTGTAGGTTTCCGCAATAGCGGTAAAGCCTCTGACATCGCTGAACATGATCGTCATGACCCGCTCTTCGCCGCCGAGAACGAGCTTGCCCGGCGATTGAGCGAGCTGTTCAACCAAGGCCGGCGAAATATAGCGGCCGAAAGCCGAGCGAATCTGTCGACGGCCCATCTGCTCATTGACGTAGTTGGTCGCTAACAAGGTGCCGAAGACGGCGAAGCTCGACAGAAGCGGGTAGGTAGCATCAAGAAGCACGTGGTAATGAAGATAGGAATACCAGGATATCAGGGCAATCACCGCAGCGACCAGGGCGCCGGCAAGGAACAGCGTGAAGGCTGGCAAGATCGGCGCCAACGCAATTAGGGCAAGGCTGACGACGACCGAGCCAGCGATTTCCATCAGCGGGGCGTAATAGGGATAGGACAGCATCGAGCGGCCGAGCACATTCTCGATGATCTGGGCATGGACTTCTACGCCTGGCATGGAGGCCTCGACGGGCGTCGTCTTGCTGTCGAGGAGGCCGAGTGCCGAGGTGCCAATCAGGACGAGTTTGTGTTCGATCTGGCCGGCTGCAACTTTGCCCTCGAGAACATCCCGGGCCGAGATGAACTTTGTCTTGTCGTGGCGGGCGAAATAGGTCCAGATCTGGCCATTGCCGTCGGTTGGCAGTACGAAGCCTCGCAGTCCGAGGCTGCTAATGCCGCCAGGCTCGACGGTGACGAGAATTGACTGGCCACCTGTGACAACCCGGAGCATTTCAATAGTGAGGGAGGGCGCAATATTGCCCTGAACGCTCATGATCATCGGAACCCGCCGCACGATTCCATCGCGCTCCGGTCTGATCGTCACTAGCCCGCGGCCCGCCGCGGCTTCCTCCAGCACCGCAATATTGTGCAAAAGGCGGGGATAGGTCACCAGAAATGGGGTCGGGTCGGCACCCTTTATCGCCAAGCCGGTTTGGATGACGTCTTCATCGTCGGTTTCGTCCGGGGCCTCCGTGAGGGCTGTGCGGCTCAGGACAACCCGCGATTTCGAAATCGCCGCGGCGAAATAGCTATCATTCCCGGCCATCGTTTTCAGTCGGTCATGCGTCGCAGCATCAAGATCGCGGAACCCGTCGGCGGCAATATCTGGCGATAGCCGGTCTGGCTCGGGGAAGAAAATGTCGAAGCCGATCGCCACCGCGCCGAGCCGGGTCAGCATCGAAACGAGATCGGCAACGACGGTGCGCGGCCACGGCCATTGTCCTAGATATTTGAGGCTTGCTTCATCAATATCGACAATTACGACGGGTCGTTCTGTCGATTCCCGTGGCCGGACAATTTCATAGAAATCGAACGTGCGAAGCCGCAAATCCTGCAGACCCGGCGGGTCGAGCGCGCGCAGGAATGTCAGGGCGACAAGCAGGCAGAGCCCGATCGCTCGACCAATGCCAAAGCGGCGCCCCCATCGAAGCACTCTGTTCATCAAACAAGGGCCCCCGCCAATCGTCGGCCGTTACTTCCAATCGCGTGCCGGCCTGCCGTTTGGTCACTTCTCCTTGAAGGTTCGCGATAATTGATCTTGAAACGGCTTGACCAGATAGGAGAACACGGTCCGCTCGCCCGTCTGGACGAAGGCCTCAACCGGCATCCCGGGGATCAGCCGAACATCACCGAGACGGCGCACCTCATCGGCCGGCAAGGAGATCCGGATCAGGTAATAGGTCTGACCGGTACGCGGATCGGTCGTTGTATCGGCTCCGACCCTTGTCGTGATGCCATTTAACTCGGGAGTCGTGCGTTGATTGAAGGCCGACAGACGCAGTATGGCGCGCTGACCGGTGTGGACCTGGTCGATATCCTGTGGATTGATTTTGGCTTCAACCAGCAATTCGTCGCTGTCGGGCACAATCAGCATGATTGGTTCGCCAGGGGTAATTACACCGCCGATTGTATGGGTGGAGAGCTGATGGACGGTTCCGTCCTGCGGGCTTCTGATGTCGATGCGCTTCAACTGGTCCTCGGCGGCAATCTTTCGCTCGACCAGCTCGGCGACTTTTCCCTGGATTTCGCCAAGTTCCTTGGCGACATCGCTGCGCAGATCCTGATCGATCTGGATAATCTGAAGATTGATCTCACTGATCCGACCCTTTGTCTGGGCGACGCTTGCCTCCAATTGACCGAGCTCGCCTTGCACCCTCGTCTCGTCGCGCTGCAAGGCGGAGAGCCGTTGGATCTGGACCAATTGTTTCTTCCAAAGTTCGTCGACGCCTTTGAGTTCGGTATGAATTAATTCGATCTCGCTTTTCTTCGCGGCGATCTGCTTGGAGAGGCCATCGATTTCCTCCTTCAGCTGATCGACCCGCTGCCGCAATTGCGATTTCTGCCCGAGGCGGGCCTCCGCGCGCAGGTCGAACAGTGATCTCTCGCCGTTGACGAGGTGGGTGACAGCGGGATCGGATGACCTATCAAGGAGGGCGCGGGGAAACGTGACCTCGGCGTTGCCATCACGCTCGGCCTGGAGCCTCGCCTGCCTCGCGTAGAGTTCGTCGAGACTGCTCACGACGATGGCAAGATTGGCCCGGGTTACGGTTTCGTCGAGCCGGACGAGGATATCGCCGGACTTGACATGATCGCCGTCGCGAACCCGCAATTCGCCGACGACGCCGCCGGTCGGGTGCTGAACCTTCTTGACATTGGAATCGACGACGAGCTGTCCCGGCGCGATCAGGGCACCCGACAGTTTGGTTGTCGCGGCCCAACCACCGAGGCCGCCGGCCAATAGTAGGATTAGGGCAAGGGCGCTGATCAGATGCCGGCGGATCGAGGCGAGGGCCCGGAACGGCGCCGTCGGCTCCACCGGCACTGGGCGCCTATTGCGCCTCATGACGTTTTCCCGCTGACATCGCGCAGCGGCGTGACCGAGGCAACCGCGGGGCGCGGCGCCGCTTCGCCCGCGGGCGATTGAACCAGTACTTTGGCAAAAATCTCTTCCTTCGGGCCGAAGGCCTGCGCCAGTCCATCGGCCATGACGAGGATTAGGTCGACCCCGGCCAGAGCGCTGGATCGGTGGGCGACAACAATGACGATTCCGCCGCGCGCTCGAACGGCCAATATGGCGCTGGTCAAAGCCCGGTCGCCATCGCTGTCAAGGTTCGAGTTCGGCTCGTCCAGCACCAGCAGGAACGGATCTTTGTAAAGAGCCCGGGCAAGAGCGATGCGCTGTTGTTGACCAGCCGACAAAGCAGAGCCATTCTCGCCGACCTGGGTTTCGTAGGCGCTCGGCAGGCCAAGGATCATTTCGTGAATGCCCGCCGCCTTGGCCGCGGCAATGATGGCCTTGGCGTCGAGTTCGGTCGCGAACCGGCAGATATTCTGGGCGACGGTTCCGGCGAAAAGTTCGACGTCCTGCGGCAAATAGCCAATAAAGGCGCCAAGCGCCAGCGGATCCCAATGGTCGAGAGCCGCGCCGTCGAGGCGGATCTGACCGCGTGCGGGGGCCCAGACGCCTACCAACATGCGTGCCAACGACGATTTTCCCGAGGCGCTGCGACCGATTACGCCAAGCCCCTGGCCGGCTGCCAATGTGAAGTTGACATTTTGCACAACGGCGTTTTGGCCACCTGGTGGAACGGCGCTCACCGCTTCGACGGAAAGGCTTGCGGTTGGCCTAGGGAGAGGCAGCGGCTTCGTATTGCTTGCCGGTAATCGGGAAAACAGGGTCTCGAGACGTGCCCAGCTCTGCCGGGCCGCCAGAAATCCTCGCCAATGGGCAATGGCGAGTTCGACCGGGGCCAGTGCTCTCGACGTCAGAATCGAACTTGCGATGATGATGCCGGCGGTAGCCTCCTGTCGGATCACCAGAAAGGCACCGACACCCAGGACCAAAGACTGCAGCATCATCCGCACGACCTTGGAAATGGCGGCGTAGTCGACACCGAGATCGGCGCCGCGACGCAGATTGTCGCGATAGTCGGTGTTGGTCGTTCCCCACCGGTTGGTCATGCGGGCGGTCATGCCGAGCGCATGGATGACCTCAGCATTGCGGCGCGCCGATAATGCGAGCGAAATCCGATCGCTGGCCAGATTGGCACTTGCCTTGCCTGGCCTGGCGATCGCAGCGTTGGCGACGAGCGTAATGACCACCAGGAGAAGGGCGCCGATAAATGCGGTCATGCCGATCCAGAAATGGAAGGCAAAGCATATGGCAAGATAGAGTGGTATCCAGGGCAGATCGAACATAGCGGCCGGTCCGAGCCCGGACAGAAAACTTCGAATCTGATCGAGATCGCGCAGCGGCTGCAGCCCGTCGCCCTGGAGGCGCACCTTGAGCGGCAGCAAAGCAATAATCCTGAACATACCTTCGCTTAGGGCTTCGTCGAGGGCCGAACCGACCCGAATGAGAACGCGCCCGCGGATGAGATCGAGAAAACCGAAGAAAATATAGAGGATCAAAACCAGGACGATCAAGCCGATAAGCGTCGGAATGCTGCGGCTCGGCAGCACGCGGTCGTAGATCTCCAGCATGAACAGCGAACCCGTCAGGGCAAGAATATTCAGGATGCCGCTGAGAATCCCGATACCGAAGAAGGCACTCTTGCAGGCTGAGAGCGCCTGACGAAGTTGCGAGGGGGCCTGGTTCACGACGGTACCGCCGACCGGCCGGGCCGGCGCGCCGGCAAAATGCGATCGGCAATTTTCTGCCACCCCAGCATAAGAACCCGCCAGTTTGCACTTTGTTAAGTAAATCCCGCATGGGTTCAAGAAACAAGCGCCTAACGCGGGGGTTGGCCAAAGTGGTTAATTAACGGCGGTGCGGAAAAATGGCGCCTAGCGTGGCCATAACACAACACTTTAGACCGATTTTTTCCCTAATATGCCAGGGAATCATCGAACGAGGGTCGCAATGCCGATTTTGAGCCGCCGCACATTATTGACGGGACTGTCCGTCAGCGCCACCTGCGGGCTTGCCGGTTGCGGAACGATGCGGCCGCCGACCGCCGCCAATGCGCTGGCCTTTTCCTTTCCGAAACCGGCCCCTCAACCGTTGCCGATTGGCGGCGCCGCGACGGATCTTTCCTATAGTGCGGTCTACGGGCCGCTCGAAAGCGAGCCCTTCCCGGTTCCGCCGGTCAAACTATCGGAGATCGATCCGGCCTATTTGCGCAAGAATGTCGAATATTCAACGCGCGAGGCACCGGGCACGATCGTCATCGATACGCGTCACAAATATCTCTATCACGTCGAGGATAACGGCCGGGCCGAACGCTACGGGGTAGGGGTCGGACGGGAGGGCTTCGGCTGGTCCGGCGTTGCGACGATCAAGAACAAGCAGGAATGGCCAGACTGGTATCCGCCCAAGGAAATGATTGAGCGGCAACCCGAAATCAAAAAGGTCGTGACCGAATTGCAAAGTGGTATCGGCATGCGTGGCGGCCCGCGCAACCCACTTGGCGCGAGAGCGATGTATCTTTGGCAGGATAACAAGGATACGCTTTATCGCATCCACGGAACGGTCGAACCTTGGACGATCGGCAAGAATGTTTCGTCGGGCTGTATCCGGATGATCAACCAGGACGTGATCGATCTCTACGAGCGGACCCCGGCTGGCACCAAAGTCGTCGTTCTTTCGACTTAAAAGCAGCGCCCGAACGGGTCGTTTGGCGGCGTGGCCGCCGGACAGCCGGCTGCCCACCTTTGCTGGGGATGACGCGGGCATGGGAAGCGCCGGGCGAAGCAAGGGTTTTTCGCCATGCTGACCATCCTTCTGGACGGTCTGGCCTATGGTATGCTGTTGTTCGTTCTGGCGTGCGGGTTGTCGGTAACGCTCGGCCTGATGAATTTCGTCAATTTGGCGCATGGTGTGCTCGCCATGGTGGGCGGCTATACGCTGGCCGTCCTCCTCAATCGCTGGAACCAGTCGTTCTTTCTCGGGCTAGTCGCAGCCTTTGCGGTTGCTGGCGCGGCCGGCCTCGTCCTGGAACGTCTTGTCTATCGGCACGTCTATCGGCGCAATCATCTCGATCAGGTGCTGCTGACGATTGGCCTTGTCTTTATGGCGGTTGCGGCATTCGAGTATGTCTTCGGCGCCCAACCGCAGGTGATCCGCCTGCCAGACGTGCTGAAGGGGCGAGTTGGCCTGGGATCAAGCAGCATCGGTGTCTATCGCCTCTTTCTTATTGCGGTTTGCGGTGCAATTGCCATTTTGCTCCAGCTGTTTGTCGTGCGGACGCGGTTCGGCAGGCGTCTACGAGCCGCAGTCGATGATCCCGAAGTGGCCGCCGGCCTCGGCATCGATGTCGATCGCATTTTCGCACTGACTTTCGCGCTGGGCTCAGGGCTTGCCGGGCTGGGCGGTGCGCTCGGCGCCGGGGCACTCGGAATGGATCCCTATTTTCCGATCAAATACCTCATCTACTTCCTGATAATCGTGGCTGTCGGCGGTAGCGAGGGGATAATGGGCTCACTGCTTGCCGCCGTTCTCCTCGGCATTGCCGACGTCCTGGGCAAATATTATTGGCCCCAGATCGGCGCCTTCGTCATTTATGGGGTGATGGTTTTGGTGCTCGTCGCCCGCCCGCACGGGCTTATCGGACGGGCCGGCGCCGGCCGTTAGGAGGGTTGATTGCCCAGCGATGTCGCCGCGGCGCGCCACCATCTGGTCGCCGCCTCGCAATGGCGGGGATGGGAAATCGGGTTCTGGCTTGCGAGCTTGGCAGCAGTTGTACTGTGGCCCAATCGGGCCCCTTTGTTCAATGAAATTGCCATTCTTGCCCTGTTCGCCCTCTCCCTCGATCTCATACTAGGCTACGCCGGCCTCGTTACCTTGGGACATGCCGCCTTTTACGGAACGGGCGCCTATGCAGCCGGACTATTGGCGAAATTTGGTTGGGGTGACCCCTTGCTCGGTCTTGCCGCGGCGGGAACGGTCGCTGGGGCGCTCGGCTTTGCGACAAGTTTTCTATTGCTGCGGGGGTCTGACCTTTCCCGGCTGATGGTCACGCTCGGCATTGCCATGATGCTGTTCGAACTGGCCAATAAATTCGATTGGCTGACCGGCGGGGCAGATGGCCTTCAGGGTGTCGAGATCGGGCCATTGTTCGGGCGCATTGCCTTCGATCTCGGCGGCCGCACGGCCTATGGCTACAGTCTCGGCGTCCTGTTTGTCCTGTTCGTTTGCGCCAGAGCGCTGGTCCACGCGCCCTTTGGCCTGTCGCTGCGCGCGCTCCATGCCAACCAGACCCGGGCGGGCGCGATCGGTATTCCAGTGGCGCGGCGACTCGTTGCCATCTATGGGCTTTCTGCGGTCTACGCCGGAATTGCCGGTGCGCTCGCTGCCCAGACTTCACAATTCGTATCGCTGAGCGTGCTCGACTTTCAGCGCTCCGCCGATGTCTTGCTGGTGCTCGTTCTCGGCGGGCCCGGCACGCTCTATGGCGGT
Source organism: uncultured Alphaproteobacteria bacterium (assembly GCA_963773155.1). Classification (GTDB taxonomy): domain Bacteria; phylum Pseudomonadota; class Alphaproteobacteria; order Rhizobiales; family Beijerinckiaceae; genus CAVZAB01. The sequence goes on along the minus strand of CAVZAB010000007.1, from coordinate 34,463 downwards.
CTCGTCGGCGCCATCGTTTTTCGCGCGATGCAGGACTTTTTTGCCGGACTGACGCCGATCTTCTGGCAATTCTGGATCGGCCTTCTGCTTGTCGTCGTGGTCCTCATTGGCCGTGGCGGCATTCTACGCCTCGCCGCGCGGCTGATCGAGCGCCTCGGCGATGTGCGGCAGCGACCATGATCGCCGCACTCGAGACGTGCGATCTGCTGCGCCGGTTCGGCGGTATCACAGCGACCAATCGAGTCGCGCTCAGAATTGAAGCCGGCGCCCGCCACGCCTTAATTGGACCGAACGGTGCGGGAAAAACCACTCTGCTCAACTTGCTCAGCGGCTGGCTGCAGCCGGACGGGGGACGGATCCTTCTTCATGGCGTGGACATCACAAAGCTACCGGTGCATAGCCGCGTTCGGCGCGGCGTCGTTCGGACCTTTCAGATCACTCAATTGTTTGGTGCGCTTACGCCACTCGAAAGTGTCACGCTCGCGATCGCTGAGCGCGAGGGCCTAGGATCAAGGCTATGGCGGCCGATCGGCGTCGAAACGAGGCTGGTTGACGAGGCGGTCGGCTTGATCGACCAATTCGGTCTGTCCGACTTTATGGCGAGGCCGGCCCGTATCCTGCCCTACGGTCGCCAGAGGTTGTTGGAGATCGCCTTGGCACTGGCGTGCCGGCCGCGGGTATTGCTGCTCGACGAACCGGCTGCCGGCGTACCGGCCGAAGAGCGCCCGATGATCATGCGGCGCCTGGGCGCCCTGCCGGAAACGGTGACCATCGTCCTAATCGAACATGACATGGATCTCGTGTTCCGTTTCGCCTCCCGCGTGTCGGTCCTGGTCAACGGCGCGTTGATGGCCGAGGGTAGCGCCGAGGAGATTGCCGCTAACAAAGACGTTCGAGCGGTCTATCTTGGCGGGCCGGCCGATGGCTGAATTGCTCGTGATCGAAACCCTGTCGGCCGGCTATGGCAAGGCCGAGATCCTCTCCGGCATCAGTTTTACGCTGGCGCCCGGCCAATCGCTGGCCTTGCTCGGCCGTAACGGGACCGGCAAAACGACTCTGATCCGTTCGATCATGGGGCTGACGACCCGCCATGCCGGGCGGATCATCCTCAATGGCCGCGACATTACGGCATTGAGGGCTGACCAGCGCGTAGCTGCCGGTCTCGGCTGGGTGCCGCAGGAGCGCAACATCTTTCGTTCACTGAAGGTCGAAGAGAATCTGACCGCAGTCGCCCGTCCCGGGCCCTGGGACCTGGCGGCCGTCTTTGGGCTGTTTCCGCGGCTACGCCAGCGCCGTCACCATTTCGGCACAGAATTGTCGGGAGGCGAACAGCAAATGTTGGCAATTGGCCGGGCACTGGTGCTCAACCCACGGCTTATCCTTCTCGACGAACCGACGGAAGGCCTGGCGCCGCGGATTGTTGACGAACTTCTCGTCGTTCTGCGCGATCTCGTGCGCGATAAGGGGCTTTCGCTGATCATCGTCGAACAAAAGGCGCTGCAGATTCTGGACCTAACCGACCGTGCCGTGATTCTCGATCGTGGCCGTATCGTTCACGAAGCGAACAGCCGTGATCTTCGCGCCGAGCCGAAGCGCCTGGAGACTTTCCTCGGTGCCCTGAGCCCGTCGATTGGGGCATAGGTGAATTCCAAAGTCGCTTGCCTTGGCCGCACCCGCGGGGCCATCATCGCCACTCGGCAGGGTGTCCATGGCATTTTCACCGCTCGATTCGGCGCTCCTCGGACCGCTTTTCACAACACCTCAAATGGCAGCGGTATTTTCCGACCGGACCTATTTGGGGGCGCTGCTGCACGTCGAGACGGCGCTTGCGAGAGCTCTCTGCCGGCTTGGTCGAGCGCCGGCCGAGCTCGCCGGGGCGCTGGCGGCGCTGCAACCGGACGCATTCGACCTGCACGAACTCGGCCGTCAAACCGGGCGTGCCGGCGTGCCGATCATTCCCTTTGTCGCCGCAGTGCGCCGCCGGCTTCCCGCGGACGTCGAACCGGCCTTTCACGCCGGCGCGACCACGCAGGACATTGGCGACAGCGCCTTGGTATTGCAGATGCGCGCCGCCTTTGCGCTAGTCGCCGCGGATGCCGCGGCCGTTATCGCCGGCCTCGCCGATCTGGCCAATCGGCATCGCCTGCTGCCCTGCATCGGCAGAACCTATCTTCAGCATGCGGCTCCCATCACCTTCGGCTTCAAGGCCGCAATTTGGCTGTGCGGGATCGCCGAAGTATGCGAAGCGCTTCCGGATCTGCAAAGGCGAGTTCTCATAGCCTCCCTGGGCGGCCCAGTCGGAACCCTGGCCGGGCTTGGTGGCGACGGGCCGGCGCTCGCCGCGGCTTTTGCCGAGGAGCTCGGCCTTGGCAGCGCACCGATTGCCTGGCACACGCGCCGCGCCACGATCGTCGAAACCGGGCAATGGCTTAATCGCCTGGTCGGCGCGCTAGCCAAGTTCGCTCGCGATGTGGTCCTGCTGTCGGCTACCGATACCGGCGAGGTGCGGGAGCCGGATGTGGCTGGACGCGGCGGCTCTTCGGCAATGCCACACAAGCGTAATCCAGTCGCAGCGACGTTGATTGCGGCGGCTGGTCAAATCGCACCCTTTTTTGCCGGTGCGCTAGCTGCAAGTCAGGTGGCTGAACACGAAAGGCCGGCCGGCGCCTGGCACGCGGAATGGCTGATCCTGCCGCAGCTCTTCGGTCTGGCCGCGGGCACGCTCGACGAGGCGCGGCAACTCGCCGAGGGGCTGCAGGTCGTTCCCCAGAATATGTGGCGAAACATCGAAATGACCCGCGGCCTGATCTTTGCCGATGCGGCGCTCGGCGTGCTGAGCCCGACAATGGGTCGCGGCAAAGCGCACGAATTAATCGAGGCGGCGGCGGCAAAAGTTAGAGAGAGCGGGGCGACGCTGAGCGAGGTACTGCAAAATGACCCACGCATAGCGGTACATGGCATTGGCGCAGCGCTTGACGCCGCCTTCGACCTGCAGCCGGCCATTGAAAGCGCTGCGCAATGGATCGATGCGGTGCTCGCCTTTGCAGCCCGTGTTCGCGGACTGCTGGCGCTCGACGGCAACGACGGAAACGGGAGAGGGCAATCATGAGCGGGATGGAACCGGAAGAGGACAAGCGTCTCCAAACTGGCCTTGCCAATCGACGCGCGGTGCTTGGCGCCGACCATGTCGAGCGCTCGTTCGAAAGAGCGGGAGGCTTTGCAAAACCCTGGCAGGAATTCGTGACCAAGGTCGCCTGGAGCGACATCTGGGATGACCCGACTTTGCCGCGGAAAACCCGTTCGATCATCGTTTTGTCGATGATGGTCGCGCTGCATCGCGAAGAGGAATTCAAGCTGCATTTGCGGCCGGCCCTACGTAATGGCGTCAGCCTGGAAGAATTGCGGGCGCTGCTCCTGCAAACTGCCGTTTATGGCGGCGTGCCGGCCGCCAATGCCGGCTTTCGCTGGGTCTTGGAGGTGCTGGGCGACGAATTGCAGGATGCCCGCCCCTGAGTGGGACCGAAGGGCGGCCTACGCGGGATCGGCACGCTCGCCACGTGCGACGATGGCAACCTGGTCCGCTGGCAGTGGTCTTTGCAGGGTGAGCGCCTCGGCATTTGGCGCGCTGAGCCACCGGTCGCATTCGGCGGGGTTCGCCAGGATCGCCGGCATGGCCTTGGGATGTATGGCGCCGACCGTGGCGTTGGCCGGCGTCGTCAAGAAGCTGAACAAGAGATGATCGCCCTCGACGCCTTTGCGAATGCCGGTCCAGTTGCGCCAGATGCCGGCAAAGGCAAAGACCGGTCGCTCCGGTGAAAGCGCAAACCAGATCGGTGTCTTGCGTGGCGCGGTGTTTTCCCATTCGCAGAATGAGGTCGCCGGAACTAGACAGCGTTGCGGCATTGCCAGCCAATGGCGCCAATATGGCGAGGCGACGTTGCGGACATTGGTCACCGGCGCCTTGGAAAGGGCCGGCGGCGGCGGGAAGCCCCAACGCATCATCAGCATTTCGCGCTCACCGTCGGCGCCCAGCCGCACGACCGGGGCCAGCATATCGGGAAAAATCGCGGGCAAGCTCGGTAGGTTGCCGGTCGTGTCGCGCATCGCCTTAGTGAAGGCTCGGATGGCCTGCTGACCCTTGGTGAGAGAATAGAGATTGCACATGGCACCAGTCGCTATCGTCAGACGTTGCGCGGCTTAAGATCGCCGTGGCCGAGGAAGCCGCCTGGTAACCACAGGAGCGTTGCGGCAAGCACGCCATAGACCATGATATCGCGATAGGCGGTAGGAAAGACGGCCGACCAAAGCGTCTCCAAGCCGCCGATTGCAAGGCCGCCGAGCAGGGCGCCCGGGACCGAACCGATGCCGCCGAGTATGGCGGCAATGAGCGCCTTCATGCTGAGACCGGTCGCTGCACCGAAGCCGAGGGAACCATAGAAAACCATCATGATATAGCCGGACAGGCCGGCCAGGGCCGAGGCCAGGAAGAATGTCTTCAAAAGGACCAGGCGTGGATTGACGCCGAACAGGGCCGCGGCACCGGGATCGTCGGCATAGGCCCGCCATTCAAGTCCGAAGCGTGAGAAGTGCATCAGCGCCAAAAGCAGGCCAACCACAATGCCAGCGACGGCTACGACGATCGCGGCGATTGGCGTCAGTGTTGCCACGAAACTTGTCGATTGCACAATGGCGACAGGCGCGTTCAGGATCGGCCCCAGCCAACGCACCCGGGCACCCTGCGTCAGGCGAAGGAATTCCTGCAGGAACATCGCAAGCCCGATCGTGGCGACAAGGACCTGCTGGCCGGTGGCCCGTGCGAGCGGGACAAAGACCACCCGACCAACCACTAGGCCGAACAGAGCCGCGGCGATCGCGGCAAGCCCGCCGGCTACGAGAAGCGGCAAAATTTGGCCGCTGCCCGCGGCAACCGACACGCCAAAGAGCGTCGCATAACCGCCGATCGCGGCAAATTCGCCAAAGGCGAGGTTGATCCGGCCGACCAGCCCGTAAACCAACGAATAGGCGGCCGCGAGAAGCCCGTAAATCGCGGCAAGCGGCAGGCTGTTCATCGTCTGCTGGATGGCATAGGCAAGCCAGGGTTCGACCGAAGGCGTATTGTAGAGGGTCCGAACCGGGGCAGGATCGGCGCCAAAGGAATCGGAAGAGCTGAGCCAGTAATGCTTCAGGAAATAGAGCCGCACCTCGCCGAGCGGCTCGCCATCAAGGCTGAGCGCGACGAGATCCAGCCGCCCGTCAGCCTGGCCGGCGGCCGCGAACGTGCATTCGATTCGATGGAGGCGTGCGGGGGGGTCGCCGACCGCTTCGGCATAGTCGATCTGCAAATGCTCGGGGCGAGCAAGATGACTGTGGCGCAGGATCGTGACGGTTTGGCCACCCTCATCCAGGACCGGGATTGCCGTGCGACAAAGTCGTGCCTGGTCGGCGTCGAAATATTCGGCGCAGCCCGAAAGAGCCGACAAGGCGAGCAGGACAAAGACGCGGTGGACTGGATTCATATCGCGATCATGAAGGAGTTTCATCCAAGAGTTCAGGCCGCCCCGGCGCCCCATTTCGTTGCGGCACTCTTTGTGGCACCTGTGCACTTGCCGAAGGCAAGGCTTCGCCTGCAGGTTGTGCCGGGCAGCCAATTCGACCGAAGGGAGAGGGCCGTTCAATGGCCAGTTTGATGAATTTTCCGGGAATCGTCTTCGCCGGGACCTTCCTCGTGCTTTGGACCGCTACGAGGATCGGCGACTTTCTCCGGCGACGGATCCAGCCCCTGCAGGAAAACAGCCGTCAGGATTTCAGCCTGGTACTCACGGCCACTCTGACCTTGCTGGGTCTTATCGTCGGCTTCAGCTTTTCGATGGCGGTCAGCCGCTACGACCAGCGCAAGACGATGGAAGAGGCGGAAGCCAATGCGATTGGCACGGAATATGTCCGGGCTGATCTTCTTGCCGAATCTTCGGCCAACCGCGTGCGGGAAGAGCTCAAAGCCTATCTCGATCTGAGACTGCGCTATTACGGCACCGGCGGTGCTACGGAACTCGCCGCCATTAACGCCGCCGCGTCCCGCAGCCAAGCCGAATTGTGGTCGCTCGTCAGCAGCCAAGCGCGCAGCGACCCCAATCCGGTGAACGCGCTGGTCGTTGCCGGCATGAATGACGTGTTGAACGCGCAGAGCTATGCGCAGGCGGCGCGCTGGAACAGGATACCGGTTGCGGCCTGGGTATTGATGTTCGCGATTGCCTTGGCCTGCAACATACTTGTTGGCTACGACGCGCACCGCACCAACCTCGTCCTCTTCCTCATTCTGCCGGTTGCGCTTGCGATCGCATTCTTTCTGATTGCCGACATCGACAGCCCAACCGGCGGCATCATTCGGGTGGCACCGCAAAATCTGGCCAACCTCCGCCTTGAACTCGACCGGCCCTAGACGCTGCCAAAAGAGAGGCTGGTCGGGCGAGTGGCACTTCAGCATCGATTTCGGCGTGAATGTTGCATTGCATTGCCGCCACACCGGCCGCGCTGCGGTGGGGCCGATTTGTGCCAGAAATCCCGAGAATGTATTCGGAAAGATCGTCGACCCTGGCTGCATTGCCAATCCGGGCCGGATCAACCACGCCGACCCGTACCCGCACGACAATCCGGTCGCGCGTGCCTATCTGGCTAAATCGACGCAATGGACGAAGCAAACGGCAAAACCAGGCTGTGCGGCGGTCGCAACGGCCCGGGCAACGTCGATCAAAAGGGCCGCCAAACGTCATTCGGTCGCGGTCATTTGCGGTCCTGTCGGGTCGCGAAGGAGGTCCTCGATCATTTTGGGGCCTATGGCAATGGTCCGCGCCGATTTATCGGCAAATCCCTGCCTGCACGCCTCGCCGCCCCCGAGAAGGCCGTCAAGGCCGCTGAATCCGAGCAATTGGCCCACGCCGGTTCCACGCGGCTAGACCGGTGAGCCGGCTCGGAGAGGCGGCAAGAGGCGGTTTGCCAGACAATGATGTTGCATTCGCTCGAACATGTTCTATGTTGCGCTGATCGATTTGCGGCCCGAAGACTTGGCCCTCTACCGGCGACGGTGACTGCTGACGACCTCTCCCAAATATCGATCGACCCGGCCCCGCGACAAGCGGGCCTTCTCTCAATACAGGGAGAGCTCCTATGGCTACTGGCACCGTAAAGTGGTTTAACTCGCAAAAAGGCTTCGGCTTTATTCAGCCGGATGACGGCAGCAAGGACGTGTTCGTCCACATCAGCGCCGTCGAGCGCGCTGGCCTGCGCGATCTGCATGAAGGTCAGAAGATCAGCTATGAACTGACCGAAGACCGTCGCAGTGGCAAGACGTCGGCGGATCATCTGAAGGCCGCCTGATTTTTGCTTCCTTTCGTAATCGGGCCCCCGGTAAATCCGGAGGCCCTTTTCGTTGGCCGGTCCGCCAGCCGCCGGATTAGGGGACCTGCCGGTAATTCTCTATCGTTGGACCTGTTCACCCATCAATAGATAATGAAGGAGTGCTCAATGGGCGATATCGTGGCTTTTCCCTTTCGTCAACGAGGCGTCAGAGTGAAACGCCAGGAGATTGTAGCGATGATTCACTACCATACTGCTATTGCGCGCAGGGGAGCTTGCGCTAATCACGCGGCCATGGCGGCTCAATTATGCGAGGCTTTGCGTCATTTCGATCAAAACGGCCGGCTAGTCTTTCTTAGTTCAGCCAGCGGCTAAGATTCGGCGATTGCCCGGCGCAATTTTCGCGGGCATGGCGATTGCCGTGGCGCCGTCGGCCGATAGCCTAAGGCAGATCCTCTCGTCCCGTCAGCATTGACCACAACGGCCGATGCACTGGTATGTTCCCAACCGGCGTCCGGCGGCGGAAGGAGTACCAATTGCGGTGCCAGCCTGCCCGCCGATGCGTCAGCACCCATGCGCTAAAGGTCAGAGCCATCGACAGCCCGATTGACGAAGTGATCTGAACAGTCGGGGGCTGAACACATTGGTCGCACCAGCAGCCGCTTTCGAAAAGTGGCGTCAGTCGCTACCATCGGCAAAAGCGACCGGATGGGATGATGGAGGATTGCCGCTGCCGGACAAGCGCCGAAAGCTAACCCGACGGCGAGCGATTGTGCTTGGCGCGGCCGCAGGTGCCAGCGCCATATCTCGCTTTTCCCATGCTGGTCAGCGCTTCGATACTCAAGTCGTCATTGTCGGGGCGGGCGCCGCTGGTCTTGCGGCAGCGCGTGTCCTTCAAAACCAGGCTCTGGATTTCATTCACATCGAGGCGCGCGACCGGATCGGCGGGCGAGTGTTCACCGCAACTTCGCTCGGTCAGCCTTATGACGCAGGCGCCATTTATATCCATTGGGCCGAAAAGAATCCGTGGCGCGACATCGCCACGAGGCTCGGATTTGCGACCCAGGCCAATTCCACAGAACCGCCGCTTTATTATGATGGCGCCAGGCGGCCCCCTGAGGACGAGCGTATGCGCCGCCGCCGCAATTTTGAGATCCTGAGCGGCGTACTCAACCGCGATCCGGCCGAGGTCGCCGATATTTCATTCGTCGAAAGCGCGAGAGCCGCAGGCTCCGACGTCGTCGTGGCTGCCGGCGACCTCGCCCGCATGGAACTCGGCGAGGAACCAGAGCAGGTTTCGGCTTTGGATTATGCCCGCCTTTGGTCAGGCGACGACCTGCTGGTGCCAGCCGGCTATGGTTCGCTGGTGGCCCGTTTCGGCGCGGGCCTGCCAGTGAAACTGGAAACTCCGGCCGCCGGCATCGACTGGGCTGGCCCGGGCGTTAGCGTCGAAACCGCTAAGGGCACGATCCGTGCTCAGGTGGCAATTATTACGCTCCCAGTCGGCGTATTGGCTGCCGAAACATTAAGGTTCCGGCCGTCCTTGCCTGAGGCAACTCTAAGCGGCATAGCGGGGCTCGGTATGGGCGCTTTGACCAAGATCGTTCTGCGCTTTGATGGAGAACGCTTTGGCATTCCCGCTGCCGACGAAGTCCTGGAACGGGTGAGCGAGCGAGCCATAATCGATTTCGACTGTTTTCCCTTCGACCGTGATCTCGTCATCGCCTATCTCGGCGGAGATCACGCGAGGCAGGTTGCCATGAGCGGCGAGCGTTCCGCCATCGAATCCGTGCTCGATGCATTCGTGACTGTCGTCGGCAGTAAGGCCAGGCAGCATTTTGTCGCGGGGCGCCTCCATGCCTGGAGCGAGGATCCGTTCAGCCGCGGATCCTATTCCCACGCGAAACCCGGCTACGCCGACGCCAGAGCCAAACTGGCAATCCCGGTTGGCGACCGTCTGTTTTTCGCCGGCGAAGCAACCGGCGGGGGTGACGGTTTCGGCGATGCAATGACCGCCGGTGGCGCGTATCGCTCCGGCATGGCCACCGCCCAGGCTATTCGGAGTGTATTGCGCTGAAAGGCGCTGATCTTGTTCGGTAATGAGACTCGAGCACTTGCGCCCGACACGATCGGCGATCAGACACCAGACACCAACGCAGGGAGAGGTCTGGGCGCCAAGCTTGTCGCCTCGCCTTTCATTTCTCTGGTCTATCCCCTCGAGGCAGAAGCGAGCGGGATCTGGGGCTTCGAGGCGAATTGCCTCAACCGTCGCTTTAGTTGGTCTACGGAACATCGAAGCCATTCGCCTTGTGGTTGTTGCTATCGCGGTCGATTGTGACAGCCTCCACCAGTCGGGCAGGGCAATTTGATCCACGGACGCCGCCCGCCGAGAGCTCGGTTGGACCAGTCCACATTCAGTCGCCTAGACTTAGGCTATCGCGGATCGCGGACCTTGGCAGCACTGATGACCATCGAGGTCGCCGAACCTGACTGTCAGGTCGCCGACCAGGTTCGCACTGCGCCAAAATGGCGGTCGCACCGCCCCTCAAGCAGCCTGGTATTGTTCGTCGGTGACCTTCTCCATCCAGTCGACGGGACTACCATTCAATGCCTCCTGAATGGCAATATGCGTCATCGCCGTTGTCGGGCTGGCGCCATGCCAATGCTTTTCGCCGGGCAAGAACCAGACGACATCACCGGGCCGGATCTCCTCGATCGGGCCGCCCCACCGCTGTACTCTTCCGTGTCCCGACGTCACGATCAGCATCTGACCGAGCGGATGTGTATGCCAGGCAGTCCGCGCGCCCGGCTCGAACGTGGCGTTCGCGCCGCGGACACGGGCCGGTCCCGGTGCTTCAAACAACGGGTCAATGCGAACTGTGCCAGTGAAATATTCCACCGGTCCCTTGCGCGAGGGCTGCGATCCGCTTCGTTTGATTTCCATGGTTGTCTTCTCCTCGAGGCGGTTGCGCGCCTGGTTCCAATGAATTACGACGGACCTTCATCTTTTCCGCCATTGCGGCCAGCTCTGGTTTCCATCGTCGTCTCGGATAGCCCTGCGCTGTGGGGCGGCCATTGGTGGCAAGTGCTGACTTCCTGGCGCCGGCGGCGCCAGAATTCCGCGGCCAGCGCACAGGAACAAGAATGGGTGATAACGCGTCCGCTAGGGTCACTCTGGCAATGTCGGGACCGATGAATTGAGTGGAGAAAACCTGGGTTGGTTCGCTCGGCCGCTTCAATAGACCATCAGAATTCTTCCGGCCTCCCCGGAAAGCTGGCCAGGCCAAATTTTTTACCTTGGATCCCGAGACTGTCCGAAAAATGATGAAAAGTGCCAGCGCGCATGTCGCCAACGGGCCAAAATCGGCCGTAGTCGGCCGCATGGGGTCATTCCTAACCGATACGCAATATCCCCTATGATAGTGAGTGAGGTCAAAACCGTAATATACTTGGGCGCGGGCCGCATTTTCCTCGCTCTGCACGCTGCCGGACTTGCTTTGAATGAAAACGAACATGATGCTAAAAAAGACCGTCCGCACGGTTCAGTCGAATTTCTGGTTCTTGAAGGAAGCCAAGGACGCATTCTACCTTGGATACCGTCGGCTAAGACGCGTTCCAAGTGAACCGTTCTTCTGCGCATTACCCTTGATAGCTAGCCGTTTCAGCGGCACCTATATCGACGTCGGTGCGAATATAGGCCAATCCATCGAGGCCATCAAATTATTCGTGCCGCAAGCGAAGATTTACTCCTTCGAACCAAATCCTAATCTCGCCACCAAACTGCAGACCCGCTACCGCAGCGACCGCCAGGTCGACGTGCGGCCGCTTGGCCTTTCGTCCCGCGAGAACCGCATGAAGCTCTACGTGCCTTCCTATAAGGGCTTCGTCTACGACGGTTTAGGTTCTCTCGATTACAATTCGGCAAAGTCCTGGCTATCGGAAGAGACTGTTTTTTTCTTCCGCCCCGAGCACCTCGTGGTGCACGAATACGAGGTCCGGGTCGAAACATTGGACATGCAGAATATTGTCAATCCCATCTTTCATTAAGATAGATGTCCAGGAAACCGAGCATGAAGTGATCGTTGGTGGCATTAATACGCTGCAGAAATACGAACCCATATTACTCGTTGAAGACTATCACGAACGGCCGGCGCTTCAGAAATTGGTGGCCTCTTTGGGCTATGAAGCCTTTCATTTCAACGGAAATAAATTTGTTTTTGGCGCCTCGAACACGAGTTCCTTTCTGATGACGCCATTGCGCTGGAAAGCCCTTGCGATCCAGACAAGCGCTTGAACGCGTCCCTGGCTGCCGGCCCGCCGGCCGGCCAACGCGGGCGCCTTGGTGACGGAAATCGCGGCGAAGGGCTTGATGGGTTCAGTTGGGGCCGGAAGTGCATAGGCGGCGGCAATTCTCTTCGCGTCAGGCTGCACTTTCCCCTCTCTCACTGGCTATGTAGGGCCTTTCGGCATCGGATCGCACGACCAATCGGTCGTGCTTCGTAGGCTGGGTCCGTCGTTTGTTACGAATTTGTCCCAAGACCGCCAATTCCATTTGGACCTGACGACCTTTTCCTCTTGCTCGTCTAGACCGGCGCGATGCTCTGGACATACGTCCCGGCGCCAGCTGTCGCTTGGTTACCGGCATAGTTCTCCGGTTTGGTGTGCCGATTGTTATCGTCGTGGCGGGAGGGGCGATAAGCTCGCGCGTCGACGGGCCTCGCTTGCCGAGGAACCCACGTTCTCTGGCCCCTATGTGGATTCCTAAATTTCTCTGGGGCGGCATGTTTCTTGCAGTGGCGTGGCTTATCTTCTTTGCGCTGCCATTGCCAATCGACACTTGGCGAGCCTTCGCGATTTACACGAGATATTTCACCAACGAATTTGACCCGATCCGTCAAGTCACCGCCCTGTTGCTTCGTTGGCTAGCTGCAACGCTCGGATTCATTGCAGGGAATCTACGCGCGCGGGCGATATTCCTCGAACCCGGTCTTTTCCGACCAGCGCCTCTTCTGGTCGCTTTTGCGCTCCGAGGCTCCCGAGGACGCTATTATTTTTTCCGGTTGCGGCGAAGCCGATTTAGACCCGCCGTTCCCAACCCGACCAATCCGAGCGCAACGTAAGAGAGCAAGCCCGCCCCCGGGATTGGCCCAGGAGCTGGACACCCCACCGCGGTGCTGCATTGGCTCATTGCGGGCAAAACGCTCAGTGCAGACAAAGCACAAGATAAGACAAAAATCTCAGCGACCATGGTTTTTCGCATCATGTCCCCCAGCGTTTAGAACAGGTCAATGCTACCATGATTCGGCTAGTGGACGGAAACCGAGCAGCGAGAACCGTGGAATACTTATCAAGCCACAAAATGCGGACTCTGCCGCCGATACGAGCCGAGGCAGGCCTGGCTGCCCCACAGCTATTGTTCGGTGCATTGGCGTCGGCAAGCCAGAGTGGATGCCAGGTCGCTTCAATAGTTGATAACGCTGCGGTAATTGGCGGCCTGAGAATCGCCGGCCGATAGTGGACGCGAGGCGATCGCTGACGGGGCCGTTTACGGGGTTAAGAAGTGGTGGCGGCATTCGGGGACGAAGACCGCATGGAAACCCGACCGGACCGGAGGCAATACGCTACATTCGAGCTCCTCACAGTCTTCATAAACTCGCGCTGAAACCTGGTCGACCTATTCGCGGCGCGTCGGCTCACCTTGGTGAACGGTTGGTAACCCAGCTTACTCCATAAGTCGCTTTGCCATCTCGAGCAGCAGCTCATCCTGACCGCGTCGACCGACCAGAGACAGGCCAAGCGGACAGCCCGCGAGTGTGGAGAGCGGCAGGCTGACCTGAGGAAGCCCAGCAAGCCCAGCGATGCAAAGCAGGCACATCGCCTGGTGGCGGTAGGTCACCTCCACGGCGCTGGTTTCGCTGTTTCTCAGCGGCGCGATCCGCGGAGATGTCGGCAGGCACAGGATGTCGCCCGGTCCGAGCAGCGCCTCAAGAGTGTCGACGATCACGGCGCGCGCCGCACGCGCGGCGGAGACCGCGTTCTGGGACACGTTGGAAGCCGCGGCAATCCGCTCCCGCACGCCCGGGCCCAGAGCAGGCCTTGCCGCTTCGATCCATGCACCGTGCGCGGCCCAGATCTCCCCCGCCTGGATCGTGCGAAAGACCTCCATCCAGGGAGCTAGCCCCTCTTTGCTTACCGTTACGTCGTCGCGTCTGTCGATCGCCGCGGTGACGCGCTCCAACGCCGAACGCAGCGCCTCAGCGACGGCCGGCTCGACCAGGGCGAAGGCATCGGCGGCAACCAGAAACCGGCGCGGTGGGCCCGTCCGGCCCCAGTCGCCGAGTAGCGTCCGGCCGACCCGCTTGAGCACGGCGGCCTCACGGGCGAACCACCCAATGGTGTCGAAGCTTGCGGCGAAGGGCGGGACGCCCTCCAGCGGGATGCGCCCGTGCGTTGGTCGGAACCCGAGCACGCCGCAATAACTCGCCGGAAGCCGCACTGAGCCAGCGCAATCCGTGCCGAGCGCGAAGTCGACGAGCCCGCCGGCTACTGAAGTGACCGAGCCGCTCGACGAGCCGCCGGGCACGCGATCGGGGCAGCGCGGATTGATCGGCGTGCCGTAGTGCACGTTCTCGCCGGTCAGGCTGTAGGTCAGCTCGTCGGTCACCGTGCGGCCGACGAGGTCGGCGCCGGCATCGATCAGGCACTGGACCACCGGAGCGGTGCGCGTTGCCGGCGCGTGGGTCGCGAGCCAGGTCGGGTTGCCGAAGCCGGTCGTGTGCCCGGCGATGTCGAAAACGTCCTTGGCGGCGAAGGTGAGGCCGGCGAGAGGCCCGGTCGCCGCGCCCTTCAGCGCCGCGTGGTTGTCCCTGAGGAACGCGCCGAGCGGATCGTCCGGCGGGCCGTCGCCCGGTGTGCGCACGTTCACGCGGGCGGCCGGTGCAGCGTCGGGCGCGGCCTCGTCACCACCGGACGACCGCGCTTGAAGCTATGGAGCACCGGTACAAGCTCGGCGACCGCCGCCTCCGGCGTCTCGCAGTCGAGCACGATGAGGTCGGCGGCGCAGCCGACTGTGACGCCGTAGTCAGGCAGGCGCAGCAGCGCGGCCGAGCGTTCGGTGATCATGTTGAAGCACTCGCCGACGTCTCGCCTGGTCCCAACCTGGCAGATATTGGCGTAGAGGTTGGCCATTCGGATCAGCGAGCAGTCGCCGAACGGGGTGAACGGATTGAGCACGTTGTTGGTCGACAGTGAACAGTTGACCCCGGCGCGCAGGAGGACGTGTGCCGAGGTGACGCCGCGCATTACGCTGTGGTCCATGTGCCGGCCCATCAGATAGAGGTCCGTCGAGGGCAGCACTGTCAGCGCGACGCCGGCATCGGCGAGGCGCTTGGCAGCGCGGGCGAACGCCTCCGGCGACGCTACCGAGAGCTTAGTCACGTGACCGATGGTTACGCGGCCACCGTATCGATGCTGCTCGGTCAGCTCGCAAACATAAAGCAGGTCGAGGTCGTCCGCGTCCGGGCCGAAATCGAGATGCATGTCGATGTCGATATCAAACTCGCGCGCCATCTCGAAGACGCGGCGCATCTGCCCCTTGGGGTCGCTGTCGGTATAGGGCGCGGCGCCGACCACTCGGCCGCCGCGCTTCAGCGCTTCCACCATCAACGCATCGGTGCCCGGGTTGTTGAGCA
The DNA here is from genome assembly GCA_963773155.1 of uncultured Alphaproteobacteria bacterium. Taxonomy (GTDB): domain Bacteria; phylum Pseudomonadota; class Alphaproteobacteria; order Rhizobiales; family Beijerinckiaceae; genus CAVZAB01. The sequence continues at coordinate 19,422 of CAVZAB010000007.1, read as the reverse complement.
GCCCCTCCTGCGGGAAGATGCAGATCTCGATGTCGATCGCCCAGCGATACGCGTCGACCAGCGGCAGAACGCCTTCGAGGCCGCGCAGGCCGATGCCCGGGATCGACTTCGAGCTGAGTGCGCATATGCGTCGTGCCGTTGAGGATCGCCTTCTCCAGCGTGCGGCTGGCGCGACGGTAGACGTCCTCCGGCGTGAAGCCGCGCTTCGCCTTCGCGACCTCCGCAATCGCCTCGTCGAGATCGCCCTTTTCGGCGCTGCAGCGGTCGAGGATCGCCGACTTGTCGAGATGGATATGCGTCTCGACAAGGCCGGGCGCGACGAGACAGCCACCGAGTTCGACGACCGGCGCATCGGCGGCGAGCGTCGGCTCGATAGCCACGATCTTGCCGCCGCCGATGCCGATATCGACCGGCGACCCGCCGAAACGTCCGGCAATCCGTCCGGCCCGCAGGATCATATCCATCGCGATCTCCTTTGCGGCGGCGCCGCCATCACGACGCCGTCTTCCCCGTCTTGCGCGACCCACAACTCGAGGACGGCGCGCGCCTCGGCTGCGAACTCCGGCAGTTGGACCATTGGCAGAATGCGCCGTGCCTCGAGCGGCCGCGCCAGCTCCTCGTAGAACGGCTCGTCGCCGAGGCCGATCGCCTGGAAGTCCGCCATAGCGAGCGCGTAGTAGGCGCGGTCGATGCGGGCCCACAGCATGCTCGCCATACACATGCAGCACGGCGCCGCGTTGGTGTAGAGCTCGCAGCCTGCGAGGCTGACGCTCTTGAGCCGCGCGCTGGCGCGGCGAACGGCAAGCAGCTCGGCATGCGCCGTCGGGTCGCTGCTGGAGACCACCTCGTTGTGCGCCTCGCCGACGATCTCGCCGTCCTTGACGATGACCGCGCCGAACGGGAAGCCATGGCCGCCGAGCATGCCCTGGCGCGACAGCTCGATCACGCGCCGCATGAAGGCGAAGTCGCCGCTCATGAAGGGGCCGCGAGGCCGAACGCACCGGTCATCGCCGTCGAGATTCCCTCGACGAACTCGTTGAACAGCAGGGCGCCCTTCTCGGCCGACGCGCCTGACGCAGAGGCAGAGCACGCCGGTCGTCGAGCCCGCGGCGGGATCGGGCGGGAAGACGTCGTACGGCGGATAGTGGATCGGTGGATGGTTGGGGATGCGGTCGGTGTGCACCAGTTCCGGGCGCAGATGCATCAGCACCGAAGTCGTCATCACCCCGGCATGCTCCAGCGGCCAGCCGGGAAAGCCTTCGGGGAAGACTTTCTTCAGCGTCGCGTCCGAACGAACTCGAAGTATCGAACCTTGACGATCTTCATGTCGTCGATGCCCTGGGCACGCAGGTCACGAAGGCGAGATCGATGCCCTCGATCAGGAACATCTCGTTCTCGTAGTGCGAGTCGATGATGACGACCGGCGGACGCCGTGGCGGGCGAACTCGCGCAGGATGTCGCGGGTCAGATTATACGATGTCTGCCCATCGAGGCTCGTCGTGCCGGGAAATGATTGCCGCCGCCGGTACGAGGCTGCGACTTGTAACCGTAGGCGATCGGCGGCGCCACCAGCGCCCCGATGCGCGCGGCAACCGTCTTGCTGGAAATCGCGGCCGGGATCATCGTGTCGGTGGCGAGCGGTGTGTGCGGTCCATGCTGCTCGAGCGAGCCGACCGGCAGAATGACCACCGGATTGGTCTCGCGCACTCGGCGATCGTACTCGGTCCAGGTCATCTCGGCGATCAGCGTCGTTCCGGTCATGTCAGGCCTCCCCGGCGGCGGCGCGCTGCGCCCGCGCGTGACAGTCGGAACTCCCTGGCAAGGCAGGCCGAGATCGTCTCGACATACTCGTCGAGCATGTACTTGCCTTTCTCGGCGCTCGCCGATCTTGCCCGAGGACAGCGCGCCCGGTCGCGGGAATGCGATCCGGCTCGACCGGGAAGACGTCGTAGGGCGGGAACTCCGCCGGCGGATGAATCGGCACCGTCGGCGAAATGCACGAGCTCGGGCTGGAGGTACAGCATCACCGAGGTCTCCATCACCCCGGCATGCTCGAGATTCCAGCTTGGGAACCCGTCGGGGAAGACCTTCCTCAGCGTATCCTCGGTCGAGAATTCCCAGTAGCCCATGTGCATGAGCTTCATGTCGGCGATCCCCGCGGCGCGGAGGTCGCGCAGCGCGAGGTCGCAGGCCTCGGTCGTGAACATCAAGTTTTCGGTGTGGCCGACGACGATGGCGAGCTGGCGCACGCCGTGCCGGGCGAACTCGCGGATGACGTCGCGCGTCATCTCGATCAGCGTCTCGGCATCGAGACTGGTGGTGCCGGGAAAATGGTTACCGCCGCCCGATTTCGGCTGCGACTTGTAGCCATATTCGAGGGGCGGCGCGACGAGGCCGCCGACACGGCGCGGCGACCCGCTCGCAAACCGCCAGCGGTATGACGTGTCGCAGTTCATGGGCAGATGCGGACCATGCTGCTCGAGCGCGCCGACCGGCAGCAGGATCGGCGTCGTGCCGCGCTCGCCGCCGCATAGTCGGTCCAGGTCATCTCGGACATCAGAACGGTGTCGGTCACGGCATCGCTCCTCCGTTAGCGCTGCTCGTCGATGTCGCGCCGCGCGGCTTCAATCGCCCTTCATGATGAACGTGTGCTCGGCGCGCCACGACGCGCGCAACTGGCGCCCCGCGCAAAGTCGAGCGCGTCGAGAGCGTGCTGCTGGCTCTGCACGCGAAGCTCCGTGCCGTCGCCGAGATCGAGGTGCAGCGTCACGAAGGCGCCGACAAACTCCTCGCCGATGACGTTGCCGCTGCAGCGTGTTGTCGGCGCCGTTCCCTCGCTGGCCAAGGTCGACGCGATCGGCGCTGACCACCAGGCTGACCGAATCGCCGATCGCGGGGGCGCCGCGCTCGGGCACAGCGGCGGAAAGCGTGCCGAACTTCGTCTCGACCGTCGCGATCCCGCCGGCGAGCCCGCGGACCGTGCCGCGCAGGATGTTGTTGGCGCCGACGAACTCGGCGACGAAGTGGTTCGCCGGCGCGCGATAGATCTCGCGCGGCGTGCCCACCTGCTGGATCCGCCCATCGCTCATGATGACGACACGATCGGCCATGGCGAAGGCTTCCGACTGGTTGTGGGTCACGTAGCAGAAGGTGATGCCGAGCTGCTCCTGGAGCTGCTTCAGCTCGGCCTGCATGCGCACGACGAGATGCGCGTCGAGCGCGCTCAGCGGCTCGTCGAGCAGCAGGATCTCGGGCTCGGTCACCAGCGCGCGGGCGAGCGCCACGCGCTGGCGCTCGCCGCCGGAGAGCTGGTCGACCCGCCGGTCGCGAAACTGCGCGATGCGCAGGCGCTCGAGCCAAGGCAGGACGCGGGCCTCGCGCTCGGCTGCGCCGAGGCCACGCATCTTGAGCCCGAACTCGACGTTCCGCTGGACGCTGAGAAACGGGAATAGGGCGAGATTCTGCCAGACCATCGGCGTGTCGCGATCCCACGGCTTGACCTCGTTCATGCGGCGGCCGCGCAGCCGGATCTCGCCCGCACTCGGCATCTCGAGCCCGGCGATCATGCGCAAGGTCGTCGACTTGCCGCAGCCGCTCGGCCCCATGATGGCGACGAACTCGCCCGCCGCGATCTCGAGGTCGATCGCCGCGTACCGCGGCGTGCTCCCCGTAGAGTCTTGGCGACGCCGTCGAGGACGAGCAGCGCGGGCTCGCTCATGACCGCGCGGCGCGCCTCGCCGGCGCACGCGCTAGGCCGTCGCAGCTGCGCGGCGCCAGGATGACCACCGCACCATCGAGATGACGAAAACGATGCTGCCGATGGCGTTCACCTTGGGGCTGACCTCGCGCTGCAGCAGGACGAGGATGCGCACCGGCAGCGTCTCGTTGAAGCCCGAGACGAACCAGGCCATGGCATACTCGTCGAACGAGACCGCCATCGTCAGGAACAACGCGGCGAAGATCGACGTCAGGACGAATGGGAGAACGACCTCGCGGAGGGCGCGCCACTCGTCGGCGCCGAGGTTCCACGCGGCCGCCTCGAGGTTGGGGTCCATCTGCGCCAGGCGCAGGCGGACCAACGCCATGGCGAAGGGGATGCAGTAGACGACATGGCAGATGACCACCGTGTAGAGCTCGCCCGACAGCCCGACCCGGGCAAGGAATACCAGCATGGCGAGGCCCGAGGATGACGACCGGGATGGTTGGCGGCAGCAATGCCAGGCGAGGTAGGCGTCCTTGCCGCGAAATCGGTAGCGGTAGTCGGCATAGGCGGTGGCGGCGCCGATCAACGTCGCGATGACCGAGGTCGAGAGCGCAACCATGACGGTGTTGCGGAAGCCGCGAGCGACGTCGGGATCGGCGAAGGCGGCGTCGTACCATTTGGTGCTGAAGCCGCCCCAGGGGATCGTCGGATAGCGGTTGGCGTCGAACGAATAGATGAAAGCTGACGACGATCGGCGCGAAGACGAGGGTCAGCACCAGGGCGATGTAGACGCGCAGAACGACGCGACGAGGCGGTCGACGATCATGGTCGCGACTTTCCCGGAGCGTAGGCGAACGCGCATGGCCGTGAAGGCCACGACGAGCAGCGTCGCGACCATGGTCAGGGCGACCACCGCGGCGCGCGGCCATTGGGAGCCCGATCGTACCGCGTCGACCATGAGGATGCTCATCGTCGGCGGCTTGTTGCCGCCGAGAAAGCTCGGGCTGACGAAGTCGCCGAACGACAGGATGAAGGCAAAGGTCGCCGCGAGCACGATGCCGGTCTTCGCCGCGGGCAGGACGACCGCGAAGATAGTGCGGGCGCGCCGGCAGCCGAGATTGTGCGCCGCCTCGACCAGGCGTGCGATCGACATTGGCGAGGCTGAAATACTGCAGCAGGATGACGATCGGCAGGATCAGCGTCAGGTAGCCCACCATCGTCGCGAACAGGTTGCTGGTCATCGCGAACGGCCCGAGGCCGACGGTGCCGAGGCTGCGTTGATGACGCCTTGCTCGGTGAGCACGATCTTCCAGGTATAGGAGCGCACGAGGTAGCTGGTGAAATAGGGTGTGATCAGGCTGAACACCGCGAGCCGCCGCGCCGCCGGCGAGACCTGGAAGGCGAGGGCATAGGCGCACGGAAGCGCGATCACGGTGGCGAGCGCCGAGGCCAGCGTCGCGTAAAGGATGTGCGGAGATAGGTGTCCCAGAAATAGCTCGCCGAATACATCCGGATCCAGTTGGCGGCGGAGAAATCGGGACGTCAGCGGTGAAATTGGCACCGACCAGAAGCTCATCACGACGAGGAAGCAGAGCGGCGCACGAAGAACAGCGTCTGCCAGACCGGCATCGGCAGCGCCAGACCGGCCGAAGACGCCGCCCGCCGCCCGACCCGGCGCCTTGTCGATCCGCGGTTTCCCGGAGCATCGTCCGGGGCCCGCCCGTGCCGTGCCACCGCCGATATCAGCTCACGTGTTCTTGAACCTCGTCCAGGCCTCGTTCCACGCCTCGATCGGCTGCTGGGTCGGGCACGCCGCGGATGAAGATCTTGCCCTCCTTGAACTCGTCCATGACGTTGCGCTTGTCGAAGCGATGCTCGAGCCGCTCGGCCGCGTCGGGCATCTTTTCATTGAGCAGCTTCCAGCCGGCCTTGTTGGGGATCGACGCCCAATAGGCGGACTTCGTCGCCTCGCGCACCTGCCCCTCGGGCGATGTCAGGTACTGGATCAGCTTCACCGCCAGTCCTTCTTCTTGGACGACGAGGCGATCGACAGCGATTTCGGTCCATTGCAGGCCGCCCTCCTTCGGTACAATCGCCTTTACGGGCACGCCGTCCTTCTCGAGCAGCAGCGCCGCCCAAGCGCCGACGCCGGGCATCACCCAGCGATTCCTCGTTGGTCAGTTGCGAGAAGACCGACGACCACGCGCCGATGCCCGGACATCTGGCCGGAGAGCGAGATCAGCGACTGTCTTCACCTCGTCGAATTTCGCGTTGTCGATATCGTTAGGCGGCCGATTGCCGCTGTAGAGGCTGAGGCACATCATATTCGGCAGATACCAATCGTACATACCGACCTTGCCCTTGACCTTAGGCGTCCATAACACCGAATAGCTGTCGACCTCCTCGCGGCTCAACTTCTTCGTGTTGTAGACCATGCCAAGGAAGCCGAAGTCCACCATCACCGAATACAGCTTACCGTCCACCCAATGCGCCGGGAATTTCTGGAATTCCGGCCAGAAATCGCCAAGCGGATAGTCGCTTGGGTTCAGCGCGTCGATCAGATTCGCCTTCTGCAGTTGCTCGATGTATTCGGCATCGCTGAGCACGACGTCGAAGGTTCCGGGTGGCGACGACTGCAGCAGCGCGATCATCTCCTCGCCGCCGGTATATTCCTTGGATTGGACCTTAAACCCGGTGGCCGCCTCGAACGGGGCGATAACATCCTGCGCGCCGTGTCCGGGCCAGCTCAGCAGGTTGACCACCTTGTCGGACTGCGCGCCCGCCGGCCGTGCACTCGCCAATCCGAGCGCGGTCGTCCCCGCAATCGCGGCCGTACCTCTCATCACCTGCCGCCGTGACACTGGCCGGCCATTGGTCAGGAACTGGTGCATTGTTTCCTCCCTCAAATCGCGGGCACTCGTTCTTCCGCGTCCTGCGACGGTGCAGTGTCCCAAGGATCAACTACGGAAAAATACGCATGAACTGATCGGTAACTTTGATGGTAATCAAAGTATAGCATTTGCCGCAGTAGAGGCTTGAACTCGGGGCGCCACGCTTAACAAGCTGAGATTATGTCGGTTTTGCCTTTCCACCATGGTATTCAGCACCGTTTCGCCGAAGTATTGCAGTTCCAGATAACCGGTACAAAATACGGGTCTAGTCGCTATTCCATGTAACTTCGATGAACTATCGTTTCGCCCATAGGAGGTTCGACATGTTCCAGTTTGCCGAGAAGGATCTGCGGCTGCTCAAGGTGTTCATGACGGTCGTCGACAGCGGCGGCTACACCGCGGCGCAAGCTGAACTGAATGTCGGTACCTCGACCATCAGCAACCATATGTCCAAGCTCGAGGAGCGCCTTGGCGCCCGACTTTGCCAGCGCGGGCGGATTGGCTTCCAGCTCACCGACAAGGGCGAGTTCGTCTACCAGGCGGCACGTCGCTTGTTCGCAGTCGGTCCTCGACTTCACCGGCGATATGGTAGGCATCCGCGGGCAACTCGCCGGCGCCCTCAATCTCGGCCTGCTCGATTCCGCCATCACTAACCCGCTCTCACCGGTGCACGAGGCCATCCGCCGCTTCAACCAGCGCGACAACGACGCCCAGGTTACCGTCCGCGTCGAGGAACTGCACACCATGGAGAAACTACTCCTCGACGGACAACTTGCACCTCGTGATCGGGTGCTTTCCGAGGAAGATCAGCGGCATCAGCTACGAGTACATCTATTCGGAGCGACAGGAGCTCTATTGCGGCTCGCGGCATCCATTGTTCGAGCGCGACGCCAAGTCGATTACCGTGCAGGATCTCTCGCACTATCGAGTAGTATCGCGCAGCATGTGGATGCAGACCGAGCTGCCGCGGTTGATGGTCGAGACCGCCTCCGCCATCGTCAACGACGTCTTCGCCAAGGTCTTCCTCATCCGCACCGGCAGCTATATCGGCTTCCTGCCTAAGCATCTCGGCGACGGCTGGGCAAGTGCCGGGGAGCTAAAATCGCTGCTTCCCCAGGTATCGGGCTGGAGCGCGCCCTACTACCTCGCCACCCGCAAAGGCGTTGCCGGCACGCTGGTCAAGGACACCTTCCTCGAGGATTTCTGGAACGCCGTCGAAGATGCCGGCATAGACCAAGACATCTGATAGGCACGCGGCTTGTAGCGATCGAACCTTCCCCTCGCATTCTGACCCGGATTTCGGGGGCAAAGCGGACGAGCTGCTGAACGGCCTGGCTGCCTGAGATTGACCCAGTGCGGACGAAGGGGCGCGATGGACTTCCCATGCCGAGGCATCTTAGTCTCGGTAGGAAGGTACCCGGCGGAAAGTCTATTTATGGCCACAGAACGTATCCAGCGAAGGCTTGCGGCGGTCCTCGCCGCCGACGTGGTTGGATTCAGCCGGCTTATGGAAGCCGACGAGGCCGGCACGCTCGCCGCGCTCAGGGCACACCGCAAGGAGCTCTTCGATCCGAAGATTGCCGAACATGGCGGTCGCACCGTCAAGCTGATGGGCGATGGAGCGCTGGTCGAGTTCGCGAGCGTGGTCGATGCCGTCGAATGTGCCGTAGCAATTCAACGGGCAATCGCCGAGCTCAGTGCTGGTAACCCGGAAGACCGCCGGATCGCTTTTCGCATCGGCATCAACGTGGGCGACATCGTCATCGAAGGCGAGGATATCTATGGCGACGGCGTTAACGTAGCTGCGCGGCTCGAAGGCATTGCCGAGCCTGGTGGCATCGCGATTTCTGAGGACGCGTGGCGGCAGGTGCAAGGCAAGGTGGCCGCCAAATTCATCGATATCGGTCCACAGAGCCTGAAAAACATCGCGCGGCCGATGCGCGTCTATCGCGTCGAACTCGGCGCGGGCGGTGTGACACAGCCAACCACACCGGCATTGGCATCGCCTGACAAGCCTTCGATAGCCGTCTTGGCGCTTCAGAATATGAGCGGCGACCCGGAGCAGGAATATTTCGCCGACGGGATAACCGAGGATGTGATCACCGACCTCTCTAAGATCAGCGGTCTGCTGGTGATCGCGCGCAATTCGAGCTTTGCCTATAAGGGTAAGACGGTGGACATTCGGGTGGTGGCCCGTGAGCTCGGCGTCCGCTCGGTACTCGAAGGTAGCATCCGCCGCGCCGGCAATCGAGTAAGGATCACTGCTCAGCTGATCGATGCGGAAACCGGCGGTCACCTTTGGGCCGACCGCTTCGATCGTGAACTGAGCGACGTCTTCGCGGTCCAGGACGAGGTCACCCGGCGGATCGTTGACGCGCTGAAGATCAAACTGAGCCCGCGCGAAGCCGCGATGCTCGATGCCATCAAACCGACCAACAGCAAGGCACACGACTCTTTCCTGCTTGGGCGCGAGGTGCTGTTCGGGACGATTAGGAACCGCGAGGTGTTCGACCGCTCGACCAATCTATTTGCGCAAGCGATCGCTGAGGATCCGAGCTATGGCGAGCCCTATGCCGGCCTCGCGATGGCCCAGGTTCTGAACTGGCAGTTCCATTGGACAGGCGACTGGAGCCAGTCGCTCGAAAAGGCCGAGCGTCATGTCGACTTGGCCTTGCAGAAGAGTCCCCGGGTTGCCTTCGTCCACTACGTCGCCTCGGTCTTCTACTTGTGGAAAAAGGATCTCGACCGATCCGCCGCCGAAGCCGACACGGCGCTGAATATCAATCCGAACTACGCCCAGGCGCACAACTCGCGTGGAATCGTCAACATCTATGGCGGCCAGCCCCTCGCCGCTGTTCCTCATATCGAGCAAGCCATCCGGCTCGATCCCGCCTTAAAGCAGCTATACATCCACTTTCTCGGCTCGGCTTATCTTGTCGCCGGCAAATTCGACGAGGCCTCGGCGCTTTTCAGGGAGCGTATCGAACTCGCTCCAAAGACCGACCTCTCTCGCGCCTTTCTTGCTGTCGCGTTCGGCCATTTGGGGGAGGCCGAGCAAGCCCGCCGAGTCTGGCGAGAACTGATGGAGATCAATCCGAAATACTCTTTTGCCGAGCATGTTGGGCGGCTCCCCTTCCGCGATCAGGCCGACATTGACCATCTGGCCGAAGGACTCAGCAAGGCCAATATCCTGGCGCCTTTGCTACCATGAGGACGGCGCATAAAACTGCCCGCGACAAGACTCTGGACGTCGGCTTGTGACCCACCGGCCACTCGCTTGAAGAAGCAGATCGCTCCAAAAATGGAGACCCGTGGGCAACGTTCAGTTTTGACCACCAGATGTCCGCCCATCGCGCAAACGGCCGAACGGCCGTTCGGAGAAGGCCCATTCAGCGCGCAGAGTCCTGGCGCCCATTTTCGTTGACAGGTGCCCTCGTCCGACCTTTTGCGGCAATTTTGTCGACAACCAACGACGGATCAGCGATTGAGCTTGTCGGCGGCAGCAATGACTTCGGATACAATCGCCCGCACGTCAGCAGTTTTCGTTCGGTGATTGACGAAACATGCCCGCAGCGCGAACTGGCCATTGATCGTTGCATTCGATAAATACACTCGACCTCGCGCGATCACATGTCGCAGAATCGCTTCGTTGTCCTTTGCACGGTGGCGGAAACAGACTGCGCTTAGGGGGGCCGGCGCAAGCAGTTCCAGCTCCGGATGCGACGCGATTGTCTCTGCCAACACTTGGGCATGGTGGAGATCGCGCGCGATGGCTTCGCGAAAGGCGCGACGCCCGTGATACTGCAGCGACATCCAGAGCTTCAGTGCACGGAAGCGTCGAGAGAGCTCGATCGACTGCTCAAAAAAAGCAAACGCTTCCTTAGGATCTTCGCTAAGCGCCCTCACATAGTCCCCACTGTGGGAAAAGGCTTTGCGCGCAATGTCCGGATCACGATAGAGTAGACAGCCACAATCGAGCGGCTGATACAGCCATTTGTGCGCGTCGAGTGAAAGCGAATCCGCCGAAGACAATCCATGGAACTTTTCCGGCACCGCCAGAGCCGCCAGTCCCCCATAGGCACCATCGACATGCAGCCACAGGGCCTCCCTCTGGGCGATGTCTGCAATTTCGCGAAGGGGATCGATCGCGCCGGTCGCGACCGTGCCGGTAGTGGCAACGATGGCGATGGGAGTGCTTCCTGTCTTTCGATCCTCAGCAATGGCTGCCTCGAGCGCGTCCGTCCGCATCCGGAAGGCCTGGTCGACCGGGATCAGGCGAAGATTCTTCCGGCCAATGCCCAACAAGGCGATGGCCTTCGGAATAGACATGTGCACTTGCTCGGAGGCATAGACCACGCAGGGCCGCGCGCCTGTTTCGTTGGCTGGCAGCTTTGCTTCGCGCGCCATCGCTAACGCCATCAGGTTGGCCGCCGAACCGCCGCCGTTCAGGCTACCTGCAAATCCGACGCAGCCGACCGCATCAGCTAGCCAACCAACGACTGCGTGCTCGACCGAAGTTGCCGCAGGGCCCGACCGCCATGCTGTGACGTTCTGATTTAGTATTGCGGCCAGAAATTCGCCGAGTGCTCCGACCGGTTCGCCAGAGCCAAAAACGTAACCGAAGAATTTACCGCCGGAAGGCCGTGAGTGCTCGGCGATTGTCTTGAAGTCATCCAAGACCTCTCGACCACGCCCTTCTTCAGTCCATGGTCGTGAGAAAAGTTTTGTGGTCTGTTCGCCGCTAGTGGCGGGATAAGCCGAACGTTCCTCGACACGGGCCCAATAGCTTTTGGCGAGACCCAGAGTTTCTTCCGCTAAGCCTGATAGTTCTTGATTGGAAATTTCCAGCTCGCGCATGTCTTCAACTCAACGGAAATTCTGCTGTAACCCATGCTATTCTCCTGGTCGAAATTCAACAACCCTCATCACTAGGTTTGTTTCTTGGACTCTGGGTCGGCGTGCATGCTGGGCAACCGGTCTATTGCCGAGGTCGCCAGCTTGCTTTGCCCCCGGGCACCTCGCCGACAGCTCGACTAAGGAGCACAGGCGAACACCTGCAACGAAAATTGATCTTGTAACCGGAGTCGTTGCTGCCCTCAGTACACTTTTTTGTGTGCGTAGGTCCGCATTTGTGCAGGTTTCTCGGACGCCGCGGTGACAGCACGAGGCCGAGCGCTCATAGGTGCATCCGAGAAGCGCCAAGGCACGAAATCGCGGGCCTGAAAGGACAGGACTTGGCGGCCACAATCTATGGGGATTTGAGGCGAACGAGCGTCTGTTTTCGGGAGGTCGGGGAGGCGGATATCCGTGCCGGGTTCGAGCAGGTGAGTTGCAAAGCTGTGGTGCAGAGAATGGACGTTCACCGACTTCTTAATGCCCGCCGCGTTGGCCGTCTGATGGAAGAAGAACTGCCGTTTGCGCAACGGCGCCAGCAGCCAGCGATAGGCTTGGACGACGCTCGCCTCGACGGCGGGCTTGTCGCGGGGCTTTCTCACGCGGGCCGGCAGCACGGCGGTCCCATAGTGCTTGATCAAGGCGGCATAGCTGGCGTTGATCACCGGGTCCCAATAGCAGGCATGGGTGATCCCGACCTTGGCGTTGTCGGGCACGAACTCTCGCCGTAACACCGCCGATGAAGGCAAAGAGCCTCACATGGGCGGAAAGCCAGTCTTCCTGCCCCTGCGTCCAGGTGCCTTCGGCATAGATCAGCCCCGAGCATGGCAGGCAGGCGACGAAAATCTGAACTGCGCGTTCGACGCCCTGGTCCAGGATGGGGAACGTGTCGCCGGCATAATCGACCTGCACCGCCTCGCCGGCGCGATGGACTTGACGCATCGACAGGCCGCGCCCCGACGCCTTCTGCCATTCCTTGAGCAACAGCTTGAACTGGCTGAACTCGTAGCCGTCGGAATGGTCGGCCTTGTACTCACGCCACAGAAGCTGACGCGTGACGTGCTTGTGCCGCCGCAGTTCCTCGTCGATCTTGGCCCAATCCGGCACCGCCCGCCCACCGTCCGTCGCCGGTGGGAACAGCGCCGCTTCCAGCGCCTCGTCGCTCAAGCCCGCAGCCTTCGCCGCGTCGATCCCGGCCGCCCTTGCCCGCTCGAGATATCGCCGCAACGTCGAACGCGATATCTGCGCCCCGATCGCCACCGCACTGGCATTAGGCCCAAGCTCGGTCCATAGTCGCAAAACTTCCCTGATCCGCCGCATCTCTGACCTCGGTCTCGGCATCCTCACCACCCCCCTCTTGCGAAAAAGGGGCAACGATACTTGCCATTACTTCGACGTCAGCAGCGATTTACACATGTCCCAGGGGTGGCCATTTCATCGGCCTCAGGTGGCCAATTCGATCGGCCCGGTCAGATCGGGGGCTGGTACGGGAACGAACGGGTACGGTCCCCTATAGGGGGAACCGTTCCGTCCGCACCTCATACAGCCTTTGCCGGCGGGACGCCTCCGGTACGAAACGTCCCCCATCCGTACCCGTCCGTACCCTCGCACGTGCGCGCGTGAAACCCCGACGAAGAGGGGATTTGTGCGGGGAGTGTCGTGACCAACTCGTTCGATCGCGGCGCTCAATCGTTCCGGGAGCGGAACGAATGTGCTAGCATCGCGGCCAGCAAAAGGAGCGACCGATGCCTGCTGAACGTTTGCCGACGAAAGCCCTGTCAGCCGGTATGCGGCGCCTGATCACCGAGATGGTGCACGGCGCGATGTCAATCGAGGATGCCTGCAAGAAGACAGGTTTCAGGCTCAGAGCGCGGCAGGGACTTGCTACAGAATGAGCTATGGGTCGCGGAGTATTCTCGCGTCTTATCTGCTTATGATCCGGCGCGGCGGCTGAGGCTGTTGGCAAGATGGTCGAGATTATGCGTGATCCAGGGGAGAACTCGGCAGCGGATCGCACGGTTGCCCTGAAGGCTTCGATGGCGCTTTTGGGTGAGAACAGGCGGGGTAACCCGGTTAATGTCAGCATCAATAATCGCATCAATAATCAGCTGTTTACGCCCGGATGAGTAATCGACTTGTCGGAGCCTGAAGGCGAGCAGGCAATGCTCGATGTTAGTCCTGCGGCTGGTGTAGGGATCGCGGCAGAGCGTGTCGGCGACAATGGCGTTCTACCGGCTGAGATCGAGCACCAGGCGCCAGAGCATGGGCCGGTATCAACGCCAGCTATTCACGCCCATGCGGACACTTACAGCCCCGAGGATCTCCGCCATCTCAGTTATGAGGAAATGCTCAAGCGCCGGTATGGGCCGCGCTAGGCCACAAGCCTCTTGCGCAGGCGGATGACGGTGACAGGCGACCATGCCTTGCCCTGCGGTGTGGGGATGCCGCGGGCATTCAACTCTCGCGCCAGGGCGCGGTGTGACAGGCTCGGCAGCTCGGTCAGGATCGGGCGCAGCGCCTCGGCCCTATCGACAGCCTCTTGCCTGGCGATGACCTGTTTCGGGCGGATGCCACCGAGCTTGACGCCACGCGCCTTTGCTGCCGCAAGGGCATCCTTGGTTCGCTGCGAGATCAAGCGCCGCTCTTTCTCGGCTAGTGCTGCGAAAAGATGAAGCATGAAGGGGTCAGTGTCGGCGCCGAGCTCCGCGACGATGAAGGGCACCTTGTGTTTCATCAACCCGGAGATGAAGTGCACGTCACGTGACAGCCGATCGAGCTTGGCCACGATGACAGGCGCCCCGAGCCTCTTGGCCTCGTCGAGGGCTTTGCCCAGCTCCAGCCGGTTGTCATCGCCGCCGCTCTCGGTCTCGGTATAGGTGGCGGTGAGCGCGAAGCTTTCCTGCTCGGCGAAGCGGGCAAGCGCCGCCTTTTGGGCCTCAAACCCAAGCCCGGACCTGCCTTGCTTGGCGGTGCTGACGCGGATGTAGGCAACGGCGGGTTGCATAGGTTTGTTGTCCTTGGTGATGTAACTGGTCGCCAGGGGGGAAAATCGGGTCTCGGCGCGCAGCTCCAGCCTCCCCCGCGAGCATTGCCCCCCAAAAAAATTGGGGTCTTGAGAAAAATTTGGTCAGGCCTTCGAACATGCCGTGGGCGCCCTTGAAACATAGCTCTCGGTACTATAGATTTGATGCCTAACCGGCAACCACCGGTTCGGGGCGCCAGACCAGCGTCCTGCACGGAGTCAAGCGCCCTGGGGCGCGTAACCGCCAAGAACCACATCTAACCGTCAAGAACCGCACCCGGAGAGAACAGATGACCACGCTGAAACCGTGCAAAATAGGAATTTGTTATGAAAGTCTATCTAACAAAAGACTTCGCCCAGCGTTCGCGCAAGGCGGGGTTGGCGGATGCTGATCTCTGCCAAGCAATTGATCGTGCGGAAAAGGGCAAGATCGATGCTTTGATCGGAAGCGGGATAATCAAGCAGCGCATTGCGCGGAAGAATGAAGGCAGGGCACGCGGTTTTCGAGCTGTCATCTTTTACAGACGTGGTGACCTAGCCATTTTTCTGCATTTCTTCGCGAAGAGCGTGAAAGCCAATTTGAGTAAGACAGAGGAAGAGGAATATCGCGAATTTGCGAAATACCTCGCACGGCTTGATGACAAGGCGTTAGCCGCCTTGGTCAAGGAACAAGGATGGAGAGAAATTGACTATGAGCAACACCAGGAAGAAGTATCGAAGCGACGCGCTTCGATCGCTCCACCTGGCGGCAAAAGACCTTTGCGCCGTTGACGCGATCGACAAAGCGACCATGAGGCATTTCGATGTGACGTGCCTTACGCTTGTGGAGGATCTGCCGCCGAAGGCGATTAAGCGGATCCGTGAAAAGGCGCATATGAGCCAGGCTATTTTTGCTTTGGTGCTCAATGTCACCACGCAATTGGTGAGCAAGTGGGAACGCGGGGAGAAGAAGCCGAGCGGCCCCTCTCTCAAACTCCTTGCGCTCGTCGACCAGAAGGGCGTCGAGGCAATTCTTTAGGGCCGCCCATATCGTACTATCGTCCGGAGCGCTTGCGAGGAGTTTTGAGCTGACGGGTGGATTGCAGCACTCGGCCGCGTTCTGGAGGGCGAGAGGCCCCGAAATCCGGGCTGTCATTTGGCTAGCTGGACCAGCAGTCTGGAGAGGTGGATTTGGCCTAATCGCGGCTTTTACGGTATCTGGATACCAAGATCCTGCGGATGATCACGGAAGTTGCTTAGTTGCAATCGAGCGCATCAGTTCGACCTAATTCCCATATAATTTTGATTTTTCTAATAAAAAAGTGGGTACGGCCCTGCGCTAGGCACTTGGCTTTCGTGGCTAGACACCGTGGGTTTGGTGTTTCGTCCCAATTCACGCACCTCAAGTGCTGTTCCTCGGTCTGTTTGTGTTTACACTGAATATGAGCGAGCTGAACGACCGGCCGATGGCGCCGCCCCGGGAGGGCAGCCGCCGCTCCCTCTTCGAAGCGGTGGAGCGCGCGGCACTCAAGCCTTTGCCGGCCGAGCCCTTCGAGATCGGCGAGTGGCGGATCGACTGCAAGGTGAACACCACATCGTCCTCGAGCGGCACTTCCTCTATTCGGTGCCTTATACGTTGGTGCACAAGAGCGTCGACGCCTTCCTGACCGCCGCAGCGTGCAGATCACCCATCGCGGCCAAAGGGTGGCGACCCATCCGCGGCTGACCGGCGCCACGCGCTATTCGACACTGGTCGAGCACCTGCCGCCGGCACACAGCGCCATGGCCAATCGAACGCCCGATTGGGTCCGCACGGAGGCTGCCAAGGTCGGCGTCGCCACCGCCGCTTATGTCGAACGACTGTTGAGCGGGCGCGACCATATCGAGCAGGGCATCCGCTCCTGTCTCGGCGTTCTGCGCCTGGGCGCCAAATACCCGAAGGATCGGATGGAAGCGGCCTGCCAGCGCGCCCTCGTTGCCGGGGTCCGATCCTCCCGCTTCATCGAGGACCTGCTCAAGACCGGTCGGCCGATCGGCGAGACCGTCGGCGACGACGACGGGGCCGGCCGTCACCCCAACCTCCACCCATCCGGAACTTTCCATTGAGGAGACACCCATGCTTCAGCAAACGATTGAAAAGCTTCACGCCATGCGACTGGCCGCGATGGCGGACGGTCTGCGGAACCAGATGACCCAGCCCGAGATCGCCGCCATGCCCTTCGAAGAACGCCTGGCCGTTCTCGTCGATCTGCAGCATTCGGCCATGCTCAACGCGGCACTCGCCCAGCGGCTGAAGCGGGCCGGCATGCGCCAGACGGCCTGCATCGAGAATCTCGACCTGCGCACGCCGCGTAATCTCGACCGCGGTACCATCCACACCCTGGCTAGCAGCCAGTGGGTGCGCCAAAATCTCAACGTTTTGGTCCTCGGACCGGCCAATCGGCCAGTGGACCGCTGGCACGATATGATCGGCGACCCCACCTACGGAGACGCGATCCTGGACCGCCTGATCCACAATGCCTACCGGCTCGACCTCAAGGGCAAAACCATGCGTCCGGGGATCAAGCCGACCGCCGTGCCGGAAAACGGGACTGCCGAAATCGCCGCCGCTGACGGTTGACGCCGGTCGCAGAGCAAAAATCCCTCCCCCGCCCCACCCTCGGGTTGCCCAGGGGGGTCCACGGAGCCCGCCCCCTCCACTCCGCTGCGCGCGAAACGCGCTCCGCTCCGGGGGCGGGCCCTATGTACTCCCTGAACAACCCGCCTGTCGGTGCGCGCGTATTACTGTCATACGCCGCTTCACACCCTGCGGAACATTTGCGTCAGCCGACAAATTTATCAGTTGATCTGCCAATACTCGACACGTTACTGTTCACCCCAGACGGCAGCGAGTGACCCATCCGTCGGTGACGAGCCCGCGGATCCGAGGGTGGCCAATTGATCGGCCTCAGGTGGCCATTTCAATCGGCCTGCGGTGTCCTTTTCGTCGGCCCGGCCAAAGACCCATTTCGCGGGCGGGCCGTTTGTTGATTGCAAACCGAAATATAAAGGCCTTCTTCGGCACCCCGTCGCTTAGGCGGCATTGGACAAAGAGGTTGCCCCCGTCGGCGTAGCGACCGCGCTTTCTGAGGCCCTTGATGAACAACGGTGTGAGGCGATTGAGCGACCGTGGCAGAGCGCTTTGGCTGTAGTTCGCGCATTAATCCACTGATAATGCTTATTTTATCTGTACGGGGATGGAGCTACGTGGAGCTTAGTAGAGTAGGTCCTGGCGGAGGGGGTGAGATTCGAACTCACGGTGGGCTTGCACCCACGGCGGTTTTCAAGACCGCTGCCTTAAACCACTCGGCCACCCTTCCAACTCATTAACATTTAAAATATTTTTTCTTATTACTGCGCCGCAAAAACTCGTGAATGGTACTGAAATTGCACTGAACCAATTCGTGGCCCGGCGGCGGTTTATAGCAGGTCCAAACGCCGCGTCGAGCCGCGCCGCGGCGTCGCTCTGCATGTTGTCCGTGACGTGCGAATAGAGGTCAAAGGTCGTCGTAATCGTTGAGTGGCCGAGCCGCTCCTGCGTAACCTTCGGATGAACGCCGGCCAATAGAAGCTGGGTCGCGTGGCTGTGCCGTACGTCGTGAAAGCGAACGCGGGGCAGCCCCTTTACCCGACCGACGAGATAGGCGAATTCGTGGGTTAGGCTATCGGGCTGTTTCGGTTCGCGATCCTCGCAGCCACAGCAAACCAGGGTCTCACCATTCAGGCGAATTCCGATCGCCAGAAGTTCCCCGGCCTATCGCCGACGAAGGCTACGGAGTTCCTCGACCGCGAATGCGGGCAGGGCGATGGTGTCAAATCGCTTCCAAAGACGACCCAGTTCGCGGTCTCTCGCCGCACTTTGTGCAGCGGAGCCGCAGCCGGATCTCGGGTACGGCCAGGTCATCCGACAGGTCCGACACGTCAATCACGGCCTCATGCCCGCACTTGCAATAGGCCATGACCTTGGTCACGCGGACGCTGCGCATGTTGGCGAGGTCCATGGGGCGGCCGGTGAAGGAGTGCGTCAAAGACCAGCTACATTATGTCACGCATTTTGGGGTGATTGTCATAAGATACAACCTCCATCGCTACTTTTCAGCGCGCTATAAACGGTGCAGCAGGGGGAGTGAAAGATCGTGACCGGACAGGGAAAGAAGGAGGTGTAAAATTACGTGGGAGCGGCGCAACGGGAACGGTCAGTATGGCCTTCGCCACTTCTGTTTTTGTCAACCAATGCATTGCCGGCCACTGTGTCGTTTGCATCTCCTGAACGATTTGGTCTGGCACATGCAACATCCGCAATAACCCGGCGAGCTTAACTGTCGTGTCGCGTTCCTCTGATCGCACCTCCAGGGTCCTCTCGCGCATGAGGTCGACCGGCGTATGGACACCAAGTCGGCTATTTGGGTCAACCAAGCGCCGCTTTCCAGCTGCCCATATAAAAAAGCATGCACTGGCACAGGTTCCTCCTCGAACTCGCGTCGTTGCCCCGGTCGTCTCGACGATCGAGGCAATCTTCACAGCGTCTCTAATGCTTCCGCCCGAAGAGTCGAGAGTGATCCAGATTAGCGATTTTCCGGTTTTGGCAGCCAAGTTGGTGTAATACGCTACAAATTTTTCGCCATCGCCTATATCTATCTTTCCATTGATTCCAATACCAAATCCATCTGGAAATGCTGTAGAATTAAACGTCGCCGCATTGGAAGGTTGGACAATGGCACACAGCACGGCCGCGACCGCGACCGCTTTAAAATGCCATTGGATGTCATGACCCATGCTCGGATAATGAGAATTGTGGCCCGATTTTCAAGAGGTAGATTTGGGGGACCCAGTTCTTCACGTAGGCAAAATAGGAAGGGCGGCTCTTGAGGCCGCCCAAATCAGCGCCGTCGGAC
>CAVZAB010000006.1:0-357241 GCA_963773155.1 uncultured Alphaproteobacteria bacterium | reverse complement strand
ATCGATTTGCGAAAGCGCCTGGTCGCGCTCGGCGATGGCAGCGTCGCGTTCTGCACGCGCCGCCGTTAGCAGCGAATGTAATGCTTCGATATCGGTAGGCAGCCCAGCTGCGATCTCGCTCACGCGAGACACTGAATTCGATTCGCGTAATGTTGTGATAGAAAATGCACGAGCTGATTCAATTCGTCGCAACCCTCATTCACGATGTCGCTGTCGGCTGTGCAACATCACGCGCGTAGAGCCGCGACCAATCCAATCCGTCAACGAGCGCTGCGAGCTGCGAAGCGCTCAACCGCATCACGCCATCGCTGATCGGCGGCCACCGGAATGCTCCCTGCTCCAGCCGTTTCCAGAACAGCACCAGGCCGGATCCGTCCCAGGCCACGATTTTCAGCCGATCGGCTCGTTTCGAACGAAAAACAAAGATCGTCCCCGAGAACGGATCATGCCCGAGATGCTCGCGAACCAGGGCAACCAGACCATCGGCGCCTCGGCGGAAGTCGACCGGCTTGTGGCCACCAGCACCCGCATGCCGGCCGGAACCGTGATCATGTCGCCGCCCTCACGGCGCACAGCACCGTCTGCAATGTCGCGGCATCGATCCCCGGCGGAATCCGAACCGTCGCAGCGCCGATCACAATCTCGATTACGCGAGGATGTCAGGGCACGCCTGCGCAATCGGGCGCGGCTTCCATGATCACCGGCGCAAATACAAGCCGCCCTTGCCGTCCCTCGCGGGCCAGCCATTCCGGCGCCATCCGAACAACTGCTGCGGCGTCAATCTGTGCCGGCGCGCAACCGCCCATACCGTCTCGCCGCTCTCATAACTCTCGAAGACGATCCGTGCCTTCTGCTCCGAATCCAACGGCGACGACGCCCGGCCCCGGTAAACACCTCCAGCCGGCGAACCGGCTCGCGCTCCCTTAGGCTTAGGTACAAGCTCAGTGTCCGACATATGTCCAACCTCCTCATCGAGGAAATCAAGGTCGGACAATCACCTATTATCGAGCGCCAAGGGAGAGGGTGTCACAAGACCGCTTACGCTCGATGCTTTCAGGACCATTCTTAAGTCGTCCGCTAGTGCGGCAAAGGCATTCAGCAAGGCGGGATCGCGCAGGCGAGGGACGAGGTCCGGATCCGTATCATCGGGCAGTAGCGTTCTGTATGCTTTTCCATCCAGCATTAGGCTTACTCCGGCCGGCGGATCGCCGGGATGCCCTTTATCGACCCACGCTAGTCAATTCGCGGTTAACGCGACGTGATTTCTCTTGCGGGCTCGGGGCCGACCCTTCGCTTTGTGAGAGAGCCGGAGCAGCCTGGCGTCACCGGGAGGCGCCGGGCAAACGCCGCTGTAAGCAAGCGTATTGGGAGTAGTCATTCGCCCATGCTCCCATCCGCATGTAACCGGACCGTTGCTTTCGGTCCGAGCCTCTCGATTGTAGTGACGCATTTTCTTGGGAAGCCAACTTGCGAATGACTTCAAACCATTTCAGAAACGTTTATCATTCAAATCTCAGCGGCGTGTCTCGAAGCCACTGTGCGTAGCTAGAAACAATCGGGGGGATGAATATGCATTATTTTGTCGCACTGACTGCCCTCGTGACAATTGCATGGGCCGAGCCGGTGAATGCTCAGCTGGTCAAGGCCGGAGTGCTGACGTGCGACGTATCAGAAGGCATGGGCTACATTATCGGCTCTCAGAAGCTGTTGTCATGCTCGTTCGGGCCTGAGGGAGCAGGTAGGCGTGAAGACTACGACGGCTCGATAACGAAATTTGGACTTGATCTAGGCCTCACACGCGGCGGCTTCCTGGTGTGGTCAGTCTTCACGAACACAGTTGCCGGTCCCGGTTTCCTCGCTGGCGACTACGTGGGGGCTAGCGGCGAAGTAACGGTCGCAGCAGGCCTGGGAGCTAATGCGTTGGTCGGGGGCTCAAACCGGACTGTTGTACTGCAACCTATATCGCTCGGTGGACAGACGGGCCTCAATCTCGCTATTGGTGTTGCATCTCTTCATCTCGGGCTTCCGCGGCAGTGATGAAAGGATGAGATGCAGCGCAGCTGCCCTGGCTGCTCGCCGGCGCCAATCGATGCGAGGAGACATCCAGAGCATTAGAACCCCAACCAAAAGGGACGCGCACGGCAGACATTACTCCACCGTAACGCCGCTCGCCTTGATCGGGCCAGCCCATTTCTCGATCTCGCTCTTGAGGAACTGTGCAAGATATTCGGAGCTCGCGCGCTCGTCGGGCACGATCACTGCGCCCAGTCCTTCGAGGCTGTCTCTCACCTTAGGTGTCTTCATCGCTTCGACGGTCGCATCGTGCAGCTTCTTGACGATTTCGGGGGCTGCCCCTTTGGGTAGGAAAATGGCATTCCAAGTATAGGCTTCGAGGTTCGGGAGCCCCTGCTCGAGTGCGGTTGGCACGTCAGGCAACGCTTTCGATCGTGCCTTGGTCATGATCGCGATGCCTTTCACCGTGCCGCCGTCGATCTGCGGCTTGGCGGTGCTGATGATCTCGCACAAATAATCGATACGGCCGCCTTGTAGGTCCTGCATTGCAGGGCCGGTGCCGCGATAGGGTACATGCGTGATCTCGACACCAATGAGATAGTTGAGCAGCACGCAACCGAGATGGGTTGCCGAGCCCGCGCCGGCAGAGCCGTATTGCATCTTGCTCTGATTCGTCTTGGCGTAGGCAATGAATTCCGCAAGATTGTTCACCGGCAGGTCCTTGCGCGCAATGAGCACGATTGGGACCTCGGCAATGAGCGCAACCGGCGTGAAATCGTTTATCGAATTGTAAAGCGGCGTTTTGTAAAGGCTCTGGCCCTGCGCGTGCGTGCCGACGGTGCCGAACACGAAGGTATAGCCGTCGGGCGCAGCATCGGCGGCCCGCTTCGATCCGGTCATTCCTCCGGCGCCGCCCACATTCTCGACGACCACCTGCTGACCGAGGATCTCGCTCATGCGCTGCGCCATTACCCTGCCGAGAACATCCGTTGGACCGCCGGCAGCGAATGGAATGATCATAGTGAGGGGCTTGGCCGGATAGCTTTGTGCCAGGGCTGCCCCCACCAGCGCGAGTAAAAGGCCGCAACCAGTGCAAATTCGGGCCAGCATGCTCGCTCCTTTTCCCGGTGTGTTCTGACGATGCGCTACTTGCCCGGTGAAACGGCTAATGGTTTTCAGAGTTCCGCCTAGCTTAGCTAAACATGGCCTCTGATCCATACCGGGTCAGGCCTCCTTTGCGCCTCTTGTCAAACTCGCCACTTCAACTCATTGTCGATGTGGTCGGCTGGCCGCACAGTCTCCGAAACTAATCTAAACACGAAACCATCATCCCGGATACAGCATTGATCGGCGCTACCTCCCGCGATTTCGTGCCTTGGCGCTTTTCGGACGCCGGCCGCCAGAGCGTGTGGTTAGGTCGTGGTTGCCGGCGTCCGAAAACCTGCACAGTGCACAGTAACGGACTAACGCACCGCAGCGGAGATTGACGCGACCACCCCCTCAAACCCCGAAAATCTTCGTGTAGCGTGCCTTAATCTCCTCGCTCATCCTTTCCACCGACACAGCATCCTCCTTCATGACCTTGATCTCGCGGAACGGCTTGCGGCCGGGCTTCTCCTTGGTCTGCAAGTGCTCCGAACGCATGCCGCCATGATCGATGATGAGCTGTTGCGCTTCCGGGGTGAAGCAGAATGACTGGAATAGCCGCGCTGCGTTGGGGTTCGGAGCCTGCTTGAAAATGCCGTTTGGCCCGACGATGAGCGGGGTTCCTTCTGTGGCGTAAACCGGCTCAACCGGCCGGCCGGCCTCCTTGAGTTCCAGCAGCACGTATTCGCCGCCGTCCGCCATCACCGCCCGCTCGCCGAGCGCCAATTTCTTAGGCGGATCGGTCGCCGACTGCACTTGCATCACGCGCTGCTTTGCGAGCTTCTCGAAATATTCCCAACCAAGGTCGCGCGCCATCTGGAACGTCGCCGTCATCGTGCTACCGCTGTAGCCGGGATGCGACTTGACGATTTTGCCCGCCCATTTGGGGTCGAGCAGGTCCGCGAAGCCCCTCGGTGCGTCTTCTGGTTTCACAAGATTGGTATTATACGCGATGATGCTGAGCGTGATGCGGAAGCTCGCGAACATTCCATCAGCGTCTTTGTGCTCGGCCCGATAGAATTTTGCTACGTCCTCCGGCACGAACGGCGCCAGGATGCCGTCGCGCTTCCAGGCGATGAAATGCGAGGCGTCGGACGAATTGACGACGTCGACGGCATGAATGCTGCTCGCATATTCCTGGCCAATGCGCTGGAAGACGCGCTCGGCGCCGGTGCGCTCAACGCGCACGGCGATGCCAGGGAACTTGGCCTCGAACGCCTTGGCGATCTTCTCTGCGAGCGGCAGGTCGATCGAGGTGTAATAGCTCACCTGGCCTTCCTTCCTGGCCGCCTCAATCAGGGCCGGCGTGATCGCCGTCGGCTCCGGGGCCGCCGCTTTGATCGGGGAAGCGAATACCGTCGTCGCCCACAGTGCGCTCGAACCTTTCAGGACGTCGCGTCGGGTGAACCGTATTTGCCGCATGGTTATTTCCTCCTTCAGGTTCCTTTTATTATCGTCCCGGCGCTATTCGCTGGACACACAACCGGACATGCGGATTTCCCGCATCCGGCTCTCGAACAAGACTTCACGCCTTTGCTTTCGCGCGCAACGCCTTCTGCGGTTTCTGAACACTCGCGGAGTTGTAAGGTTGCCCAATCTTCCAGGTCCTTCACCACTTATTGCGTCTGTCTTTAACTGAGGTCCCTTCCCTCCACCGGCATTACCCGGCTTCAGCGGTACCACGAACCTCTCCGTCACCCCAAGGCGCTTTTGCGCCGGGGGCTCGGCCGACGGATAAAGCCTCGGATATCGGTTTGGCCAGGCTCGGTCAGCCCGTCGGTGCCACAACGCGTCATTCCACGGCCCCATTCTGAAGTTCCCCGCGCAGTTGTGTGATCTGGATCACAAGGTCGGGGCTACCTACCATCTAGAATAGCTGGCACGGTGGGTAATCTAGGAACCCGATAATGCAAACTCCAATTTTGATTTCAGCCTTTGCCATCACTTTCTGCTGGGCCGTGGCAGTGTTGCTGGTCAGACGGTGGTTGGTGCCGAAAGTGCCACGCGAACCCGAAATCGAGTCACAAATCTAGCCGTGGAATGTTCTTAAGGTTGGTCAAACTCCGCTTTCCGCGAGCGGCAAGCGGACTTGGCGCGCTTCACCTGACCAGCCGGGATGTATGGGCGCGCCGGGCGACCCCGACAAGGGTGGCACGACAACATGGTGCGCAGCGCGGGCGCGTGAGCGCGTAACCCCTGTACAGTGCCACTCCCTTGCCGGTAACGTCCGCTGCGAATGACAAAGGGAGCACGACTCCGCTTACCGATGACGGTGCGGCGCTGCACCGACGGACGACGAAGGCTGACGCCCATGGAGGAA
This sequence comes from uncultured Alphaproteobacteria bacterium, assembly GCA_963773155.1. Taxonomy (GTDB): domain Bacteria; phylum Pseudomonadota; class Alphaproteobacteria; order Rhizobiales; family Beijerinckiaceae; genus CAVZAB01. The sequence goes on along the minus strand of CAVZAB010000006.1, from coordinate 351,762 downwards.
CACCGATGTCATTCTACCGAGGCATGACCTGCGAAAACGTGACCATCAAAGGCGACAACGGAACCCCGATTACCGCTTATGTGGCCAAGCCGTCTGGTCCAGGCCCCTTTCCGGGCGTCGTGCTTGTCCACCATCTCCCGGGCTGGAGCGAGTTCTACATCGAGACGACGCGTCGGTTCGCACATCACGGCTATCTCGCGATCTGTGCTAATCTCTATGAGCGTGCTGGCCAGGGCAACCCGGACGACGTCGCCGCCAAAGTGCGCGCTGACGGCGGCATTTCCGACGCCCAGATGGTCGGCGATACCGAAGCCGCAGTGAAGTGGATGCGAGCGCAGTCCAATCACAACGGCAAAGTCGGCATTTTCGGCTCCTGTTCTGGTGGTCGGCACGCCTTCATCTATGCCTGCCAGAGGAAGGACGTCGACGCCTGCGTCGACCTCTGGGGCGGCCGCGTGGTGATGGGCAAGGAGGAGCTCAATGCCAAGACGCCCGTCGCGCCGGTCGAGATGACGAAGGACCTCTGCTGCCCGCTGCTCGGCATATTCGGCAACGACGACCGCGCGCCGAGCCCCGAGCAGGTAAACCTGCACGAGGCCGAGCTCAAGAAGCACGGCAAGATGCACGAGTTCTACCGCTACGACGGTGCCGGCCACGGCTTCTTCTATTGGCACCGGCCACTCTACCGGCCCGAGCAGGCAATGGATGGCTGGAGCAAGGTGTTCGCCTTCTTCGGCAAGCATCTGGCGAAGTAGGAGGCCCGGACATGTGCACGTCCATTATCGAGATCGCACGTGCGGAGGGCATGGCAAAGCGCGGGGACGAATGGTTCCCGCTCTCGCAGGCGGTGGTTGCCTATGACCACGCGCGCCATGCGCCGCTGGGCGACGTCATCACGCTCGACTTCATCAACACTGGCCTCGAACCCGGGGCGCGGGCTGGGATTGAGCTGACGCTGGAGACGGCGAAGGAGTTGCGCGCCGCTCTCGACCGGGCGATTGCCGCCGCCGAGTTCGAGGAGGCGGAAGTGAGGGGCAAGGGCGCCGTGCCAAGCCTCGTTCGGACAACGTAACACGCGAAAGCCAGCCGTTGGCTCCGCCCCGCGAAGTCGGCTTCGGACCGCGGTCCGCTTGGGACAAAATTATCTGCGCGCTAGCATGGGGGCGTCCGAGAACGAGCTGGCCGGGCTGTCACACAATGCACTGGCGCGGGAACTGAACCGCCGAGGCATTGCCACGCCACAAGGCAAGGCCTGGTCGCCGGTGACCGTCATCAGGTTGCGCAAGCGGCTGGCATCCAAACGAGCCTAGAGCCGATTAGGGTTAAGGGGGCCACCCGACGGAACCGCCAGATACCCTTTCGCGCCCAAAATATTCCAACTCCATCTATCGTTTTTACCGGCCTTGGATCCGGGTCTGACCGATCAGATCGCGGAATTCGCTGGTTAGTCCGAAGTTTTTACTTAAAAAAATAAAGAGCCGAGTCATCTGAGTCGCTTAGCCCAAAATCGCTTTCAGGAAGTGTCCATGTTGGGGTTCACAAATCAGCGAGCTTATGATTCGATTCGCGGGAGTTTCCTGTGTTCCAGCGATCGAAACGTGTGTCCAGTAGCCGAAAAACCCAATTCCGGAAATCCTGATTCGGATCAAGATGTTGTATGATTTGACCTCGCAAACTTCCGGTTAGTCTGGAACGGCTGGCTTGGCTAAACAAGAAATCAGACAGATTCAATCAGTGATTGGTTTCAATCAGTAATTTGGTCCAAGTTACATAAATCTATAATATAGAGGCTTGGAGCTGAGATGGGGCAAGCTTTAGTCGATGGTATCTCTCTGCATTACCGTATCGTCGGCCACGGACCGCCTCTAGTCCTAATTCATGGCCTCGCATGTGGTCGGCGCATGTGGGTGCGACAGATCCAAGAGCTGTCCAGGCGGTTTACGGTGATAGCTTATGATCAAAGAGGTCACGGGCGCAGCGATGCTCCAAATGACCCCTCCTGTTACTCTCCAGGACATCTCGCCAGAGATCTCGTCGGCCTCCTCGACCGTCTTGGGATTGGAGAGGTGCGCGTGGTCGGATTTTCGCTTGGCGCCGGCCCGGCACTCGCGCTTGCCGCAAATCAGCCGTCACGTCTCCTTGCGCTGGTCCTCGCCGACGCGGGCGCGGGAGCCGAGAATCCATGGCGTTCGCAATGGTTAGCGCGTCGCTGGATCAGCATGGCCAGGGCGTCGCCCGACGAACTCTATGATGACATGTTACGCCACGAATTCTTCAAATCCTATGCGGGTCGAAGCCAACGAGCGCGTCGGCACATGCGCGCCCTGATCGCTGCGACGCCACTTGATGGCTTATGCCACACCCTCTCCGAGGTGGTCGCGAAGCGGCTATCCCTGTATCGTCAGACGCGGCTCTTGAATTCGATCCAGGCCCCAACATTGGTGTTGCGGGGTGGCCGAGACTACGTCTGTTTAAGGTCGAGCAGGCTGCTAGCGGATGCTATACCGGGGGCAGTCCGATGCGAGATTGCCGATGCCGGGCACATGACTCCATTGGAGCAACCACGTTCCTTCAATCAGGCCGTTGCAGATTTTTTTGAGCGGGTTGCCGCTAGGTCCCGATAGCTCGCTAGCGTTGTCGCGGAGAATCGGATCGCAACTCTCAAACCTACCAGGCGGCGGCCCTGAATCCGCATTCGGAACGATAGCGGTGTTCAGCGGGCGCACTTGAGCCTGAGGCCAAAATGCGTCGTCCAGAATATGCGCAAGTGAGGCTTCCAAATGTCGTAAGCGGTCTTGTCAGAGTGGACCAATGTTCGCCACGATCGTCGCATCGAGAGAAAAGTGCTAGTAGCGATGAACACTGGCTCGTCCTGGCCGCTCAATTCGATGCGCTCTCCGGTCAGTCACAGCGCACAGTCGCCAAACCATTGTACGGGCGAAAATTGCCGCCTTCGACAGGTGTCGGCGCCGCCCAACAGCGCCAGCTCTGGTCATCCAGTGGCAAACGTTCCATAAAAACAATTCCAGTTGACAAAACAAACGCCGGAATTCGATAATTCTGAACCGACCGAGGCCGTTTCTCGCCTTGGCCATACGGCGAGCGCGCCGCGAAATCATCGAGTATCGATTTCATGATAACGAATTTCAATAGAGAATTTGCCACTCGCCGAGTAGAGGGCTAGACGATCGCTCGGGGTTCGTCCGCTATTTGCATTGGTACTTGGCGGAGGCCGCCAAGAATGTTGCGCATGGCTTGCCGCAGGTCTTTCAAAAGCGCGGTCCGCGGGCAGGATGTGGTTGTTCGGGTCGATTCGAAGGCTTAGTGCCACACACGAGCATCGTACACACACGAGCATCGTAGATGAGAGCGCGGGAACAGATAAGACGCCTCGGTCCAACCGTTCGGTTCATTGTTGCGCCTGTCGTCTTATTGATATTGCTTTTTGGCGTTCCACTTCTTCTCAAGCCTGTTGCCGCTTTGATTGATTTTGCCTTTCCCGGGGCGGGACAAGGCGTAATTGTCTGGTTTTATTTGCTCGCAGGACTACTCTTTGGTGCAGCTACCTGGATCGCCTTGGGCTACGCGGTATTTGTTGCTGTAAGTTGGCTGATAAGCAAAGTGTAGGCGCGGCTGGATTGGACCCATTGCGAGTTGAGAGGAACGAAAGGCCGTCAAACCGCTCCACGACCTGCCGCGAAGTCGTCTTCATGGCCGCGTCCGTCGAGTGCCCACGCCTCGCGAGCGACCGGGAGTTCGACAAGGTGCTGGTTTCACCGCAGCCGGCCGCCGAAAGTGCATGTCGAGCCAACCCAACATGCCCACGTAGAGCCGGTGACTAAAGCAACTCCCACCCATAAGAAATTATTGTCCACCAGAAGGTAACGCCTATGCCGACCGAGATTCCGTATGCGGCAATGCGCAACCAATTAACGTGGGGCGTGGGCGATAGTACTTTGGGCCGTGCTTTGACAGCAGTTGACAAAGAAGCCTCCTCCCGATTCTGAGGTTTCCAAAGCTGGAAACGCTGGTTGTCGGAAATAGGGCCTAACTTAGGCCACGTTGCCAGAAATGTGGCGAACCCCATTATCCACAGGATTGACCGTTAACCTCGGGCGACGATTTCGACGTCAGCGTCTCACGTGTCGACCTCGCGAACCTTCGGAAAAAAAGCCGTCGCTTCACGTTTGCGAAACCGCTTCCTGCCACCTAGAACTCGACGCGATCGCTGTCGCGATCATCGATAGCGCCTCGCTCGCCGCAGGACATTCTGGAAAGCGGCTGTTTACTGGGCCTGATCTGATGAAGCAAGCATACCGGAACGCCGTGCCGCACGCTGATGGCTATTCGAGGACGCTTGACGCGGAAGGTTTGCGCTCGGCATGGTTGCGCAAATAGTCGCTTAGCCAAAGGCGATCCTTCCGTGTCGGCAAAGCTGCTTCTAGGTTTTCGCGTTATCCAAGTGAGTTGACCGGCTGCCGTTCGTCCGCGGAGGAGTTAAGAGCCCTCATTCGGAGATTTGTCAGGGATGCGACGCATCTTCATATCTATACTTGGCCTCGTACTAGGCTATGCTGTCGGCGCCTTTGTTGGTTATTGGGCCATCGAATTGTTTTCAAGAAATCAATTTGATCGCTCGCTCGAAGCTAGCATGACCGCCGCGTTTGCTTTGGGACCGGCCGGCGCAATATTGGGATTTCTTGCCGGCATAACCTTTGGCGGTGTCCGAAAACGGCCCTAATCAGTCACTTTGCATGCAAAGGCTTTGTTCGTTGATTGCATGCCAGGACTAGCAAAACAGACTGCACAAGCAAACTTGCCATTTTGGCATTGCTATCGGAACTGATAAACGACATTCACAAAGGGCCTGGCGAGTGGGCTTAGAAAGCGTGAGGTTCAACATGAAAATTGCAATTCTTGCTGGCATGGCCGTGCTTTCGGTGATGGCTTTTATTCCCGAGGCGGACGCGACCGTCTGTGCCCATGGTATTGGGTCAGCGTGCACCCATGGCGCCCGCACCGCCCGTCGCCCTGCTCCGGTTTGTCGGTGGATCGGCGGCCAGAGGGTCTGCCATTAAGTCAAAACGTTGCTCATAAACTTTGCAGAAGCGAACCATCACCAAATTGCTAGGCCGCCGAAGGCTGCAATGTCAGATCCATGCACCGAGAGTAGGATATTCGCCTGACTTCTATGCGCGAGAGTAAAGCTGAATTGGCCTTTGCGTCTGCTAATCCTGCTTTTTGGGCCGCTGCCGCTTAGACTTAGACTCTGCCGATCCGGGCTTCGCGAATGAAACGAAGAACATCCACTACGTTGACACCGGCAAAGCCGAGCAGAGCATATTGGCTGAGAACTTGGACATGATTAATGCGGCATCGCAAAAGTGGACCAGTCGAAAAATTTTCGGCCGCTATGAGGTTTATTCCGCTATTCATGTGGAAAACATCATAGTCCTTGATTGCCTCCACCATATCCCATAGGCAATAATTCCTTTGGGGTACGACACGTGCGGCAAATATTCGTTTGGAGTACCTTGGGGGCAGTTGAATGCGGTGCACAGGAATAACCGGCCAATTCGCGCGATCCAGGAAGGGCAGCCCATTTATGCCCATTCGCAACGCCAGACCCTAAGGCTGCGCCTTCGCCGGTTCCGCTGGATCGCGATCTTCATATACGGCGCCTCAGCGGCCTTCGGTATTGTCTTCTGGCTGCTCGTGCTCAGGCTGGCAGCCCATATCCATTGAGTGCAGCCGCCGCTGGCCGGTCGGGAGGTTCAGTCTTGTGGAGCGAGGTCCGCAGATCGACCTGCGATGGCGGAAAAAAGTCACAAGAACTCGGCAGGATTGCGGGTGGCACCGGCCACCTAACGCGGTGCCCCCACGCCCGTGGTCGGTGCCAGGGGCCGCCTGTTGCCCCAGTGCGATAGGCGGCCCCACGCTCCGCTAGCCGGAATTCACAAGGCGTGCTGTGCGCTGGGTCACAGACAGGGCAAAAGCCGGCGACGAGGTAACGGAGCCCGCTGCTTCAGATCTGCGCCGAGCGCGACATCGATCTGCTGACGCTGCCGCGCACGGCTCGCGCCATTGGTTCGTAACCGTCCCGGAGATTGCTCGGCGGCACGGCGTGCCGCCGACCTTGGTCGCACAGCGATCTGAGACTCGCTGTCGACGTCGCCCTTTTCGCTTGCCCAGTGTTCGCCTGAAGGATCCTGCCCGCTGATCGAGGAACTGATGCGCGAGCCTGAGCACGGAATAGTACTCGCGCAGGTCAAATCATACGATCGTCTTATCCGAATGAGGATTTCGCGCGCTGGGTTGTTCGGCGGCTGGGAAAATGACTCGATCGCTGCAAGATCGAGGACGACTCTCGCGAATATCGATCATGCGCGTTCGCTGCGATCTGTGATCTCCCATCATGGACACTTCCTGAAAGCGATTTTGGGCTGCAGCCGACTAAACCGCACAGCTATCTAAGCTCGCTGTCGACGTCGCCCTATTTCGCCGCAAAGGCTCGGCGCAGATCCTGCCCCACATGGTCGATGAAAATCGCAACCTTATTGGAACAAACCGGCCGGCCGGGTGGACGATGTGAATCGGGATTGCCGGCAAAGCAAAATTCGCGAGCACTGGCTCGAGAAGCCCGGCGCTCCGCTGAGCCTCGACCTGGTAGGAAACCAGCAATGTCAGCCCGAGCCCCATCGCGGCGGCTTCCGCGGCAGCGTCGGTAGTGTTGACGATCAGCCGTGGCGCAACGACGACCGTCTCAGCACCCTTGGCCCCTTTGAATGACCACCGGTCGGCGATCGGCGTGATGGCTGTGCAGCTTACGATATCGTGATGGGCAAGGTCCTGGGGGGTTTGCGGCCAGCCGCGCCTCGCCAGATAGGCTGGACTGGCGTAAACCGACAAGTGGACCTTGCCGACCCGGATCGCGCGCAGCGAAGAATCGGGAAGTTCGCCAAGCCGAACGCCACATCAGACCTTCGTCGCCAGCGAAACACCCGGTCGAGCAACATGGCGACGTCAATCGCGGAAATCGTTCGAGAAAGCCGGCGATCGAGGGGAGTACATGCAGCCGGCCGAACATGGCCGGCGCAGTGACATGCAACGTGCCGTGCGGCTCGGCTTTCGAGCCGATTTCCAGGCCGAGCAATTCTTCGTGGACCGCGATGAGGCGCCGGCAGACGTCGAGATAGCGAATACCTTCGTCGGTCAGGGACAGAAACCGAGCGCGTCGTTCGATTGAGAAGCCTGGTGCGCAATTGCTCTTCAAGTGCCGCCACGGCACGCGTCACCGCGGCCGGTGTGCGCCCCGAACCGCCGTGCTGCCTCGGCAAAGCTGCCGTGCTCGGCCACCGCGACAAAGACCAGTATGATCTCGATGCGATCGCTCATGGCCGATTGCCCCTGCCCGGCGCCCTCGTGCAACACCCCCGCACCACGAACATGCCGGTCACCCAAGGCAAGACCAGGCCGAATGACGAGCACCGCCCGCCGTATTGATGGATTACCCGGCTGCTCCACTCTCAGGTTCGCAAACCAATTCGAGATGGCCGTCTCAAGCCTTCTCTCGTCGATACGAACCGGCACCGCTGCCGGCCCATTTGACTATGGTTCGACCAGGCTAATGAGGCAAAGCCCAAGACTTTTGCCGATCTTGTCTCGCCCCGCCGGCGCCCTAGATCTATTGTCGATGCCCGAGCGGCGCCTGCTATTCAAATCCGCGCAAGATCACTCGAGTTACGCTTCATCGCTGCCTCAGCCGGCAAAGAATCATGGGTTTTTACGAATTGCGCGTGCGCCGCATCGACGGCGACTTCATTTCGATGGCCGAATTTCGTGGCAAAGTTCTGCTCATCGTCAACGTCGCTTCGCGTTGCGGATTTACCTGGCAATATGCAGATCTTGAAGCCCTCTATCGGAGTCTCCGGCACCACGGCCTGGAAATCCTGGCCTTTCCGTGCAACCAGTTCGGCCGGCAAGAGCCTGGCAACAACGCCGAGATTTGCGCCTTCTGCACGCAAGCCTTTGCGATCAGCTTTCCGCTGTTTGCCAAGATCGACGTGAACGGCGCCAATGCCGCCCCCCTCTACCGCCATTTGCGGCAGCAGGCGCCGGGTCTTCTCGGCACCAAAATTCGCTGGAACTTCACGAAGTTCCTGGTGAGCCGGAACGGCGAAGTGCGCTGCCGTTATGCACCAACCCGACCACTTGCCCAGATCGAATCCGCGCTAGCGCGCGAGCTCGAAATATGAGACCCGGCTCACACCTCGCCACTCTCCGGGCGCTCAGCCTCGCTCGAAGGCACGCCGCCGTGGCCCTGCAAATGGAAATGGTCGCGCTCGCCGGTGAGCAGCATCGCAAGGCCGTCAATCGCGGATACGACGGTTGCCGCCGAATAATAGAGCGGGCCGTTGATCGCCATTTTGATGCTGGCCCGCAAAACCGCCGCCCGACATTCGCCAAGCGCCACAAGCAGGCCTTTTCGATCGACCCTTGCATCGGAACGGGCGCGTTGACGGGACACGGAACCTCACATTCGTTCTTGTTTTGTTCTAGCAAGGTCGGCCGCCAATGTCGAGACCCGCGCCCCAAAAGCGCCCGATCTCGAGAAGTTTATCAAAGATTAAAACGCCGCTTTAAGCCGCCGGAGGTTAAGAGCAATTAGTTCATCGACGCTAACTGGCGTTGCAACTCAGCAAGGGAGCCTTATCGTGATCCATCGTTTCTTCCAGCAGCTGCGACGGTTTGCGGCCGACAGCCAAGGTGCGACGGCCATCGAATACGGTCTCATCGCCGGCTTGATCGGCGTCGTCATCATTGGCGCACTGGCCAATGATGGATTGAAGCTGAAGGCGACTTTCACGACGGTCGGCAACGCCCTGACCTAGCCCGTTGCCCGCGAGCAGCCGGGGCCTCGATCGGCGCACGAGGCTCGGGCGCTCGCAGGCGCCAAATTGCCGGACGCGGTCGATGCTATAGAATTGGGTCTCGGGTCAAGTCCCGCGAACGCCATGTCGTCCAAATCGTACGATGATTTCGTAATTTTGGCCGGCCGCAGCGCTTGTGCGACCTTGTTCGTGCCGGACGGCCGCGGCAAAGCCCTGCATTTCTCGCAATTCACGGATTCACTGGCGCCCAAGGGCCGCCAGTTTCCCCACTGATGGCCGGCTTGCCGGTGACCGCCAGATCGGCGGTGTCGCCACTTGGCCGCGAGTCACGGCCGCCGTTCTGATTGTTTTCACGCTGATTGCGACCATCCTGTCGCACCAATTCTGGCTATTCGACGCGGCCGGGCGGCGCGCCCAACAAATCCGGCTTACAAGAACGTCGGTCCGATTGGCGGCCCTTTGCCTTATGTTGCGCGCCCGGCGCCGGCAAATTCAGTTTGACCCGTCCGCGGCCCGCAAGACACTAATTGCTGAGCCGCAGCTGCTGCTTCTGGTTCGTCCAGCGATATTCCGTCCGCACTTGGCCGCCGACCTTCAAACAGGTCTGCGTACCGGCAAGCGCCGTAAAGCCGGGTGCGCAGGCCGTGCTTGCCGGCTTCGGCGATTTCGTCTCGCCCGCCCCCATTGCTGGAACCGCAATGAGTGAGGCAAACGACACAAGAGCGATGTTTGTTAGGCGACGCATCGCAGTCTCCATCAGTTCGCCGATCCTTACGCGATTTGCGGCCGCATTGCACCCCTTCTCGCCGAGGAATTGGGCTGCGGGCGTTCCGGGGACCGACTAGATTGCCATGCGTTTAGCTCGGCGGAAGGAACAAGGCGTGGCCGCGAATCGAACAATGACAGCCGTGGAATGGGGCCTGTTGGTGAGTTTATCGCTGCTTTGGGGCGGCACCTTCTTTTTCACCGGCATTGCCGTGCGAGAATTGCCGCCGTTCACGCTGGTCGCCTTGCGCGTCGGCCTGGCGGCCCTGATCCTCAATCTCGTGGTGGTTGCTACGGGATTGCGCATGCCGGGCGAGCGGCGGGTCTGGGTCACCTTTGCTGGCATGGGTCTCTTGAACAATCTTGTGCCGTTCTGCCTTATTGTATGGGGGCAGACCCACATTGCGAGCGGACTTGCCTCGATTTTGAACGCGACAACGCCGCTGTGGACTGTGCTCGTCGCTCATCTTCTGACCACCGACGAAAAGGCAACCGGTAACCGCCTTGCCGGCGTTGCATTTGGCGTCATCGGCGTCGCGACCATGATCGGCGCCGATGCGATCAGCGGATTGGGCGGCGACGTCCTGGCCGAATGTGCCATTCTCGCGGCCGCACTCTCCTATGCCTGCGCCGGCATATTCGGGCGCCGGTTCCGCGCGCTCGGCCTCGTTCCGCTGGTGGCAGCTGCCGGCCAGATCAGCGCGGCCGCCCTCATCCTGACGCCAATCGCGTTATTGGTCGATCGCCCCTGGACCCTGGCCGCCCCGAGCGGTCAAACCCTAGTCGCGACTCTTGCCCTGGCGCTATTTTCGACAGCGGTCGCCTATATCCTGTATTTCCGCATCTTGGCGACCGCCGGTGCAACCAACCTGATGCTCGTTACCTTCCTGATACCCGTGAGTGCGCTTGTCCTCGGCACCGCACTGCTCGACGAGCCAATATATACCAGGCAGGTTTTCGGCATGCTCATGATCGGGCTTGGCCTCACCGCCATTGATGGACGGGCCATCCAATGGATCGCCCAGATCGGCAAGCCGTCCTCAGCGCCTGACTTTACGGAAAAGATACAGCGGCGGGATTAACCTGCTTCGGCCACAGCGGCGAGCCTAGCCGCTTACCCGACAGGACCGACAGTGCGGGTATACTCAGATAGCCAGATGCTGCGCTTCATCATTGCGGGCGCTGCCGCCGCCAGCCTTTATTTTCTGGCCAGCCTTATCTTCGTCGAGGTTGGATTCGGCCCATTTTGGGGCTCCCTTTTGGCCTACGGCCTTGCCTTCCTCGCAGGCTACGGGCTGCAGCGTCGCTGGACATTCCAAGCTAGGCACCGCCACCGCGACAGCCTACCCCGCTATCTGCTCCTCCAGCTCGTCTGCGCCCTGTTGGCTGCGGTCCTTGCCGAGCTCTTGGTTGGCGAACTCCATTTCTCGGCCACAACGATGGCCGTCGCAACTACCGCGGTCGTTGGCTTGACAAGCTATCTTGGCTCGCGCTGTTGGGTTTTTCCGGCCGCGACCCGTTAGCCCTTGCCTTGGCGTCCACAGTTAACGGAAAATAACTCTTCGTTAACAAAGCCTTACTACCGCCTAACAATTAGGCAGCGGCGGCGTGATTGCAACCGGAACCGGGCGGCCGCTTGCCCCCGAAATGCCATTGGGTCCCTGCGAGACGATCCAGTCAACGCCTGCCGCGACCCGACGTCGCACCAAAGTCAGTTCCGCTATGAATCGGAATTTCGATTGAATTTCCGTGTGTTACGCGCTAACATTACACTTATCGTGTCGGTCGTTCGTCTTGGAATCACAGGGCGGGCTGAATTGTGGCTCGAAAAAGGCGCCTAACCGGCCGATTTCGATGCGGTTTATGGCCCCTGTTGCGCGCCGGCAACAGACAGTCCGCGGAGCTTCTGCTATAAAATTCTGGTGTCACGTTGATTCACCTTAATTTCGAGGTTCATATGAAAAGAATTCTGACAACGGCGATCGGCGGCGTCGCCTTGCTAGCGGGCCCTGCGCTTGCTGCAGACCTTCCGTCGAGGAAGGAGCCGCCCGTTGCACCGGTGGTTTATGCACCGGTCTTCACGTGGACCGGATTCTACGTCGGCGCTAACGCCGGCGGTGCTTGGGCCAGCCGTGGTAGCAACAACGCCTGGTTTCCGTATGGGTTCGCCAATGGCAATGGCCTTCTTACGCCTGGTATAGGCGCTGGTTTGGGCGGGTCATTCTTGCCCTTCGTGAATTATGCCAACGTTAATACCATTTACAACAATAGTAACGGCAATAACGGTGGTTTCACTGGCGGTATCCAGGCTGGATACAATTACCAGATGGGTGCCTTTGTTGTTGGTTTGGAAGCCGACATCAATTATCTCGGCACCCACAGGAACAACGTGCCGATCGCCGGGACGACGTATTACGGCGATCCCTTTGGTTCCTATCGGTTCCAAGACGCCTATTACGCTGGCCTCGTACCACGATCGGTGCAGCCAATGCCGTGATCGGCGGTATAGGAGATCCCTACTCCGGTTATTACCGCGTTGTTGCCGGCACCAACAAGAACAACAACCATTACTTTGGCACCGTTAGGGCCCGCGTCGGTTACGCCGTCGACCGCGCCTTATTCTTCCTGACCGGTGGTCTCGCCTACGGTGGCAGCGGCGGTGGCAATGGCGGCGCTATTGTTAATTACTGGGATCAGCCCCAGGTCGTGACCTCGCCCGATCGTTGCTCCTCCCGGGCCGCAGATACTCCTCCTGCACTTGGCGTTGCGACCGCGGCGTTTAATGGACCGATTGGCAATCCGACCGCGACTTGGGTTGGCGGCTACGGTGGCGGCTACGGCGGCAACTCGCACAATGGCGTCGGCTGGACCATCGGTGGCGGCGTCGAATATGCCTTCACCAACAACTGGACCGTGAAGCTCGAGTACCTGTACGCGCAATCTCGGCAGGAATGGGAATAACAACAATTATCTGTACCCTTCAACAAGCCTTGCCGGCATAACCAACGCTCGGTATTTCTACACCGTCGGCCGCAACAGCAACGCGAATGTCAACATTCTGCGCGTCGGCGTGAACTACAAGTTCTAAGATCAGCAAAATTTGACAAGAAAGGCCCGGTTTTCCGGGCCTTTTTTTTTCCGCCCTGGCAAAGCCGTCCAATTCGCTATAGATTGAGGTTTTCGAGTTTCCCAGCTATGGGAGCGGCCAATGAAACAAGCGATCCTGGACGATGCGGTCATTGTCGCGACGCTCGCCATCGCAGTAGCGAGCGTCATTGCCCTGTGGGTTTTCCTTAGCTAGTTGCCCCAATAGGAATCGACCATAGGGAATGGCCGGATTGCACCGCAAAGCCATAGCAATGGCGACTGGGCTGTTTCTCTTGGCCGCAGGCTTTGGTGCGCAGGAAGCCCAACCCGGCATGGCTGATCTTGCGGGCACGAAATGGCTCGCCGAAGAGATTGGCGAGACCCGTCTCACCGGCGACGTCCAGTCCACCCTCGAATTTGACGCCAGCAACCGCGTCAGCGGCAAAGCCGGCTGCAACCGTTTCACCGGCAACGCGGTGCAAGGGGGTAAGACTCTCGCCTTCGGCGCGCTTGCCTCGACCCGGATGATGTGCCCGCCCGCCTTGATGGATCAGGAGCAGAAATTCCTGAAGGCGCTCACCGAAGTTCGTCGGTTTGAACACGCGCCGCATGGCAAGCTCTTCTTGTTTGGCGATGGAGTCGTTCCGATTTTGCGCTTCACCCCGCTGTAAGATAGGTTTCTGCCGATCGGCAAGACGCCGGCCCCTGACCCTGGATCCGATATGAGCGAAAGTGCGCCCGATACCGCCGACGTGCCCGTGGAATTGGAAATCGCCGCCGAACCGGCCCTTCCCGCCGGCCCCGGATTTTGGCGCAGGGAATGGCCCTATGTCCTGATGCTGGTTCTCGCCGTCGTCGGCATTGCCATAACCAATCTCTCGCCGCTTCCTACCGCCAGCCATTGGCAAATTCTGAACCTGGCGTTCTGCATGATCTCTATCCTGACCGAATGGCCACGGCTTGCCGATCGCAGCCGTCGCTGGCGTCTGATCTGGACTCAAGTGCTTCATTGGGGAACGCTGTTGCTAGCGATGCAGCTCCTCCTGCATTCGCGGGTCGCCGACAGCCTGAGCACCAATGCAATTGGACTTGAGATTCTGGCGCTCCTCGCACTCGGCACCGTGCTCGCCGGCATTCATGCGGCGTCCTGGCAGATCGGCGTTGTCGGCCTGGTTCTGGCCCTCGCAGTCCCGGCAATCGCCTGGCTCGAGCAGGCTGCCCTGCTGCTGACCCTTACAGGCCTGATCTTGCTTGCCGCTGTCATCGCCTTTGTCTGGTATCGCAATCGCTGATGGCACGCCATCGGCATCCCAGTGCCGGACGATCCGGAGCCTGCGGCCATGCGCATTTTACTGGCTGAAGACAATCGCGAATTGTCATCCTGGCTCGCCCGTCTGCTGCGCAAGGATAATTATGTCATCGACTGCGTCTATGACGGCGAGGAAGCCGACGAGGCGCTAGCCACCCAGGACTATGCTTTGGTCATCCTCGACCTCGGCCTGCCGCGCATCGACGGGATCGAGATCCTCAAGCGCTATCGCGCCCGCAACACCACGACCCCGGTTCTGATTCTGACCGCCAACGATGCCGTCTCGAGCCGAGTGCAGGGGTTGGACAGCGGCGCCGACGATTATCTCGTCAAGCCCTTCGCCATCAACGAGCTCGAGGCTCGAATCCGGGCCCAGCTGCGGCGCGGTCATAGCAACAAGGCGACCCAAGTCGTGCATGGTCCTTTGCTTCTCGACACGACGAGTTCGGCGAATTCCAGCTCGCCGGCAGCGCCCTTGCCTTGACACCGCGCGAACATGCCGTGCTCGAGGCGCTGCTCATGCGGGCCGGCCGGCCGGTCGCAAAATCGGCGCTTGCCGCCAATGTCTTTGGCATCGACGACAATACCAATCCCAATGCGATTGAAATTTATGTCCACCGTGTTCGCAAGAAGCTCGAAGGACACGGCATTTCGATTGGCACGCTGCGCGGTCTGGGCTACATGTTGAAGGTCGACGATGGCAGCTAGATCGCTGCGAATCGAATTGCTGGCCTGGCTTCTGCTTCCGCTTGCCGCCGTCGTCCTTTTCAATGTGTGGACGACCTATCTCGCCGCCATTTCTGCCGCCTCGCTGATTACCGACCGCACCCTGCTTGCCTCCGCCAGAGTCATCGCCGAGCAGATCAAGAACAATGATGGCGTCATTGAAGCCTTGATCCCGCCCTCGGCGCTCGAGATGTTCGCGTCCGATGAACCTGAGCGCGTCGTCTATCGCGTCACCTTGCCGGACGGCGAACTCATTGCAGGCTATCCCGACGCGTTCGCCCCGCCGCGCAGGCCCGATGGGCTAGCGCCATTGTTCTTTGCCAGCACATTCCGCAATCAGCCCATTCGCGCCGTCGCCATTGCGCAGCCGGTTGTTACCGGCGAGCGGTACTGGAGAGGTTCTGGTCACCGTCGCCGAGACACTGCTCGGGCGCGATCGTCTGGTCGGCGATCTGTGGCGCAAGTCGCTTCGCGATCAGCTGCTTCTCCTGTCGGTCGCGGGGCTCTTGGTCCTGCTCGGGTTAAACCGCGGCCTCGCCCCAATGCTGCGGCTTCGCGACGAGGTGCAGAAGCGCGATCCATCGGCGCTAGAGCCGTTTGCGCTCGATTCCGTGCAGCGCGAATTGCAGCCGCTCGTTGGTGCCATCAACGATGCATTTCTGCGGGTACGCAATCTCCTTGCGACGCAGCGACGATTCGTCGCGAACGCGGCCCATCAATTGCGAACGCCGCTTGCTTTGCTGAAGACGCAGGCACTCGTCGGTCTGCGCGAAGTCGACACCGCGGCGAAGAGCGAAGCGCTTGCCGGCGTCGATCGCAGCATCGACGCCCTGACACGGCTCGTCAATCAACTGCTGGCACTTGCGCGCGCCGAACAGGGCAGTCGGGCTTTGTTGAAGAGCCCGCTCGACTTTTGCGACGTTGTCCGCGAGACGCTGGAGCGTCTGGCCGGCCTCGCGCTTGCCCGCAACATCGATCTCGGCTTCGATGAATCCGGCGTGATCCGCGCCCGTGTGATCGGTCATGCTGCCTTGTTGCAGGAATTGGTCTTCAATCTCGTCGACAATGCCCTGCGCTATTCGCCGCGGGGCGCTACCGTCAATGTTTTCTTGCACGAGGCGGAAAACGAATCGTGCTTGCGCGTCGAGGATAATGGTCCCGGCATCCCCCTGAGTGAACGCCAAAAGGTCTTCGAGCGCTTCTACCGCCTGCACGGGTCCGAGGTCGAGGGAACCGGACTCGGCCTTGCCATCGTGCACGAGATCGTGACTGCGCACGACGGCCGGATTGCGATCGGCGAGCGGCAGCCGCCACCAGGCCTGTCCGTCGAGATACGCCTGCCCGCAGCACCGAGGGAGGCAACCTGACTATTGCGTGTCGTGCAGCGGCGCCGGCCGCCATTTGGCCAGCCGGTTCTCGATCGACGTCATCACGTATTCGGCGCCTAGCGCCACCACCATGATGATGACGATCGCCGCGTACATGCCGGCCGCGTCGAACGAGCCCTTGGCGATCTTGATGAGAAGACCGATGCCGTAGCGCGAGCCGACGAATTCGCCGACGATCGCGCCGACGATGGCGAAGCCGAAGCTGACGTGCAGGATGGCGAAGATCCAGCTCATCGCCGACGGAACGATGACCGAGCGCGTCAGCTGCCAGGGCGAGGCGCCGAGGATCTGCGCGTTGGCGATCATCGCCCGGTCGGCCTCGCGCACGCCCTGGAAGGCGTTGGCGAACACGACGAAGAACACCATGACGAAGGACAGCGCCACCTTCGACGCAAGGCCGAGGCCGAAGAGCATGATGAAGATCGGCGCCAGCACGACGCGCGGGATCGAGTTGATGACCTTGATGTAGATCGAGAAGACGTCGGCCGCCATGCGATTGCGGCCGAGCGCGATGCCGACGACGATGCCGGCGACCGAGCCGGTGACGAAGCCGATCAGCGCCTCCTCCATCGTGACCCAGAGGTGGTACCAGAGCGGCCCTTCCGAGGTGCCCTCCGTCGTCCATTCCCACAGACGCCGGCGATGGCGGTCGGCATCGAATAGAAGAAGGGGTCGATCCACTCACGCCGTCCGCGCCAACTCCCAGCCGCCGAGAAAGGCGACCAGGATAACGAGGCGCCAGAAGATGACCCGGCGCTTGCGGCGTCATGGCCGCCGCGGCGCGGCTGCCTCGATCTCCGCATCCGACGTGCCCGGCCGGTAGACGGCGCTTTGGCTGTCCGCAACTGGATCGCGTCGACGGTTGCATCAGTCATCTTCGTCTCCCGTCTCAGGCCGCGTTCGGCGGCGCGCGCATACCGATCTGAACTTCCTCCTTCAGGTCGTTCCAGATCGTCCGCGATATGTCGATGAATTTCGGGTCGTAGCGGATGTCGGCGACGACGCGCGGGCGCGGCATGTCGATCGGATAGATCGACTTGACCGTCGCCGGCCCGGCGGTCAGCACATAGACCTTGTCGGCCAGCGCGATCGCCTCCTCGAGATCATGGGTGACGAAGACGACCGAGGCCTTGCTCACGGACCACAGTTGCAGCAGTTCCTCGTGCATCAGCACCCGCGTCTGCACGTCGAGCGCCGAGAACGGCTCGTCCATCAGCAGGATCTGCGGCTCGTTGATGAAGGTCTGGGCCAGCGCGACGCGCTTGCGCATGCCGCCCGAGAGCTGGTGCGGATAATGGTTCTCGAATCGGGAAAGGCCGACCCGCTGCAGCCAGTCGCGCGCGGCATCGTAGCGCTGCCTCGCGCGGCTTGCCGCGAAACAGCGGTCCGGCGACGACATTGTCGATGACGCTGCGCCAGGGAAACAGCGCATCGGTCTGGAAGACGAAGCCGATGCGCGGATCGATGCCGTCGACCGGCCCGCCCATCACCCGGACCTCGCCGGCCGACGGCTTGGCAAGACCGGTGACGAGATTGAGCGTCGTCGACTTGCCGCAGCCGGTCGGACCGACGACCGCGACGAACTCGCCGCGCTCGACCCTCATGTTGAAGTCGCGGATCGCGGTCAGCGACTTGCCGTCCGGCGTGAGGAAGCGCCGGCTGACGTTGATCAGTTCGATCGCCGGACTGGCCGAAGCCGGGTCTGCAGCGGACATGGCATCCCCCTTCAAAAGGCTGGCCGCCGGCTCGAACCGGCGCTGGCGCACCGAGTCCAAGCCGTATCGGACGCGGCCTACTTGGCGTTCTTCACGAACTCGGTCGTGTAGGTCTTCGACAGATCGATCGTCTTGCCCTGCAGGTTCTTCGAGAAGCCGACGAGCACTGCGAGCACCGTCTCGGGACCGCCCGCCGGCATGACGCCGTCCGGCGTGAACATGGCCTTGCCGTCGGCGAGCGCCTTCACATAGCCGTCCTTGTCGCCGACGTAGATAATCCTTGCGGCATCTTGTCGGCGATCTCGGCGGCCGTGTGCTGATGATCCATCGCAGCGTCTTGACGAATGGCGTTGGCGAGCTTCTGCGCGGTGTCCTTGTGCGCCTCGACCCAGGCCGTCTGCATGTAGAGCGAGGTCGCGGGATAGGTGCCGCCGAGCGCTGCCTTGGTCGCTTCCATCGTGCGCATGTCGACGAGAACCTTGGCCTCGCCGGTCTTCAGCAGGCGGGTGATCGTCGGCTCGGTCGTCATGCCGGCCTGGATCTTGTCCTGCTGCATGGCGGCGATGAAGGTGTCGCCGGCGCCGACCGGCACCGAGGTGAATTCGCCGAGCTTCACGCCGGACTTCACCGCCAGATACTGCGTCAGGAAATTGGTCGACGAGCCGAGGCCGGTCACGCCGAGGCTCTTGCCCTTGAAGTCGGCCGGGGACTTGATCTCCGGATGCTTGGTCGAGACCAGTTCGACCTCGCCCGGCGCCTGGTTGAACTGCACGACCGATTCGACGAACTTGCCCTTGGCCTGCAGGTCGACGCAATGGTCATAGAAGCCGACGACGCCCTGCACCGCGCCGGCGAGCATCTCGTCCTCGGCATCGACGCCGGAGGGTTCGTTCAGCAGCTCGACGTCGAGCCCCTCGTCCTTGAAGTAGCCGAGCTGTTCGGTGAGCTTGACGGGGAGGTAGATCTGCTTTTCGAGGCCGCCGACCATGAGTGTGACCTTGTCGGCCGCCTGGCTCGGAGCGCTCATGCCGCAAAGAGCACCGAAAACACCGACAATCGCACTGGTTGACAAAAGGCTGCGCGCAGACGCCATCTGACTTCTCCTTGGGTTCGCTTCCATCCCGCCCCTTGCGGCCGATCCGGCCGGGGCTTGCGGCGTCTCTTAGCTGGTTAACCTTTCAACAAGCTTTCAGGTCAATTTTTGCCAGGCCGCGCGGATCCCGCTATGGCTGAGGCGCACCGCACGGGATCCCGCATGCCAAGCCCAGAACGTCGCGTGGAGAAAATCGCCTTCCTGTCGTCGGGCACGGCCGAAGCCGAACAGGCCCGTATTGCGCTGGCCCGGCGCTACGGCAATTGCGAAGCCGAGGCAGCCGACGTCGTGGTGGCCCTTGGCGGCGACGGGTTGATGCTGCAAACCCTGCACCGCTTCATGGGTGCCGGCAAGCCGATCTACGGTATGAATTGCGGCTCCATCGGCTTTCTGATGAATGATTTTCGCGCCGAGAACCTGCATGGGCGGCTCGCTGCCGCCGAACCCTCGATTATTCATCCGCTTGTTATGCGCGGCACCGATCTCAATCACCGCGTGCACGAGGCACGGGCGATCAACGAGGTTTCGCTGCTGCGCCAATCCTACCAGGCGGCCAAATTGCGTCTTTCAATCGATGGAAAGGAACGGCTGGCGGAGCTGATTGCCGACGGCGTGCTGGTGGCAACGCCGGCCGGTTCGACCGCCTACAATCTGTCCGCCAACGGCCCGATCCTGCCGCTCAACGCGCCGCTGATGGCTCTGACGCCCTTGTCCGCCTTCCGCCCGCGCCGCTGGCGCGGCGCTTTGCTGCCCGATCGGGCGCAGGTGAACATCCGCGTTCTCGAGCCTGAAAAACGGCCGGTCGCCGCCGTCGCCGATCATTACGAATTCAAGCATGTCGTCGAAGTCGACATAGCCATGGACCATGCGACCGGGCTCGTCATCCTGCACGATCCCGGTCATTCGCTCGACGAACGCATCCTGCGCGAACAATTCGGCAATTAGGCCGCGACTCGGTAGGTGCTTGAATCCTGTCGGAAGCCTGAACCGACAAAGGGTTGCAATTCCTCAAAAAATCCATCGAGTGCGTCGTCACTACCGGGTTCGCCCGTCGGTTCCGCCAGACCCAGTTCGATCCGGATCGCATCAACCAGAGCCCGGGCCGGCCCGCTCAACGGATCGGGCGCGAACCCGATTTGGGCCGGCCCCGCGTCAGCCCTCGCCACGCCTTGGTCAACCAATATGGCTGACGGCCCAAGTTCGCTCCCCGTGACCTCATCCGCCAGCGCCTGCGACCGCTGCAGGGAATCCCTCGTCAAATCCTCCCCGGCGGCAAGTTCGAGCATGGTTGGCGCAATGGCCAGCGATGCCTCGCGCGCCGAAGCGGCCTCGGGTTCTATCCACAGCGAGAATGGTCGCTCGACTGGCGAGGCCGGTACCATTGGCTGGTCGAGCCAGGCCTCGCCGCGGAAGGTAACGGGCAATGCCGCAACGTTGATGCAAATGGCCGCTTCACTCTCGACGCGCCAGCCGCCGGTGACCTCGATCAGGGGGGCCGCCTGCAGCAAATCCGCGGCCGGCGCATCCGCATCGAATGAGCGCTCGACGAGGCCTGTCAGGTCCGGTTCCGGACGCGCGGCCGGCGCATCGTCCGGCTGGCCGATCGCAACAAAGGGCGCCTCTCGCAGCATGTCTTGCGCCTGCGCGCGAGCCGCCTCGCGCGTGGCCTCGGCCTCGAAGCGGCGCAGCAGCGCCAGCAATTTGCCTTTTTCCGCGCCGTCCTGCGGGCACGCAGTGAGGACCCGTTCGATCAGGACCAGCGACAGGCGGGCGCCATCGAGGGTCGAAGCCGCAGCGCCAAACTCTTCCAGTCCGGCAAGCACCGCCTGGAAGGCCGGCAGCAGAACGGCCGGCAGCCCGGCTTTCCGGTAGAGCGCCGCAAAGCCCGCTCCACGGCGTTCGCGCAAGAGACCGATCACACGGTTCAGCGGCAGTCCCGCAAGATCCGCCAGCGACGCCTCAAACAGCCCGGTATGGCCGCACAGCAAGGCGCGGAGAATCAGCCCCGCTGTGAGACGACCGCCGCCGCGCAAATGTCGGACAAGATTGAGGCAATCCTCGCCGGTGCTCGACACAGCGATCGCCAAAGTGACCCGCTCGCGCGCATCTCTGGTGACCCTATCGCGCCCGCTCGCGCGACAGCCACTGGCAATCGGTGACGAAACTCGATAGTGCCAGGGCCGTAGCCGCAGCAAGATCATGGCGCAGGCTCGCCGGCAGATTCGGGCGTGCCAGCAGCGCTTCGCGGAGCTCGCCGTCGGTGCCGAACCGCTCGAGCATGCGATGCAAAGCGGCATTTGGTACCGCCGCCCCAAGATTGACCGCCAGGCTGATCAGCGCCTCGCGCGATCCAATCTCGGCCAACGCACTAGCAAGACCCGCTGAGACAATGGGGCGCAGCGCAATGGCCGCTTGGACGAAGGCATCGCCGATCAGCGCCGCATCGATGAGTTCGGCATCCGAGAGCAGCGGCGAACGGTTTAGAACAAGGGCGGCAATGTCCGATTGATCGTGGGCGAGCGCGCCAATCAAATGGCGGGGCGCCTCGGGCGCGCCGGCGAGCGCTTGGGCGAGCGCCCGTCGGACCAAAGGCGACGCGTCGTCAAGCAGGGCGGTCAGGGCAATCTCGGCATCCTGCCGCTCACTCTCGTCGAGATCCCCATTGAGATAGGCCTGCGCCAGCGCCCGCGCCCCGTCCGCGCGCTGGCCAGACTGGGCGGTTTGCGCCCATTGCAGAAATCGACGAACAATCATGAACAAACCCGAAGAAGAGCCGACCGGTACAAATCCGGCCGCTCCTTGCAGCATCGCGACTTATGGTAAATGGAAGTTTAAGACCCGCCGATTTCGATTGCGCGTTCAGGAGAAGACGATGACAAAAGCCATGCCCCACCCGCGCGGCGGGCTCTATTTCGAGGATTTTGCCGAGGGTCAGCATTTTGCCCATCGTCTGACCAAGACGGTGACCCAGATGGACAACATGCTGTTCTCAAACCTCACCCTTAACGCCCAGCCCCTGCATATTGACGCGCATTTCTGCGCCACTGAGACCGAATGGGGGCGGCCGCTGATGAACTCGCTCTTCACGCTGGGCCTGATGATCGGTATTGCCGTCAATGACACGACGCTCGGAACGACGATTGCCAATCTCGGCATGAACGAGGTCCGGTTTCCCGCGCCGCTGTTTGAGGGCGACACGCTGCGTTGCACCAGCGATATCGTTGCAATGCGCCCCTCGCAATCGCGCCCCGATGCGGGGATCGTCGAATTCCATCACCGCGCCTATAATCAGCACGCGGTTCTGGTCGCCGAATGTCGGAGATCCGCTTTCATGCGAAGGCGCCCGACCTGACCCGCCTGACGAGATCTGGCCATGCGCTCCTTGCTCTTTGTTCCCGGCGACAGCGAGAGGAAACTTGCAAAAAGCCTCGGCGCCGGTGCCGATTGCCTGCTGATCGACCTTGAGGATTCGGTCGCGCTTGCCGCCAAGGACGCGGCGCGGCTGTGCAGCGCCGCCTTCCTGCAGACCGTCGCGGCGCTCAAGTGTCGCCCGTCGATCTTTATCCGCGTCAACCCGCTCGGCAGCGGGCTAACCGACCTCGATCTCGATGCGGTGATGCCGCATCGGCCGGACGGTATCCTGCTGCCCAAGAGCCGATCGGGGCAATCGGTGCAGCACCTTGCCGCCAAGCTCGCGGTGCGCGAGGCTGAATACGGCCTGGCCGACGGTTCAACCGCCATCATCGCGCTTGCGACCGAGACGGCGGCCTCGCTCTTTCACATGGGCACTTACGCGGGCGCGAGTCGCCGTCTCAAGGCCCTGACCTGGGGCGCAGAGGACCTGTCTGCCGATCTCGGCGCCGAATCGAAATATCAAAGCGACGGCGGTCTGGGCAGCCCCTATGTTCTCGCCAGGGCACTTTGTCTGTGCGCCGCAGCGGCGGCGGAGGTTGCGGCGCTCGATACGATATGCGCCGACTTTCGCAACAGCGAGCAGCTGCGCGGCGAATGCGAGGCGGCCCGGCGCGACGGCTTTGTCGGCAAGCTCGCGATTCATCCCGATCAGGTGCCGGTTATCAATGCCTGCTTTACGCCCAGCGAAGCGGCGATTGGCGCTGCCATGGCGATCGTCGAAGCCTTCGAGCGACAGCCCGGCGCAGGCGTGATCGCGATTGCCGGCGCAATGTACGACCTGCCGCATCTGCGCCGCGCCCGCCTGGTCCTGGCACGCGCTGCGGGGCGCAAGGCCATAGCCGGCAAGGGCTGATTTCAAGGCCGCTGCAGGGCAAACAGAGCGTCAACAACGGCGTAATCAGCATAACCGCAACGGGCGATCGGCCGCATGCGCGTAATGTCGATCCGGCCTGCCTCAATGAACCTGTCGTCAATGTGAATGCCGACTACCTCGCCCAGGACGAGATAGCTGTCGAGTTTTCGGCCGGTCCGGTCACTCAATTGCTGGATCTGGAGCACCTGGCATTCCATCGCGCACGGCGAGGCAGCGACACGCGGCGGCCTGACCAGTCGCGAAGGCGCACTCGCCAGTCCAGCATGCTCAAATTCATTGGACCCGCGCGGCAGGCTGGCCGAGCTCGCATTCATCGCCTGGCGCAGGTCGTAGGTCGCCATGTTCCAAACAAACTCGCGCGTTTCCTCGATAAAACTGACACTGTCCTTGCGCCCCTCGCTGGAAAAGCCGATGATCGGCGGCATCGATGAAAAGGCGTTGAAAAAGCTGTAGGGCGCGAGATTGACCGACCCCGTCGCGCTCAATGTCGTCACCCAGCCGATCGGCCGGGGCGCGATCATTGCCTTGAACGGGTCGTGCGGGAGCACGGTCCGGTCACGCTGGGACGGTTCATAAAACAAGGGTGACCTCCAAACAGGGTAGGCGTGGCCGGAACCTGGCATCTCCGGATCCATGATACAAGCGGGTAAGGCGTCGTTCACCAGCGGTTCATTCTCGGCTGGGCAAGATCGCGACACCAAATTTTTGCCATCAATGGAGGCCTAGGGTCGGCGCTGGGCAAGGCAACCCGGCACGGCAGTTCCGCCTTTTGCGCGCCAAGCGCCCGGCCGCTATTGCTGCCGATCATTGGCCCGTATTCTGGACCTTTTCCGCCATTCTGGACTTTATTCGCCGTTCTGGACCATTGCCGCTATGTCCGAAATCGATTTCGCCGGCCAAATCCATGTTGGTCGACCGCCTCTGTCTCGCAAAACCGCGCGGCAACGGGCGGCCGCGCCTTATTGGAGCTTGGCTGCAACATCATCCACCTGCCTCGGCCTTGCCCTATTCGCCGGTCTTGCCTTTAGCCTGTGGTGGCGCGCCGGCATGGTCGTCCCCTGGGATTCGAAGAACCATTTCTACCCGATGTTCCGCTATCTCGCCGCCTCGTTGCAGCACGGCGAATGGCCGCTGTGGAACCCTTACCATTTTGGCGGTCACCCGTCGGTTGCCGACCCGCAGTCGTTGCTGTTCAGTCCAACCATGGTTCTCCTCGCGCTGGCGGCACCGCTGGCGTCGATGGCGCAATTTGACCTCTTTGTTTTTGCTCACCTGCTGGCCGGCGGACTTGGCGTCATCTTCCTGTTCAGGAAGCGCGCCTGGCACCCGGCTGGGGCGTTTCTGGCAGGCACGATCTTCATGCTCGGCGCGGCTGCCTCGTCGCGCCTGCAGCATACCGGCATGATCCTGTCCTATGGCTTTTTCCCGCTCGCTCTATTGGCGCTCGAGAATGCTCTCGAGACCCCCCGGTTCGGCAGGGCGGTCGTCTTTGCCTGCGCCGCCGCTTTGATGGCGCTCGGCCGCGATCAGGTCGCCTATTTGTTCTGCCTGACGCTGGTCGGCGCCGTCCTGTGGCAATGCTTTGCGGCCGCCCGGTCTTGGCTCTGGCTGCGCCAGCGCTTGCCGCTTCTGCTGTTCATGGCTTTTCTCGGTTTGGCACTGATTGCCGTTCCCTCGCTCTTGACCCTGCAGTTTCTCGGCCAATCGAATTGCCCCGGCATAGCCTATGGAGTCGCCGTTGCGGGTTCGCTTGCGCCGGTTAATTTCATCACCATGGTCGCGCCTAACTTTTTCGGCTCGCTCGACTGGACCTATCAATATTTCGGGCCCGGCTATGAAACTATGACCCAGGCCGACTGGACTGACCGCGCCGTCAATTATCTATTCATTGGAACTCTGCCACTCGTCCTGATTTTATGGCATGGCCTCGTCTTCGGCCGGCTGTGGCGCCCGGCCATTCGACCGGCCAGCTGTCTCGCACTTGCCGCCATCCTGTATGCGCTCGGCCACTACACGCCGCTCTTTGCCTTAATCTTCGACCACCTGCCGGGCGTTGGCCTTTACCGGAGGCCGGCCGACGCGACTTTCGCGCTCACCTTCGCCTTCGCGATGATTGCCGGCTATCTGCTGCATCTTTATGTCGTCGAGGGCCTGCCGAAGCTTCGCGCGCCGGTTGCGACACCGCTCGCCGCGCTATCGCTCGCTGCTCTATTGGCGCTCCTCATTGGCAGCGCTCTGGCTTTGTCGAGCGCCGGTGGCCACCTTGACAGGTCGCTGTTGACCCTTGGAGGCGCGGGATTTGCCGCAGCGCTCTTTGCGGGCTTGCTGGCGCTTGGCGAGATCAAGCAATGCCGGGCGTTGGCCGCCGTCTGCCTGGCCTTTTTCGGCGCCGGTGAACTTTTGTGGCGCAATGCGGCATCCTCGCTCAATGCCGAACCGATCGCGCACTATTCGGTCTATGATAGGCTGTCGCCTGCCGAACAGGACGGGCTTGCAGCGTTGCGCGCCGACATGGCGGGCGAAGTCCAAAAGGGGCGCAATCCGCGGGTCGAAATATTCGGGACTCGGCGGCGCCTGGCAGAATGCCTCGATGGTGCTCGGGCTTGAAAATACGCTTGGCTACAATCCCCTGCGCATTGCCGAATACGAGCGCGCCATTGGCCCCGGGGAAAACGCCGGCGATCCGAATCTGCGGCACTTTCCCGGCACTTTCCGCGGCTACAAATGCAAACTGGCTTCGCTCCTCGGTTTGCAATACCTGGTGCTCGATCGGCCGCTGGCCCGGCTGCCACGACACATTCCGCGGCCGAAGGCGAGCCTGATCCATGCTGCGGGCGGCATGTATATCTACAAGCTCGGCACCGCGACGCCGCGCGCCTATTTTGCAACCAAGGTCACCGCGATTGATAGCCAGGCGGCTATCGACGACAAGGAAATGCCGGAATTCGACCGGGCTCACGAGGTGCTGGTCGACGAGCGGAGCCTGCCGCTCATCCGCGGCGATTATGGTGCGGATCTTGAGGCTGATGGCGCCGGCGCCGAACTTGCTTTGGCCAACAGCCACGTCGCCATCGCCGCCTATCATGCCGATAGCGTGCTGATCGAGGTCGATACCGACCGACCCGGCATTCTCGTGCTGCACGATCTCTATTATCCCGGCTGGACGGTCAGCATTGACGGGCAGGCGCAAAGCGTCCTGCGGGCCAATCTGCTGTTTCGCGGGGTTGAAGTGCCGGCTGGCCATCACGTGATCGAATTCCGGTTCGAGCCATTCGCCTGGGATAATTTGGCGAGCGCCGCTCGCGAACTTGTTCGACCTGCGCCGGTGAGCGAGCCTTGAGGCTATCGTCCCGCGGTCGAAGCAACTACGATGGACGCCGCATGTCAGTGCCATTCCGCCTTGCTCGACACGGCGCCACCCTCGGTCTTTGGGCTGCCATCCTTTGCCTGCCGGGACTGGCCCAAGGGCTCAGCTTCGACAACACAGCGCCGCGCGCCGCCATCGGCGGCTCAGTGCCGCGTCTGCCGGCGCCCGCCCCCGAACCCGGCAAGAGCACCCTTCTGCTCAGCGCCACCTTCGCCAGCGAGACCCAGCCGATTCGCAGTGGTCTTGTCTGGCGGGTCTTCAACGAACGCGAGGACGCCGATACTGGCAAGCACGAACTCGTCGCCGAAAGCCGCGAACCTACCCCAACTATCGCCCTGCCCGACGGCGAATATATCGTCCATGCCAGCTATGGGCTTGCCGGAGCAACCCGTCGCGTCGTCGTCAGTGGGCAACCGGTCAGCGAGCGAATCATGTTGAACGCCGGCGCCCTCAAAATCGTCGGCACACTCGGCGACACCGTGATCGCGCCGAACAAACTGTCGATCGCAATCTACGTGCCCGAGCGCGGCAATTCGGAAGCCAAACTGGTGCTCGCCAACGCCAAGCCGAATGATGTCATCGGGCTTCCGGAAGGCAATTATCACATTGTCTCGACCTATCTCGACACGGTGAGCGGCGGCGTATCGAACAGCGAAGGCCCAACCAACAACGCCTCGAATTCGGTTGTCAGCGCCGACATTCGTGTCCAGGCCGGCAAATTGGTCGAAACCAATATGCGCCACCGGGCCGCCACTCTGACGTTGAAACTGGTCAACAAGCCCGGCGGTGAGGCGCTCGCCAATACCAGTTTCACCATATTGACGCCGGGCGGCGACATTATTCGCGAATTGATCGGCGCCTTTCCGCCGATTGTTCTCGCCGAGGGCGAATATGTTGCCATTGCGCGCAACAACGGCAAGACGTATCAGCTGGTTTTCAAGGTCCAATCCGCGCTCGACAGCGATGTCGAGGTTCTTGCTAAATGAGCCGTTCATGCAGACCTTTTTTGTCGAAATAAAATGCGCGCTCGGACGCACCTACCAGGTAGCGAGCGCGCTCGCCGAGGCGGAGATCGCCTCCGAGATCTATTCGATTGCCGGTAATTACGACATACTGGCCAAGTTCTACGTGCCCCGCGACGTCGATATCGGACATTTCGTCGGCGAGAAGGTGCAGGTTTTGCCGGGCATCATCGATACCCGCACTATCATCACCTTCAAGGCCTTCTGAGCGCGTATTGATCCTGGACAAGGATCATCGGCCGCTGGTTCGGCCATGTTTGCATGCGGGCGGTCGCAGGATCGGCCGAAATGACCAACTGGAGACGCCTATGCGCCATCTCGGGCTGATTGCTTTCATGATGAGCGTCCTGTGCGCCCAGCCGGCGGCACCGGCCGATGCCGACCACGGCCTGTCGATCGCCAAGCGCTGGTGCGCCGAATGCCACGTGGTTGGCGAAGGCCAATCCCGCGCCAAGACCGATGTGTTGCCCTTTGCCACCATTGCAACGTTGAAAACGACGAAGGAGCTGACCGTCTTCCTGACCGACCCGCATCCGAAAATGCCCGACATGGCGCTCTCGCGCCTGGAGATCGCCGACATCATCGCCTATATCAAGACGCTCGGCCAGGCGCCGGGCGACACCCCGGCGCCCAGCGAGCCGAAGCCCTTAAACACGCCCGCCCCCGGCTGAGACAAGCGTTCAGGCCGCGGCCGCGTCGCGACGCAGATCCGGCGCCTCGGCCTCGCGCGCCAATGCCGCAAGGGCGTCATGGAGCGGCAGCGATAGCTGATCGGGTGCGCCGAGCCGGCGCTGCGACAGCGTGCGCTCCGCCATCTCCCGGCGGCCGACCACCAGCAGAACCGGCACCTTCGCCAGCGAATGCTCGCGCACCTTGTAGGTGATTTTCTCGTTGCGCAGATCCGTCTCGACCCGAAGTCCGAATTTGCGCGCGGCGGCGGCAACTTCCTGCGCATAGGTGTCGGCATCCCCGGTGATCGTGCACACCACGATCTGCAGGGGTGCGAGCCAGAGCGGCAAGTGGCCGGCATGATGCTCGATCAATATGCCGGTGAAGCGCTCGAGCGAACCAAGCATGGCCCGATGCAACATAACCGGCGTGATTTTCTCGCTTTCGGCGCCAATGTAGAAAGCGCCGAAGCGGGACGGCAAGGTGAAGTCAACCTGGAGCGTACCGCATTGCCAATCGCGGCCAATCGCATCGCGCAGCACGTATTCGAGCTTGGGACCATAAAAAGCACCCTCGCCGGGATTGACTGAAGTCTTAAGGCCGCGCTCGGCGACCTTAGCCAGCACCTTCTGTAGAGCGTTTTCCGCCTTGTCCCAGATTTCGTCCGATCCGACCCGCTTTTCGGGACGCGTCGACAATTTGATCACGACATCGTCGAAGCCGAAATCGGCATAGATCGAAAGAATGAGGTCGTTGACCTGCATGCTCTCGGCCATGATCTGATCCTCCGAGCAGAAGATATGGGCATCGTCCTGCGTGAAGGCGCGGACCCGCATGACGCCGTGCAGCGCACCCGACGGTTCGTAGCGATGCACCAGGCCGAATTCGGCAATCTTGACCGGCAGATCCCGATAGGATTTCAGGCCGTTCTTGAAGATCTGCACATGCCCGGGACAATTCATCGGCTTCAAAGCGAAGACCCTTTCGTCCTCGGTCTTGGTGATAAACATGTGCTCGCGGTAGGTCTGCCAATGGCCTGAGGTCTCCCACAGCGCCCGATCGAGCACCTGCGGCGTATTGACCTCGATATAACCGGCCGCCGTCTGGCGCCGGCGCATATAATTGATCAGGGTCTGAAACAGGGTCCAACCCTTGGGGTGCCAGAATATCGTGCCGGGCCCCTCTTCCTGGAAATGGAACAGATCCATTTCACGGGCAAGGCGCCGATGATCGCGCCGCTCCGCCTCCTCCAATTGCTGCAAGTGGCGCTCGAGATCCTCCGGCTTGGCAAAAGCCGTCGCATAGATCCGCGACAGCATCGGCCGGTTCGAATCGCCGCGCCAATAGGCGCCGGCCACCTTCATGAGCTTGAATGCCTGGCCAATTCTGCCGGTCGACGTCATGTGCGGGCCGCGGCATAGATCGCTCCAGCTGCCCTGGCGATAGATCTTCAACGGTTCCCCGGCCGGAATCATGTCGACCAGCTCGACCTTGAACGCCTCGCCCTGCGTCTCGAAATGCGACCGTGCCTGTTCGCGCGTCCAGACTTCCTTGGTGAAAGGCTGGTCGCGCTTGATGATTTCGTGCATCTTCTTTTCGATCGCCGGAAAATCGTCGAGCGTGAAGGGTGCCGGCCGGTAGAAATCATAATAAAAGCCGTTATCAATCACCGGCCCAATCGTCACTTGCGTTCCCGGATAGAGGGTCTGCACCGCTTCAGCGAGGACATGGGCACAATCGTGGCGAATCAATTCAAGGGCGCGCGGGTCATCGCGTCCAATGAATTCCAGTCGGACGTCCCGGTCGATCGGATCGGTGAGATCGGCCAGGCTGCCGTCGATCAGCATGGCGACCGATCGCTTGGCCAGTGAAGGGGAAATCGCCTTGGCAATATCGAGCCCGCGTATGCCCGCCTCATATTGCCGGATCCCGCCATCGGGAAAAGTTACTTGGATCATAGCAATCTCCGCTCACTCGCCGATACGATGCGGCGTAAGCCCCTAGGCCAATGTCTCCCCCTATAGCGAGCCTTGCCCAGGAAAACAAACCCTCGCCGCCTTGCCGCAAACGGCCGGCACGACCAAGCCAACTCTTGGCCAAGCACTTGCCCCGGCGACCGGTTTCCGTCACATGTGGCCTGGGAGGCCTTTGATGGAAGACGCATGAACAATCTGCGCCTGGTCCTTCTCGCCGTTGCGGCGCTGATCGCCGGCCTAATCGGCTGGCGCCACGGCGCCACGCCACCCGCCCGCAGCCCCGCGAACACCAATGTCGCGGCAAGCAAGCCGCCCGATGCCGGCGGCCGGGCCGCCCCCGCGGAATTTGCGATTGAACCGGAATATGAGCCATTCTATGCCGGACTTGCCGAGGCCTTCCCGGGGGACCGGACGCGGATCGTCAGGGAACTGGCCCAAAAAAACGCTGCCGGAGCGGTGCCCTCGCCCGATGCCGCCGTGCTCGATGCCTTCGGCGCCTTGCAGAAGCAGCGCGGCATCCTCGCCGCCAAGGCCTCGCCCGACCGGCTGGCGCGGATTTTTGCCACCAGGGCCGCGGTGATGGTCAGCCTTGCCCGCGAGGCCCCAGCCCTATGCACCAATTTCCTTTACGGCGCACCGAGTGAGGCCTTCGTCGATTTTGCGGCAAGCCATCGCCCGCTGATCGGCGCCATGGCCGAAGCCGGCCTGCAGGCGATCGCCGACGGCCGTACCAGTCAGATCGACCGCAATCCGCCCAATGACGAGGATTTCGCCCTGCTCGAACGCAGTTTGACCGAAAAGGGCCTTAGCGCGGTCGAAATCGAGGCGCTGATCGACGGAAAAATGCCGACAGTCGCCATCGAAGATCAGAGAATGTGCACGATCGGAACCGCCCAGCTCGAGGCCCTGCGTGATCTGCCGGAGCCGACCCGGGCCCGGATCCTGTCGCTCGCGGTGCGCCTGATGGCTCATTCCTGAGGCCGGCGCCAGATCCCATAGGACCACGGTCGCCACCACACCGCATTGGCTGGCAATTCCTCCGGCACCGGGTCATAGCCCGTCCCGCCCCAGGGATGACAGCGACACACACGAGCAAGCCCGGCCCAGGCGCCGGCCCAAAAGCCATGCTTGGCAATCGCCCCATCCATGTACTGCGAACAGGTCGGCAAGTAGCGGCACCGCTGCCCGAAAAGCGCCGATAAGGTCAATTGGTACATCCGGATAAGCCTGCGCGCTGTCTGCGCCGGAAGGCCTTGACGATTAACTTTGGCCTCTTTTGGGCGGCGGCCTGGCGAGGGGGAACTCAAGCCTCAGCCGCACCGACCGTAGCCGGCTTGGTCTGTTTGGCTTCGATCTGGGCCACCGCGTCGACCACCGCATCGAAGGTCAGCATGGTAGAAGCGTGCCTGGCGCGGAAATCCCGGACCGGCTCGAGCACGGCAAGTTCGCCCCACTGGCCGGTTGGCGGCGGCCCATTCTCTTTCAGCATCCGCTGCATCGTCTCGCGGACGGTGCGCAATTCCTCGCCGCTTGCGCCGATCACGTTACGCGCCATGATCGACGACGAAGCCTGGCCGAGCGCGCAGGCCTTGACCTCATGCGCGAAATCGACCACCCGGCCGTCCCGCATGATCAGATCAACTCTGACCGTCGAGCCACAGAGTTTGGAATGCTTCTGCGCCGAGGCCTGCGGCTCGGCCAGCCGCCCCAACCGCGGAATATTGGCAGCCAGTTCAAGAATGCGGCGATTGTAGATTTCGTTGAGCATGAACGCCCTTTCCTGCCGTCTCACCTTATATAATTCGCAATGCCCGGATACAAAGCCCATCGACGCGCAGCGGGTTGCGCGGCCGGATCAAGGACAGCGCTGGTTGCATGCAACGCCGATCCGGTTCCTGGTCCCCACAAAAATGCATGTCTTCCGTGCACCGGCAAACCCCCCGGAAAATAAAGCGGCGGCCATGCGTCCAATCCCCCTCTCACTCGTATATAATCCTGTCCAAACCTGGAGGCGCCACATGGACGACGTGGTTAAGACCTTGATTTTAAAAAATAAAAACATACCCCCCGCGATCACTCCGGCATCCCGGCCATCGCGCGAGGAGGCTGAGGCCGCGGTCCGCACGCTGCTGCGTTGGGCCGGCGACGACCCTAGCCGCGAAGGTTTGGTCGATACGCCGCGGCGTGTTGTCAAAGCCTATGAAGAATTCTTCAGGGGTTATCGCGAGAATGCCGCGGAGGCCCTAAAGCGGGTTTTCAGCGAGGTTGAGGGCTATGACGATCTCGTGCTGGTGCGCGACATCGGCTTCACTTCGCATTGCGAACATCACATGGTGCCCTTTGTCGGCAAGGCCCACATCGGCTATTTCCCCTCCGACGGGGTTGTCGGCCTCTCCAAGCTTGCCCGCGTGGTCGACATTTTCGCCAAACGGCTGCAGACCCAAGAAGCGTTGACGATCCAGATCATCCAGGCGATCGATGCGGCGCTGAAGCCGCGCGGCGCCGCCGTCCTTATCGAAGCCGAGCACATGTGCATGTCCATGCGTGGCGTGCATAAGCATGGCGTGTCGACGTTGACGACGCATTATTCGGGCATATTCCGCGACGATCCTGCCGAGCAGACGCGGTTTTTGTCGCTGGTGCGCGGCCGCTGAACGGCCGCCGCCAAACCCGAGTCCGGCAGATGGACGAGACGACGACAAATGAACGCGAGGAAGGAAGAAGCTTCAGCCCGCGCTTTGACGAGAATGGCCTGATCGCTTGCATCACCTGCGCCGCCGATACCGGCTGCGTGCTGATGCTGGCCTACATGAACGAGGAGGCCTTGCGCCTCAGTCTTTCGACCGGCATCGTCCATTACTGGTCGCGCTCGCGCCGTCAATTGTGGCGAAAGGGCGACAGTTCCGGGCAGGTCCAGACCATCGTCGAAATCCGCACCGATTGTGACCAGGACGCCCTTCTGATCAAGGTAACGGTCGGCGGCGATGGCAAGGCCTGTCATACCGGCCGAATGAGCTGCTTCTACCGCCGGCTCACCCTGGGCGGCGACGAACCCGCCCTCGTCATCGACCCGACAGAGAGAACGATCTAGGGTCTGCGGCGGGAATCGCTACGATCGGATTAAATTTTTAGACATGGTTGGGGCGCAGCATGGGAATGGCGAGGGTTTTGCTTTACGGCAGAGCCCGGCGGCCGGATAGGTTCCTGCCCGGCACTCTTGCTTGGATGGCGGTTCGACTTGGTCGCATTCACCTGGAAGGCCCATGATGACGCAGGCACGGGTTCCGGCTCGATGAAACTTGCCGACGCAGCGCTTGAGACCCCCAAGGAGCGCCGGCCGGGACGGCCAATGATCGGCCTGGCGCTCGGCGGCGGCGCAGCGCGCGGCTGGGCCCATATCGGCGTTCTGCAGGAGCTAGATGCCCAGGGAATCCGTCCCGACATTATCGCAGGGACCTCGGTCGGCGCCGTCGCCGGCGGCTGCTATGCGGCCGGCAAACTGGTCGAGCTCGAGGCCTTCAGTCGATCGCTAACCAAACGCCGGGTCTTCACCTTGATGGATTTGTCGTTTCTGGGCGGCGGGCTGATCGGCGGCGGGCGGCTGAAATCGCGGCTGGAGCGTGAGCTTGCTAGCCTGCCGATCGAGACGCTGCCGACCAAATTCGCGGCGGTCGCAACCGAAATCGGCTCCGGTCACGAAATCTGGCTGACCCGCGGCTCGCTGGTCGATGCAATCCGCGCATCATACGCGCTACCGGGGATTTTCGAACCGGTCCAGCACGGCGGCCGCTGGCTGTTCGACGGCGCCCTCGTCAATCCGATTCCGGTAAGCGTTTGCCGGGCGCTGGGCGCGACCTATGTAATCGCGGTCAACCTCAATGCCGACACGTTGAGCAAGGGTACCGTTATCCACGACCATGGCGGCCATCCCCCGGCCGCCGCCCCGGTCCCAGCCGTGCCCGCCGAACTGGCGGACGGCCTCGATCAGCTTGAGGCCGAGGCCCGTCGTTCGAGCCTCCTCGGTGGCCTGAAAAGCACCGGGCGGATGTTCAGCCGGCCGTTTGCGCGCGCCGATCTGCGCCGGCAATTCGTGCGCCGCGAGGACGGGGCGCCCGGCATTGCCTCGGTGATGATCGACGCCTTCAATATTACCCAGGACCGGATTTCGCGGTCACGGCTAGCCGGCGACCCTGCCCGATCTCCTGATCAATGCCAAGGTCGGACGAATTGGCCTGTTTGAATTCCACCGGGCCGACGAATTAATCCTTGCCGGCCGACTGGCCGCCCGCCGGGCCCTAAGCGAGGTTCATGAACACATCGCCGCGGTCGCGGCCGGCGAGGACTAAGCGGTCGCGATATATTCGCGCAGCGCCTGGTGCTCGCTTTCGATCTCCTCGAGCCGATGCTTGACGACGTCGCCGATCGAGACCAGGCCGACAAGCCGACCAGCCTTGACGACTGGTACGTGACGAAACCGGCCGCGAGTCATCTCTTCCATCACCCCGATCACGCTCATTTCTTCACTTGCCGTCACAACTTTCGCCGTCATGTGCTTGGAAACTGGCGTCTCGAGAGAGAGTGCACCGCCCCGGGCCACCGCCCGAACAATGTCGCGTTCCGACAAAATGCCCAGAACATCGCCATCCGCCCCCGTCACAATGATCGCACCAATGCCCTTTTCGGCCAGGATGGACGCAGCTTCGCCCAAGGTGCGATGCGGTTGGGTTGTGATCACATTGCGACCCTTCACCGCGAGAATGCGTGCAACCGTCACCAATGCCTCCCCTGTCTTGCCCGGCCAATCTGCATGGCGTCGGATGTCCTTCCGACAGAGAGCACTGGCCAAGGTCACATTGATCGAAGAATGCGCTTTTTCGGGCGGCTAGGCAACCGGTCTAGGCCGGTTCACGCTGCGGGTCGAACCACGGGAACAGCAGCAGGCCGACCAGAAAGCCCCCGATATGGGCCTGCCAGGCAATCGAGGCCTCCTGGGTTCCAAAAGCGATCGCCCCGGTGCCCGACAGATAATTCAAAACAAACCAAATTCCGAGAAAAGTCATGGCCCGGCGATCGGCGAAGGTGCCGCTCAGCCGCAACGCCGGCCGGCGAAAGGCCGCGTCGCCGTCGCGCCGCCAGAGGTCGGCGCCCTCGCCGAGCGGACCTCCAGGCTGGAATACGAACCGCGTCGCCGCCGCCATCGCCCCAGAGACGGCGGCCGACGCCCCCACCATCGGCAGCCAATCGAACCGGTGCGTGAGATAATGGGCCAACGCGCCGGCAATCGCCGTTGCCACGAAGAAGGCGGCAAAACGCGCCGCCCCGAAGCGACGCTCGACCGCCGCCCCGAAAGCGAGCAGCCAAATGCTGTTGATCGTCAGATGCACCCAGTCGCCATGCACGAAGGCGTAGGTGACGAACGTCCAGATTTTGACGGCGCCGCCGCCGATCAATTGGCGGGCCAGTTGCGCCTGCTCCAGTGCGGCTGGATCGCCGACGCTGAGATTGGCGAAGATCTCCCGCTTGACCGCGGCCGGATCGAAAAACTGGGTCAGCCGGGCTGGGACAAAGGCCAGCTCGCTCAGCACAAACAGGTCGGACGCCTCGCCAAGCATCGCGCGAATCGCCTGGACCGCAACAAATAGGCCGATCAGGACCAGAACGACCGGCGTGAGGTTGAAAAACGGTTCACGCGGCAGATCGTCGGGTGCGGAGGTCAACGGCAAAGGGCCCTTAGACGAGGATGCGGCTCAATGGCAAAGTCGAGGCCAGGACGCAAGCCCCTCGGCCCGACAAAAGCAAAAGGGGAGAGTTCGGCGCATCGAACTCTCCCCCCTAAATCATCCAGACCTCTTAGGGGCACAAGCCCGCCGGGATCCCGCAGGATCGACCGGTCGGACTGAATTCCGTGGAGCAGACGGAGGTCCTAAACCCGGTCTTCGTGGTCAGCACCGGGGAGCAGCCGGCGTTAAACACGATGTCGCCTGGAAACACGAACCTTATGCCAGTCTTTTGGCCCGGCCGCAATTGCAAGCCGGAATTAACCTTACCCCCGTTCGGCAAATCCGGTGGTTTCGACGGCGAAGTCGGGGCCGCCCGGCATGGCATCTGCACGCCACCGCATAAGGCCGGCCGGCGCCGCCTAACGAGACAAGGGGCGGTCATTATGAGACATCCGGGATCGCGTGAATTGTTCCAATATTGGAGCCGGCTGAGGGGCGAGCGCACCGCTCCGGAGCGCGCCGACATCGATCCGTCGGCAATCCGCGGCATCCTCGCCGATGTCTTCATCCTCGAGGCTGATCCACAACGACTGTTTCCGCTGCGCCTATCGGGCTCGCGCGTCAACGCTCTGTTCGGCTGCGAATTGAAAGGAAGGGCCTTCGCCAGCCTATGGCCGGCGGCCAGCTGGGGCGAAGTTGCCGCCCTGCTCGAAGGCGTGATGGATGAAAGCCATGCCGTCGTCATTGGACTTTCCACGACCGGCCCGGATGGTGCGACGCTCGAACTCGAATGGCTGATTCTGCCGCTTCGCCATCACGGCAAGACACATGCTCGGCTGATCGGCAGCCTGTCGCCGGCCCGCGTCCCAGCCTGGCTCGGCCTGGTGCCGGTCGGCGAAATCGCGATCCGTTCGCTGCGCGTGCTCAGCGCAACGGCCGCGAGCGCCCAAGCCCCAGCCGACGAGCGCCGTCGCCAGCACCTCACCATTCACGAGGGCGGCCGCCAGCCACAAAACTGGCCAGAAGTAAGTCAGCGTTAACCAAGTCTCTTTAGGCTTTTGGACCGGACCAGACTTTCGGCTAAACTCGTCTCCAGAGGATCGCGGCTTTTGCAATGACCGCTCAACCCAAGCCCATTGCACGCCCGCTCGAAAGGCGGCGGCACCAGCGCGTGAAAATCGCGATCATGGGCCGCTACATGCTCTCTGACCGGCGCGAATACCCCTGTCAGACCATCGACATGTCGCCTGGCGGTGTCGCCGTCTACGCGCCGGTGAAGGGCAAAATCAATGAGCGCGTGGTGATTTATTTCGACCAGCTCGGCCGGGTTGAGGGCCGGCTCGTCCGTCATCTCGACAATGGTTTCGCCCTCGAATTGAACGTGCCGGTACTCAAGCGCGAAAAACTCGCCGACCAATTGACCTGGCTCGCCAACCGGCAGTCGCTTGGCATGCCCGAGGACCGCCGCCACGAACGCGTCGTCCCGCATAACCCGCGCTCAACCCTCGTTCTCGCCGACGGCCGCGAATTCATGGTCAAGATTATCGACATGTCGCTGTCGGGCGCGGCAGTCAGCATCGAGGCGAGCCTGCCGGTCGGTACCCCGGTGACGCTCGGACGGTCCGCGGCAACGGTCGTCCGCAGTTTTGCCAATGGTGTCGCCCTCGAATTCGCCCGAATGATACCGCCCGACCTCTTCGACGAGACCTATACGCCCTAAGCAGGCTTTTGGTGAAGATTTCCCTACTAAATACCTCAAATTCTTGAGTTTTATTTGAGGTGACTGCAACCGCACTCTGGCAAAGTCAAAACCAGAGAGGGCGGGTTTTGTATGGGTCGCGTCAAATTGGCCACCATCGGTGCGGTCTCATTGTGTCTCCTCGCGACGGCACCAGCGACGGCTGGCCAACTCCATACGGCAAGCTTTGGCCCGGTCGGCACGGCGACCGCCATGCCCTACGGCTGGTACGACTTCTGCCGGCGCTACCCCAGCCAATGCGAAGGCGGCCCGCGACCGGCCGAAGACCTCAGCCTCACCAATAGCGCCTGGACCAGGCTCGAGCGCACCAATCGGCAAGTCAACCGAGCGATCGAACCCATGAGCGATATCGACCATTGGGGCGTCCTCGATCAATGGGACTATCCGACCGACGGCAAGGGGGATTGTGAAGATTACGTCCTGTTGAAACGCAAGATCCTGATCGAAGAGGGTTTTCCGCGCCAAGCCCTGCTGATTGCCGTGGTTCGCGACCATCGCGGCGATGGCCACGCCGTCCTTGACGTCAAGACCAGCCGTGGCGATTTCATCCTCGACAATCAGCGCGACGAAATTTTGCCCTGGGACGCAACTGGTTACGCTTTTGTCAAACGCCAGTCGCAAGAGGATCCTAATCGCTGGGTTGACATGGGCGGGAGCGGCCCCGGACCGCTGACAACCGCTCGATAAATTGACCGGGTTTGCGCTCGCGAAGGACCGATCACCCCATCCCCCGTTCCCCGATCGGACCTTCGCAACTTGGGCCGGCCTCTCCAGAGGCCGGCCTTTTTTGTCATTAACCCTTTCGTCAATCTTTTCTTGACCAATTTCCGACCTTATCCTTAATAATTCGTTAATAAATACGGCACATGGGCGGCGAAAATGTTGCGAAATTGTGGTGCGTATTGGGTTGCGCTGATTCTGGCTGCCGCTAGCCCGGCCCTCGCCGAAACCCAAACACGCCTCCCCAACGGCAGCATGCCGCGGCAAACCGACGCCGCCGAACGCCTGCTGCCCGCCCATGCCAATGCCGGCGAAGCCTCGTCGGTTCCCTATGGCTGGATCGATTTCTGCCGCCGCTACGTCAGCGAATGCGAAACTCAGCCCCTGCCCGCGGTCCGGCTCGTTCTGATGGGTAAACAATGGCAGGAGATCGCCCAGATCAACCGCAGCGTGAACGCCGCCATTCAGCCGCTCAACGATCTCCAACATTGGGGTATCGAAGATCAATGGGATTATCCGACCGACGGCAAGGGCGATTGCGAGGATTATGCCCTTTTCAAGCGCACCCTGTTGCTCAAAGCCGGCTACCCCCGCCAGGCCCTGCTGATGACAGTGGTCCGCGACGAAAATGGCGAGGGGCACGCGGTGCTCACCCTGGTCACCAGCCAAGGCGACTATGTCCTTGACAACAAGACCGATGCGATCCGGCTCTGGTCGGCAATCGGTTATCAATTTATCAAGCGGCAATCGCCGGAAGATCCGAATGTCTGGCTGCTGCTGCGCGACAATGACGTGCCGAGCGTCGCCACGACTCGCTGATTACACTTGCACGAGACCGGCGGCAAACCGGCGCCATTTGGCGACGTAATGGTCAGCCGATTCGATCAGTGCGCGCCCCGCTTCGGCGCTAAGCGTCCGCTGGACCTTGGCCGGACTGCCGATAATGAGCGAATAATCCGGAAACGCCTTGCCCTCGGTGACCAGCGCGTTGGCGCCGACGAGGCAATGCGCGCCAATTCTGGCACCGTTGAGCAGGGTGGCGCCCATGCCGATCAACGAGCCGGGGCCGATCGTGCAGCCATGCAGAATGGCCCGGTGGCCAATCGTGCAATCAGCGCCTACCGTCAGCGGAAAGCCAAGGTCGGTGTGGAGCACACAACCCTCCTGAACGTTCGAACGCGCCCCAATGCGGATCCATTCATTGTCGCCGCGAAGCTGAGCGGCAAACCAGATCCCGACCTCCGGCTCGAGCACCACCTTGCCGATAATATTGGCGTCCGGTGCGATCCAGATCTGGTCGGCTGGCGGCAAACTCGGCTGTACCCCATCGAGGACATAGATTGGCATGGCATTCCCCGTCCCGCCTCGGCTCTGGCGCTTGCTTTGCCAGCGCCGCTCAGTCTAGCAAAGAATCGGGCAAAGAATCGGGAGTGTGAGTCGGAATGCGATGAGAACGCTACTGCTCGCGCTTGCCGGAATGATCAGCCTGGCGCTTGGTCTCGGCCTTTTTGCCTTTTGGCATGCCTCGAGCCTCGAGGCGAGGCTGTTCGGCAGTGCGATTCGCGACGGCAAGGGCGCAGGCGGGGCGATGGTCACCCTCGACATTGGCCAATCCCGTTTGAGCCTCGACCCGGCGCTGATCCGCAATCCCGAGCAACGAAGAGACGGCCGCCACGAGCGGCTCGACATCGCCTTCCTGCTACCCGATTTCAAACCGATCGGCGCGCTCGACGCGCGTGAGCTCGCAAGGCCGGAGCGCACGGCCGACATGGTCTTTCTGACGATCGCAGCGCAAGACGATACGCTCGATCCGGCTGACCGACCATCGCTGCTCTATGCCCGCTTTCTCGAGGCCGGTGCCCCGGCGCCCGAACTCGGCCTGATCCACCGGCGCTTTACTGCCAACAGTCCCTACGAAAACGAGGAACTCTATCTGGCACCGCCCGAAGGTCGCCTGTTTGCTGCCCGCTGCCACGGCGGCTGGCCGGCCGAGCTGGCGCCGGGTGGCGCCTGTCTTTACGAATTCAGGACCAATGGCCTTGACGTCCTGCTGCGCTTTGCGCCGACAAGACTCGCCGATTGGGACCGGCTGGCCGATCGCGCCCATGCGCTGATCGCCCAAGCCCTGCGCTAGGTCTGACTCTGTCAGAAATCCTCGAGGTCGAAATCGAGGATTGCCATCTGCAAGGTGAAAGACTTGCCCTGCGGATCGTCGGCCGAAATCACCCCGACATGCTCGTCGCCGCAATTCAATTCGACCGAATCGATTTTCCGCACCCGCCCCACGATTTTCAGGCGCTCGTTTTCGAACAAAAGCCGCAAATAGGATTCCAGCGCCGGGCGTTCGACCGGAATCTTCATGTCGAGCGAGAACGACCGGTCACCATCCTCGTCATCGACGCAGATCGAGGCGATCTTGCGCTCGCCGAGATGCACATCCGCCGTTTCGATATCCTTCGGATTGGGGCTGACGCGAAGCGCGTCATTGCCAAAGGTCCGACGCAAGAAAGCCTGCAGCTTGCGCACTTCGGTCTTGTCCATGTGGTTCTCCGAACAAGTTTCGCTCGTGGCGGAGGCGAGCCTTTGCCACGAAACGCCACCGACGGCAAGCATGCCGCGCTCAGGCGAAGGTCAGCTTCTCGTTCAGCAATTGATCCATGCTGCGGGCAGGCTCGGCACAGCCGGCCGCGCCGACCACCTTAGCCGGGACGCCGGCCACGGTCGTATTGTGCGGCACGGGCGCCAGCACCACCGAGCCGGCCGCGACCCGAGCGCAATAGCCAACTTCGATATTGCCGAGGATCTTCGCACCGGCGCCGATCAAAACGCCGCGCCTGATCTTCGGATGCCTGTCGCCCGTCTCCTTGCCGGTGCCCCCGAGCGTCACGTCCTGCAACAGCGAGACGTCGTCCTCGACCACCGCGGTCGAGCCGACCACGAGACCGGTCGCGTGATCGAGAAAAATCGCCTTGCCGATGCGGGCCGCCGGATGGATGTCGGTCTGGAACACGCTCGACGAGCGGCCCTGCAAATAGAGTGCGAAATCCTTGCGCCCCTGCCGCCACAGGGCGTGCGCGAAGCGATGCGTCGACAAGGCGTGGAAGCCCTTGAAGTAAAGCAGAGGCTCGACCAGCCGGGTGCAGGCAGGATCGCGGTCGGCGAAGGCGAGAAGATCGGCTCGCATTCCCTCCCCGATCGAAGGGTCACGGCTTGCTTCGGCTCGAAAAACCTCGCCGATTGTCGCCGCCGGCAATTCGTGGTGGTCGAGACGGGCGGCCAGCCGATGGATGATCGCCTGCTCTAGGCTTGACGGATTGATCAATGTCGCAAAGACGAAACCGGCAAATTCCGGCTCGCGCCGCACGATATCCTCAGCCTCGACGCGGATCCTGGCAAAGACAGGGTCGGCATTCAGGCTGAGAATCTTGGAATTGGAGATCAGGGACACCTGCGCGCACTCCTCGAACCTCAAGCCTCATAGCAAGCCGGCGAGCGATTGGCCAGATCGCAGCCAAAAGGCCCGAAGCGGCCATAGCCTTGCCAGCGACGGCGCGGCCCATTGACCATGCGATCGGCACAAAATTATGATCTTCGTCTGGGATTTCCAGACGAAGCACCAATCCTCGGCGCATGTGGTCACGCCCGCCGGGCGAGAAAGGCGAGGGCGGCGGCTTTGTAGACCTTGTCGCCAACCGCCAGATTGTGGTCGCGATCGGGAATTTCGACCGCCTCGCCGGCCGGCAGGAGCGCCGCCAGCGCCTTGGCGTCGCCGGCAATGTCGTCCTTGCTGCCGACGGCGATCAGGACCGGACAGGTGATCGCCTGGAGCTGGGCGAGGCTCAACACCTGGCGCGAGCCGCGGATGCAGGCGGCAAGCGCCGCGAGGTCGCTGCCGGTCTGTTCGGCAAAGCCGCGAAACATCCGTTGTCTGCGGTC
This sequence comes from uncultured Alphaproteobacteria bacterium, assembly GCA_963773155.1. Lineage (GTDB taxonomy): Bacteria > Pseudomonadota > Alphaproteobacteria > Rhizobiales > Beijerinckiaceae > CAVZAB01. The sequence goes on along the minus strand of CAVZAB010000006.1, from coordinate 309,331 downwards.
GGTCAGGCTGGCGAGCGCCGGCGCCTCCATCGCCTCGGCAATGCCGATCGGCAATCCCACACCCGAAAACAGATGGTCGCCGAGCCCGCCGAGGATCAGGCTGCGCACCCGCTCGCCGCCGGCCAGCCGCAGGTATGCGGCGATCCGCGCGCCCATCGAATAGCCCATCACGTCGAACCGCGACAAGGCCAGATGATCGCACAGGCGCAGCGCATCGCCGGCCATCAGGTCGCTCGCGTAAGCGGCCGCCCCGTGCGGCTTATCGCTGGCACCATGGCCGCGATTGTCGAGCGCGACGACACGCCGCCCGGCCTCGCTCAGGGTCTTCACCCATTGCGTATTGACCCAATTGACCGCGTGGTTGGAGGCAAAGCCGTGCAGGAGAATGATTGGCTCGCCAAGGTCGGGTGCCGAGGCCGGCACGTCGATATAGGCAATTTTCAATCCCTGCCCGACGAAACTTTGCATGTTCGGGCCCTCGGCCCCGGTCCTTGGCTGCGGCACGATCGCACGTCGTGCCGGGCCGGCGCCTTTGCTCTACCCAAAGCCGGTCAGGAACACTATGGTGCCGGCGCCGGTTCGTCGAGCGGAGCTTTCATGGCTGAGACTTCCACCCCCCATTTCCACAACACGCCGGGACTCGCCAGGATCCGTATCGGCAGCCGCGAATTCATGTGCATCGGGGCGCTCCCGCCATTCGACCATCCGCATATTTTCATCGATCTCGGCGCCGACCAGGAAGCCGTCTGCCCCTATTGCTCCACACTCTACGTCTATGACGCGAAGCTGCATGGCCATGCCGACCCGGCCTCGTGCGAAATTCCTGCTGATCTGCTGACTTGAGCGACAATAGCGGGCATGCGATTGTAGCCGGGGCCGGCATTGGCGGATTGTCGACGGCGCTGAGCCTCGTCAAAGTCGGCTATCGCGTCTCGGTGCTCGAGCGCGCCGCCGTTCTCGAGGAGACGGGCGCTGGGCTGCAATTGTCGCCCAATGCAACGCGAAATCTTGCGCGAATTCGACCTACTCGACCGGCTCGCGCCCTTCGCGCTCAAGCCGGATTCGATCCGCGTGCGGCGCGGCCACGACGGCGCCGAGTTGGTCCGCCTGCCGCTCAATGCGGCGGAACGCCGCTGGGGGGCGCCCTATGTCGTCGCCCACCGCGCCGACCTCCACCGCATTATGCTCGAGCGCATCGCGGCCGAACCCAGAAATCGATCTCCTTACCGACACTGCTGTCGCCGAATTCGCCGAAACCGCCGAAGGTGTCGAGGTCGTCACCCGCTGCCGACAGCGCCGCAGCACCAGGCTGGCCCGCCTGTTGGTCGGCGCCGACGGCTTGCGCTCGACGGTGCGCCGGCAATGGCTTGGTGATGGCGAACCGGCCTTTCGCGGCCGCACCGCCTGGCGCGGTTTGATTACCGCGCAGTCCCTGCCGGCGGCGCTGCGCCAGCCGCAGGCCAACCTCTGGCTCGGACGCAAAGCCCACCTCGTCCATTACCCGCTGCGCGGCCTCAGCGTCGTCAATGTCGTTGCCATCATCGAGGATTCTCTGGCGTGGCAATGTTGGCAGGGACGTCTGGAGCGAAACTGGCGAGCCCCATATTATCACCCGAAGGTTCGAGGGCTGGAGCCTCGAGGCACGCCGGCTGATCGGCGCGGTCGCCGACTGGCGGCGCTGGCCTTTGTGCGACCGCGAACCGGCCCGCACATTGGCCCGCGGCTATGTCGCATTGGTCGGCGATGCCGCCCACCCCATGCTGCCATTCCTCGCCCAGGGAGCGGCCCAGGCGATCGAGGACGCGCATGTGCTCGGCCGCGTCCTCGGACGCGGTCTCGAACTGCCCACGGCGCTGCGCCGCTACAATGCGCTGCGCCTTATGCGCACCGCCCGCGTCCAGGCCGAAGCACGCCAGCAAGGTCTGATTTACCACCTTTCCGGCCCAGCCGCCCTTGCCCGCGACCTGGCGATGCGGGCGATGGGGCCGGAGCGAATGCTCGCGCGCTCCGACTGGCTCTACGGTTTCAAGGGCTAGGCGGCGGAACCATTTGCCGGCGCTCGGATGGCGTTCTAGAAAGGACCCGGTTCGTCCGGATCCAGCGCGATGCGCCCAATGTCCGGCTGCCCAACTGGAGCGCGCCTTGCCCCGACCCTCTACAGCGCCTGCCAAGCCCGACATTCGTGAGCAGCTTGGGCTTCGCCCGATCATCAACGTCTCTGGCACGATGACCGCGCTCGGCGCCTCGATTATGGTTCCCGAGGCCATCGCCGCAATGGTCGCTATCGCGCCGCAATTCGTCGAAATCGACGACCTCCAGCGGCGCGCGAGCGCGGTCATCGCCAGGGCCTGCGCCGCCGAAGCCGGCTTTGTCACGGCTTCGTGCGCCAGCGGGATAGCTTTGGCGATCGCTGGCTGCATGACCGGCGACCGTCTGCTCGCCATCGAGAAATTGCCCGATGCGAGCGGCCTCAAGACCGAGGTCCTGATACAAATGGGGCATATGGTCAGTTATGGCGCGCCGGTGAGCCAATCGGTGGCGTTAGTCGGTGCCAGACCAATTGCCATCGGCACCGTGTCTTCGACCGCACCCTATCATCTCGAGCAATCGATCGGGCCGCAGACCGCAGCCGCGCTCTATGTCGTCTCGCATCATACTGTCCAGTACGGCATGCTCGATTTTGAAACCTTCTGCCGCCTGTGCCGCGCCCAGGCGGTCCCGGTCATCGTCGATGCCGCCTCCGAATACGATTTGCAGGGCTTTCTCGCGCGCGGCGGCGATCTTGCCATCTACAGCGGCCACAAGTTTCTCGGCGGGCCGACGAGCGGCATTGTCGCGGGCCGCAAGGATCTGGTGCGCGCGGCCTATCTGCAGAATCGCGGCATCGGCCGCGGCATGAAAGTCGGCAAGGAAAGCATCGCCGGCTGCATGGCCGCCCTCGAAGCCTGGGCGGGCCGCGATCATGCCGCCGTCCGGGCCCGCGAGACGGGCTATCTGCATTTGTGGCGCGGCGTCCTCGAACCGGTCGCGGGAATCGAGGCAACGATCGTCCCCGACCCGACTGACAATCCGCTCGACCGGCTCAAGGTCGAGGTGCACCCTAAGAGCGGATTTTCCGCCGCTAGCCTTGCCGAGGCGCTGGCCCAGGGCGATCCGCCGGTCATCGTGCGCGGCCACGAGGCCGAACGCGGCCATTTCTATCTCGATCCCTGCAATCTGCACTTTGGCGAGGCTGAAACCGTCGCCCGCTGCCTCATCGACACGCTGCGATCGAGCAATGCTGCCCGCTACGCCGAGACCCGGCCAAAGTCGCGTCCTGCCGCAAACTGGCCCGATTGATTTAGGCATGGCCGGCAAAGCGAGCCAGAAAATTGCGCAGCCGTTCCTGGCGCGGGGCGCCGAGCACCGCCTGGGGCGGCCCTTCTTCGGCGATGATCCCGGCATCCATGAAGACGACCCGCGAACTGACATCGCGGGCGAATGCCATTTCGTGCGTCACCACCAGCATGGTCATGCCGTCCTCGGCAAGGCTGCGCACGACGTCGAGCACTTCGCCGACCAATTCGGGATCGAGCGCCGAGGTGATCTCGTCAAGCAGCAGTAGCTTCGGATCCATCGCAACCGCGCGGGCGATGCCGACCCGTTGCTGCTGGCCGCCCGACAATTCCGAGGGCAGGCTGTCGAGTTTTTCGGCGAGCCCGACGCGGCCGAGCCAGTGCTCGGCAATCTGCCGCGCCTCGGCCTTCGACTTGCGCCGCACCTTGGTCAGCCCGAGCATGACATTGCCGGCGGCGGTAGAGATGCGGAAACAGATTGAACATCTGGAAGACCATGCCGGTCTCGGCGCGGATCGGCGCCAGCTCGCGGTCGGACCGGCGCCGTCCGCGCCGTCGAAGTCGCGATAGCCAACCTCGACGCCGTCGATGGCGATCGAGCCGCCGTCATAGGTCTCGAGCACGTTGACGCAGCGCAACAGCGTCGTCTTGCCGCTGCCCGAAGGCCCGATAATGGTCACCACCTCGCCGCGGTTGACGTCCAGATCGATGCCGCGCAGCACCAGGTTGGTGGCGAAGGACTTCGACAGCTTGTCTCGATCCGCAGCAGCGGTGTCGCTTCCATGGCATCCGTCGCTTCACTCCCGGATATAGGCAAAGCGAGCCTCGAGCACGCGGCTCAGGCTCGACAGGGAGTAATTGATCACGAAATAGATCAAGGCCCCGAGAATATAGAGCGGCAGGGCTCATAGGTCCGGCCGATCACCTGCTGGATCGCCTGCATCAGATCGACGATGCCAACCAGCGACACCAGCGCCGTGCCCTTGACCGCGTCGGTGACCGAATTGATCCAGGGCGGCAGGAAGCGGCGCACCGCCTGCGGTAGAATCACATAGGCCATGCCGCTGCGGAAAGGTCAGGCCGATCGCCTTGGCCGCCTCCATCTGGCCGCGGCGCGATCGATTGGAGCGCGCCGCGGCAAATCTCGATCACCTGCGCCGTCGAGAACAGGGTGAGCGCGGTGATGCCCGCCGCAAAATTGCCGATGTTGCCGCCGGTGCGATCGGCAGCCCGTAAAACACGAAAAAGATCAGCACCAGGATAGGGATGCCGCGGATAATGTCGCTGAAAGCCCGTATCGGCCAAGCGAAGCAGCCGCGGACCATAGGTGATCGCAATGCCCAAAACCACGCCGAGCACGAGCGACATGACGACAACAATCACCGCCGCCTCGAGCGAGATCGAGAAGCCCTTGCCACAGAAACGGCAGACCGTAGAGCGCCTTTTCGAACATGTCAGCGGCCGATCGCAAAGCGGCGCTCGAGCTGGCGCAGCGCCGAGCAGGATGGCATAGCCGGTGACCAGATACATCGGCGTCACGATCGAATAGACCTCGACGATGCGAAACGTGTTGAAGTTGATCCATTGGGCGCCATAGGTCAGCTCCGGCACCGCAATCACCGAGGCGACCGACGTATCCTTGAACAGCGACACGAAGGTGTTGGACAGCGCTGGCAGGACGATCCGGAACATCGTCGGCAGCCGCACATAGAGCAGTCGCTGCAGCCCGGTGAGGCCGATCGCCTTGCCGGCGTCGATCAGGCCGTTCGGCACTGCGGACAGCCCGGCGCGGAACACCTCGACCAGATAGGCGCCGGCATAGACCGACAGCGTCACCACGAAGGACGTGATCGCGTCATAGGAAATGTCGGCGGCGGTGGGAATTCCGTAGAAGACCAGATAGACGAGCAGGATCAGCGGCACGTTGCGGATGAACTCGACATAGGCCGAGATCAGCAGCCGAACGAGCCGGCCGCCGGAGACGTAGGCGAGCGCCAGGCAAGGCCGATGACGACGCCGATCGCAATCGAGATCGCGGCAAGCTCCAGGCTCAGAACCAGGCCCCAGCTGAGCTTGTCGAAGTGCCGCCAGATCAGGCCGTAAGTTGAAATGATAGATCATCCCGTCCCGTTCGGCCTCGGGCGCCCGGAGCGGGCGCCCGATCGCCTGCGCTCAGATTGACGGGAAACCCGGCACGCGATTGGTCGGCGCCTGGCCGAAATATTCCTGAACGCGGAGTCGTAGATCTCGTTCTGATGGCCGAACATGGCGACGTTGAAGGTCGTGTTGACGAAGGTCAGCCAGTCGAGATCGCCCTGCCGCAACGGCGGCCGAATAGAGCATGGTATTCCACCATTTGCCGCTGTCGGCATAGCGGTTGGGCGTACGAGCCACCATCCAGCGCACCGTCGAAAGATCGACGGCCGCGGCGTCGACGCGCTTGGAATCGAGCGCCTGGATCACGTTGGCCTGGGTATCGAACTGCTGGACAGACGCCTGCGGCAGCACCTTGTGCACACCCTCCTCGGCATCGACGTTCTGCAGGATCGAGACCTTGGTCTTGTCGCCGCCGGCCAGCAAGGCGTCGAAACTCTTGTTGGGCGCTCCGGTCGGGTCAGCAAGGCGATACCCTCGACGTAATAGGGGCGGGTGAAGTTGACGAATTGCGCCCGGTTCGGCGAGACCGTCATGAACTGGATGGTGATGTCGATCTTGCCGGTCACGATATTCGGAATGCGCGCGGCGGGATCCTGACGCACGTATTCGACCTTCTTGTCGTCATCGAACAGGCCCTTGGCGAGAATGCGCGCCATGGCGATGTCCATGCCGACCAGTTCGCCCTTATCGTTCTCGAAATGCCACGGCGCGTTCGTGCTGCCGGTGCCAACGATCAGATGGCCGCGATCGAGCACCGTGCGCAGCAGGCTGCCCGGCGCTGCCTGCGCTGCCGCCTGGCGCGGATCGAGCGTCGCGCCTGCCGCCAAGGCCAAACCTCCGACCACCCCCGTCCCCAAGCGCAGTAGCGCCCGACGGTCCGAATGCATCTCTCCCATAAGCCTATCTCCTCGTTGAACGGGCGGATAGCGCCGTATCGCTGCATGAGCCAGTAAAGGTGCGGCTTGCACCATTGGGGGCCACCAGTCGCCAGCAGCCGAACGGCGGGCTTGTTGCCTCCCCCGGCATGCTAAGGTTTAAAAAAATTTGAGTCAAAAGCCAAACCGTACCTGCGCCCGTTCATGCAAATCGCCAGTTCCAGCCGGCTTGCTGTTCAATGCCGCGCCCAACTGATCTATGCTGGCCGCACCAGCCAGTGGCCGCCAGCGGCCGAGAGGAGCGCCAATGCTGATCGACGATCTCGATACGCCGGTAGTCACCGTCGATCTCGACAAGGTCGCCCGCAACATCAATCGTGCCGCCGATTATTTCGCCCGGCACGCCATCGCGCTGCGCCCGCACGTCAAGACGCATAAGATAACCGCATTTGCCCGCCAGCAGATCGGGGCCGGAGCTTGCGGCATCACCTGCCAAAAGCTCGGCGAGGCCGACATTATGGCAGCAGCCGGCATTTCCGACATCCTCTTGAGCTTCCCCATTGTCGGCGAGGCGAAACTGAAACGGCTCGCGCGGCTCGCCCAGGAAGTGCGGTTCAGCGCCGTAGCCGATTCAACCGAAGTCGCTGACTGGCTCTGCGCGGCGACCAATCTAACCGGCAGTCCAATCGGCATCCTCGTCGAATGCGATGTCGGCGCCCAGCGATGCGGCGTGCAGTCGCCGCACCAGGCGGTTGCACTCGCCAAACATATTGCCGCGCGCAAGCCCGCGGCCTTTGCCGGGCTGATGACCTATCCGCCCAAGGGTCAGATCGCCAAGACCAGGGCGTGGCTCGGCGAAGCGCTGGAGGGTCTCGCCGCCTGCGGTCTCGAGGCGCAAAGGGTCAGCGTCGGCGGCACGCCGGAAATGTACCGCGCCCATGAACTCGGCGTTGCCAGCGAATATCGACCCGGCACCTATATCTACAGCGACCGCTACATGGTCGAGAACGGCGTCGGCACCTTTGACGATTGCGCCTTGCGCCTTGTCGCGACGGTAGTCTCGCGACCGACCGGCGATCGCGCCATCATCGATGCCGGCTCAAAAAGCCTGTCCTCGGATCTCATGGGCTTTGCCGACCACGGGAGGATCGTCGAATATCCCAAGGCAAGCTTGGCCAAGCTCAGCGAAGAACATGGCCATATCGATCTCAGCCAATCGCCGGAAAAGCCGCGGATCGGTGAACGGGTGACGCTCATTCCCAATCATGCCTGCGTAGTCAGCAACCTGTTCGATACGGTCGAGGCCGTGGTCGGACGCGAATACATCAGGACGCTGCGGGTTGATGCCCGCGGAATGGTTCGCTAGTGGTTGGGCTCGCTATTGAATTTGCGGCCGTGGCGGCGCGAATGGCGCGAAAAACGCGGCCGGGCACTGCCGGCATGTCGATGTGGCGAATGCCAAAGGGGGCAAGCGCGTCAACGACCGCGTTCATGACGGACGGCAAGGCCCCGGCGCAGCCTGCCTCGCCACAGCCCTTGACGCCGAGCGCATTGGTTGTCGCCGGCACCGGCCGGCTGGAGAACACGAATTCCGGCAGGTCGCCTGCCCGCGGCAGCGCATAGTCCATATAGGACCCCGAGGCAAGTTGTCCGTCGGCGTCGTAGCGGGTCAATTCAAACAGGGCCTGGCCGATCCCCTGGACCACGCCGCCATGCAATTGGCCCTCGACCAGGAGCGGATTGACCAATGTGCCAAAATCGTTGGCCATGACGTAGCGGACGACACGGACAACGCCGGTCTGCGGGTCGATCTCGACTTCCGCGACATGACAACCGTTCGGAAAGGCGGCGGGCGAGGCCTCGTGAATATGATCGACATCAAGGCTGCCACGCGGGTGGCCCGGCACAGCACCCTCGGCAATAAGACGCGCCATCTCGCTCAAATGCAGCGAACGGTCGGTGCCGACGATGCGAAACTCGCCGCGCTCGAACCGAATGTCCTCGCGGCCCGCCTCGAGCAGCTCGGCGGCCAGCCTCAACCCCTTTTCAACGACCAGCGCGCTCGCCTCGACGATTGCTTGGCCGCTCGCCATAATCGACTTGGAGCCGCCCGTGCCGCCGCCGGCGATTAGACGGTCGCTGTCGCCCTGGACCAGGCGAATGGCGCTGAAGGGCAGGCCGAGCTGGTCGGCCAGGACCTGGGCGAAAGCGGTAGCATGGCCCTGTCCGTAATCGAGGGTGCCGGTGACGATTGTGACGGTGCCGTCCGCCTCGAAATGCAAGCCGGCCATCTCCCGGGTCGGTGGTGCCGTCACCTCGAGATATTGACCAATGCCGCGGCCGCGCAAGAGGCCGCGGCTGGCGCTGTCGAGCCGGCGCGCCTCGAAGCCGTTCCAATCGGCGAGTTCCAGCGCATGTTCGAGGAGTGCTGTGAATTCACCGCTGTCATAGGTCATGCCGGACGCCGCCAGATAGGGCAGATCCTGTGGCCGGATATGATTGCGGCGGCGCAATTCAACACTATCGATTCCCATTTCCGCCGCCGCAGTCTCGATCAGCCGCTCCATGATGTAATTGCCCTCGGGCCGGCCGGCCCCGCGATAGGCGCCGACCGGCGTCGTATTGGTGAAGACAATGCGGCTGTTCACCTCGATCAGCGGCGTTCGATAGACGCTGGCGGCATTCCTGCCGACTCCGATTGTCGGCATGAACGGGCCAAACGGCGTCAGATAGGCGCCGACATTGCCGAATCCGGTAAGCCGAAGGGCGAGAAACCGGCCTTGTCGATCGAGCGCCAGTTCGGCTAGGAATTGATGGTCGCGGCCGTGGTGATCGGAAACAAAGCTTTCGCTGCGCCGGTCGGTCCACTTGACCGGGCGGGCGAGCAGTCTTGCCGCGTGCAAAAGACAGACATATTCCGGAAAGACCGATGATTTCATGCCAAACGAACCGCCGACCTGTCCGGTCAAAACTCTGATTTTTCCTGGCGGCACCTTCAATATTTCGTGGGCCAACGCATTGCGCATGCCGAACACGCCCTGACATCCGACATGCAGGGTGAAACGCTCCCCGTGCGGGTCGTAGTCGGCGAGCGCCGCCCTCGGCTCCATCGCGTTGACGATCACGCGATTGCTGACAATATCGAGGCGTGTCACGTGCGCCGCCGAGGCAAAGGCCGCCGCAACCGCCGCCGCGTCACCGGAATGGTAATCGAGCGCCACATTGTCGGGAACCTCGTCGTGCAGCAGCGGGGCGGCCGAAGCGATGGCGGTCCTGGCATCGACAACAGCGGGCAAGGGATCGAGTTCGAGGCGCACGGCTTCGGCCGCATCTTGGGCGGCCAGCATCGAAATCGGCGACGACGCAGACGATCGGATCGCCGACATAGCGCACCTTGCCGGTCGCCAGGCCGACATGACCGGGCGCATGCATCGGCGAGCCATCACGGCTCTTGAGCGGCATCCGGCTGGTGAGTTGCCCATAGTTTGCCTTGGCAAGATCATCGCCGGTCAGAATTAGCCGCACGCCCTGCATCGCGGCGGCCTCCTCAACATCAATCGAAACAATGGTGGCATGGGCCTGAATGCTGCGTAGAAAGACGGCATACAGCTGGCCAGCCAGATTGATGTCGTCAGTATAGACGCCCTCCCCGCGGAGCAGCCTTGGATCCTCGCTGCGCGCGACCCTTTCGCCAATCCCGAAGCTGGTCGAGGCTTTTACCATCCGGAAGGTCTCGCGATCATGCGCCTGCTGGTGCCAACACTTTACCGGGCCCTCGCCGAAGCCACGGCTTGTCCTGAAGCTGTCAATTTCGGCCGCAGCGCCAAAAAAGCAAGGGCGAGGGCCCCCACGAGCCCGCCTTCGGCCAGACGATGGTGGCGCGAAGCGCCCCTGCCCCGGCCAAATGAATGGTGCGGGCGGCCGGAATCGAACCGGCACGGGGTTACCCCCAACGGATTTTCTTACCAGCGGCGGCTTTCGCCGCCCCGTCGGGCCTGCGCCCGGCGGGTTCGTGGTCTGGACTATCCCTTCACCCTGGCCCGGCCTGCCGGCCCGGCTTTAGGTGCTGCCCGTCTAGTCTCTACACCTTCGCGCCGGCGGCGGCGCGCTTGGCTCGGGATTGCCTGTCACCGGTTTCCCCGAATTTGAGCAGTTCTGCATCGGCGGTTTCCCGCCGAGCACTCAATCGTTCTCAAGTCCGTTGCGTCTACCAATTCCGCCACGTCCGCGCATCGCTCCTTTCTATACCCATTTCCTCGATTGCGCCGCAAGCCGGCTCGCCTTAGCCGGCGCTGTCCTTGGCGATCGGCGGCTGGAAGGCGAGGCCCATGTCCCAGGGAAAATAGATCCAGGTGTCCTGCGACACTTCGGTCACGAACGTATCAACCAGCGGCCGGCCCAGCGGTTTGGCGTAGACGGTTGCCAGATGCGCCTTCGGCAGCATTTCACGGACCACGCGGGCGGTCGCGCCAGTGTCCACGAGATCATCGACGACAAGAACACCGTCGAGCGCGCCCAATTTGCTGATCTCGGGCGAAACGCCCTTAAGAACCTTGAGTTTTCCCTGTTCGGTGTAGTCGTGATAACTGGCGATACAGACCGTTTCAATGACCCGGGTGCCAAGTTCGCGCGCGACAATGGCAGCCGGCACGAGGCCCCCTCTCGTAATGCAGACGATTGCCTGGAAAGGTCCAGCCCCAGCTAGCCGCCAGGCAAGCGCCCGGGCATCGCGATGAAACTGATCCCAGGATACCGGAAACGCCTTTTGCAAATGTGGGTCCATTCTCCTCCCGCCTCCCTTAAGCAGGCCGGCCGGCCCATTCGCCGCCGGCTAATCGGGCAACCGCAACACCGCCTTTAGCCTGTCGCGCTTTTCTTCCGGTACGCACAGAATGTGCGAATAGTCCTGGCCGAAGACGAATGTCTGCGCCGAAAGGGCCGTCTTGAACAGGTGCGAGACCATAGCCTCACCGGTGCCGTAGATCCGATAGCCCGGGAGCATCCGCGCCATCGCCTCGGACGACCCGAATTTGCGGATCGAGCCGTCACCAAATTCTGCAACGATGAAGGGACGTTCCCTGGCGATCGTCACAGCAAGGCCGCTTATAACCTCCCATTCGTGCCCCTCGACATCGATTTTGATGAAATCGATGCCGCCAAGGCCAAGTTCGGCGACGAGATCGTCGCCGCGCCGCACCGGCACCCGCCCGGCATGGACGCTGCCGGGCTGCGGGTCCATCGAGGACAGGCCGGCAGCGCCAGGGCTTACGAAGAAATCGACTTCGCCGTTGCGGTCGGAGAGGCCGCAGGCAAGGACCCGGACGTTGTCGAGCCGGTTGGCGGTCACAAACGCCAATAGCCTGGCATGGACCGGCGGATTTGGCTCGAACGCGACCACCTCGCCCGCCCAATCGCAGAAGAAGGCGGTGTGATTGCCGATATTGGCGCCAATGTCGAGGATGGTACGCCCACCGGTCGCCGCAACGACCCGTCGCATTAGCTTTAGACCGCGCAAATCGAACGCGCCAAAGACGAACAGCTTGGCATCGACCGGCTCGTCGAGATCGAGTGTAAGGTGGCGGCCGTTGACCTGGCCGTCGACCAAGCGCGGTAACAAATCGGTACGGCGCAGCCGCAACATCGCCATGAGTGCCGGGCGCCGGGTCGGCGCAAATCTCCCGGCCCGCCTGATCAATGCGGCGATCAGGCCCTGCATTGGGCTCATCGGCCGCATCCCGCCTCGCCGACGGCCTGGATTTCGGCGGGATTTTGATCGCGCCAGGCAAGGAAGGCGGCCCGGTTCTCCGCCAGCCGTGCCTCGACGGTGGCCGGCTCCAGCAAAACCCCGAGTTCGGCGCCGTCGCTGGTCCCCGGGGGCTGCGCGAGCGCATTGAGGATCGCATCGCCAAGCCGCGGCGTGAAATGCGAACTTTCGAAGAAATAGCGCATGTCCTGCGAGGCGCCTTGCGGCGGTACCGCTTCCGCGGTCGTCGCATTAACTCGATTGAAATCGAATAGACGGATCCGGCCGGTGCCAGGTTCGTCCCTTGCCGCGTCAACGGCAGCGGTGATCCGCCGCTTGAAGAAATCGAGATGGTCGAGTGCATTGGCCAGATCAAGCGCCGCAAGCACACGCAGATGCAAAGGATAGATCACCAAGTCGACGTCGACACCACGCCGTTTCAAGGCCTTGAGCGTGCAAGTCAGCGGCGCAAGATCAAGCTCTGGAGCATCGGCCCCGCTCAAAGCCATCTGACGGCAATAGAACGCAAGCTGCGAGGCAAAAGTCGCAGCCCGTTGGGCTGCCCCGTGATCGCGCGCCTCGGTGACATCGCGTCCATCATTCTGCACGTCCGGCCTCAATTTGCCGATAACCATGGCGCCAATCGCTCGAAACAGGATCGAGACCGGCTCACTCGCCAGCAATTGCCGCAACCTGCCGCTTGCGAGAGGCATGCCGGTCAAGGGCAAATCGCTTACCTCGGGATTGTCGGTTGCCCCGGCCAGGAATCGGTCGCTGTCAATTCCCCAGAGGATACGACCGATTTCCGGGTGCCTGGCGAGCGCGAAATGGACCATGCGCACCGCCTCCTCCAGGCCGCCTGCACCGAGCCCGCCGTTATACGCATTAAGCGGCCGCAGGACCGGCGAGGCCGGATCGAAGCCGAGGAAGCTGCGCGAGGATCCGACGATGAGCAGATCAATCGGCTGACGGCGTGCCGCAAGTTCGAGCGATTTGCGCGTGCGGTCGGCACCGGAGCGGAAATTGCGGTCGTGCGGGAAAATGCTGTGCGGGACGATCCTGGTCCCGAAAATGCCGAATGGATCGACTGCAATGCCCAAGCCGACAATGATTCCAATCACGGCGAGGGCCGCGGTGCCGGCGCGCAACAGATAGGATTGCATCGTCATCGCCGCCTCAAAACTGGAAATAAAGGAATTCCGATGTCTGCCAGGAGAACAGGACCAGACCAACGATCGCCACCGCACACAGACCGGCGGTCAGGTTGGACGGCCGCCAGACAAGCGCCCGCTTCAGCGGATTGCAAGGCGCGTCGACCTCGCCCAGAACCACGCGGTACTGCCGCATGATCGTCTGCGAATTGGGCGCAAGTAGCGCCAAGCCAAGCGCGGCAAGGGCCCGGATCATCGGATCGGACCTTTCGACAAAGGCCGTATGGGTCGACAGACCGTGCGCGCCGACGAGCCCGGTGAGCAGATTGCAGGCCGAAGCAAGGTCGCTTGCCCGAAACACGATCCAGGCGGCTATCACCGCAACGAGCGTCGCCGGCCAGCCGAGCCAGGCCGGCACCGGCCAGCCCCGCCATTCGCGCCAAAGATGCGCGATAATCAGATAGAACCCATGCAGTCCGCCCCACAGAACGAAGGTCCAGCCGGCGCCATGCCAGAGACCGCCGAGCAGCATCACGACCATCAGATTCTGGTAGCGGTGCCAGGTGCCGACTCGGTTGCCGCCGAGCGGGATGTAGAGATAGTCGCGCAGGAAACGCGACAGTGTCATGTGCCAGCGCCGCCAGAAATCGATGATCGACGTCGCCTGATAGGGCGAATTGAAATTGGCCGGCATGCGAATGCCGAACATCCGAGCCAGTCCGATCGCCATGTCGCTGTAACCGGAAAAATCGAAGTAGAGCTGGCCGGTGAAGGACAGCGCGGCCTGCCAGGCGAGAATGGCGCCAATTGGGCGAGCCGCCGCGGCCAGCTCGAAAACCGGTGTGGCGCCGGGCGATAATTGATCGGCAATGAGCACCTTCTTGACGAGGCCGATCACAAGAAGCGTGAAGCCGACAGCAAGATTTTCCCAGTGCCATTGGCGGTCGCCGGCACGGGTCGGCAGATCGCGCAATTGCGGCATGATCTCGGCGTGATGGACGATCGGTCCGGCGATCAATTGCGGAAAGAAGAAGACGAATAGGGCAAAGTCGAGAAACCTGCCCGGGTGGGCTTGGCCGCGGTAGATATCCACAAGATAGGCGATTTTCTGGAAGGTGAAGAATGAAATGCCGAGTGGCAGCACAATGTGCAGAAGTGGCCATTGGCCGCCGGTTACCTGGTCGAGGGTGGTGATCAGGAAATCCGTGTATTTGAAGAATGCGAGAAGGCCGATGTTCCACACCAGACCGCACGCGAGGACAAATCGGCGCGCGGCCGAGCCTTTGGACAGGCGATCGAGGGCGTGGCCGAACAACCAATTGACGAGCGTTGAAAGCCCGAACAAGGCGAGATATTTGATGCTCCACCAAGCATAGAACACCATTGAGGCGACAAGCAGCCAGGCCACCAGAAGCTGCGGTCGATGCCGATTGATGAGGGCCGCGCCGATGAGCGTCACCGGCAGCAACCCGAACAGGAAGATCGGCGCGGTAAAGAGCATGACCGGTGATCACCCGTTCCAGGGGTTTGCGGCGCTGGTGGCCGGCCGCGCCGAAGGCTTACTGCGCGCGCGCGTCATCTGCCACCTTGCGGATTTCGGCCGCCTCGTCGGGATGGGCAAGTCGCCAGGCCGCCAACGACGCGCCGGTCTGCTCGAGATGAACCGCAAGCGTCGCTGGGTGCAATTGGCGGCCGAAGCCGCTGTCACCGCCGGCTGGGCTTTGGCCCTGCAGCACCGCGAAGATCGTATCGCCAAGCGGCGGCAGGAAATGCGAGGGTTCGAAAAATTCGGCAACCCCGAATGGCGCGGCATCGCGCGGCGATGCGCTGGTCAAGCGATCGACAACATTGAAATCGAACAGCCGTGCCGATCCCGAATGCCCGGCCGCGGCGACGATCTCGGTGAGTCGGCGTTTCCAGGTCTGATAGGCCGGCAGCAGTCCGAATTCCTGAATAAGATCGAGCCGCCAAACATGCACGGGCGGCAACACGACATCGACCGCGATGCCGCGAGCGAGCAATTGGGCTAAGGTTTCGGCGAGATCTTGGTAGCGCTGCTCCGCATTTTCCGTCGCAAGGGCGCTTTGCGTGGCGGCGAGGCTCTTCACGGCCATCCCGGCGATTTCGTCGAGAAACATCGACCGCTCCGGCTTCCCGCGCATCGCCAAATCGCGCACCAGCCAGCCCCGCAGGCTCACTGGCCCGGCAATCGGACGCCCGGCAAAGAGCGCCGGCAGCTTGCGGGCCGGGGTTTCAAGGGCGGCATAGGCATAGGTCGCCCCGATCAAGCCATAGGCCGCGGGCCGTCCAGCGAAAATCGAATCGCCGAGGTCGCTCGCCGCACCTTCGGTTTGAAAGAAGAGATCGAAATCAAGACACAGAACGAGCCAGGACAAGTGCGGCACACGGGACCCGGCAACCCGTGCCGACAATAGGATCTCCGGGCCGGCGGCACCCGGCAGGCCGGCATTGTAGAGATCGAGGCCGGCAAGCGCTGGGCTTTGCGGGTTAAAGCCGATTGCAACGCGCGAAGAGCCGGCGACCAGCGTCCGCGGTCGTTCGGCCAGCATGAGCAGCCCCTTGATAACCCGGTCGCCGCCAAGTGTCAGACGGCGGTCGGCTGCAAACAGCCGGTCGGGAACGAGCCTAGTGCCGAACACGCCATAGGGATCGACCGCGAGCATCGCTGCGCTGACAAGGCCGAGCAGCGCGGCGCCGATCAGGAGGCTGTTGAGGACGTAGCGCTCGCACGCCGCCGCATCGTCTTTCTGCGCCAGCCCAAAGGCCTTTCCCATGTTATTTCCGCACAATCTTGCGGGGCCCGTCAGGATGCACGGGCGTAGCCTTTCAGGCGGAGCAGCGCGACCTGCAGCCGGGTTGCGACATCGATCCGGTGTTTTGTGTCGCGGTCCTTGCGGCGAAAGGCCAGGATTCGTCGAGCCGAATCCGCGGGCTGCCAGGTCGAGGCGCCGTCCGGCGGCAGGAACCGGCCGCTGTCACGCAGGGCGAGATCAGACAAATAGCCGAATTGATGGGGATCGAGCGCGCGCGACGCGCATAGCGCCAGGAAAGTGCCGCGATCACGCCGCCACATGGCGTCGACGAGGCTTTCCAGAAAGCCAGCGCCTGCCTGTTCGAGCGTTTGGCCCAGGGCGCTGTGATGGGTGCCCCGCACGCCGGGTGCGAGCCGCTCGGCCGCCGCCCCACCCTTGATCTTGCCGATGAAGCGGGCCGGCGAGCGGATCGGCACATGGGCCATGGTCAGGCCAATATCCTCGCCTCGCAACCCTTTCAAAACCCGGCCGTTCTTCGAATGCACCCAATGATGG
The DNA here is from genome assembly GCA_963773155.1 of uncultured Alphaproteobacteria bacterium. Taxonomy (GTDB): domain Bacteria; phylum Pseudomonadota; class Alphaproteobacteria; order Rhizobiales; family Beijerinckiaceae; genus CAVZAB01. The sequence goes on along the minus strand of CAVZAB010000006.1, from coordinate 292,741 downwards.
CCGCGCTCGATGACAAGGTCCTCCTGCCAGCGGACCAGCACCTTGCCGGGTGCGACCGAAAGGCGAGTGACCTCGTCAAGCTGCGGGCGGGCGAGCCGAGCGACAATCGTCGTATCCTCGAAACTGGCCGGATGCATCTGCAGCCAGGGCAGCAGGATGAAATCAACCCCAAGGTTCGCGAAGTCGAGCTGCACTTCCGGGGCAAGCCAGAGGAAATCATCGGCGTCGAAGGGGAGAATCCAGGTCGCATCGAAAGCGCCGGCGGCAAAGCTCGCCATGCCAGTGAAGAACTTGCTGCCGAGAATGTCCTTGCCGGGATCGTCGATGATGAAAACACGGATGCCGGGTCGGCCGGCGAAACGCTCGATTTCGGCCCGCGTCTCGTCGCTCGATTTCAGGTCGCTGACAATGAATTTGGTCATCCCGTAGTCGGCGAGCCGCGACAGATTGGCAAAGATTACGTCGCCGTCGTTGACGACCCGGCAGATGCCAACGATCCGATCGGCTGCAATGAAACCCATAGTCCCCGTCCGTGGCGATCGCCCGCTTTAAGCGAGACCGGGGCCAAATTCAAGCCGGGTCGGCGGCGGCCGGAAGGCCGCTTGGCCTCATTGCGCCAGGTGTCAGCCCGGCCGCAGGGCGGCGCGGATCAGCCGGCAGATCAACCCGATTTCCTCTTGCCCCAGCGTGTGATAGAGCGGCAGGCAAAGGATCCGTCGGCTTAAATCGTCGCTGATCCCGGTCACGGACCGACGCTTGAGATAGGGCAATTGCGACAGCGAGGGATGAAAATAGCGACGCGGGATGACCTGGTTGGCGGCAAGCACGGCGACCATGCGCTCGAGCGTCGCTTCAGTCTCGAAAATGACCGGATAATAGGCATGGTTGTAGTCGCAGCCCAGCGTAATCGCCGGACGACGCAGCGGCAGGCCTTCGAGCATCAAGTCATATGCGGCGCAGAGCATACGCCGAACCCGCAGGATCTCCTCGACATAGGGCAGCACGCAGAGGCCCATCGCGGCATGCAGTTCGGAAGCCTTGCCGTTGATGCCGATTCCATCGAATGTGTTGGCTCCGACATGCCCGAAATTGCGCATCAGCGCCAGCCGGCGCAACACCTCAGGCCGCCGTGTACAGACCATGCCGCCCTCGCCGGTGTGAAACACCTTGGTCGCATGAAAGCTCGCGGTCGCCACATCGCCATAAGCAAACAGCGACTTGCCGCGATAGCGCGAACCAAAGGCATGCGCCGCGTCGAATACCAGCTTCAAATTGTGGCGCGCGGCAATCGCCTCGAGCGCCTCGATGGCACAGGCATTGCCATAGACATGGGTTGCCAGTATGGCGCTCGTACGCGGGCCGATCGCCGCCTCGATTTTGGTCGGATCGATGTTGAGTGTATCCGGACAGATATCGACCATCACCGGCTCGCAATTCTCCCACAGGAGGCTGGTCGTGGTGGCGACATAGCTGAACGGCGTGGTGATCACTTCGCCGGTCAGATCGAGCGCCTTGATGGCAAGCTGCAGCGCCACGGTGCCGTTGACGACGAAGAGCAGCCCATCCAACGCCAAATAGTCTTTCAGCCGCCGCTCGAGCTCGTTGACAAGCGGTCCGTTATTGGTGATCCAGGCCCGCTGCCAGATTTCACTGAGATAGCGCTGGTATTCTTCGATCGGCGGCAGAAACGGCCTCGTAACATTTATTTCCATGGCCACCCATCCGAGCAACCCAAGCGAACCGGCCATCCCGGTCCCGGGCAATTTTCCGGCGGCACAATACTGCCGTTTGACGCGCCGACAAGCCCGCCGGCCGACCGCGCGCGGCGGTCAAACGCCGCCCTGGTTCGAGAATCCGCCGCATGCGCGTCCTCGTAACCGGCGCCTCCGGCTTCCTCGGCCGCCAGGCCGTTGCCGCCCTCCTCGCCAAAGGCGTCGAGGTGCACGCCCTGTCGCGGCGGCCGCCAGTCGACAAGGCCTGTCACTGGCAGCCGTTCGATCTCCTGGCGGCCGACCGCCCTTCCCTGCGCTCCTATCTGCGACGAATCCGGCCAAGCCACATCCTGCACCTTGCCTGGTGCGTCGAGCCGCAGCGGTTCTGGAGCGACCCGGCCAATCTCGACTGGACGGCGGCGACGCTGGCGCTCGCCCGGGCCGCCTCTGTCGAAAGCGTCGGGCGATTTGTCGGGACAGGCTCGTGCTTCGAATACGCCTGGCCAAGCGACAAGGACTGCCACGAGACGCTAACACCGCTTGCCAATCACAGCCTATACGACACGGCCAAGGACGCTACGCGGCGCATTCTCGGGCGGTATTTCGCGGATTGCGGCGTTGGCTTTGCCTGGGCCCGGCCATTTTTCCTGTTTGGGCCGTTCGAAAGTCCGACCCGATTGGTGGCCAGTCTCGCCCGCGCCATCGCACGCGGCGAACCGGCCGCGTGTTCAAGCGGTCTTGCGGTACGCGATTTCCTCGCCGTAGGCGAGGCCGGCCGGGCGCTCGCCGCAGTGACACTGAGCGCCCTCGAAGGTCCGGTCAACATCGCCTCGGGCGAGGCGATCCGCATCGCCGATCTCGCCCGCCTGCTCGGGCGGCTTGCCGGCCGGCCTGATCTCGTGCATGTGGGGGCCTTGCCCGACCGCGCCGGCGAGCCGCCCCGTATCGTCGCCGACGTCGCCCGGCTCACCCGGGAGCTCGCCTTCCAGACCGCACAAAGTCGCGAGACCAGGCTGTTGGAAACCCTCGAATATTGGCAGGCCTACGGTAGAGATCCCGGATGAAATTGTCGATCGATACACAGGCCCGGACCCTCGAACGCGATGGCCAGGCTTTCGACCTCTACGGCAAGGAGGCCTTCGAGGCACTCAGCGAGCTGTGGATAAGATTGGGCTGGAACCAGAAATACACCTACACTTTCTCGTGGCTGGGTGTGCCGATCATCCAATTGCCGGAAGACATGATCCGCTATCAGGAGGTGGTAGCGCGGTTGCAGCCGGATGTGATTATCGAAACGGGATTAGCGCACGGCGGCTCGGCTGTGTTTTCGGCAAGCCTGTGTCGCCTCCTTGGCCGCGGCCGGGTGATTGCCATCGACATCGACATTCGCCCCCACAACCGCCGCCGCCTCGATGCCCACCCGTTGCGCGATCTGATTACCCTGATCGAAGGATCGTCGACCTCGGCGGCGGTCGTGGCCGCGGTCGAGGCGGCCATCCACCCCGGGGAAAGCGTCCTGGTCGTGCTCGATTCAAACCATTCCAAGGCCCATGTGATGGCCGAACTCGAAGCCTATGGCCGGTTGGTGAGCCCCGGCTCCTATATCGTTGCGACGGACGGGCTGATGCGCGATTTGACCGAAATGCCGCGCGGCGAAGCAGCTTGGGCCGCCGACAATCCGGCCGCCGCCGCGCTCGAATTTGCGGCCCGCAATCCGCAATTCGTGATCGAACAGCCGCCCTGGCCGTTCAATGAATCGACGCTCGGGCGCAATGTCACCCATTGGCCGGACGCCTGGTTGAAGCGGGTCGGCTAGGCCCGGACGCCGGACAGGCGGCGTTGCCAGGCGCCGCGCAAGACCTTACGCCACGTGCAGATCCGCTTGTTGGCATAGAAAAAGGCCGCGCCCCGATAGAACAGCCGGGCCGGCCGGTGCTGGAATTGTTGCCGGATATGGCGTGCCGCAAGGGCCAGAAAAATGGCCCGCAGCCGTATTTTCAGGTCGCTCCGGGTGCGCCGGTCCTGGCGCGCCTTCTTGGCTGGATCAAGACCCTGTATGAAGGCGGTCGCGTTCGTCCCAACCGCCCGGCCGGCAAGCAGCAGCGGAAATAGCGCGACATAATCCCAGCCCCAGGGATCGGGATAGTGTTCACCGACTTCGTGCATCAAGGGAAGCAGCGCCTCGCGGCGAAACAGCCCGTAGATCCAGCTCGCATGGGCGCCGAACAGCAGCCGCAGCCGGTCGGCGGGGCCGCCGCCGCCGTCGAGCGAGGGAAAATCGTGGTGGCATTCGAAACTGCCGTCGTGCTTGCGCGAGACGATCCGGCAGGCAGCGAGATCCTTGTCGGGTGCCGCCTCGAGCAGGCCGAACAAGGTTTGAAGAAAATCAGGACTGCAGAAATCATCGGCCGCCCGCCAGGCAAAATAGGGGCTCTCGGCGGCCTGCAGAGCGTCAAGGAAATTGCCGATCGGGCCCTTGTTAACAGGCTGACGGAAATAACGAAACCGGGGGTCAGCCGCGCAGAATTCGGCGGCGATTGCCGCTGATTCGTCCTGCGAGGCATTATCGAAAATCAAGACCTCGAAATCGGTGAAACTCTGGGCCTTGAGGCAATCAAGCGCCTCCCGCAAATAGGGCATGCCATTAAACACAGGAACGCCGATCGTGATCCGTGCCATTGACCTTTTCCCGGCCCGCGGCCGTCGCATCCCGGCCAGGCCCCGCGCTAGCAGAGCCGGCGGTCGATTTCAATGCGCCAGCGCCCCCGGCGCCCGCCTGCCCCATTGTCACACCCGGCTGCGAGGGGCTACAGGACGGCGGGATCGACAATGGGGACGGGCATGAAGGCGGTCATTCTGGCAGGCGGCATCGGGACGCGGATCTCCGAGGAATCACATCTGCGACCAAAGCCGATGATCGAAATCGGCGGTCGACCGATCCTATGGCATATCATGAAGATCTACAGCCATTTCGGCATCGACGATTTCGTCATCTGCCTCGGCTACAAGGGCTACATTATCAAGGAATATTTCTCCAATTATTTCTTGCACAATTCCGACGTCACCATCGATGCGCGTGACAACCGCGTCGCCTTCCACACGTCCAATGCCGAGCCGTGGCGGGTCACCCTGATTGAGACCGGCGAAACGGCGATGACCGGCGGCCGTTTGAAACGCGTTGCCGCCTATCTGGCGCCGGGCGAGTCCTTTTGTTTCTCCTATGGCGACGGCCTCGCCAACGTCGACATCGCCGCACTCATTGCCTTCCACCAAAACCACGGCCGCAAGGCGACGGTAACCGCGGTCGTGCCGCCGGGCCGCTACGGCGCCCTATCGCTGGCCGGCGACCGGGTCGAAAAATTCATCGAAAAGCCGCCCGGCGACCAGGCTTTCATCAACGGCGGCTTCTTCGTCCTCCAACCGTCAGTGATCGACTATATCGAGGGCGCCGATACGCCCTGGGAAGCGGCACCGCTTGAACGGCTCGCCGCCGAAGGCGAATTGATGGCGTTCCGCCACACCGGCTTCTGGCAACCGATGGACACGATGCGCGAGAAAAACCAGCTGGAGGCTCTATGGGCCGGCGGCAAGGCACCGTGGAAACTCTGGGCGTGAGCGCGCCGCTGCCGCAGGCTGCCTTCTGGCGCGGCAAGCGGGTCCTCCTCACCGGGCACACCGGCTTCAAGGGCGCTTGGGCGGCGCTCTGGCTCAATCGCCTCGGCGCCAGGCTGACCGGCTTCGCCCTGCCCCCGGATACGCAGCCCGCCCTGTTTGCCGAGGCGCGCGTCGGCACCGATCTCGTTTCGGTTCTCGGCGACCTGCGTGATGGCGATGCGGTCGAGCGCGTTGTCCGGCTGGCCGATCCGGAGATCGCGCTTTTGTTCGCAGCCCAGCCGATTGTGCGGCGCGCCCTCGCTAATCCCCTCGAGACGATTGCAACCAACGTAATGGGTGCGGCAAACCTGCTTGAATCCCTGCGCGGTGCCCGCAACCTCCGCGTCATCGTCCTCGTCACGTCCGACAAGGTCTACGCCAACGCTGGCCAGATGCATGCCTTCGCCGAAACCGATCCGCTTGGCGGCAAGGACCCCTATTCGGCCTCGAAAGCCGCCGCTGAAATCATCGCCCGGGCCTTTGCCGCCTGCTATTTTGCCGGCGACGGCCGCGCCCTGGTCACGGCCCGCGGCGGCAACGTTATCGGCGGCGGCGATTTTGCGCCGGACCGCATCGTGCCCGACATCGTGCGCGCCGCCGCAGCCGGCCGCAGGCCCCTCTTGCGCCTGCCCGAGGCGACCCGGCCCTGGCAGCACGTGCTCGATAGCCTGTGCGGCTATTTGCTCTATGCCGAGGCGCTGGCCGGCGGAGGTCGCCTGCCACCGAGCCTGAATTTCGGCCCAGCAGATGGTCCGTCGTCGAGCGTCGGCTCGCTCGCACAATCCCTTCTGGCTGCCCTCGGCCGCGATCCGTCCTACGATCTCGAGCCGGGTGGAGGCTCGTTCGAAATGCCAAGCCTGTCGATCGATTCGCGCCTTGCCCGTAAGGTTCTGGGTTGGCACGACCGGCTCACCGGCGCGACCATGATCGAATGGACGGCGGCATGGTACCGCGAGGCAGCCGCCGGTGCCGATCCAAGAACGATCAGCCTGGCCCAAATCGAAGCCTATGAGGCGCTGAGCCGATGATGCCGGATATGACACCCGCCCGCCGCCTCCGCGCCACGCCGCTGACCCATCGCCAGCCGACCTTGGCTCGACGCCTCTTGCCGACAGCCCCCGTCCAACGGCGCGGCAAATGCCGGCAGACCGCCCTTTCTCGTACTATGCCTATTGTTTCTCCCATTCGGAATCCTGGGTCGCCGATGCTCGCGGCTATGCTGACGCCATGATCGAAAGACCGCGACCCGACGGCGATTTGCTAGTGATCGAAGTCGCGTCAAACGATGGCCATTTGCCGCAGCATTTTGCAGCCCGCAACATCCCCGAAATCAAGATCGAACCGGCCACCCATGTTGGCGAACACGCTTGTGGTAAGCGGAGGCCGACCGAAACTGCCTGGTTCGGAACGGCCTGCGCCGAGCGCCTTGCGCAACGCGGCTATGCCGCCAATCTGATGGTCGCCAACAATGTCCTGGCTCACCTCTGCCCCGTCGGTGCGGCTCGGGGCGCCGCGCTCAAGGGAAAACGTCCCAACCGGCCTTCCGGGATGCGGGCTTTGCCGGGCGTGTCGACGGTTTCAAGGCGACCTTTCTCGGCATTCTCGATGAAGCACGCCGCGCGGGCCGACCGTGTGCGCCTTCGGCGCGGCTGCCTGCCAACGCGTTTCTCAATGACTGCGGCGTCGGCGCAGGCGATGTCGTCAGCGTCTTCTATCGCGGCCTCGCCGAGCAGGGCAAGCTCCTGCCAGGCAGCCACATTTCGATTGTCGCACCGGAATTGCTCCGTGAATGCCGACCGGACTATCTCGTCCAATCATGCAAGCTTATCGACGAAGTTCCAAAACTCGCCCGCCGGGGTGACCACTTCGTCACCTCTGTTCCAAACATGGGATATTCGGCGCATGAGATTCGAAGATCTGCCAATCAGCGGCGCCAAACTCGTCCTCGCTGATCCGAACCATGACAAGCGCGGTTCGTTTACTCGGCTCTATTGCGCCGAGGAATTCGCTGCCGCTGGCCTCGACTTTACCGCGCCGCAGATCAACCTGTCGCGAAATCCGCGGGCGCTGACGCTGCGCGGCATGCACTATCAGAACCCGCCATTTGCCGAAGCCAAGCTTGTCAGGGTCATGCGCGGCCGCATTTTCGACGCCATTGTCGATCTCAGGCCGCATAGCGCGACGTTCAAGGTCTGGGCGTCGGTTATTCTGGACGATGAGAACCAGCAGGCTCTGTTCATACCCCAAGGCTGCGCGCACGGCTTTTTGACACTCGAGGATCATTGCGACGTCCTCTATCAGATGAGTAAGGTCCACACGCCAGGTCATGCCAGTGGGTTTCGCTATGACGACCGCGCCTTCGCCATTGCCTGGCCGGCGGCGCCCGCAGTGATCGCCGCCGCCGATCTCGCCTGGCCGCCTTTCGTGACGCCCCCTGTGTGATAAGTTGGCGGGAGGCAAGTGCGCCTGGTCCAGCCGACATTGGCCATCATCGTCAGTTTCAATCGGCGGCAGCTGCGGCCGTGCGCTGTCGATACGCCGCCCGATTGCGCGATCGGCGGACTTAGACTTAGACTAGGCCGCAATTTGGTCATCCCAGCGCGTGATCCGAGCTCCATGCGCCTGCAGCCGGTGAGCCAAATCCGCCTGCGCCGACGGCCGCGTGCCCAGCACGATATGGTCACCTTTCGTGAAGGAGACTGAGGCCGGATCAATCACAGGTTTGCCGAAAAACTCGGCCGATTCTCCGTCGACGAGACAGGACGTCACGGTCTGCCAATACTTGGGACAATAGCAGGCAAGCAGAAAGGCGTACATTCCCGCGCCAAAGTTGAACACACGATCGGCGCCCCTCACATCCGCGACCAGCCGAGCATCCAGCGCTTGCCAAGCGCGCAGATACGTCTGCCTGGCCTCATAGAGGTCGCTCAGCGATGGCATCGCCGGCAGCTGCGAAGCGACAATCATGGAGCCCGAGCGCCGCAGCACGGCCATTTGTGAAAAGCGCACGCCTTCGATTTCGGGGGGCGCAATCTTCACCTCGGCCAGCACAAGGCCGCTCTGGTGCGCCAGCGAAAGGAAATGCTCGGGCAGGAACGAATGGTTCTGATCGGAATATAGCAGTTCATTGGTTTGCAGGCGCGCATCCTGGACGGAAATGACGGCCACGCCGTCCGGCGCCAGCAACCCCGCATGTTGGGCCAGAAAGGCGACTGGGTCGACCACGTGCTGGATGACATGGTTCGAGTAAATCAGATCAAATCCCTCGCCATCCCCTGGAAATTCCTCCAGTCGGCCGGTGAACACGTCAAGTCCGGCCGCCCGCGCCGCGGCGCTATTATCGACGGCAGGTTCCAGGCCGACAAGGCTTGATCCTTCAAACAGCTGCGCCATTTCCCGCATCGCCCATCCGCGACCACAGCCGACCTCCAAAATGCGCTTTGGGCGAAACGGCGCGGCCTTCGCAACCCATTCCGCGATCTGCCGGTAGCGGGCCCGGTTGAACTGCCAGTTGCCGGGGCGATCATAATAGAGCCCATAGTTCCGTTCGTAGAAATCGGTCAGACCCAGAAATGGCCTGCGGGTGCGCTGGACCATGCCGCACATGCTGCAATGGCACTTGCCGAGCGGCTCCGGCACAAGCATTCCCGATGTCGTGATGGAACGCGTTGGATGCGGATCGCAGAGATCGAGCCAGGCCTGGCAGCCGCATGCGACACATTTCATGTCTTTCAACACTCCCTCTTCCTGCGTCAAAGCTCGGCCCCCGCCCATTGCGCACAGCCGAAGCCGGAAACGCCGAAGCCATTGCCATTGTAAAAAAGATAGCGCCGGTCCGCGACATCGACGATCGCCGGATAGGCAACCATATGCTGATCCCACAGCTCACCGCCCGGTGCAAAACCGGCTTGCGCGTCGCGCCGCTCGAAGCTTACGCCGTCATGCGACACGCCATAGCCGATCCGATAGGCGTCGCGGCCGTCCCGGAAATCGAGGCTGCCACGATAGCAATACCACATGTGATAGTGGCCACCAGCGCGCACCACATAGGGTCTGGTAATCGCTTCCAGGGGATCTCGCTGAGCGATGGCGACCAACCCGCTCGATTGCCAGAACATACCGTCGGACGAGCTCGCATATTTGATGTCATAGCTATGTTCCAGCTTGCCGTTAACCTCGTGCCATCCGGTTCCCGAACAATACCACATGTGCCAGCGCGATCCCTCACGCATGACATAGGGCGAAGTGGCGGAATAGGGATCGTGAATCGTCCTGCCTAGAACGGGCCCTTCGCTGAACTTGGCAAAGCTGCGGCCCCCATCGCGGCTGATCGCCAGCCCCGTCGAATTGGTGTAGGGCACCGAAAGCGAGCGCGACCAACCGCTGTAGTAGAGCCAGACCTCGTCACCTTCGATCAGCGCACAGCTAGGCATGATCCCGTGCTCGTCGAAACTGCCGGGCTTGCCGGGCGCGAGCAGCGATTGCCCGGCAATGCCAAGCCGTCGGCGCGGATCGTCGGGATCAAGGTCGACGAAAGTGGTCAGGCTGAGGCCCGGCTGCGGCCGCGCCGCGACATAGATGCGCAGCTTTCCATCGATCAGAAGCGGTGTCGGCACCTGAGCATGTGTCCCGAGCCAATCGGGCACCTGGTCCACCGCAAAAACCATCCCCATCCGGCGCCACGCCATTTCAGCGCCTGATCACTTGTCGAGATCGCGGCTTGCCGCCTCGCGCACGACCTGGTCGAGCCAGGCATGCATGCTGAGGCCACGACGCTGGCGGGCCAGCTCGGCGAGCGCTTTGGCCTGCGGCGTCACGCCCTCGAGCTGGCCATAATAGCGGGTCCGCAAGGTTCCGCCGCGCGGACCGGCGATCTCGAAATCGAAATTGCCCTTCGGCTCGCCGTCGCCGACCCGAAAATCGATCAGGTAGAAAACGCCGCCCAACACGTAACGCAGGCGGAACTCGCGTGCCTCGACCGGAACCTCCTTGAGCGGCAACTCGGCGAGAAACTGCCGGTTCGTGGTGATCAGAATTTTGGCGAATTCGGTCTCGCGCAGCCACGGTGGCATGCTCTCGTCGCCGACGACGATCTTGGCGCCGACCTTGGCGACCCGCACCATTTCGCGCCACGCCTGGCCAATGTCGGAAAATTCGCCGAGGCCGCCAAAACTGTAGACGGCGTCGAAGCTGTGATCGGGAAAGGGCAGAAAGGCGGCATTCGACAGACACAGCGATGTGCGTGGCCCCGTCGCTTGCAGCCTTCGGGCGCATTCGGCGAGCATTTTTGGGGAAATATCTTGCACGCACAAATGCCCTTGCCGGCCAAGCCGCTCCGCAATGATCACGGAATCGCGGCCGGTACCGCAGGCGACCTCAAGCACCCGGGCGCCTGGCTGCAATTCCAGCGCGTCGACAAAACTGCCGCGCAGCCGCGCCTCGTCCTCGAAATGGGTGAGAAAAGTCATCGGCAGATTGTCGTCATAAACGTCGGCACGGCCGTCATAGAAGGCCCGCACCGAGGCATCCTTGAACGCCAGCGTTTGCGGATAGGTGAGATCGGCCAGGCCTTCGCGCAGCGGGAAAATCGCTCCGCAATTGCAAACCAGCCTGGATTCACCGCCGTCCGCCTCAAACCGCAGCGCCTCGTGCGAGGCCGGGCAGGTAAAAATATCAAGGTCCTGAAATGTCATGTCGATCCCCTGCATCCGGCAAACTGGTCTCGGCCGGCCCGCCTCACTTCATCTTGGTCATTCGAAGGAACGCATCCGAATCGAGCCGAAATCGCGGCGTCTGCGGCGCTATATGGACGCTCTTTTGCGGCGCACTTCGGGTGATCAGCGTGGCGGCGCCGATGAAACTGTCGCTGCCGATCGTGATCTCGTGACCAATGGTGGCGTTGACGCCGATGTAGCAATAGGGCTCGATCTTCGATGACCCCGACACGATGACCTGGCCGGCCAGATAGCAATGGTCGCCGATACTGGCGTGATGGCCTACGTGGTTGCCGCTCCACAAGAAGACATTGGTGCCGATCCGCGCGAAGGGCTGGATCACCACATTTTCCAAGATCAGGCAATTGTCGCCAATCTCGACCCGGCCGATATTGGCAGCACGCGAGGAAATATAGCTAACCAGGCGGTAGCCTTTGGCTCGGGCCTCGGCGCATTTCTCGGCCCGCGCTCGGTTGAGCCGGTGATAGCCGATCGCCACGAACATGGCGTAGCGGGATGGTGGAAAGCGTTCCTCGACGTCCGCAAAGGAGACGACCGGTTTGTCGAATTTCGTGCTCTCCCGCAAATAGGCAGGATCAACGCAGAAACCCTCGATCTCGTGCGGGCTGTCATAGCGCAGGTAAGCATAGGCTTCTTCGGCAATTTTGCCGGCGCCAAATATTACAAGCTTGGCCATTTTAGCCCCCCGCTTCCTCGTCGCCGTAGGTCTCGGCAAGACGCCGCCGATCGACCTTGCCGTTTTGGTTTTTCGGCAGCGCAGGCTCGCGATAGAAAACCGACGGCACCATATATTCCGGCAGGAAACGCCGCAGGCCGGCCCGCAATGATGCCTCGTTGAACTCGCCCGAAGCAGCGACGATCCCGACGATCTGGCTCAGCCCGTTGCGGGTGCGGTGCAGGGCGACAGCCTCTTCGACCGCCTCCTGCGCATGCAGCGCGGCCTCGATTTCCTCGAGTTCGATCCGATAGCCCATGTGCTTGATCTGATTATCTTTGCGGCCAAGGATATGGAGCATGCCCTTGGCATCGACGCGCACCATGTCACCGGTGCGATAGATGATTTCGCGGTAGCCCGGATTGAGCGGGTTCTGAATAAAACTCGCGCTGCTGCGGGTGGGGTCGTTCAAATAGCCGAGACCGACATTGGGGCCCGCCAGGCACAATTCGCCAATCTCGCCGGGCGCCACCGGCCGCAAGTCGCCGTCGAGAATGAGCGCACCGAAATTCGGCGCCGGTGCGCCGAGCGGCGCGAGCCCGGCGAGGTCTTCGAAATCGTCCAGACTGAGCCGGTAACTCGAACAAATGCAGGTGCATTCGGTCGGACCATAGACATTATAGATGGCACTCGTCTCGCCATACAGCGTGAAAAGAGCTTTGAGCTTGGCCTTCGGGTAGCCTTCGCCGCCAAAGATAAAGCGCCGGATGGATCGCAGGTTCCTGCCGTCGGCCGCCCGCATCGTCTGCAGGAACAGCATCAGCGAGGGAACCGAAAACCACAAGGTGCAGGACTCGGCATGGATCCGGTCGACGAGGCGGCGCGGATCGCGCGTCTCCTCCCTGGCGAATACAACTAGGCGAGCCCCCGAAAACAAGGCGGCGTACAGATCGAAAACCGAATTGTCGAAGTAAAGCGGATTGAGATTGGTTAGCCGGTCGTCGGAGCAGATCGCGTAGCAATCCTGCGCCCAGGCAATCAAATTGCGCACATTCGCATGCGACATCACGGCGCCCTTCGGGCTGCCGGTCGAGCCTGAGGTAAACATAACGTAGGCCGGTTCATTGCCATGGATCCGGGCCGGATCAGGCAGTTCGCCCTCGCTGGCCGGGCCGCGGCCGGCGTTGGTGATCAGCGCGCCGCGGACAAACCCGCCGAGCCGATCGCACATCGCCGTCTCGGCGAGCAGAAGCCGTGCCCGGCAGGTCGAAAGAATTCGGCCGAGCCGTTCATTGGGACTCTCGGGATCGAGCATGACATAGGCGGCGCCGAGCCGCAGGCAGGCGAGGACAGCGGCAAAGGCATCGAAGCTTTTATGCCCGGAAATGGCGACGATATCGCCCTTGTTTACGCCATCGCGATGGAGAAACAGCGCCAGTCCGCGGGCCCTCTCCTGCAGCTCGCGATAGGTATAGGTCTCGCCGGCGCCAAAACTGAGCGCCAGCCGATCGGCCGCGACAGCTGCGACCTCGGCAAAGGCTTGCGGCAAATTGTAGTTATACATCCGGCAAGACCATTCCCCGCCTAAACAACCAGGCCACCGTCGATAGCGAGGGTCGTGCCGTTGACAAAGCCGTTTCTCGCCACAAACACGACCGCATCGGCGATTTCCTCGGCCCTCGCCAGGCGCCGCAGCGGCACCCGCGCGACAATATCCTTCAGCAATCCAGCGTTCACGGCCGCGTGTGTCGAGGGCGTATCGGCAAAGCCCGGCGCAATGCCCGCTACCCTTATGCCGTAAAGACCGAGTTCCTTGGCCCAGGTTCGGGTCAGCGCATCGACGCCCGCCTTGGCCGCCGCATAGGCCGATTGACCCGCATTGCCGGCCGCCGATATCGAACTAATATTGATAATGACGCCCTTGGTGCGGGTGGTGACCATTTTCGCTGCGACCCCGACGCTCATGTTGAATACCGAGGTGAGATCGGCGGCGATCACCTGGCTCCACATCGCCGGATCGTGCGTTTCGAGGCCCTTGTCGGTAATCCGCAACAACGGCGCGCTGTAGAGAATGCCGGCATTATTGACCAGAATGTCGGCCGCCCCGAAGCGTTCGTGGTAGGTGGCAAGCGCGGCTGCGGCCGCGGCGTAATCGGACACGTCGCAGGTGAGGCACAAGACGGCAGGATGATCCTGCGCCAATACGCAACCCGCTTGCGGATCAACATCGAATACACAGACGCTGGCACCGGCCTCGAGGAGGCGGCAAACGATCGCCCGGCCGAGGCCGCGGCCGCCGCCGGTGACGATCGCCTTCTTGCCCGCGAGTTCCCCCGTCAATGGCCGAGGCCCTTGGCTTGCAGGACGTCGCGAATTGCGGCGACATCACGCATTGCGACGATTTCATCGAAGGTGAATTCGACCTGATAGACTTGTTCGAAGGCGACGATCATTTCCATGTGCTTGAGAAAATCCCAGGCTTCGACATCGCTCATCGCCAGTTCGTCGGCGATTTCATCCGGCGGCATGTTCAGGACGCCGGCGAGAATCATTGCGACCCTATCCTCCATTGCACTCCCCATCCTGGGTCCTCGCCCGACCGGCAGCGACGTTTTGCATCGCTAGACCAGGGCATAGTCCCCGACCATGCGCCGCACCTCGGCTTGCGGGTTCCACATCAGCACGTCAATGATTGACAGGCCCGCCACAAATTCCCTCGCCGGTTGCCGATAGACCGGCAAATGCGGCTCGAGGAGCCGCAAGGCGATGGCCGCGTCGGCGAACCGCGCCCGGTCGTAGAGCGCCGCCCCGCCCGGCGCATTGTGGTAGGCGCTTGCCCGCTCCAGCCGGCAAAGGTCCAAAATCCTGTCCTGCCCCTTCAGGTGCCGGTTCGAATAGCGGGCCGAGGCGAGACGGAGTTCGGCCGAAAGGCCGAGATGGTCGGCGAGGACGGCCAGGCTGTTTGCGATAAAGCGGCCAATGCCCCGCTCCTCGAAAGCGAGGATGCCCGCAATGATCCGTAACACCGGCTCGAATTGCGGCGCCTTGCGGTAGGTCCATTCGAGGGTTTTCAGAAAACCCGCCTTCCATTGCGGATCGGCCGCAATCAACGTGTCGCAAATCAGCCGGTTCTGGCTTGCCTTCTCGATCGGCACACTGAACAGGTGCCCGGCGCCGTTGACGAGAATCCGGTTGCGATTGATCCAGCCGCGCTTGATGAAGGCGACATCGTCGAACAAGACGAAGCGATCGACGCTATGCATCAATTGAAAATAGCCGAGATAGGGGAAAATATAGGGTTGCATCACCGCCAGGCGCATCACTCGGCTCGAATTCCCCCCGGCAGGGGTCCGGCTGAAGTGTCCGGCCCCCGGGGCGCGCGGCGCACCATAGGGCGGCAGGAAGACCCGGGCAAGCCGGGCGGCGAGCCTGCCCTCACCCTGGCCTCCGATCGCCAGCGAGCCGGTCGACGAGTTCCCTGACCCTTCCCGCCACCATGTCGAGATGGCCGGCGTCGGTCGAGCGCAGCACAATCTGGTTGAGGAATTTGCCGTCGCGCAACGAGGGATAGGAGCCGACCGACACCGAAGGATGGGCGGCGGCGATTTCTCCGAGCGGCCCGGCATAGAGGCCTTCGGGAAGACCGCCGGCCTCGATAGTGACGATCAGCATCTTGGCCCCGGTTTTGAGCCGCGGCGCCACCGCGTCGAGCATTGCCTGCATGACGGCCGGGACGCCGGCCATCACGATGACATTGCCGATCATGAAGCCCGGCGCGGAGGAGACTGCGTTGCGAACAAGTTCGGCACCCTCCGGCACCCGCGCCATGCGCCGTCGCGCCGCGTTGAGGTCTTCCGGCTTGTAGCGTTCGAGCATCATTGCGAGTGCCCTTGGATCTTCGCCGATCGCAACGCCAAAGGCCTTGGCAATCGCGTCGGCGGTGATGTCGTCATGGGTCGGGCCGATCCCGCCGGTCGTGAACAGATAGGTGTAGCGGTGCCGCAACGCGTTGACCGCGGCTACGATTTCGTCCTCGACATCGGCGACGATCCTCACCTCGCGCAAACGTATCCCGAGTGGCGCCAGATAATCGGCGATAAAACCGATATTCTTGTCCTTGGTCCGGCCCGACAGGATTTCATCGCCGATCACCAGAATGGCGGCGCTGACGATACCGGTGGCGCCGGCCGATCGCCTTGCCTCGGGGCTGTCGCCCAGATCCGCCATGGTCTTCTTGCCTTCAGTCAAAGGAGCCGCCGCGTTCAAAGGCCAAATTATTGCGCGTACGCAGGATTTCCTGGTAGCCGCGCGCGCCGAGATCGGCGCACAGATCGATATCCCATCGCTTCGGCGCGTTTTCGAGCAGGATCAGCCGCGGCCAGAGGGCGGCCGGCGCGTCGCGGAAATAGGCATCAAGGATTAGATCTTCGGCGCCTTGGACGTCGATTTTGGCCGCGTCGATTCGCCTGAAGCCCTCGTCGCGCACGATACTCAACAGCGCCTTGGCCGCAACCCGCAGCCGGCTGCTGCCGGCCTCCGCCGTAACCATCCGCATCGACGTCTGGCCGCGATTGCGGGGGTGGACGAACAAAGTGACGTCACCTTCGACGTCGGCGACCGCGCAATCGATCGCTTTGACGGTCGCGAACGGGTTTTGGCGAATATTATAGACCAGATGTTCGAAAATATCGGGCTGCGGCTCAATCGCCAGGATCTTGGCGCGCGGGCCGGCACGCGCCGCCACAAACAGAGCGTAGGCGCCAATATTGGCGCCGATGTCGAGAAAGACAAAATCGCCGCGCACCCGGCTGTGCAGCAGCGCCAGTTCGGCCGGATCGAAATATTGCGGCGTGAACAGGATTCGCTTTTCGCAAACGTTGTTATAGGGATAAAGTCGCATGCGTGCGCCATAACGGCTGACGTCGAGCGGCCGGCCGCGCAACAGGCGGACCGCGACCGAGCGCAGAAAGAAGGCCCGGCGCTTGCCGGCCCAATGCGGCGGGCACTGCTCGGTCAGGCCCACCAACCGGGCAATGATCCCATCGGGGGCGAATTGGCCGAAATCCGAAAAGTCAGTGCTGGGGGTCTGAAGCATGCCCGGTTCCACGGCTCCTGCGCGCTACCTATCACCCCGCTCGCCCGAGGGCCAGTCTCGGTCGCCGAAAGGCGGCGGCCAATCGACGAATGGCTTGCTAAATGCCAGGGTATTCCGTCATAGAAGAGACAAATGGAGCCTGATGTGACCTTCATCGATGCCGCCGCTGCGCCGAGCCGGAAAACCGGCCAGATCAAGCTGCACCGCCCCGAGGCCTTCGAGGGCATGCGCCGGGCTGGCCAACTGACCGCCCAGGCGCTCGATCTTCTGGTCGACCTGGTCCGCCCCGGCGTCACCACCGCGGCGCTCGACAAGTATTGCTTCGAATTTGCGATGGACCATCATGCCTATCCGGCCCCGCTCGACTATCGCGGCTACCGGCGCTCGATCTGCACCTCGATCAATCACGTCGTCTGTCATGGCATACCCGACGACAAGCCGCTGCGCGAGGGCGACGTCGTCAATATCGATGTCACGCTGATCGTCGACGGCTGGCACGGCAACTCGAGCCGGATGTATCCGGTCGGCGCGATTTCGCGGCGCGCCGCCCGGCTGATCGAGGTGACCTATGAGGCGCTGATGCGCGGCATCGCCGTCATCGCACCCGGCGCGATGACCGGTGATATCGGCGCGGCGATCCAGGAATTTGCCGAAGCCGAACGCTGTTCGGTCGTCCGCGACTTCTGCGGCCACGGACTTGGCGAATTGTTCCATGACGAGCCGAATATTTTGCACTACGGCCGTCGCGGCGAGGGCGTTCCGTTGAAACCCGGCATGTTCTTCACCGTCGAACCAATGATCAATCTCGGCCGGCCGCACGTAAAGGTCCTGCCCGACGGCTGGACCGCCGTGACCCGCGACCGCTCGCTCTCGGCGCAATTCGAACATTCGGTTGCGGTGACCGAGACGGGCTGCGAGATTTTCACGCTTTCGCCACGCGGGCTCGACCAGCCGTTGCAGGCGCGCGCCTGAGTTCAGGCCTCGATGTCGAGTACGACCTTGCAGGCACGGCCGGCGCGCAGTGCTGCAAAACCGGTCTCAAATTGCGACATGCCGAGCCGGTGGGTGATCACCGGCGTTATATCGAGCCCGCTCTGCAGCATGGCCAGCATCTTGTACCAGGTCTCGTACATCTCGCGGCCGTAAATTCCCTTGAGCGTAAGCCCCTTGAAAATGACCTGGTTCCAGTCGATCTGGGCCTCGTCGGAAAGAATCCCGAGCAAGGCGACCTTGCCGCCATGATTCATGCCGGCAATCATGCTGCGCAGAGCCTCCGGATTGCCGGACATTTCGAGGCCGACGTCGAATCCCTCGTTCATGCCGATTCCATCCATGACATCGCGCAACCGCTCCCGGTCGGCCCTGACGCAAACCGTCGCCCCCATCTGCTTGGCAAGGCCAAGCCGAAAGTCGTTGACGTCGGTGACGACAATATGCCGGGCCCCGACATGCCGGCAGATCGCAACCGCCATCAGGCCGATTGGCCCAGCACCGGTAATCAGCACATCCTCGCCGACCAGATCGAACGACAGGGCGGTGTGGGTTGCATTGCCGAGCGGGTCAAGAATCGCTGCGACCTCGTCCGAGACGGCGGCGGGTATCGGATAGACATTGGTCGCGGGTATCACCAGGAATTCGCCGAAAGCGCCGGGCCGATCGACGCCGACACCACGGGTGTTGCGACACAAATGCCCGCGGCCGGCCCGGCAATTGCGGCAATAGCCGCACACGATATGGCCTTCGCCGGAAACCCGATCGCCGACCCTAACCCCCTTAACGTCGGCGCCGATCGCCGCGACGGTTCCGACATATTCATGGCCGACCACCATCGGAACGGGGATCGTCTTTTGCGCCCATTTGTCCCAATTGTAGATGTGGATGTCGGTCCCGCAGATCGCCGCCCGGCAAATCTTGATCAACACGTCTTGGGCGCCGAATGAGGGAACCGGCGAATCGCTGAGCCAAAGGCCGGGTTCGCGTTTCGCCTTGACCAGAGATTTCATCTGCCGATCCTTGCCGCTAATTGATCAGGCCGACGCTTCGACCGGCATTGCCGAAAGCCGCAATCGCCTTGTCGAGATCGGCAAGTGTATGGGCGGCGTTCATCTGGGTGCGGATACGCGCCTTGCCGTGCGGCACGACCGGGTAGGAAAAAGCGGTCACAAAGACCCCGCGCTCGCCAAGCGCGGTCGCCAAAGCCTGGGCCTGCCGAGCATCGCCGATCATCACCGGAATGATCGGATGCTCGCCGGCGATCAGCCGGAAGCCCAGGCCCTCGAGCCCGGCCCGGAAATGGCGGGCATTGCGGGCAAGATCGGTCCGAAGCTCGCCGCTTGCGGCGAGAAGATCGAGCACCTCAAGTGTCGCCGCCACGATCGAGGGGGCCAGCGCATTGGAAAATAGATAGGGCCGCGAACGCTGCCGCAGAAGGTCGACCACGGGCTTCGGCCCAGCAATGTAGCCGCCGGACGCGCCGCCGAGCGCCTTGCCAAAGGTCCCGCTGAGGATCTGAACCCGGCCCTCGACGCCAAAATGTTCCGGGGTGCCTGCGCCGCGCCCGCCGATAAAGCCCACCGCATGGCTGTCGTCGACCATGACCATCGCATCGTAGCGTTCGGCGAGCCGGCAGATGCCGGGTAAATCGGCGATCACCCCATCCATCGAGAATACGCCGTCGCTAACAATCAGCCGGTGACGTGCGCCACTTGCCTCGAGCAGCCGTTGCTCGAGTTCGGCCATGTCATTGTTGGCATAGCGCAGCCGCGTTGCCTTGCACAGCCTAATGCCGTCGATGATCGAGGCATGGTTCAAGGCGTCAGAAATGACCGCATCCTCGGCGCCAAGCAGCGCCTCGAAAATACCGCCATTGGCATCGAAGCAGGAGGAATAGAGGATCGCCGCTTCCATTCGGAGAAACTTGGCCAGTCGCTCTTCGAGCGCAACATGCAGGTCCTGCGTGCCGCAAATGAAGCGCACGGAAGCCATGCCGAAACCGTGCGTCTCGAGGCCATGCCGGGCTGCCGCCAGCAAGCGCGGGTGATTGGCAAGACCGAGATAATTATTGGCGCATAGATTGAGAACGTGGCGGGCCTGCGGCCCATTGGCGACATCGATCGCGCCGCCCTGGGCAGAAACGATCGGACGCTCTCGCTTGAGCAAGCCTTGCGCTTCGATATCGCGCAATTGCACGCGCGCCTGCTCGACCAAACCCTGCGACATGCCGATCCCTCTCGCCTGCAGCCTTATAGCACCGGACCAGTATGACGAGAAAGCCGCCCGCCGCTACTCCCGCCGCGCGAAGAGTGCAGGCCAAGACCAAATCCCGAAAAAGGGTTCGTTAGGCTTACTCTTTTTTCGTGGCCGCGGGCAGCACGCAAGCCGCTCCGCATAAGCCTCGATTTTAACTAGTCCGGCGATAATCGGGAGCATAGCAAGGCGCCGAATGGGAATCCGAGAGGTGAGCGAAAAATGCTGATGGCGGTTTGCGCTTTCTGTGCCGGCGCCGTTGCCGGCTATGTGGTTCGCGATCGCCGGTCGTTGCGCCGGCAGCGCGAGCGCATGCTGCGCCGCTATTTCGAAGCCTGACAGCTCTTGCCGGCCGCGGGCGCTGCGGCGCCGACGGGGCTGTCCAAACGCACGAACAACGGCGTGACGAGAGAACGTCGCAGCCTTGGTCAGGAAGCCAAAATGAACCAAGCCAAGTTTACGACAAGGCGAGCGGACCAGCGGGCCAGGGCCGCGAGAAAACTGGTCTTCGGCGGCATAGTTTTGAGCGGGCTTGTCTCGCTGGCAACGCCCGCTTTCGCCAATTACATCCAGAACGGCAGTTTCGCGACCGGCAGCAGCACCGGTGCCTTCGTCGGCTGGACGCAGGGCGGCGTCACCAGTTTCAGCAACACATGCGCCACCAATTGTGTTGGCGTCGGCGGCTATGTCGCCGGGATGACTTATGCCGCGCTGGGGCCGGTCGGCGGTATTGGCACGTTGAGCCAATCCTTCACGTTGCCGAGCTCGGGCTCTTACCGGTTGATCTTCTCGCTCGCCATGACCGCGGGCAATAACAGCGACACCTTTAGCGCTCTGATCAATAACAACACGGTTGTTGGGCCAATTCTCGATACGGCCGCCTTCTCCTTCGGCCTGCGATCGGTGGTATTCCAAGGCAATGCCGGCACCAACACGTTGAGCTTCAGCTTCCGGCAGGATCCCGGCTATTATGCCCTGACCAACATATCGATCGATGCAGCCCCTCAACCGATTCCGGGCTCAGGCTTCCTGTCCTATCTGGTCCTTGGCCTGCTTGGTCTTGGATGGTGGGGCCATAAGGCACGCAGCCCCAAATCGGCGACGGCCGCAAATTTCGCAGCGACCTAGGGCAGGTACAGCGCCAGCCCGCGCCGGCAATTCGGCCGTGACTGCCGTTAGGGGGTGCTCGGCGAGACGGACATTGGCCGATCCATGACGAGCCAGTAGAGCGAGGGCGAAGTCCCGGCGAGAGGCTTTGGCGTCCGCTCGGCGCAAGAGAGTGCCAAGCGGGTCGGGCCAGTGAACGTGATCGTGTCGGCAATGACTTGCGTGCAGCCGGCCGACGTTCCGGCAAAGCTGAGGGCAGCCCGCGGCAGGTAGGTCGCCCCGGCAAAGTCCTGGTCCGCGCCCGCCTCGAGCTTGAACGGCGCGCCCTGCGACATTCTCCGGTCGCCGTAGATCAGAATGCCCGCCAGCAACCCCTCGGCTGCGGCACTAAGGTGCACGCCAGCGCCAGGCGCGAGCCTCGCCGTGGCGTAGTCCTGGCCGGTGCTCGATGTGAACACCAGCGCGACGCCGGCGCCGCTCAGCCGGGCGCCGCTTGCAACCGTCAAACTGCCGCGATCGAAGATATAAAGACCGGCACTGAGCCGCACATCGGCGCCGGGTGCGAGCTTCAGCCCGCCACAAAAGACGCCGGGCCTGACCACGACATTTGTCCTCGCCTCAAAATTCACTTGATCGCAGCCAGCAAAATCAGGCAGCGGCACCGCTCGAAAGGGGTCCTGCACCGGCGCATTGCCGCTGCTCACGCCTAGTACGGCGGCAATGCCCTGCTCCCCGACAATCCCGCCCACGGCACCAACCGCAAGCGCCGACAGATGAGCCGAATGCGGCAGGCTGACGGCCGAGCTGCTCGCGGAATTGCTGAATAGCCGGCATCCTGCAAGGACGACGCTGACATTGGGCATGGCAGTTGCCGCCCCGTCGGAGGCCGGGTTGAGCGCGAGGGCGCAGACGGGTTCCCGGCCTGGCAAGGCAAGGGGAACAGCGAGGCCCCGATGGCGGGCTGGCGCCGGCAAAGTGGCGGTGGTCTCGCTGCCGCAGCAGCCCTCGGCAGCCGGGCCGGCGGCCAAGGGCAGAGTAAAGCGCTCGATTTGCGGCTCAACGCCCAAGTATTCGGCTTGACCAGCGGCCAGGCGGGTCAAGATCAGCACCGGCAGCGCCGCAACAGACAAATATTTGACCGAAAAGTTCCGCCGCCGACGGCGCAAGGATTTTGGTTCGTTCACGCTGACACAGATGGTTATGTTGCACCGACCTGCATCTGAGCGAAATTCGGTCTACAAATACGTAAAATCCGAAATATAAACGATTCTTGGGTAAAATCTGTCCAAGCAAATGAGCAATTATTTGTCGCAAATGTTTGAACAATTATTTCCCAAGATTCTTCACGAAGGCGGCCCACGCACCGCCGGATAAATGACCGTTTGGCGGTGAATGTGGGCCCGCCTAGCCAATGGAAGGCTTATTTTGGGGGCCTTATTGGGGATCTGCCCTGTAGCGCCCGAGTACGAATTTCGCTCAAATTGTCGTTTTCTTAATCGACCCTTGCCAGGATCGGTTGAATTCGATTGGTGAGGCATTGCGTTGCGTAGGCGTTTTTTGTTCATTCTGGATCTCGGGCTGATTGCCCTTGCCAGCCTGTTCGCGCTGGTCCTGCGCGACAATTTCGATACAACAATCGACAAATTCTGGGGCTTGACGCCCTATCTCGGAATGACGCTGTTGGTGGCGGCGCCGGCCTTGACCTTGTGCGGGCTCGACCGATCGATCTGGCGGCTCAGCGGCATGACCGATTATCTCGTCGTCGTGGCTTGCGTCGTTCTGGTGGTCCTAGGTGCCGTGGCGCTGGGCTTCACTGTCAACCGGCTCGAGGGCGTGGCGCGCTCGCTGCCAATTCTGCAGGGCCTCTTGATGGTCTTCGCCATGGTCGGGGTGCGGGTGTTGGCGCGGTTGCGTCATGCCTGGCGCAGCCACCCCGCCGGGCCCAATGCTGTGACGCTGGAGGCCTGCGAACATGTGCTGATCGTCGGCCTCAACCGAATCAGCGAGCTCTATATGCGTTCACTCGCCGAATTTGCCGGCGACCAGATCAAGATCGTCGGTCTTCTGGCAACCGAGCAACGCCATAGCGGACGCCAAATCCAGCAAGTGCCCTTGCTCGGTCGGCCGGAAGAAGTTGCCAGCATTCTGCGCAACCTTGAAGTGCATGGGATATTGGTCGATCGCCTGGTGGTGACGACACCCTTCGCGCTGTTGTCGGCTTCCGCCCAGAAGGAATTGCTGGCGATCGAAAAGGCCTCGGCCATCGAGCTCGACCTTTTTGCCGAACGAAACCGCCTTTGCGCCGGCCACCGGCGGCCGAGGGCGCTGGCTGCTGGGAGCCAGGGCTTGTTCGCCCCGCCCAGCCCGACCCAAGTCCCGCGACGCGCCTATTGGCGGATCAAGCGGGCGATCGACCTTGCGCTCGCTCTTGCGCTTATCGTGCCGCTCGCGCCGATCCTGTGCGCGCTCGCCTGCCTGGTGGCCTTCGACGTCGGTTGGCCCGTCATCTTCTGGCAGCAGCGACCGGGGCGTTTTGGGCGCCCGTTCCGCCTGTACAAGTTCCGCACCATGGCGGCGGCGCACGATTCGCGCGGTGCCACCTTGCCCGAGGATCGACGGCTATCCTTTGCCGGCCGCTTTCTGCGCCGCATCCGTCTCGACGAATTGCCGCAGCTCTTCAATATTCTTTCGGGTGACATGTCTTTTGTCGGACCGCGCCCGTTGCTGCCGGTCGACCAGCCGACCGCCTATGCCGCCAGGCTGATGGCGCCGCCCGGCCTGACCGGCTGGGCGCAGGTAACCGGCGGCCGCGAAATTTCCCCGGCTGACAAGGCAGCGCTCGACGTCTGGTACATTCAAAATGCTTCGCTTGGCCTCGATCTGAAGATCCTCGCTGCGACTGTGCCAATGGTGCTGTTTGGCGAAAGGGTGGATCATCAGAGGGTCCGACGGGCCTGGCGCGAACTCGGCGAGACCGGAATTTGGATCGAATCCAAACCGGAAGTCGCCATCGACTTAGCGCAAATAGATCCCCGACGCAGCCGGCAGCCGCAGCGACCATTTGCCCGGCGATCGGGATAGACCGGCGATCAGCACCAGTCGGCGAAACTGACGCAGCCGGCATAGCGCCCGCCAACGCGCCGAAATCCCGGTCCCGCGAAGGCCAGTGGCACGCATCAGGCCAACGACGATTGGGCTTTGCGCTAAAAAGGCCAATCGCGACCATCACCGCGACTTGGCGTCGACTGAGCGGATGCCCCGGCCGGTTGCAAGATTTTGACGGCTCCGTGGCAAAAGCGCTAGCCTATTGTAAAGTATGAACAGCCTCATCGCGATTGGGTTCGTCGATGCACGTGGGTCTGGCGGCCTCAGTCGCACAGATGAGGCGTGGCCGATGGGATAGCTTTCACTTCCAGACCTGTCGCGAAATCGGCGCTGCTTATGATCCATGGTCCTGCCTAGCAATGGCTGTCACCGCCCATTTTGTGCGTGTCCTTTGCGCCGCCAAGCCCTCTGCCGCGCCGGTTGTAGCCGGAGCGTGCCGGCGGATCGATCGCCTCGCAATGCCTAATCCGAGCCGAGCAGGCTCAAATGGTATTGCTGCATGATCAGGATTGCGATTGTCGGCGGTGGCCCGGGCGGCCTGCTCACAGCCTATCACCTGGACGAGTTTCACAATGACATTGCCGTGGTGACGCTCTTCGAGGCCTCGCCGCGGCTCGGCGGCAAGGTCGTGACACGGCAATTCAACCGGGCGCCGGTTCTCTATGAGGCCGGCGTCGCGGAGCTCTATGATTATTCGGCGATTGGCCCGGATCCGCTGCGCAGGCTTGTCGGCGAGCTCGGCCTCGAGACCGTCCGCATGGCCGGCAGAGCGGTGATCATGGACGAGCGGATTATTCGGACCGAGGCGGATTTCGGCCGTCATTTTGGTCCCAAAGCTTTGCGGGAATTGCTGGATTTCTATGCCAGTTGCGCTCGTCAGCTGACCCCGCGCGACTATTATGAAGGCATTTGGCTCGACGACAATGTGCACCCGCTCGCCGGAATCTCGTACCAGCACATGCTCGAGACAATCGGCAATCCTCAGGTCCGCCGCTATGTCGAAATTGCGGCGCGCAGCGACGTGGCAACCGAACCGCATTTGACCAATGCGCTCGACGGCCTGAAAAACATCTTGATGGATCACCCCCACTATATGGGTCTCTATTCCATTGTCGGCGGCATCCAGCGTCTGACCGACGAATTGGCCGAAAGGATTTCGGCCGACTGCGTCCTCGATACCGAGGTGCAGCGCATCGGGCCGTCGCAGGACGGCGGCCTATCGCTCGTGCTGCGCAAGGGGCAAAGCTCAGAAATCGCGACATTCGACCTCGTCGTGCTGGCGATGCCTAGTCCCTGGCTCCAGCGCATCGAATGGGGCAGTCCAAGCTTGCGCGCGGCAATGAATGCACACCTTGCCCGTTACGACCGCCACACCCATTATCTCAGAATATCTATCCTCTTCGAAAAGCCATTCTGGCGCCTGAAAATCCCGGGCAGCTATTTCATGAGCGACGCCTTCAACGGTTGTTGCATTTATGACGAAGGCAAGCGCCACCCTTGCGGATCCTATGGCGTGCTCAATTGGCTCATCGCCGGTAACGATGCCATGATGCTGTCCAACCATGACGATGAAAGCCTCGCCAGGCTTGCCCTTGACTCGTTGCCTGCGGTTCTCGCCCAGGATCGTCCGCCGGCGCTCGAGACCCAAGTCCACCGCTGGAACGGCGCGATCAGCTGCCTGCCCGGCGGCTACCCGGTCCTGCCCTTGCGCGAGCGCCATTGTCCTGACCCGGTCAACCACGAAAATCTCTATGTCGTCGGAGACTATCTTTTCGATTCGACCCTCAACGGCGTGTTCGATTCTGCCGATTATGTCAGCGACTTGATCCTGACCCGGCTGCGAAAGCTAAAGTATTTGGGCGAAGATTGCGCGTCCGCGGCACCCTCTGCTGCCAGCCCGCTCATGGAGACCTATCACGATCTGTATGACGGTTCGCGCAGCTATGAAGATTTGATCGACGAATATTTTGATGAATATTATACGCGCGACCTGATTGGTGCCATCTGGCAATGGCGCAAACCCTACCGGCTGCTGGATTGCGGCAGTGCCAATGGCCTTACGCTGCAGCGGTTTGCCGCGATTGGCATCGAAGCGTGGGGAATCGAGAACAGTCCCTATGTTCATGGCAAAACGCCGCCGGAATGGCGCGCACGCAATCTTTTGGGCGATGTCCGCCAAATGCCCTTTCCTGACAATCATTTCGACTTCATCTATGAAACCTGCCTGTGTTACCTGCCCGAGGACCAGGCCGAAATTGCCATCGCAGAAATGCTGCGCGTGTGTCGGGTCGGCATCTTCTTCGGTAGCATCACGTCCGACATGACCGCCGAAATCATCGAGGCGCATGACCTTTTCGAAGGGGTCAGCACGCTGACGACCCTTTGGGATTGGTCGGAGAAATTCATCCGCTGCGGCTGGCGGATCGCCACCGCCGACCCCAAACGGCTCGCCCGGGCCTGGAAAATCGAGGAAGAGGCCAACGAGGGCGCCGCCCCCTGGTACCCGAGCGCCGAGGCGATGCGCTATTGTTTCTATTCTAAGCCAGGCGCGCCAGAACAACCCGCCCGGCGCAAGCCGGCCAAGGCGGGACCAGCCCGTGTCGGATGACGGGGAGATTGAAAGCGAAGAGGATATCGACGCAGAAGCCGCGGCGCCGCAAGCGAAGCTGGCGCTGCGCGACTGGGATCTCCTGCGGTGCTTGGTCCGCCCGCTCGCCCGGCCATTTCACGGTAAGATTGCCTGGCTTCTTGCCTGCGTCGGCATCGATACGCTGTTCAATGTTTCGTTTCCCCTTATCGAGCGACTGACCATTGACGAGGGCTTGCTCGCCCGCAATTGGTCGGTCGTTTTCTACGCCGTCCTGTTCATTCTGGTTGCTGCCGTCGCGGTCACCCTCATCGGCTTTGCCATGGATCTCCTCAATGCGCGCATCTGTTCGGGCATGACGTCCAGGCTGCGCGAGACGATGTACGCGAAAATGGATCAGCTGCCGCTTAGCTATTTCCGCCGCACCGAGGGCGGTGAAATCCTGTCGCGGTTCTCGGGCGATGTCATCGCCGTCGAGGACGGTCTGGGCGCGCTTCTGCCCTGGCTTGTCCTGCCGGGTCTCGAAGTCGTGTATTCGATCATTCTGATGTTTTCATTCAATCTGCGGCTTGCGCTCGTCGGCATGCTGGTCTTTCCCCTCAATATGCTCGCACCGCGCCTGTTCACGAGGCGGTCTTTCGTGCTCGGCTACGAGAAGCGGCGGCGCGAGGCGCGCCTTTTATCCTCGGTTGCAGAACAGGTTGCAGCCCAGCCCATCGTGCGCGCCTTCAGCCTCGCTAAGCCAGCCCAACGCCGCTTTGCGGCGCTCGCCGAGGGCTGGCGCGAAACGGCCTACCAATTCGATCTTTATTCCGCCCTTGTCGAACGGGCGACCTATACGGGCGTCTATATTGTTCACGCCCTTGTCTTTGCCATTGGCGCCTATTGGGCCTTTAGCGACGTCATCAGCGTCGGCACTCTGGTCGCGTTCGAAACCATGTTTCTGTCGATGGGCGACGCCATTTCCCACGTCACCGAATCGATCCCCATGCTCGCCGAAGGCGTCGGTGGCATGCGCCATCTGAGCGCCTTTCTCGACGAGCCCGCCAGCGCGCAGGAGGCCCCCGATGCGGTGCCGATCACGGCCTTGGCCAGAAGCCTGGAATTCCGCAAGGTCAGCTTCGCCTATCCCGGCGGCCGGTTCAAGATTGCTGGACTCAGCCTGGTGATACCCGCCAAAACCAGGACCGCACTCGTTGGCCGCAGCGGCAGCGGAAAATCGACGCTGATCAATCTCATTCTGCGCTTCGATGATCCCTCCGAAGGCACCATTCTTCTGGACGGGATGGACATACGCAGGGCAACGCTTGCCTCGCTGCGCGAAGGCATCGGCGTCGTCTTCCAGGAGACCTTTCTGTTTCATTCGACGATCGCGGAGAACATTGCCGCGGGCAAGACCGGCGCCACGCGAGCCGAAATCGAGGCGGCATCGAAGGCCGCCGAATTGCACGAATTTGTTCTCGGCCTGCCACAAGGCTATGCGACAATCGTCGGCGAGCGGGGCAGTCAAATGTCCGGCGGCCAAAGGCAACGCATTGCGATTGCCAGGGCCCTTCTGCGCAATCCCGCTTTGCTGCTGCTCGACGAGGCGACCAGCGGGCTCGATCCCGCAACCGAAGCGGCCCTGGACGAAACGATTGAGCGGATTGGCAAAACCCGCACCGTGATTGCAGCCTCGCATCGCCTGTCCAGCATTGCCGGTTACGATCGGATCATCGTCTTTGACCAGGGTCGCCTGCGCGAAAGCGGAACCCATAGGCAACTGCTGCGCCAGGCCGGCCTCTACGCGACCCTATGGCGCCGTCAGCTCGCCACCGCCCCGCCCCGCTAGGGCCCGGTCACCGCCGGCGGGCCTTTCCCGTTGGGCGGATCGAAACGTTCGCCACCGCTGCCCATCTTGTCGGAACTGCGATAAAGCCAGGCGATCAATCGGGGCATGCTCAAGCCCTGCACAAGCATAGACAGTACGACAACGGCATAACACACCACCAGAAGCCGACCGCGGTAGGGGCTTGCAGGGATGGTCAAAGCGAGCGCGATGGAAATCCCGCCGCGCAAGCCCGCCCAGGTGAGAAGTGCCAGGCCACGCCGTTGCTCGGGTCGCTCAACGCGTAGCACCAGAACTGAAACCGCGACGCCGGCCAGGCGCGAGAGGAGTGCGAGCGGCAATGCGCCGGCAACAGGCAGGACAACCAGCCGGGCAAAATTGATGGCGAACAACTCGAACCCGACGAGCAAGAACAACATGGCGTTGAGCAATTCGTCGATGGCTGACCAAAACGCGCCGATCTCGCCAAGGATCGAACCGCGCGCGGCATCGCGTGGGACGTGCAAGCGCAGCATAAGCCCGCAGCTGACCACTGCGATCGGGCCCGAGAGGCCGAGCCAATACGCCAGGCGGTACGTGCCGGTAACCAGCGCCAAAGAAACCATCAGCCGAAGCACCGCTTCGTCGGCAAAGCGCATCAAACGTGCCGCGCCGTAACCAGTAAGACAGCCCAGCGCCCCGCCGACGAGCCCCTGAACGGCGAAGGCCAGGATAATCCGGCCGTGGCCGACCAGGCCGTGCTCGCCCTCGGCAAGGCCAAGCATGATCTGGAACAGGACGACGCCGGCACCGTCGTTAAAGAGGCTTTCGCCGGATATCGCGGTCTTCAGCGCGGCTGGCAGGGCAGCACGGCTTAGCAGCGCGTCGACGACGACTGCATCCGTCGGCGCCAGAACCGCACCCAGCACCAGGCACCAGCCAAGCGGAATTGGCGATGCGGCAAGGCCGAAAAGCAGCCAGATCCCGATGCCGAAAATCAACGTCGAGATGATAACCCCAGCGGTCGCCAGAACCAAGATCGCCCATTTCTGCCGGCGCAATTCCGTCAAGTCGACGTGCAGGCTGGAGGCAAAAAGCAAAAGGCCCAGCACGATTTCGAGCAAGACCTGCGGCAAGTCGGCCGTATCGAGCATGCCGCGCATCCAGCCGGAAAGGTTGATCCCCGCCAACGAATCGATGCCGACAATCGCCGCCGACAGTCCGAGCGAACCGACCAAGAGCGCGATTGCCCGCGGCAGCCCAATGCAACGGTGATTGATGCTGGCAACGCCTGTTGCGAGGACCAGGAGCAGTGCGACCAGATCGATGGAAGTGGCCATGGCCAGCAGGGTAGCAGAGCAAGGGGAACAGTCGACAAGGCGGCGCAACCCGCTGAGCCCCGGCAAGATCGGTTTAGGCTTTCAGGCGCGCCAGAAAATCGGATGTCGCCTGAAGCCCCTGCCGCAGAACGTCGGTCGCATTGCCGAAGCCAATCCGCACGTGGCCCTCCATGTCCATGGCGGAACCCGGCATGAGCAGGACACCCGTCTCTTCGAGCAATTGCCGGCAGAATTGCCTCGATTGCATATCGAAATCGTATTTGAGAAGGCCGACCGTGCCGCCGGTCGGCCGGACATAGGAAAGCTGGGGCTCGCGATGAACCCAATCGTCGAGGATCGCCAGATTGGTCCTGACGATTGCCCGGTTGCGGGCCAGCAACCCATCGCGATGCTCGAGGGCCAGCGTGGCGAAATGCTCGTCGAGCATCCCGACGCTGATTGTCGTGTAGTCGCGGTGGATCATCACCTTGTCGAGAATGTGGCGCGCCGCGACGATCCAACCGAGCCGCAGTCCGGCCAGAGCGAAGGCCTTGGACATGCTGCCGATGGCGATCCCCTTGTCATAGAGATCGACGATCGACGCGGCCATTTCATCGCCAGCCTGGTCGACCCCGCGATAGACCTCGTCGCACAGCACATAGGCGTCCTGGGCGGCGGCAATAGCGACGATTTCCATCAGTCGGGCACGGTCGACCGTGGCCCCTGTTGGATTATTGGGGTTCGTCAGCGCGACCAGCCGGGTTTTTGGCGTGATCAGCCGCTCAAGACTGGCCGGATCGGGCAAAAAGCCATTGTCCCGGACAAGCTGCAGACATTTGACCCTGGCACCATAGCTCTCCGGTATCGCGACGTGTTGCTGATAGGTCGGCACCAGGCTGATGATTTCGTCGCCCGGCTCGACCAGAGCCGCATAGACCAGCGCATTGGCGCCGATTGCCCCGTGCGTAGCCAGGACTTCTTCGGGCGATGCCGTTGCATAGAGACTGGCGATCGCCCGACGAAGCCGCTGCGAGCCCTCGATCGCGCCATAGGTCAACTTAAGCGGCATAATCTCCCCGAGGATCGCGCCGCTACGGCCGGCAAGCGACAGCAATTCCCCAAGGGTGATCGAATTGACACAGCTCTCCGAAAGATTGTAGCGGCAACGCGTCTCATAGCGGTTCATCCAGATCTCAACCCGGAAATCGTCGATTTTCATCAATCCCCCTCGGCCCCGGCCTCAGGCGGCTTGCGGCCCGGTTTCGAATTTACCTTCGCATCGGCGCCAGCCCCTCCTTCGAGCGCCGCCAGCATGGCAGGCGTGTCGATATCGACCGCGACTGAAGGATCCTCGCAGGCGATCTCCAGGATTTCCAGCGATGGCTGAGCAAGTAGACGCCGCGCGCCCTGGTCACCTTCGAGTGTATCAATCGCCGCGAAGATCCGGCGGCCCAGCAGCACCGGATTTCCTCGCTGCCCGGCCCAGACCGGTACGACGGCGTCGGCATCCGGCGATGCATCGAATGCTGCGATCAGACGGTCGATAAGGGTGGCGCCGACTTGCGGCATATCGGCCAAAAGTACGATGGCGCCCCGGCATTGCGGGCCAAGCGCTGCAATACCCTTTCTGAGGGTTGAAGCGATCCCGCTTTCAAAGGCCGCATTGTCCACGAATTCGAGGTCGAGTTCCGGCAAGCGCGGCCCTGACGTCCGGCGCGGCAAAACCGGTGACAACGATCACCGGCCGGGCCCGCGAGCGGAGCGCAGCAAGAGCGGCGTGACGGACTAGCGGCCAGCCGCGGAAATCCTGCACCAACTTGGTTTTGACCTGCGGCTGTCCGGCGCGGAAACGGGACGCGCTGCCGCCCGCCAGGATAAGGGCGGCAATTTCAGCCATCCTCGTCAGGCCCACCGCCGAGGCGTGGCTGTGGCCGCGACTTGATCTCCATGAGCAGGCCGCCGACACCCATGCCACGGATGTCATCGCCCGTTACATCGAGACCTGCCAACAGCCGCTGCAACACCCAATCGAAGCCGTTTTCCGCCGGGCTGCGGGCGCAACCTGGCGCCCCCAATATCGTCTTGCCGGCACGCTTGCCGATCAGCAGCAGATTGCCTGGATCGACCGGCATGCCGAAATGGTCGATCCGACCGCCAGCCTGCTCGATCGCCTGGGGTATGACGTCGCGCCGATCGGTGATGGCCGAGGCGCCAAAGACGATCACCAGATCGCAAGCGCTCGCTAGCCTGTCGATTGCCGCGGCGAGCGCGTCGCTCGTGTGGGCCACCCGCTCGTCGGCAACGATCGAAGCACCGGCCGGCGCCAGGCGTGCAGCGAGGATGGCCAGCGTTTTGGCAATGACCGAGACCTTCAGCCCCGGCAGCACAGTCGAGATCACGCCGACCTTGAGCGGCCGAAAGGCCGCGATCGATAGCACCGGCACGGCAGCGAGCGCCAGAGCCGCCTCGAGGGGCGGCGCCGGCACCGCGAAGGGGATAATTTTGACCGTCGCAACCATCTCGCCGTTCCCGACGGCGCGCAGATCGGCAAGCGTCGCCAGCGTAATAGCCTCATCGACTTGGTTGATCCGGTCGACAATTGGTTTGTCGACCCGCAAGACACCGGCGCAGGTGGCAATAATATTGGACCGGCCAGTGAAGGCTCGTTTGACCCGCAAACCCGCCCCGGCTAACCGCTCGGCAAGGCGTCGTGCGGCTTCGTCCTCACCGATATCGCCCGGTTCCAGCTGGCTTACCACCAGCCGCTCGATGCCGTTGGCCTTAAGGCTCGCGAGATCTGCCAGGCCGATCACATGGCCCTTCTTCAGTACCAGACCGTCAAGGCGCACCGCATGGGCAAGAATGCCGCCGAGACTGGCCTCGAGCGCAACCTCGCCGAATTTCATGCCGCCTCGTCCGCATGCGCCCGCAGCGGTTTCTTGCGCAGCGCGGCAATCACTTCGGCAAGTACCGAAGCGGCAATTTCGGCCGGCGAGACCGCCCCTATATCGAGACCGATCGGGGCATGAATGCGCGCGAGGTCGGCCGGCTCAAAGCCGTGCGCTTGCAGGCGCTCGAGCCGCTTGGCGTGGGTTTTGCTCGAGCCGAGCGCGCCGATATAGAAGCAGCCTGCCCGGAGCGCCAAAACCAGGCCGGGATCGTCGATTTTCGGATCGTGGGTGAAGAAAGCCATGGCGGTATATTGGTCGAGCCGCATCGGCGGCAAGGCGACGTCCGGCCATTCGGCGATGACGGGAACGTCGGGAAAGCGCGCCGGCGTCGCAAAGGCGGTGCGTGGATCGATAATTGTCACGTCGAAATCGGCAATTTTCGCCATCGGTGCCAGCGCCTGGGTAATATGAACCGCGCCGATTACGATCAGGCGGACCGGCGGCACGTGCACATTGAAAAAATAGCGCCGCCCCGCCTCTTCGATTGTCTGGCTGCGGCCCGACCGGAGCGCGCGCTCGAGCGACCCGGCAAGCGGATCATGGCCGACGTCGGCCGCCAGAACCAGCCGTTGCTCGCCATGGGCGACATCGGTGACGAGCACGGCGGCGCGGCGTGCCTTGCGCTCGGCGTTCAAGGCAGCCAGGAGGTCGAGACGCATCAGTTGACCTTTTCGACAAAGACCTTGATCCGACCGCCACACGACAGACCGACCTGCCAGGCGGTTTCGTCGGCGACCCCGAATTCGAGCATTTTCGGTGCTCCGTCGGCGATGACATCGAGCGACTCATTGACCACCGCGCCCTCGACACAGCCGCCCGACACCGAACCCAGAAAATTGCCGTCCTGGTCGATGACGAGGTGGCTGCCGACTGGCCGCGGCGCTGATCCCCAGGTCTCGACCACCGTCGCCAGAGCGACCCCGCGGCCTGCCCTTCTCCACGTCTCGGCCATCGCCAGAATATCGTCATTGGTGCTTGGCATGGGTTTTTCTCCCTTGACCTTCTCCCCCACACATAGGATGACGGCCGGCGATTGACCAGTGCGCTTCAGGCGGCCGATTGCTCGAGCCATTGCCGCGGATTTGCCGCACCGGGCCGGGGCTGGCCGAGGGCGCCAACCAGATCCGCCATGCTGCGCAAATTGTGGATAGCCCGAAACTCGTCGACAAACGGCAACATGGTCCGAATCCCGGCAGCCTTCGCCTCGAAGCCCTCATAGCGCAACAGCGGGTTGAGCCAGATCAGACGCCGGCAGGATTTCTGCAGTCGCTCGATCTCGAGTTTCAGGGCAATCGAACCGTCGCGCTCGAGCCCGTCGGTAAACAGGAGGACGATGGCGCCTTGGCCAAGCACCCGGCGCGACCAGTCGCGGTTGAACCGATGCAGCGACGTAGCGATTCTTGTCCCGCCGGACCAATCCTTGACCTCGCGCGAGAGGTCGGCAAGGGCCTCATCAATATCGCGCGATTTGAGCTGGCGCGTCACATTGGTCAGCCGCGTACCAAACAGAAAAGAGTGAACGCGCCGGCGGCTTTCGGTGAGGACATGGAGAAAATGCAGAAATATCCGGCTGTAATCGCTCATCGAGCCGGAAATGTCACAGATCGCTACGATCGGCGGATGACGCGTCGCAGGCTCGCGATGGGCAAGATCGATGAAAGCGCCGCCGGTGCGCAGACTCCGGCGCAATGTTCGCCGCATGTCGATTCGATGACCGCGGTCGTCGGCAACGAACCGGCGCGTCTTCAGCTTGTCGTCGCTCAGCCTGAAGCGCTTGATCGCCGACTGGGCGAGCGCGATTTCGGCGGCGCTCATTTGGGCAAAGTCCTTGCGCTGCAAAATCTCGTCGCTCGACATGGTGAAGCGGGCGTCGAGTTCGAGGGATTGCTTGGGCCGCTCCGACGCCTTGCCGGATTTGAATAAGGCCTCTGCGACGCGTGAAGCGCCGGCCGCCGGCGGCTTCTTGAGATCGGAGCGCGGTTCGGCAATCGGCGACATCATGGCGATCAGGTGTTCCATGAAGCCGCGCCGCTTCCAGAAAATCCGGAAGGCCTGATCGAAGATCAATGTCTGTTCATGCTTCTTGACGAAAACGGCGTGCAGAATTGCGTAGAAATCGTCGCGACCGCCGATGCCGGCCGCCTCAAGCGCGCCAATCGCGTCAACGACGCAGCCCGGCCCGAGCGGCAGGCCAGCCTCGCGCAAAGCGCGAGCAAAATACAGGATATTCTCAGGGAGTTTGCCGCTCACCACCGCCCCTCGCGCGAACGACGTCGACCACCAGGGCGCCGCCGCGCCGCTTGATCAAGATCTCGTCGCCGACCTCGACCACACCGACCGGCACGTCGCGGTCGGGCAGGATTACGGTCGCCTGCATACCGTGGAAAACGACAAGCTGGTGATCTGCCTCGACGGCAGCCGCGGCCCAGCGCTTGAGCTGGGCATAGACCGGCGGCTTGGTCCAGGCCCGCGGCGCACCCGGATCGACAATGGCGACCAGACGCCGCCCCCCGGCTTCCGTATAAAGCACAATTTTGCAACGGTCCGGCCGCCAACTCTCGTCCAGCGCCGGATTGCGGGTCCAATGGCAAAAGAAGGCGCGGCAGACTTCGGGCCGGGTTTCGTGAATGGCACAGCCCTTGCCATGCACGGTATGGCGGCACCATTGACCAGCCGGCTTCTCGAACTCGGGTACGCGGAACACTTTGCAGCACATGCTGCAACTGCCGCACGGACGCAGCGCCGGCCCCGACCGGTCGCTCAGCGGCTGCGGTGTGGCGCTCACCACGCTCACGCGCTTGCCTTCAATTCGGCGCGCACCTGATCGACCAGCGCCTTGGCCTTGTCACCTTGCATTTTGGCAATGTCGTCCTGGTATTTGAGCAGCACGCCCAAAGTGTCGGAGACCTGGGCCGGATCGAGGGCTACCGCATCGAGCTCGGTGAGCGCGCTCGCCCAGTCCAGAGTCTCGGCGACGCCGGGCGCTTTGAACAGATCCTCCTTGCGGATTTTCTGCACGAAGGCAACCAATTCGCGGGTAAGCCGGGCCGGTGCCTGCGGCGCCTTGACCTTGACAATGGCTCGTTCGCGCTCGGCATCGGGATAGCCGACCCAATGATAGAGGCAGCGCCGCTTCAGCGCGTCATGAACCTCGCGGGTCCGGTTCGACGTAATCACGACAATCGGCGGTTCGGCCGCTCTGACCGTGCCGAGCTCGGGGATGGTCACCTGGAAATCCGACAGAATTTCCAGAAGAAAGGCTTCGAACGCCTCGTCGGTGCGGTCGAGTTCATCGATCAAGAGGACCGGCGCACCCTGCGTGCTTGGCTCGAGCGCCTGCAGGAGCGGCCGCTTGATCAGATAACGTTCGGCGAAAACGTCGTGCTCGAGCCTATCGCGATCATGTTCGCCGGCGGCCTCGGCGAGCCGAATCGCCATCATCTGGGCCGCATAATTCCATTCATAGACCGCCGAGGCGAGATCGAGCCCCTCGTAGCATTGCAGGCGGATCAGCCTGCGACCGAGGGTCGCGGCCAGAACCTTGGCAATTTCCGTCTTGCCGACACCGGCTTCACCCTCGAGAAACAGCGGCCTGCCCATCCGCAGCGCCAGGAACAGCACCGTTGCCAGCGCCCGGTCGGCGACATAATCGGCGCCTTTCAATAAGGCCAGGGTTTCCTCGATCGAGGCAGGCAGCTTGGACAAGGGAATCATGGATGCACCAGAAAGGTCAAGGGACCGGCTTCGATAGAACTAGCGATCTTTCCAGCCCGCACAATAGGGATGGCCGGGACAAGCCCGGCCATCGCTGATGGACTTCGTGTTCGAAGCCTGTCTAGCGGGTCGCTTCGACCGCCCGCCTCGTCAAGACGCTGATCAGGTGGGCCCGGTAGTCGGCGTCAGCATGCATGTCCGAATTCAGGCCGCTCGCCGCGACCTGATGGCCGTCAAGCGACTTGGGATGGAACTTGGCGGTCAGCGCCGCTTCGAGATTCTTGGCCCGGTAGACGCCGCTGGCGCCGGCCCCGGTGACCGCAACCCGCACCTCCGACCCCTTTTTGGCGACAAAGACGCCAACCAGGGCATAGCGCGAGGCCGGGTTGGGGAATTTCTGGTAATTGGCTCTGGCCGGCACCGGGAACGAAATCCTGGTGACGATTTCGCCGGGCTCGAGCGCGGTTTCGAACATGCCGGTGAAGAAGTCGTCGGCGGCAATCTTGCGCTTGTTGGTGACGATGGTTGCCGCGAGCGCCAGGCAGGCGGCCGGATAATCGGCGGCCGGGTCATTGTTGGCGATCGAGCCGCCGATGGTGCCGCGATTGCGCACGGCAGGATCGCCGATGCCGGAGGCCAGATCGGCCAGCGCCGGAATGGCCGCTTTGACGGCCGCGCTATCGGCCACTTCGGCATGGGTCGTCATCGCACCGATGACGAGATTGCGGCCCTTGTGCTCGATACCCTTGAGTTCGGGCGTCGCCGAAAGGTCGATCAGATGGGCCGGCGCGGCGAGGCGCTGCTTCATCGTCGGCAAGAGCGTCTGACCACCGGCCAGGAGCTTGGCTTCCGATTCCTTGTTCAGCATGGCCGCGGCCGAGCGCAGGCTGTGCGGACGGTGGAAGGTGAAGGCATACATGGAATTCTCCCGCAAGGTTTAGGGCT
This sequence comes from uncultured Alphaproteobacteria bacterium, assembly GCA_963773155.1. Taxonomy (GTDB): domain Bacteria; phylum Pseudomonadota; class Alphaproteobacteria; order Rhizobiales; family Beijerinckiaceae; genus CAVZAB01. The sequence goes on along the minus strand of CAVZAB010000006.1, from coordinate 255,109 downwards.
GGCGCCGTTTGGCGCTGACATCTATTCGGCCGCTTTGGCCATGGTTTTCCGGGCCGCGCGCCAAACCGCCTGAGGCGTCGCTGGCATTGCCAGGTCCTCATGGCCGAGCGCATCGGTCAGGGCATTGATGACGGCCGGCGGAGCGGCGATTGCGCCGGCCTCGCCGCAACCCTTGATGCCGAGTGGATTGGAGGGGCAGCGCGTCTGCGTCATGCCGACCGCAAAGGACGGCAGATCGTCGGCGCGCGGCATGCAATAATCCATGTAGCTCGCCGTCAACAATTGTCCGCTCTTGTCGTAAATCGCCGTTTCGTGCATCGCCTGGCCGATCCCTTGGGCGATGCCGCCATGAACCTGGCCCTCGACAATCATCGGGTTGATGATTTCGCCGAAATCATCGACCGCCGTCCATTTTTCAATCTTGGTAATGCCGGTTTCCGGGTCGATTTCGACTTCGCAAATATGGACACCGGCCGGGAAGGTGAAGTTGGTCGGGTCGTAGAAGGCACTTTCCTTGAGGCCGGGCTCCAGTTCCTGGCCGTTGAATTTGTGCGCAATATAGGCCTGCAAGGCAACCGAACCAAAATCGATCGATTTGTCGGTTCCCTTGACGGTAAACTTGCCATTTTTGAACTCGATGTCCTTTTCGGCAGCCTCGAGCACGTGGCCGGCCACTTTCTTGGCCTTGGTTTCGATCTTGTCGAGCGCCTTGACGATCGCCGACATGCCGACCGCGCCCGAGCGCGATCCGTAAGTCCCCATGCCCATCTGCACCTTGTCGGTGTCGCCATGGACAATTGAGACATTGTCGATCGAAATGCCGAGGCGGTCGGAGACCAATTGGGCAAAGGTCGTCTCGTGGCCCTGGCCGTGGCTATGCGAGCCGGTCAGAATTTCGACCGTGCCGATCGGGTTGACCCGCACTTCGGCCGATTCCCACAAGCCGACACCGGCGCCGAGCGAACCGACCGCCGCCGAAGGCGCGATGCCGCAGGCCTCGATATAGGCCGACAGGCCGATGCCGCGCAATTTGCCGCGCTTGGCGCTGTCTCGCTTGCGCTTGCCGAAATTCTTGTAATCGGCAATATCAAGCGCCTTTTCGAGAGCGGCATTATAATTGCCGGCGTCATAGCACATGATCACCGGCGTCTGATGCGGGAATTTCTTGATGAAATTCCTCCGCCGGAACGAGGCCGGATCCTGACCGAGCTGGCGCGCGGTGACCTCGACAAGACGCTCGACGACAAAGGTCGCCTCCGGTCGCCCGGCGCCGCGATAGGCATCGACCGGCGCGGTGTTCGTATAGACCGCATCGACTTCGGCATAGATCGCCGGAATGTCATATTGACCGGACAGGAGCGGCGCGTAGAGATAGGTCGGGACCGAGGAGGCGAAGGTCGACAGATAGGCGCCGAGATTGGCGATCGTATGGGCCCGCAAGCCGATGATCCGGCCGTTTTCATCGGTCGCCATTTCGGCCCGTGTCACATGGTCGCGGCCATGCGCATCGGCGAGGAAGGATTCGGTCCGCTCGCCGGTCCACTTGACCGGACGGCCGACTTTCTTGGCCGCCCACACGCAGACCGTCTCCTCGGCATAGATGAAGATCTTCGAGCCGAAGCCACCTCCGACATCCGGTGCGATGACCCGCAACTTGTGTTCCGGCGCAATTCCGATGAAGGCCGACAGAACCAAACGGGCGACATGCGGATTCTGGCTTGTCGTATAGAGCGTGAAGGATCTCGGTGCCGGCATCGTAATCGCCGACCGCCGCCCGCGGCTCCATCGCGTTGGGGATCAGCCGGTTGTTGACAATGTCGAGCGTGGTCACGTGCTTGGCGCGCTGAAAGGCGGCATCCGTTGCGGCCTTGTCGCCGAGATGCCAATTGAAAACAGTGTTATTCGGCGCCTCGGCATGGACCTGTGGCGCGCCGGGCTTCGAGGCGCTCGCCGTATCGGCCGCGGCCGGCAGCGGGCTATAATCGACGACGACCTTTTCGGCGGCGTCGCGCGCCTGGGCATAGGTTTCGGCAATGACGACACAGACGTGGTCGCCGACATAGCGAACCTTGCCCTGGGCCAGCGCCGGGTGCGGCGCTGCTTTCATCGGCGATCCGTCCTTCGAATGGATCATCCAGCCGCAAATCAGGCCGCCGACCTTGTCGCTGGCGAGATCGGCGCCGGTGAGAACGGCGAGGACGCCAGGCGCCTGGGTCGCCTTTGTCGTGTCGATCTTGTTGATCGTGGCGTGCGCATGCGGCGAGCGCAGGAAATAGGCATAGGCCTGGCCGGGCCGATTGATATCATCGGTGTAATGGCCCTTGCCGGTGATGAAACGAAAGTCTTCCTTGCGGCGGACTGAGGCCCCGATTCCGGTCGCACTCATATGTTCCTCCCAAATGTTTGGCAAATTGTGGCGCCGGTTTTATGGCGCGCCTCTACTCGGCCGCCTTGGCATGGTTTTGCGCCATGGCCTTGGCCCCGTGCGCGACTGCCTTGACAATATTGTGATAGCCAGTGCAACGGCAGATGTTGCCTTCGAGTTCCTCGCGAATGGTGTGTTCCTCGAGCGAATTGCCGAGCCGATTGACCATGTCGACGGCGGTCATGATCATGCCGGGCGTGCAGAACCCGCATTGCAAGCCATGATGCTCGCGAAAGGCCTCCTGCATCGGATGCAATTTGGCGCCGTTCGCCAGGCCCTCGATGGTGACGACATGGCTGCCCTCGCAACTGAGCGCAAGCGTCGTGCAGGACTTGATCGCCTTGCCATCCACATGCACCACGCAGGCGCCGCACTGGCTGGTGTCGCAACCAACATGGGTGCCGGTCAGGCGCAGGTGTTCGCGCAGAAATTGGACCAGCAGGGTCCGCGGATCGACGTCCGCCGACACAGGCTTCCCATTAACACTCATTGAAACGACAGGCATGAAATTTCCTCCAAAGGCCCCGCCGCTTGCCGGCGAGAATTCAAGCGAGACATGTCACCGGCAAAGTCCAGCCGATGCTGCCCCGTTTCGAGATGCGGGCCCGAGGCCCGCCCGTTCCAACTCGAATGCGCCAGTTTGAGGCGCGTATCAGCCGCGGTCAAGCGGTCGGCACCGGCATGTCGCCAGGAAAGCGGCGTATTTTGGCGAATTTCACCGCACCAGCCGCGCGTCGCCTCGCAATTAGGTCTGCGCGGCGACGGCGCTGGCGAAGTTTTGGAAAAACTGATCGGCCAGCTTTTTCGCGGTGCCGTCAATCAACCGCGCGCCCAACTGCGCGATCTTGCCGCCGACATTGGCAACCACGTCATAGGATAGCAGCGTGCCGCCCTCCGCCGCATCGCTCAGGCTGACCGTCGCGCCGCCTTTGGCAAAGCCGGCTATGCCGCCCTGCCCCTCGCCATTGATCTTGTAGCCATTCGGCGGATCGAGATCGGTCAAGGCGACATTGCCCTTGAAAGTGGCGCTGACCGGGCCGATTCTCAGCTTGGCGACAGCGGCAAAACCATTTTCGCCGGTCCGCTCGAGCGATTGGCAGCCAGGAATGCAGGCCTTCAGCACATCCGGATCGTTCAACGCCTTCCAAACAATTTCTCGGCGCGCCGGCAATGTGACCTGCCCTGTCATTGTCATGGCCATGGCTTTTCGCAATCCTTCTCAAATGCCCACCCTCCCGGCCACTTGCCAGGGGCGCCGTCGGGCCTAATCTGCACCCTAGCGCCAACCGGCGCGGCGAGGCAATGGCAGTGCATGCGGGGACAGATATGCCGGAACTTACCGTCAATGGCGCCAAAATCCATATTCTCGTCGAGGGCGATCCGAGCGCGCCGGCGCTCGTCCTGTCGAATTCGCTCGGCACCAATCTGCAGATGTGGGAACCGCAGATTGCCGCGCTGTTGCCGCACTTCCGGCTGGTCCGCTACGATTCCCGCGGCCACGGCTCCAGCGCTGTGCCACCCGGCCCCTATTCGATCGAACAACTCGCCGAAGACGCGCTCGCCATCATGGATGCGCTGTCGATCAAGCGGGCGCATTGGCTCGGACTGTCGAAGGGCGGTATGGTCGGGCAATGGCTCTTGACCCATGCGCCAAACCGCATCGACCGAGCCGTTCTCGCCAATACGGCCGCGCACATGCCGCCGCCGGAATTGTGGAACGAGCGGATCCGCACAGTCCGCGAAAAGGGCATGCTGGAAATCGCCCCGGCAATCATCGACCGCTGGTTCACCCGCAATTTCCAGACCCATTCGCCCGAAGCCGTGCTTAAGATCAAGACAATGCTGACCGAAACCCCGGCCGAGGGCTATGCGGCCTGCGCGTCGGCGATTCGCGACATGGACCAGCGCGAGGCCTTGCGCAAAGTCGAAAGCGACGTCCTCGTTATCGTTGGCAAATACGACCCGGCAACCCCGCCGGCACGCGGTCGATTGATCGCGCAGGCGATTGCCGGCGCCAAGCTGGTGGAACTGGAAGCCGCCCACCTGTCGAATGTCGAGGCGCCCGAGGCTTTCAACCGGGCGGTCCTGTCGTTCCTGCGCGCGCCGCGCAAATCGCGGCTGGCGCGTGCCGCCACCAGCAAGGCGGCTGGCCGCTCGACATTACGGAAGACGGCCAAGGCGCCAACCAAGACGGTCCGAAAAAAATCGAGGACATCAGCGGCAAAGACGCGCAGCAAAACAACCGCAAAAACGGCAAAGGGCAAAACCGCCAAAGCAAAGGCCCAGCGCCAGACGGCAAATCGGCGCGGTCGAACGGCAACGGCCGCAGGGCGGGTTGCCAGGCGTCGGCGCCCCGCCCCCCGCTAGGCCGAGCCGGCTCACCCGCCCTCGTTGAGACTCCGGTAGCGCCGGTTCGCATAGGCGAGGCTTGCCGTCGCGCCGGCCGCAATCCTGATCGCGACGACCTGGCCGAGCAGGATATGATGGGTCGCGACCTCAGTCGTTTCCAGAAGGCGGCAGTCGAACACGGCAATCGCGCTTGCCAGGACCGGCGAGCCGGTCGCAAGCTTCTGCCATTGGCCAAAATCGAAACGCGCTTCGCCATGCAGGCCATTGCGGCCGGCGAAAGTCTCGGCAAGGCCGATTGAATCGGGCGCGAGCGTATTGATGCAGAATACGCCGTTGGCGATAATCCGCCCAGCCGAATGGCTGGCCCGGTTGACGCAGGCGAGCATGGTCGCCGGATTGTCGGAGACCGACTGCACCGCGCTTGCGGTAAGACCCGCCCTTCCACCGACCCCATCGCTGGTCAGGATATGAACGGCGGCGACAACATGGCTCATTGCCTCGCGAAAAGCCGCGGGCGGCGGCGCTTCAGCGGTGGCTGGGCCGGTGCTTTTCAACAATCCAGGCCCGGGTTCAAAGCGCTTGTGAACGACCATCATCCGAATTCGCGAGACAGGCAGCGCTGCCGCCAAAGCTTGAATATGGCGACGAAAGGCGGCCGTGGCCAGTGGTCGGCCAGGATCAAGGTGAATGCAGCATGCGCATCGGCAAGACAAAGGCCCGGCAGGTAGCACCGCCGGGCCTGAGTGCGTTGCGGTCAGAAGTCTCGGTTACTTCTTGATTTCGGCATATTTGCCGTCATGCCAGATGTACCAGACGTATTCGCTGTTGGTCACGTCGCCCTTGGTGTCATATTTCAGCTTGCCGACGACGGTCGGAATTTCCTTGCCAACAATCTGGGCGGCAACCTTGGCAGCGTCGAAGGTCTTGGCCGCCTTCACGCCAAATTCCCAAACCTGGAAAGCGGCATAGGTGTAGAGCGTATAGCCTTCCGGATTGTAGTTCGCCTTCTTGAACTTTTCGACCACCGCCTTGGCGCTTGGATTGCCCATCGGATCCGGGGCAAAGGTCATGATCAGGCCTTCGCCGGCCGGTCCAGCGATTTTCCAAAATTCGTCGGTCACCAAGGAGTCCGGCCCGACGATCTGAGCGTTGAAGCCTTGTTCGCGAGCCTGTTTGGCAAGCAGCCCCGTTTCCGTGTGGTAGCTGCCGACATAGACCACATCGATGCCCATCTGCTTCATCTTGCTGACGAGCGCGGTATAATCCTTGTCGCCTTTCTGGAAGCTGTCATAGAGTTCTTCCTTGAGGCCGGCGGCATTCATGTTCTTCTTGGTCTCGTCGGCTATGCCCTGACCGTAGGGGGTCTTGTCATGGAGAACGGCGATCTTCTTGCCCTTGTACTTGGTGGCAAGATATTTGCCGGCGACGACGCCTTGGATGTCGTCGCGGCCGCAGGCGCGAAACACCGTCTTCCAGCCCTTGGCGGCGGCTTCATCGGTCAGGCGCGGATTGGTCGAGGCTGGCGTGATCATGAAGATGCCGTTTTCGACATAGACCGCCGATGCCGGGATCGATACGCCCGAGCAATAATGACCGGCGACCATCTTGACGCCCTTTTGGACAAAGGCGGTGGCGACCGGCAGGGCCTGCTTCGGTTCGCATTGATCGTCGCCGACATTGAGGTTAAGCTTCTTGCCGAGCAGACCGCCGGCCGCGTTGATGTCGGCGACCGCCATTTCGGCGCCGCGCTTCATCTGTTCACCGAAGGCGGCATCGCCGCCGGTCATCGGACCTGCGGTTGCGACCTCGACAATATCCTCGGCTCTGGCGCTCCACACGCTCAAAGACGTAGCCGCAGCGGCGGCCAACATTACCCACGAGTATCGTTTCATATCCACTCTCCCTCCAAACCAATAAGCGGTCCGAACTATTGTGACAAAAAGGTGACCCCTAGGTTGGGTGACGAACCTTATCCACCCCAAAATGGCATGTCTACTGATTTCCCACCCGTCTTTTCCTGCCAGCCGATCGGCGATGCCCGTTCATAAAGCCACGGGTACTGGGTCACCATCCCGCGGCTGAGCGCGACGCGATAGGCGAGCAGCATAATGGCGGTCAGATAGACCGCCGAAACAATATAGCCGAGCCAGGACCAGCTACCCTGGAACAGGGCCGCCTCGAAAAAGCGGTTGGCGAAGGCGAGCATCAGGGCGTAGACAATATTGTGCCACCAGGGCCGCCACATCTTGGCGAGCGCGTTCGCCGTCATGTAACCGACCCAGCCGAACATGATCAGCGTGAGGCCAATGAAGACCGGCCAGGAAACACTTCCCAAGCTTTCGCTCGACATGGTTAAACCCTTGGTTCAGGCACCCTCGAGATAGGCTGCTCGTATTTCGCGATTGGCCAGGAGCTCGCGCCCCGTGCCCTCCAGCAGGATCTTGCCGGTTGCCAGAACATAGCCGCGATCGGCGAGCCGCAACGCCTGGTTGGCGTTTTGCTCGACCAGCAGAATCGTCGTTCCGGTCGTCTCGTTGATCTCGCGGATGGTCCGGAAAATCTGTTTGACAATCATTGGCGCGAGGCCAAGCGACGGCTCATCGAGGAGCAAGAGCCGCGGCCGCCCCATCAGCGCCCGGGCGATCGCCAGCATTTGCTGCTCACCGCCCGACAGCGTCCCACCGCGCTGGTTCTGGCGTTCGCGCAGGATCGGAAAGACCGTCAACACCCGCTCAAGATCCGCCTCGAGATATTGCGGATCGGTCAGCACCGCCCCCATCTGCAGGTTTTCAAGAACGCTCATGCGCGGGAAGATCCGCCGCCCTTCCGGCGACTGGCTAATCCCATTGCGGATGATCAAATGGGTCGGCAGCCGGGTGATATCCCTGCCCTCGAACACGATCGAGCCAGCGGCCGCCTGTGGGGAACCGCAGATCGTCATCAAGAGGGTCGACTTGCCAGCACCGTTCGAACCGATCAGGGCGACGATCTCGCCGGCCTCGACATGCAGATCAACGCCTTTCAAAGCCTCGATATGGCCGTAGAACGTATGGACGCCGGAGATGGTCAGCATCAACCGGCTCCTCTGGCATGGGCCCCAGCCAGATCCCGTTCGACTTCCTCGGGTATAGCCTCGTCCTCTTCGGCTCCGAGATAGGCACGGATGACCGCCGGATCGTTGCGGACGAATTCCGGGTTGCCATCGGAAATCTTGCGGCCGTGATCGAGCACGACGATGTGATCGGATATTTTCATCACCACGCCCATGTCATGCTCGATCAGAAGGAGGCCAATTTTCTCGTGATTGCGGATGAACAGCAGAAGCTGGTTGAGATCCTCGGTCTCCTTGGGATTGAGACCCGCCGCCGGCTCGTCAAGGCACAAGAGACAGGGTCGGGTGCACATGGCCCGGGCAATTTCGAGCCGGCGCTGGTCGCCGTAGGGCAAGGTGCCGGCATCATCATCGCCGCGTGCCGTGAGCCCGATCCGGTCGAGCCAATAGCGGGCCAAATTCACCGCCTGCTTTTCGGCCTGCCGGTATACCGGTAGGCCGAACAGGCCGAATAGCGTATAGCCGGAAGCACGCATCAATTTGTTGTGCTGAGCGATCAACAGATTTTCCAAGACCGACATCCGCGGGAACAACCGGATGTTTTGGAAGGTCCTTGCTACGCGCGCCACTTGCGGGATCCTGAAACCGTCCATCCGCTCGAGCAGAAATTCGGAGCCGTCCGGCGCTGCAAGCAGCAGCCGGCCGACGGTCGGCTTGTAGAAGCCCGTCAGGCAATTGAACAGCGTCGTCTTGCCGGCGCCGTTTGGCCCGATGACCGCGGTAATGGCGCGGTCGGCGGCCTCAAAGGAGACGTCGTCGACGGCGAGCAACCCGCCAAAGCGCATGGTGACATGCTCGACCGTAAGCAGCGGCTTGTTCATCATGTCGTCTTTTCGATCGCTGGCGCACCGACCGGGTCGTCGGCGAGATATTTGGAAAGCTTGATCGTCGGTTCGCGATGCGACAACAGGCCCTGCGGCCGCCACACCATCACAGCCACCATCAGGCCGCCGAAGGCGAGCATCCGGTAGGCGGCGAGGTCGCGGAACCATTCGGGGCCGCCGATCAGCACGATCGCCGCCAGCACAATGCCGATCTGGCTACCCATGCCGCCGAGCACGACAATGGCAAGAATAACCGCCGAATTCGATGAAGTTGAAGCTCTCGGGACTGATGAACCCTTGCCTGGTCGCGAAGAAGGACCCGGCAAATCCGGCAAACATCGCGCCAATCGCAAAAGCCGTGAGCTTGGTATTGCGCGGGTTGACGCCAAGCGCGCGGCAGGCGATTTCATCCTCGCGTAGTGCCTCCCAGGCCCGCCCGATCGGTAATTTTCGGATCCGCGTTGTGAACCAATTGGTCAGCAGGGCGAGAAAGAGAATGATGTAATAGAGATAGATGATACGGTGAATCGGCTTGTAGTCGATATCGAAATATTGATTGAACGAGACGACGCCCTCGGGCGGAGCTGCGGTGAAGGGCATTCCAAAGAAACTCGGGCGCGGAATGTCGCCAATACCCTTGGCACCGTTGGCGAGCAGGCTGAAATTCGGACCATTGAGAAGAATGAGGCGGATCATCTCGCCGAAGCCGAGCGTGACGATCGCCAGATAGTCGCCGCGCAGACGCAACACCGGAAAGCCGAGCACAATGCCGAACATCGCCGCCATGGCGCCGGCGATCGGCACCGATTCCCAGAAGTTGAAACCCAGTTCCTTCGAAAGGAGCGCGTAGGTATAGGCGCCAACCGCATAGAACGCGACGTAGCCGAGATCGAGCAGGCCGGCGAGACCGACGACGACATTAAGTCCCCAGCCCAACATGATGTAGGTGAGAACGAGAATGCCCATGTCGACCAGCCGCTGGTCGGCAAAGGGCATGAATGGCAGCAAAATGGCAAAGGCTACACCGAGCGGCGCGAGATAGCGTCCGTAACGGTCGAAAAAGTCGGCGACCGGGTGCAGGACGGCAATCCCGGCCCGTTCCTGCGCGTCGGTGCTCGACTGGCGCATGAGAACGAGGGAACGGATCGCCAGAACCGTGGTCGCAAGCCAGGTCAGCCAGCCAAGCTGCGGCCATTCGACCGGGACGATCAAAAGAAAGTGATTGGCAAGCCAGGCAAGGCTGAGCAAGGCCGTCAGCGCAAAGACCGGCTTCGAATAGCCGGCCCCGGCGAGATTCAATAGCAGACGGCCAATCGCGATGACCGCAACCGCGTAGAACATTTCGCCGAAGCGGAACTGCAATTCGATCGCCGCCGCGCGGTCGACCGTCTGGAAGCCGACAAGCGGAAAAGCGAGCGCCAGCGCGACCAGGCCGACCAGCGCCGCATCCTTGAGCATGTCGGCGAAAGAAGCGGCTTTCCTCTCCGGAAGTGACGACACGCGCTTAAACCTTCTCGATGTCGGGCTTGCCGAGAAGCCCGGTCGGCCGGAAGATCAACACCCCGACGAGGATAGCGAACGCCGCGACATCCTTGTATTCGGCGCTGAAATAGGCCGACCAGAAAACTTCGATCAGCCCAATCAACAGGCCGCCGAGCATCGCGCCCGGCAACGAGCCGACGCCGCCCAAGACCGCCGCCGAAAACGCCTTGATACCGGCCAGGAAGCCGACGAAAAAATCGATGATGCCGTAGTACATGAGCCAAGTCATGCCGGCGACGGCGGCGAGCGCCGCGCCCATGACGAAGGTCAGCGAAATCGTCCGGTCGACATTGACGCCGAGAAGCCGCGCCATCTTCATGTCCTGTTCGCAGGCGCGCTGCTGGCGGCCAAGCGATGTTCTCGCAATCAGGAAGGAAAAGGCCACCATCAACGCGATCGTCAAGCACATGATGACGATCTGCATGTAGCCGATTTTGACGGTGAAGCCGGACGGGCTGGTCATCAAATCGATGCCGCCGTAAATGATCGGCTTCAGCGCCTTATTGCGGGCACCCTGCAGCAATTGCACGTAATTCTGCAGAAAGATCGACATGCCGATTGCCGAAATCAGCGGCGCCAGTCGATTGGAATTGCGCAGCGCCCGGTAGCCGATCCGCTCAACCGCCCAGCCATAGACCGAGGTGAAGAACATGGCCATGGCCATCATGGCGAGGAGGCCGAGCACAACCGAGGAAATACCGAGATAGGCCAGCACCAGATAGGTGATAATGGAGACGAAGCCGCCGATCATGAAGATTTCGCCGTGCGCGAAATTAACCATGCCGAGGATGCCATAGACCATTGTGTAACCGATGGCGATCAGACCAAACATCGATCCCAAAGTGAGGCCGTTGATAAGCTGCTGCAGAAAATATTCCATCCCCGCCGATCACCCCTTCCCCCCAGGCCGCGCCGTTTTTTTGCGCGTCGTGCTTGGGTTCAGCCGTCCGCTCAAGTCTATGCACGCAAATCAGGCAGCGCAACCGCCGAACCCGTTTGGCCCACAGACCTGCGTTGGCCCTCAGGCCCGCAAAGAAGCAAGTTTCCTGCCAATCGCCCCCGACGGATTAGGCCGGCCGCCATTCGATCAGGCGCACCGCGGTCGGGTTCCAGCCGTTGCAGGGATTGTATTGCTGCGGGCAATTGGAAATGACGACCAACACATCCCGGGCGGCGCGTAGGTCGACATAATCCCCGGGCCGCGACAGGCCCTCGGCGATGGCCGCTGTGCCGTCGGCCAATATCGGCACATACATGAAGAAATTGACATTGGCCGCCAAATAGCAGGACGCCAGCCCGTGCGCCTTGAGGCCACCGATGAAATTGTCGCGGCAATTCGGCGTGCCGGCAATGCCGTAGCGGCGGAAATTGGATTGGCCGCTGCAGCAACCAGCGATCGTGTCATGGTGACCGACGGTGTCGGCTTCGATCGTCATCAGGACGTCAGCGAATTCCGACAGGAGTGCCATGCCGGCCGAAAGCTGCGCGCGTCCGTTCACCTTGATCGTATTGCCGGCATTGTAGCGGTTCTCCGGCTCGGCGCGGTCATAGCACAGGAAATCGACCGCTTGCTGGCCGGCCAGATCGATGATCCGCAGATAATTGCCCTTGGCGATGGTAGCGGACCAGGGGCCGGGCGGCACAATCTCGTCGCGCAGAACCTGACCGGAAACATCAAGCGCTTCGGCCAGCCGGGCCTTGGCGCCGCCGTCCGGCGCCACCGCCGCCCTTGCCAGCGCCGCGGCGCGCATGCGTTCGGCGAACGCCCGGGCCTCGGCCGCCCGCGCCTCGACATCCTCGATATCCTCGATCCGCAACCCCTCAGCCATAGGTCCCTCGCCGTCGCACGGCCCCCGCCTCACGCGTTTTCGGGCGAATACCGCAAAGGCCGAGAATAGGCGCAACCAAGGCGGCGCGGCAAATGTGCCGGCAGGCAAAGGAGCTCTGGGCCGGGCGATTTGACGCGCCGGCGCAAGCCGTGGCACAGCCGGGCCGGCAGCAAAGCGAGGATTGACGATGCCTGCTTGGGGTTTGAAGCGTCCGTTGAAAGGCGGCCGGCGCCTTGCCGCGGCGCTGGCGTTCGGCTTCGCCGCAGCGACGCCACTTGCCGCCGAAGTGAAGATCGCGGCAGTCGGCCCAATGAGCGGCGCCAATGCGATTTTCGGCACCCAGCTCAAGACCGGCGTCGAATTGGCGGCCGAGGACATCAATGCCGTCGGCGGCATACTCGGCCAGAAGATAGCCGTCGTCATCGGCGACGATTTCGCCGACCCCAGTCAGGGTGCGGGTCTTGCCCGCCGGCTTGTCACCGACGGCGTGAAATTCGTGGTCGGGCATTTTTACACTAGTGCGACCCTGCGTGCCGACGATGTCTATCAGGCAGCGGGAATCCTGGTTATCTCGCCATCGGCGAGCGATCCGCGGCTGACCGAACGCGGCCTCACCAATGTCTTTCGCCTCGCCAGCCGGTCCGACCGGCAGGGTGAAATCGCCGGCCACTACTTGGCCGCCAATTTTGCCGATCGCAAGCTCGCGATCCTGCACGACCGGTCGACCTACGGCAAAGGGCTAGCCGACAAGGTCAAAACGGCCGCCAATGCGCAGGGCCTCAACGAGGTCCTGTTCGAGGGTGTCAATGCGGGCGACAAGGATTATGCGGCCCTCATTGGGCGGCTGAAGGCGGCCGGCGCCGATATCGTCTTTTGGGGCGGACTCTATCCGGAAGCGGCGCTGCTGTTGCGGCAGCTGCGTGACCAGGGGCTGGCGACCCGCCTGATGGCCGGCGATGCCATTAGCGCCGGCGAGTTTGCGGCAAGCGCCGGCCCGGCGGCCGAGGGGGCCCTGTTCACCTTTCCTGTCGACCCGCAGAAACGGCCGCAGGCCGCGGGCCTCGTCAAGCGGCTCGCCAGCCGCAACATCCGGCCCGATCCTTACGTCTTTGCCAGCTATGCCGCGGTCGAGATTCTCAAGCAGGCGGCCGAGACGGCGGGCTCGCTCGAGCCGGGCCGGATCGCCGACGTAATTCATTCGGGCCGCAGTTTCGCCACCGTGCTCGGTGACGTCGCATTTGAAGCCAATGGCGATTCGCGGCGCTCGGAATTCGTCGTCTATGGGTGGAAGAAGGCGGCCGACGGCAAATTCAGCTTCGGCGAGAACTAGCCGAGCGTGGCGAGCGAGGGAAAAATGTCGAGCAGCCAGAAGGACGCCTTTTGGATGCCGCCGGTGAGAAACAGCAACCCGGTAACGACAAGACAGGCGCCGACAACCCGTTCGACAGCGCCGAAATGCGCCCGGAACCGTTTCATGAAGACCACCATCGGCCCCATGGCGAAGGCCGCCGCGATGAACGGAACGCCGAGGCCAGCCGAATAGGTGGCAAGCAGAAGGGCGCCGCGACCCACCGTTTGCTGGGAGCCTGCAACGGCGAGAATGGCGCCCAGGATCGGGCCGATGCAGGGCGTCCATCCAAACGCAAAGGCAAGGCCCATGACGTAGGCGCTGCCGAGCCCCGTCCGCTCGATTCGCAACCGCGATTCTCGGGTCACCAGCGGCAATTGAAACAAGCCGAGAAAATGCAGACCCATCAGAATGATCAGCGCGCCGGCCAGCCAGGCAAAAACATCGAGATACTGGCGGACCAGCGTGCCAAGCGCCGAGGCGGTCGCGCCGAGGAGAACAAAGACTGTCGAAAAGCCAAGGACGAACAGCAGGCCGGCGCGCAGCGCATCGTTGCGCGCCGTCTGATCGGCGCCCTCGACCAGATCCTCGAGCGTCGTTCCGGCGAGATAGCACAGATAGGGCGGCACCAGCGGCAGCACGCAGGGGCTCAGAAAGGATAACAGCCCGGCAAGGGCGGCGGCCGGTAGAGTAATGTCAGTAGCCATATTATCCTCTTAGCCAAGAGACCCGGCGGGCGGAAGAGCACGCGGGGCCGACTCTCGGCTATGTGATGCAGGAGCTCCGGTGAACAATCTGATTACCGACGTTGCCGGCCTGAGCGTCGGGCAGGCCGAGGATCCGAAGCTGGCCTCCGGCGTCAGCGTCGTTCTGTTCGACGAACCGGCGATCGCGTCGATCGCAATTGGCGGCGGCGCCCCTGGTCTGCGCGACAGCGCCCTGCTCGAGCCCGGCATGGCGGTCGAGGGGGTTGATGCGCTGGTTCTGTCCGGCGGCTCGGCATTCGGACTTGACGCCATGGGCGGCGTTCAAGCGCTGCTGCGCGAGCGCGGCCGGGGCTACAAGGTCGGCGCCGTTCGCGTGCCGATCGTGCCGGGCGCCATCCTTTTCGATCTCCTCAATGGCGGCGACAAGAATTGGGGGCTTCGCCCGCCCTACTGGGACCTCGGCCTTGCCGCCGCCCGCAATGCCGGCGCCAATTTCGCACTCGGCACGGCCGGGGCCGGGTTCGGCGCTATGACCGCCAATCTGAAAGGGGGAATCGGATCGGCCAGCGCCGAGACGACCGGCGGCTATCGGGTCGGTGCGCTGGTCGCGGTCAATGCGGTCGGCCAGGCGACAATCGGCGAGACGGCCTATTTCTGGGCGGCGCCGTTCGAACGCGACGGCGAATTCGGCGGGCTCGGGCTGCCATCGCCGCTGCCCGCCGATCGCTTCAGCCTGCGCCTCAAAAATGATGCCAGCGCCACCGCCCACTCGCCGCCGAACGAGAACACGACCATTGCCGTCGTCGCGACCGATGCACACCTTTCGAGGCCCCAGGCTAAGCGCCTCGCCCTGCAGGCCCAGACCGGCATGGCCCAGGCGCTGCGGCCGGCCCATGCCGAACCCGACGGCGATCTGGTGTTTGCCGCGGCGACCGCAAGAAACCCGCGCCTGCCGAGCGATCGCGAGAGGATCGAAATCGGCCTGATGGCCGGCGATTGCTTGTGCCGAGCGATCGCCCGCGCCATCCACACGGCCCGGGCCCTGCCATTTGCGGGCTCGAGGCCGGACTGGCACCAGGCCTTTGGCCAACCGCCGGCACCCCGCTCAGGTCAATGACCCACGCGATGAACTGGCGCTCCAAAAGGCCAAAGAACCAAGCATAGTCAGGCCGAACATGATCCAAATCACCGGTCGATAGCCGCCGAGTGCGGTATGCAGGAGCGCAAAGCCGAGCGGCGCCGTGGTCCGCGGCAGAATCGAAACGCTCGAGAGCGCCCCGGTGATCGCCCCATAGCCGCGCGACCCGAAAATTTCGACGATCCCGGTCGAGCGAACGATCAACAGAGTGCCGAAAGCGCCGCCGTAGACGATGGCAAAAGTGACCAGCCCGGCCAGTCCTATCGGCACGAGGAACAACAGGAGCAGCAGCGCGCCCCCCCAAAGCGGGAAAACGACCCGCCCCAGCTGCCGCGCGCTGATGTCATGGGCAAACACCAGAAGTGCCATCCGGCCAAGGACCTGGGCCGGACCTTGCAGCGCCATGATCGTGACGATCTTTCGAACCTCGATCCCTTGCTCTTGCAGCATCGGGATGAGGTGGATCGTCAGTCCGGATCCGACGAACCAATAAACGCCAAAGGCCATGGCAAAGGCCCAGAAGGCCCGCTGTCCGATGATTGCCGGCAAGCGGAAGTCGCTCGAAGCCTCGCCGCGCTGTGGCTCGACCAAATGGCCCTTCGTGCCGCGCAAGGCGTAGAGATTGGCGAGCATCGGCACCGCGAGTTGCAGCGCGGCCAGCCCGACCAGCGCCTGCCGCCAGCCATAGGCGTCGATCAGCCAGCTCGTTAGCGGCCAGGCGAAGCTCGAGGACAGGCCGGTGAGCAGCGACACATAGGTGACCGCGCGCCGGTAGTCGCGGACATTGGCAGCCAAAACGGTCATCGCCGGGTTGATCAGCGAGGCCGCCTGGGCGATCCCGATGAGCAGCCAGGCGAGATAGAAATGCCATAGGCTCGTGGCGCAGGACCACAGGATCAGCGCCGCTGCGCCGAGTGCCGCGCCAAGCGTCATAATCAGCCGGCCGCCGTTCCGGTCGACCCAGAAACCCACCGGCAACGCGACCAGATCGGCGACGAACAGGCCAAGCGTCAGCGCACCGTTGAGTGCATTGGCCGACCAGCCAAGCTCGCTCTGCATTGGTCGCACAAACAGCCCGAAGCCAAAATACATGGTGCCCCAGCCGACCAGCTGACTGATGGCAAGACCCCAGATCAGGCGGCCATCGGGCGCAAATAGCGATGGCAATCTCATCGCCACCCCGGCCGCTGCGAGGCGAGTCTGCTGGTCAATCGAACCGCTCGGCAGCATAAGGCGCCGGGTCGGTGAACGGCGTCTCCCCGACTATCATTTCGGCGAGTAGCCGGCCGGTCACCGGGCCTAACGTGAAGCCATGATGCTGGTGGCCGAAATCGAACCAGAAGTCCCTTATGCCGGCTGGCCCGGCCGAGCACCGGCAGCATGTCGGGCAGGCAGGGCCGGCGGCCCATCCAGGGCAGATCCTCAACCTGTTCGGCGAGCGGAAAAAGGGTTCTGGCAATCGGTTCGACCATGTCGAGCTGGACCGGCGAGGGCTCGGCATCCCGCAACGCAAATTCGGCGCCGGTCGTCAACCGGATTCCGCGGGTCATCGGCGCCAGCACATAGCCACCCTCGACGTCGAGCACCGGATGGTTCAAGACGGCATTGCCTTTGGCGGCAAAATGCACGTGATAGCCGCGTTTGACGCCGAGCGGCAGCCGATAGCCAAGCGGGCGGAACACGTCGTCCGACCAGGGGCCGAGCGCAATGACGGCCTCACGCGCGAGCAACGGGCCCTCCGGCGTCGCAATGCTCCAGCCCTCGCTGGACGGCGTGAGCGTCCGCGCATCGGCTTTGACAAAGACCCCTTCGCGATGCTCGAACAGGGCGGCATAGGCCTTGACGAGGCCGCCCGGATCACAGACGAAGCCTGGATCGCGCAGATGAACGCCACCGGCAAGGCCGTTCATCAGATGTGGCTCGCGGCGCAGCAATTCGGGCTGATCGAGAATGTCGACATTGAGGCCGAAGGGAAGCAGGCGCTCGGCCTCGGCGCAGCCCTTATCAAAACTGGCCGTTGATCGAAACAGCTTGATCCAGCCGGTCTTGCGCAGGAGATGGCCGGCTTGCGCCTCTTCCATCAGGGCTTCGTGCTCGACCAAGCAGCGCTCGATCAAGGGCAGCGCCGCGGCGGCGGAACGCTGCGCGCCCTCGTCGGAAGAATGCAGGTAATAGCGGGCAAGCCATGGCAAGACGACCGGCAGCGCAGTGGCGTGGTAATGGGCCTCCGGCGAGCGGTTGAGCGCATATTTGGCGATCAGCGCCGGATCGCGCGGGAACATGTAGGGAAAGACCGACGCCCGCTCGATCAGCCCGGCATTGCCGTAGCTGGTTTCTTCGCCGGCCGAACCGGTACGGTCGATCAGTGCGACTTCGCGGCCGCGCTTTTGCAAGTGCAGGGCAAGCGACACCCCGACCATGCCGGCCCCGAGAATTACCACGTCCGCCCGAAACGACATGCCCTGCCCCGAAACAGCCCGCCGCTCACAATGCGTGAGGCAAGGATGATCGGCAATGCCTTGATTGCGGGGATCTGCCTTGCACGGCGCTCAGCCGAGGGGTCTGACGGTGGACGAGGGCCAGGCCCGCATGCTACCCGGCTTGCGGCCGGCCCGCCCTGGTCGCATGTTCACCTTGGCTCTGGCTCTGCCGCCTAACCGCCGGCGGCCATCCAACCCAAGCCGGAGCGACGAGACGCCGATGATTGCCCGCTATTCACGCCCCGCAATGGTGGCGATCTGGGAGCCGAGCACACGCTACCGGATCTGGTTCGAAATCGAGGCGCATGCCTGCGACGCGCTCGCCGAAATCGGCCTCATTCCTCCCGCCGCCGCCAAGGCGATCTGGGCGAAGGGCGGCAGCGCCACCTTCGATCCCCAACGCATCGAGGCGATCGAGAAAGTGACCAAGCACGATGTCGTTGCTTTCCTTACCCATCTCGCCGAGTTTGTCGGGCCGGAGGCTCGCTTCGTCCATCTCGGCATGACATCGTCCGACGTTCTCGACACTGCGCTGGCGCTCCAATTGGCGCGCGCCGCCGACCTTCTGCTTGCCGATCTCGACAGCCTGCTCGCCGCTCTGAAACGGCGCGCCTACGAGCACAGGTTGACGCCCTGCATCGGCCGCTCGCACGGCATCCATGCAGAGCCGACGACTTTCGGCATCAAGCTCGCCGGCGCCTACGCGGAATTCGCGCGCAACCGGAGCCGGCTCGAGGCAGCGCGGCGCGAAATTGCCGTGTGCGCGATTTCGGGGGCGGTCGGCACCTATGCCAACATCGATCCGCGCGTCGAAGCGCATGTCGCGCATGCACTCGGACTGGCCACCGAAACGGTGTCGACTCAGGTCATTCCGCGCGACCGCCACGCCATGTTTTTTGCGACACTCGGCGTCATTGCCTCCTCGATCGAACGGCTGGCCACCGAAATCCGCCACTTGCAGCGCACCGAAGTCCTCGAGGCGGAGGAGTTTTTCGCGCCGGGTCAGAAGGGTTCCTCGGCAATGCCGCACAAGCGCAATCCCGTGCTCAGCGAAAATCTCTGCGGCCTCGCCCGGCTGGTTCGCGGCATGGTGACACCGGCACTCGAAAATGTCGCACTCTGGCACGAGCGCGACATTTCGCATTCCTCGGTCGAACGGATGATCGCACCCGACAGCACCATCACGCTCGATTTCGCTTTGGCCCGCCTCACCCAATTGATCGACGGCCTGGTGGTCTATTCCGACACCATGGCCAAGAATCTCGCCCGGCTCGGCGGCCTGATCCATTCGCAGCGCGTGCTCCTCGCCCTTACCGAGAAGGGCCTGCCGCGCGACGAGGCCTATTCACTTGTCCAGCGCAATGCCATGCCGGTCTGGCAAGGCGACGGCGATTTTCTCGAACATCTCAAAGGCGACCCGGCCGTGGCCCGGGTCCTCGGGGCCGGCGAACTTGAAGCGCTGTTCGACCTTTCCTATCATCTGCGCCATGTCGATGCGATCTTTGAGAAAGTGTTCGGCTAAGCCGCGATAAACTTGGCTGCGACGGCGCGGCGGCTTGGCAAGATCAAGTCTCAAGGCTGATGGACAAGCGATCATGCGTACAGCCGAGGCCGACGTTCTGCTCGTTCCGGGCCTTGGGGGGGTGACGGCCGACCATTGGCTGGCCCGCTGGGAGAGCCGGCTAAAGACAGCGCGGCTGGTTCAGCAGGCGGACTGGGCGCGGCCCCTCCGGTCGGACTGGCTCACAGCCTTGGCCAAGGCTGCGGCGATCGGTTCGCGGCCGCTGGTCGTCGTCGGCCACGGCCTCGGCGTGTCGACCATAATCGCCGCACTCCCGGCAATTCCGCGGCCAATCGCCGGCGCCTTTCTGGTCGCCCCGCTCACCGACCGCAGCATCCGGGCCGAGCCGGCGGTCGATCCGGCCTTCGCCCCCCAGCCGCTGCTGCGCTTGCCGTTTCCCGCCCATGTACTGGCCAGCCGCAACGATCCTCTTTGTGCGCTGGCCGATGCCGAGGCTCTGGCTGGCGCCTGGGGCGCGAGCTTCGCCGACATTGGTGAACTTGGCCATGTCGACCCGGAATCCGGTCACGGTCCCTGGCCGGAAGGCTTGATGAGTTTCGGCGGCTTTCTGGCGCGCCTTCCCCAGGGCTGAGCAATCCGCGCCTAACTCATCCGCTCCTTGAGACGCGGCATGATTTCGCGGGCGATGATCTCGACCTGTTCGCGCTGATAGCGGTAGGGCACGAAAATGATCCGGTCGAGTCCGGTCGCCAGATGCGCCTGCAATTGCGTGACGCATTCCTCGACTGTGCCGATAATGGCGCTGTCCATCGTCGATTCGGACCAGGCGGCATAATCCCACTCGGCCTTGAGCCATTCGATCATCGGCGCCTCAACGCGCTGCCTGGCGCCAACGCAGATTGGCAATTGATTGGTCGAGGTCAGCGTTTCGGGATCGCGGCCAGCCTCGCTGGCAAAGGCGCGAATGCGGGCCCAGGTCCGTGCGAAGCTTTCGGACGTGTAAAAATAGGTCAGCCAACCGTCGCCCTTGGTTGCAACACGCTTGAGCACCGCATCGACATAGCCGCCGATCAATATCGGCGGATGCGGCTGTTGCACGGGCTTGGGATAGAGAACGGCGCCGCGCAAATTGTAGGGCGGATATTCGCCGTCGACGCGTGGCTCGGTCCACAGTCGTTTGATGATCTCTAGGCTCTGCTCCATAATCTTGCCGCGGCGCGTGAATTCGACGCCGAGACTGTCGAATTCGCGCTTGTACCAGCCGACCCCGACGCCGAGGATTAGTCTGCCATCGGAAATGTGGTCGAGCGTTGCAAGCTCCTTGGCGAGCAGGACCGGATTGCGCATCGGCAGGACAAGAACGCCGGTGCCGAGCTTGATCTTCGAGGTCAGCGCCGCGACCGCCGTCAGCATGGTCAAGGCTTCTTGGATCGGGAAATTTGGCTCGACGCCAAGCAGGGTATGGTCCCACGCCCACAAGGATTCATAGCCGAGTTCTTCGACGAGCACGCCATAATCGATCAGCGCCCGCGCGCTCGGCAATTCCGGATATTTGGTGAAATTCCGCATCGCTATGCCGAATTGCGTGCGTCGCTTGGCTTCCATGTTCCTTCCTTTCGGGCAGGCTCACGCCGTATAGAGACGCTCGGGATCGAGATGGCGCAGGACCGCCAGTTCGTCGGGGCGCGGCGGCGGCGTCGTGTCAAGATCGGGATCGAAGCTCAGGGGAAAGCCGGTATTGGCGAGAACATCCGCGCGGCTGACCCCGGCATGGAGGGCGAGGACCTTCATTTCGCGGGTGGTCTCGTCGAATCCCATGATCGCCAGATCGGTGACGACGCGCCACATGCCGCCATGCGAAAGGCCCGCTTCCGCGCGGCTATTGCCGCCGCGCAGATAACCGGGCGAGGTGATGAAATCGACGGCGGCGACGAAGCGGCGCTTTTCGTGCTTCATCGCCACGATCATCTGGGTCAGCGAGGAAATGTCGTTGCCGCCGCCGGTCCCCGGCAGCCGGATCTTCGGCCGGGCCGGATCGCCGATGAAGGAGGAATTGAGATTGCCGAACCGGTCGATTTGGGCGCCACCCATGAAGCCGACATCGACATAGCCGCGCTGCAGAAGCAGCAAGACATCGGTGATCGGCAACACCATATTGGCCCGCCGCGTACACCGCTGTTCGTTGGTCGACGGCGGCAATTCGCCGGGGACGATAAACGGCCCGATAGTGCCGCCCTCGAAGAGAATCGTCAGATGCGGCGCAAACTGCCGCTGCGCGAGGGTTGCCGCCAGCAGCGGAATGCCGATGCCGGCAAAGACAATCTGACCGTCGCCCAACAGACGGGCAGCCATGACCGCCAACAATTCCGACGCCGTATAGGCCGGCTCGAGCGGCTTAGTCATTGTGGACGCTCCTGCCGCGCCGGCTGGCATCGAGCAGTTCCGTCAGGCCAAGCTTGGACAGATAATCTGGCCAGTCGCGGGCCCCGTAATAATAGGATTGGAGATAGTCAGCCGGGCCCTTGAGCGGATCGGCGGCGCTCAATCGGGCGTACAGATCGAGATGGTCGAAGAAGGGTTCGTAGAGGCCGTAGCATTCGTGCGGGGCGGCGCCGAACGGCACTTCGACCACAGCCTCGACGGCAAAGAACGGAATCCGCGTCTGATCGGGGGCGCGGCGGATCTGGTCGTTGGCGACAATCCGCTCGGTGGTCAGAATGACGCTTTTGGCGGCCATCGCAATGTCGATATCCATGAATTGCAGCCCGTCGATTTGGGCGTTGCCGAAGGCGTCGCAGCGCTGCACATGGATCAACGCGACATCCGGATTGAGCGCCGGCAGGAGCGCCAGCTCCTCGCCGGTGAACGGACAGGACAGGCGCTTCAGGCTTTCGCCAACCGCCCGCCCGACATCGGAGCCGAGCATCGACCGCGACGGCATGAAGGGAATGCCCATTGCGCCGGCCCGGTAACGCAGGCCGATCGACATGTGGCTCCATTCCTCGAAGCGTGCGAGATTGTGTTCCGTGTAATGGCGCATAACTTTCGAGACGCCCCAGACGATCCCCTGCGTGAACCAGCTGGTAATCACATGCTGCGAGACCTTGGCGGCAAACAACAGATCGCCTTCGGTCGAGGTGATCGAGCGCGAGATCGTCAAATTCTTTCGGCCGGCCCGGATCAGCGCCCAGACCATCGCCATCGGCGTGCGTGACATGGTGCAGCCGCCAATTGCGACATGGTCGCCGTCGCTGACGCGGGCCGCCGCCTCAGCGAGGCTCATCACCTTTTCGCGCAGGCCGCGGTCGCGCGCCAGCGTCTCCTTTCGGAGCGCGGCATAGGATTTTACGTGCACCATGTCAGCTCCTCCGGCGCATCAGGCAGCCTTGTCCATGCCGCTGTCGCGATTGAAGGCGGCGATCATCTCGTCCCATTGCGGCACGAGGTTGTGCAGCCCGCCCCAGAATGTCTGGTTCTTGCGGCGATCAAAATCGGCAAGCTGGAGCCCCTGCTGCTCGACCCAGGTGAAATAGCCGAGGTTGAAGATCCGTTCGCGGTCGAAACTGGTGGTATCGAGAACGTGGTCGGTATCGGCGCCGATCATATGCGCCCCGAATAATTCGGCCGCCGTCTGTCCATCGAACGGGCGGTCATTGTGGCGGCGCTTGAGGTAGCGCGGCACTTCGCTGGCATAGAGCTCGGCGCCATCGGTCGCGACGGTGACGATCAGCTGGTCCGATCCGAGCGAAAAGTGCTTGGCGAACTTGATGGCAGCCAGAATATTAGCAAGGCTCGACAGGCCGAAATATTGCAGGGCCCCGACAATACCGCGGGCATCGCCAAGCCGGTCTTCGAGATAGTGCCGCCCGGCATCGGTGTTGAAGACGGCATTGAGCCCATCGGTGGCGCGGTCGCTGACGCCGACCACGACATCTGTATTCATGACATTGTGGATCAGCGGCACATGCTTGTCGCCAATGCCCTGGATATTGTGTTCGCCATAGCCGTTCTTCAGCAGCGTCGGGCATTCGACCGCCTCGACCACCGCAATGCGGGCGCCATGGCGCGCTTTGAGATAGTCGCCGGCCCCGAGTGTCCCCGACGATCCACTCGCCGAAACAAAGGCGGCAAGCTGCAGGTCGGCCTGGCGCTTCTGCAGATGGGCGAAGATCGATTCCAGCGCCGGACCGGTGCAGCGCCAATGCGCGAGGTAATTGCCGAATTCACTGAACTGGTTGACGATCTCGTTGGCAGGATCGCGCTGCAAGGCGGCACAGGCGTCGTAGATTTCCTTGACGTTCGATTCAGTGCCGGGGGTGCGGATGATGTCACTTTCGACGGTAACCCAGCGGCCAAGCCAATCGAACCGTTCCTGGCTCATGCCCTCTGGCAGAACCGCAACCCCGCGACAGCCAAGGATGCGCGAGACGGCAATACCGCCACGGCAGTAGTTGCCGGTCGAGGGCCAGACCGCCCGCTGGCGAACCGGATCGAACCGGCCGGCGACCAGACGCGGCGCCAGACACGCATAGGCGGCCAACACTTTGTGGGCCTGGATCATCGGAAACAGGGCGCCAAGCATGACGATGATGCGGGCCTCGACGCCGCTTAGAGCCGGCGGAATCTCGACATGGACCGGCAGCCGGGCAAGGCCCCGCCGCGCTCGATCGTTGTACCAGTGGATTCGGTAGAGATTGCCCGCATCAGGCTCGTCCGGGCCGATCGCCGCAAGCCGATGGCGCAGACCTTCAGGGGCCCGATCGGGATCGGCAATTTCGCCGAAGGTTGGCAATCTGACCCGTTTGTCCCGCAGCAGGCCGAGGGCGCGGCTGCGGACCGCGGCATCCTCGACGCGCACCGGAAAATCGAACGGGCCCATCGGCTCCCCAGTCATACTATCATTCTATTCTTAGTACCACTTAGCGAAATTTCCGCAAGGGGTGCCGGCTTGCGACCGGCCGCGACCCGTTCGGCCGGCGCCTCGGCATAGAGCGTCGTGCGCTGGCTTGCGGCCCGCCCGAGCGAATTTATCAGCGCCAGCATATTTTCCGGTGTCATTTCCTGGCCGTGGCTGGCGCCCGCGGCCCGCGAAATCGTCTCGTTCATCAGGGTGCCGCCGAGGTCATTGGCGCCGGCCGAAAGGCAAAGCTTGACGCCCTCCGCCCCCAGTTTCACCCAGGAGGCCTGAATATTGACGATCGCCGGGTGCAACGCGAGCCTGGCCACCGCATGCATCAACACCGCCTCGCGGAGCGTCGGGCCGCGGCGCGAGCGGCCCTTGAGATAGATCGGCGTTTCCATCGGCACGAACGGCAAGGGCACGAATTCGGTTATCATGCCGGTTGTCTCCTGCAGCTTGCGCACCGCTAGGAGGTGGCGGGCCCAATGGCGCGGCGCCTCGACATGGCCGAACATGATGGTCGAGGTCGTCGGCAGACCCTGGCGATGGGCCGCCGCGACCACGCCCAGCCATTCGGCGCTGGTCAGTTTGTCCGGGCAAATGATCGCGCGAATCTCGTCGTCGAGAATTTCGGCTGCCGTTCCTGGCAAGCTGCCGAGGCCTTCCCGCCGCAATTGCGCAAGAAAGGTTTCGACCGAAAGCCCCAGCGTCGCAGCGCCCTGAAAAATTTCGAGCGGGGAAAAGGCGTGGACATGGATGTCCGGGACTGCCCTTTTGATGGCCGCAACAATCGCCAGATAAGTCGCCCCGGTATAGGCGGGATGGATGCCGCCCTGCAGGCAGACTTCGCTTGCCCCGCGCGCCCAGGCCTCGCGCGTCCGCCGGGCAATTTCCTCCAGATCGAGATCATAGGGCCGGCCGCGCAGGTTCTCGCTCATCCGCCCCTTGGAAAAGGCGCAGAACTGACAGCGATAGGTGCAGATATTGGTGTAATTGATGTTGCGATTGACGACGTAGCCAACCCGCTCGCCGCTGACCCGCTGCCGTAACCGGTCGGCCGCAGCGCAAACGCGCCAAAAGGCCTCGCCGCGGGCGGCAAACAGCTGCTCAATCTCGGCCTGTAGCAGCCGTTCGCCAGCAAACGGCTTGGCTAGGATCCGGGCAAGCGGGTCGCCGAGGCGCAGGCGGCGCGGATGTTCGGGCTCGAGCCCGTCGAGCGGCACCGCGGCACCTGGTGTCCATTGGCCCGGCGGCCTGGCATAGGCTTGCGCGTCGGCGAGCTGCAGCGTCCGCGCAATCAGGGCGGGATCGAGCCAGCGGGGCGCGGCCTCGACGAAAGCCGGATAGATGGCGAGACGCTCGGTCAGGATTTTGCCGGCGGCTGCCGCTTGCCGTGCCAGATTGTCGATCGAAGGCCACGGCGCTTCCGGATTGACATGGTCGATCGTCACCGGCGAGACGCCGCCGCAATCGTTGATGCCGGCCCCGATCAGGCCCGCGAGGCCGCCCGGGCTGAGATTGGGAGGCGCCTGAATGGCGAGCGTCCCTGGCAGCAGGATCCGGGCAACCGCCACCGTCCATCGCAGGTCGGCCTCGCTCGGCTCTGGCGCCCCTGCCATCCGGGTGCCGGGTTTTGCCCGGAAATTCTGGATGATGATTTCCTGGAGATGACCATAGCGCGCGTGGAGATCGCGGAGCGCGAGAAGCGCCTCGATTCGCTCGAGCCGGGTCTCGCCAATGCCGATCAGAATCCCCGACGTGAACACCACCTGCGCATCGCCAGCCGCCGAAATGCTCGCCAAGCGCAGCGCCGGCTCCTTGTCGGGCGAACCGAAATGCGGACCGCCACGCCGCGACAATCGTGCCGCGGCCGTTTCCAGCATCATTCCCATGGAGACCGAGACCTTGCGCAACGCCTTGAGGTCCTCGGGCGCCAGTACGCCGGGATTGAGGTGCGGCAAGAGCCCCGTCTTGGCAAAGACCAATTCGGCCATAGCGGCGAGATAGGCCAATGTCGTCGGATACCCGAGGCGCGCCAGCTCCTCGCGCGCCGCGCGGTAGCGCAGCTCCGGCTTGTCGCCGAGTGTGAACAGCGCTTCCTTGCAGCCGGCCCGCGCCCCGGCTTCGGCGATCGCCAACACCTCCTCGGCGCTCATGAAAGCCGCCTCGCCGCGCCGCGGCGGCTTAGCGAAAGTGCAATAATGGCAGGAATCGCGGCAAAGTTTCGTGAGCGGAATGAAGACCTTGCGCGAATATGATACGATGTCGGGATAATGTCTGTCGCGAAGGGATGCGGCACCCTCGCACAGAAGCGCGAGATTGTCGCAGTGCGCGAATTGGCGTGCTTCGTCCGCGCTCGGCGGCGATCCGGCCACGGCGCGCGCCAGGATCGCAGCGAAATTCACCTGGTCGGTGCCTGTCATTGGTTGTCTCCCAATTGCTCCGGCCCGGTGTTTGCCAGTCCGTCGCGCAGAAATGCCAGCGTTCGCGAGGCCGGCGCCGCCGACAAGAAAAGCGCGAGATCGGCGGGATTGTCGATGTCGAGACCGAGGCCGGGCAGCACCAGCACATTCGGCTCGAGGCCGCGGCGGCGGGCAGCGGCGAGATGCGGCAGGAAGGAATCATTGCCGAAGGCGAGCGGCACGGCGTCAGGCGGCGTCATCAAGATCGCGTTGGAGCCGCGCCGGTCATGCGCAGGCACGATCGAAAAGGCCGGGGCGACGCGGTGGCGCTCGAGCAAAAGAGCAAGCTCGTCAGCGGTGACACCCGGTACATCGCCGGGCAGGGTCAGCAGGCCGCCACGGCCCTCGCGGGCCAAAGTCGCCGCGGCGGCCATGACTGCGTCGGTGTGGCCACTTTCGGCGGCCTCGCTCGACACGCGCGCGCCAAAGCTGCGGGCAAGGCCGGCCGCTTCGGCATCGCCGGTGACGACGACGATTTCTTCGAGCGCCGGCACCGCGGCCAAAGCGCTCAGAACGTCGCCCAGCATGACCCGGGCGAGCGCCTGTCGAAACGGCGGCGCGTAGGCCGCGGCTAGCCGACTTTTGGCAGAAGCGATTGCTTTGACCGGCACGACGGCGACGATTCGATCCGTGCTCATGTCCCGTTTCCAGGCTGCAGGCGGGCGCTGCGCCTGGCCTTACCGGGCGCGAGTTTCGCAGCCTTTTCCATGACTATGCGGGCGAGCCGCAGCCGGTCTTCGAGGCTGACCATCAGGGTCGGCGCAATGGTGACGGGAAAGTCGAGATCCGGCATTTCGTCGGCATCCGCCTCGTCAATCACATAGCCATCGAGGAAGCCCTGATAATGGCGCGCCACCGCCGCGGCCGAGACCTGGTCGCCGAGTTCGGCCATCATCTTCGCGGTCGGTCCCTTGACCGCTTTGCCGGCGATGATCGGTGAGACCGCAATGACCGGCGCCCGGCAATTGGCCAAGGCCTGCCGGACACCGGGTAGGGTCAAAATTGGTTCGATCGAGATCCAGGGGTTAGACGGGCACACGACCACCGCCGCAAGGGCCGGATCGGCGAGCAAGGCCAGAAACCCCGGGTTGGGCGGCGCCCGCTCGGCGCCCTCGAAAACCAACGATTCGACTTTCGGTTGACAGCGCCGGCGCACGAAATAGTCCTGAAAATCGATCCAACCGCCGCCGGTCTTGATTTTGGTGCGGACTGGCGCATCGCTCATCGGCAGAATCCGACTGGTAATTGCGAAGCGGCGGGCAAAGTCCTGGGTGATCGCCGACAGGCTCTCACCCTGGCGCAGCCGCCGGCTGCGCTCGATATGGGTGGCAAGATCGCCGTCGCCGAGCTGGAACCAGGTCTCGCCGCCGAGCTCGGCCAGAGCCTGCATGAAGGTCCAGGTCTCGGCCCGCCGGCCCCAGCCGCGCTGCGGGTCATCGCGGCCGCCGAGCGTGTAGAGCAGGGTGTCGACATCCGGCGAAATTGACAGGCCCAAATGCTCAAAATCGTCGCCGGTATTGGCAATCACCGTCAATTGCCCCGGCGCCAGAATACGATCGAGGCCGAGCGCCAGCTTGGCGCCGCCGATGCCGCCCGATAGGGCAACCACTTGCGATGAGGAAGGCAAGACCGCCATCAGCGAAACAGATCCTCGGCATCAGGACGGATCAGTTCGGCGGCCCTTGCCGCCGGCGCCGCCATCGTGAGTCCACGTACCACAACAACCGGCCGCGCCTCGTCGGCCTGTCCCATGACCAGCGACGCGGCGGCCGCCACCTCGTCGGCGAGGCCGATCTGAGTCGTTTGCAGGGGGCGGCCGAAGAGATCTGGCTTGCCGCGCTGATCAAGCAGCGTCGGTATGCCCGCCGCTCCGAGCGCGACCCCGACCGTTCCACGCCGAAACGGTCGGCCAAAACTGTCGTTGATGACAACGCCAAGGTCAATCCCGAAGCGCTGCGTCCAACGCGCCCGCAGCGCCCGCGCGCTCGCATCGGGATCGCGTGGCAGCAAGAGAGCAAGCTCGCCGTCCGGCCCGACATTGGACTGATCGATACCGGCATTGGCCATGACATAGCCGAGCCGGTGCTCGACGATGATCAGATTGGGCCGGCTGCGCCTGACCTTGCGCGACTCGCCGAGGATCAATTCGACCAGGCGCGCATCCTTGCCGGTCGTCCTCGCAAGCGCCCGGGCCCGCCGGCCTGGCTTGACGCTGTCGAGCCGGACCGTCCGGCCCTCTGCCTTGGAGACGATCTTCTGGGCGACGACGATGATGTCGTGTGGCGCCAGGCGAATCTCACTCTTGAGGATTGCCAGTTCGACCAAAGCGGCAAGATCGGCACCGGCAACAACGAGCGGCAGACCGGCGACGGCCAGGATTTCCAACGCCGCGCCTGCGCTGGACCTGCTCATCCCGAAAGGTGGCGAAGTTTCGGCAGAACCTGGTCGGCGTAAAGCCGCAGGAAACGCGCCTGGTCCGGCCCCGGCGCATGGAAGACGAGATGGTTGAAGCCGAGTTCGAGATAGGCCTTGAGCCGCTCGACATGTTCGTCGGGATCGCTCGAGACGATCCAGCGCCTCGCCGTCCGCTCGACGCTGAGCTTGTCGGCAAGCTGCTCCATCTCAAGCGGATCCTCGACCGACATTTTTTCTTCTGCCGTCAGCGACAACGCGGCCCAATGGCGGGTGGCATCGAGCGCTGCCGCGCGGTCGCGGTCGAAGGAGACCTTCATTTCGATCATCCGGTCGATCGCCGCGGCCGGCCGGCCTTCGGCGGCAAGGCCAGCGGCGAGATTGGGCAGCAAGCTCTCGCGATAGAGGGAGGGATCCTTGCCGCTGGTGCAGATGAAACCGTCGCCGGCCCGGCCAGCATATTTCGCGACCATCGGACCCGCCGCGGCAATATAGATCGGGACTGGCTCGCTCGGCCGGTCGTAGATTGTCGCGGCCTTGGTCCGGTAGAAATTGCCGGCGAAATCGACCCGATCCTCGCGCCACAACCGGCGGATCAGCACGACAGCCTCGCGCAGCCGGGCAAAACGCTCCTTCATCGCCGGCCATTCCAGGCCGGTCGCTGGCACCTCGTTGAGCGATTTGCCCGTCCCCAGGCCAAGTATAAGCCTGCCTGGAAACATGACGCCAAGGGTGCCGAAGGCCTGGGCCACGATCGAGGGGTGGTAGCGGAAACTCGGCGTCAGAACGCTTGTTCCCATCACGACCCGGCTGGTTTTGGCCCCCAAGGCGCCAAGCCAGGCAAAGGAGAACGGGGCGTGGCCGCCGGTGTGGCGCCAGGGTTGAAAATGATCGCTGATGAAAACCGAATCAAAGCCCAAAGTCTCGGCCAGTTCGGCAAAGCCCAATAATTCATTCGGTCCAAATTGTTCGGCCGATGCCTTATAGCCAAGCCTGAGCACATGTCCCTCCTGGGGTCGGCGAGATCCGCGGGCCCGGGCGGCCGGCTAGAGCGACAGTTCCGGGATGGTCACGATTGCAATGCCACGCGCCTCAAGCGCCCGCCGCACGCCTGCCGCGACCGCGACGCCGGTTGGTTCGTCGCCGTGGACGCATAACGTATCGACTTTGACCTTAATGGTCTTGCCCGACAGGGCGATGACTTCGCCTGTTTCAACCATCCGCACGCTCTGCTCGATCGCTGCCTCGACGTCCTTGATCACCGCGCCCGGCTGCGACCGCGAAGCGAGATTGCCGTCCTCCTCGTAGCGCCGATCGATGAACCCCTCGCGGGCGACGGCGAGCCCGAGGCTTTGTGCGGCAGATTCCATCTTCGAACCGGCGAGTGCCACATAGATCACCCGTGGATCGACCGTCTTGATTGCCCGGCCAATCGCCAGGGCATAGGCCTGGTCTTCGGCCGCCATATTGTTCAGGGCGCCGTGCGGCTTGAGATGGGTGACCGTGAGACCGGCATAGGCCGCCATCGCCTGCAAGGCGCCGATCTGATAAGCAACCATATATTCCAGCTCGTCGGCCCGCATCTGAATGCGGCGCCGGCCGAAACCCCAAAGATCGTTGAAGCCGGGATGGACGCCGATGCTGACCCCCTCGGCACGGGCGATCGCACAGATCCGCTGCATGGTCACCGGGTCGCCGGCGTGGAAGCCGCAGGCGACATTCGCGGATTTGATGATTTTCATCAGCGCGGCGTCGTTGCCGATCGAATAGGCGCCCCAGCCCTCGGCGATATCGGCGTTGAGATTGACGGAAAGGCCCATGCGCACCCCGCAGGATCGGAATGGAATTTGGCAAAAATTATGTTACTATTTATGGGATATTAGGACAAGTCGATATGAGGACAAGTCAATCTGAGGACAAGTCAATCTGAGGACAAGTCACCTGGCGCCCGTTCCCACGCAAGATTGCCGCGCCCGCTTCCTGGCCAGCGGCGACACCGCTCTGGTTGTCGAATTCGGTCAGACGATCGACCGCCGCCTCAGCGCCCATGTGCTCGATCTCGCCGGCCGGCTCGCGGCGGCCAAGATCGAAGGCATAGTCGAAACGGTGCCGACTTTCCGCTCCCTGATGATCCATTATGATCCTGCCATCCTCGACGACGCTGCACTGCGCGCCCGCCTGCAGCCCATGCTCGAGGGCCTGAGCGATACGTTCGCTCCTGGCCGCCACCTTAAGGTTCCCGTCTGCTACACCGACGGGCTTGGCCCGGATCTCGCAGACGTCGCCGCTTTAACCGCGATGACGCCGGCCGAGGTGATCGCCTGCCACGCCGGGCAGATCTATTATGTCTATGCGGTCGGTTTTCTGCCAGGCTTTCCCTATATGGGTGATCTGCCGGCGCCGCTGGTGTTGGCGCGTCGCAAGTCGCCGCGCCTCAAGGTTCCACCGGGATCGGTTGCCATCGCGATGGCGATGACCGGCATTTACCCGCAAGAAAGTCCAGGCGGCTGGCATTTGATCGGCAGCACGCCGCTGCGGATCTGGGACACCTCGCGCTTACCGCAGCCAGCCTTGTTGATGCCCGGCGATTCGGTTGAATTCGAGCCGATTTCCAGCGCCCTCTATTACGATATTTTGGCCCGCGTCGATGCGGGTCTGCCGGCCGGCGGCGCGGCATGAGCGCTTTCCTGCAAGTCATCAACCCCGGCCTCTCCACTACCGTGCAGGATTTCGGCCGGTTCGGCCATCAGCGCCTCGGCATCCCCGTGTCGGGCGCCCTCGATCCTGTCGGCCTGCGCCTTGCCAATCTTTTGGTCGGCAATCGGCCGGACTTGGGTGGGCTCGAGATGGCCTATACTGGCGCAACGCTGCGCCTCGAGGCCGACGCCGCCCGGCTTGCCTTTGTCGGCGGCCGGGCTGCCCTCGAGATTTTCGCCGGCGGCGAAAGGATCGGCCGGCAACCGGCCGCAGGCCAGAGCTTTCGACTGCGGCGCGGTGAGACGTTGCGGATTGGCTCGCTCGACCCGATCGGCTATCTTGCGATTGCCGGCGGATTGGCGCTCGAGCCCTTTCTCGGCAGTCAGTCGACCTATGTCCGGGCCGGGCTAGGCGGCTTCGACGGACGAGCGCTGCAAGCCGGCGATATGCTGCCGCTACGCCGCGACGCGGCCGAGGGCGGGACGGAATGGCGCCTTAGCGACATCGAACTCGCGCCACCTGCCCTGCTTCGCGTCGTTCTAGGTCCGCAGGACGATTATTTCACGACAGCCGCGATCGAGACGTTTCTGACGGCGCCCTTTCGGGTTGGGTCGGAGAGCGATCGGATGGGCATGCGCCTGATTGGCCCGAGCCTCGCCCATGCCCACGGCTTTGACATTGTCTCCGATGGCATTGCGCCCGGCGCGCTGCAGGTGCCGGGCAACGGACAGCCAATTCTTCTCCTTGCCGACCGGCAGACGACCGGTGGCTACCCGAAGATCGCGACCGTCATTTCCGCCGATCTGCCCGGCGCCGGGCGGCTCAAACCAGGCGCCGTCGTTCGCTTCTCGGCGGTGAGCGTTGCCGAGGCCCAGGCAGCCCGCCGCCTATTCCAGTCCTGGCTCGCCGAACTCGGGCAGCATCTGGTGCCGGCCGAGGCAGCGATCGATCCGGCCCGGCTGATGTCCGCCAATCTGGTCAGCGGCGTCGTCGATGCCCGCGCCGACGTCGAGAAAGACAACCCGAAAGCGAACGCCGATGAATGATCACGAGGATGCCCGCTTGCCCCGGCGCGACCGCTTGCCGCGCTACCTGCAGGTCGCCTCGGTCCTGCGCCGCAGGGTGGAGGAAGGCTATTGGCACGTCGGCGACAAGATCGCGACGCTCGAGGCGCTGGAGCAAGAATTCGGCGTCGCCCGGGTCACCGTTCGCCAGGCGGTCGAATTGCTGCAAGGCGATGGCATATTGAAATCCTTCCAGGGCCGCGGGACCTTCGTCACCAGGGCGCCGACGCCGCAGCGCTGGCTGCAACTCGCCAGCGACTGGGAAAGCCTGGTCGCGCCGATCCGCGACAATGTCCTCGAACTCTTGCCAAGCGAGCCGGCCCCGCCGCCCCCGATCGGGCCAGACGATGGCCTGGCCGCGCCGGCCTATACCTACATCCGCTCGTTGCAGAAGCGCGGCAGCGAGCCCTACGCGATCGCCCGTGTCCATCTGGCCGCCGATCTCCATGCGCTCGCGCCGCAGCAATTCGCGAGCCGCCCGGCGCTGGCGGTTCTCGCCGAACTCGCCGGCGTCGAAATAACCCAAGCGCACCAGACCCTTTCGATCAGCGCCGCCGATGTCGAGACCGCGAGATTCCTCGATATTGCCATGAATGCACCAACGGCCGAAGCGCGCTGCCTGGCAACGGACCGACATGGCACCGTTCTCTACCTTGGGCTAATCACCTACCGCGGCGACGTAGTGCGGCTCAAAATTGACCTACTCGAACGGCGGCGCTGAGCGCTTGCCGGCTGGGCCACGCCATCCTATCATCCTATTATTAGAACAAGTG
Source organism: uncultured Alphaproteobacteria bacterium (assembly GCA_963773155.1). Taxonomy (GTDB): domain Bacteria; phylum Pseudomonadota; class Alphaproteobacteria; order Rhizobiales; family Beijerinckiaceae; genus CAVZAB01. The sequence continues at coordinate 221,525 of CAVZAB010000006.1, read as the reverse complement.
GAACCCGATGATCGATAGCACCGCCGAGGCGCCCCCGCAGGGCATTGGCGCACGTCTGGCTCGCAAGGAAGACGAGCGCTATCTGCGCGGTCGCGGCACCTATGTCGGCGACATCAAGTTGCCCGGCATGCTCGATGTGGCCTTCCTGCGCAGCCCCCTCGCCCATGCCAGGATCCGGGCGGTGCGGATTCCCGACGCGATCCGCACCCGGGTCTTTATTGCGGCTGATCTCGAGGGCGTCGCGCCGATCCGCGCCGACACTGCGCTTGCCGGTTTCAAATCTTCGCTGCAGCCGATTCTGGCGAGCGACAAGGTCCGCTATGTCGGCGAGCCGATCGCCATGTGTCTTGCGGCGAGCCGGGCCGAGGCCGAGGATCTCGCTGCCCAAATTGAATGCGATTTCGACGAATTGCCGGCCGTCCACGACCTGCTGCAGGCGCGCGCCCCCGGCGCCCCGCTGGTGCACGAGCATTGGGGCGATAATCTGTTTCTCACCAGCGAGATCGCCGTCGATATTGAAGCCCTGGCCGAGGCCAAGAACTGGCGCTCGGTGCGGCGGGAATTGCGCACCGCGCGGCAGGTCATGAGCCCGCTCGAAGGGCGCGGCGTCGTCGCTGAATGGAACCACCGACTCGGCCAGCTGGTGGTGACCAGTTCGACGCAGCAATCGCATATCGTGCGCAGCGGCCTTGCCGAATGCCTCGGTCTCGCGGAGGGCCAGATCCGCGTTATCGCGCCCGATGTCGGCGGCGGCTTCGGCTACAAGGGCGTGCTGCTCACCGAGGAAGTGGCGCTCGGCTGGGCAGCCCGGCGGCTCGGCCGACCGTTGCGCTGGCTTGAGGATCGTCGCGAAAATCTGACCGCCGGCGCCAATTGCCGGGAGCACCATTATATCCTGACTGCCTATGCCGATGAGACCGGCCGGCTGATGGCGCTCGATTGTGAGGCCAGCGTGGATGCCGGCGCGTTTTCCGCCTATCCTTTCTCGGCCTGCCTCGAGGCTGGTCAGATCGCCAGCATCCTGCCTGGCCTTTATGATTTCAAACATTACCGCTGCCGCACCTATTCGGTGGCGACCAATAAGCCGCCGATTCTGCCCTATCGGGGGGTCGCACGCACCGGCATCTGTTTTGCCCTCGAGGTGACGCTCGATGCGCTCGCCCGCGCAGTCGGCTGCGAGCCGACCGCTCTGCGCCTGGCAAGCCTTGTGCAGCCCGAACAAATGCCCTTCGACAACGTGACCAAAAGGCATTTCGATTCAGGCGATTATCCGCAGGCGCTCAAGCGCGCCATGGCAGCAATCGACGTCGCGGCAATAAGGCTTCGCCAGCGCCAGGCCGAACCAGACGGGCGGCTGATCGGTGTCGGCTTCGGCCTCTATTCCGAGCAGGCCGGCCACGGCACCAGTGTCTACGCCGCCTGGGGCGTTCCTTTCGTCCCGGGCTACGAGCAATGCAACGCCAGGCTCACTCCCGATGGCGGCCTCGAATTGCGTATCGGCGCGCACAGCCATGGCCAGGGGTTGGAAACGACGTTGTCGCAGGTTGCCCATTCGCTGCTCGGCATCGCTCACGACCGCATTAAATTGGTGCACGGCGACACTGCTGAGACCCCTTATTCGACGGGAACTTGGGGATCGCGCTGCATGATCATGTCGGGCGGCGCCGTCGCCGCCGCCTGCGATGCGCTCGGCGAACGGATCAAAACGATCGGCGCCCGCCTCTTGCAGGCGGCACCGGCCGAGGTCCGGCTCGAACGGGGTAACGTGGTCGCCAATTCCGGACGCGTCGCGATCGCCGAAATCGCCCGCACCTGGTACCGCCGCCCGCAGGATCTGCCGCCTGACGTTGATCCCGGCGGCCTCGAAGTCACCGCCGGCTATCGGCCCGAGCGCGACAGCGGAACATTCAGCTACGCCGTCCACGCGGTGCAGGTCGCCGTTGATCCGCAGACCGGCGAGGTCGAACTCGGCGATTATGTCATCGTCGAGGATGGCGGCGTGCTGGTCAATCCGATGATTGTCGACGGACAGATCTACGGCGGCACCGCACAGGGCATCGGCACCGCGCTCTACGAGGAGATGCGGTTCGACGAACGCGCCCAACCGCTCGGTTCGACCTTATCCGACTATCTGCTCCCCGGGCCGACCGAAATCCCGGAAATTCGCATCATTCACATGGAGACACCTTCGCCCTACACGCGCTTTGGTCAGAAGGGCCTCGGTGAGGGTGGCGCTATTGCGCCGCCCGCGGCAATCACCAATGCCATCAACGACGCGCTCACCGCCCGTGGCGCCGAAATATTGGTCTGCCCGGCGACCCCGCGGCGGATCGCCGAGGCGATCGATGCGGCGGCGCGGCGCCGGCCGCCGTCATGAAGCCTGTCGCCTTCGACTATGCCAGGCCGACCACGCTCGAAGCGGCGACCAGCCTGCTCAGCCAAGAGCCCGAGGCCAAGATCCTGGCCGGCGGTCAGACGCTTGGCCCGATGCTCAACCTTCGGCTGATCCGCCCGCCGCTCCTCATCGACATCACCCGGATCGCCGAGCTCTCAGCGGTCGCAGAGGATCGCAACAGCCTGTCACTGGGCGCCTGCATTACCCACGCCGCGATCGAGGACGGCCGTGTCGACGATCCGGCGCATGGTCTTCTCGGCCGCGTCGCCCGGTCGATCGCCTATCGGGCGGTCCGCAATCGCGGTACGATTGGCGGCAGTCTCGCCCATGCCGACCCAGCCGCCGACTGGCTATCCTGCCTGCTCGCGCTCGATGCCGAGGTATTGATCGTCGGCCGGCAAAGGCAGCGTTGGGTCGCTCTCCCGGATTTTGTAACCGGCGCCATGGCGACCGCACTTGCCGGCGATGAAATCCTGGCCACCGTCAGGATCCCCCGGCTGTCGGCTTCCGGCCGGGCCGGCTACGCCAAGATTTGCCGCAAGACGGGCGAATTCGCCGAAGCCATCGGTGTCGTCGTCGCCGATCCCGAGCGCGGCTTCGTGCGCCTCGTCGCCGGCGCGCTTGCCGGCCCCCCTTGCATCATCGAAGGAAGCGCCCTCGGCCTCGCGCAACTCGACCAGGGCTTTGCGCCCGATGGCGTGCGGGCCATTCTTGCCGGCGCCGGCCTCGACGAGGATGCCTATGCCATGCGCCTCTATCTTACGGCGCTTGCCCGCGCGTTCGAACAGGCGCAAAATTCATGATTCCCAAGCGCCCGCTCACCCTCACCGTCAACGGCCAGACACTCAGCGCCGAGGCGCCGCCACGGCAGCATCTGGCCGATTTCCTGCGCGAGACTTCTGTTGCTGACCGGCACCCACATCGGGTGCGAGCACGGCGTGTGCGGCGCCTGTACGGTCGAAGTCGACGGCGCCATTGTCCGCTCCTGCATCACCTTTGCCGTTGCCTGCGACGGCGCCGATGTTCGCAGCATCGAGGGCTTCGACGACGATCCCCTGATGGCCCGGCTGCGCGACGCCTTCCGCGATGCCCATGCGCTGCAATGCGGCTATTGCACGCCGGGCATGCTGATTGCGGCGCGCGACCTTCTGCTGCGCAAGAGCGACCTCGATCGCGCCGCGATCCGCACCGAGATGAGCGGCAATCTATGCCGGTGCACCGGCTATGCCGGCATTGTTCAGGCAATCGAAACTCTGATGGCAGAACGGCGCGGCGTGGCGCTGCCGGAGCGCCAGCCGACCGGGCTTGGTCCGGCGCCGGGACCGGCAGCCAGCAAGGCAGCGGCGACGCAAAGGCTGGAACGGCAGCCGCCGGAGCCTGCGCCAGCCGCTGTCGCCAAGCCCGCCTCCCGGCCGGTGCGAAAAGCGATTGCGGTTGAGGTCTCGGCCATCGAGACCGAGGGCCGGAACAATCTTCTGCGCCAGACTTTCGTACTCCCCCATCCCGCGCAGGCCGTCTGGGCCTTGATGCGCGATCCGGCCCTGCTCGGCCAATGCCTGCCGGGGCTCGTACTCGAAAGCGAGGCGGACGATCGGGTCGAAGGCCACATGCTGGTCCAGCTTGGACCGTTAAGGGCTCGCTTTGCCGGCGCCGGCACAATCGAGCGATTTGAGGGGGAACACCGTCAGATCATTCGTGGTCGCGGCAGCGACCGCGGCAGTGGCTCCTTCGCGGAGGGCAGTATCGATTATTGCCTGAGCGCCGTGCCGGGTAGCGAGGGACAGGCCTGGACGAGGGTCGACGTCACCATGCGCTACGGGCTCAGTGGGCCGCTCGCGCAATTCGGGCGCTCTGGCCTGGTCCGCAATCTGGTCGCACGGCTGAGCGCGGCTTTCGCCCAGAACCTCGATATCCGCCTCGCCGCGCCTGAGGCCGCGGCAGCGCCGGCCCCGTTCGCCCCGGCGGGGCTGCTCGCCGCGGCGCTCAAGGAAAGCTTGGCGCGCGCCCTTGCCAGGTTGCGCTGGCGCTGAGGCCTTAAGCGATTGATTCGAGCTGATCGGCCAATTGCTCGAGCACGCTGACCCGGGCGAAATACTTGTCCTCGGCGGCAATCAGCGTCCACGGCGCATGCGGCAGGCTGGTACGGTCGACCATATCCGTCACCGCCTCTTCATAGAGCGGCCATTTTTCGCGATTGCGCCAATCCTCCTCGGTGATCTTGTGCCGCTTGTAGGCAGTGGCCTCGCGCTCCTTGAAACGGCGCAATTGTTCGTTTTGGCTGATCGCCATCCAATATTTCACGACCGCGTAATTGGCGCGATGGAGCTGCGCTTCGAACGCGTTGATCTCGCTGTAGGCACGCTCCCAATCCTCGCGGCTGCAAAAGCCCTCGACCCGCTCGACCAGAACCCGCCCGTACCAGCTCCGATCGAAAATCGCGACATTGCCGCGGGCCGGAATATGGCGCCAGAACCGCCACAGATAGGGCCGCGCCTTTTCCTCGTCGCTCGGTGCCGAGATCGGATGAACCCGGAACTGGCGCGGATCGAGCAATTCCCGCACCCGAATGATCGCCCCGCCCTTGCCAGCCGCATCATTGCCCTCGAAAACACAGACCACGCCGATTTTCGCAAAGGCCTTGGCACTGGCAATTTCGGTGATTCTTTCGCGCGCCGCCTTGATCCGCTTCTCGTAGTTGGCGCGCGGCAGCGCCAGGGTGAGTTCAAGACTGGAGAGCACCGAGGCGCGCGGCAGTTGAACCGACGGTTTCGGCCTGGCCGGCGGCGGCGCAACATTGTGGACGGCCGCCCGGCGCAGCATGTCGAGCAGCAGGGTTCCAACTGCAATGTCGCGGTAATGATTGTCGGCTGCCGGGATGACGTGCCAGGGCGCATGGCCGACCGAGGTGGTCTCAACGGTCAACAGAGCCGCCTCGGTCAAGCGCCGTTGCTCGCCCGGGTCTTGTAGACCGGCCCATTCGCGCACGACCGGGCGGGTGTAATGGCCGTCCCGCTTGAGCTTCTTGATCCGCCGGCGCGACAGTTCCGGATCAACATGCAACCACAATTTGATCAGGGTGACACCCTCGGCATACAGCATTTCCTCGAACCGGTTAATTTCGACCATGGCCCGCGAAAATTCCGCGATTGAGAGCTGGCCGTTGGCGCGCTGATAGAGACAATCATGATACCAGGAGCCGAGCACGATCCCGATCCGGCCCCGCGGCGGCATGTCGCGCCAATATTTCCAAATCGGCGGCCGGCTGCGCTCGACATCGTTTTCCGGACCATAGGTCAGGGTCTCGATGAAGCGGGCGTCGAGCCAGGTGTAGAGGCAATTCATCAAGTCGCCCTTGCCGGCCCCATCGGCGCCATTGATCAGCACCAGGATCGTGCGCGCCTTGGTCTGAGACAATTCGAACTGCGCCTCGAGAAGATCCTCGCGCAGGCCCGGCTCGAGCTTCAGGAAGGTCTCCTTGTCGAGCGTATTCTTCAAGAGCGCGGAATCAAACATTGCACCTCGCAGCGCCTGGGGCCCAGCCTCGGCCAGGTCTGTCCCAACGGCGAAAGTATCCGGCTTCGCCCGGCATGCCATCCGGCCAGTCGACGATAGCCGTGCCAAGTCCAGCCGCGCCAAGTCCGTTCCCCGCCGGCCGCAAATTCTGCTGCCAGAGCTCGAACAACTGGGCCGGCACGCCGGTCCCGGCACGACCTTGTCCATAAAGCTTCACAATTCCGCAGCCGACAGGTCTCGTCGCCGGGCGTCCGCTCAACCAGGGCCTCTTGCGGCGTCTTTGCTATGGTCAATCCCCTTTCGAAAGCGCCGCGCTGCGTGCTTTCGCCCGCCTCGGCCAAGTCGCGCACGATCCCGTGGAGCGAGCGCAATCCCGGATAAACATGATCCTTATCAAACGCAACAGCACAGCATTCAGCTGCCTGCCCGCGGCCGTACCGCCTTCACCTCCCAAGGACAAAAGCGGTCAGGCGCCGCCGTCGGCATGGAAAATCGGGCCGGCAGCCCTGAAAATCGCCAGAAGCCATCTGATCTGACGTTGACAGTGAGCGAGCCGGGATTCGATGATGAAAGCTGATAGACCGGGCCGAGGCTCTGCCGAGGCGCCCAGGGAGGGATGTGGTAATGACTGAACTCGACAAGCTCCAAGCCATCTATGCGAAGGGCGGCATGTCGCGCCGCGATTTCCTGGCAGGAATTGCCGCGATCGGCGCCGGGGCTGCATCCGGCCCGGTGCTCCTGGCGGGGCCAGCCCTCGCCGAAACCCCCAAGAAGGGTGGCACGTTCCGGATCGGCATGGAGGGCGGCGGCCCGAGCGATTCGCTTGACCCGCGCACCTATGCCGATTCGATTCCGATTGCCTACGGTCTGGCCCTCATGAACGGGCTTGTCGAAATCAACAATGCCGGCAAGGCGGAGGGCGAACTGCTGGAGAGCTGGGAGACCAAGCCCGGTGCCACCGAATGGATCTTCAACGTCCGCAAGGGTGTCAAGTTCAGCTCCGGCAAGACGCTCGATGCCGACGACATCATCTATTCGATCAACCTGCATCCCGGCGAGACGAAGTCGCCGGCCAAGGGCATTCTCGCCCAGATCAAGGAAATCAAGAAGCTGTCCCCCAACCAGCTGCAGATTACTCTTAGCGATGGCAACGCAGACCTTCCCTATGTCCTTTCCGACTACCATCTCATGGTCGTCCCGAATGGTTTCACCGAATGGTCCAAGCCGGACGGCACCGGCGGCTATTCGCTCGAGACGTTCGAGCCGGGCGTGCGCGTCGTGCTTAAGCGCAAAAGCGATTACTGGAAGAAGGACCGGGCCAATTTCGACACGGTTGAAATCCGCTACATCACCGACAAGACGGCCCGAACCTCGGCTCTGCAATCAGGCCAGATCGACGCTGCCAACCGTCTCGATGCGCGCACTGTAAAGCTCCTCATGAAGGATCCGAAGCTCAACATCGTGCGCACCGAAGGCACCGGCAACCGCTATTGCTTTGTCGCGCGCGTCACCGATTCGCCCTACGACAACAAGGATCTGCGTCTCGCCCTGAAATACGGGATCGACCGCCAGAAGATCATCGACACGGTCTTCACTGGTTTTGCGACAGCGGGCAACGACACACGCTCGATGCGTTTTATCCCTATTACAACAAGGCCATGCCGCAGCGCCCCTACGATCCGGACAAGGCCGCCTTCCATTTCAAGAAGGCCGGGCTTAGCAATGCGAAGCTGGAGCTGCAGACCTCCGAGGGCGCTTGGGATTCGGCAGTTGATTGCGCCCAACTCTACCAGGAGTCGCTGAAGAAGGCTGGCATCGACCTCGACGTCAAGAAGGTGGCCGCCGACGGCTACTGGGACAATGTCTGGCTGAAGGTGCCGTTCTGCGCCGTCTATTGGGGCCGCCGCCCGACGGTCGACTGTAGCTCTCGCAAGCTTCCAACAACCGGCTCACCTGGAACGACACGCAACTGGAAGCGCCCGAGTTCGACAAGATCGTCATGGCAGCGCGCGCCGAACTCGACGAGAGGCAAGCGCAGGGAGATGTACTCCGACGCCAGGAGATGATTTCGGACGATGGCGGCATGATCTGCTTTGCGATCAGCGACTATCTCGACGGTTATTCCAAGAAGGTCATGGGCACCGCGCCGCATGCACGCTACGACTGAACGATAACCGGATTGCCGAAAAGGGCTGGTTTGCTTGACCCCAAAAACGGCCGTTTCCTGAAGTGGGAGAACTGATCCGTGTTGCGCATCATCGCGACACGGGCCGCTCTCGGGGTCCTGACGCTGCTCGCCGTGAGCGTTTTGATTTTTGCCGCGACTGAGATCCTGCCGGGCGACGTCGCCAGCGCGGTTCTCGGTCAAGGTGCCACCCCGGACGCCCTGAAGGTGTTCCGTCACGAGCTCGGCCTCGATCGGCCGGCCTATGTCCGCTATTTCGCATGGTTGTTCGGCGCGGTTCGCGGCGATTTCGGCGTTGCTCTCACCAATGACCGCATCATCATCGATGAAGTCAGGCCACAATTCGTCAACACTCTGTTCCTGGCGAGCTATGCGGCGATGATCGCCGTTCCGCTGGCGGTCGGACTTGGCATTGTTGCGGCCATCAACGAAGGGAAGCTCGTCGACCAACTTGCCAACATTCTGACGCTGATGGCGATCTCGGTGCCGGAATTCTTCATCGCCTATCTGCTCATTCTGTTTTTTCGCCGTCGACAATGAGCTGGTTTCCCTCGCTTTCGACCGTCTTTCCCGAAATGGGCCTTGCCGAGCGATTCTATGTTACCACTTTGCCGGCGCTTGACGCTGACCATGTTGGTCGACCGCGCACATGCTGCGGATGACGCGCACTTCCGTCCTCTCGATCATGTCGAAGCCCTATATCGAGATGGCCTTCCTCAAGGGTCTATCGCGCTCGCGCGTCATTTTGAACCACGCCCTGCCCAACGCCGCGGCACCGATCATCTCGGTCGTCGCTCTGAACCTCGCCTATCTGATCGTCGGCGTCGTCGTGATTGAGATCGTCTTCGTCTATCCCGGCATCGGTCAATAGATGGTCGACGCCGTCTCCAAGCGCGACGTGCCGGTCGTGCAGGCCTGCGGCCTGATTTTTGCTGGCGCCTTCGTCGGCCTCAACACGCTCGCCGACATTCTCGCAATCCTCGTCAACCCTCGTCTACGAAAGCCGCGATAGATGATGCGCATTTTCGGGCACAAGCCTTCACTTTCGGCCTGGGTCGGATTGGCGATCATTACTCTTTATCTTCTCGTCGCTTTCTTTGCGCCGTGGCTTGCACCCTACAGCCAGTCTGAATCGGTCGGCGGCACCTGGGACCCGCCATCCGGGGACTTGCTGCTCGGGGCCGACAATATCGGTCGCGACATGCTCTCGCGCCTGATCTACGGCGCACGCATGACCATCGGCGTCGCACTCTTGACAACAATTCTGTCGTTCTTCATCGGAACAACTCTCGGCTTTCTTGCCGCGGTCGGCGGGCCAAAAATCGACATGGTCCTGTCGCGCCTTGTCGATGTCATCTTGTCGATTCCCCTGTTGATTTCGGCGCTGATCATTCTGTCGGTTTTCGGTTCCTCGATTCCGGTTCTCATCCTGACCATCGCGATCCTCGACTCGACCCGTGTCTTCCGGCTCGCTCGTGCGGTCGCCATGAATCTCGCGGTTCTCGAATATGTCGAAGTCGCCAAATTGCGCGGCGAGGGCCTGGTCTGGGTGATGCGCTCGCGAAATCCTGCCCAATGCGGCGCCGCCGCTGATCGCCGAATTCGGCCTGCGCTTCTGTTTCAACTTCCTGTTCGTCGCCGGGCTTAGCTTCCTCGGGCTCGGCATCCAGCCGCCCTATGCGGACTGGGGCGGCATGGTGCGCGACAACGCCCAAGCGATCAATTTCGGCATGTTCGCGCCGCTCTGGCCGGCCATTGCCATCGCCGTCATGACGATCGGGCGTCAATCTCGTCGTCGACTGGATTCTGTCGATCAATTCGCGGCCCTCCGGGGCCTCGGCGGAGATGTAGCTATGGGCGACGAGGTCTTGCGGGTCGAAAATCTACGCGTCGAGACGATCTCCGGCGTGGTCCTCGTCGACAATGTCTCGCTCGAGCTCAAGCGTGGCGAAGTGCTCGGCCTGATCGGCGAAAGCGGCGCCGGCAAATCGACCATCGGACTTGCTTCGATGGTCTATGCCCGGGCCGGCTGCCGGATCACTGGCGGCAATGTCGTCATCGATGACCTCAAAGTTCGCGAATTGCCCTATGACGGGCGCCGCGAAGTGCGCGGACACCGCATCGCCTATATTGCCCAGAGCGCTGCTGCCTCCTTCAACCCAGCCCACCGGCTGATGGACCAGGTCTGCGAAATGCCGTTGCAGCATGGCCTCATGAAGCCGGCGGAAGCGCAAGCCTGGGCGCTCGAATTATTTCGCGCCCTCGACCTCCCAGACCCCGACACTTTCGGTCGTCGTTATCCACACCAGGTATCCGGCGGGCAATTGCAACGCGCCATGGCCGCGATGGCGATGTCCTGCCGCCCCGATATTCTCGTCCTCGACGAGCCGACGACCGCGCTCGACGTGACGACCCAGATCGAGGTTCTGGCCCTCCTCAAGAAGCTGATTCACGAGTATCGCACCGCCGCGCTCTATATCACCCATGATCTTGCGGTTGTTGCCCAGGTCGCCGATCGCATTATGGTCCTGCGGCACGGCAAGATGATTGAGATCGGCGAGACCGAACAGATTCTGATTCGGCCAGCCCAACCCTATACGGCAGCACTGGTTGCCGAGCGCAAGGCAGCTGACAAATTGTCGGTCGAGGACGAGGGAAAGCGCGGCGAAACGGTACTGTCGGTCGAAAACGCGGTCGGTGCCTATGACACGTTCATCGCGGTCAAGAATGCGACGATCTCGGTTGCCCGCGGCGAAACCGTGGCGGTCGTCGGTGAATCGGGCTCGGGCAAGAGTTCGCTTGCCCGCCTCGTGGTCGGCCTTTTGCCGCGCCGCTCCGGCGACGTGCGCTACCATGGCCGCAGCCTGCCCCCGACGCTCGCCGAACGCGACCGGCAGGATCTGCGCGGAATCCAGTTCATCTACCAGCAGCCCGATGTCGCTTTGAACCCGCGTCAGACGCTCGCCAATATTATCGGCCGTCCGGTCGCTTTCTATTTCAACCGCCCCCCGGCAGAGGTCCGCGCCAGGGTACTCGAGCTCCTCGGGCTCGTCGGACTGCCGCAGGACTATGCCGAACGGCTGCCCACCGCCCTGTCGGGCGGCCAGAAGCAGCGGGTATGCATTGCAAGGGCCCTTGCCGCTGAACCCGACCTGGTCATTTGCGACGAACCGACTTCCGCCCTCGATCCGCTGGTCGCCGACGAAATCCTCAAATTGCTGAAGCGCCTGCAGGACGAACTCGGCCTCGCCTATTTGTTCATTACCCACGATCTCGGCATCGTCCGGCGCATCGCCCATCGCACCGCCGTCATGCTGAAAGGCGAAATCATCGCGCAGGGGCCAACCGTCGAGATTTTCGCGCCGCCCTTCCATCCCTATACGGAAAAGTTGCTCGCTTCGGTGCCGGAAATGCGGGTTGATTGGCTTGATGAGGTCCTGGCCAAGCGGCCGGAAGCGCTCGCCGCGATCTGAACGCCAAATTTAGAGCGGGCGCAAATAGGAACGGTTCCAGGTCGGGCTGATCGTGACTTCGTTGATGCAGACATGCGGCGGCTGCGAAGCCACATAGACGATAAGGTTGGCCAGGTCTTCGGGTTGCAGCATGCGGGCCCGCTCTTCCGGCGTAACCTTGACCGGGCGCGCTTCGAGAATGGGAGTCGCGATCTCCTGCGGGCAGAGGACGCAGGAGCGGATGCCGTGTTGGAATTCCTCCATGTTGAGGCTTTGGCTGAGCGCGATCAGCGCCGTCTTTGCAGCGGTATAGGCCGAGCCGCTCAGCGGCGAGACATATTTGCCGGCCCAGGACGCGGTATGGATGATCACGCCTTCGTGCTGCGCGCGCATCAGCGGCAGAACCGCGAGCAGCGTGTAATAGGCACCGTTGAGATTGGCGCAAAGGACATGGTCAACGGCTTCCGGCACCAATTCGGCGAAGCTTCGCTCGCGAATATTGAGGCCGGCATTGTTGACGAGAATATCGAGCCTTCCGGTCACCGCCTTTATCCGGCCAGCGACCGCCGGCGCCATGGCCTTGTCCATCACGTCGCCCGGCTCAACCAGCGCCCGCCCGCCGGCACCCACGATCGCTGCCGCCACCGCTTCGAGCCTGTCCTTGCGCCGCCCGGTCAGCGCGACAACAGCGCCGGCCTCGGCGAGGGCGCGCGCCGCCGCCTCGCCAATCCCGCTGCCCGCGCCCGTCACCCAGGCAACCTTGCCGCTCAGTCCTGTCATCCCTCGCCCGTCAAGCGCGTCTCAACTAACCCGCGCACTATAGGCCCTGGAGGCGTCGCCGCAAGCCCGGCAGCCCGGCAGCCCGCCCGGCAGCCCGCACGCCCTCCCCGCTTCAACGTCGCCAATAATCGTCGCTGGGCGGGCCCCAATCATTGAGCACGCAGGAATAGACGGCGCTTTCGTCGAATGGATAGCGCGCTTCGATCGCGGCGTTGAAAGTCAGTCCCAAACCGGGCATTGTCGGCTTGACAAGCCGGCCGGCGGCAATGCGAGCCTGGTCGGCGAGCATGTCTTCGCCGAGCGGAAAAGCCAGCATTGGAAACTCGACCAGTTCTCCGCCAGCCGCAAAAGCCGCATGATAGCTCGCCATAATGGCCGCGGCACCACCCCAGGCATGCACGACCACCTTGGTATGATATTGCCGGCTTGCTTCGAAAATCGCCATCACCGCCGATATGCCGCCGATCACGGAAGCGTCGGGCTGAACCGCGTCATAAACGCCGTTTCGCATCCGCTCGATCATTTCCTTGGGCGTCGTAATGATCTCGCCGCCATAGACCGGCACATCGATCCGGCGGCGCAACTCCTTGAAACCTTCCGGACTATCCGGCCCGATCGCCTCCTCGAGAAAAATCATGCGGTTCTCGGTGAGGGCGTGAACCTTATCGACAAACGTTACGACATCGTCGACCGCCTGCGGCGGATCGGCGAGGTTTTGGCACATGTCGACGCCAACCTGTATGCCCCGACGTGCCGCCTCGTCGAGCACCCAGGCGGTCCTGTAGATATCGCGCCCGACCGACCGGATTTTGTAGAGGGTGATGCCCTTGGATTCGAGAAGCGCAAATTCGCGCAGGAATTGTGGCTTGGAATTGCAGCATCCGCCGCTGCCGTAGATCGCGATGGAGTTGGCCTTGGCGCCGCCGATAAGTTCGTAGACCGGACATCCCAGGCTCTTGCCCTTGGCGTCCTGAAGCGCCGTCTCGAAAGCGCTGATTACGTGCCGCGCCGCCCCCTGCAGCGACCAATAATCACAAAGGCTGCGCAACCGGCGCACGACGCCGGCTATGTCGAAGCCGTCCATACCCAAGACATAGGGGCGGCAAAGCTCGACGATCGACCTGAAAACGTGGGGGGCGAATACGGCGAGATAACCCTCCCCCAATCCAGTGACGCCATTGTCGAGCGCAATTTCCACCATGCCGATGGTGCGCTTGGGACCGTTCGGGAAGCATTCCTTGATTTCCGGGTCGTCGGCATCCGCATAGGCCGACGACAACAGGATGCAGCGGAGCATTTCGATCTTGGCCATTGGTCATTCCTTGCGAAATCGATTGCTGTCTCGCACGATCGCCTCGACCATCGATTCGGCGGGGCGAGGCGGGCCTGCGACAAGCTTGACGTCACGACGCGCCGGCCCGCCTAACCGAAATATGCCACGGAATGATCAAGCGTTCGGCCAGCGTGATCATCCCGAATAGTGCAAGCCCGAGGACGGTAAGAAAGAAGATGCCGGCAAAGGCGAGATCCGGCCGCATGTTGCCGGTGACGATCTGAATATAGAAGCCGAGCCCCTGATCCGAGCCGATGAATTCGGCAATTGCCGCGCCAACCGTCGCATTGATTCCGGCATATTTGAAACCGACGAAACATTGCGGCATGGCGGCGGGCAGACGGATCTTGAAAAACGTCCGCCAGACACCGGCGCCGGTCGACCGGCTGAACCGCGTCAGTTCGTCGCTGAGCGAATTGAAGGCAAGAATGGCGTTGAGAACGATCGGAAAGAAGCAGACCAGAAATACGATGATAACCTTCGGCAGAAGACCAAAGCCGAGCCAGGAGATGAAGAGGGGGGCAAAGGCGATCTTCGGCACCATCTCAATGCAGACGAAGAACGGATAGATGGTCCGGCGCAAGATTGACGAAAACGCGATGGCAAGCCCGAGCGGCATCGCGATCACCACGGCAATCACATAGCCCAGGATGGTCTCTAGGCCGGTCACCTGCGTGTAATAGAGGAGGCGATCAAGATCGCCCCAGGCCTTTCTGACGACCATCGACGGCGGCGTCAGAATATAAAGGGGAACGTGAAACAGAACGACCGAATATTCCCAAACAAGAAAGAACCCGACGAAGAATGCAATGAACATCCAGGATTGCGAGAACCACGTCCGAAGCCAGCCGAAAGACCGATTCTCCTCACAGGACACCATAGCCATGGAAAATCTCCTGAATGGACCGAACATAGCCCAGGAATTCGGGGGAATTCTTTATTTCGAGATCGCGCGGGAATGGCAAATCGATCGGGATCAAGGTTTCGAGCCGGCCCGGACGCGGTGTGATCACCGCAACCTTGCTCGATAATTGTACGGCTTCCTCGATCGAATGCGTCACGAAGATTACGGTTGGCCTTTTCTGCATCCAGAGACTCTGCAAGTCGGTCCGGATCTGCTCGCGCGTCATCGCATCCAATTTGCCGAGCGGCTCGTCGAGAAGGACGATCTTGGGATCGTGGACCATGGCCTGGCAGAAAGCGGCACGCTGCTGCATGCCGCCAGAGAGTTCGTAAGGGTAGCGATCGGCAAAATCCTCGAGATGGACCGATTTCAAGAGGTTTTCCAGCTGCGCCGCATAGGCGGTCAGCGACAGGCCCCGCATCTCCAATTGCAGCGCAATATTGCGGCGCACCGTGCGCCAGGGAACGAGCGTATTGTCCTGGAACATGATGCCGATATTGGTCTGCGGCCCGAGCACCGGCGCGCCATTGACGAGAATTTGCCCGGCGCTCAGCTCCAACAGGCCGGCGATCATCAGCATCAATGTTGATTTTCCGCATCCCGACGGGCCCAGGAACGAGATGAATTCGCCTATTTCAATAGCAAGATCGACCGGACCGAAGGCATGAACCGCGGCTTTACCCCTGCCATAGACCTTCTCGACCCCCCGCATTTCAATCAGACTGCTCATTCAGGCGAGGCCCTGCAAAAAAAGAGGAAGGCGAAATGCTTCGCCTTCCCCTCTCGTCGCATCATTCAATTGAGGAATTCGTTCGTATAGAAGGATTTCGGATCGGCCTTGGGATCGAGATCGTTATATTTCTTCATCAGCGCGACCATATCGTCCCAGTCAGAGGGAACATTGAGGCCGAGCTTCTTGTCCTTGTTGGCGGCCGAGAACAGGACGGCAATGGTCACACCGAGCACGGCCTTGGCCTGCGCCTTGCCCTGCTCCTCGTTCATCGTTCCGCCGACGATATCCGCCATGGATGCAACGGCGGCATCGGGATTCTTTATGGTGTCCGCATAGGATCTCATCGTTGCCTGGACGAAGCGCTTGACGAGATCGGGCTTGTTTTTGACCGTATCCTTGGTGGTGGTGATGCAATAGCCGACCTGGTTCACGCCAAAATCGGAATAGGCAAAGGTTACCGGCGCGGCCCCACCATTGGCCTTGATTTCGGCCGGCTTGTCATCGAGACCGCCAAGCATGCCGACGGCGCCACCAGAACCCTGCAGATAGCTCGACACCAGCGCCGCATCGGGGACGTTGATCAAGCCGATATCGCCTTCGGCCAACCCGGCTTTGGCGAGAACAATCGGAAAGAACGTATTGACCCCGGCATTGGCGGTGGTCAGCAGTTTCTTGCCCTTCAGATCCTTCAATTCCTTGATTCCAGCATCCGGCCGGACGATGACCGCCTCGGTTCCCATCGCATCGATCACCGCGACCGAGACGAGCGGCGCGCCTTGCGAGGCAAGCTTGACCATCGATCCGCAAGATCCATAGGCAAAATCACTGTCACCATTGGCAACGAGACGATGGGCAGAACCAGAACCGTTGCCGGAGCGGATGTCGAGATTGATGCCCGCATCCTTGTAATAGCCCTTGTCCTTGCCATAGGCGAAGCCGGCATGAGAGCCATAATACATCCAGTTCAGTCGCAGTCTGACATTATCCTCGGCCCGCGCCGCCGATGCCATGCCGGCCAGCGCCAAAATGGCGGTGCCCGCCGCTAGTCTCCTCAAATACCTCATCGACTCCCTCCACTTGCAGTGCTGGCGGGCGCAAAGCACCTCGCCCTGTTCAGCCCTTTGGCGCTTTCCTTTGCAACAGGCAAAGCCGGTCGTCGTACCGCGCCTCGGGGCATTCTCATTGTCCTGGCCGAGGGCGCAAGGACGAGCCCTCGCGGGTGGCGCTGATCCTCGGCGCCCCGATCGCCCGGAGCATCGATAGCGCCGCATCCCGATATTTTACCCGAATATCGCGGGTTGGCGGCCGGCAACGGCTCGAGGGAAGCCCGATCAATTCCATACAGAGCTTGTCGAGATAGCCGTCGCCGCTCGTGTAATTGCGCTCGATGTCGACCCAAAGCTTGTAGAAAGGCATCGCCTCTTGCACGAGCATGCGGGCGATTTCCGGAAAATTCTTCGCCCGCACCTCATCGATGAGCTTAATGCCCCATTCCGGCCAGAAGTTGCAATTGTGGACTTCAAAGGCCCGCGCGCCAAGCGCCGGCATGGCACTGTGCGCGAAATAAAGATTGTTGTCGATGATCGTGAAGCGGTCGGAGAAATGCGACACCACATCCTCGAATTCCATCGCATCGGTTCGCGGAGTGGCCCATTTCAGGCCGACAATATTCGGGATCTCGGACAGCCGTTCGATCATGCCAAACGACAGATTCTGGCTGGTCCAGAACGTGTTGTAGACGATAATGCCGAGTTCGGGCTCGGCCTCGGCGGCCGCGCGAATGTAGGCCTCGAAGTCGCCTTGCGTATGGGTGAAGTAAAAGGGGCAGGACACCTGGATAAACGCGGCACCAAGTTTTCTTGCCGTCTTCGCCAGCCGGATCAGTTCCAATGTGCTCGTCGTCTGCGCGCCGAATGCGACGGGCACAACACCGGCGACCTCGTCGATGACGATCGAGGCGACAAAGGCCCGTTCGTCAAAACTCATCGTCGAAAAATCACCGGCTGCTCCGCCGGCCAGAAAGGTGGCGTAATCCGCCGTCAGGCCGGCATCGAGGAGAAAGCGGACATAGGCGCGCAGCGCCGCCTCGTTGACGGGCATCCCTTCTTCATCGCGAAACGGCGTCGGGATAGTGACATAACATCCCGTGAGTAAGCTCTTAAGCTGATCTTGGCGCACGACACCCTCTTGCCATCAAGAAGCGACGCAAAGGCGCTCGCCCGCCAATAACCATCATACCCCCGCCGGCCCGTCAGGATGGCTCGTCGACTCGGAATCCGGGTCGCTTCGCCTTGCGTCGATCTCGCCTCACAGACTGGCACAGCCACGCTCGGCCCAGTTGATATTCTTGACCGGAAAATTGACATCGGCTGCGAAAACCAGAAAGTGCGGCCCGGCCAATGGCCTGCCGATCCGGCGCAAAATCGGACCTGGCAAATCCGATCATTAGAGTTCAAGAGGCCGAGCGGCGGCATCTCGCCACCTGCCCGCACGGCAGTTCGCAGCCTGACTGCCGCGGCCTCAATTGCGACTAGCGCGAATAGAACTCGATCACCAGATTCGGTTCCATCTGAACCGGATAGGGCACGTCGGTCGGGCCCGGGATCCGGCTCATTTTCGCCGTCATCTTGGAATGGTCGACCTCGACATAATCCGGTACGTCGCGCTCAGCGAGCTGGGTCGCCTCAAGGACGAGCGCAAGTTGTTTGGAAGCTTCTTTGACTTCGATCTGGTCGCCAACCTTGACGAGAAAGCTCGCAATATTGACCCGGCGGCCATTGACCTTGATGTGCCCGTGATTGACGAACTGGCGCGCAGCAAAGACGGTCGGCACGAATTTCGCCCGATAGACAACGGCATCGAGCCGGCGCTCCAATAGGCCGATCAGATTGGCCCCGGAATCGCCGCGCAGCCGCACCGCTTCGTGATAATAGCTGCGAAACTGCTTTTCAGAAATATTGCCGTAATAGCCCTTAAGCTTCTGCTTGGCCTTGAGCTGGGTTCCAAAATCCGACAGCTTGCCCTTGCGGCGCTGGCCGTGCTGGCCCGGACCATATTCACGCCGATTTACCGGGCTCTTCGGACGACCCCAAATATTCTGGCCAAGCCGCCTATCAATCTTGTATTTTGCTTCTGCGCGCTTCGTCATCGCGTATCCTCTCAACGGGTAAACGAGGAACGCGCCCTCCTCTGCCCCTCGCGAGGCCGACAGGTGGCCCTCGCGGGCAACCTCGGGTGCGTCACCGGCAAACCGGGCCGGTCCAAACGGCGAACGCGCCCAGTCAGGGCGCGCTCGACGTGGTGGCTTTAGCGGGAGTACCGGCCTGTGTCAACGCCTGGGAACGCCGAGCACGATGCCAAGGCCCAAAATGACCGCCGGAAGCCATGCCGGTTTGTCTTCGGCCAACCGGCCGACAGGGGGCGGGCGATGATGACCGCCCGTTTACCCTGGGCGCCTAAGGTTGGTCGAAAGGGCAAGGTCCAAGGAATACGATGCCGGTCAATCTCCTGGCGGGAACGCGTCAGGCGCTGTGTCAGTTCAACCACCCGCCGCCTGGTTTGACCATGCTCGAAGCGCCCAAAATATTGGTCTTCGATTCCGGCCTCGGCGGTCTCACCGTGCTGGACGAAATCCGAAAAAATCGGCCCGACACCCAGCTTGTCTATGCGGCGGATGATGCCGCCTTTCCCTATGGCCGCTTGCCCGAGCCGGTGCTGATCGCTCGGGTCGAAATGGTTATCGGCACGCTCATTGCCGCGCATCGGCCCGACCTCGTTTGCATTGCCTGCAATACTGCCTCCACCCTGGCACTGGCGCCGCTGCGCCATCGTTTCCCCGCGACGCCCTTCGTCGGCACTGTTCCCGCGATCAAGCCCGCCGCCCAGGCCTCGGTTTCGAAAATGATCAGCGTGCTGGCGACCCCTGCCACGGTCACCCGCGATTACACGCATGATCTCATCCGGGAATTTGCGGCCGGCTGCGCGGTCGAACTGGTCGGCGCTAAGGTTCTTGCCCGGCTCGCGGAATCCTACATGCAGGGCGAGCCGGTCAGCGATCGCGCCATAAAGGCGGAAATCGCCCCCTGTTTTCTTCAAGGCGCCGGCGCGCGCACCGATACAATCGTTCTCGCCTGTACCCATTACCCCCTGCTCCTCGATCGGCTGCGGGCGCTCGCCCCGTGGCCAGTCACTTGGATCGATCCCGCCCCGGCTATCGCGCGGCGCGTCGACCAGGTTCTGCGCGACGCCGGCAAGGCCCGCCGCAGCCCAGGCTTGGCGGCCGGCGCGCCGATCGCCGCCTATTTCACTGGCGGTGGCGAACTACCGCCCTCGCTCGGAACAGCGCTTCGCGCGCGCGGCCTCAATGCGGTAAGATCAGTCCCACTACCCTTGGCGTCGGACTGATCGGTCCCGCCGCAGCAGCGAGTGGGCCCATGCCGCAAAACCAAAAGATTATCCTAGTCTCGCGACCCTCCGGCGCTGCCTCGCTCGACAATTTCCAATTGGTCAGCGAGCCGATCGGCGAGCCGGCCGAGGGCGAAATTCTGGTCCGCCACCATTTTCTCTCGCTCGATCCCTACATGCGCGGCCGGATGAACGCATCGAAATCCTATGCCGAGCCGCAAAAGCTCGGCGAGGTGATGGTTGGCGGCACGCTCGGTGAGGTCGTCGCCTCGCGTTCGCCGAGCTTCAAAGTCGGCGAATTCGTCGTCGGCCTCGGCGGCTGGCAGCTCTACCGACTGAGCGACGGCCGCGGCCTCACCAAAGTTCCGGATCTCGGCTTGCCGCTCTCGCTCTACCTCGGCGCGATCGGCATGCCCGGCGTCACCGCCTGGTACGCAATCCGCGAGATTATCGGCCCGAAGGCAGGCGAGACGATCCTCGTGTCTGCTGCGACCGGCGCTGTAGGCTCGGTCGCCGGCCAGCTTGCCAAGCTTGCCGGGGCACGAACCATCGGGATCGCCGGCGGCCCCGAGAAATGCCGTCTGGCGGTCGAGCTATTCGGTTACGATTTGTGTCTCGATCACCGTGCCGCCGATTTCCAGGCGGCCTTCGCTCAGGCCAATGCGGCGGGCATCGACGGGCTGTTCGAGAATGTCGGCGGCCTGCCGCTCAATCTCGCCCTGCCAAGGCTCAATCCCTTTGCCCGCATCGCCCTTTGCGGCCTGGTCGCTTCCGGCTATGACGGAACCCCGACACCGCTCGCCGACATCGCACCAATTCTGACCAACCGGGCGCGGATCCAGGGTTTCATCATTTCCGATCATCCCGACATCTGGCCGCGCGCTCTTGCCGAGCTTGCTGGGCTTGTCGGTCAGGGGCGGCTCAAATACCACGAGACGATCGCCGACGGGCTCGCTGCCGCGCCAGCCGCCTTCCTCGATCTCCTAAAGGGGCGCAATATCGGCAAACAGATCGTCAAATTGATCTGAGCGCCTCAGCCCTTGATGGCGCCGGCGGTCAGGCCGGCAACCAGATAGCGCTGCAGAATGGCAAAGAACAGACAGGCCGGAATAAGCGCCAGAATCGAGGCCGCCATCATCTGCCCCCAATCAACGGCAAAGCGGCCGATGAAGCCGAGCAGGCCAGCGGCAAAGGTCTTCGACGTCTCGCTATTGACCAGCATCAGGGCAAACAGCAATTCGCTCCAGGCCGCGGTGAAGACAAAGCCGAGCGTGGCTCCGATCCCCGGCAAGGCGAGCGGCATGATGACAAGGCGCAGGGCCTGCTGCCGCGAGCAGCCGTCGATCATCGCGGCCTCCTCGAGATCGGGCGGGATAGCATCGAAAAAGGAGCGCATCAGGAAAGTCGCAAAGGCTATATTGAAGGCCGTGTAAATGACGATCAGACCGACCAGCGTATCGAGCAGGCCCAATTGCGCCATCATCCGGTAAATCGGCGGAATGACCATGACCAGCGGAAAAGTCTGGGTCAGCAACAGTACGAAGGCGACCGCCGTCTTGCCCGGGAAACGAAACCGCGACAGCGCATAGCCGGCCGCCGAGGCAATCAGCGTGACCGCCGCGGCGGTTGCGGTCGAGACCAGGACGCTGTTGAGAAAATAGCGCGGAAATTCCGACGCCCGCAGCACTTTCCAGTAGCTTTCGAGCGTGAAGCCTGCGGGAAGCAGGGTCACGCCCCGCGTGTAGAGCAGCGATTGCGGCGTGACCGAAATCTTGAAGGTCCAGTAGATCGGGAAAAGCGCAAAGATGAGATAGGCGCCGATCGCCAGATAGAAACCGGCTCGAGCCACCATGTCGAGGCCGACCTTCTGGCGCTCGACAATCACCTCAAACCTCCTTCAGCATGGCATGGCGCAGCCGCACGACCAAAGCCGCATAGGCAATCAGCAGCACGAGCAGCAACACGGCGACCGCCGACGCGTAACCCTTGTCAAGCGACTTGAAGGCGGTGACATAGATGTAGGTCGCCACTGTATGGGTCGCTCCCGCCGGTCCGCCCGCCGTCATCACATAGATCAAATCGGCAAAGGTCGCGATCCAGATCGTGCGCAGCATGACGGTGATGGCAATCGTCGGAATGAGATAGGGGAACGTCACATAGGTGAAACGGCCGAGGGCATTGGCGCCATCAATGGCGGCGGCCTCATAGAGCTCGGCAGGAATCGACTTCAGGGCGGCCAACAGGGTGATGGCAAAGAATGGCACGCCAAACCAGACATTGGCGATGATCGGCCCCCACATGGCGATCGCCGGGTCGGCCAGAATATTGCTCGGCTCCTTTTGCAGACCGAGCGCAAAGAGCCAATGCGGGATCGGCCCGATGACCGGGTTGAACAGCCAGGCCCAGGAGAGGCCGGACAGAAAACTCGGCACCGCCCACGGCAGAAAGACGAGCGCCTGCACGAAGCGACGGCCGTGGAATTCCTGGTTGAGGAGCAGCGCCAGACCGAGGCCGAGCGCGAACTGGAGCACTAGGCTCGCAATCGTCCACCAGGCGGTGTTGACGAAAGCCTGGCCGAGTTCCGCATCGCTTGAGCATTCGGCGATACTGACCGAGGCCGACGAACTCGGAGCGGAAAGCGCTGAATTTGCAAAACGAGAAGGTGATGCCGAGCATCAGCGGCACAAACAGGAACAGGCCGATCAGCACCAGGGCCGGCGACAAGTAGAGCCAGGGCTCTATGAGGCGACCGAGCGAGCTTGCGGAGCTCGCTCGCGGCAAGACTTTCCGGCGCTCGAACTTCAGCGGCAGACCAGGCGGCCCTGCGGCCGCCTGCTTGTTCGGACCTGTGTTGCTGCTCACTTCGGGTTCTTGGCCATCCAGGCCTTCTGCTCGGCGGTCAGGAATTTCGCCCAATCATCAGCGACATCGCCGGCCGGCCGCTGCCCCAAAAGGACCTGCTGAATACCCCGCGGCGCCATCTGGTCGAAGAACTGGCCGAGGTTCTCGAGATGGCTCGGCGGCGCGACGAAGACATATTTGTCCGGTTGCTTCAATTCCTCGAACCAGCCCGAGAATTGTTCCGAGGCAAAGAACGGATCGTTATTGGCGCCATTGTGGATCGGCAGGACGCCGACGAATTTCGCCCATTCGATGTTGTTCCTGGGCGAGGATAAGAAGGCGATCAGCTTGAAAGCGTCCGGCTTGGCCTTCGAGGCAGAAAACATGGCCCAACCCGAATAGCCGATCGAGGGGAAGGATTTGCCGGCCGGGCCGAGCGGCATCGGCGCCACGGCAAAATCGTCCTTGCTCATCTTTTCGGCGATGCCGATGAGTGCGTCGGGATCCTGGTCGAGCATGGCGCAGGTGCCGGAATAGAAGCCGGCGACGATCTCATTGAAGCCCCAGCCGACGCTGTCCTTGGGCGCATAGCCCTTTTGATAGATCTCGCCAAGCAAGGCGAGCCCCTTGACCGAACCCGGTTCGTCGAAAGTCGACGTGCCGTCGGCGTTGAAATAGCCAGGCTTGCCGTTGAGCGTCATCATAAACATCTGCGCGCCGGTGAAGCCGCCGGGGCCGCCACGCAGGCAATAGCCAAACTTGCCAGGCAGCGCCGAGATCTTCTTGTTGTCCTCCATGAATTCGTCGATCGTCTTGGGAGGGCCCGAAAGACCGGCCTGGCTGAACAGTTTCTTGTTCCAAAACATCGCCCGGATGTAGAAGCCATAGGGGATTGAGTAGAGTTTGTTATCGACGACCGAACCAAAGTGCCGCGCACTTTCGCCGAGCGTCGCATAATCCGGCCAAGCGTTGACCATCGGTCCGAGATCTTCGAGCTGGCCGTTGGCGCCATAAAGCCCCATCCAGCGCTCCGGCATTTCGGCGACGTCCGGCGTGTCGCCAGCCTGGACCATGGTCAGGAATTTCTCGAAGGCCTGGCCCCAGGGCAGCGAGACCACTTCGACCTTGATGCCAGGATTGGCCTTTTCGAATTCGGCCAATTGCTTCTTGAGAAACTCAGTCCGCGGCGGGCTGGTAATCACCTCGACCAGCCGCAAGGTCGTGTCTGCCCTGGCGCCGGAGGCGACAAGCGCCCCGGCAAGCATGCTGGCATAGCCTATTCGTCTCAGCATTGTTTTCCTCCCTCAACACTCGACTTTACTAATCCTTGGCCAAAGCCAGGGCTTGCTCGAGATCCATCCAAAGGTCTTCACTATTCTCGAGTCCGACATGAATGCGAATGGTGCCGGCGGTGATGCCAAAACGGGCCATGGCATTGACAGCCGGCGATTGGCACAGCGCGGCAGCCGCGGGAACAACCAGACTTTCGTGCCCTCCCCAAGAAACGCCCATCCGAAACAGCCGCAGCGCATTCGAGAACCGCGCGCACATTGATGGCGTGCGAGACTTCGAACGAGAATAGACCAGAAAACCCGGCGAGGGTCGAGCGGCCGGGATGATTGGAATAGACAGGGTGCATGACCCTGAGAACATCGGCGTGCGCCTTTAGCCTTTCGGCGAGAACAAGCCCACTTGCCTCATGGCGCGGCAGGCGCAATGGCAGGCTGCGCAGGCCTCTGAGCAGCAACCAGGCCTCGAAGGGCGCCAGTTTGGCGCCGAGATAGGGATAGGTCTGGTCATTGATTCTGCCGACGAGTTCGGCCGAACCGGCAACGATCCCGGCAACCGTATCGCTGTGGCCGCCGAGATATTTCGAAGCCGAATGGATGACCAGGTCGACGCCGTCCAAGAGCGGCTGCTGAAACAGCGGCGTCGCCCAGGAATTGTCGATGACACTGACGAGTCCCGCCCGGCGCGCCGCGGCCGCAAGCGTTCTCAGATCCTGCAATTCGAAGACCATCGAGGTTGGGTTTTCGAGATAGAGGAGCTTGGCTCCCTTGAGCGAGGCAAGGACGCTTGGCGTATGGCCGCCATCAACATAATCGACGCGGATGCCAAGTCTCGGCAAAAGCTTTTCGAACAGCCGGAAGGCGTCGCTGTAGACGTGATTGACGCAAACGATCCGCTCGCCGGTCGAGACAAAGGCCAGGATCGTTGCGCTGATCGCCGCCATGCCCGAGGAAAAACCACGCGCGGCCTCGCCACCCTCAAGCGCCGCAAGCTTCGCTTCGAAAGCCTGAACCGTCGGATTGTCGCCGCGGCTGTAAATTGGCCGCCGCTTGCGGCCCGCGAAGGCCTCCACCATTTCCTCGTAGGTGCGGAAGGTGAAGAGCGAAGTCTGGTGGATCGGCGGAACGACCGGGTCGTCGACCATCGCCTCGTCGTGCGCAAGCAGGCTTTCCGCCCGCGCGAGAATGGCAGCACGATCTCGGCGCAATGCGACCAATCCAAGGCCCTCCCCAGACCTCAGCGGGCGAACCGGCCCGCTAACCTCAGCCTCGCATCCCCTCGGGCTTTGCGCAATCGCCTGGCGTTGGCGCGGCTAGTCGATCTGCGGGGTCGACCCGGCCTTCGGACGCTGGCGCTTGCGCGTCTTGGCGCTCGCTCTTGGACCTTCGACAAGGCGCACGACGGCGCCACGCAGCGTGCGCACGTCCTGCTCGGTAAGGCCGATCCGATGCAGGATGTTGCGGAGATTGCGGCGCATGACCGGCCGCTTGCCGGCCGGTCGGAAAAAACCGGCCTCGTCGAGCTGAGCCTCGAGATAGGCAAAAAAGGAGAGGACCATTTCGCGCGGCGCCGCCGGCGAGAAGGGCCGCTTTTCGACCGGCCTCTCATCACCGCTCGTTGCCCGGATCCATTCGTAGCCGGCAATCAGCACGGCCTGGGCCAGGTTGAGCGAGGCATAGGCGGGGTTGACGGGATAGGTGATGATCGCATCGGCCAGCGCGATTTCGTCATTGTCGAGACCGGTACGTTCGGGTCCAAACAATAGGCCATGCCGCTCGCCCGCCCCCAGCCGTTCGGCGCTCGCAGCCATCGCCGCCAGTGGCGAGACGATCGGCTTGCCCTGGCCACGTTCGCGCGCCGTGGTCGCCCAGACGAAATTCAGGTCGGCGACCGCATCCTCGAGGCGCTCGAACAATTTCGCCGATTCGAGAATATGGCTGGCCCCGGCCGCGGCCGCATAGGCGCCCTTGCGCAGTCCGGTGCGGCGCGGGAACCCGTCGCGCGGCGCCACCAGGCGCAAGTCATCGAGACCGAAATTGGCCATGGCCCTGGCACACATGCCAATATTCACCGCCAATTGCGGCCGCACCAGAATGATCGCCGGCCCGCCCGCCAGATTGACCTTGGTCCGATCCGTACCCGCCCCGATCATGCTTTGCTCCAAAGCCCGGCAAGCCGCCGGCGTTGCCCAAAGGGCGCGCTTTTAAGGCAGTCGACCCGATGCTATAGGGGCGGCCGAGGCTAAGCTCCAGGGACCATGCAATCACGAGGTCATTCCATGAACAAGATCAAGGTCGCCCACCCGATCGTCGAGCTAGACGGCGACGAAATGACCCGGATTATCTGGAAGCACATCAAGGACAAACTGATCTTTCCCTATCTCGACATCGAGATCAGATATTTCGATCTGGGGATCGAACATCGCGATGCCACTGACGATCGGGTGACGGTCGAGGCGGCCGAAGCGATCAAGACCTATGGCTGCGGCGTGAAGTGCGCGACGATCACGCCCGACGAAGCGCGGGTCAAGGAATTCGGCCTCAAGGAAATGTGGAAATCGCCCAACGGAACGATCCGCAATATTCTCGGCGGCGTTATTTTCCGCGAACCAATCATTTGCGCCAACGTGCCGCGGCTGGTGCCGGGCTGGACCAAGCCGATCATCGTCGGCCGCCATGCCTTCGGCGACCAGTATAAGGCGACCGATTTCAAGGTTCCCGGCAAGGGCCGTCTGACGATCCGTTTCGAAGGCGAGGATGGGTCGCGGATCGAAAAGGAAGTGTTTCAATTTCCCGGCGCCGGCGTCGCCCTTGCCATGTACAACCTCGATGATTCAATTCGCGACTTTGCGCCGCGCCTCCCTGAATTATGGGTTGAGCCGCCAATATCCGGTCTATCTTTCGACCAAAAATACAATTCTCAAGGCCTATGACGGCCGCTTCAAGGACATTTTCGAAGACGTATACGAGGGCGAGTTCAAAACAAGGTTCCACGCCGCCGGCATCACCTATGAACACCGATTGATCGATGACATGGTCGCCTCGGCGCTCAAATGGTCGGGCGGCTATGTCTGGGCCTGCAAGAATTATGATGGCGACGTGCAGTCCGACACGGTTGCCCAGGGCTTCGGCTCGCTCGGCTTGATGACCTCAGTGCTGATGACGCCGGACGGGCGAACCGTCGAGGCCGAAGCGGCGCACGGCACGGTGACCCGTCATTATCGCGAACACCAGAAGGGCAAAGAGACCTCGACCAATTCCATTGCCTCGATTTTCGCCTGGACCCGCGGGCTTGGCCATCGCGCCAAGCTCGACAGCAATGCCGCACTCGAACGTTTCGCGACGACGCTGGAAAAGGTCTGCGTCGAGACCGTCGAGGCAGGTTTCATGACCAAGGATCTGGCGCTGCTCGTCGGTCCCGACCAGAAATGGCTGTCGACAACCGGCTTTCTCGACAAGATCGATTCGAATCTGCGGCTGAAAATGGCCTAAGCGGCGTTAAAATCGCCGGCAGGGACCAGCCTAATGATCGACGTCGCTAGGCTGGTCCTTTTGGCTGATTTCGGCCGCCAGAATATCGCCCGTGGCATGCTGGAGCGAGCGTTGCTGCACCACCTGCTCGATTCTCTTGCCAAGCTCGGGGTTGCGATCCATCAATAGGTGCAGGTCGCCCGCGTCGAGAACGAGCAGTTTGGTTGCCTGACTTGCCCGCACAGTTGCCGTGCGCCGGGTTCGACGCAGCAAGGCGACTTCGCCGAAGAATTGACCCTCGCCGAGCTTAACTTGCTTGTGCGGCAATTCGACGGTCACCTCGCCCGCTGCAATGAAATACATCGATTGCGCGATCTCGCCGCGCCGCACGATCCGCTGACCAACCGGCGCGCTCTGCGCCCGCAAGTACCGCATGATTTCGGCAATCTCAGAGGCGTCGAGTTCGGCAAAGAGCGGCACGCGGGCGATCATGCCCCAGGTGACGACGAACTCCCGCTTGTGGATTTCCTCGGCAAAGGCGGTCGCCACTATGCCGACCGGCAGCGCGATCATCATCAGGCCCATGAACATGGTCACGCTCGCGACTAGTCGGCCAGCCAGCGTTGTCGGTACCGCATCACCGTAGCCAACCGTCGTGAGAGTCACCACCGCCCACCACATCGCGTCAGGAATCGTTCCAAACTTGTCGGGTGCCGCGTCATGCTCGACAAGATGCATCGCCGAAGCGGCGACCAGCACGAGCCCGAACAGAACGACGGCCGAGGCGACGAGTGCCTTGCGCTCCGCTTCGAGCACGGCAACGAGCGAGCGCATGCCCGGCGAATAGCGGGCGAGCTTGAAAAAGCGCAGCAGCCGCAGCAGCAGCAGGACCTTCAGATCGGCGGCGACGAAAAACGACAAATACATCGGCAGGACTGTGAACAGATCCACCAGTGCCGAGGGCGTCTTGACGAAGGCCCAACGCGCCGCAATCGGCGTCATGCCGGAATAGGGCGTATGGTCGGGCGCGCTCCAAAACCGCAACGCATATTCGACCGTGAAGACGACGACGGCCGCGATTTCGATCAGGGTAAACCATTTGCCGTAGCGGGCGGCGATGCGCGGCACTGATTCCAAAACGACACTGCTCACGCTGATCAAGACCATCAGGATCAAAGCCCGATGCACGAGAACCGTCGTCCTATCGGCGCCGAGTCCCGTGTCCAGGATAAAGTGGATGCGTCGCCGTATACGCGCCAAGTTCGAGCGGTAGCGGCGCTCGATCATGCCGCCGCCTTCTTTTTCAAGGCGGCGGCAATCGCCTGCAAGGCCATCTCGGCGCGCGCGCCGTCCGGGCCGCCGGCCTGCGCCAGATCAGCGCGTCCGCCGCCGCCCCTGCCGCCCAGCGCCTCGGAGGCGGTGCGCACCAAATCCACTGCGCTGAATTGTTCGGTGAGATCCGGGGTCACGCCGACTACCACGCCTGCCTTGCCGTCGGCAGCGATGCCAATGATCGCGACGATGCCCGAACCAACCTTTTCCTTGGCCTGATCGGCCAGCGATTTGAGATCCTTCATCTCGATTCCGGTGACCTGGCGGGCGAACAGCTTGATCCCGCCAATATCCTGAATCGCATCCGATTGGCCGCCACCAGCCATGGCCAATTTCTTGCGGGCCTCGGCCAAATCCCGCTCAAGGCGCCGTCGCTCATCGACCAATTGGACGAGCCGCTCGCCGATTTCGTCGGTTGGCGCCTTCAGCAAAGCCGCGGCGTCACGAAGCTTGCGCGCTTCGCCGACGAGATGGTGGCGGGCACCGCTTGCCGTCTTGGCTTCGATGCGGCGCACCCCGGCCGCGACCGCATTCTCGGACAGGATTGCTACCAGGCCGATATCGCCGGTCCGCCCGACATGCGTACCGCCGCACAATTCGATCGAGAAGATCTGGCCGGCATTCGAACCCTGTGGGTTGGTTCCCATCGACACGACCCGAACTTCGTCGCCGTATTTTTCCCCGAACAGCGCCCGCGCACCCATCCGAATAGCATCCTCCTGCCCCATCAGTCGGGTGACCACCGGCTCGTTGCGTAGAATGATCGCATTGGCAACGTCTTCGATGGCGCTCAATTCGCCGTCGCTGATTGGTTTCGGATGCGAGAAATCGAAACGCAGACGGTCGGGTGCAACGAGCGAACCCTTCTGCGCAATATGCTCGCCCAAAATCTGGCGGAGCGCCTCGTGCAGCAAATGGGTCGCGGAATGATTGGCCCGGATTGCGGTGCGCCGGGCATGGTCGACCGTGAGTTCGACGAAGAGTCCGGGGGTGAACTGGCCGGCCTCCACAACGCCCTCGTGGACGATCAGGTCGGAGAGTTTGCGCAAAGTATTGGTGACCCGAAACTTGGCGCCATTAGCGAGAATAACGCCGGTGTCGCCAATCTGGCCGCCCGATTCTCCATAGAAAGGCGTCTGGTTGACGAGGAGGAAGCCCCGCTCGCCCTGCGCCAACACGTCGGTGGAACGACCATCCTTGACCAGGGCGCGGATCTCGCCTTCCGCCTTTTCGGTTTCGTAGCCGAGGAATTCGCTGGCGCCGATCCGATCCTTGAGCTGGAACCAGAGCGTCTCGGTCGCCGCTTCGCCCGAACCCGCCCAGGCCTTTCTCGCCTCGGCCTTTTGGCGTTCCATAGCCGCGCGAAAGCCGGCTTCCTCGACCGCAATGCCGCGCTGGCGCAACGCATCCTGGGTCAAGTCCAATGGAAAGCCGTAGGTATCGTAGAGTTTGAAAGCAATCTCGCCAGACAATTGTCCGCCCGCGGCGATCAACCGACTTTCCTCGTCGAGAATGGCAAGACCGCGCGCCAGCGTCGAGCGAAACCGGGTCTCCTCGAGTTTCAGGGTCTCAGAAATCAGCGATTCGGCCCGCAGCAATTCGGGATAGGCCTGCCCCATTTCCCGGGTCAGGGCGGGAACCAAGCGCCACATCAGCGGTTCCCTGGTGCCCATCAATTGCGCATGCCGCATTGCCCGTCGCATGATCCGCCGCAGCACATAGCCACGGCCCTCGTTCGAGGGCAGGACGCCGTCGGCAACGAGAAAGGCCGAGGCGCGCAAATGGTCGGCTATGACGCGGTGCGAAACCTTGAACGGCCCGTCGGCATCGACATTGGAAGCGTCCGAACTCGCTCGAATGAGCGCGCGGATCGTGTCGGTTTCGTAATTGTCGTGAGTGCCCTGAAGGACGGCGGCAATTCGCTCAAGTCCCATGCCGGTATCGATCGAGGGCTTCGGCAAGGCGATGCGCTGGCCGCCAGCCAGCGTCTCGAATTGCATGAAGACCAGATTCCAGATCTCGATAAAGCGGTCGCCGTCGGCCTCGGCTGTACCCGGCGGTCCACCGGCAATATGAGGGCCATGATCGTAGAAGATCTCTGAACATGGCCCGCAGGGTCCGGTTTCGCCCATCGCCCAAAAATTGTCGGAGGTCGCGATCCGGAGTATTCGGGATTCCGGCAATCCTGCAATCGACTTCCACAGCGCAAAGGCATCGTCGTCGTCGTGGTAGACCGTGACCAGAAGCTTGTCCTTGGCAATGGCAAATTCCTTGGTAATGAGGTTCCAGGCAAGTTCGATCGCGAGCGGCTTGAAATAGTCGCCGAAGGAGAAATTGCCGAGCATTTCGAAAAAAGTATGATGGCGAGCCGTATAGCCGACATTGTCGAGATCATTGTGCTTACCGCCGGCTCGGACGCATTTTTGGGCGGTCACCGCCCGCACATAGGGTCGCCGTTCGATGCCTGTGAAGACATTCTTAAACTGCACCATGCCCGCATTGGTGAACAGAAGCGTCGGGTCGTTGCGCGGCACAAGAGGCGAAGACGGCACAATTTCGTGGCCGTGCTTGGCGAAATAATCCAGAAAAGCCGACCGTATTTCGTTAACACCGCTCATCAGCTGAACTCATCTTCTTCCAACCGGATGGCCAAGACCAGGAACGCGCTCCGAAATCCGCCGCGCACCCAGGCATGAACCGAAGTGGAAATGAGTTCTAGCTGTGCCGTATTTGCCTGTCGAGTGAGACCTCGGCCTACATATCGCCGGCATCCGCCTCGCCGGGATCGACATTGTCCAAGATCCGTTCGGCTATCAGGCCCGCATTTTCCCGAATCGATTGTTCGATCTTGGCCGCAACATCGGGGTTGGTCTTGAGGAAGGCCTTGGCGTTTTCGCGCCCCTGCCCCAGGCGTTGGCTATCATAGGAGAACCAGGCCCCCGACTTTTCGACCACGCCGGCCTTGACCCCAAGATCGATCAACTCGCCGGCCTTGGAAATGCCTTCGCCGTACATAATGTCAAA
The DNA here is from genome assembly GCA_963773155.1 of uncultured Alphaproteobacteria bacterium. Taxonomy (GTDB): domain Bacteria; phylum Pseudomonadota; class Alphaproteobacteria; order Rhizobiales; family Beijerinckiaceae; genus CAVZAB01. Next base: position 189,869 of record CAVZAB010000006.1, on the reverse strand, counting down.
TTCGACCTGTTTAAACGGCGGGGCGACCTTGTTTTTCACCACTTTGACCCGGGTTTGGTTGCCTATCACCTCTTCTCGGTCCTTGATCGCGCCAATTCGCCGGATGTCGAGCCGGACCGAGGCATAGAATTTCAGGGCATTTCCCCCGGTCGTCGTCTCCGGCGAACCATACATCACACCAATTTTCATCCGTATCTGGTTAATGAAAATAACCATCGTATTGGAGCGCGAAATCGACGCCGTCAGCTTACGCAGCGCCTGGCTCATCAGCCGGGCCTGCAGGCCGGGCTGGACATCGCCCATTTCGCCTTCGATTTCGGCCCGCGGCGTCAGAGCGGCAACCGAATCGACCACCAGGACATCGATGGCACCCGAGCGCACCAAAGTGTCGGTAATCTCGAGGGCCTGCTCGCCAGTATCGGGCTGAGAAATCAGAAGGTCGTCAAGGGCAACGCCGAGCTTGCGGGCATAGATCGGGTCCAGTGCATGTTCAGCATCGACGAAGGCGCAGACGCCGCCCTTGCGCTGAGCCTCGGCAATGACGTGCAAGGTCAAGGTGGTCTTGCCGGACGATTCTGGCCCGTAGATCTCGATGACCCGGCCACGCGGCAGGCCGCCGACGCCAAGGGCGATGTCAAGGCCAAGCGAGCCGGACGGTATTGTCTCGATTTCGACCGCTTTCTGGTTCTTTCCCAACCGCATGATCGAACCTTTGCCGAAGGCCCGCTCGATCTGCGACAGGGCGGCATCCAGTGCCTTGGTCTTGTCCACGGAACTTCCTTCCACGAGGCGAAGATTCGCTTGCGACATCACTTGTTTCCTTCTGGCATGGCGGCAATTGGGAACGCAACGACTCTCGAAGGAATAAAATGTACTTGATTTGTTCTCGCACGCAAGTTCTATTTTTGTTCTGGTAGGGGTAAAGCGATACCGGAAAAATGGACCACTTGGGCCGTGCCCCACGCGAAGACAAAATAAGTAGGTAAAATTTCCTATCGCGTTAACAGAGCTACCTCAAAAACTTGCTCGGAATGCGGCGTGATTTGCGCGGCGATGCCGTTAGCGGTCCGCGCCTGGACCTGCACCGACTGCGGTGCCGCCCATGACCGCGACTTGAACGCGGCGAAGAACCTTGAAAGATTGGCCGCAAGCTCTGCGGTGTCAGCCTGTGGAGAGCGACGCTCTGGCGCGGAGCGCAAGCCCCGCGTACGTCCTAAGTGGAGGGGCGAGACAAATCGTGCCGCCAGTCAGTCAAGTCGGAATTAGTCGTGCTTTTCGTATTGAAGCCGACCAGCCGCAAAAGCGCATCTATCCGTCCTCCGACTTCGTCGAACAACTGCGGAAATATCTCCTTGCAATGGGCGTGAGCGCGTCGCTTGTTGATTTCTTAGATAGTATGACAGGCGACGCAGAGCACATCGTAACCCCATCGGAGCTTGAACGCTGGCATTTGGCCGCGTCTAGATTTTAACGCCACAGTCCCAACTCCAAGCGCAGTCGCGTCTCAGTGCCACCTGTTTGGGACCACCCATTCTGTGCTTTCTGCGGCCTTAGCCCGCATTCGCCGGATGACGCGGTAATTTGCTGCGCTTCTGTGGCGATTCAGATATAATAATCAATAGGTTAATCTGGATCGCGCGAGGCCGTCATGGAGAACCCAACGGGTGAATCAGTCGATGGTCCTCTCAGGCTCGATTTCGACCGCCGAGTGAAGCTCCAGTTTCACGGCTCCGCGGATCACCTCCGATGCCGGATTGCTGGCCTATCGCGAACTCGACGACGCCCTCGGCCTCAGCGCGATGGCCGGCGACGTGCTCGCCGATGCGCGCACCGGCAGGAACGGTCGCCATGCGCTGGTCGGGTTGCTGCGGCAGTCCGTGTTCGGGCGGCTTGCCGGATACGAAGATGTCAACGACGCCGAACGCCTGCGCCATGATCCGGCGATGCGCTGGATCGTCGGCGGCAAGGCGGCTTCGGGTGCGGCGGCATCGCCGAGCCAGATGGGGCGCTTCGAGACGCGCTGGCTGACGGCGGAGAAGAACCTCTCGGCGCTCGCCGATCTCTCCGGCCAATGGATCGACCGTGTGCATGGCCGTCGTCCGCCGAGAGGCATCGTGCTCGACATGGATTCGAGCGTCAGCCCGACCCATGGCGAGCAGGAGATGAGCGTCTGGAACGGCCACTACGCCTGCACCTGCTATCATCCGCTGTTCGTGTTCAACCAGTTCGGCGATCTGGAACGCTGCGCGCTTCGTCCCGGCAACGTCCACAGCGCCGACGGCTGGCAGGACGTGCTCGACCCGGTCGTGGCGCGCTATCGGGGCAAGGTCTCGCGCCTCTATTTCCGCGCCGACGCCGCCTTTGCCAATCCCGAGGTCTACGAGTTCCTGGAAGCCGAGCGGATCAAGTATGCGATCCGGCTTCCGGCCAACCAGGTCCTGCAGGAGCGGATCGGCTACCTGCTCAAGCGCCCCGTCGGGCGTCCTCCGAACGAGGTCCGGCGGTACTCACGCCAGCTTCCGCTATCAGGCGGCAAGCTGGAAGATGCCGCGCCGGGTCATCGCCAAGGTCGAGTGGCATCCGGGCGAGCTCTATCCCGCGCGTCGGCTTCATCGTCACCAACCTGTCGCGCCCGGCCGAGCGGGTCGTCGCCTTCTACAATCAGCGCGGCACGGCGGAGCAATGGATCAAGGAAGGCAAGGGCGCGATCAAGTGGACGCGGCTGTCGTGCCGGTCGTTCGCCGCCAACGCCGTCCGGCTCCAGCTTCACGCGCTCGCCTACAATCTCGGCAACTTCCTGCGCACGCTGGCGACGCCGGAGCCGATCAAGGACTGGTCGCTGACCAGCCTGAAGGAGAAGCTGATCAAGATCGGCGCGAAGGTCGTCAGCCACGGCCGCTATGTCGCCTTCCAGATGGCCGAGGTCGCCATCCCAAGAATGCTGTTCGCCGAGATCCTGCGGCTGATCGCCGAACTGCGGCCGCCGCCTGATCCAGCGCCGGCGTGAGCGGCTCGGTTGTCATGGTTCCAGCGAAAACCAAGGAGAGGTGTGTCTTGGTGAAGACAATATCGGAGCTTCCGGCACGCGCCGTGCCGATCTTGCCGGCCTCCGGCCCATCTGGGCGCTCACGGCGAGGTTCGGGCTTGCCAATGCCCGTTCCTTGGAGTCAGTCTTGGCTCAAAGAGCCGGGCATCCGGCGGATGTCGGCTAATCGCTCCTCGCTCTTGGCGCAGCCAGGATCCTTCCGCTAGGCTGACCGCGGTTGAGACTGCGAAAGGTTGATGAATGGCGGAGGAACACGGCTCGCGCAGGCTCGCTGTCATCGTCGCAGCCGATATCGCCGGTTACAGCCGATTGGTCTCGCGAGACGAAAGAGAAACACTCGATGCGCTTCGATCCCTCCGGTCGGAGTTCATTGATCCGACGATCGGTAAGTATCGGGGTCGTCTTGCGAACACAGCTGGTGACAGTCTGTTACTGGAGTTCCCCAGTGTCGTGGACGCGACTGAGTTCGCAATAGCACTGCAGCGCGGAATGGCAGTCCGAAATGCGAACATCGCCGATAACCAACGCATTGACTTCCGAATTGGCATCAACCTCGGCGACGTTTTCGAACAGACAGGAGATCTTCTGGGTGAGGGAGTAAACATCGCAGCACGTCTCGAAGCCATTGCACCGCCGCGAGAGATATGTTGTGTCGGAAATCGTCAAGGACGCACTGGCCTCGCGCGACGATGTCTCGTTCAGGGATCTGGGGCCACAGAGGTTAAAGAACATTCCGCGCCCGATCCGGGCCTACTTGCTATCGGTGCCCGGCTCCCCAGCAGTGAAGAGCAAGAGCGAATTCGACCTGAAAGACCAGACTGACGTTCGGTATGTTCTTTCTAGAGATGGGGTCAGCATCGCGCATGCGTCCGTCGGGAACGGATATCCGCTCGCATTCGCCAACAGCTGGATGACCCATCTCACAAAAGATTGGGACTCCCTCAATAGCGTAAGGCCTTACTTGGCAGATTTATCGAAGACCTTCCGGCTTATCCGGTACGATCAACGTGGAAACGGAATGTCGGATTGGAAGAACGTTGTCATCGAGTTTGAGCGCATGGTCGATGACCTTGAGTGTGTCATTGATTGTTACCCTTGTGAAAAGGTGGCAGTTTACGGCGCATCGCAGGCGGCATCGGTGTCAATCGCCTATGCGATTCGCCGGCCCGAGAAAGTGTCGCATCTGATTTTGTACGGTGGCTACGCGCGGGGGCGCAGGCAACGTGGCGACCTAAGCGCAACCGCGGAGAGCGAGGCCCTGGTCACCATGATCCGCCAAGGCTGGGGTGCGAGCAACCCAGCCTTTCGCCAGATGATGACCTCATTGTTCATGCCCGGTGCGACCGCCGAAGAGGCGGCTTACTTCAACGATTTCCAAAGGGTCTGCGGACCGGCTGAAAACATCGCTCGATTCCGCGAGATGTTCGATGAGATGGACGTATCGAAGCTACTTCCGAAGGTAACGGTTCCGACCCTGGTCGTTCACAGCGAGGAGGATTTGGTTGCCCCGCTTTCCGAGGGCAGATTTCTGGCCGCCAGCATACCCGGCGCGCGCTTCGTTATGCTAAAAAGCAAGAACCACATGCTTTTTGAGAATGAGCCAGATTTTCCGAAGTTCCTGCAAAGTATTCGAGAATTCGTCAGGTAACTCGATTCGTATTGAAGCCGCCCATTAGCCAGGCTTGCTAGGCTGCAGACTGGCTTCTTGCCGTCGCACCCAGAGCCGATTACCAATAACAGGCGTGGCGGCGCTACCCGGCGCTACACGATGGCCGCGTAACCCGTTCGCTACTTGGAACCGACCGACGCAGTCTAGTCTGAGATGTCATCCAGTGACGGTTAGGGACTCTGGTGGCTGCACGCCGTGGGGCGCGGCAGGAGGAACGGGCGAGCGGCGCAGTTGGTCGGCTGTTGCGGTGAGGGTGGCTAAGTAAGTCGCTGGTGTGAGGTATCCGAGGTAGATGGTCTTAGTGGAATGCCTTTATGCCTTTAAAATCGATTCTTTATGCGGTCTATTGCACTTCTCTCGATTCGGCAGACTTGGCGTTGCAATTAAATTGTTCATTTGCGCTTATTTATTCCGACTGCGGCGAAGCCGCTTCAAGCTCGCTGCCCCCAGCCCGACCAATCCGAGAGCAACGTACGATGAACGCCCGCCGATAGAAGCTGGATCGCGTGCCTGCACCTTAGGTCGTGAAATCAAATGCGGGGCAAGTCCTTCATTCGGCCAACGAGGTGGGTGAATTCGTGGGTCCGGCAATGGGGATGCTTCGGCTCCTCGCGGCCACAAACCAGGATCTCCCCTGGCCAGGCGAATTCCCGCCGGCGGTAACTCTTCTGCTCGCGTTCGGCGATGGACTCCGGGTTGCTCCATCGCGAAAGCGGATAGGGCGATTGCCCGCGTCCTTTCCGTCTTCGGCGCCTTGAACCGTTACAAGACCGGGCAACCGGCTGGTAGCTGACTCGGCAGTGGCGGCGGGCCCTGCCTAGCATATCGTTACATCCTGCCCCCGAGTGGAGCTGTAACATCCGCACCTTCGGACGGTGATCGTATCTGTATCAAGAAACCTGCCGCCAAGTGAAAGGCCGCGAGTTCCCCAGGCGCTCAGCCTTATATCCAGCAAATCGTCCAATCCCGCCCGGTTTCCATGAGCCTCGCGCCGCATTTTGAGCAACGAGCAGCCCAAATTGCGCCCTACATCCGACATTCCGCGATTGAAAACTCAATTCGTGACGCGGTAATAATCTTAACTTTATATTTCTCGGTTGGAGGAAGGCTGCCTTGTCAAATGCTGCCGAACCGTGGACCGAAGTACTCTCACCCATATCCCAAGTGGATTGGCTTTGCGTGGCGACTTATGGAATTTTAGTCGGCTTTGAAGTCGCCGTCCTGTGGAGCGTAATTTCCTACGCGTGGGGGTCGTTCTAGTCGCCGCCTCTTTGGAGTTTTTCGCTCGGCCGGCAGCAAGCTCTCGACAACTGGTCTGTGGCAGCGACCGCGACCTTACTGCGCCAGTGAAGGCTTCAAGAATAACGGCGCGTTTGGATCTTGGCGGGCATGGGAGTTCGCTCGCTGGCCAGTTTACCGAACCTCGTAACAATTGGTCACAACACGCTCCGACGCTCGCGGACTCCGTGTGGCATCGTACACTACCGAACACTGCACAAAAAAATTACGGTCCTTGTGCTTGAACAGAATTAAAGAACCGTACATTGCCGACGATGAGGCGTAACCAGCTATCTCCCAACCGTCGGTCAATAACTGCCCAACGGAAATCTGGGATGGCGCTTGGGCAGCTACTGGAATGGCCGGCAGGGAAGCGGTCAGCGCGAGAAATGTAATGACCCGGCGCCCGAATCCATTCCCTATTGTGAACATTTTCACTAACTCCTAGAGGCTAGGTAGCCCTTATCGGGTCATTCCCCGTCGTCTTATAGTTGTCCAGTTTGGCCGAGTTTCCATCGGTCGTTCGCCAAATTTTGCAGCGGAACCGCAGCCGGATCTCGGGAACAAATACCTCTGCCGGCAAGTCGAGGCCCGTGGCCGCAGCAGCAATAGGCCATGACCTTGCTCATTTCGGAAGAAGGAGCTTGAGTTTAAACAGGAGGACGCGGATAGAGAGTACAATCCCTTGGAAATGGCGGTGTCAGCAGCCGCTACGGCGGGTGCGTCTAATTTTGAGGTTGAAAGGGAGAAAGCGGAATTGGCTCGAATACTTAAAATGATAAAGATCGGCAAGCCAGATAGAGCGGCGAAACATTTGAATTTTCTGGTTGATTTTGGATTGGTGTCGGACGAAATGAATCTGCCCATGCCTTAGTTCTTGTTTAGGCTCTGTCTGGAAACATTGAAGCTGGATTACAAAGTTTTCTGAGCATGAGGCGAATAGAAGTGAGGCGCAAGAATGTGAGCCCCTTTCTATTTGGATTTTCCCGCCCATTGGCAAGCCGCGGCAACGATTGAGCCAGGCGATGGTGCGCTCGACGATTCAGCGGTTTTGGCGCCTCAAATCCTTTGGCCCATCTGTGCGTTTGACGATTTCAGTTTCAAGGTGCGGCAATATTCTGGCCAGGTCGGTGTGAAATACGGGCCTTGATAAGCAGCATCAGCAATGAGTTTCTTCAAGAACGGGTACGTTCCGAGACAAGGTCGCGAGCAATCGGATGCCGCCGTCGCGGTCCCGGATATCGGCGGGATGAACGATGGCGTGGAGGAGCGATCCCAAGCGTATCTACGAGAATGTGGCGATTCTTGCCTTTAATCAGTAGAGTTGAGGGGAGGCGGGGTTCCTGCGTCGTCGGGTGCAGGCCGGTTTCCCGTTTCGGTCTCTGACGAGGAGGCTGCGATGAATGTAGGCTATTGGGTCGAACTGAGCCAAGCTGAGCACGGTGAACTGATCGCCCTGTTGAGCGGGGTAAGCAGTGCGCCCGTAGGCTCGCTTTGTTCTGCTGCTTGCAAGTGTTCTACTGCTTGCGACCGCGGCTATTTCTTTCGTCAGCGTCTGCGCAGCCCGCGCGGAAGGCGATGTCGCCGGCGATGAATTGATGCGACTCATTGCCGGCAAGCGCGTCTATCTCGCGGTGCCGCTGGGTGGTGAATTTCCGCTCCATTACCAGACAGACGGGCGGGTCGACGGAACTGGGACGGCGATCGGCCTTGGCCAGTTCTTCAAGCCTACCGACAGCGGCCGCTGGTGGATTCGCGGGGCGCAATTGTGTCAGAAATGGGAAAGCTGGTATGGCGGCAAAATCTTCTGCTTCACTCTATGGCGCGAGAGCTCCAACCGAATCGCTTGGCGCCGCGACGATGGCTATTCCGGCATCGCCCGACTCGGCGACTGAATCCAGGTTTGAGGCCAGACCAAGCGATGGCTGGCCGCAAATTCGTCGCATTTCATCGCTCCCTTGAACCCACGGGGATGTTTTACGGCGGGTCATTGGTTTTTATTTCCCACCGTTAAGGCTTTGACAACCAGAATGCCGCGATTTTAGCGATAGGTCGGTAAGCGCGGCAGGTCTGGCCAGGGGATCGGCTGATGCGAGCGGGGCGGGCCAGGCTTAGTCTGTGGCGTATCATGTCGGTAACGCGTTCGGGTTTGGGTTGGGCAGGTGCCGTCGCCGGATGGGCGCCGCAGCTGTGCGGCCTCGCTGGTGTTGCCTGTGCTGTTGCGCTCGCTGGGTGTGCGCCGCCGCCGCAACCGCGGTTTTCTTCCGCATCGAAGGAATATTTTTCCTCAAAAATCTACGGTCCAGCATCGCAGAGGGTCGTCGCAGATGGTGAGCCGGTGCCCCGTGGCGGCGGTCAATACCTGGTTGGGCGCCCCTATAAGATTGCTGGCAGGACCTATTATCCCAGCGAAAAGACCAGCGGTTATGCGGCGGTTGGCATGGCCTCCTGGTATGGTGACGCCTTCCATGGTCGCCGCACCGCCAATGGCGAAGTCTACGACAAGATGTCCCTTACCGCGGCGCACCCGACGATGCCGCTACCAAGCTATGCCCGCGTCACCAATCTCGCCAACAGCCATTCCATTATCGTTCGCGTCAATGATCGCGGCCCCTATCACGGCGGCCGCGTCATGGATGTCTCGCAGCGCGTCGCCGAGGCGCTCGAATTCAAGAATATCGGGACGGCCAAGGTCCGCGTTGAATATGTCGGCAAGGCCGAAATCGAGGGTACCGACGACAAGATCCTACTCGCCTCGCTCAGAACCGATGGCACGCCGGCGACTCTTGGGCGGCGCCAGCCAGGCGCCCGTTCTTGTCGCCGACCGGAACCCGCTACCCGCACGCCCGGCCCCGCGCAATCAGCCCCATGCTCCCGACGAGCCGATGACGGTTGCCGATGAGATGCCCGCAGGACCGCCCGCCAATCTGCCGACGACCGGTCCGATGCCGCCGGTGCGGCCGTTCGATCTCGGCGCCATCCGCAGCGTAATCGCCACGGCGCAACCTCGTGGACCGAGTTTAACCCAGAGCACGGCCGCCCGCACCATTGTGCCAACCGGCGAGCCATCACCCGCCACACCACCGGCGACAGCGGCGCGAGCTGGCCACAATCAGCCGCCGCAGGACGGCATTTCGGCTCTGTATTTTGCGCCGGCTCTTCTTGCCGGTGGCGAAATCACCAGTCCATTTGAAAGCCTCGGCCGCCTGGAAGGCCGCGGGCTGAAAAACTAGGTGCGGCCTGGCCGGCATCTATAGGTGCGGCCTGGCCGGCATCTACTCGGTCTTATGAACCATTGATTTATCGCGCTCATCGGTGCAAATTCCGGCCGCGCAGCGGGGCTTCTGTCGCTGCGGCAAGGCCAAGGGTTCCGGAATGAGACGAAGGGATTTGATCCCGCGCTGTGCCGTTGCGGCCGCCGTGGCGCTGTGCCTTTTGCTGGGCGGGTCTGGTGCGGGCTTCGCCCAGCAGGGCTTTCAGACGATCGCGCCTAATGTCCTCCTGATGGATGCCGACACCCGATCGGTCCTGTTCGAGAAAGGCGCCGACGAACTGGCGACGCCTGCCTCGACCGCCAAAGTAATGACAGCCGAACTGGTCTTTCGTGAGATAACCGAGGGCCGGCTCAAGCTCGACGATGAATTCCTGATTTCCGAAAATGCCTGGCGCAAGGGTGGGGCGCTCGCCGGCGGCTCAAGCATGTTCGCGCAATTGAACAGCAAGGTGAGGATCGAGGATCTGATTCGCGGGTTGGTCATTCAGTCGGGCAATGACGCGGCGATTGCGCTGGCCGAGGGCGTCGCCGGGTCGGAAGGCGCCTTTGCAACCATGATGACCAAGCGGGCCCGCGAGCTGGGCCTCACCAAATCCACCTTCACCAATCCCTGGGGCAGGGGTGACCCCGATCAGAAAGTGACGGCGCGTGAAATGGTGGTGCTCGCCGAATTCGTCATTCGAACCTATCCGACGCTCTACAAATATTTCGGCGAGAAGGAATTCACTTGGAATAAGATCCGACAGCTCAACCGTAATCCGCTGCTGACCATGGATCTTGGCGCCGACGGCCTGAAAACCGGCAATATCGATGACAGCGGTTATGGGCTGATTGCTTCTGCTGTGCAGAACGGTCAAAGGCTCATTCTTGCCATGTATGGCCTGAAATCGGCCAAGGATCGCGCCGATGAAGCCCGCAAGATCCTGATGTGGGGTTTCCGCTCGTTCGAATCGCGGACCCTGTTCCAGGCTGGCGAAACCATTGGCACGGCGCAGGTCTACGGCGGCAGCCTTGGCAATGTGCCGCTCGTTGCTGACGGGCCGATCAAGGTACTGAGCCCGCACGGATCGACCGAACGGCTAACCGCCAAAATCGTCTACCAGGGTCCGTTGATTCCGCCGATCGAGGCCGGCAAGGAAGTCGCGCATCTTAAGGTATGGCGCGGCACGACCGAGGCCCTGGACGTGCCGCTGCGCACTGCCGAGCCGGTCAGCTCGGGCTCGCTGCCGCGCCGCGCGCTCGACGCTGGGCTCGAATTCGCGACCAGCCTGTTCCGCAAATATCTGACCAAGGGCTGACAAACTGCCGATGCCTGGCCGAGGCCGCTTCATTACCTTGGAAGGCGGGGAGGGGACCGGCAAATCGACGCTCGCCCGAGCCTTGGCACGGCGGTTCGAGGCGCGCGGTATTCCTTGCCTCGTCACCCGCGAGCCCGGCGGTTCGCCGCGCGCCGAGGAAATCCGTAACGCCATCCTGTCAGGCTTTGCCAAGGATCTCGGCGCCGCCCCCGAAGCCCTGTTGTTTTCGGCGGCTCGAATCGACCATCTCGATGCGACGATCCGGCCGGCCCTGCAGCGCGGTGTCTTCGTGCTCAGCGACCGTTTCGTTGATTCGACCCGAGCCTACCAGGGGACGCTCGGCAAGCTCGATCCGAAATTCATTCGCGCACTTGAACATGTTGTGGTTGGCCCGACCATGCCGGACCTGACCTTCATCCTCGACCTGCCGGCGGCCGAAGGCCTCGCGCGGGCTGCGCGGCGGCGGCAGCCGGGCGAGGCAGCCGATCGGTTCGAGCGCGAGGGGACCGAGTTCCATGAGCGGCTGCGGCAGGCCTATCTCGCCATTGCTGCCGAGGAACCGCGGCGATGCTGTGTCCTCGACGCGCGCCTGCCCATCGACGAACTCGCCAACTACGCCTTTGACGAAATCGAACGCCGGTTTCTGCGCGAGCCGGCCGCCGTTGTCGGCTCACCCTGATGGCGGCGCACCAGTCGGACAGCCCGATCGAATCGGACCGCTACGAGGATGCACCCCACCCGCGCGAGATCTATGCGTGCCTCGGCCATGCGGCCGCCGAACAGCAACTCCTCGACGCCTATCGTTCTGGTCGTATGCCGCCAGCCTGGCTGATCGGCGGACCGCAGGGAATCGGCAAGGCGACGCTCGCCTGGCGACTGGCACGCTTTGTTTTGGCGCATCCGGATCGCGGCGCGGTGGCAGCCCTCAGAGCGGCCGATCTTAACGTCGACGCCAGCCACCCCGCTGCACGGCTCATCCATGCGCGTGCGCATGGCGACGTCAGCGTACTGCGGCGCGAATGGAACGACAAGACTCGCAGACCGTTCACCGAAATTAGGGTCGACGATGTCCGCAAGGTGCTGCACCGCTTTCAGCATGCGGCGGCGGCTGGCGGCTTCCGGATTGCCATTGTCGACACGGCCGACGATCTCAACCGGGCAGGCGCCAATGCTCTGTTGAAAATGATCGAGGAACCGCCGAACGAAGCGATGTTTCTCATCCTGGCCCACCGACCCGAAAGGGTCCTGCCGACGATCCGCTCGCGCTGTCGGATTTTGTCTTTGCGGCCGCTCGAACTTGCGACCCTTGAGGCGGCGGTGCAGGGGCTGGGCGAGCCATGGTCCAGCATCGAGCCGGCAATTTTGCGGCGGGCGGCTGTCAGGGCGCAGGGGTCGGTAAGGCAGTGCCTGCGGCTTCTGACCGGCGACGCGCTCGCGCTTCTGGAGGGAATTGGGGCCATTCTGGCCGCTCTGCCGACGGTTGACGGGCGCAAGCTGCACCGGCTCTGCGACGCGCTCGAGGCGGACGGCTCCGACAATTCCTTTGCCATGTGTCTCGAGGCGATTCTGGATTGGCTTGCCGCCCGGCTCACAGAATCCGCGGCGGCGGGTCATACAGCCGGCCGCCTTGCACCGATTGCCGAGGTATGGGACAAGGTGACCGCGGCGGCTCGCGAGGCGGAGTCTCTCAACCTCGACCGACGGCCGCTGCTCCTGACCATGGTCGCCGATCTCGCCGCCGCTGCCGAGGCCGGCGCGACGTAAATCGGAATTGAGTTCGTCATGGCGCTCGGCCGAAAGTTCTACATCACCACGGCAATTCCCTATGCCAATGGCGCTCCCCATATCGGCCATGCCTATGAGCGGATTGCGAGCGATGCGATCGCCCGCTTTCGCCGCCTCGACGGGGACGATGTCCTGTTTGTCACCGGCATGGATGAGCACGGCCAGAAAATGCAACAGACCGCGGCGCGCGAAGGCCTGAGCCCGCAGGCGCTCGCCGACCGCACGGCGTCGCAATTTCTGGCGCTCGGCGCGGCCTTGAATGCCCCGACCGACGATTTCGTGCGCACCACCCAAGAGCGTCACCGCGCCGCCAGCCAAGCGATCTGGCAACGCATGCAGGCGGCGGGTGACATCTATCTTGCCCATTATTCCGGCTGGTACTCGGTCCGGGACGAGGCCTATTTCGACGCCGATGAATTGCGCGAGGGCGCCGACGGCGACCGTCTGGCGCCGTCCGGTTCGCCGGTCGAATGGGTCGAGGAGGAGAGCTATTTCTTCCGTCTGTCGGCCTATGCTGAACCGCTTTTGGCGCTTTATGCGCGCCAGCCCGACTTCATCACGCCTGCCAGCTATCGCAATGAAATCGTTAGTTTCGTCAAGCGCGGCCTGACCGATCTGTCGATCAGCCGCACGACGTTCAATTGGGGCATTCCGGTGCCCGGCGATCAAAGACACGTCATGTATGTTTGGGTCGATGCCCTGACCAATTACATCACGGCGACCGGCTTTCCCGATCCGCAGGCCCGGCGCGCCACCTATTGGCCGGCCGACGCCCATGTCATCGGCAAGGACATTACCCGGTTTCACGCGATCTACTGGCCGGCCTTCCTGCTCTCGGCCGGCCTGCCGGTGCCGCGCCGGATCGTCGTCCACGGCTTCCTCTTTAACCGCGGCGAGAAAATGTCGAAGTCAGTCGGCAATGTCATCGACCCCATGGCCCTTGCCAGCCATTATGGGGTCGACCAATTGCGCTATTTCCTGCTGCGCGAGGTGCCGTTCGGCCAGGATGGCAATTATTCGCACGAGGCGATCGTTCAGCGGATCAATGCCGACCTCGCCAATGATCTCGGCAATCTCGCCCAGCGCTCGCTGTCGATGATCGCCAAGCAATGCGGCGGCCTTGTTCCGCAGCCGCAGGCGTTTACCAGCGTCGATCAAGCGATCCTCGCAGAAGCCGCCGGCCTCCTGGAAAAGGCGAGGGCGGCGATGGCCGAATTCGCGTTGCATCAGATGCTGGCCGACATCTTTAGGCTCGTCGCCGACGGCAATCGTTATTTCGCCGCCGAGGAACCCTGGCGGCTTGCCAAAAACAACCCCGGGCGGATGGCGAGCATCCTCTATGTCACCGCCGAGCTGCTGCGTCGCATCGCCATTCTCGCGCAACCTGCGATGCCCGCTGCCATGGCCAAGCTCCTCGACGGGCTGGGTGTCGAGGCGGACAAGCGGCATTTCGCCGATCTCGGCCAACCGCTCGTGCCGGGCACGCCGCTGCCAGCGCCGGCACCGATCTTCCCGCGCTACATCGAAGCCGAACCTGCCGAGCCGTAAGCTATGCTGATCGACTCGCATTGCCATCTCGACTTTGACGTCTTTACCGATGATCTCGACGCGGTGCTGGACCGGGCTGCCGCGGCTGGAATTGGCCGCATGATCACTATTTCGACCAAGGTCGCAGCCTTCGAACGGATCCAGCGGATCGCCGAGGCGCACGCGGCGATCTTCTGTTCGATCGGGACCCATCCGCATCAGGCGCTCGAGGAGCCGTCGGTCACGGCAGCCGAACTGGTGGCGCTCGCCCGCCACCCCAAATGCGTGGCGATCGGCGAGGCCGGGCTCGATTACCATTACAACCGCAGCCCGCGCGCCGTCGCGGCAAAGGTGTTTCGCACTCATATTGCGGCGGCCCGCGATACAGGCCTGCCGCTCGTCATCCATTCCCGCGACGCTGATGCTGAGATGGCGGAAATTCTGGACCAGGAAATGGCCAAGGGAAGATTTTCAGCGGTGCTGCATTGCTTCACGGCCTCGCGGGCGCTGGCCGAGACCGGCCTGAGGCTCGGCCTCTATGTATCGTTTTCGGGCGTATTGACCTTCAAGAATTCGCACGATCTGCGGGCGATCGCCCGCGACGTGCCACTCGAGCGACTCCTGGTCGAGACCGATGCGCCCTATCTTGCCCCGGTGCCGCATCGCGGCAAGCGCAATGAGCCGGCCTTTGTCGCGGCAACCGCCCGCTGTCTGGCTGAGCTCAAGGGGGTCAGCGAAGCGGCACTGGCCGCGGCCACCAGCGCCAACGTCCAGCGCTTGTTCACCAAATTGCCGCCGCTGGCATGAGCGGCAGGATCGGCATTACCATTCTGGGCTGCGGCTCGTCGGGCGGTGTGCCGCGGGTAGGCCAGGGCTGGGGGGCCTGCGACCCGGCCAATCCCAAGAACCGTCGCCGCCGCTGCTCGATCCTGGTTGAACAGGAAGACCGCCGGAACGGGCAGAAGACGGTCGTCCTCGTCGATACGTCGCCGGACCTGCGCGAGCAATTGTTGGACGCCGAGGTCCGCCGCCTCGATGCGATCCTGTTCACCCACTCGCATGCCGATCATACCCATGGCATTGACGATGTTCGGCCGCTGGTAATCGCTATGCGTCGGCGCATTGACGTCTATACCGACGCGACAACCTCGCAGGTGCTGAGAGCCAGTTTCGGCTATATTTTTGAGACCCCGCTTGACAGCCAATATCCGTCGCTACTGAACGAAAAACGGCTGGTCGACGGCGAACTCTGCCGGATCGAGGGGCCGGGCGGGCCAATCGAGGCCTTGCCGTTCCGGCTCGAGCATGGCGAAATCGACGCGCTCGGTTTCCGGATCAAGGATTTCGCCTATACGCCCGACCTCTGCGCGGTGCCCCAGGCAAGCTTTTCCGCGCTCGAGGCGCTCGATCTGTGGATCATCGATTGTTTGCGCTACACGCGCCATCCCAGCCATTTGTCGTTGTCCGAAGCTTTGGGTCTCATCGCGCAATTGCGGCCGCGCCGGGCGATCCTGACCAATCTACATACCGATCTCGACTACGAGCGGCTGTGTCATGAGGTCCCGGCCAATGTCGAACCGGCCTTTGACGGCATGCGGCTCGATCTGTGAGCGGCGACACAGAGGCCGCGTAATATTCCTCTGCCGGCCGCCGTTATGGGGATGAAAGCCGCCTCGATTTGAGCTATCTTGACCCTTGGTTATGGGTGGACGAACCTTGGCCTGCGTTCAGGTTCCATAATAGACATTATGCGAATCGCGCATCCTCGGAGCGACCAGCGGCAAAGGGATTGCACGCCCTTTTGCCGTGTTTTTGTTCAACCCCGTAGCCAACAGGGCATTTGCCCTGCTATGTGAATGAGTCAGCCGACGGACAGGGTGACCAGAGGCGTGTGCCTTTTGGCGGAGACGAGCAGGTATCATGAGCAAAGGGAAAGATTTCCGGGGTCCCAGGAAGCGTGGGTTCGACGACGACATGCCGTCGCCTTACGACATGCCGCAACAGCGCCCACGGCCGCGGCCGGCCTTCGGCGGCGGTTTTGGAGGCGGCGCGGATATGCTGCCACAGGGCGGCAAGACGGTCGACGCGACGGTCAAGTGGTTCAAAGGCGACAAGGGTTTCGGCTTCGTCGAATTGAGCGACGGGACTGGCGATGCGTTCCTGCATATTGGTGCGCTGCAGGCGGCCGGCCACGAGACGGTTCCGCCCGGATCGAAATTGCAGGTGGTGGTCGGTCAAGGCAGCAAGGGCGCCCAAGTTACCCGCGTCTTGTCGGTCGACACCAGTACCGCAACCCCGGAGACGCGCTCGCCCCGCAGCTTCGATGGACCGCGCCCGGCACGGCGTGCGCCCGACCCCTCGACCGCGGTCGAAGTGTCCGGCAATGTGAAATGGTTCGACACGACCAAGGGCTTCGGATTCGTTGCCAGCCAGGACGGCGGCAAGGATGTCTTTGTCCACATTTCGGTGCTCGGTCCGGCCGGCATTTCCCATCTCGCCGAAGGTCAACCGGTGGTAATGCGCGTCGTCGATACGCCGAAGGGGCGCGAGGCGATTTCGCTGCAGCTCGCCTAACGGCCAGCGCTCGTAGCTCGCCGATAGTCTCCGGCGCCGCGGCGGGCGGCAGGGTGAATGCATGACAGATCAGCCCGCGGCGCCCGCGCCGTCGCGCGACATCGAAAGCCTTCTTGCCCTGATGCGCGACCTCAGGCGGCCGGGAACCGGCTGCCCATGGGACCTCGAGCAAACTTTCCAGACCATCGCCCCCTACACGATCGAGGAAGCCTACGAGGTCGCCGACGCCATAGGGCGCGGCGACATGACGGAGCTGCGCGACGAATTGGGCGACCTGCTGCTGCAAGTCGTCTTCCATGCCGAGCTGGCAAACGAACTGCAGATCTTCGATTTCGGCAGCGTGGTGGAGGCAATCACCGCAAAGCTGATCCGCCGGCATCCGCATGTCTTTGGTGCCACAAACTCCTTGTCGAGCGCCGAGGTTAAGCGGCTGTGGGACACAATAAAGAGCGAGGAGAAGAAGCAGCACCCCGGCCCCGCCGCGGGCCATCTGGCGGGAATCGCGATCGCCCTTCCCGCGATGACCCGCGCCCTGAAACTGCAGCAAAAGGCAGCCAAGGTCGGCTTTGACTGGAACGACATCAGCCTAGTGCTCGCTAAATTGCGCGAAGAGATCGACGAGATCGAGGCGGCAATGGTGAGCGGCGAGGCCGAAGCAACGGAAGCCGAAATCGGCGATCTTTTGTTTGCCGTCGTCAATCTGGCGCGTCATCTCGGGGCCGATCCGGAATCCGCTTTGCGCACCACCAATGCGAAGTTCGAGCGACGCTTCGGCTTCATCGAGGCTGAGCTCGCGCGCCGCGGCAGCACTTTGGCTAAAGCGACGCTGGCCGAAATGGACGCATTATGGACGCGGGCCAAGCACGAGGAGACGCGGCGCGCAGCCGACGCGGCGCGTTGATCTAGATATGGTACATAAGCCGCGCCTCATCGATTTCGGTCAGGCTGCGCATTTCGGCGAGCGAGCGGCCGTCGAGCACGGTGGCGCTGGCATTGCGGACTTCAATCATCATGAGGCGAACCGGGCAATGGTCGAAATCGCGGCAATCCTCGCAGCGATGCGGGCTGGTTCGGCTCGCACAGGAGATCGGTGCCAATGGTCCATCGAGAACCCGAAAAATGTGACCGACCATGATTTCGTGCGCCGGCCGCGCGAGGACGAAGCCGCCACCCTTGCCCTTTTTCGAGTGAACAAAGCCGGCCTTGCGCAGCTCGCCGAGAATAGCGTCGAGAAACTTTTTGGGAATGTCGTTTGCCGCGGCGATCTGTGCTACGAGCGCCGGTTCGCCGGGCAGCAGACCTGCCAAATGAACCATCGCCTTCAGTCCGTATTTGCCCTTTTTGGTCAGCATCTCCTGCTCCCTCGTCGTGTCTTGCCAAAAGACGCCGGGCCGCCAGGCTAGATCATTCTATCGGATTTGTAGAGAGTGGCTCTCAACCAATCGGCTTTTCCGATTGGAAACGCCGCTTGAGCCGTTCGAGCTGGTCGGGCGCCACCCGGACGGTCAGGCGAAGGGCGCCATCCTCGAGACTGGCCTTGTTGAGCACTTCGGCATGTTCGTAGAGCCAGTGCAGGCCCTGCCCGTCCGATGGATCAATATCGACGTCGACCAGCGGTCGCCCGGTAGCCAGTCTGGTTTCGATCGCGCCAAGCAGGCCGTTCAGTCCCTCGCCGGTCAGCGCCGAGACCAGGATCGGGCGGCCGAGCGGCGGCCGGTTCGCGGCAGCCTGCTGCTGCAGGTCGCGGCGGCCGGCGTCGAGTAGATCGAACTTGTTCCACACTTCGATGATGCGAGGATCGCTCGAATCAATCCCGAGTTCATGCAGCACTGCCGCCACATCGCCCGACTGGGCGGCCGCATCCTCATGGGCGATATCACGGACATGGAGAATAACATTGGCGGAAATCACTTCCTCGAGGGTCGCGCGGAAGGCCGAAACCAGCATCGTCGGGAGGTCGGAAATGAAGCCGACCGTGTCGGACAATATGATCTTGCCGCCGTGCGGCAGAACAATGCCGCGCAATGTCGGATCGAGCGTCGCAAACAGCATGTCGGCTGCAGTCACATTGGCCTTGGTCAGCCGATTGAACAGAGTCGACTTGCCGGCATTGGTATAGCCGACCAAGGCGACAACCGGCAGCGGCACCTCGCTGCGGCTCTGTCGATGCAAGCCGCGGGTTTTCTTGACGCTGTCGAGATCACGGCTAATCCGCAACATCCGCTCCTGAATAAGCCGCCGATCGGTTTCGATCTGGGTTTCGCCGGGGCCGCCAAGAAAGCCGAAGCCGCCGCGCTGACGCTCGAGATGGGTCCACGAGCGGACCAGCCGCGACTTCTGATAGGCAAGATGGGCGAGTTCGACCTGGAGCGCACCCTCGGCGGTCTGCGCCCTTCGGCCGAAGATTTCGAGAATCAAACCGGTGCGGTCGATCACCTTGGCCGCCAACGCGCGTTCGAGGTTGCGCTGCTGGCCGGGCGTGAGGGCACAATCCATGACCACCAGACCAACCGCTTCCTCAAGGACCAGAGCCGCGAGTTCCTCGACCTTGCCCTTGCCGAGATAGGTCGCCGGCCTAATCTGGTTGAGGCCGACTAAGCGGGCGGCAACCACCTGAAGGTCGATTGCACCGGCGAGGCCGACCGCTTCGTCGAGACGCGACTCGGGCGATCGCGAGGGCGCGGTTTGCCGATCGTGGCCGCGCCTGCCGGTGAGATAGGGGCCGACAACCAAGCTCCTGGTTTCGAGCGCGGTTCGGCGGGCGGCGTCGGCGAGGTCTCTCCAGCCGAGGGCGGGCTTTTTGGGGCTGTGTGCCGTCTTGCGGTCGGACACTCGGGCTTCGGGTCCTCAGACGCCGGCGACGCTGCTGGCCGCTTCATCCTGTTCGAACATCTGGATCGGATGGCCCGGCATAATCGTCGAAATCGCGTGCTTGTAGACGAGCTGTGAATGGCCATCGCGCCGCAAAAGGACACAGAAATTGTCGAACCAGGTGACAATGCCCTGCAATTTGACCCCGTTGACCAGGAAAATCGTGAGCGGAACCTTCTGCTTGCGGACATAATTGAGAAAAGTGTCCTGCAGGTTTTGTGCTTTTTCAGCCGCCATAATATCGTTCCATCTTCTTTCTGGCTTGTCTTCTAGCCCTATATGGGCTCGCCGCACCGATTGTCGAGGCGACCAACGAAGGGGGCGGCCTATGTGCCCGCATTAGAGGCCGCGGCGGGCTTTCCGGCAAGGCCTTTCTTGGCGTATCCGGGGGTGTCGTTCGTTGCGCCCTGAACCGGCTCGTCGAGTGGCCGCATTTCGGCGTTGCCATGGAAGGCGGCCCGAAGCCGCAAAGTAAGCGAGCCCGGTCGCCCGTCGCCGATCGGCTGGCCGTCGAGGCTTACGA
Organism: uncultured Alphaproteobacteria bacterium; assembly: GCA_963773155.1. Classification (GTDB taxonomy): domain Bacteria; phylum Pseudomonadota; class Alphaproteobacteria; order Rhizobiales; family Beijerinckiaceae; genus CAVZAB01. Next base: position 170,024 of record CAVZAB010000006.1, on the reverse strand, counting down.
CCGGCAACAGTATCGAGGTCGCAGATGTGATGAAGGCCTCGCGCGCCGCCTTCGCTTCGGCCAGGCTGAACGCCCTTTCTTCGAGCCTGAGCCCGGCGAGCTTCAGCTGGTCGATCAGCGTTGCCCTTGTTATGCCGGCGAGGATCGCCTGGCCGAGTGGATGGGTCCGCAGTGCCCCGTCAGCGGTAACGATCCAGGCATTGGTCGAGGCGCCTTCGCTGACCATTCCCGCGGCGTCGACGAACCAGGCCTCGTATGCGCCCTGCTCCCGGGCAATTTGCTTGGCGAGCACGTTGGGCAGGAGTGCGACGCTCTTGATGTCGACCCGCTGCCAACGGGTTTCGGGGACGCTGACCACGCCGACACCGCGAGCCGCGTTGGCGGCAAGGCGGGCGGGGTCATTGGCACGGGCACTGATGACGAGCGACGGCGCCACTTGCGTCGCGGGGAAGCCGTGATCGCGCGGCGCCACCCCGCGGGTCACCTGCAGGTAGACGATGCCGCTGCGGACGCGATTGCGACGAAGCACTTCGCGCATAATCATCGCCAGGCTCGTTCGGCCGGCCGGGGCGGCGATGCGTAACTCGCGCAAGGAGCGATCGAGGCGATCGAGATGGCGCGTCTCGTCGACGAGATAGCCCTCGCGGACTTCACAGACCTCGTAGACGCCGTCGGCAAATTGGTAGCCTCGATCCTCGAAATGCACGCGCGCCTGGCCATGTGGCAGATAGCGCCCGTTGACATAGACAATCCGGCTCATGCTGCGCTCCCATCGCCGATCAATCGACACCCAGCGACTTCAACTTGCGGTGGAGGGCGGAGCGCTCCATGCCGATGAATTCCGCGGTGCGGGAAATGTTGCCGCCGAATCGGTTGATCTGGGCGACCAAATACTCGCGCTCGAAGACTTCGCGTGCCTCGCGCAGCGGCAGGCTCATCAGTTTCTCGCCGCCTGCCCCGTTCGGCGTGTTGGGGACCAGAGCGCCGACCTCGGAGGGCAGCATGTCCGCGCTGATGGCGGCATTCGGATCGCCGGTGGTAAGGATCAGCATGCGTTCGACATTGTTGCGCAATTCGCGGATGTTGCCTGGCCAATCATGCGACTGCAGAACCGCCATGGCATCGTCGGCGATCAGGCGTGGCGGCATCCCGCTCGTCAAAGCGAATTGAGTCATGAAATAATCGATCAATTCGGGAATGTCGTCGCGCCGCTCGGCGAGCGAGGGAACCCGGATCGGGACGACTGAAAGGCGATGGAACAAATCCTCGCGAAAGCTCCCCTCGCCGATCATCGTCGCCAAGTCACGGCTCGTCGACGAGATGATGCGCACGTCGACGAAGACCCGGGTTGAGCCGCCGACACGCTGGAAATTCTGGTCGACCAGAACCCGCAGGATCTTGCCCTGCGTCTCGCGCGGCATGTCGGCAACCTCGTCGAGATAGAGCGTGCCGCCGTGCGCCTCCTCGAGCGCGCCGATCTTGCGCGCCCGTCCCTCCCCGCCTTCGACGCCGAACAACTCCGGCTCCATGGTCTCGGGCTCCATAGTCGCGGCATTGACCGCGACAAACGGACCCTCGGCCCGGGTCGAGGCTTCGTGGATCATCCGCGCCGCCAATTCTTTGCCGGTGCCCGAGGCGCCGGTTATCAAGATCCTCGAATTGGCCGGCGCCACCCGTTCGATCACCTGGCGCAATTGATTGGTAGCGCTGCAACGACCGATCAATCGGTTCATGCCGCCGCGCACGCGCAATTCGCTGACTTCGCGCCTCAACCGCGACGCCTCGAGGGCGCGTTCGGCGACCAGTACCAGCCGGTCGGCCTTGAATGGTTTCTCGATGAAATCATAGGCACCGAGCTTGATCGCCGAGACCGCTGTTTCGATATTGCCGTGCCCGGAAATCATGACAATCGGCAGGGTCGGGTTCTGGGACTTGATGATCTCGAGCAATTGCAGGCCGTCGAGCTTGGAGCCCTGCAGCCAGATGTCGAGAAACACCAGCGCGGGCCGCCGCGATTCGATCGAGGTCAAGGCCTCGTCGGAATTGCGGGCCGTGCGCGTCGCATGTCCTTCGTCAGTGAGAATGCCGGAGACGATTTCGCGAATGTCTGCTTCGTCGTCGACGATGAGGATATCGCTTGCCATGAATCGGTTTACGCCTTCTCTGTCGCTGGTTCGATAAAGGATGGGGCTTCGTCAGCCGGCCGGTTGGCCGGGAAGAACAGCCGCACGCAGGCTCCGCTCGGCGCCAGGTCAGCCGGCGTGTCGAGCAATTCTATGCCGCCGCCATGATCCTCGAGAATCTTGGCGACAATCGGCAAGCCGAGCCCGGTTCCCTCGGCTCGCGTCGTCATATAGGGCTCGAGAAGGCGCTGCCTGTTCTCCTTGGGAAAGCCCTTGCCATTGTCGATGACGTCGATGACGATCCAGCCGTCGAAACCGGTCTCGAGCTTGAGCCAGATTTCGCCGGCGGCGGGATCGGCGCTGGCGGCAATGCCCTCGGCGGCATTCTTCAACACATTGGTCAGAGCCTGCGACATCAGCCGCCGGTCGAAGTGCGCCATCAGCGGCTGCTCCGGCAGATTGTCGTGAAAGCGGACATCGGCATGCGCGACCCGACGCTCGAACTGGACCTGGCGAATGCACTGGCACAGGTCCTCCTCCTGCAGCCGGGCCCGCGGCATCCGGGCGAAGGAGGAGAATTCGTCGACCATCCGCTTGATATCGTCGACTTGCCGCACGATCGTATCAGTACATTGGTCGAAGACCTCCCGGTCCTCGGTGATGACCCGGCCATATTTGCGCTTCAGCCGCTCGGCCGACAGCTGCGATCGGCGTTAACGGGTTCTTGATCTCGTGGGCGATGCGACGGGCGACATCGGCCCAGGCCGAGGAGCGCTGCGCCTGGACCAGATCGGTCATGTCGTCAAGCGTCACGACATAGGATTGCTCGGCGCCGGGCGGGGCGGGTTCGGTCGTTACGCGCATATTGTAGATTCGCTCGCGGCCGTGCCGGCTGAGCGACATCTGGCTCTGGTAAAATCGCGCACGGCCGGCAAGCGCCTCGGCGATCTTGGGGCCGAGTTCCGGCAGGGCACGCTCGAGCGCTTCGCCGATAACCGGATGCGCGCTGGCCGCTTCGCCCGCCAGCAGCCGCTCGGCCGACGGATTGAGAACGGAAATGATGCCCTTGCCATTGACCCCGATGACCGCGGCCGGAACGCCTGACAATACCGCCTCGGTGAAAACGCGCCGCTCGTCGATGAGCCGGCTTGCGGCAAGCAGACGGTTCTGCTGGAGCCGCAGCTCCGAGGTCATTTTGTTGAAGGTCGTGCCGAGATGGGCAAGATCGCCCTCCGAGCGCTTGACCGGGACTTGCACGTAGAGATTGCCGGAGGAGACCTGATCGGTGGCGTCGATCAGCCGACGAATCGGAGCGACCAGCCGGTTGGCAAAGGACAGGCCGAGCCAGATGGCGGCGAGCAACATAACCAGGGCAAGCAACGCATACATGATCGCAAAGGCGATCTGGATGTTGCGGCGATGCGCGTCGAACTGGTCGTAGATATTGACGACGTCCTCGGCCTGGCTCGCAAAGGAAGCGACGAACGGATCGACCGGCCGCACCACATATAGAAAGGTGTTTTCAAAGGCGCTGAGTTCGCGTACCGCGGCGAAGGCCTGACCGTCGTTGAGGATTGCACAGACAACCTCACGCTTCTTGGCGTCCTCGAAATCGGCGTCGGCCGGCGGAACAATCGGCGCTTGCGGGGTGCCGCCGATTTGTTCGACGATGTCGCCGTTGCGCTTCATAATCGCGGCGCCGGCAAAGCCGAGGAATTTGGCCCGCGACGCGAAATAATCCTTAAACATCGCCGGATTAGTGTCGAATAGAACCTTGCCGCGATCGAGGTCGGCGGCGGTCAGTTCGGCCTCACGAACCAGCGTGCGGCATTGCGATTCCCGATAGAGCGTCGCGGCATCCAATGTATGCCGGATGAAACCTGGCAATTCCTGCATGAAGGCCGGGCTTAGGCCGCGCTCCAGCGTCGTTGCACCGACCGCCGCCATGATCAGCGCGGGCGCCGCGGCAATCACCGAGAACAGGCTGACAATGCGTATGTGCAGGCGCGCCGCCGCCGCCTGTTCACGGCGCGCCTTGATCAGGCGACCGAGTTCCCAGGCAATCAGGGCGAGAAGGATCAGAATGATTAGCGCGTTGGCAGCAAATAGCCCGAACACGACCGCGTCGGTTGGCACGACCGGCGAAAAACCGGAAAAGACCAAGAAGGTGGCGAGAACGCAGACAAGCGCCAGCACAACGGCAAAGGCCCCGAACCGCGTAGCCAATGGGCTGCGCGGCTCCTGAGCGGCACCGAGATCGGTCGGTTGGTCGCTATCGCTTTGGCTTGTGCTCATTCACCCAGAAAGCGTCATCGGCACGGCGATTCGCCACCGCGCTCGTTGTAATTATACAACGCTGTTGCGAAATTGCGACAATTTAGCGGCGATGAATGTTTCTTTTCAGGGACGCGGCGAACGCATCAGCCGAATGTCGAGATTGCGGACCTTCTTGCGCAAGGTGTTGCGGTTGAGGCCCAGCAATTCGGCAGCCTTGATCTGATTGCCGCGGGTGGCCGCCAAAGCGGCGGTCAGCAGCGGTCCTTCGATTTCGCGCAGGACGCGATGATAGAGGCCGGGCGGCGGCAACCCATCGCCGTGGCCGCGGAAGACGACCGCGAGATGCCTTTCGACCGCCATGGAAAGGCTGGCCGGCTCCTCGCTTCCCCCGCCACCCGACCGGCCATTGGCATTGGTAAGCGGCTCTTCGGGCGCGGCCGCAGCCATTTGCGGATCGGCCCCGAGTTCGGCGTCGACCAGCGCCTGGGTGACGGTTTCCTGTGGATAAAGCGCCGCGAGCCTCCGAATGAGGTTTTCCAGTTCGCGAATATTGCCCGGCCATCGATAGCGCTTGAGCCGATCGAGCCCACCGCCGTCGATATATTTTTGCGGCAGGCCCTCGGCGGCGGCGCGGGCGAAGAAATGCCGAACGAGATCGGGAATGTCTTCGCCGCGTTCGCGCAGCGGCGGCAGGCGCAGCGGGACCACGTTGAGGCGGAAGAATAAGTCCTCGCGGAACAGACCTTGCGCGATCGAGACGCGCAGATCCTTGTTGGTCGCAGCGACGATGCGAACGTTGGTCTTTATCGCGGTCCGACCGCCGACCGTCGTATATTCGCCCTGCTGAAGGACACGCAGCAGCCGTGTCTGGGCCTCCATCGGCATGTCGCCGATCTCATCGAGAAACAGGGTGCCGCCCTCGGCCTGCTCGAACCGGCCGGCCGAGCGGGCATTGGCGCCCGTGAAGGCGCCTTTCTCGTGGCCAAACAATTCACTTTCGATGAGATCGCGCGGAATGGCAGCCATGTTAATCGCGACAAAGGGGCCGTTGCGCCGCTTGCCGTAATCGTGGAGCGCCCGCGCCACTAGCTCCTTGCCGGTTCCCGATTCGCCGCTGATCATTACGGTCAAATCGGTCTGCATGAGACGGGCAAGCGCCCGGTAGATTTCCTGCATCGCGGGCGAACGGCCGACCAGCGGCATGCTGTCGCCGTCGTCGGGTGCCAATTGCGACACGCGCTGTTTGGGCTCGCTCATCGCGCGGCCGACGATCGAAACCAGTTCCTTGAGATCAAAGGGTTTCGGCAGATAATCGTAGGCGCCGCGCTCCGAGGCCTTGATCGCCGTCATGAAGGTGTTCTGCGCGCTCATAACGATGATCGGCAGATCGGGCCGCATCTTCTTGATGCGCGGCAGGAGTTCGAAGGCATTTTCATCCGGCATAACGACGTCGGTAATGACGAGATCGCCCTCCCCGGCCTGGACCCAGCGCCAGAGGGTAGCTGCGGTGCCGGTGGTGCGAACTTCATAGCCGGCACGCCCGAGTGCTTGGCTTACAACGGTACGGATTGCGGAATCGTCGTCAGCGACAAGAATGTTTCCGCCGGTCATCCCCTATTCTCTCCCCTGCCGCTTGGCGCGGTCGGCGGATCGCTGGCCACCTGCGGGCCAATCCGACCGTCGCGCGGCGCAAACATTGGCAAGAGAACGCGAAAAATCGTCCTGCGCGGATGCGATTCGCATTCGACCATGCCACCGTGATCGCCAATAATCTTGGCAACCAGTGCAAGTCCGAGGCCAGTCCCGGCGGTCTTGGTCGAAACGAAAGGGTCGAAAAGATAGGGCATCAGCTCCTCGCCGACGCCTGGTCCATTGTCGCGGACGCAGAATTCGAGCGGCAGGCCGACCGGCGCATCGACGCCGGGACTGCGCAGTCGAACGCCCGGCCGGAAGGCTGTCGTTAGAACAATCTCGCCATCGATGGCGTCCGTGCCGATCGCCTCGGCGGCATTTTTCACCAGATTGAGAAAGACTTGGACCAATTGGTCGCGGTTGGCGTGGACCTGCGGCAGCGAAGGATCGTAGGCCTCCTCGAAGCGGATATGGCGGGCAAAGCCGGCCTGGGCCACCCGCTTCACGTGATCGAGCACAGTGTGGATATTGACGCTTTCACGGTCGATCGGCCGATCATCGGAAAAGGCGCTCATCCGGTTGACCAGCTTGACGATCCGGTCGGTCTCCTCGCAGATCAGTCGGGTCAGGGCGCGGTCCTGATCGCTCGCCGAAGTCTCGAGCAATTGCGCCGCCCCACGGATACCCGACAGCGGATTCTTGATCTCATGGGCCAGCATGGAGGCGAGCGCAGAAACTGAGCGGGCTGCTCCTCGGTGCGTCAGCTGCCTGTCTATTTTATCGGCAATTGTTCGTTCAAACAGCATGATAGCCACGAGTTCATCGGCCTCGTGGACCGGCCCGGCATGGATATCGACAATCCGCTCCATGCCAATCCGGGGCGTCCCGAGATCGACCCGGTACTCGTTGACGCCGCTGCCACGCCGCCGCACCTGCTCGACCAGGGTCAGAATTGGCGAGCCGAAGGGTACCAGATCGTCGAGGCGGCGGCGACGTAGCGCCGCGTGGCTCATAGCGAAGAATATTTCGGCGGCGGCATTTGCCTCGACTAGGCTGCCGTCGCCGGCAACAACCAGGACTGGCTGCGGCAGGGCCGCCAGAACCTTGTCGCTTTGCGCGCGGCCGCCGCCGGGCCTGGCCGGAAATTCCAGACGGCGAGCGCCCTGGGCGAGGCGGCCAGGCGCGGGCGACTGCTTGTCGGAAAAGCTCATGCGGCGCGGCATTCCGGCTCCGCAAAGACCCGGTCAAGACAGGCTTCAACCTCGGCTGGCGCCTCGCTGCGCAGCATGCGCCCGCTAAGGGCGCGCAATGACCCGGCGTGCAAGGCGTAGGCGGCAAGATGTTTGCGAGCGTGACGCAATCCCGGCCCGGTCCCATAGAGCGACAGCAAGGCATCGTAATGCTCGCCAGCCGCGGCCCGCCGTTCGGCTGCACTGAGCGGCGCCCGAGCGCGACCATGGGTCAGATAATGCGCGATGTCGCCGACGAGCCAGGGCCGCCCGACCGCGGCGCGCCCGACCATCACCGCGTCGGCGCCGGAGGCAGCCAGCATGCTGGCTGCCTCGGCAGGACCAGTGCAATCGCCGTTTGCGACAACCGGAATCGCCACCGCGTCCTTGACCGCCCGGATCGCCGGCCAATCGGCCGTGCCTGAATAAAATTGACGGCGAGTGCGGCCATGGACGCTGACGAGACTGATGCCTGCGCCAGCCGCGCGCCGCGCCAATTCCGCCGCATTGCGGCTCTGCTCGTCCCAGCCGAGCCGCATTTTCAGGGTGACCGGAACCTTGACCGCCGCAACCGCCGCCCGACACAAGGCCAGCGCCAAATCGAGATCGCGCATCAAGGCCGAGCCGGCATAGCCACCGGTCACCCGCTTGGCCGGGCAGCCCATATTGAGGTCGATGACAGCCGCCCCCGAGGCCTCGGCAAGCCGCGCTGCCTCGCCGATCCAATGCGGCTCGCAGCCTGCCAATTGGACGACATGGACGCCCAGACCCTGGCCTTCCGCCCGCAGCCGGCTTTCGCTGGCTCCGCCGACGAATTCCCGGCTCGCCACCATTTCAGAAACAACCAACGTCGCGCCAAACTTTTGGGCCAGTCGACGCATGCCGATGTCGGTTACCCCAGACATTGGGGCCAGAATTGCCCGGCCTTCCAGTCGAATTGGGCCTAGACGCAAACCATCGGGAAAAATGCCTATTTGTTGATCACTATTACGCATGCTCAGATGATAATCAAATTGTGCGCTGCGGCAATCCCTATTGTGGTGCGTCAGAAGTTTTCGCTGGTTGCGGTGCGACCGAAGCCCGAGAGGCAATGCGGGTCAGCTTCGACTAGCCCTTCGCCCACGCAAAAGCTAAGTTCGGACATCTTGCTCGAGCCCGAACCCATGCCGCCAACGCCATCCCGCGCCGTCGTCGTCGTAGCCGCCGGCCGCGGCAGGCGGGCGGGCGGCGATCGGCCGAAGCAATACCGCCCGCTCGCCGGGCGCCCGGTCCTGACCTGGACACTCGAGGCGGTGCTGGCGGCCGATCCGACGGCCGCGGTTCTGGCCGTCGTTCACGCCGATGATGGCGCCGATTACGCGGCGGCCGAAGGCCTTATTGCCGCCCCGCTCCGGGCCCGGCTGGCCCGCCCGGTGATCGGCGGCGCGACCCGGCAAGCGAGCGTCCTGGCCGGACTTGAGAGCCTGCTCGGCCGACCCACCGGGCCGCCCGCCCTGGTTGCCGTTCACGATGGCGCCCGGCCATTTCTGTTGGCGCATGATCCACAGCAACCTTCATTGATCGCCGCGGCCTTTGCCGCCGCCGAGCGCTACGGGGCAGCGATCCCGGCGCTTCCCGTCACCGACACCATCAAATCGGTCGATGCGGACGGTCTCGTCAACGGCACGCTCGAGCGGACCAATCTGCGCGCTGTCCAGACGCCGCAGGCCTTCCGTTTCGCCCCGATCCTCGCCGCGCATCGTAAAGCGATGGCGGCCAATCTGCTGGATTTCAGCGACGATGCCGGGCTCGCCCAATGGGCCGGCCTGCCTGTCCATGTCTTTCCCGGCGATCTGGAGAACTTCAAATTGACCACGGCGCGTGATTTTACCGTAGCGGAACGTGCGCTATATGGCGCGCTTGGCGATATTCGGGTCGGCCAGGGTTTCGACGTCCACGCCTTTGGTCCGGGCGATCATGTCGTGCTCGGCGGCGTGAGGCTTGCGCATGACCACAGCCTTGTCGGCCATTCCGACGCTGACGTCTTGCTGCACGCTCTGACCGACGCCATTTTGGGCGGCCTTGGCGACGCCGATATCGGCGCCCATTTTCCGCCCGGCGATCCGCAATTCCGACTGGCCCCCTCGGAGATCTTTCTGCAGGACGCCTTGGCAAGGTTGAAGGCGCGGCGCGGCATTGTTGCCCATCTCGATGCGACGCTGGTCTGCGAAGCCCCGCGCATCGGGCCCCACCGCGAGGCCATTCGCGCCAATCTCGCCCGGATTGCCGGCATCGCCCTCGATCGCGTCGCGCTCAAGGCCACGACTTCCGAGCGGCTTGGCTTTACTGGCCGCGGCGAGGGAATCGCCGCCCTGGCGGTTGCGACACTGCGTCTGCCGTTCGACGATACCGGTTAAGCACATGGCCGAGCATCTCGAGCAAATCTGGCAAGAACTCGAACATCGAGCCCGGGTGCTGATCGGCCGCTGCGCGGCGCAGGGGATCTTGCTGGCAACTGCAGAATCCTGCACCGGCGGTCTGGTCGCCGCGATTCTCACTGAGATCGCCGGTTCTTCGGCGGTCGTCGACCGCGGTTTCGTTACCTATTCCAATGCGGCAAAGTCGGAAATGCTGGGCGTGCCGGCAAGCCTGATCGCCGAATATGGCGCCGTCAGCGCCGAAGTTGCTGCCGCGATGGCTGCGGGTGCGCTGGCCCATGCCTCCGCCGACCTCGCGGTCGCAATCACCGGGATTGCGGGACCAGCCGGCGGCAGCACCGAAAAACCGGTCGGCCTCGTCCATTTCGCCCTCGCCTGCCGCAATCGGCCGATCAAAGGCCTGGTGCGCCGCTTTGGTCCAATCGGCCGCCAGCCGATCCGCTTTGCCGCTGTCGCTGAGGCGCTCGATCTTCTCGCCGAAGGCCTCTGAGGCATTCTATTCGCGGTATTTGCGGATAATGGCACTCAAAAGGTCGGAATAATCGTCGGTCCACAATCGCAATGTCGCTGGTGCGTAAATCCGTTCCCAGTCCATCTCACCATCCCTTAGTCCTGTATCGGTCTCGCTACGGGCAACGACGGCAATTTCTGCCCGGGCCCACATGGTCGTCACCGGATCGAAATGCTGATTGTCGCGCTTGGCCAGCATGACGAGATCATTGGCGGCGGCCGAGGCAGCGACAACGCCGGACAATTCGATGTTGCGGTTCGACGTGTTGAAGATCAATGTACCGCGCGGTGCGAGTTTCGCGGCATAAAGGGCAATCGCCTCGCGGGTTAGAAGGTGCACCGGGACGGCATCGGAACTGAAAGCGTCGACGACGATTAGGTCGAAACCAGCCGGCTGATCGCCGAGTGTCAATCGGGCGTCGCCAAGCGTAATCCTAGGCTTCGACGAACAATCGGCGAGCGAGCGGAACAGGGTCGGATCGCGGGCGAGCCGTACCACTTCGGGATCGATTTCGAAGAACTGCCAATCCTCGCCCGGCTCGGAATAACAGCTGAGCGCGCCGACGCCGAGCCCGATCACCGCAACCCGACTGAAGCTGCCGCCGTGGCGCCGGCGGGCTCCCGTCATCGCCTCCGACATTGGCCCGCCGCGGTAATAATAGGTCAGCGGGTCGGGCCGCCCGGTCAACAGCATGCCGTCATCGCCGCGCAATTGCTCGGCACCATGGACGGTGGTGCCGTGGAACAATACCCGGAAGCGGCCGTCGTCGATCTCGGCAACCCGGTGAACCCCGAAGAAGGAGCGGGCGAAAACCGGCCGTCCCTCGCCGGCGTCGTAGACCTGGGTAAAGGCGAATGCGAAAGCGAACAGAGCGAGCGCCCGGGCCGGGTGCCGGCGCTCGAGAAGGGCAAGGCTTGCAACAAGCGCCACCACCAGGCCGTTTATCCTGGCGTAGCTCATGGGCAGATTGAAGCCGAACAAGAGGCCCGGCGCGAGCACCAGGAGTCCAACGAGAATGATCGGTCCCGCATCCGCGAACCAGAGCCGCCGCGAGAGGCCGATGACACCCGGCCGGGCAAGAAAGGTGGCGAGGATCAGCAGCGGATATTCAACCACACGATCGAATAGGTGCGGTGCGACAAGTGCCGCAAAGGCGCCACCGAGAACGCCGCCGATCGACATATGCATGTAGAAGTCGGTGAGCCGCGCCGCCTCCGGCCTCAACCGGTAGAGTTCGCCGTGACAGATCAGCGCAAACATCGCAAAGGCGCCGAGATTGAGGCTGAGAGAAACGAAGAGGTCGGCCCGCCAAGAGAACACGAACAGAATCGCAAGACAGGCCATGGCGGCGGGCTGCCAGCGAAGCAGAAGGGCCTGGGAGATTAGCGGCCGCTCCTGGAACGTCATGACGAAGGTCAGAAGAAACAGTGCCAGCGGCAGGACCCAGAGGAACGGCGTCGAGGCGACGTCGGTGGCGAGATGGGCGGTGACGGCAACCAGAAGGGCAGCGGGAAGAAAGGACAGACCGATCCAGGCAAGTCGGCGCGAGGTTGGTGTTGCAGCGGGCCCGGCCGGACGCCAAGCCGGCTTGGCCCGTTCGCTTGCAAGGACGCCGACGCCGCTGAGCGCAATGAAGGCGGCAAGGAGGCCATAAAGCAGACGCCAAGCCTCGGCCTGGCCGCTCAAAGTCAAAGCGGGTTCAACCAGGAGCGGATAGGCGATGAGCGCGACGAATGAACCGATGTTGGACGCGCCATAAAGGAAATACGGATCGGCGGCATGGCGATGGCCGGAGCGAGAAAACCAGGCTTGCAGCAAAGGGCCATGGGCGGCGATGGCGAAAAAAGGCAGGCCGAGTGAGCGGGCGAACAAGTGCAACAGCCAGACGACCTCGCCTTCGACCGGCGGACGGTCGAAACCCGAGGCGATCGCGATCGGCAAGGCGAAATAACCGGCGGCGAGAACGAACAGGTGGACGACGAGCGCCACCGGCAACGGCAACCAGCGCGTCAGGGCATAGGCGTAACTGTAGCCGGCCAGCAATTCGGTCTGAAAGAAGACCATGGCGACGGACCAGACCGCCGGCGAACCGCCGAGCTTTGGCAGAACCATCTTGGCGAACATCGGCTGCACCGCGAAAAGCAAGAGCGCCGAAGTGAAAAGGGCGGCAACAAACAGGCCAAGGAGCAGTTGGGCCGCGAACGGCCGAGTGAGGCGGCTGGCAAGGCCCGGCGAAAAAAAAGACATGCAAAGCCCAATATCGATTGAGCCGCGATCCTAGGAAGCGCCCGTGAAGGAGGTCTTAAGAAATCCGGCGCCTTTCGCCATAGACGAGGTCGGCACGCTTTTCGAAGGCCTCCGCAAATTTGCGGAACGCGCGGTCGAACATGGCGCCCATCAGCACCGCCAGCGTGCGGCTGGCGAATTCATAGGTGATAAAGAATTCGACCCGGCATGCCTGTTCGCCCACCGCCACGAATTGCCAGCGATTCTGCAGCGTGCGAAATGGTCCGTCGATATATTCGACCAGAATTTTTAGGCCGGCCCGATCCAGGCTGACGCGGCTGGTGAAGCTTTCACGAATGGCACGGTAGCCGACTTGCATTTCGGCGACGATGATTTCCTCGCCGCCTTTGCCCGGCTGCCTCCGGCGAATTCGCATGTCGAGGCACAGCGGCAGAAATTGCGGGTATTCCTCGACATCGGCTACGAGATCGAACATCTCGAGCGGCGTGTGGCCGACCAGCCGCGTCGTTTGAAAAGTGGGCATGCGCGTTTATCTCGGCTCTCGGGCGGGGGCGCAGAACGGGTGAAGTCAGGTGGACCCGGCAGGGGCGATGTGCTGGGCCAGAAAGGCAAGAGTGCGGTCGTAGGCCAATTCGGCACTCGGCCGATCGTAGCTCGCCCTCGCCTCGCAGTTGAAACCGTGCTCGGCCGGATAGGTATAGGTCCGAATTTCCGGCCTTTGGCGACGAATCTCCGCGACGTCGGAAAGCGGAATGTTCTTATCGCGCTCGCCGAAGTGCAGAATCATCGGCACTTTGGGTACCTGATCGAGCGATCGGACGATGCCGCCGCCATAATAGCCGACCGCGACAGCCAATCCGTCGATCTGAGCGGCCGCCAAATAGCTCAAAGTGCCGCCCCAACAATAGCCGACAACACCGACCCGGCCTTTTGTCGTGGCCGTGGCAACGGCAACCGCTATATCCTCGAGCGTCTCTGCGGCGAGGGCCTTGCCGACAATTTGCATGCCGCGGGCAATGTCGTCTGGGCCATAGGCGAGTTCGACCGCGGCCTCGCTGCGATCGAACAGGGCCGGGGCCAGCGCCCAATAGCCGGCCTCGGCAAAACGCTCGGTGACGCCACGAATGTGCGGATTGACGCCGAAAATCTCCTGCAGCACCACGATCGCGCCAAGTGGCGCCAGCGCCGGGTTGGCCCGATAGGCTGCAAAAGTGCTGCCGTCGCCGCGCGTCAGTTTGATGAATTCGCCCATCCTGTCCCCTAAGATTGCCGCAACGCGCCATTGCCGCGCGCGGCTCGCAGCCGGGCAAAATCCGCGCCGGCATGGTGCGAGGAACGAGTGAGGGGCGTTGCCGCCACGAGGAGGAACCCCTTGGCCAATGCGACCGTTTCGAAGCCCTTGAATTCGGCTGGCTCGAGATAGCGCACCACCGCGTGGTGTTTACGGGTCGGCTGCAGATATTGACCGATCGTCAGAAAATCAACCTCGGCGCTGCGCAGGTCGTCCATCAATTGCAGGATTTCGTGACGGGTTTCGCCGAGCCCGACCATGATCCCCGATTTGGTGAACATGCTGGGATCGAGTTCCTTGACCCGCTGCAGCAGCCGGATCGAGTGGAAATAGCGCGCGCCCGGCCGCACTGTGAGATATTTCGAGGCGACCGTTTCAAGATTATGGTTAAAAACATCCGGTCGCGCGGCAACCAAGCGCTCGAGCGCACCGTCCTTGCGCAGGAAATCAGGCGTGAGGATCTCGATCGTTGTCGCTGGCCGCAAAGCCCGGATAGCGGCAATGGTGGAGGCGAAATGTTCTGCCCCGCCATCGGGTAGATCGTCGCGGTCGACCGAGGTGATGACGACGTGGTCGAGCCCAAGCGCTGCCACCGCTTCGCCGACGCGCGTTGGCTCATGCGGATCGAGGGCGCCGGGCAGCCCCGTCTTGACGTTGCAGAAGGCGCAGGCCCGCGTACACGTATCGCCCATGATCATGAAGGTCGCGTGCTTCTTTTCCCAGCATTCGCCGATATTCGGGCAGCCGGCCTCCTCGCAAACGGTAACGAGTCCGTGCGCGCGCACAATGGTCTGGGTCTGTGCCCATTGGGCCGATCCCGGCGCCTTGACGCGGATCCAGGCTGGTTTGCGCAGCACCGGCTGATCGGGTCGATGCGCTTTTTCGGGATGCCGGGCTACGCTCTTGCGCGGATCATTGTTCAGCAAATCAACCAGGACGGCCATATACCCTTCCCAAGACGAGCAAGCTCTTCTCAACCATGTGGGCCAATCGCTGCCAAGGTCAAGCCGGCCGAGCCCGGCTTGACGGGTCGTGGCCGGCGCAGCCAAGCTGGGCCCAAGGGGGCGGGGCCGGCGCCGCGGGCCTCGATAGGCGGCAAGCGTGCTCTTCAATTCTTACCCATTCCTGCTGGTCTTCTTTCCCGCCGTCGTTATTGGATTTTTCGCCCTGGCTCGGTCGGCCGGCCAGTCAGCGGCAATATGGTTCATGCTGATCGCCTCACTTGTCTTCTATGGCTGGGCGGCGCCGGAATATATCTTTCTGATCGGCGCATCGATTATCGTCAATTACCTGTTCGGCCGAGCCATCGCCCGGCGCAGCCAGGGCGGCCTGTTGCTGGCGACGGCGATCGGCGCCAACCTCGCCGCCCTCGCCTATTTCAAATATGCCAATTTCCTTAGCGACAATTTCGAGGCTTTGACCGGCTATCGGCTGCTCGCCGAGCCGGTCGCGCTGCCGACCGGCATTTCCTTCTTCACCTTTACCCAGATCGCCTATCTGGTCGATGTGGCGCGCCGACAGGCGAGCGAATATCAATTCGCGCCCTATGCTTTGTTCGTCTCGTATTTTCCGCATTTGATTGCCGGACCAATCCTGCATCACCGCGATCTTATTCCGCAATTCGACCGGGCATCGACATTCCGTCCGCACCTGCCTCATATCGTCACCGCCCTAACGTTTTTCAGCATCGGGCTAACGAAGAAGCTTCTGGCCGACAGCATGGCACCCTATGTCGGCGAGATTTTCCACATGGCGGCGCATGGCCAGGCCCATATCTCGTTGCTTGACGCGTGGAGCGGCGCCATCGGCTATGCGTTCCAGCTTTATCTCGATTTTTCCGGCTATTCGGACATGGCAATCGGCCTGTCGCGGGTTTTCGGGGTCAGCCTTCCGTACAATTTCCTGTCGCCCTATCAGGCGCCCGATATAATCGAATTTTGGCGGCGGTGGAACATTTCCCTGTCGAATTTCCTGCGCGACTATCTCTACATACCGCTCGGCGGCAATCGGCGAGGCGCGCGCCGGCGCTATTGTAATCTGATGCTCACTATGCTGCTCGGCGGCCTCTGGCACGGCGCCAACTGGACTTTCGTCTTGTGGGGCGCCATCCATGGCGCCTACCTTCTGGTCAATCATGGCGTTCGCGCGCTCATGCCCGGGCCACGACCTGGCCGGCGCTTGGTCGGCCGGATTTTGACTTTCATTTGTGTTGTGCTCGCCTGGGTGCCGTTTCGGGCGGAGTCGCTTTCGGCAAGTTTGCGGCTGTGGCAGGCGATGTTCGGCGCCAATGCCTTCAACAAGACCGATGTCATGTTTCAGGCCGCACTCGGTCCGCTCGGCGATCTCCTCGGCCTGTTTGGCTATGTCTCGGCGCGCGGCGCCAACCGGGCCTGGCTGGTCCTCCTGATGCTGGTGATGTTTAGCGCCCCCAATTCGGTCGAGATTGCGGAGGGTATCTGGCCGATTGGCTCGGCCCGGCGCTGGTTCACACCGCGTCAAGGCTACCGTCTCCACCCTGCCTTTGGTGTCGTGCTCGGCCTGATGTTTGGCATCTGCCTCGGCTTTCTTGGTGCGCCGAGCGAATTTCTCTATTTTCGCTTCTAAAAGGCCAGACCATGCAAGCCGTGCGGCGCTTCCTGATCGCCTTCCTGCTGTCCGCCGTCGCCGCCTTTGCCGGGAGCGAGGGAATTTTGCAGATCAGCCGACTTCGCTGCTGGAGCGGCGGCTATGGTCTGAATGCTTATCTCGGCCTTTGCCAATCGATCAATTTCGGCGATTACGAGCATGCGGCGCTCGCCCTCAAGCTCGAGCCGGAGGCGGTTCGCCATTTTATCGAGGCCGACGTCATAGTGCTCGGCAACAGCCGCGCCCAATTTGCCTTTTCCTCACCGGCAACGGTCGAGTTCTTCGGCCGCAAACAGGTGAAATTCTACAATGCCGCCTTCTCCGGTGGCGACGGCAGCCGGTTCGCCGACCTCTTGTTTCAGCGGCTGACGCCCCATCCCAAACTGCTCGTCATCAACGCCGATCCGTTCTTTCTCGATTTTCTTTCGACGCCGGCGCTTGCGATCGTCAATCAACCGCAGGCGGCGCTCGAAAGAGGCGAGGCCAAGCGAAGTTTTCAGGCGTGGCACGAGGCCATCTGCGGGCGCCTGGGGGGGTTGTGCGGGGCAACCTTCGCGCTGTTCAGAAGCCGCCTCGATGGAAGCTTGATCCTGCCACCCGCGCCGCTGCCGAGTTTTTCGCTGCAGGTCCCGCACCAGCTTGCGCCCGGGCTTGCCGACGATCTGGTGCCGGCCGAGGCGATCGGCCGACGCTTTCTTGC
This sequence comes from uncultured Alphaproteobacteria bacterium, assembly GCA_963773155.1. GTDB lineage: Bacteria > Pseudomonadota > Alphaproteobacteria > Rhizobiales > Beijerinckiaceae > CAVZAB01. The sequence continues at coordinate 152,972 of CAVZAB010000006.1, read as the reverse complement.
CGAATGGGGCTTGGCGGCCTCCTGCGTCATTCTTACCGTCGTGCCAACCGAAAGCGTAGCGCCGCAGGCCGGAGCCGAGCTTAGCCGGCGGCTAGGATTACCTTTCGTTTTACCGGACGTTGGTCCGCTTGAGACCTTCGATCATTCCCATCTCGGCCGCGCCAGCGCTGACCGTTTCGCGACTTCCTTCTGGACGGCGATCGAATCGCGCCTTGAACTCTTGCCTGGCCGGAACACCACCGGCCTGAGGCTAGAAGCGCTGCCCTCCTTTGTCGCGCAGCATTTCCCAGACATAGAGCACGAGTAGCGAACCGATTATTGCGGCGACCAGATGGCCAAACGTGTGCCGCACGACAATGTCTGCGACATTGGCAAGTTCCGAGCCGATCCACGACCCGGCAATGCCGACGAGAATGTTCGTCAAAAGCCCGTGCCGCATGCCGCGGATCATGCCGGCGATCCAGCCGGCGAGTCCGCCGACTGAGAATCAGCGTCACTAGGCTCAGTCCGGGCGTACCCATGATTCCCAATTGAGCATCCATGCTTGCCTCCTTGGCCACCGCACGACCTAGGCGTGGATGACTCGGCCATAGGCGTCAAGCACGCTTTCGTGCATCATCTCGGATAGGGTCGGATGCGGGAAAACCGCGTGCATCAATTCCTCTTCGGTCGTCTCTAGGTTCATGGCCAGCACGAAACCCTGGATCAATTCGGTGACTTCGGCGCCGATCATGTGGGCGCCGACGAGCCGTCCGGTGTCGGCGTCGAAAATCGTCTTGACCAGGCCTTCGGGTTCGCCGAGCGCAATTGCCTTGCCATTGGCGAGGAAGGGGAAACGACCGATCTTCGTGGCCAGGCCGGCGGCCTTGGCTCCAGCCTCGGTGAGACCGACCGAGGCGATTTGGGGCAGGCAATAGGTGCACCCTGGAATCCGCGACCGGTCCATCGGGTGGATGGCGAGGCCCTTGATCGCCTCGACGCAGTGGACCCCTTCATGTTCGGCCTTGTGAGCAAGAAGCGGCGGCCCAGCGACATCGCCGATTGCATAGATTCCGGCGACATTGGTACGCCCGAAACCGTCGACCACAATGGCTCCCCGCTCGGTCGTAACGCCGAGCGCCTCAAGGCCGAGACCCTCAATATTCCCCACAACCCCGACCGCGGAAATCAGCTGCTCGGCGCTGATCGTCTGCCGAGTGCCCTTATCGTCCTCGATCGTGCAGGTGACCGAATCCGCGGTCTTGGCCAGGCCGGTGACCCTGGCAGAGGTCAGGATTTTCATGCCCTGCTTCTCGAACCTTTTGCGTGCAAGAGCGGCGATCTCAGTGTCTTCCACCGGCAGGATCTGCGGCAGCAATTCGACAATCGTCACGGTCGCGCCCATGGTGCGATAGAAGGACGCGAATTCGACGCCGATCGCGCCAGACCCCATGACGATCAGGGATTTGGGAAAGCGCTTGGGAACCATGGCTTCGAAATAGGTCCAGACCCGGTCGCCATCGGGTTCGAGTCCCGGCAGCAGGCGCGGTCGCGCCCCGGTCGCGACAATGCAATGCTTGGCGGCATAGGTGCCGGGACCGAGCGTGCCCTTGGGCTGGGGCGCCTGCGGTTGCATCGGCGGTTTGCGCGGCGCCGTCACCTCGATTTCGCCGGGCTTAATCAGCCGCGCCTCGCCCCAGATCACATCGATCTTGTTCTTCTTCATCAGGAAGGCAACTCCGGCATTGAGCTGTCCGGAGACGCCGCGCGAGCGCTTGACGACATCGGCAGCTGCAAAGCCGACCTCGCCTTTGAGACTGAGGCCAAAATCGGCGGGATGTTGCATGTAATGGTAAATCTCGGCCGAACGCAGCAGGGCCTTGGTCGGAATGCAGCCCCAATTGAGGCAAATGCCGCCGAGATGCTCGCGCTCGATGACGGCGGTGCGAAAGCCGAGCTGGGCGGCCCGGATGGCGGCCACATAGCCGCCCGGTCCGCCGCCGATAATCGCTACATCATAAGGGGTCACGATACGCACTCCGCCTTGGGCCAAGAGCTAAGCCAGCCAAGAACCAAACCAACCGGGAATTAAGCCAGACTGTAAACCAGCCGAGAATTGAACCAGCCGAGAATTAAACCAGCATGGTGACGGGATCTTCAATGTAAGTTTTGAAGGCCTGCAGCAATTGTGCGCCGAGCGCGCCGTCGACGGCGCGATGATCGGTCGACAGGGTGACGCTCATCATGGTCGCGACGACACCAGCGCCGTTTTTGACGATGAACCGCGGCTCGCCGGCCCCGACCGCCAGAATTGTCGCGTGCGGCGGATTGATGACAGCGGCGAAGTTGCGCACGCCGAACATGCCGAGGTTCGACACCGCACTGGAGCCCCCCTGATATTCCTCCGGCATTAATTTGCGCGCTTTCGCCCGCGCCGCAAGGTCCTTCATCTCGGCCGAGATTGCGCCGAGCGGCTTGGTCTCCGCCCTGCGGATCACCGGCGTGATCAGGCCGCCAGGAATCGAGACGGCAACGCCGACATCGGCGTGTTTGTGCCTGAGCATTGCCGTTTCGGTCCAGGTCACATTGGCATCCGGGACCCGGATTAGCGCCGCCGCCAGCGCCTTGATGACAAAATCATTGACCGAAATCTTGTAGGCAGGCTTGCCGTCGGCCCCTTTTGGTGCCGCCGCGTTGATCGCCTCGCGCGCGGCCAGCAGCCGGTCGAGTTCGCAATCAACCGACAGGTAGAAATGCGGGATAGTCGTCTTCGCCTCGACCAACCGGCGGGCGATGATTTTGCGCATGCCGTCGTGCGCAACCTCGCTGAAGCTGCCGGGATCGAACAGCTTGCGGATCGCCAAATCGGCGCTGCCGGACGGCGGCGGCGCGGGCGCGGGCGGCGGCGCTGCGGGCGGCACTGGTGGCGGCATGCCCGGCGCGCCCGATGCCTTCTTAATGTCGCGTTCGATAATTCGGCCATGTGGCCCGCTGCCAATCAATCTGGCAAGATCGAGGCCAGCCGCCTTGGCGAGTCTGCGGGCGAGCGGCGAGGCGAAGATTCGGGTTGCGACCAGCGAGGCGGCGGCCGCCTCGGCCGGCATTTTTGTGTCCGGCGCCGGAACGGCAGGCGCCGGCGCAGCGGCGGCCGGCGGCACCGGCGCAGCGGTCGGCGCCTCGACTCTGCCGGGCAAAGCCCCGATCGCCATTGCTGTGGCGTCTTCGCCCTCGACCGCAATAATTCCGATTAGCTGATTGACGGCGACATCGGCCGTCCCGTCCGGCACAACGATCTTGGCCAACACGCCATCGTCGACCGCTTCAACGTCCATCGTCGCCTTGTCGGTCTCGATCTCCGCCAATATGTCGCCGGTCTTGATCGGATCGCCCTCACGCTTCAGCCATTTGGCGAGATTGCCCTTTTCCATCGTCGGCGACAGAGCCGGCATCAGAATGTTGATCGGCATGGCCAAACTCTCTGTTGGTCGGCGCAGGATGACGGCAAATGCCCGTTGCTTCGGCGCTGGCAGGAGACGGGTTCGGCCTTTGGTGCGCGCATCACCTCAGCCGCGATAGAGGACGGATTTGGCCGCCTGGATAACCTCGTTCACATTGGGCAACGCCAGTTTTTCGAGATTGGCAGCATAGGGCATCGGCACGTCCTTGCCGGTAATCCGGATGACAGGCGCGTCGAGATAATCGAATGCTTGTTCCATGATCCGGGCCGCGATCTCGGCGCCGACGCCCGATTGCGGCCAGCCCTCCTCGATCGTCAGGCAGCGGCCGGTCTTCTTCACGCTGGTGACGATGGCGGCATCGTCCATCGGACGAACCGTCCTCAGGTCGATTACCTCAACGCTAATGCCCTCGCGCTCCAATTCGGTTGCCGCCTTCAGCGCATAGGACATGCCGATCGACCAGGAAACGAAAGTGACGTCGGTGCCGGAGCGGGCGATCCGGGCGCGGCCGATTGGCACCAGGAACTCGTCGAGGCGCGGCACCTCGAAAGACTGCCCGTAAAGAATCTCGTTTTCCAAAAAGACGACGGGATTGGGATCGCGGATCGCACTCTTCAGAAGGCCCTTGAAATCAGCCGCTGTGTAGGGCGCGATGACCTTGAGCCCCGGAATCTGCGAGTACCAGGCGGTATAATCCTGAGAGTGCTGCGCCGCGACACGGGCGGCCGCGCCGTTAGGGCCACGAAAGACGATCGGACAACCCATCTGGCCGCCCGACATGTAGAGTGTTTTGGCGGCGGAATTGATGATGTGATCAATCGCCTGCATCGCAAAATTGAAGGTCATGAATTCGACGATCGGCCGCAGTCCGGTCATTGCCGCACCGACGCCGATGCCGGCAAAGCCATATTCGGTGATTGGCGTGTCGATGACGCGGCGAGCCCCGAATTCCTGCAAAAGCCCTTGGGTCACCTTGTAGGCGCCCTGATACTCGGCCACTTCCTCGCCCATTACGAAGACGTCGGGGTCGCGCCGCATCTCTTCGGCCATCGCATCGCGCAGCGCCTCGCGGACGGTCATCGTCACCATCGCCGTGCCCGGCGGCATCTCAAGGCCCGCCGGCTCCGGTATCGATTTGCCGTGCAGGTGTGGCTTTGGTGGTGGGTTGGCACTTTCGATGACCGGCGGCGCGGCGCTCGCGGCCGGGCCAGCCTTTATTGGCGTTGCCGGTGGGCTTGCTATCGTCTCGCCGTCAGCCGCAATCACCGCGATCGGCGTATTGACTGCGACATTCTCGGTCCCGTCGGCGACCAGAATCGCGCTCAGCACACCTTCATCCACCGCCTCGACTTCCATCGTGGCCTTGTCAGTCTCGATTTCCGCCAGAATGTCACCGGAGCGGATGGGGTCACCAACCTTCTTCAGCCATTTCGCCAGCTTGCCTTGCTCCATCGTGGGCGAAAGTGCCGGCATCAACACCTGGGTCGCCATATCCCGCCCCTTCAATCAAACGACTATATCGGTCCAAAGTTCGGCGGGATCCGGTTCGGGATCGTGCGAGGCAAATTCGGCAGCTTCGGCGATGGTCGCACGAACCTTGGCGTCCATAGCCTTGAGATCGTCTTCGCTCGCCAGCTTGGCTTTCAGCAGCCGGGCGCGAACTTGCTCGATCGGGTCGTGCTCCTCCCGCATCTTCTGCACTTCTTCCTTCGACCTGTACTTGGCCGGATCGGACATCGAATGGCCGCGGTAGCGATAGGTCTGCATTTCGAGGATGAACGGCCCCTTGCCCTCGCGGCACCAATTGATCGCCCGGCTGGCGCCGGCGCGAACCGCGCGAACATCCATGCCGTCGACCTGCTCGCCGGGGATGTTGAAGGACAGACCCCGCTTTGAGAAATCGGTCTGCGCCGAGGCCCGCGCCACCGCGGTCCCCATCGCATAGCGGTTGTTCTCGATGATATAGACGACCGGCAGCTTCCACAGGTGGGCCATGTTGAAGCTTTCGTAGACCTGGCCCTGATTGGCTGCCCCGTCGCCAAAATAGGTCAGCGAAACCCGGCCATTGGCCCGATAATTGTGCGCAAAGGCGAGCCCAGTGCCGAGTGGGACTTGCGCGGCGACGATGCCGTGGCCGCCGAAGAAATGGCGCTCTTTGGAGAACATATGCATCGAGCCGCCCTTACCCTTCGACAAGCCGCCGCGACGGCCGGTCAACTCGGCCATGACGCCCTTCGGGTCCATCCCGCAGGCAAGCATGTGACCGTGATCGCGATAGCCGGTGATCACCGAATCGCCGTCGCCCGATGCCATTTCCACGCCGACTACGACCGCTTCCTGACCGATGTAGAGATGACAAAAGCCGCCGATTAGTCCCATGCCATACATTTGGCCGGCTTTTTCCTCGAACCGGCGGATCAAAAGCATCTGCCGGTAGGCGTGCAATTCCTCTTCGGTTGTGAATTCGAGGCTCGCGGTCTCTAGGCGGCCGCCGTTTTTGGTGCCAGTCCTGGAGCCTTTTTGGGAAGCGGCGGCAACGGCCATGGGAACTCCTGGGATGCCGGTGGCAGCAAAGCTGCGCCAACACGTCGGCCAAGAATAGCCCAGGCGAAATTGAAAAGTCGAGACCCGCACCCTTCCCGCTCAGGGGTATTATCCGATTGATGTTAATGCCGTTTTTTTGATTAGCTGAATTATGGTTATGCACAATTTCCCGCCTGACCGGTCGAACCGGCGCGGCAATAGCCGCGAGCGGCTCATTTTGCGGTCAGGTGTTCCGGCGGTTTCAAGAAAATCATTATGTCGCGCCGATCGACCCGATCGAGCTGGACCAGTGCCTCTTCTTCGAGCAAGTCCTTGTCGAGGCCGTCGGGGCGCATCAAGGCGACGCGTTGTTCCCAATGAGCACGCTCGGCCTTCAGAGCCGCCAATTCCTGGACCAGGCCGAAAATCTGGCGTTTGTATTCGACCTTTGCCTTGAGGCCGCGCTCGCCATTGACTGCATGCCAAACAAAATAGCCGACCAGCGCGCCCGATAGTAGGTAGAGCGCCAGGGGGACGAGGACCGCTCGGTATCGAAGCCTGATGACCATGCCGGGAAGAGTGGCGTGCGGACGGTTAGCAAAGGCTTAAATGTCAGCATCCCTTGCGCGTCGCCTGCCAGTCGGGCGCGCCGGCCAACCATCGCTGAGAGACAAGGATTCGTCGGCCGCGCCACGCTGGACAATCCCGGTTAGCCGCAGCGGTAACCTGCCACCGAGCCCGCGTTCGGAGAGCGCAATTGACCTGGTCCAACATATTTGTTCAGCGTCGGGCTGCCGGAATGGCGGGCGAATGCGGGATTCTTCGACGAAGCCTGGCTCCCGGAGATCGAGGCACAGCCGAGGCCCAGGCCGACGCTCTCGCTCTGGTAATGCAGGCTACGGGCGGCGCCCGGCAAGCGCTCCTAGGCCGGCATACCGCGCCTGCGGACCGAGTTCCTCCTCGATACGGATCAATTGATTGTATTTGGCGAGCCGGTCGGAGCGAGCGAGCGAGCCAGTCTTGATCTGGCCGCAGTTCGTGGCGACCGCAAGATCGGCGATCGTCGCATCCTCGGTTTCGCCCGAGCGGTGCGAGATAACGGCGGTATAGGCGGCGCGCTGCGCCATGTCGACGGCCGCCAGAGTTTCGGTCAGCGAACCGATCTGGTTGACCTTGATCAGGATCGAATTGGCGATGCCCTGCGCTATGCCCCTCTCGAGGCGCAACACATTGGTCACGAAAAGATCGTCGCCGACCAGCTGGCAGCGCCCGCCGATCGCTTGGCTCAATTGCTGCCAACCCTCCCAATCGTCTTCGGCCATGCCGTCCTCGATTGAGGCAATCGGGTAGGCTTTGACCAGTTTCTCGAGATAGGCGACCTGCTCGCCGACGTTGCGGCGAACCTTTTCGCCGGCATAGAGATAGGCGCCGTCGCGAAAGAATTCGGTCGCCGCACAGTCGAGCCCGATCAAAATATCGTTGCCAGGCTTGAAGCCGGCAGCTGTGACGGCGGCGAGGCAGAAGTCGAGGGCGGCCTCGGCCGAAGGAAGATTGGGGGCAAAGCCACCCTCGTCGCCGACATTGGTATTGTGGCCAGCCTTCTTGAGGGAGCCCTTCAAATGATGGAAGATTTCTGCACCCCAGCGCACCGCCTCGCGCAGCGAAGTCGCCCCGACCGGCAGGATCATGAATTCCTGGAAATCGATGGGATTGTCGGCATGAACACCGCCATTGAGAATATTCATCATCGGCACTGGGAGGACTTGGGCTGAGACACCGCCGATATAACGGTAAAGCGGCAGGCCACTCGCCTCGGCACCCGCTTTGGCCGCCGCGAGCGACACGCCGAGAATGGCATTGGCGCCGAGCCTTGCCTTATTGGCTGTCCCGTCAAGCGCAATCATGGTCTCGTCGATCTTGACCTGATCCTCGACCTCGAGGCCGCTCAAAGCCTCAAACAAATCGCGGTTGACGCTCTCCACCGCCCGCAGCACGCCCTTGCCGGCAAACCGCGCCTTGTCGCCATCGCGCAATTCCACGGCCTCGTGGGCGCCGGTCGAGGCGCCGGAGGGAACCGCGGCGCGGCCCATCGAACCGTCCTCGAGAATGACGTCGACTTCAACCGTCGGATTGCCGCGGCTGTCCAAAATCTCTCGGGCAACAATATCAACAATCGCCGTCATGGGCTTGGCCTCATCAGTTTCGGCAGAGCCTTCTTTCTACGATGCGCCGCCTGGTTGTCAAAGCTTGGCCATTGCGGTTTGACGACTGGCCGGCTAAGCAGCCGGCTACCCGGGAACCATAACCATGCCTGCGCGCCAGAACAAATCCCCGCAACTCGGCCGGCCGGTGCCGCTGCCATCGGCGCCCGAGGAGGCGCGGCTCGAACGGGTGGCGAACCCGCATCGCGGGACCGCCTATGTCACCAGGCTAGCCGTGCCGGAATTTACCTCGCTGTGCCCGGTCACCGGCCAGCCCGACTTTGCCCATCTCGTCATCGACTACGTTCCCGGCGCCTGGCTAGTCGAGTCGAAATCGCTGAAGCTCTATCTCGGCTCGTTCCGCAATCATGGTGCCTTCCACGAGGATTGTACGATCCGGATCGGCCTCGATCTTGTCCGTCTTCTGAAGCCGAAATGGCTGCGGATCGGAGGCTATTGGTATCCGCGCGGCGGCATTCCGATCGATATTTTCTGGCAGACTGGCTTGCCACCGCGCCAAATTTGGCTGCCCGACCAGGGGGTAGCCCCCTATCGCGGCCGCGGTTGAGCGCGGTCGACCGGCCTAATAGCGGGACAATGCCTTGTCGCGACCTAGCCGGCGCGCCAGCGGCCGGCGCCGGAGCATGCCGTCTGCCGAGAATTGTTTGGCCAGAGCATAGGTGCGCCGGCGCAATTCGTCGACAATTCCTTGCCGGTCGCCGCAGGCGGCCAATTCGCCGAAGGGGATCGGTTCGCCGACCGCAACCCTTAAAATGGTGCCGATCCGCTTCTTGACTTCGCGAAAGATCAGCGAAAGACGCAACGTCAAACTGACGTGGCTGGCAATCTGGAACAGCCGACTGTTCTGGCCGCTGAAGCAGATCGGCATCACCGTCGCCTTGCTCCGCTGAATGAGCTGGGCGGTAAACAAGCCCCAGGGTGCGTCAATCGCCGGCTTGCGACCAAGCTTGTCCGGTGCGGTCGACACACCACCGGCCGGGAAGACGACCACACAGCCGCCGTTTTCGAGATGCCGGCGGGCACGGGCTCGCGAACTGAGATTAGTCTGGCGCGCCTCCCTCGTCTCCGAAAAATCGACTGGCAGCATGAAATCGCGGACTTCCGGCGCGCGCAGCAGCACCGAATGGGTCAGGATCAGGAAATCGCTGCGTATCTTTTCGACGAGCCAGCCAATGACGAGCCCATCAAGCACGCCATAGGGATGATTGGCCACCACCACCAGCGGACCCTTGGCCGGCATGGCGGCAAGCGCGATTTCGTCATAGCGCACATCGATCGAGAGCCGGCGGATGGCGGCCTGCCAGAAGCTTTCACCGGGACGGGGATTGCGCTGGTTCTCGACATAGAGCCGTTTGAGCTTCGGTTGCCCCGTCGCCCTTTCGATCAGCCTGATGACCTGGCGCTTGACGGCCGGTGTCGACAAATCAGCATAGCTGAATAAGAGATCGTCCATCGCTTCCGCTTACTAGCGCCATGTGATACTGCAATGACGCGTGGATGACGCCTGCAAACCTGCCAATCGGTCTAGCGCAAGTCGAGCGCACAGGCTAGGCCATCACGATCGAAAGCAGTCCAATCACCTGGAATTGGGTCGTTACGGTTCAGACTTTGGCAAGAGCCTTCGCTAAACGATCGAAACCCTGCAATTGCGTCAGCAATTCAGGCATATGCGAGAGAGGAACCATGTTCGGCCCGTCGGAAAAAGCCGCGTCCGGCCGGTCGTGGGTCTCGATGAACACACCGGCAACGCCGACCGCGACCGCCGCCCTTGCCAACACCGGCACGAAACGGCGCTCGCCGCCCGACACCGTGCCCTGCCCGCCCGGCTGCTGCACCGAATGGGTGGCATCGAAAATGACCGGCGCACCGGTCGTCTCCGCGAAAATCGGCAGCGCCCGCATATCGGACACCAGCGTATTATAGCCGAAACTCACGCCTCGTTCTGTCACCAACACATTGCCATTGCCGGCACCGGTCAATTTGGCCACGACATTGCGCATGTCCCACGGGGCCAGAAACTGTCCCTTCTTCACATTGATCGGCCGTCCCGTCTCCGCGGCGGCAATCAAAAGATCGGTCTGCCGGCATAGAAAGGCCGGAATTTGCAAGAGGTCGACCACTTCGGCCACCGGCCGGCATTGCTCGCGCTCGTGGATGTCGGTAACAATGGCAAGGCCGAACCGTTCCTTGATTTCGGCAAAAATCGCCAGCGCCGGACCCATGCCAAGCCCGCGCCGGCTCGTTGCCGACGTCCGGTTTGCCTTGTCGAAGGATGATTTATAGACAAGTCCGATTCCAAGCGCCGCGGTCATCTCGGCAAGCGCCGCAGCCATCTCCAGTGCATGCGCCCGGCTTTCAAGCGCACAAGGGCCAGCAATCAGGGCAAACGGCCGATCGTTGCCGAAAGTCACCAGGCCCGGTCCCGAACCGATTTCGACATGCGGGTTGGGGTGCATCCTGTCTCCGGTGTTGCAGCCTGCGGCATAGACTTTTACGTCGCACTGTCAAGCCGGCTCAATTGACCGGGGCACCCCCCTCGCGGCTGCGTCGCTCGACATAGGCGCGTAAGGATTCGCGGATCGGCGGCGCCATAGCCGGCTCGACATAATCCGCTAGCGACCGCCTAGCAATCGCCTCGGCGCGCTGCAATGCGTCAAGCCCGCCCGCCTGGCGCCAGGCGTCGTAATTGCGCCAATCCGACAGCAGCGGCGCGTAGAAGGCCGTTTCATAACGCTCCAGCGTATGCGGCGTAGCGAAGAAATGACCGCCCGGACCGACCGCGGCAATCGTCTCGAAGGCGAGTTCGTCGCGGTTAACGCATTCGGGAGTAAGGAAGGACGCAAACATCTGGAGAATCTCGACGTCGATCACGAATTTCTCGAACGAGGCGGTCAAGCCGCCCTCGAGCCAGCCGGCCGCCTGATGCAGGAGATTGACCCCGCCGCTCACCGCCGCAAAGGTCGCCATCATCGTCTCATAGGTTGCCTGAACGTCGACGGCGTTCGACGTGTTGATGTTCGAAGAGCGAAACGGCAGTCGGTAGCGTCGCGCCAATTGACCGGAAATCAATGCAGCCTTGGCATATTCGGGCGTCCCGAAGGCCGGCGCCCCTGAGCGCATATTCACATTGGTCGTGAACGCACCGTAGATGACCGGCGCCCCGCGGCGAGCCAATTGGCTGATCATGATGCCAGCCAGGGCCTCCGCATTCTGCTGGGCCAAGGCGCCGATCAGGGTGATCGGCGCCATGGCGCCGGCGAGCGTGAATGGAGTGATCACGACCGGCTGGTTCCACTCAGCCATGTCGACGATGCCGTCGGCCATAGCCGCATCGATCTGCAGGGGAGAATTCGTATTGATGACGGCAAAGCACGCGTGGCGGCTTTGGAATTCCTCCGCGTTGCAGCCGTGGCTCAGCCGCACGAGTTCGAGCATGTCGAGGGTGCGCTGACGGTTGTGACAATAAAGGCGCGGGATCTTGTCGCTCATCGTCAGGCAGAGATAGCCAGCCTCAAGGTGGCGCACCGGCACGGCGCTATCAAGCGGCTCGACCATATAGCCGCCGAGCAAATGAATGCAGTTGAACCCTTGCGACAGCCGCAGGAAATTGCCGAGATCGGCAAGGGTGCCGGGCCGCCGGCCGCCGGCGAGATCGGAACAATTGGGCGGGCCCGAGACCGTGGAAAAGGCGAGAAAGCCCTCGCCCAGGCACAGATTGCGGGCCGGGTTGCGGGCGGTCATCGCAAATGCACTGGGTGCTGAGGCGATCGCTGCTTCGACCAGCGCCGGCTCGCAGCGAATGGTGCGGCCATCCTCGCCGAGAACGCCGCCGTGCCGGACCAAGAGATCGCGGGCCCGCGCCGCATGCACGGCAATTCCCACCTTGTGCAGAATCGCGAGCGAGGCATGATGGATCGCTTCGATCGCGTCGGCGGAAAGGATCTCATAGGGCCGATAGCTGTTGCGGATCTGACGCCACGGCTGCTGGCGCTCGAGCGGCGAGCAAGCCCGACTGCGCGGTTGCCGACGGCCCGGGCGCCCCATACTTGGCATGCGCTCCTCAGCCATACCCGCCTCGTGATCTGTCAACCGGCCGCGGCCGCCGGCTCGAATACGATCGCGCAGCCGAAGGCCTCCGACGGGGCAACGACCAGCCGCTCGCCACGGCGGGCAAAGCGGATGGCGGCGCGCCGCAGCATCGCTTCGAAATTGTCGAGATTTTCCATCGCAAGGCGCATCATGGCAAAATGCGAGGTATGCTTGGCCGGATCCCGCGCTGCCCCGCCATAGCTCTCGCGAAAGTCGGCCGGGCTGACCACATCAATTTGTCCGCCGCCTGTGTCGACCGCAAGGCCGTGTTGCGTCGCTTGCACGCGCGGCACCCCGGCAAAGGCCGAAAAAAACCCCGCGTGATCGTTTGGACTGTCGGCGATCATCACCACGCCTGCAACCCCCCGCGCCCCATTGGGATGAGCCTGGAAGGCGGGGTTCCAGAAGTTCTGCGGGAAGTGATGCTGACAGACGAAAAAACCCGCGTCTGGCAAAGCAGGTGACTCAGCAAAGGCGAGGCTGAAGGCGACATCGACCTCGCGGCCGTCGGGCATGCGGGCCTTTCTAGCGAAATGAAACGGCGCGAAATGACCGATCGCCGCATTGCGGAAGGCGACGCGGTCGGCCTCGGCATCGGCCGAGCGCAGAACCAGCATGGCCAAGCCCTGCTGGTGGCGCAGATATTCGGCTATGAAACCGGCAAAGGAGTAGATCTTCGGGTCGTGTTTGGCCGGCGCTGCAAAGTTCGCGCCGAGACCGATCAATTCGAGAAAGGCGCCGGCGAACTGGACAATGTGGTTTTCGGTGCCCCAGGGGTGCCGGTTGCGCTGGCCAACCACGAAACCGAGCCGCCGGTAGAATTCCGCTGCTTCCCCGAGATCGTGGACGGCGAGTACCAGGTGGTCAAAGGGACGGGCCATGTCGCGCTCGCTGCTGGTCAGGGCCGACCATAGGGCCTTGCCACCGGCGCGCAAGGGCCGCGGCTCAGACCAACCGCGATTGCGCGATGGCGGCGCGGATGAAACTCGCAAACAACGGATGTGGCTCGAATGGCCGCGATTTCAATTCGGGATGGAATTGCACCCCGATGAACCAGGGATGGTCATTCAGCTCGATGGTTTCGGGCAACAGACCGTCGGGCGAGGTCCCCGCAAACATCATGCCGTGCCGCTCGAGTGGCTCCCGATAGGCCATGTTCACTTCGTAGCGGTGCCGGTGGCGTTCGGAAATCTCCCCGCTGCCATAGATTTCGGCGATCCGCGACCCGGGCCTTAGCATCGCCCGGTAGGCGCCGAGCCGCATGGTCCCGCCGAGATCGCCGCCGGCACGGCGGATCTCGAGTTCGTTGCCGCGCATCCACTCGGTCATCAGTCCGACGACCGGCGCTTCGCAGGGGCCGAATTCGGTCGAGCTCGCCGCCATAAATCCGGCAAGCGAGCGGGCCGCCTCGATGACCGCCATTTGCATGCCAAAGCAAATGCCGAAAAAGGGGATGCTGCGCTCCCGGGCAAAGCGCGCCGCAAGAATCTTGCCTTCGGCGCCACGCTGCCCGAAGCCGCCCGGCACGAGAATACCGTGGACGTGTTCGAGCCGGGGTGCTGGATCCTGGCCCTCGAATATCTCGCTCTCGATCCAATCGACTTCGACTTTGACCCGATTGGCAATGCCGCCGTGGCTGAGGGCCTCGATCAGCGACTTGTAGGCGTCCTTGAGGCCGGTGTATTTGCCGACGACGGCAATGGTGACGGCACCCTCGGGATTATGGACCCTTTCGCTCACCGCGCGCCAGCGAGCCAGATCGGGTCGAGGCGCCGGCTCGATGCCGAAGGCCGCGAGGACCTCGCGGTCGAGCCCGGCCTCGTGATAGGCCTGCGGCGCATCATAGATGGAGGCGACGTCGCGCGCCTCGATGACGGCGGATTCGCGGACATTACAAAACAGCGCCAATTTGCGCCGCTCCTCCCTGGGGATCGCGCGGTCGCAGCGGCATAGCAAAATCTGCGGCTGGACACCGATGGAACGCAACTCCTTGACCGAATGCTGGGTTGGCTTGGTCTTGAGCTCGCCGGCCGTCGCAATGAACGGCAGCAGAGTTAAGTGAATGTAGACGGCGTGGCCGCGCGGCAAATCGTTGCCCAGCTGACGGATCGCCTCGACAAAGGGCAGGCCCTCGATGTCGCCGACCGTGCCACCAATCTCAACCAGGACGAAATCGACCCCGTCATTGCCCTCGAGAACGAATTCCTTGATGTGGTTGGTCACATGCGGGATCACCTGGACGGTGCCGCCGAGATAGTCGCCGCGCCGTTCCTTGGCGATAATTTCCTGATAGATGCGGCCGGTCGTAATATTGTCCTGCCGGCTCGCCGGGCAGCCGGTAAACCGTTCATAGTGACCGAGGTCAAGATCGGTCTCGGCGCCGTCGTCGGTGACGAAGACCTCACCGTGCTGGTAGGGACTCATCGTCCCGGGATCGACATTAAGATAGGGATCGAGTTTGCGCAGGCGGACCGAATAGCCTCGCCCCTGCAGCAGTGCCGCGAGAGCCGCCGCGGCAAGACCCTTGCCGAGCGAGGAGACCACGCCGCCGGTGATGAATACGTACCGCGCCATGGGCCTTGATCTCTAACCCCGTTCGAGCGATTCGGGGAGCAAAAAATCTGCCCGGCCAGCTCTCTTCCACAAGTGACGCTTTGAGCGCCCGTCAGATCAGTTCGACTTGGGCGCCTCCGGCTGCGGTCCGGGGGCCGCCGGCTGTTCCTTCTGCTGTTCCAATTTCTTCAGCTGATCGAGCAGGTTACCGGAATCGGCGGGTTGCGCCTGCCCGGGAGGGCCGCCCAGAATCGACTTCGGGGCCCGGTTCCAGCTCGCCAGCATCGTCAGCGAAAGGCTGGTCGCAAAAAACAGGGCGGCCAGTACCGCGGTCGCCCGGGTGAGCGCATTGGCCTGGCCGCGGCCGCTGAGGAAACCGCCGCCGCCGCCGACACCGAGCGCGCCGCCCTCGGAGCGCTGCAGCAGGACGACGGCAACCAGGGCAATCACCACCATCAGGTGGAAAACGATCAAGACGGTCTGCATGGGTCTCCCGCGGTGCCTGGGGCAAGCGCCAAATTCATATTGGGGCGGCTTCTACACGATGCAAGCGGGCCTGGCTAGGCGGGCGGGCCATAGGCCGCGGCAATGGCCAGAAAGTCGACGGCACGTAGGCTGGCGCCGCCGACAAGGGCACCGTCGACATGGGCAACGGCCATTAATTCGGCCGCATTGGCGGGCTTGACCGAGCCGCCGTAGAGAATCCGAGCCGCAGCGCCCGAGCGGCCGAGAAGGTGGCCAAGTTGAACCCGGATGAATTCATGGACCTCGGCAACGTCGCCCGGTGTCGGGGTAAGACCGGTCCCGATCGCCCAGATTGGTTCGTAGGCAATGGTCAGCCGCCCGGCCTCGACGGGATGCGGGAGCGAGCCCTTGACCTGCCGACCGACGACCTCAAGCGTGCGACCATTGGCCCTTTCCTCGGCTGTCTCGCCGACGCAGATGATGACAGCGAGGCCGCCACTTAGCGCTATCGCGGCCTGCGCCTGAACGGCGGCATCCGTTTCGCCACAGGCCAGGCGTCTTTCCGAATGGCCAACCAGGACCAAACTTGCGCCGGCATCCTTCAGCATTTCTGCGGAGATGTCGCCAGTATGGGCACCGCTCGCCATGGGATGGCAGGTCTGCCCGCCGATAGCCAGGCGCGAACCTCGGCACAGCTGCGCCGCCTCGACGATTAGGGTCGCCGGCAAGCAGAGGGCGAAATCGACTTGGGCCGGCAATCGCGCCACCCCGTCACGGATATGGACGATTTCGTCGAGTTGGGATCGCAGGCCGTTCATCTTCCAATTGCCGGCGATCAGGGGGCGTGACTGTGACATGGCTTCCTCGGTACCGCTGGAATGAGGCGAACTAGCAGAGCTGAGCCCGCCTGCAAAGGGCGATTGACGGCGTCGGAGGGCCGGCAGCGACCCTGAAGCGACCCGGCTCCGCCCCTCCCGAGGAGAGGATTGCCCGGTTGTGCCGGGGCGTTGGCGCCGATGCGATGCCACCGATGTCGATGCCACCGATTGCCTCGCCCGGACGGCCTAACTATAGTGCCGCGGCGCGGCCGGGGCCGCTTTCAACGGAACTTGCATGCTCGAAGGCCTTCGCAAATCGTCTCAGAATTGGATCGGCCGGCTGATCATGTCGGTCGTCATGGGCTTCATTATACTCAGCTTTGCGATCTGGGGCATTAACGACATGTTCCGCGGCTACGGCGGTTCCCGCCTGGCCGAAATCGGCAATACGCAAATTTCGGTCGAGGCCTTCCGTTCAACCTATCAACAGGAATTGGTCCGATTGCAGCGGCAATTGCAGCGTCCGATCAGCAGCGAACAGGCACGCCAGTTTGGCCTCGATTCCAACGTGCTTGGCAAGCTTCTGGCCGACGCAGCGCTCGACCAGCGTACCCACAGTCTTGGGCTAGCCATTTCGGATGACGAAATCGTTAAGGCGATCAAGGACGATCCGACGTTCAAAAATGTCACCGGAAAATTCGATAAGGACCGGTTCGACGCTTTGATCCGAGAGGCTGGCCTGAACGAGCGCGGCTTCATCAGTGAACAGCGCAAAGTCTATTTGCGCCAGCAATTGGCCCAGGCGCTCACCGGCGGCATTGCCGTGCCGCAGGTCATGCGCGAGGCCTTTCACCAATTTACCGATGAGATCCGCAAGCTCGACTATATTGTGCTACCTGCCGCGGCCGCCGGCGAAATCTTGCCGCCGGATCCGGCCGAATTGCAGAAGTTTTTTGACGCGCACAAGAACGAGTTTCGCGCCCCCGAATATCGCGAACTGGTTGTGCTGAGCGCGACGCCGGCGCTGCTCGCCCAGCCCGATACAATTGGCGATGCTGATGCGATGAAACGCTACGAACAAGTCAAGGCGAGCCGTTTCGGCACGCCGGAGCAGCGCCAATTGCGGCAGATCGTCTTTCCGAGCGACGGCGAAGCCGCCGCGGCCTCCGACCGGATCAAGGCCGGCGAAAACTTCGACACGATTGCCGCCGAGCGGCATTTGGCAGCGCAGGATCTCGCTATCGGCACCAAAAGCAAGGCGGAGATTTTCGACAAACCACTCGCCGAGGCGGCCTTCAGCCTGCCGGAAGGCGCCATAAGCCAACCGCTCAAGGGCTCGTTCGGGCCGACCATCGTCGCCGTAGACAAAGTGCTGCCGGGCAGCGTCAGGCCGTTTGCCGAGGTCGCTGGCGACTTGAAGCGCGAGATCGCGATCGACCGCGCCAAGGATACGGTGCGCAGCGTCCATGACAAGGTCGAGGAGCAGCGAGCCGCCGGCCGGCCACTCGCCGAGGCCGCCAAGGCTGCCGGTCTCGAGGCTCGCGTGATTGAGGCGATCGATGCGTCCGGGCGCACGCGCAGTGGCGCTGCTGTCGACATTCCTGAGCGTGACGCCGTCCTGCGGGCAGCCTTTGCTGCCGATATCGGCACCGACAATGACACTGTCTTGACCAAGGATAATGGCTTTGTTTGGTACGAGGTGGCCAAGATCGATCCGGCGCACGAGCGTCCATTGAGCGAGGTCAAGGCCGCGGTGGAACAGGCGTGGCGCGGCGAGGAAACGGCCCGCCGCCTCGAGGCCAAGGCTGCCGAACTGGTCAGCCAAATCAATGCCGGCGGCAAGCTGATTGATATTGCCGCGGCGCAGGGCAATCTCGAGATCCGCCACGTCGACAACGCCAAGCGCAACGCCGCGGCAGGTCTGCCGGCAACCGGCCTTGCCCAGGTTTTCAGCACTGGGATCGGCGCGGCAGGGACCATGCGTGACGACACTGGCGGCGCCATCGTCTTCCAGGTTCTCGATAGCACGCTCGATCCGCTCAATCCGGAACAGCCGGAAAGCCAGCGTCTCGCCCAGGCTCTTAACAATGCGCTGACGCAGGATGTGCTTGCCCAATATGTCGAACGCCTGCAAAAGGATCTTGGCGTTTCGATCAACCAGCAAGTGCTCGAGCAGGTTATTGGCAGTGGCACCGGCGACGTTAACTAGCCGATGAGTGCTGAAAATCCGTCTTTGGAAGCGATCGCCAAGGCCTATGACGAGGGCCGCGGCAGTCTGATCGTCGCCAGCCTGATCGCCGATCTCGAGACCCCGGTGTCGGCCTATCTGAAGCTTGCCGCGCATCGAGCCGGTCATTTGTTTCTGTTGGAATCGGTCGAGGGCGGTGCCAACCGCGGTCGCTATTCGATGATTGGGCTCGACCCGGACGTGATTTGGCGCTGCCGTGCGGGGCGGGCCGACATCAACCGTCAAGCCCTGTCCGACCGGCAGGCCTTCGAACCGTGTGCCGGCCAGCCACTCGAATCGCTGCGCCTGCTGCTTGCCGAAATCTTCAATCGAATCATGGCCGGAACTGCCGCCCATGGCCGCCGGTGTTTTCGGCTATCTCGGCTATGATATGGTGCGGCAGATGGAACGGCTTGGCGAGGCAAAAGCCGATCCGCTCGGACTGCCCGATGCGATCTTGATGCGGCCGACGCTGATGGTCGTTTTCGATGCGGTGCGCGATGAAATCATGCTGATTGCGCCGGTCCGGCCACGGCGCGGCGTCAGCGCGCGGGCCGCCTTTGAGAGCGCCCGCGAACGGCTCGACGCAGCGATCGCCACCCTGGAGGGCCCGCTCGCCCATGCGGCGCCGGCTTCCGCCGCAACAATATCCGCCATGACCTCGAATACCAGCCCGGCCGAATTCGCCTCAATGGTTGAGCGCGCCAAACAATACATCCGAGCCGGCGACATATTTCAGGTCGTCTTGTCGCAGCGCTTCAGCGCCCCGTTCGATCTGTCGGCCTTTTCGCTCTACCGGGCCTTGCGGCGGGTCAATCCGGCGCCGTTCTTATGCTATCTCGATTTCGGAACTTTCCAGATTGTCTGCTCAAGCCCGGAGATCCTGGTTCGCCTGCGGGCCGGCAAAGTCACCATCCGGCCGATCGCGGGAACCCGCTGGCGCGGCAAGACCAGCGCCGAAGATCAGGCGCTCGCGGCTGAGCTTCTCGACGACCCCAAGGAGCGGGCCGAGCATTTGATGTTGCTCGACCTCGGCCGCAACGATGTCGGTCGCGTCGCCGAGATCGGCTCAGTCGAAGTGACCGAGAAATTCGCAATCGAGCGCTACAGCCATGTCATGCACATCGTCTCCAATGTGGAGGGCCGGCTGGCCGCCTCCCGCGATGCCATCGACGCACTCTGTGCCGGTTTTCCGGCCGGCACGGTGTCGGGCGCCCCGAAGGTGCGGGCGATGGAAATCATCGACGAACTCGAAAAGGACAAGCGCGGCATCTATGGCGGCTGCATCGGCTATTTTGGTGCGTCGGGCGAGATGGACACCTGCATCGTCCTGCGCACCTCGGTCGTCAAGGACGGCGTCATGCATGTTCAGGCCGGAGCGGGAATTGTCTTTGACTCCGAGCCCGACTATGAGCAGGTGGAATGTGTGAACAAGGCGAAGGCGCTGTTTCGGGCGGCCGAGGAAGCGGTCCGTTTTGCGAGCGGCGCCAAGCGCGGGCAATAGGTCCGTCTTGACGAAGCCGCCGTGCCGTCGGAAAAGGCTAGCCTTGGTAGAACCGCAGGACCCGCATGGTTCGTGTCACCGTCATCGACAATTACGACAGTTTCACTTGGAATCTGGTCCACCTCCTTGGTGGGCTGGGCGCCCGGCTCGCCGTTTATCGCAATGACGACGTGACCATTGCGGCGGTACTTGCCGACGAGCCCGACGCCATTGTTCTTTCGCCCGGACCGGGGGTGCCGCAGGTGGCCGGCATCTGCTGTGATCTGATCAGCGCCGCCGCTTCGCGAATTCCGGTCCTCGGCGTGTGCCTCGGCCACCAGGCGATCGGCGCCGTTTTCGGCGGCCGCATCGTGCGCGCGCCGCTGCCGATGCACGGCAAGATCTCGCAGATCCGCCATTCAGGCGAGACGCTGTTCTTTGGTCTCAACGCGGCCTTTTCGGCAACCCGCTATCATTCGCTGGTGGTCGACCGGTCGAGCCTGCCGGCCGAGCTTCAGATTACCGCCGTGAGCGACGACGGCATGATCATGGCTCTGTCGCATCGTGCCCTGCCCGTGCACGGCGTCCAATTCCACCCCGAAAGCATTGCCTCCGAAAACGGCGCGATACTGGTTGGCAATTTCCTCAGGCTTGCCGAGGCCTGGAACCGCAAGGAGCGCCGCGAGGCCAGCGCCCTCGGCATGGTGACCTGATGGAGGATTTCAAGCCGCTCATCGCCAAGGTTCTCACCGGCGCAAGCCTCAGCCAGAGTGAAGCGCAGGCGGCCTTCGACCGGATTCTGTCTGGCGAGGTGACGCCAGCACAGCTCGGCGCCTTCCTTGCGGCGCTCAGGGTGCGGGGGGAAACCGTCGAGGAAATCACCGGTGCGGTTACCGCGTTGCGGGCCAAGATGCTGCGGGTCGATTTGTTGGGCCCGGCGATCGACGTCGTCGGAACCGGCGGTGACGGTTCGGGCTCTTACAATGTTTCGACGCTTGCCGCGCTGATCGTCGCCGCATGCGGAGTCAAAGTTGCTAAGCACGGCAATCGCGCCGCCTCCTCGAAATCCGGTGCCTCCGACGTTCTCGCCGCCCTCGAAGTCAGAATCGGCCTCCCGCCGGAACACGTCGCGCGCTGTGTGACGGAGGCTGGAATAGGCTTCATGATGGCCCAGACCCATCACGCCGCTATGCGCCATGTCGCGCCGGTGCGCGTCGAATTGGGGGCAAGGACAATCTTCAATCTCGTCGGCCCGCTGTCCAATCCGGCCGGCGTACGACGGCAATTGGTTGGCGTATTCTCGTCGAACTGGCTGGAGCCGCTCGCCCGGGTACTGCGCAATCTCGGTTCCGATCGGGTCTGGCTGGTCCATGGCTCGGATGGCCTCGACGAAATCACGACGACCGGTCCGACCCATGTGGTTGCGCTCGAGGCCGGTGCCATTAGGTCATTCGACTTGACGCCCGAAGATTTCGATTTGCCGCGCGCGCGGCTGGCCGATCTGCGTGGCGGCGATCCGGACGCCAATGCTCGGGCGCTGCGGGCGGTCCTGGCCGGGGAACAAGGCCCATATCGGGACATAGCCGTCGCCAATGCAGCAGCTGCCCTGGTCGTCGCCGGTGCCGCGTCGGCCCTGCGGGTCGGCGTCGAGTCAGCCCGGCAGGCGCTCGAATTCGGGAGCCGCCGCGGCGGTTCTCGATCGGCTCGTGGCTTCCTCCAACAAAAGCCACGCGGAGCCCTGAGCCAATGGCCGATATTCTGCGCAAGATCGAAGCCTACAAGCGGCGGGAGATTTCTGAGGCGAAGGTACGAATGCCATTCCACGCGCTCGAGCGCCACGCAAGGGCGCAGACACCGCCGCGCGGCTTTGCCAAGGCGATCCAGGCCCGGCTCGAGGCCGGCGGCTTTGCGCTCATTGCCGAGATCAAGAAGGCCAGTCCCTCGAAGGGCGTGATCCGAACCGATTTCGATCCTCAACAATTGGCTGTCAGCTTCGAACGTGGCGGCGCCGCATGTCTTTCGGTCTTGACCGACGTCGTATCGTTCCAAGGCAGTCCGGCCTTCCTGAGCGCGGCCCGTCAGGCAACCCACCTGCCGACGCTGCGCAAGGATTTCCTGTTCGACCCCTACCAGGTCTTCGAAGCGCGTGCCTGGGGCGCCGATTGCATCTTGATCATCATGGCCTGCACCAGCGACCCGGAAGCCGCGGCGCTCAACGCGGCTGCCCATGATCTCGGCATGGATGTTCTGGTCGAAGTCCATGACGAGGCAGAATTGGCGCGCGCGCTGCGGCTAGAAACGCGGCTGATTGGTATCAACAACCGCGACCTGCATAGTTTCGAAGTCTCCCTGGAAACGAGCGAGCGACTGACGGCCAAGGTGCCGCGCGGTCGCATCGCCATTGGCGAAAGCGGCATTACCAGCCATGCCGATTGCGTGCGACTGGCTGCGGCCGGCATGCGCAGTTTCCTGGTCGGTGAGAGTCTGATGCGCGAGGCCGACGTAGAAATGGCCGCCCGCATCCTCCTGACCGGCAACGCCGGGCGCGCCGGCGGGCCGTCATGAGCCTCAGCCATGTCAATGAGGCCGGCGAGGCACGCATGGTCGATGTGGCGGCCAAGCCCGCCACCAACCGGCTCGCGCGCGCCGAAGGACGGGTGGTGATGATGCCTTCGACCCTGGCTGCCATCGTCGCCGGCAATATGAAGAAAGGCGACGTTCTCGGCTGCGCCCGCATCGCCGGCATTATGGCCGCCAAACGTACCCATGAATTGATTCCGCTTTGCCACCCGCTGGCCCTCTCGCATGTCGCGATCACGCTCGAACCCGACCAGACGCTGCCCGGGATAAGGGTGGCGGCGACAGTTTCGGTCGCTGCCAAGACTGGGGTCGAAATGGAAGCGTTGACAGCCGTAAGCGTCGCCTGCCTGACGATCTATGACATGGCGAAAGCGCTCGAACGTGGCATGCACATCGAGGGTATTCGGCTGCTCGAGAAGTCGGGTGGTGCGTCGGGCGACTGGACCAGCACCGGATGACTGGCGCCGGCCTGCTCTCGGTCGAGGAAGCCCTAGCGCGCATCCTCGCCTCGGCGCCGCAGCCGCTGCCGCCGCAGAAGGTTCCCCTTGCCATCGCCCTCGGCCGGACTTTGGCTGAGCCGCTTGCCGCTCGCCGCTCGCAGCCGCCCTTTGCCGCAGCTTCCATGGACGGCTATGCGGTGCGCGCGGCCGATATCGGGACGGTGCCGATTCGGCTGCAATTGATCGGCGAAAGCCGGGCTGGCCACGGCTTTGACGAGGCGCTCGCCGCCGGCGAAGCGGTGCGCATTTTTACGGGCGCGCCGGTCCCCGCTGGCGCCGACACCATCGTGCTACAGGAGGATGTGAGCGCCGAGCCGGGGCAAATCCTGGCTCGTCAGAGCGAGCCTGAAGGTCGCCACATTCGCCGCGAAGGCCTCGATTTTTCAGCCGGCGCAGCCTTGCTGAGCGCGGGAACCCGGCTCGGCGCGGTCGAACTCGGTCTTGCCGCCGCCATGAACCATCCCAGCGTGCGCGTGGTTCAAAGGCCGCGCGTGGCCATCGTTGCCACCGGCGACGAATTGGTCGAGCCTGGCGCGGCGCCTGGCCGTGATCAAATTGTCGCGTCAAATGCGATTGCCGTCGCCGGCCTGATCGAAGCGGCCGGCGGTGAGGCGCTCTACCACGGGATTGTCGGCGACGATCCCGCCGCCTTGGCAGCGGCCGTCGGGCGGGCGCAGCACGCGGCTGCCGATATTCTGGTAACGCTCGGCGGCGCATCGGTCGGCGATCATGACCTCGTTCAGAATGTGCTGCTGGAGCGCGGCATGCAGCTCGATTTCTGGAAGATTGCCATGCGGCCCGGCAAGCCGCTGATCCACGGCCGGCTGGGCGAGATGCGGGTGCTTGGTCTGCCCGGCAATCCGGTCTCGGCAATTGTCTGCGCCTTGATCTTCCTGCGGCCCTTGATTCTTGCCCTTCTCGGCGATCCCGTAGCCGCCACCGATCCGACCGAACCGGCCGTCCTCGGCGCTGGGCTTGACGCCAATGATGCTCGCCAGGACTACTTGCGGGCGAGCTTGGCGAGACCCTTCGACGCTCTGCCCGTTGCCACTGCTTTCGGCGTGCAGGATTCCTCAATGCTCGGGCTCCTGGCACAGGCCGGCTGCCTGATCGTGCGCCCGCCCTTTGCCGGCTCGGCTTTGGCCGGCAGCGCCTGCCGGATCATCCGCCTTTAGTTCGGCCCGACAGCGTCACGTCGGCAAAACGGCGCGCCGGACTACTTGCGGAACACAACACGAACGGATAGAGTTTGTTCATGATTTGTTTAAGGGCTGCTTGCAGTCTTGCGCATGGTGATTCTTACCAAGCGCGTGAGCAAGGTGGGGCGAGACGATGCTGACCAAGAAGCAAAGCGAATTGTTGCGCTTCATCAACGAGCGGCTGCAGGAGTCCGGGGTTCCGCCGTCCTTCGACGAGATGAAGGATGCGCTCGATCTGCGGTCGAAATCCGGCATCCACCGGCTGATCATGGCGCTGGAGGAACGTGGCTTCATTCGCCGATTGCCGAACCGGGCGCGAGCGCTCGAGGTTTTGCGGTTGCCGGGATCCTCGACGCCGAGCGGGCCTGCCCGCAACGGGCGTTTTGCGCCGAGCGTAATCGAGGGCAATCTGGGCCGGATACGGCCGATGGCCGCCGCTGGTGAAGAGGAGGCGCCAATCCGTAGTGTCGCCATACCGGTGATGGGCCGGATTGCCGCCGGCACACCGATTTCCGCCATCCAGACGCGCAGCCACACGATTACCGTGCCGCCAGAATTCCTGGCGAGCGGCGACCATTTCGCGCTGGAAGTGCGTGGCGATTCGATGATCGAAGCAGGCATTTTCGAAAACGACACTGTGATCATCAAGCGCCAGGACACGGCCGATACCGGCGACATTGTTGTAGCGCTGATCGACGAAGAAGAAGCGACGCTGAAACGACTGCGCCGGCGCGGCGCCTCGATTGCACTAGAGGCCGCCAATCCCGCCTACGAGACTCGCATATTCGGCCCCGACCGAGTCAAGATCCAAGGCCGGCTGGTCAGCCTCATCCGCCGCTATTGAGACGGCGCCGCCGGCTCGAACTCCCAGCCGGCCTGGTTGGCTGAGCCCTTTACACAAGCGCGCTGCGTGCTACAGGACCTGATCCCCTATGTTCGCCGCGTCGGCTGCCCAACGGCGGCCGATCAACCGCAGATTTGCCATGTCCCAATCCGTCGTGACGCGCTTTGCGCCCTCGCCCACCGGCTTTCTCCATATTGGCGGCGCCCGCACCGCCTTGTTCAATTGGCTCTACGCCCGCCATTGCGGCGGCACGATGTTGCTGCGGATCGAGGATACCGATCGCGAACGTTCGACCCCCGACGCGATCGCGGCGATCATCGACGGGCTGAGCTGGCTGGGGCTGTCCTGGGACGGCGAAGTGATCCATCAATTCGCCCGCGCACAGCGCCATCGCGAGGCGGCCATGCGCCTGTTGGCGCAAGGGCGCGCCTATCGTTGCTACGCCTCGCCACAGGAGCTCGAGGCGATGCGCGAGGTGGCGCGGCGCGAAGGCAGGCCACCGCGCTACGACGGTCGCTGGCGCGACCGCGACCCAGCCTTGGCGCCGGCCGGCGTCGAGCCGGTCATCCGCCTAAAGGCGCCGCAGGAAGGTTCGACTATCGTCGATGACCGGGTTCAGGGCCGGGTCACCTTCGCCAACAAAGATCTCGACGATCTGGTGCTGTTGCGCTCGGATGGAACGGCGACCTACATGCTCGCCGTGGTGATCGACGACCATGACATGAACATCACCCACATTATCCGCGGTGACGACCATCTGACCAATGCGGCGCGCCAAACTCACATCTATCAGGCGTTCGACTGGGAGGTGCCGGTGATGGCACACATTCCGCTGATTCATGGCGCCGACGGCGCCAAATTGTCGAAGCGGCACGGCGCACTAGGCGTTGATGCCTATCGGGCCATGGGCTATCTGCCGGCGGCGCTACGCAATTATCTGGTCCGGCTCGGCTGGAGTCACGGCGAGAAAGAACTCTTCTCGACCCAGGAAATGATTGCGGCCTTCGATCTGACGGCAATCGGCCGTTCTCCGTCGCGCTTCGATTTTGCCAAGCTCGAGAATCTGAACGGCCACTACATGCGTGCCAGTTCGGATGCCGAATTGCTGGCGCAACTCGAAAGCACCCTGCCCTATCTCAAAGGCGGCCCGGAACTTTCGGCGGAGCTGCAAAGACCGGCGCGGCATCGGATGCTGGCGCAGGCCCTGCCGGGACTGAAGGAACGGGCCAAGACCTTGGTCGAGCTCGTCGACGGCGCCGCCTTTCTGTTCGCCCCGAGACCGCTCCCGCTCGATGCCAAGGCGACGCAGATCCTAGTTGACAGCGGCCGTAGCCATATAGCGGCGCTACTGCCGCGCCTCGCGGCCCTGGCCGACTGGCGCGCCGATGCCATCGAGGCTGTGGTGCGCGCTTATGCCAACGAACAGCAAGCCAAGCTCGGCCAGGTGGCTCAGCCGCTGCGCGCGGCCCTCACCGGACGCAGCACGTCACCCGGCATATTCGACGTGTTCGAGGTGCTCGGCCGCGACGAGAGCCTGGGCCGGCTCGCTGACCAGGCCGTCGCCTGATCTTACATATTGCGCCAAGTGAACAAAGGAGCCATTTCGCTCTTCGCCGCAATGCAATATAGAAGGGAGGCGATCGAGAATTGGGCTGTTCGGCAGCTGCCGGCGAGGGGTCTAGTATGAGCGCGACGGGTGGATCTATCAAACTGGACGGCAAGTCGTTCGACCTGCCGGTAAAAAACGGCTCGATCGGCCCTTCGGTCATCGACATTTCGAAGTTCTATGCGGAGACCGGCTGGTTCACCTACGACCCCGGCTTTACCTCGACCGCGAGTTGTGAATCGCAGATCACCTATATCGACGGCGACGAGGGCGTGTTGCTCTATCGCGGCTACCCGATCGAGCAACTGGCCGAGCACGGCGATTTCCTCGAAACCTGCTATGTGCTGCTTTACGGCGAATTGCCGACCGCGGCCCAGAAGGCTGATTTCGATTATCGGGTCACCCGCCACACAATGGTGCACGAGCAGATGGCCCGGTTCTTTCAGGGCTTCCGGCGCGACGCCCACCCGATGGCGGTGATGGTCGGCTGCGTCGGCGCGCTGTCGGCCTTCTATCACGATTCCACAGACATTTCCGATCCGACCCAGCGAATGATTGCCTCGATGCGGATGATCGCAAAAATGCCGACGCTGGCGGCGATGGCCTACAAATATTCAATCGGTCAACCCTTCGTCTATCCAAAGAACAATCTGAGCTATACCGCCAATTTTCTGAACATGTGCTTCGCGGTGCCGTGCGAGGAATACAAGGTCAATCCGATCCTGGCCCGGGCTCTCGACCGGATCTTTATTCTGCATGCCGATCACGAGCAGAATGCCTCGACTTCGACTGTCCGACTGGCCGGATCGTCCGGGGCCAATCCCTTTGCCTGCATTGCCGCCGGCATCGCCTGCCTGTGGGGACCGGCGCATGGGGGCGCCAACGAAGCGGCGCTCAAAATGCTCGCCGAAATCGGCTCCGTCGAGCGGATCCCGCATTATATTGCGCGGGCCAAGGACAAAAACGATCCGTTCCGGTTGATGGGCTTTGGCCATCGCGTCTACAAACACTATGACCCGCGCGCCAAAATCATGCAGAAGACGACGCACGAGGTCCTCGCCGAATTGGGCATCAAGGACGATCCCCTACTCGATGTTGCCGTCGAACTCGAGAAGGTCGCCCTCAACGACGGCTATTTCATCGAAAAGAAGCTCTATCCCAACATCGATTTCTATTCCGGCATCACCCTCAAGGCGATCGGCTTTCCGACCTCGATGTTCACGGTCCTGTTCGCCCTCGCGCGCACCGTCGGGTGGATCGCGCAATGGAAGGAAATGATCGAGGATCCGAGCCAAAAGATCGGCCGGCCGCGTCAGCTCTATACCGGCTCGCCGCGGCGCGACTATCTACCGGTCGGCAAGCGCTGAGCGATCTCTCGCCGCATAGCCGAGGACGATGCGGGCAGCAAGCTCGCTAGGGGTGACACCGCCCTCAAGCCGCATGGCCTGGTCAAGCCGGGCCAGGGCCGCGACCTGGCGCTGGCGCTCGTTGCCCGGCACCATCAACGCGAGCAGCGCCGGGGCCAGTCTTTCTGGATCGCAATCGTCCTGAATCATCTCCGGGATTACCGCTTCGCCGAGAATGAGATTCGGCAGGACGATCGAGGGCACCTGAATCAGCCGACGCGCCAACGCTGCCTCCAGTTTGGGTACTCGGTAGGCGACCACCATCGGGACGCCGGAAAGGGCGAGTTCCAGCGTGACGGTGCCAGACGCTGCTAACGCTGCACGGGCCTGCCGGAAAGCCGCGAATTTCGCCGCTTCGCCGCGGATGATCGCGGGCTTGCGCGGCCAGGCCGAGGCCAGCCGCTCGATCAGCGGCACCTGACTATCGACAGCCGGCAGCACGATCGAAAGCTCGGGCACGACGGCGCTTAACCGTGCTGCGACAATGCCGAAACAGGCCATGAGAGCCTCGATTTCCGCCCGCCGTGAGCCGGGCAGGACGAGCAGTACCGGTGCTTGGCGCGCGCTATCGCCGCCGGCTGGCCGCAATTCGTTCAACCGCTCGATCAATGGATGGCCGACATAGGTGCAGGCAGGGCCGCCGAGCCGCCGGTGGGCTGCCGGCTCGAACGGCAACAGCGCCAGCACGTGATCGACATAACGCCGCATCCGCCGAGCCCGGCCAGGCCGCCAGGCCCAAACGCTCGGACTGACATAATCGATGATCGGCAATTGCGGCAACCGTCGACGTACCCTTCGGGCCACGGCGTGGGTGAAGTCGGGGCTGTCGATCAGCACCAGCACATCGGGAGGCGACGCGACAATGTCTGCGACGCAGCGCCCAATCCGCTCGATTAGAACCGGCAGATGTCTTAGCACCGGCAAGAAGCCCATGACGGCGATGTCAGAAAGCGGGAACAAACTCGTCATGCCCCGAGCCTGCATCATTGGTCCGCCGACACCGCGAAACCGGATCGGCGTTTCGGCCTGGCGGCCAAGTGCCTCGATCA
This sequence comes from uncultured Alphaproteobacteria bacterium, assembly GCA_963773155.1. Taxonomy (GTDB): domain Bacteria; phylum Pseudomonadota; class Alphaproteobacteria; order Rhizobiales; family Beijerinckiaceae; genus CAVZAB01. Next base: position 123,971 of record CAVZAB010000006.1, on the reverse strand, counting down.
GGCTCGCCCCGAGCTGATCGCCGGACGCCTCGCCGGCCAGCAGAACGATGGTCAGGGGTCGGACCGGCGTCATGGCGCGCCGACCACGCCGGTCACGAACAGACCGGCGGCGGCCGCCACCGCCGTGAGCCGATCGCGTTCGTGCAACAAGACTCCGTAGGCCTCGAGCGCGACCCCCTCGAGCCTGGCTTCGGCCGATGCGGCAATTGTCGCGGGGCCGATCGCCGGCATGTCGACACGCAGATCCTGGCCGCGCTTCGGCGCCTTGATAAGGACGCCCGAACGGCGCGCCGGCAGGCGGCCGCTCTCGCGCAACCTGGCGATGCGGCCGAGCATTGCGTCGGTTCCCTCGACCGCCTCGAGCGCGAGGATGCGGCGGCGCGCGACAACGACAGCCTGGCCGACGTCGAACGGCGACAAGGTGGCGAGGCAGGCAAGGCCGATCCGCACATCCTCGAGATTGCGCGGGGAAGGCCTTTGGGCGGTCAGATCGCCGGCCGGCGCCAGGAGGCGCGGCGCCAGATCCTGCACAGCGGCAATCGAGAGTCCCTCGGCCTCGAGCAGCGCAATCATGCCAGTCAGCGCATGATTGTCGCCACCGCGCAGCAGGCGGGCAATGGCGGGCAATCTAACCACGGCGCCGAAGTCCGGCCGCAGATCGCGCAGTTCCGGCTTGACGAGACCGCCGACCAGGCAGACTTCGGGAATATTCATGGCTTTGAGAATGCGCAGCAGTCGGCCGAGCTCGCCGAGCCGCAGCCAGACATGCGGATAGGCAGCAATCGAAGGATCGGCAGCGCCGCGCAAACCGACCATGAATATGTCGCAGCCAGCGCTGGTTGCCGCCTCTGCGACAGCGAGCGGAAACTGGCCGGCCCCGCAGATGAGGGCGACCCGACGCGCCACGGGATCAGCCAATGCGGGGCGCCGCGGGCGCGCTCACGCGGCGCCTTCCTTGCTTTCGCGCGGTGCACATAAGGCCCGGTCGCCGCCACTACGGATAAAGTCGAGGATCTCGTGAACCTCGGCATGCGATTCAAATTCCTGGGCGACGTCTTCAACCCGCTCCTTCAGCGTTCCTTCCGGGGCAAACAGGAGCCGGTAGGCGCGGCGCAAGTCGTGGATCGCCTCACGCGAGAACCCGCGTCGACGCAAGCCGATCAGGTTCAGCCCGGACAGATGGGCGCGATTGCCCACCGCCATGCCATAGGGGATCAGATCGTTTTCGAGCCCGGACAGGCCGCCGACGAATGCATGCGGGCCGATGCGGGCGAATTGGATCGCCGCGGCGCCGCCACCGAAAATCGCGAAATCTCCGACCGTGACATGGCCGGCCAGCATCACGTTGTTGGACAAGATGACATTGTCGCCGATCCGGCAATCGTGGCCGACATGAGAATTGGCCAGGAACACGCAGCGATCGCCGATCGTGGTCGTCGAGCGGCCGCCGAGGGTGCCGGGACTGATGGTGACGCCCTCGCGGATGATGCAATCGGCACCAATCGACAAAGTCGTGGGCTCTCCGCGGTATTTCAGGTCTTGCGGCTCATGACCGATCGAGGCGAACGGAAAGATCCGGGTTCGCGCCCCGATCCGTGTCGAGCCGGCGACCACCGCATGCGACAAAAGCAGCACGCCATCGGCCAGTTCAACCTGCGGGCCGACGTGGCAGAACGGCCCGATCACGACATTTTGGCCGAGGCTGGCCGTGGCGTCAACGAGCGAGGACGGGTGGATTTGCGCCATGGGAGCCTTTGCTACTGTCAATCGATTATCAGCATGGCGCCGATTTCCGCCTCGCAAACCAGTTTGCCGCCGACTTTGGCCTCTCCGCGGTACCACCACATGTTGCGGCGCTGGTGGATCTTGCGCATGTGGAATTCGACGGTGTCGCCCGGGATCACCGGCCGCCGGAATTTGGCTTTGTCGATGGTCATGAAATAGACCATTTTCGGCGCCGCGCCGGCCGTCCGGGCATGCACGCACAGGGCGCCGGCGGTCTGCGCCATGCCCTCGATCAGCAAAACGCCGGGCATCACCGGCTGATTGGGAAAATGACCCTGGAACTGCGGTTCATTGAAAGTGACGTTCTTGATGCCTATGCAGCTGTCGTCGCCGTTTGCCGCGACAATCCTGTCCACCAGCAGAAACGGATAGCGATGCGGCAGATAGGCAAGAAGCTGCATGATATCGACTGCTTCGAGCGTCGTGGGCGCGTCGTCCGCCATCCGTCATTCCTTCCCCATTCCCCGCGGCCCCAGGCCGCGGCTCATCAGCTGCCTGCCGCTCAGTCACCGTCATCCTTGGCCTTTTCCTGGCGCGCGGCAAGCTTGCGCAAGATGGCAATGCCACGCAGCCAATCTTTGACCGGCTGGGCCGGCGCGCCGGCAACTTTTTCACCGGGGGCAACGTCGCGCATAACGCCGGAGGCGGCGCCGATCTGGGCCCCCTCGCCGACATGGAGATGGCCGACGAATCCAGCCTGGCCGGCGATGACGACAAAATCGTCGATCGTGCACGACCCGGAAATGCCAACCTGCGAGACAATCACGCAATGGCGACCAATGACGACATTGTGGCCGATCTGCACGAGATTGTCGATTTTCGTGCCCTCGCCGATGCAGGTGTCGCGATTGGCGCCGCGGTCAACGGTCGAATTGGCACCGATTTCGACATCATCTTGAATAATGACGCGACCAATCTGCGGTACCTTGCGATGCCCGCCGGGGCCCATGGCAAAGCCAAACCCGTCCTGCCCGATCCGAACGCCGGGATGCAGGATCACCCGATCGCCGATGAGGGCGTTCAAGACGGTCGCATTGGGTCCGACCGAACATTGTCGGCCGATGCGCACATCGGGGCCGATGGTGGTATTGGCCGCAAGCCTCGTGCCGGCGCCAATTTCGGCGCGGGGTCCGACCACGACACCCGGGTCCACGACAACGCCGGTCTCAAGCCGTGCGTCGGGGTGAATATGGGCGCCAACCGGGTCCTGCTCCGGATAGATGGTCGAGGGCCTGAGGGCCGCGGGAAACAGCTGACCGAGTACAAGGGCAAAGGCGTGGTAGGGTTCGCGTGTCAGCAGCGCCGCCGTGCCAACTGGCACGAGATGGCGATAGCGCGGCTGGACCAGGCAAGCGCTTGCCCGGGTTGCCGCGAGGTCGTCGGCATATTTGGGATTGTCGAGAAAGACCAGAGCACCGGGACCGGCCGCATCGAGCGGGGCGACCGAATTGATTCGCTGGCCGAGATCGACGGCGGCATCGACGCTCGCGCCAGTCAGCCCGACGATATCGGCGATTGTCAGGTCGAGCGCGCGGCGGAAGAAGACCGGGTCGCTCATGGCAGGTGCCGGCCATGCCGGGGCGGAGCGGGACTAGCCGGCCGCCTTGATTGGCGCGACAGGGCGGGCCAATTGCGCCGACGCCTCAGAAGCTCGTCCCACCGGTGAAGCGGAAGACCTGGGTCACGTCATATTTCGCCTTCGACAGCACGAAGGCATAATCAAAGCGGATGGGTCCCATCGGCGAGGCCCACAGCAGGCTCATGCCGACCGAAGAACGGATGGTGTGGGAATCGGCAACCAGGATGCAATTGCCCTGCTTATAGGCGAGGGGTTGCGGCGTATAGGTGCAGGGGGTTCCAGGCGCCAGGCCGAGATAGGTGTCGAAATTGGTCCGGCCATTATAGCCGAACAAGGTGCCAGCATCGGCAAAAACCGCGCCCTTAATGCCGATTTCACGTGGCACGCCCCAGATCGGGAACTGCACTTCGAGTGAAGCGCCGGCATAATCGGTGCCGCCGAGCGCACCGGACTTGTAGTTGATCGGGTTCGACAGGTCGCGCGGGCCGAGTCCGTTCGGCGCAAAGCCGCGGACCAGGCCAGGGCCGAGGTTGAAATTGTCGACGATCCGCAGCTGGCCGCCGCCGATGGCGAAAATATTGCCGGCCTGCAGATGGACAATGCCAATCACATCGTCGAGGAACTCGTGGTAGTAGCGGAGATCGCCGGTGGTGCGCACGAAGTGCGACTCTCCGCCGAGGCCGGCGAAATCCTGCCGAATTTCCGCAAATAGACCGTTATGCGGCTCCTTGATCGCGTCGAGCGTGTTGTAACTCAGCGTATAGCCGACCAGCGAAGTGAGCGTGCTGCCCTGCGCCTGCTTGAGTGCCAGCGACGCCTCGCCATTGGTGACGCAGTTGATGTACTGGGTGGCCAGGGGGTTGTTGGTATAAAGAGGGTTGGTACGTAACGGATCGAGGGCCGCCAGCGGCGTGCCGTAAGTGCCGCCCGGGATCGGATAGGTACAATCGTCGTAGGGCAAATACGGGTTGAGCGAATTCGGGATCGAAATATTCGAAACATAGAGCGAGTAGCGCGGCGAGAAGGTGATCTCGTCGGTGATTGGGAAACCGAGACGCAAGGTGCCGCCGGTCGTCCAGCTGTTATAGAGCTGGTATTGCGAGCGCAGATTATTGGACCCGAACAGGTCGACGCCGAATGCCATCCGCTGCCCGAGAAAATAGGGCTCGGTAAAGGAGAAGTTCAAACCACGGGTATATTGGCCGTAGGTCCCGGCAAGCTTGACGAATTGCCCGCGGCCGAGAAAATTCGAATTCGGCGATCGATACTTCGCCGAGAATGCCGTCTTGGGAGGAATAGCCGCCCGAAATCGAAAAGGAGCCGGTCGGCTGGTCTTCGACATCGACATTGATGATGACTCGATCCGGCGAGGAGCCCGGCTCGTTGGTGATTTTGACCTTCTTGAAATAGCCGAGCCCATTCAAGCGGCGTTCAGCGCGGTCGATCATCACCCGATTGTAAGCATCACCCTCGCCGACCTCGAACTCGCGCCGGATCACGTAGTCGCGGGTGCGGGTATTGCCGCGGATATTGATCCGCTCGATGTAGACGCGCGGCCCTTCTTCGACCACGAAGGTCAGGCCGATCGTATGGGCCTGGGTATTGCGGTCACCACGCGGGCGAACCTGGGCGAAGGCATAGCCGCGCCGTGCCACCTCGCGGGTAATCGCTTCGACCGATTTCTCAACCGCGGTCGCATCGTAGACGTCGCCGGCCTGCAGCCGGGCAAGGTCGAGCAGCGTCGCATTGTCAATGTCGGGAATGCGCGAATCGACGGTGACGCTCGCCACCCGGTAGGGCTCGCCCTCCTCGACCGTGATCGTCACGATATAGCCAGCCTTGGCCTCGTCGTAGCGAACGTCGGCGGCGACGATTCGGAAATCGGCATAGCCGTTCTTAAGGTAGTAGCGGCGGATCAATTCCTCGTCCGACGACAATTTGTCGGGATCATAGACATCGCTGGTCTTCAGCCAGGACAGAAAGTTCATTTCCGTCGTCTGCATCAGGCTGCGCAACTTGCCCGATGAATAGACTTGGTTGCCGACGAAATTGATTTCCCGGATACCGGTCTTCGAGCCTTCGTCGATGGTGAAGACGACGTCGACGCGGCCGTTCGGCAGGTCGACGGTGCGCGATGAGACCGTCGCAGTGCCGCGCCCCGAGCGCTTGTAGAGGTCAAGAATGCGCTGGACGTCGGCCTGGACGGTGATCGGGCTGTAGGCGCCGCGCGATTTCGACTGGATCTCGCTTTGAAGATTGTCGGACTTTATCTTGCTGTTGCCCTCGAAGGCGACCCGGTTGATGACCTGATTCTCGGTTACCGTGACAACCAACCGGCCGCCTTCGCGACGGACTTTTACGTCGGAAAATAGACCGGTCGCATAAAGATCCTTGACCGCCTGGTTGATCTTGGCCTCGTCGGCGCCGGCGAAATAGGAACGAATCGTCTCGGCGTCGACCCGCGCATTGCCCTGGACCACAACGGTTTCCGCCGCGACCGCCGGCACCCCAGCCAAGGCCCCCGCCAAAAACAGGCTCAACGCAAGCATAAGCTGGCGCACAAGACCGCTCGTCAGACGACCACAAATACCTTGCATCGTAATTCCGGTCCCCGTCATCGGTACACAGCGGCCGGAGCCGCAACAATGGCCCTTTCGGCGGCAGCAAATACTGCCTGGGACCTGGTTCTTGAGCGCCCTGAGCTTCTACTAGGTTTGCCCATCGCTGCAAACCTGGATTTGTCCTAACTCTTTGCTTTTTCCCGGTCCGTGGCTCTTGCGTCACGCCCTCCCCGCGATTCGCGCTTTAGCCATGGTTGAGATGAAGTATGTCATTAAATGTGGCAAAAATCATCAGCATGGCGACCAGCGCCAAGCCGACCCGAAACCCCAATTCCTGAGCCCTTTGGCTGAGCGGGCGCCCGCGCAGGGCCTCGAGCGCATAATACATGAGATGGCCACCATCCAGAAGCGGCACCGGGAAGAGGTTGATCAGGCCGACCGAGATCGACAGGATCGCGGCGAGGCTGAACAGCGGACCGAGGCCGAGCTTGGCCATATTGCCGGAAACCTCAGCGATGCGAATTGGCCCCGAGATCTGCTCGGCGCTTTCGCGGCCGCTGATTAGACCGGCTAAGCCGGTCAGGGTCTGCCGGATGAACGAGCCGGTCTCGACCGTGCCGAGCCGCAGCGAATCGATCAGGCCGTAATGCTCGACACGCCAATCGGCCGGATCGCTCGAACCCTTGATGCCGAGCACGCCCATCCGCTGCTTTCCGGCCACCGTCGCCATTTCCTGGCGCTGCGGCACTGCCACCAGCGTGAGCCGGCTGCCATTGCGTTCGATGTCGAAGCTCAGCTGAACATCGCTGGAAGTCGCGATGAATTGCCGCATTTGATCGAAACTATCGATCGGGTGGCCATCGACCGCCCGCACCAGGTCACCGGCCTTGAAACCGGCGATCTCGGCGGCACCGCCGGCCACCACGGCCTCGATCCGGGGCAGCAGAACGCCGCGGCCGTAAATGTAGAAGGTCGCTGAGAAAATCGCGATCGCCAGCAGGAAATTGGCGAGCGGCCCGGCGGCGACAATGGCGGCGCGCCGCCAGACGCTCTTGGCGGCGAAGGTCATCGCCCGCTCGGCCGCCGGCATGGCGGCGAGCCCGGCGCTATCGCTCATGCTGGCGCCATTGGCGTCGCCGTGGAATTTGACATAACCGCCGAGCGGCAGCGCGGCGATCCGCCAACGGGTGCCCCGGCGATCAATGAAATGGCACAATTCCGGGCCGAAACCGATCGAAAAGGCATCGACCTTCACGCCGCACCAGCGGCCGACCAGAAAATGGCCAAGTTCGTGAAAGAAGACAATGATGGTCAGGACGAAAACGAAGGGCAGAATGTAGCCAGCCAGCGTAGCCATATGGCCGAACAATGCCATTCCCACCTCCTCGTGCCCCAAATCGGCCGCCCGCGCCGTACCATGGTTACCCAATCGTTACCAGAATGGTTACTATGCCGTCCAATAAAGGTCAGGCCAAGAGCCCGCTCGCCCTTTCTCTCGCAATATGGTCAATGGCGAGCGCCTCGGCGACCGTCCCGGGTTCACGCGCACTGCCATCGGCAAGACAGGCCTCGCAAGTGGCCTCGACCAGACTGGCAATCCGGGCAAAACCGATCTGGCCTTCGAGAAAAGCGGCAACCGCCACCTCGTTGGCCGCATTCAACACGGTCGGCAAGCCGCCGCCGGCTCGCAGCGCGCCGATCGCCACGCGCAACGCCGGGAAACGGGCGAGATCCGGCGCCTCGAAAGTCAAGCGCCCCACATCGGCCAGATCGAGCCGGCGGGCCCGCGAGGGCAGCCGGTCGGGAAAGCCGAGACAATAGGTGATCGGCACCTTCATATCGGGATGGGCGAGCCCGGCAAGTACCGAACCATCGGCGAAGGAGACCAGACCATGGACGATGGACTGCGGGTGAATCAATACGTCGAGGCGTTCGGCTAGAACGTTAAAAAGGTAATGTGCTTCAATGAGTTCTAGTCCTTTATTCATTAAGGTAGCGGAATCGATCGTTATTTTGCGCCCCATCGACCAATTCGGGTGCGCCAGCGCTTCGGCACGGGTCGCCGCGGCGATCCGCTCGGCCGGCCAGGTTCGAAACGGGCCCCCCGAAGCGGTCAAAGTCATCCGCTCGATCGCTGGCCCGCCGGCCTCTCCCATGCGCGGTTGCAGAGCCTGGAAAATCGCATTGTGTTCGCTATCGAGCGGCAGGATTCGGGCGCCGGCGCGGAGGGCGTCGCGCATCACTGCAGCGCCGGCGCAAACCAGGCTCTCCTTGTTGGCGAGTGCGACATTGCGGCCGTGACACAAGGCCGCATGGGTCGGGGCCACGCCGGCGGTGCCGGTGATGGCAGCGATCACCAAATCGCACGGCCGCACTGCCGCTTCGGCAACCGCGGCAGGCCCCGCCGCAACCTCGATCGGGTGACCGGAGAGCGCTGCCTTAAGTGGGCCGTAGCCGGCCGGGTCGGCGAGCACGGCAAAACGCGCCGCGAGCCGCAGCGCCATCGCGGCGAGCGCGCAAGCATCGCTGCCGCCGACAATTGCCTCGACGCCGAAGCGTCCGGGCAGCCCGTCGAGCACGTCGGCGGTCGAGCGGCCGATCGAGCCGGTCGCGCCGAGCACCACCAGGCGGCGCCTTTCGCCGGGCGGAGCGACGGGTGGAATGGGCAAAAGGCGCATCAGCGGAACAAACCATAGGCCGGCAAGGACAGATCGCCGCGCAGGCTGCCGACCAAAAAAACGAAAGTGCCCGCCGCCAGGAATCCATCAAGCCGATCCATGACACCGCCATGACCTGGGATGAACTGGCTCGAATCCTTGACGCCGAAACGGCGCTTGATCGCCGATTCGGCGAGATCGCCGGCTTGGGCGATCGCGGCCGCGGCCAGTCCCAGACAGAAAACAAAGGCCGGTCCAACCGGTGCCTTCGGCATAGCCGCAAGGCCGGCAAGCGCGCCGCTGACTATCCCAACGACGAAGCCGGACCAGGTCTTGGACGGCGAGACGCGCGGCCATAATTTCGCTCCGCCCAGCAGCCGGCCGCCGACATAGGCCATGCTGTCGGTCGCCCAGACGACGGCAAACAGCCACAGAACCGATTCAAGGCCGAAGAAATAGGAATTGCGCAGTGCGGCAATCGGAATGACGGCTGCGCCGGCATAGACAATGCCACCAGCCCGCCACAGCCGCCGCTTGGCTGGCGACAAAGCCGCCGCGCCGAGCCCCGCCAGGATCGCCAGACCAAAGGCCAGATGCGGGGCACCGCGGGTTGCGAGCGCCGTTGCTAGGGCGAGCGCCGACGCACCGAGTGCGAAAATCGCGAAGCGGCCGCGGCCGCCGACCAGACTGAGCCATTCCCACAAAATCGCGGTGGCAGCGAGAAGCCAAAAGCCGGCGAACCATTCGCCGCCACGCCAGGTCGCAGCAAGCGCTGCCGTCGCCAAGACAAGCGCCGAGGCGATGCGAGACCAGAGTTCGCCCCTCGACCTGCCGAACGGCGGCCTGCCCTCGCCGGCTTGGCTCATGCGCGCGCCGGTCGTCGGGCGGCGCAGAGCGGGGCCCAGCCACAGGCGGTCACGGCGAGGCCTTGACGCGACCAACGGCAACACCGCCGAACCGGCGCTCGCGCTGGGCAAATTCCTGCAAGGCCGCGGCAAAATCCGACGCGCCGAAATCCGGCCAATGCAGGTCGAGAAAGATCAACTCGGCATAGGCCGCTTGCCAGAGCAGGAAATTCGATAGCCGCTCCTCACCGGAGGTCCGGATGATCAGATCGGGATCGGGCAGACCGCAAGTGTCGAGATGCGCCGAAATCATCGCCGGCGTTATCGCCGCTGGCAGCAATTCGCCGCGCTGGATCTTGACCGCAAGCCTCTGCATGGCGGCGGCGATTTCCTGGCGGCTGCCGTAACTGAAGGCGATAATGAGAGTGAGGCCCGAGTTCTGCCTGGTCAAAACCTCGGCCTCGTCAAGCAGCGCGCGCAGATCGCCGGCCAAGGCCTCGCGCTCGCCGATGATCCGAACCCGGACATTATGGGCGTGGAGTTCGGCGAGGTCATGCCGGATGAATCGCTTGAGGAGCATCATCAACCCGGCCACCTCTTGTGGCGGGCGCGACCAATTCTCGGTCGAAAATGCATAGAGTGTGAGATGGCGGATGTCGAATTCGCGAGCCGCCCGCACCGTGCGCCGCACCGCTTCGACGCCGCGCCGGTGCCCTTCGAGGCGCGGTAGGCCGCGCGCCGCGGCCCAGCGCCCATTGCCGTCCATGATGATACCGACGTGGGCCGGCAATCGTGCGGCCCGGGCCGGCTGCACAAAGCCCTCATCAGCCCTCATCAGATCATCGGTCCTAATTGTCATGGCTCACTCTTGGCTCGCAATTGGCCAAATCCGCTGGGGCTCAGACCTGCATGATTTCCTTTTCCTTGGTCGCCAGGACATGGTCAACATCGACGATCGCTTGATCCGTTGCCTTCTGAACTTCATGTTCGTGCCGCTTCTCGTCGTCCTCGGCGATCGTCTTTTCCTTCAAAAGCTTCTTCAACTGGTCGATCCCGTCGCGGCGGACGTGGCGGATCGCGACCCGAGCCTGCTCGGCGTAATTATGGGCGACCTTGACCATTTCCTTGCGGCGCTGTTCATTGAGCTCGGGAATCCGGATCCGCAGAACCTGGCCCTCAGTCACCGGATTGAGGCCAAGATTGGAATCGCGAATAGCCTTTTCGACGGCCCCGACCATCGCCTTGTCCCAGACCTGGACCGACAACATGCGCGGCTCTGGCACGCTGACCGTTCCGACTTGGTTAAGCGGCATCGATTGACCGTAGGCATCGACGTGGATCGGCTCCAGCAGGCTTGCCGAGGCGCGCCCCGTGCGCAATCCACCCAGTTCATGCTTCAGCGTCTGCACCGAAACCTGCATGCGGCGCTTGAGTTCGTTGAGATCGAATGGTCCACTCATGCTCATCTACCTGTTGCCGGGTCCTGTCGAGTCGCGCGCGCCCGGCTCGGCGCCCTTTAGCACAGCTTCCCCGGCTTGTCCGCCGCCGTCATGCGGCGGTGACCAGCGTATGACGGCCGGTGCCATTGAGCGCCGCCGAAATGCTGCCGGGTTCCTTCAGGTCAAAAACAATGATCGGTATGCCATTCTCGCTCGCCAGCGCAAATGCCGCGGTATCCATCACGGCGAGATTGCGGGCGATCGCCTCGGCATGCGTCAGCCGCTCGAAGCGGCGCGCCGACGGGTCCTTCTTCGGATCGGCCGAATAGATGCCGTCGACCTTGGTCGCCTTGAGGATGAGGTCGCAAGACAATTCGGCCGCCCGTAGCGCGGCGCCGGTATCGGTCGTGAAGAAGGGATGGCCGACGCCGCCGGCGAGCACGACAATTCTGCCCTTGGCAAGGTGATGAAGCGCAGCCTGGCGCGAATAAGGCTGGCACAGCGATGGCATGGCAATTGCCGACAAAGCCCGCGCGGGTTGGCCGCAATTGTCGATCGCCTGTTCGAGCGCCAAAGCATTCATCACGGTTGCCAGCATACCGATCGAATCGGCCCGGGCCCGGTCGATCCCCTTATCCGCCCCTTCAATGCCGCGAAAGAAATTGCCGCCGCCAACGACGACCGCGACCTCGGTCCCCGCTGCCGCGGCATTGGCAAGGTCGCTGGCGATACGCGAGAGCGTTGCGGCTTCGAGTCCGTGCGTACCGGCGCCCATCAGGGCCTCGCCGGACAGTTTTACGACCACACGTTTCCAGGCTGCCGGCATGGTTCTGGCCTCGATTGCCCCTGCGCTGGGCGCTGGCGGCGCAGGAATGTCGCGGATCGTCCTGAGGGCGGCCAGGTCCGCCCCCGCCAGGTCAGACCATGCTTGCGACTTCCGCTGCAAAGTCCGGCCCCTCCGGCTTGGCGATTCCTTCGCCGAGCGCGAAACGGTGGAATCCCTTCAGACGCACTGGCACGCCGGCCCGACCCTCCGCCTCCTTGACGACCTGGGCGATGGACTTGCCGGCGTGCTCGGCATGGATCGAAACTTGATCAAGGAGGCAGACTTCCTTGTAGAAGGTCTTCAGACCGCTATCGACGATCTTGTCGATCACTGCGGCCGGTTTGCCAATGTGTTTGTCGGCGAGAACGGCGCGCTCGCGCGCGATGATCGCCGGATCGAGATCGGCAGCGGCAAGGGCGAGCGGGCTCGTTGCGGCAACATGCATGGCGAGCTGCCTGGCAAGCGCCGCCAGCCCGTCGGCTTTGCTGGACGATTCCAGCGCCACGACGACGCCGATCTTGCCGAGACCCTCAGCGACCGGCGTATGCACATATTGGCCGATCGCCCCCTCGGCGACATGCAGGCTCGCGACCCGACGCAGACTGATGTTCTCGCCGATTGTCGCAATCGCATTGGCAAGCGCGTCGGCGACCGTCCCGCCGCCGGGATAATGGGTTCCCCGCAGGGCCTCGAGCGAGGCCCCCTTTTCGATCGCCACCAGGGCGAGCGTACGAACGAGCGCCTGGAATTCCTCATTGCGGGCGACAAAATCGGTTTCCGAATTGACCTCGATGACGACCCCATCGCCGCCCCGCACGTTGACCGCTACAAGGCCTTCGGCGGCGATCCGGCCGGATTTCTTGGCCGCCTTCGACAGGCCCTTCTTGCGCAGCCAGTCGATCGCCGCTTCGATGTCGCCTCCGGACTCATTGAGCGCGGCCTTGCAATCCATCATGCCGGCCCCGGTCTTCTCGCGAAGCTCTTTCACCATGGCGGCGGAGACATTGGCCATCTGCGTCTTCCTTCTGGTGGCTGAGCGGCAAGCGGCTCAGTCGTCCGGGCCGATCAACCGACGTCGGCAATCAGGCCGCGCGCCTGATTGACGAGATCGTCACGCGTGATGCGACCCCCGAGCTTCAGGTCGTGATCCATCCGCCGCACGTCCTCGGGCGTCATAGCGGCAATCTGCCAATAATGAAACAGTCCGGCATCGTTCAGCTTCTTGATCATCGTCGGCCCGACACCATGCAACTTCGAAAAATCGTCGGGCGCGCCGCGCGGTGCGGTCAAGAGTTCGAAAGCCTGTTCGGGAGCGGCCGGTTCGGCGGCGGGTGGCAGCTCGTCGACGATTGGCGCCTCGGCGGCACCAATGTCCTGGCCCATCGAACCCTGGCTGCGGGAAATGCCGTCGATCGCGGCCCGCGCTACGAGATCGCAATACATGGCGATCGCTCGTCCGGCATCATCATTGGCGGGCACCGGATAGGTGATCCCGTCCGGATCGCAATTGGTGTCGACGATCGCAGCGACCGGGATGTGCAGACGGTTCGCCTCTTTGATCGCCAATTGCTCCTTATTCGTATCGATCACGAAAATCAGATCAGGCACGCCGCCCATGTCCTTGATGCCGCCGAGCGCCCGCTCGAGCTTGTCGCGTTCGCGCGACATCATCAAGCGTTCCTTCTTGGTGAGCCCTTGGGCGCCTGCTCCGAGCAATTCTTCGAGCTTGCGCAGCCGCGAAATCGATGCCGAGATCGTCTTCCAATTGGTCAGCATGCCGCCAAGCCAGCGCGCATTGATGTAATATTGCGCCGACCGTTTGGCGGCATCGGCGATCTGGTCGGCCGCCTGGCGCTTGGTGCCGACATAAAGGACCCGGCCGCCCTTGGCGACGGTGTCGGACACCGCCTGCAGGGCCCGGTGCATCATCGGAACGGTTTGGGCGAGATCGATGATATGGATGTTGTTGCGGGTGCCAAAAATAAACGGCGCCATTTTCGGGTTCCAGCGATGCGACTGATGGCCGAAATGGGCGCCCGCCTCGAGCAGCGACCGCATGGAATAATCGGGAAGTGCCATGATTTCCGTCTCCGGTTGAAAACCTCCGCGAACAGACAGACCGGCTCTTTGCAGATCCGGTCACCGGAGCGACCCTTGAAGCAGGGGCGCAAAGTCCGCGTGTGGGATGGCGGCGCTTATAGGGGGAATTGATCCCTCACGCAAGCACCGCGTGCGTCGGTGTCAGTAGCAGATGATATGGCCGGTTTAGGTAGCGCACGATCTGTCCGGTAAATTCCAGATCCTTTGGAGGGTTTGGGATGCGCCGGACGGAAGCCCTTCAGGGTGTGCGGATGATTAAGTTTTTGGACATTTTGGGACGTTACGAGGCGGCGGAGTTTGGTCAGTTGGAAGCGAGCGAACTGTTGGGGGTTGGCGAGCGGACGTTTCGGCGCTGGCGCAATCGTTTTGAGGTCGAAGGAGAGGCTGGCCTGTTGGACCGGCGGCTTGGCAAGGTCTCGGGCCGACGGGTTCCTTCGGCGCGAGAGGCCGAGGTTGAGGCGCTTTACCGCAGCCGCTACGCCGGCTTTACGGCCAAGCATTTCCACGAGCATCTGGTGAAGGATCATGGCTTCAACTGGGGCTACACGTGGACCAAGACCTATCTGCAGGACCGGGGCTTGCTGGCGAAAGCCACGCGGCGGGGCGCCCACCGGCGCAAGCGGCCGCGGCGCCCGATGCTGGGCATGATGCTGCATCAGGATGGGTCGCGCTTTGCGTGGCTTAAGAACCACCAGCCGCTCGATCTGATCGTCACGCTGGACGATGCAACGAGCACTATTCTTTCGGCCTTTCTGGTCGAGGAGGAAGGCACCGCTTCGACGTTCCGGGCCTTGGAAGAGGTTTTTGGCCGCCATGGCCTGCCCTTGAGCCTCTATACGGACCGCGGCAGCCATTATTTTCATACACCGGAGGCCGGCGGCAAAGTCGATCGGACCCGTCCGACCCAGGTCGGACGCGCCCTCGAGCATCTGGGCATCGAGCATATCGCGGCCTATTCGCCGCAGGCCCGAGGCCGTTCGGAACGCGTCTTCCAGACCCTGCAGGACCGCCTGACGAAGGAGCTGGCGCTCGCCGGGATCACCACGATCGAGGCCGCCAACGCCTTTATCCGGGACGTCCACATCGCCGCCCATAATGCGCGTTTCGCCGTCAAGGCCGAGCAGGAAGGCGTGGCTTTCGTCACGATCCCCGGCGTCAATCTCGCCGAGATCCTCTGCCTCCAGGAAGAGCGCCAGGTCGGCAACGACAATTGCGTCACCTTCAACCGGTTGAAATTGCAGATCCCCGAAAGCCCGCTGCGGCCGCATTTCGTCAAGGCCAAAGTCAAGATCCGTCAATACCACGACGGCACCTATGCGATCTTCCATGGGCCGCGATGCCTCGGACGATACGATCAACAGGGCGCCGTCGAGACACAGAAAAAGGTCGCTTAAGTCCGCTCAGCGATCAGAGGAGAACAAAGCCAGAAGCAGCGGACATATGATGTGCTACCAAATCCGGCCAAGTTAATTAGCTATCGACAGCACCGCGTGCGTCGGTGTCCGTAGCACGTGATATGACCGGTTTGGGTAGACCACCATCGGTCCCGGCGGACGGGCGCGCGTCCCTAGAGATGTTCGATCGCCACGACGCCCGGCACTGCCTTCAAGGCGCCCGCGAGGTGCGGGGTCAGCGGATAGCGGCCAGGCAGCCGGATTTCGACTTCACGACGGCTCCGCTCGAGCATGACGATCACCAGCACCTCTCCCTCGGCCCGGGCCTCGGTGCGGATCTTCAGCCGCTCGGCGATCGAGCCGAGCGGCTGGCTGTCGCGCAGGAAGATCCGAATGCCCTTTTGCACACGACTTGCCGCCTGTTCGAGCGGCTCGACATGGGTCAGCCGGGCCCGGACGTCTTCGCCCTCCAATCGCGCCTCGAGGTTGACCAGCACCGCGGCGCCGCGTTCGAGCAGGTCGCGATACTGGCTCAGGCCTTCCTGGAAGAGGATCGCCTCATATTGCCCACTGGCATCGGACAGGTTGACGATGCCCATTTTGGCGCCTGATTTGGTCCGGCGCTCTTGCCGGTCGAGGACAAAGGCTGCCAGTCTTGCAGCGGCGGCGCCGCGGCCCTTGACGTCGCGGATGAAGTCCGACCAGCGCTCCACTTTCAGTTTGGTGAGCAGACTGGCATAATCGTCGAGCGGGTGGCCGGAAAGAAAAAAACCTATTGCCTCCAGTTCCTTGGCCAACCGATCCGATGTCGACCAAGGGGCCACTTGCGGTAGGACGAGGTCGGTGTCGGCCTCGGCGTCCCCGAACAGCGCACTTTGGCCGGCGAGCCGTTCGCCCTGCATCCTATTGGCCAGTGCCAGCATCGACTCAACCGCCGCAAGGGCGCGCGAGCGCTCCGGCTCGAGTTCGTCGAAACAGCCCGCCGCAGCCAGGCTCTCCAGCACTTTCTTGTTGATTTCGCGTGGGTTGATGCGGCGAGCAAAATCGGCGAGCGAGGCAAAGGGCATTTGACCGCGCGCTGCAACGATTGCCGCGACCTGGGCGTCACCCGCTCCCTTGACCGCCGACAAAGCGTAACGGATCACCGGTGCTTTCCCGTCGTCCGCCTGAACCTCGAAATCGACCCCGGAATAATTAATCGAGGGCGGTTCGACGACAATGCCAAGGCGCCTGGCCTCGTTGCGAAACTCGGCCAACTTGTCCGTATTCGACTTGTCGAGCGTCATCGACGCGGCAAGAAACTCGACCGGGTGATTGGCCTTGAACCAGGCCGTCTGATAGGCGATCAGCGCGTAGGCCGCGGCGTGGCTCTTGTTGAAACCGTAATCGGCGAATTTGGCAAGGAGATCGAAGATTTCGTCGGCCTTGGCCTTGTCGAGGCCACGCTCGACGGCACCCCCGACAAAGCGGGCCCTTTGGGCATCCATTTCGGCCTTGATCTTTTTGCCCATGGCGCGGCGCAGCATGTCGGCTTCGCCGAGCGTATAGCCGGACAGGACCTGGGCGATCTGCATCACCTGTTCCTGATAGATGATGACGCCGAATGTCTCCCTCAGCACCGGTTCGATCTTCGGATGGAGATATTCGGGCGCCTCGTCGCCGAGCTTGCGGCCGCAATAGACCGGGATATTCGCCATCGGCCCAGGCCGGTAGAGCGCGACAAGCGCGATTAGATCCTCGAACCGGTCGGCCCGCATTTCGACCAGCGCCTTGCGCATGCCGGCGCTTTCGAGTTGGAACACGCCGAGCGTCTCGCCGCGGCCGAGCGCCTCGAAAGTTTTCGCATCGTCAAGCGGCAGGGTCGCCAGTTCGATGCTGACACCGCGCCGCGTCAGGAGCTTGATGGTGATCGCTAGTGTCGTCAGCGTCTTCAGGCCGAGAAAATCGAATTTGACCAGCCCGGCCGATTCCACCCATTTCATGTTGAACTGGGTCGCCGGCATATCCGATTTCGGATCGCGGTATAGCGGCACGAGCTCGTCGAGCGGCCGGTCGCCGATGACTATGCCGGCGGCGTGGGTTGAGGCGTTGGAATAGAGACCCTCGAGGGTTTCGGCGATTTTCAGCATCTGGCCGACCCGCGGTTCGGCCTCGGCCGCCTCCTTCAGCCGCGGCTCTGTCCGGATAGCCTCAGCAAGGGTCATCGGATTGGCGGGATTTTCGGGGCACCAGCTTGGCCAGCCGGTCGACCTGACCGAGCGGCATTGCCAGGACGCGACCGACATTGCGCAAAACGCCGCGGGCCAGGAACGAGCCGAAAGTGATGATCTGCGCGACCCGGTCGGCCCCATAACGCTGGCGGACATAGGCAATGACCTCGTCGCGGCGGTACTGGCAGAAGTCGATATCGAAATCCGGCATCGAGACGCGTTCGGGATTGAGAAACCGCTCGAACAGCAGACCAAACCGCATCGGGTCGAGATCGGTGATGGTCAAGGCATAGGCGACGAGCGAGCCGGCGCCCGAGCCGCGGCCCGGTCCGACTGGGATCGCTTGCGCCTTCGCCCATTGGATGAAATCGGCGACGATCAGGAAATAGCCGGGAAACTTCATGCCGGCGATGACGTCGAGTTCGAAGGCGAGCCGGGCCTCGTAGTCGGCGGTTGTGAAGCCTTGGGCCGGCGGCAGGACGGCAAGGCGCTGCGCCAGCCCGGCCCCAGCGCGGCGGAACAATTCGCCGACCTCGTCCATCTGCGAGCCGTCCGCGGCGGTGAAACGCGGCAGTATCGGTTTGCGCGCCTGCGGGCGAAAGGCGCAACGCATGGCGATCTCGACGGAATGGCGCGTCGCCTCCGGCAGATCGGTGAACAAGTCGACCATTTCTGCGCGACTCTTGAGCCGATGTTCGGGGGTCAGTTGGCGGCGCTGGCCGTCACCGATCAGGCTGCCGTCGGCGATGCAAATCAGGGCATCGTGGGCCTCGTAATCGGCCGCGGTCGCGAAAAAGGCCTGGTTGGTAGCAACCAGCGGCAGGCCGCAGCGATAGGCGAGATCGACCAGGTGCGGCTCGTTGGCTCGCTCGCCCGGCAAATGGTGCCGCTGCAATTCAACATAGAGGTTCGTTTCGCCGAACAATTCGAGTAGACGCGCCAAGCGCAGGGCGGCGACTTCCGGCCGCTCTGCGGCCAGCGCCACATCAAGCGGACCGGACGGGCCGCCAGTCAGCGCGATCAGGCCGCCGGTCGACCCGGCGAGCCGATCGAGGCCGACATGCGGCCCGTCGCCGGGGCCGGGGTCAAGCCAGGCGCGTGAAGCTAGTCGCATCAGGTTGGCATAGCCCTCGGCGCTGGCGGCAAGCACAACAAGCGCCGCCCGCCCCGCCTCGCTGCGCTCAAACCTGCCGCCAAGTTGGCCGCCATCGCCAAACTCGATCGTCAGCTGAATGCCAATGATCGGCTGAACCCCTTGTTTGGCCAGCTTCTCCGAAAATTCCAGCGCGCCAAAAAGATTGTTGCGGTCGGTAATGGCGAGAGCCGGCATTTGATCGGCCTGCGCCAGCTTGGCCAGCGCCTCGATCCGCAAGGCCCCCTCGCGTAGCGAAAACGACGAGTGCACGTGCAAATGCACAAAGCCGATTTCTTCCAATATGCGACTCAAGGCAGGCCCTCCGCAGGGCCGACATTGTCGTCAATGGCTGCCGCATCGTCGAGCGGAACCTGCGCTATTCACAGGTCAAAGGCCAGGCAGCCGGGCGAGCAGGCCGATTAGAAACAGAAAGGACCCGAGGGTCACGAGTTCCACGACATCTTCCAGCGCAGCCCGCAGCATGATTTCCTCCGTATGCTGTTTGTTTATATTATGTTCCCTTTTTGTACAATGTCAAGCTAACCGGCGTGTGCTCTTGCTGACAGGTCGACCCGGTCAGCTGAGTTCGACGATTCGACCTTCGTGCAAGGTGACCCGTCGGTCCATGCGCGCCGCAAGGTCCATATTGTGGGTCGCAATGAGGGCGGCGAGACCGGATGCGCGGACCAGATTGCTCAGGGCCGCAAAGACGTGATCGGCCGTCTTTACGTCGAGGTTGCCGGTCGGCTCGTCGGCGAGCAGGATCCGTGGCGCGTTGGCGACCGCCCGGGCGATCGCCACCCGCTGTTGCTCGCCGCCCGACAATTCGGCGGGACGATGCCGGGTGCGCTCGGCAAGGCCAAGATAGGCCAGGAGTTGTTCGGCCCTTCGTGCCGCCTCCTGGCGGCCGAGCCCCCGGATCATTTGCGGCAGCATGATGTTTTCAAGCGCGGAAAATTCCGGAAGGAGATGATGGAACTGATAGACAAAACCGATTTCGACCCGGCGCAGGGCGGTACGCGCTTCGTCAACCATATGGGCTGTCGCGGCACGGCTGATATAGACCTCGCCGCCGTCCGGCGCCTCAAGAAGTCCGGCAACATGCAGCAGGGTCGATTTGCCGGCGCCGGAGGGGGCGACCAGCGCGACCGATTGGCCAGGCCAGATCGCGAGGTCCGCTTTGCGCAGGATTTCAAGCGAACTCGTCCCCTGCCTATAATGGCGCTCGACCTGGTGCAAAAACAGGACGGGGTCGCCGGTCATTCGTATCGAAGCGCTTCGACCGGATCGAGCTTGGCGGCCCGCCATGACGGATACAGAGTGGCGAGCAATGCCAGGATCAGGGCCATGGCGACGACCGCCGCGACATCGCGCGGGTCGACGATCGAGGGCAGCCTGGACAGGAAATACAATTCAGCGGGGAACAGGTTGGCGCCCATCAGATGGTTCAAAACCTGACGGATCGTCTCGACGTTGCGGGCAAAGACTAGGCCCAGCACCAGGCCTGCCAGAGTCCCACACACGCCGATGGCGGCGCCGGTGATCAGAAAAATCCGCATGATGGCGCCGCGCGTTGCGCCCATCGTCCGCAGGATCGCAATGTCACGACCCTTGTCCTGGACCAGCATGATCAGCCCAGAAATGATGTTCAAGGCCGCGACAATGACGATCATGGTCAGGATCAGAAACATGACATTGCGTTCGACGGCGAGCGCGTCGAAGAAGGTCTTGTTGCGTTGCCGCCAATCGGTAATGATCATCGGGCGTTCGATCGCCGTATCGAGTTCGCGGCGGATGGCGTCCATATGATCAGGCTGATCGAGGAAGACCTCGATCAGCGTCGCCTCACCTTCGCGATTGAAAAAGGCCTGGGCCTCACCAAGCGGCATGTAGACGAAGGTGCCGTCGAATTCAGACATGCCGACCTGGAAGATCGCGGCGACCGGATAGGCCTTAATCCGGGGCGTGACGCCGAACGGGGTCTGAGCACCGCGAGCGGTCAGAATGGAAAGGGAATCGCCGACCGAAAGGCCGAGCGTCTCGGCGAGCCGCTGGCCGATGGCGACCCCACCGCCTTCGTCGAAACCCGCCAGGCTGCCCTGCTTGACATTGCCCATGATGCCGGGAAGTCGCAGCAGGTCGTGTTCGCGAATACCACGGACAAGGACCCCCGCTTGGTTGATCGGCGAAGAGACGGCGGCGGGTGATTCGATCAATGGCATGACCAATGTGACGCCGGGGATCTTGGCAACCCGCGTCACGACATCTTGGTAATCCGTCAACGGCGTTTCGACGCCTATCAGAAAGACGTGGCCATTGATACCGATGATTTTGTCGAGCAATTCCTTGCGAAAGCCGTTCATCACCGACATGACGACGATCAGTGTGGCCACGCCAAGCATGATGCCGGCGAAGGAAAAGCCGGCGATCACAGAAATGAACCGGGAGGACCGCCGGGCCCGCAGATAGCGAAGCGCGACCAACCATTCGAAAGCGGCAAAGGGCTTCGTTCCATTGCGCCGGTCGGGCGGCTGCGCCAGGCCCGGCGCGGCGGCCCCAATCATGCCATGGCTGCTCACCGGCGCAACAACTCGACAATATCGTCGAGCGACCCCTGCACCCGCTCCTGGCCGGCGCGATGCTTGAGTTCGACTTTGCCCTCGGCGAGGCCCTTGGGGCCCACAATGATTTGGACCGGCAGGCCTATCAGGTCGAGCGCGGCGAATTTGGCGCCCGGCCGTTCGTCGCGATCATCGACAAGGACCTCGAGGCCGGCGGCGGACAGCCGGGTCTCCAGTTCCTGGCAGGCGGCGTCGCAGGCCTGTTCACCCGCCTTCAAATTGGCAATGCCGACATCGAAGGGAGCGACGGATTTTGGCCAGATGATGCCGGCCTCGTCATGGCTTGCCTCGATGATCGCCGCAACCAGACGCGAAGGTCCGATGCCGTAGGATCCCATGTGTACCGCCACCTCCTTGCCGTCGGGGCCGTTGACGAAGGCCTTCATCGGCAGGGAATACTTAGTTCCAAAGTAGAATATATGACCGACCTCGATGCCGCGCGCCGACATTTGGGCGGCCACGGGAAGCCTGGCAAAGGCGGCCACATCATGTTTTTCCGACGTCGCCGCATAGAGGGAGGTCCAGCGCTCGACAATCGCCTTCATCAGGGCCGGATCCTCGAAATTGACCTCGGCCGGCGGCGTCGCAAAGCCGAGATAATCCCGGTGGCAATAAACTTCACTCTCGCCGGTCGAGGCGAGAATGATGAATTCATGCGACAGATCGCCGCCGATCGGACCAGTATCGGCCCGCATCGGAATGGCCTGCAGCCCCAGGCGTTGGAACGTCCGCAAATAGGCCACGAACATTTTGTTGTAGGAATGGGTCGCACCGGCCTGATCGAGATCGAAGGAATAGGCGTCCTTCATCAGGAATTCGCGCGAGCGCATCACCCCGAAACGGGGCCTGACCTCGTCGCGGAACTTCCATTGAATATGATAGAGGTTAAGCGGCAGATCCTTGTACGAACGGACGGAAGACCGGAACATTTCGGTGATCACTTCCTCATTGGTCGGACCATAGAGCATGTCGCGCTCGTGCCGATCCCTGATCCGCAGCATTTCCTTGCCGTAATCCTCGTAGCGGCCGGATTCCCGCCATAGGTCGGCCGGCTGGATCGTCGGCATCAGCAGTTCGATCGCGCCCGAGCGGTCCTGCTCCTCGCGGATGATCTTGCTGATCTTGTTCATGACCCGCAACCCGAGCGGCAACCACGCATAGATGCCGGCCGATTCCTGGCGAACCAGCCCGGCGCGAAGCATTAGTCGGTGCGAAACGATTTCCGCCTCTTTGGGATTTTCGCGCAATATCGGGAGAAAATAGCGGGAAAGACGCATGGCTGGCTTTGATCCTTGGCGACCTACGAGTTGGCCGCCGGGTGCGGCTGACAAACAATAGCAACCGGCCCGAAAAGACAAGGCCAAGGCCAGGCCGCGGACTTCCCAGCTATCGCCATGCCCCCGATGATGACACGCAGGTGACAAGGGCCTCCGGCTGCGCTAGAGACATTCCTGCAATGCAGAATTCGCGGAAACAACGCGATCGCATTTGCGGGGTCCGAGTTCTCGGGAGGAACGATTCGTCTGACCAACCGCACGGCGGAATGCGCCTGTCTCCGAAGGGAGACGAAAAAGGTGAGGACGGACTGACGAGTGACTCAGGGCAAGGCAGACCACTGCCTTGCCCACATTTCTGTTCCAGCCTGTTGCCGGCCTTGCCCTTGGCCTGGGCCGCAGCGCGTTAAGCAATTCTGACCGCGATGCCCCAAAATTTCGACGTCGCAATGGCAGTTTTCTCGTATTTATTGTTCATACCAGGCTGCGGTTGCGTGGAGTGGCTAGGATGCAGGGCCGAATTGTTGACGTCGCGATAATCGGGGCCGGTCCCTACGGATTGTCAATTGCGGCGCATTTGCGCGAGAGCGGCATCTCGATCCGGATTTTCGGCGAGCCAATGCAGTTTTGGCGGGAAATGCCGCCGGCCATGTTCTTGAAATCTCTGGGTTCGGCGACCGACATCTATACGCCCGGCGATCGATTGCCGTTTGTCGACTATTGCAAGGCGCGAGGCTTGGAGCCGGAGGAGCCCTGCGCCATCGCCGATTTCGCTCGCTACGGGATCGAGGTTCAGCAGACGGTTGTGCCGGACGTCGAACCCGTGAATGTCCGCTTTCTGGCGCGCCATCCCGACGGATTTGAGATCACCCTTGCCAATTCAGAGCGACTTCTTGCCCGGCGTGTCGTCGTCGCGATCGGCCTCAAGGCCTTTGCCAGTATGCCGACGGAAGTGCGCGGTCTGCCCGAAGATCTGGCCAGCCACACCTGCCATCACGCGGGCTTCGACCAATTTGCGGGCAAGAAGGCTTTCGTCCTCGGGGCCGGTCAGTCTGCCATGCAGGCCGCCGCCCTGCTGCACGAGGCTGGCGCGGAGGTCGAGGTCCTGGTGCGAGAGGCGAAGGTCGAATTTTCTTCGCACAGCACTGGCGAGCCGAGCCTGTACGATCGACTGCGCCGGCCAAAGAGCGGCCTCGGCTCGGGCTTGAAGAACTGGCTGCTGGAGGCCGTTCCGGGCGGCATTTACGAAATGCCTGACCGCTGGCGGATTCCCTTCGTCAAAACTCATCTCGGACCGAAAGTCGCCTGGTGGTTGCGCGAACGGGTTTCCGACAAGTTTCCCATCCACACCCATTGCTCGCTCATTGCCGCGCGTCCGCGAGCCGGACGGCTGGTGCTCAGCATCCGTGGCCCGAGCAAGGGCGATTACGAGGTCACCGGCGACCACATTGTCGCCGGCACCGGCTTTGTGGTCGATGTTGATAGGATCGATTTCCTTGAGCCGAACCTGCGGGAATCGATTGCCCGCGTGGCGCGCTCGCCCAGGCTGGATCGCCGTTTCCAATCTTCCGTGCCAGGCATCTTCTTCGTCGGGACAATGTCGGCCATGAGTTTTGGACCGATGTTCCGTTTTGTCATTGGCGCCGCCTATACGTCTCGGATCCTCACGCGACATTTTGCGGGTTTAACGCCGTCTGCCGCGCTCACTCCCAAGGGCACCGGAACGCCGGGCACCACAAGCCCGGCATTTCAACGATCAATCGCCGACAATCTCTGAAATGTCGGCCAGCCAGCGGCCGGCCGCCTTGTGCCAGGCCGATGCGCGTCAGCCCTCATGCGGGTCGCCGCGCTGCCAGCCGGCCTTGGTCGCCGCGGCAAAGTCGGTAAATCTTCTTTCTTCTATGGCCGCGCGCATCCCTGCCATCAGCGCCTGATAATAGGCAAGATTTGCCCAGGTCAGGAGCATCATGCCGAGTATCTCGCCGCTCTTCACGAGATGGTGGAGATAAGCCCGCGAATAATCGCGGGCGGCCGGGCAATCGGCGTCGCAATCGAGCGGTCGAGGATCATCGCTATAGCGGGCGTTCCTAAGATTGAGCCGGCCAAAGCGGGTAAAGGCCAGGCCGTGCCGGCCGGCCCGGGTCGGCATAACGCAATCATGCATGTCGATGCCGAGCCTCACCGAACTCGAGGAGATCGTCGGGTGCGCCCACGCCCATGAGATAGCGCGGTCGGTCGGTCGGCAAATGTTCGAGGACAATGGCAATGGTGGCAAGCATCACCGCCTGTGGCTCGCCGACCGCAAGCCCGCCAATCGAATAGCCGTCGAAATCCATCGCTGCCAGCGCCTTGGCGCTTTCACGGCGCAAGGTTTCGACTGTGCCACCTTGGACAATTCCATGCACCAATCGCCCCGGCCGGCGTTCAAAGGCCTTGAGCGAGCGCTCGGCCCAGCGAAGCGAAAGCAGCATCGCGCGCTCGGCTTCGGCATCGCTGCAGGGTAGCCGCACGCATTCGTCGAATTGCATCTGAATGTCGGCGCCGAGCAGGCCCTGGATGGCCATGGATCGCTCGGGGGTCAGCGCATGGGCGCTGCCGTCGATGTGCGAACGGAAGGTGACGCCCTCTTCGTCGATCTTGCGCAATTTTGCGAGCGACATGACCTGAAAACCACCGCTGTCGGTGAGGATCGGGCCGGGCCAATTCATGAACCGGTGCAGACCGCCGAGCCGGGCGATCCGTTCGGCCCCCGGCCGCAGCATCAAATGGTAGGTATTGCCAAGAATGATGTCGGCGCCGAGCCTGCGCACCTGTTCGGGATACATGGCCTTGACGGTAGCGGCGGTGCCGACCGGCATGAATGCCGGTGTTCGCACGGCGCCGCGCGCTGTCAGAATTTCGCCGCAACGCGCAGTGCCGTCAAAATGGTGCAGGCGAAGGCCAAAGCCGCTCACGGCTGGCTCCCATCGGCGCGAAAAATCAGACAGGCATCGCCATAGCTGTAGAAACGATAGCCAGCGTCGATGGCATGGCGGTAGGCCGCCTGGATTGTGTCGAGGCCAGCAAAAGCGGCAACCAGCATCATCAGCGTCGAGCGCGGCAAATGAAAATTGGTCATCAAGGCGTCGACAATCCGAAATCGATAGCCAGGCGTTATGAAAATGCTGGTCTCCCCGGCAAAAGCCCTCAATTGCCCTTGGCCATCGGCGGCACTCTCCAGTAATCGAAGACAGGTGCTGCCGACCGCAACAATCCTGCTGCCTTCTGCGCGCAATCGATTGAGTCGATCGGCGGTCTCACAATCAATGCTGCCGCGTTCCGGCTGCATGCGATGGTCGTTTGTATTGGCGGCTTTTACCGGCAGGAAGGTTCCTGCCCCGACATGCAGGGTCACAGGCAGGAGGTGAATGCCGGCCGTTCCGAGAGCCTGGAGCAGACCCGGCGTAAAATGCAGCCCAGCCGTCGGCGCCGCCACGGCACCGGGTTCGCGCGCAAACAAAGTCTGGTAGTCCTGCCGGTCGGCAGCATCAACCGCTCGCCGCCGCGCTATATAGGGCGGCAGCGGCAGTTCGCCCAACGCCTCGATCGTCTCGTCAAGCGCCGGACCGCCAAGATCGAAGGCAAACAGCGCTTGACCCTCGATCATGTCGACGACACGCGCGTCGAGGCCGGCGAGCAGACAGGCGGACGTCGCCGCCGGATGGCCGAAGCGAACCCGCTCGCCAGGCTTCAGTCGTTTGGCTGGGCGAACCAGCGCCCGCCAAAGATTATCGCCCTCGCGCCGGGTCAGGGTCGCCTCGAACCGGGCCGACGCCGCCTCCCGCCACCGCCGACCGAACAATCTGGCCGGAATCACGCGCGTGTCATTGACAACGAGCGCATCGCCGGGGCGCAATGCTTGCGGCAATTGTGCGACGCGCCGGTCGTGGAGCGCCTCGCCGGGTCGAATGACAAGGAGCCTTGCCTGATCGCGCGGATGGACCGGCCGCAAGGCAATGCGGCTTTCGGGCAAATCAAAATCGAACAGGTCGACGAGCATGTCTGCCAGCCTTTGGCCGAACGGCCCGGGCTCGCCGGCTAGCTCACCGTCGCCTTGATGATGCGATCGGGTTCGCGCACCGGTTCGCCGCGCTTGATTTTGTCGACATTGGCCATGCCGGCGGTGACCTCGCCCCAGACCGTATATTTCCGGTTGAGACTCGGCTGCGGCGCAAAGCAGATGAAAAATTGCGAATTGGCCGAATCCGGACTGGCCGCCCGGGCCATCGAACAAGTGCCGCGCACATGCGGCGTATCGTTGAATTCCGCCTTTAGGTCGGGGTATTTCGACCCGCCGGTTCCGGTCCCCTCCGGGCAGCCGGTCTGGGCCATGAACCCGTCAATAACTCGGTGAAAGACGATGCCGTCGTAGAATTTCTCGCCGACCAGGCGGGTGATGTGGGCAATGTGGTTGGGGGCAAGATCGGGTCGCATGCGGATCACGATTGGGCCCTGCGTCGTCTCAAGTGTCAATGTTGTCTGGTTGTCGGACATGTCTTTGCCTTTCCTGTCAGCGAATTGCCTTAGTCCAAGCCCGGTCGGGCGTAAATGCCAGCTGTCCCGCCCCGGCAAGAGCTATTTGGAATCGGCTGCCAACCGCATTTTGATGATCTTGTCGGGGCCGATGACCTGGCCGTTGGCGCTGGCGCTCCCCTTTTTTATTTTGTCGACGACATCCATGCCGGCGACGACTTCGCCGAAAACAGTATATTTCTTGTTCAGGCTCGGCTGCGGCGCAAAGCAGATAAAAAATTGCGAATTGGCGGAATTGGGGTCCTGCGACCGCGCCATGCCGACCGTACCGCGCTGGAAGGGCACCTCGGAAAATTCGGCCGGAACATTCGGCAGATCGGAGCCGCCAGTCCCGTCGCCTTTCGGATCGCCAGTCTGGGCCATGAATCCGTCAATTACCCGGTGGAAGACGATGCCGTCGTAAAAGCCGCGCTTGGCAAGCGTCTTGATCTGGGCGACGTGCTTAGGGGCGAGATCCGGCCGCAGCCTAATGGTTATCCGCCCGTCCTTGGTGTCGAGATAGAGGGTGTTCTGCGGATCGATGGTCTCGGCAAGGCCGGCCCCGCCTGCGAGGCTCGCGGCACAGGCCATTACCAAGGCGCGGCGTGACAATTGCATCTTTCTCTCCTTCCGGTCGTAAGTATTGGGGATTAGGGTTGTCGCGGTTCTAGCGTGGGAATTTGGCGGCCAGGGCCGCGGCGACATGGGATGGCACGAAGGCCGAGACGTCGCCGCCGAGCCCGGCAATCTGCCGGACCAACGTTGCACTAATGTGGCGCACATTCGGCGAGGCCGGCACAAACACCGTATGGATGGCCGGCGCCAGCGTCGCATTCATGCCGGCCATGCTGATCTCGTAATCAAAATCCGCATTGTCGCGCAGGCCGCGCACGATTACCCGGGCGCCAACCGCGCGTGCCGCATCGACCGCGAGCGAATCGAAAGTGACGACTTTAAGAGCGCAGGACGCGATCGGCGGTGCGGCAAAGCATTGCAGCAAGAAGCTTTGGCGCTCTGCGACGCTGAACAGCGGCTTTTTGCCGGGATGGATGCCGATGCCGACCACGACGGCATCGCAGAAGGCGGCCGCGCTGGTCAGGACATCGAGATGACCGTTGGTTACCGGGTCGAAAGAACCGCTGTAGAAGCCGATGCACTCTGCCATGTCTTAGGCTTAGCCGTGCCGGGTCGCCACGGCAAGATCGCCAGGCAACCTTTCACTCGGCTTCATCGGCGCTGTCGTCCTCGCTGGCCTCGGTCTCGCTCAGCCGTTCGACCGAGACAACATGCTCGCCCTCGGCCGTATTGAAGACGATCACTCCCTGGGTCGCCCGGCCGGCGATCCGGATTCCTTCGACCGGACAGCGGATCAGCTTGCCGCCATCCGTAACCAGCATGATTTCGTCGCTGTCCTCGGCTGGAAAGGAGGCGATCAGGGCGCCGTTGCGCGGGTTGACTGCCATGGCGACGATCCCCTTGCCGCCGCGTCCGGTCACCCGGTACTCGTAGGAGGAGGTGCGTTTGCCGTAGCCGTTTTCCGACAATGTCAGGATGATTTGTTCAGCCGCGCCAAACTCACCATAGCGTTCCTGCGACAGGTTGGCCTGGCCCACGTCGTCATTCTCCTCCTCGCCCTCACCGTCAATGGCCTCGCTCTCGCCGCCCTCATCGACCTGCAACTCGCCGGCCACCGCTCGGCGCATCTTCAGATAGGCGGCGCGTTCGTCGGCGCTGGCCTCGACGTGGCGCAGAATCGCCAGCGATATGACATGATCGCCCGCACCCAGATTTATCCCGCGCACGCCCATAGAATCGCGGCCCTTGAATACCCGTACTTCAGCCACCGCAAAACGGATGCATTGGCCTTTGGCGGTGGTCAAGAGGACATCGTCGGACTCCGAACAGATCAGCACATCGACGATGCCCTCGCCTTCATCGAGCCGCATGGCAATTTTGCCGGCGCGGTTCACTTGCGCAAAATCCGACAATTTGTTGCGACGCACCGTTCCACTGGTGGTCGCGAACATGACGTCGAGGGATTCCCAGGCCGCCTCGTCTTCCGGCAACGGCATGATCGTGGTGATCCGCTCGCCCTGCTCGAGCGGCAACATGTTGACGAGAGCCTTGCCGCGGGCCTGAGGCGCTGCCAACGGCAGACGCCAGACCTTCTCCTTGTAGACCTGGCCGCGCGAGGAGAAGAACAGGACCGGCTGATGGGTCGAGGCGACAAACAGCCGGGCAACAAAATCCTCCTCGCGCGTCTGCATCGCCGAGCGTCCCTTGCCGCCGCGCCGCTGGGCCCGGTAAGTCGACAGGGGAACACGCTTGATGTAGCCGGCATGGCTGACCGTCACGACCATGTCCTCGCGCTGGATCAGATCCTCGTCCTCCATGTCGGAGGCATAATCGAGAATGGCGGTGCGGCGAGGCGTCGCGAAGGCGTCGCGGATCTCTTTCAACTCGGCCTTGATGATCGTCAGAACGCGCAGGCGCGAGCGCAAAATGGCGAGATAGTCGGCGATTTCGCCGGCGAGCTTGTTCAGTTCCTCGGCGATTTCGTCGCGCCCGAGCGCGGTCAGCCGCTGCAGACGCAGGTCGAGAATCGCCCGGGCTTGAGTCTCCGACAGGCGATAGGTGCCATCATCCAGCAATTGGTGCCGCGGGTCGGCGATGAGGGTGATCAACGGCGCCATATCGCGAGCCGGCCAGGTGCGACCCATCAGCGCTTCGCGCGCCGCATTGGCATCGGCGGCCGCGCGGATCAGTCGGATCACTTCATCGATATTGGCGACCGCAATCGCCAAGCCAACCAAGACATGGGCGCGGTCGCGCGCCTTGGTCAACAGAAACTTGGTGCGCCGGGTAACGACCTCTTCGCGAAAATCGATAAAGGCGCGCAGCATGTCCTTGAGGTTCATCACCTCCGGCCGGCCGCCGTTCAGGGCGACAATATTGGCGCCGAACGATGTCTGCAGCAGCGTAAAGCGCCATAATTGGTTGAGGACCACATCGGCAACCGCATCGCGCTTAATCTCGATGACAATTCGCATGCCGTCGCGATCGGATTCGTCGCGCAGATCGCTGATGCCCTCGACCCGCTTCTCGCGAACCAGTTCGGCGATCTTTTCGATCAACGTCGCCTTGTTGACCTGGAAGGGAATTTCGGTGACGATCAAGGCCTCGCGTTCTTTGCGGATTTCCTCGACTTCGACCTTGGCCCGCATGATGATCGAACCGCGGCCGAGATGATAGGCTGAGCGGATGCCGCCGCGGCCGAGGATAATGCCGCCGGTCGGAAAGTCCGGCCCGGGAACAAGGTCCATCAGGTCATCGACCGCCATGTCCGGCCGATCGATCACCGCGACCACGGCATCGATGATTTCACCGAGATTATGCGGCGGGATATTGGTCGCCATACCGACCGCAATACCGCCGGCACCATTGACGAGCAGGTTGGGAAAACGGGCGGGAAGGACCTCAGGTTCGCGTTCGTTGCCATCGTAATTGGCGTGAAAATCGACGGTATCCTGGTCGATGTCGGCCAGCAGTGGCATGGCCGCCCGCGCCAGCCGGGATTCCGTGTAACGCATGGCAGCCGGGGGATCGCCGTCGACCGAACCAAAATTGCCCTGGCCGTCGATCAAGGGCAGGCGCATCGAGAAAGATTGGGCCATGCGCACGAGGGCATCGTAGATCGATTGATCGCCGTGCGGGTGATATTTACCCATCACATCGCCGATGATGCGGGCCGATTTGCGATACGGCCGGTCGGGCGTGTAGCTATTCTCGTGCATCGAGAACAGGATCCGACGATGCACAGGCTTCAAGCCGTCACGAATGTCGGGCAAGGCGCGCGAGACGATGACGCTCATCGCATAATCGAGATAGGAGCGCTGCATTTCCTCGGTCAGCGAGACCGGGCGGATTTCCGAACCCGGCGGATCCTTGGGTTCGTCGATGCGTTTGTCCTTGTCGGCCAAGAGCGGCGAATCCTCTGCCTTGCGTTGTGCCGCCTGTTTAGCGGATTTCGGCGCCCGATGCCACTCTTACGGACCGTCCAACCGAGATAAATTTCATCAATTTATCAGCGGGTTACGAATCGACTTTGCTGGCGATGAGGTTGGACGCAATATGGTGTTTTGGGATCGGCCGCACCGCGACAGGGGGCACGTCAATGGCTGGGCGCCATGTTGCCTGATTTTTTGAAGTCGGCATTGGTCACGCTGCTCGTTACCGTTGATCCGCCCGGCCTTGTCCCGATCTTCCTCGGACTGACGCTCGGCATGCCATCGGCGGCCCGCCGGCAAGTCGCCTTGCGGGCGGTCGTCATCGCCTTTGCCATACTCGCGGCCTTCGGTCTGATCGGCGAGAATGTCCTCGATGCCTTGAGCATATCGCTGCCGGCTTTCCGGATCGCCGGCGGTTTGATGCTGTTCTGGATTGCTTTTGAAATGATTTTTGAATTGCGCGCCAGGCGCAAAATCTCGCTCGCCGAAACGGCGGTGCTGCAGGACCACATTCAGAATATCGCGGCTTTTCCGCTGGCCATTCCGCTGATGGCCGGCCCCGGTGCGATCACTGCAGTCATACTGATGGCGGGACGGGCCGGCGAGAACTTGGCTGAACTCGTGGCCTTACTGGCCGTCATTGCCATCATCATGGCGGTCTGCTTCGTACTTTTCCTGGTCGGCGACGCTTTTGCTAAGTTGATCGGCGTCACCGGCAATATAGTTCTAACACGGTTGCTCGGCGTGATACTGGCCGCGCTCGCCGTCCAGTTTGTAATCGACGGGGTCCTGGCGATCCGCCGATGAATTGCGCCAAGCGTCGGCTCAAAACGGTAGGCGTCGGCTCAAAACGGAATGTCGTCGTCGATGACATGGGCGGCCGGTTGCGCCTGACGGCTCGCACCAGCATTAGCCGGTCGCCGTTCCATCGGCGAAGCACGCCCGAAACTTGCCGCCTCGCCAGTTGCCGATTCATCGGCCGCCTCGGCGCCCCGGCCACGGCTGTCGAGTAGCGTCAATTCGCCCCGGAACCGTTGCAATACAACTTCCGTGGTCTTACGCTGATTGCCGTCCTTGTCGGTGAACTCGCGGGTCTGCAATTGGCCCTCAAGATAGACCTTGGACCCCTTTTTCAGATATTGCTCCGCAATTCGACCGAGATTCTCGTTGAAAATCACGACGTTATGCCATTCCGTACGGTCCTTGCGCTCGCCCGACGCTTTGTCGCGCCAGGATTTGGTTGTCGCCAGCGAGAAATTAACGACGGGATCGCCGGAGTTCAGGCGACGAACTTCGGGGTCGCGGCCGAGATTGCCGATCAATATCACCTTGTTGACGCTACCCGACATGTGAGTTTCCTTGTCTCATTTCAATACTTGTCTCATTTCAATACTTGCCAATACTTGCCAATACCTGCCAATACTTGCTGATTTGATCCAGCCCGGGCTCCGCGACGACGCAACAAGTCGGTTCTGCCCGTCGCTGTGTCATCCCCACCCTTGCCCGCCTCGAAAAGATCCCGCGCTGCCCGCCGACACCGGACGCGAGACGACCCCCAAACGCAAGGCTTGGACCTTAGCGTCGGCAGGGCGCTGTCGCTTCGCCTATGTCGTCGGTCGCCGACTTGTCCACAGTTTGACGCATCCAAGTTTCGCCTGGCCACCGCACTTCCCGGCCCGTTTCCGGGCCAGATTGCTGGTACTGGCGCCCTGTCATCGCCCTGTGGATCCCTCGCCGCCCGCCTGCATTCAGCAAAGCTATGGATTTTGTTCTTTGTTTGTTCTTAGCATGGCAAGTGTCCGCTGACCAGGGTCATTTTCTTCGGCCGCCTCAATCGATGGCTTCGGCGGCCCTGATCGAGGTCAGGTCGAGGTTGCGACGCAGCCCTGCATGGAGCCTTTCACGGTCGAGTTCACCCTCCCACCAGGAGACAAAGATCGTCGCCACACCATTGCCAATGATATTGGTGAGCGCCCGGCATTCGCTCATGAATTTGTCGATACCGAAAATAACGGCGATGCCGGGGACCAGCGCCGGATTGACCACCGAAAGGGTCGCGGCGAGTGTGATAAAGCCGGCACCGCTCACCCCGCTCGCCCCCTTCGAGGTGAGCATGGCGACCAGTAACACCGTCATCTGCTGGGTGAAGGACAATTCGACATTGAGCGCTTGGGCAATGAACAGCGTCGCCAACGTCATGTAGATATTGGTGCCGTCGAGGTTGAACGAATAACCGGTCGGCACAACGAGGCCGACCACCGATTTCGAACAACCAAGTCGTTCCAGCTTTTCCATCAGCGGCGGCAATGCGCTTTCAGACGAGCTCGTGCCGAGCACGATCAGCAATTCCTCCTTGATGTAGGCGATGAAGCTGAGGATGGAAAAGCCGACGAAGCGGGCGATCAGGCCGAGAACGAGCAGGATGAACAGGGCGGCGGTCAGATAGAAGGTAGCGACGAGATAGCCGAGGTTGGCTAGCGAGCCCGGGCCATATTTGCCAACCGTATAGGCCATCGCACCGAAGGCCCCAAACGGCGCCGCGCGCATGATGATTGCGATGACCCCGAAGACGAGATGCGAGCCCTCCTCGATGAAATTGCGAACCGTATTGCCGCGTTCGCCGAGCGCCATCAGGGCAAAGCCGATCAAGATCGAGACAAACAGGACTTGCAGGATGTCGCCGCGCGAGAAGGCTCCGATCACCGTGTCGGGGATGATATTCAAAATGAAATCGACGCCGTGCTGCTCGCTCGCCTGCTTGCTGTATTGGGCAACCGCGTCCGCCGGCGGCACCGCACCGCTGAATCCGGCGCCGGGCCGCAGGACATTGCCGACAATCAGGCCGAGCGCCAGCGCGAAGGTCGAGACCACTTCGAAATAGAGCAGCGCTTTGCCGCCGACCCTGCCGACCTTCTTGGCATCGCGGATGCCGGCTATCCCGGATACGACGGTGCAGAAAATGATCAGCGATATCATCATTTTAATGAGTTTTATGAAGCCGTCGCCGAGGGCCTTGATCCATTCATTTGTAGCAATGTCGGGGCGCAGATAACCCAATAGCCCGCCAAGCAGAATCGCCGCCAGAACTTGGACGTAGAGCAATTTGTAGAGGGGCTTCTGAGCGGGGAGAGCGAGATCCTCCGATCGAGCGGCTAAGTTAGCCATGACCCCCTCCTCAATATTTTGGCCCATAAGACAATGCTACAAGCCGACCATGGTCAAGCGAAACAGTGGATGGCCGGCCGGCCGGGCATAGCCAAAAGCGCCGGTCGGCCTACATTAGCAGCAATCGTTGGCTCGAGCCTTGGTTGAACCTATGAACCCCCGCAAACCAGCCGCCTCCCCAGGAAAGCTGACGCCGCCGCCATTGGCCGGCCGCGCGATCAGCATTCGCGGCGCTCGCGAGCACAATCTCAAGAACGTCGATCTGTCGCTGCCGCGCGACAGGCTGGTCGTCTTCACCGGCCTGTCCGGCTCAGGCAAGTCGTCGCTCGCCTTCGATACAATTTATGCCGAGGGCCAGCGACGCTATGTCGAATCGCTGTCGGCCTATGCCCGACAATTTCTCGAAATGATGCAGAAGCCGGATGTCGATCATATCGAAGGCCTGTCGCCGGCGATTGCGATCGAACAGAAGTCGACATCGAAGAACCCCCGCTCGACGGTCGGCACGGTCACCGAAATCCACGATTACATGCGGCTTTTGTGGGCCCGGGTCGGCATTCCCTATTCGCCGGCGACCGGCCTGCCGATCGAAAGTCAGACGGTCAGCCAAATGGTCGACCGGATCCAGGCCTTGCCGGCGAAGACTTCGGGCCTATCTGCTCGCCCCGGTGGTGCGCGGCCGCAAAGGCGAGCACCGCAAGGACATTGCCGAATGGATGAAGCGCGGCTTTCAGCGCTTGAAGATTGATGGAGTTTTTTACGAGATTGCCGAGGCACCCGTCCTCGACAAAAAGCTGAACCATACCATTGACATTGTCGTCGACCGGATTGTCGTGCGGCCCGCCATGAGCAGCCGGCTGGCCGAGAGCCTGGAGACAGCGCTCGATCTCGCTGATGGCATCGCTATCTTGGAGTTTGCCGACGAGACGGAGGCCGACGGACAGCCGAAACGTCTGATATTCTCAGCAAAATTTGCCTGCCCCGTGTCCGGCTTCACGATTGCGGAAATCGAGCCGCGGCTGTTCTCCTTCAACAATCCATTCGGCGCCTGCCCGACTTGCGGCGGGCTCGGCAGCGAACAAACCATCGATCCCGATCTGGTCGTCCCCGATCGCGGGCTGAGCCTGCGCAAGGGCGCCATCGCGCCATGGGCGAAATCCTCCTCGCCCTATTATCTGCAAACGCTAGAGGGGCTCGCCAAACATTACAAGTTCCGGCTCGACCAGCCGTTCGACCAGCTGCCGGCCAAAGTCCAGAGGCTCTTGCTGCACGGCTCGGGCGAGGAACCGGTGCGGTTTGCTTATGAGGACGGCCTTCGCGCCTATGAGGTCAAGAAGCCGTTCGAGGGGGTGGTGCGCAATCTCGAGCGACGGTTCCGCGAGACCGACAGCGATTGGACGCGCGAGGAAATCGGCCGTTTCATGAGTGCGACGCCTTGTGCGGCCTGTCGCGGCCATCGGCTGAAGCCGGAGGCGCTAGCGGTGAAAATCGACGGCCGGCACATTGGCGAAATCAGCGAATTGTCGGTGAGCCAGGCGGTCGAATGGGTCCAAGCACTGCCGCAGAAACTCGATGCCAAACGGCTGGAGATCGCCGCTCGAATCCTCAAGGAAATCGGCGAACGGCTGTTATTTCTGCATGATGTCGGGCTCGACTATCTGACGCTGGCGCGCGGTTCGGGCACTTTATCGGGCGGCGAAAGCCAGCGAATCCGACTGGCCTCGCAGATTGGTTCGGGTCTGACCGGGGTGCTTTACGTTCTCGACGAACCGTCAATCGGACTGCACCAGCGCGACAATGCCCGGCTGCTCGAGACGTTGCGACGCCTGCGTGACCTCGGCAACACGGTGATCGTCGTCGAGCACGACGAAGACGCGATATTGAGCGCCGACCACGTCGTCGACGTCGGCCCCGGGGCCGGAATCCATGGCGGCGAAATCATTGCCACGGGCACCCCCGCAGCGATCATGGCTGAGCCGAAATCGCTGACCGGCCAATATCTCAGCGGGCGGAAATTTGTTCCGCTACCGAAGTCTCGCCGCAAGGCCGATCCGCAACGGATGCTGCGCATCGTCGGTGCGCGCGGCAATAATCTGAAGGAAATCACCGCCGAAATTCCACTGGGGACCTTCACCTGCGTCACGGGCGTGTCGGGCGGTGGCAAGTCGACTTTGATCATCGACACTTTATACAAAGCGGCCGCGCGGCGGCTGAATGGGGCACTCGAACATCCCGCCCAGCACGAGCGCATCGAGGGCCTCGAACATCTCGACAAAGTCATCGACATCGATCAGTCGCCGATCGGCCGCACGCCGCGGTCAAATCCAGCCACATATACTGGCGCCTTCACGCCGATCCGGGAATGGTTTGCCGGGTTGCCGGAAAGCAAGGCCCGCGGCTACGCGCCAGGCCGTTTCTCCTTCAACGTCAAGGGCGGGCGCTGCGAAGCGTGCCAGGGCGACGGCGTCATCAAGATCGAAATGCATTTCCTGCCGGATGTCTATGTCACCTGTGACGTGTGCAAGGGCAAGCGCTACGACCGCGAGACGCTGGAAGTGAAGTTCCGCGACAAGTCGATTGCCGACGTCCTCGACATGACGGTCGAGGAGGCCGGACATTTGTTCAAGGCCGTCCCCTCGATCCGCGAAAAAATGGACACGCTGACCCGCGTCGGGCTGACTTACATCAAGGTCGGCCAGCAGGCGACGACGCTGTCGGGCGGCGAGGCGCAGCGGGTCAAGCTATCGAAGGAATTGTCGCGTCGCTCGAGCGGGCGCACGCTCTACATTCTCGACGAACCGACGACAGGCCTGCACTTCCACGATGTCGCTAAATTGCTTGACGTGCTGCACGAACTGGTCGACCAGGGCAATAGTATTGTCGTGATCGAACACAATCTGGAGGTCATCAAGACCGCCGATTGGGTGATCGACCTCGGTCCGGAAGGCGGCGAGGGCGGCGGCACAATCGTCGCCAAGGGAACCCCGGAGGCGATCGCGGCGTCAGCCAATAGCCATACCGGCCGTTTCCTCAGGCCGGTCCTCGCCCGCAGGAGCGCCGCCGCGCGGGGCGAGGCGGCCGAGTAATCGGCAGTTCCGCCATGCGCAAGACGCATTATATCTCGACAACAAATTTCGATGCTCGATCAATTGTTCGCAACCTTTGCTCTATTCGTTTTTCTTTAGTCGTCGGTTTTATCAATTTCGTTAATATTTGATTATTTTGTCATGCATTTTGCGCATGTCTCCGCCTCCTTTATGGCACTGGTATGGTGCGCTGCAGCATTCTATATCCAGCCTATCAAATTGCTTCGGGTATGGCGCCAAGCCGGCCCGGAATCATCGAAAGGAAAGACGACCATGAAGTTCGCCTCTATTGCCAACAAACTCAACGCCTGGCGCCGTTACCGCACATCGGTGCGTGAGCTCTCACGCCTATCGGATCGCGAATTGTCGGACCTCGGCATTGGCCGCGCCGACATCGAATTCGTCGCCCGCAAGGCGGTTCGAGCACGATTTGCTGGCTAAATTGGGCACGACCGGCGGTGTGACCGCCGGTTGCGCCAACCAGCGCCTGCCGGTCCCTCCCCCGGCAGGCGTTTTGCTTTGGCCCTCCTCAGAGGCCGTGCCTGCATGCTATGAGACGGCATGCCGCAACAGCCCCTTCCCCGCCTGCCCATCCATATCATCGGTGGCGGGCTTGCCGGTTCGGAAGCCGCCTGGCAGATCGCCGAAAGCGGCCTCGACGTCGTCCTGCATGAAATGCGGCCGCTGCGCAGCAGTGCCGCCCACAAAACCGATGGCCTTGCCGAGCTCGTTTGCTCCAACTCGTTTCGCTCCGACGATTCCAAGGCCAATGCGGTTGGACTGATCCACCACGAAATGCGCCAGCTGCGCTCGCTGATCATGCAGGCGGCCGACACCAACCAGGTGCCGGCCGGCAGCGCGCTGGCTGTTGACCGCGACGGCTTTTCACAGGCCGTGACCCGTGCACTTGCCTCCCACCCCAGGGTGAGCTTGGTCCGCGAGGAAATCGGCGGCCTGCCGCCGCAAGATTGGGACCAGGTCATTATTGCGACCGGCCCGTTGACCTCGCCGGCGCTGGCCGCGGCGATCGGCAGCCTGACCGGCGAACACGAGCTTGCCTTTTTCGATGCAATTGCGCCGATCGTCTATCACGATTCCATCGACATGAATATCGCCTGGCGCCAATCGCGCTATGACAAGGCCGGACCTGGCGGCAGCGGTGCCGATTACATCAATTGCCCGCTCGATCGCGCCCAATATACCGCCTTTGTCGAAGCCCTGGTGGCCGCCCCGCGCGTTCAGGGCAAGGATTTCGAGGCGACGCCCTATTTCGACGCCTGCTTGCCAATCGAAGTGATGGCCGAGCGCGGCATCGAGACCCTGCGGCATGGCCCGATGAAACCGTTCGGGCTGACCAACCCGCGCCAGCCCGGCAGCAAGCCCTATGCCGTTGTGCAATTGCGCCAGGACAATGCTCTCGGCACGCTCTACAACCTGGTCGGTTTTCAGACCCGGCTGCGGCACAGCGAACAGGTCGCGCTGTTTCGAACAATTCCAGCCCTTGCGCGGGCTGAATTCGCCCGCCTGGGCGGCCTGCACCGCAACACTTTCTTGAATTCGCCACGCCTGCTCGATCAGCGGCTGCGGCTCAAGGCCCGGCCGCAATTGCGGTTTGCCGGCCAGATTACCGGCTGCGAGGGCTATGTTGAAAGCGCGGCGGTGGGGTTGATCGCCGGCCGGCTCGCGGCGGCCGAGCGGCTCGGACTTGCCCTCGACCCTCCCGCTCCGACAACTGCGATCGGGGCGCTCATCCACCATATAACCGGCGGTCATCTCGAGATCATTGATCAGGGTCGGGCGTCGTTTCAACCCATGAATGTCAATTTCGGCCTATTTCCGCCGCTCGAAACCGCACCACGCGCGCTCGACGGCAGACGTTTACGGGGCGCCGAGAAAGCACTCGCCCGCAAGGCCGCCTTGAGCGAGCGCGCCAAGCGCGATCTTACTCAGTGGCTCGCCGCTCAGACGCCCGATGTGCCGCCCGCCTGGCGTTCGTCCACATAATCCATTGCCGTCGCCATTGCGGCAGATCGACGCGCGTAAGATAGGGATCGTAGGTCGGGCATTCCATCAGCGCGAGATAACGCTCGACAAGACAGACCGGCAGAAAAGCAACACCAGCTTCGGGACTAACGGCGCCGATCAGGCGGCGGGTTTCCGTGAGATGGCGGCGCGCCAGCGCCCGCGTTTCGGCCAGCACGGCGCGGACCTCGGCGCTCGCCGGCCCCAGCAACATGGCCTGCGCCGACAATCCGTGCCGGGCGATCAGATCACCCGGCACGTACATTTGGCCGCGCGCGCAGGTCCAGACGAAGGCGCGCAGCAGACCGGTGATGGCATAGGCAACCCCGGCATGGCCGGCACATTCGCTGCCGCCAGGTTCGCTGCCGCGGGCTAGCACGATCGAAGCGAGCCTAATCAGGGCCGAACAGGTTTCGCCGCAATAGCCCTCAAGATCGCTTTGCGAGGGCATCGGATCGTCATAAAGATCAAAACAGCGCGCCTCGATCAGCGCCACCAATGGCCCCCGCGGCAAGCCAAATCGATCAATTGTGTCGAGCAGGGCCGCGGCTAACGGATGCGCCTCGACATCGCCCCTGCCCGTGCCATCGATTGCCTCCCGCCACCATTGGAACCTGACCTCGCCGGGCAAAGCGTCGCTGACCCGGTCGCGGACACCGGCAATTTCGAGGCTGAAGGCAAACAGGGCATGAAGATGGGGCCGCAGTTCGGCCGGCGCGAACAACAGGCTCAGCCAACGGTCGCGGTCCTCGGCCCTGACCCGCGCTTCGCATTCCGCATAGGCCGTGGCCAGAGTTTGTGAGGTGATGGTCATGCCGCCGGTTATGATCTGATGCCTGGCCATATAGGGCGGCTGCGGCGCCTATCCACGTCACCCGACCGCGATCAACGCCGCGGCGACCCGGCGCTGTTCGGCTAACAGGATGTTGTAGGTGCGCGCCGCCGCGCCGGTCGGCATCGGTTCGACGGCGAGTCCGCTGTCGCGAAAGAGCCTGGCGGTCGGTTCGGGCAGCGCTGCAAGCGCGGCACCGGTTCCAACCAGGACGAAATCGATGGCCGCATGCTCGGCAAACAGGCGGACCAGAGCCTCAGGGTCGAGATCGCTTGCTCCACGCGCCGCGAGGGCATACATGCCGGAGGGAAGGATCAAAATCGAGCCGCGGTGCGACAGGCCAGCAAAGCGGAATCCGCCATTGCCAAAGGCGTCAATCGGATGCTGGCCTGCCACGAAGCCCGCACGCCTTTCGCTCATCGACCGCTTCTTGCGAGGACCCTCATGTCGCGGCCCCCGCCTTTTCCGTAGCCGGCGCCTTGCTCGCGGTCTCGCTTGCCGCGCGTTCGTCGGTTCTTACGCCGAGATAGATCAGAATCGGCGAACAGATGAAAATCGATGAATAGGTGGCGACGAAGACGCCCCAAAGCATGGCCAGGGAAAACGACTTGATCACCTGGCCACCGAAAAAAATCAGCGCAAGCAACGCCAAGAACACCGTGGTCGCGGTCATGATCGTGCGCGGCAGCACCGCATTGACCGAAATGTCGATCAGATCGGCAATCGGCAGTTTCTTGTATTTGCGCATCATCTCGCGAATGCGGTCTAGAACGACGACGGTCTCGTTCAGCGAATAGCCGATAATCGTCAGAATTGCTGCAATCGAGGTGGTGTTGAATTCCAATTGGGTGATCGAGAAAAAACCGACCGTCAGCAGGAGGTCGTGCATTGTAGCAATCACCGCGCCGACCGCGAATTGCCATTCAAAGCGGAACCACAGGTAGCTCAGAACCGCCAGCAGCGATAGACAGATGCCGATGGTGCCGGCTTGGACAAGCTCGCCTGACACCCGCGGCCCGACGATCTCGACCCGACGGGTTTCATAATCTTCACCAATCGCCTCGCGCAGCTTGCCGACGGCGGCCTGCTGAGCGGCATCCCCGCCTGGCTGCAGGCCGATCCGGACGGTGACATCGGCATCGGTGCCAAAGGCCTGGACCTCGACTTCGCCGAGTTCGAGATGCTCGCCGATGTCGCGCAGCATTGCAGTATCGGCCTTGCCGGATTTGGCGCGCAGTTCAATCAGCGTGCCGCCGGAAAAGTCGATGCCGAAATTCATGCCCTGATGGAGGAACATGAAGACGGCAAGCAGGGACATCAGCGCCGAAAACGGATAGCTGATCCGGCGAAAGCGCATGAAACCGAATTTCGTGTTTTCCGGAGCAAGGCGCAGGAGCTTCATCGTCGTCAGCCTTTCGCGGGCGACCTCAAATTGGCAAATGGGTCGGCCGCTTGTAGCGATACCACAGGGTGATCATCATGCGGGTCATGGTCACCGCAGTAATGATGGTCGTCATGATGCCGAGGCCGAGCGAGACCGCAAAACCGCGAACCGGACCGGCGCCGAACAGATAGAGCAGGACCGCGGCAACAAACATCGTGACATTGGAATCGACAATCGTCGCAAAGGCTCGATTGAAGCCGGCATCGAGCGAGGAAATGATCGAGCGGCCCATGTGCGCCTCTTCACGAATGCGTTCGTAGATTAAAACGTTGGAATCGACCGCCATGCCGATCGTGAGAACCACGCCGGCTATGCCGGGCAAGGTCAAGGTCGCGCCGAGCAGCACCATGGCCGCGAAGATGAGAACAATATGGACGAGCAATGCGACATTGGCGAAAGCACCGAAAATGCCGTAGGTGACGAGCATATAGGAGGCAACAAGCAGAGCCGCGACATAGGCCGCCCGCTTGCCGGCGTCGATCGAATCCTGACCAAGGCCAGGACCGACAGTGCGCTCCTCGACAATCGTCAATTTGGCCGGCAAAGCGCCGGCTCGAAGCAGGATCGACAGATTGATCGCTTGTTCGCTGGTGAAATTGCCCGAAATTTGTCCAGAACCGCCGGTTATCGGTCCGAGGATCCGCGGCGCTGAAATCACCTTATTGTCAAGCACGATAGCGAATGGCCGCCCGACATTCTGGCTGGTGACCTGGCCGAACCGCTGACCTCCCGGAATATTGAACTTGAAATTGACGACCCATTCGCCGGTGCGCGAATTGCGACCCGGCTGGGCGTCGGTCAGGTCTTCGCCCTGGACCATCACCCGACGCTCGACAGAAATCGAGCCGCCTTCGACGAGCGGCAGGGTCTCCGCGTCGGCCTCGGCGCCGGGCTCGGCGACCAGCCGGAATTCGAGCTTGGCCGTCGTGCCAAGAATTCTCCTTGAGCTTGCCCGTGTCCTGCAGGCCCGGCACCTCGACGAGAATGCGGTCGATGCCCTGGCGCTGGATATTGGGCTCGGTCGTGCCCAAGGCATCGACGCGCTTGCGCAGCACCTCGATCGACTGATCGACGGCGCGCCTGATCTTGTCACTGACCCCGGCGTCAGTGACGGTCAGCTGAATGAGTTCGTCGGCGGCCTCGTTGAGGTCGACGGTGGGCCCGCTCGAGGCGGTCAGCTGGCTGCCGATCGGCTGGGCCAGGGCCTGCAGTTTCGGCAGGATCTTGGCCCGCTCGTTGAGATCGGTCAGCCGGAACTGGACGCCCTTCTGTGTCGTGCCAATGCCGCCGGTTATCGGGATCTTTTCCTCGCGCAAAAGACGCCGCACGTCGTCACGCAGATTCTCGACTTGGGTCTTGGTCACCGAAGCGGCATCGACCTCGAGCAGGACATGGGCGCCGCCCTGCAGATCGAGACCGAGCACGATCGGCCTGATCGGTAGCCAAGAGGGCGCATAGGCGAGCAGCGTCTCGCGCGCATCCTTGGGCATAAGCGAGGGCACGAT
Source organism: uncultured Alphaproteobacteria bacterium (assembly GCA_963773155.1). Classification (GTDB taxonomy): domain Bacteria; phylum Pseudomonadota; class Alphaproteobacteria; order Rhizobiales; family Beijerinckiaceae; genus CAVZAB01. Next base: position 80,933 of record CAVZAB010000006.1, on the reverse strand, counting down.
CAAAAGAAACGCGACCATTGTGCCAATCAGGATCGAAGCGACTTTCCAGGGAGCAAACCGCAACATTAGGTCAATTCATCTTTCATTTTCGGCGTCTTGACGCGCCCTAATCCTTGACCGGCTCGCCCTTGGCGCGCACTTCGGCAATCATCTGACGCTGGCAGCGAACCTTGACGTTTGGCGCGATCTCAAGCTCGATCTCGTTGTCATCATTGGCTCGGGTTACCCTGCCGATAATGCCGCCGCTCGTCACCACACTGTCGCCGCGCCGCACGTTCTTGACCATCTCCTGCTGAGCACGGGCCCGTTGCTGCTGCGGACGCAGGACCAGGAAATACAGGATAAGAAAGATCAGGCCGAAGGGAACCACGGTTTGCATCAGAAGATCGTTCAATCCCCCGGGCCCTCCAGCGGCTTGTGCATAGGCAGGCGAAATCCACAAGGCTCGGCGCTCCGTTGTCCCACGGCATCCAAATTCGGCGCGGACTATAGCGGGCGCGGGCGCGAAAGCAATGGTTGGCGCTTATCAATGGACGGCTGGCCACGAAGACGCTAAAGGGTCGCGCTCCCGCTCACCGCCGCTGTCGCATGCCTAAGTCGCCAAAACCCAAAACCCGCCGCAAGAAGCCAGCCGACCGGGCGCAGCCGGCCTCGCTGCCACTCGCCCGTCGGATCGCCGAGGCGCTCGAGCGCCTAGCGCCGCCGGCCGCAATCGCCAGCAATGTCGGTCTGGCCGACGCCTTCATCTGGCACGCTGCGCCGGGCCAGCTGCAGCCGGTTGCCAGGGTCAATCGAGTTCGAACTGGATCTCCTATGCGGTATCGATCGGGTTCGCGACCAGCTGTTCGACAATACCTGGCGCTTTGCACAGGGATTCGGGGCCAATAATGCGCTGCTGTGGGGCGCCCGCGGCATGGGCAAGTCATCGCTGGTCAAAGCGGTGCACGAGGCGGTCAACCGGAAATTGCGGTCTGCCGGCGGGGCCGCGCTGAAACTCGTCGAGATCCACCGCGAGGAAATCGAAAGCTTGCCGGCGCTGATGGGACGGCTGCGCCGCGAGCCCTACGCCTTTATCGTCTTTTGCGATGATCTGTCGTTCGACGCCGCCGACACGTCCTACAAATCGCTCAAAGCGGTGCTCGAAGGTGGAATTGAGGGCCGGCCCGAAAATGTCGTCTTCTATGCGACCTCTAACCGCCGCCATCTATTGGCGCGTGATATGATGGAAAATGAGCGCTCCAGCGCCATCAATCCCGGCGAGGCGGTCGAGGAAAAGGTCTCGCTATCGGATCGCTTCGGCCTTTGGCTCGGCTTCCACAGCTGCAGCCAGGACGAATATCTGGCAATGGTCGAGGGCTATGCCCGCCATTTCGGGCTGACCTTCGTTGCGGCCGACCTCGTTGTCGAATTGCTGGAATGGGCAACAACACGGGGCTCGCGGTCCGGTCGGACCGCCTGGCAATTCATCCAGGATCTGGCCGGTCGGCAGGGCAAGCGCATCGCCTAGGGCCGATGAAAGGCGGCAGGCGGTCTTAGGACCCGCCGCCTTTCTTAGCGCACGGCCAGGGGGTTGACGACCATGCGCAGCGCTGGCTGGCGGCGACTAGCTAGAGGCCGGCGAGATAGGTCGAGGGATCGACCGGTGTCGAGCCCTTGCGCAGTTCGAAATGCAATTGCGGCGACGTGACGTTGCCGGTTTGCCCCGACTTGGCGATCGGCTGGCCACGCTTGACCTGTTCGCCGCGCTTGACCGAGATCTCGCCATTGTTGGCATAGGCGCTGGTGAAGCCGTTCGGATGGCGAATCAGGATCAGATTGCCATAGCCTTTGAGATCGCTGGCATAGATGACCGTACCGTTTTCGGCCGCCTTGACTGAGGTGCCTTCCGGGACGGCAATGTTGATGCCGTCGTTGCTGCCGCTCTTGAAGGCCTGGATGACCCGTCCATGCACTGGCCAGCGGAACTCGGGATTACCGCCCTTGTCATCAACCGCAGCCGCGGCCGTTGGTTCCGGCGACGGCAGGCTCGCAGTCGGAGTCGGATCGAGTTCCGGCTTCTTGCTGTCGAGCTTGGCCACTTTCGCGTCAGCTGGCTTGCCGGCGGCAAGGCTCGTCGCCGGCACAGCGGGCTTACTCGGCGACTTCTGCGCCACGGCGGCCGGTTTGGCGGCAGGCTTCGCCCGCCCGCTCAAAGCGACCTTGCTGGTCGGGACGGTCGATTTAATGGCGACGGCCTGCGCATTGTAAACGGGGATGACGACCTGCGAGCCGGCATGAACCTGAGCCGGTCCGGCAAGCCCATTGGCTGCCAAAATCGCCTCGCCCGGCACCCCATAACGACGCGACAGGCCATCGAGGGTTTCGCCCTGGGCGACGACAACCGGCGTTCCGCCCTTGGCCGACCAGCCAGCAAGCGACCCGGGTGCCGGCCTTGGCGCCAAAGAGGCTACGCGGGTCGGGCGGGTCAATGTCGGCGGCATGTTGTAGGCCTGCGGCCCGCTCGCCGGCAGCGGCGCTGAGGCGACTGGCGCGACCGGCGCCGCAAGTGCGCCGGTTTTTGTGTCGCTCTCGGCGGCGAACCTGGCCGAACCCGAGAAGGGATTCGAGAAAGGATCGGAAAGCCGGGAGGCGTCGGATGAACAGCCCGCCAGCAAGGCAGCCATGGTGCCGGCAACTGCAAGGCGACCGGCGAACGCAAAAGCTCTCGATTCAACCGTTTTACGCATCACGCGACCTACCCTTAACCGAAACGATGCGGCAATTTACGACCGGACGGGTTAAGGGAGAGTTTAAGATGAATCGAATGTGACGCGTGGTCACCTTCGCTTAAGCCTAAAATTGCTCAACCTCATAATTCCTGCGACTTACCTTCGATCAGCCGCGCCAGGCGGGCCGGCCCCAGTTCGTGGGCCGACAATTGCGCGTCCGGCTCGCGGACCAGCCGGACGAGCCTCTGGCCGCGCAGGATCATCCGCGGCGGCGCGGCCGGCCGGTGGCAGGCTAGGACCATGATCCCATCCGCTGCCAAAAGCTCGCCCAGCGCTATCGGTAACTGGGCCAAGGCCGCATGAATGATAATCCGGTCAAAGCTGCCGATTCCAGCCGCCGGGGCGAGGCCATCGGCCCAGACGAGTGCGCAATTGGCCAAATGCAACTCGGCCATCCGCGCCTTGGCGGCTAGAACCAGACTTCGAAACCGCTCGAGCGAGACAATCTGGGCCGCGAGCCGGGATAGAATTGCGGTGGCATAACCCGATCCGGTGCCGATTTCGAGAACCCGGTGATGCGGAGCGAGGGCCGCCGCCTCGATCATCCGGGCGATCAGCGACGGCTCGCTCGTCGTTTGCCCGCAACCGATCGGTAAAGCAATGTCGCGACCGGCTAGGTCGCGGTAGCGATGCGGCACGAAGGCACGCCGCGGGATGGTTTCAAAGGCCCGCAGCAGGGCAAGGTCGTGAATGCCGAGAGCGCGCAACCGCAGCAGAAACTCCGCTGTCGCCTGGGCCGAAGCCTCGCTCACGCGGAAGGCTCGGCAAACAGGCCGGCATAGCGAGTGACGCTTGGTTCGTCGGTAAGATCGAGCCGCAGCGGTGTCAGCGATATCTTGCCCTCGGCGAGGGCGGCGAGATCGGTGCCATGGCCGGGTGTGAAGTGGCCCCGCGCGACAACCAGCCAGAAATAGGGATTGCCACGGCCGTCGCGGCGTTCTTCGACTTGCAGCAGGTCGGTGTCTCTGCGGCCCTGCACGGTGACCGCCGTGCCTTTGACGTCGTTCGGCGGCCGGTCTGGAAAGTTCAGATTGATGAGAACATTGGGCGGAACGCCCTCGCTCAGGACCTTGCGGATCAAAGGCGGCGCGTGAGTCTCCGAGCAATCCCAGCGAATGTTGCCGCCGCCGCCGCCCGCGCCGTAGGCCTGCGAAAGGGCGAATGAGGGAATGCCAAGCAAAGTGCCCTCCATCGCCCCGGCGATCGTGCCGGAATAGGTGACGTCTTCGGCGACATTCTGGCCGCGATTGACCCCTGACAGAATAACATCGGGCGGCCGGTCGTCGAGAACCTTGCGGATCGCCATCAGAATACAATCGGATGGGGTTCCCTTGACGGCAAAATGTCGCGGCGAAATAGCCCGCAGCCTGAGCGGATCATTGAGAGAGAGCGAATGGGCAACCCCCGATTGATCGGTCTCGGGCGCCACGACGTAAACTTCATCGCTGAGCGCCGTGGCGATCCGTTCGAGCACACCGAGTCCTGGCGCATGAATACCGTCGTCATTGGTGATCAGGATCCGCATCGCTGCCCGCCTTTCATTGCCCGGGCTCCAGTTTTTGCTTGCCCGCCATATAGGGCACCAACACGTCAGGAACCGTCACCGAACCATCGGGATTCTGGTAGGTTTCGAGCACCGCCACCAGCGCGCGGCCGACTGCGACACCCGATCCGTTGAGTGTGTGGACATAATGCACGTCCTTGCCGGAACGGTAGCGGGCCGCCATTCTGCGGGCCTGGAAATCCCCGCATACCGAGCAGGAGGAAATCTCGCGGAATTTGCCCTGCCCTGGCAGCCAGACCTCAACGTCATAGGTCTTCTGCGCCGCAAATCCGATGTCGCCGGTACACAGGACCACGGTGCGATAGTGCAGGCCGAGCCGCTCGAGGCAGCGCTCGACGCAAGCAGTCATCCGTTCGTGCTCGGCCAGCGCGGCAGCCGGCGTCGTAATCGAGACCAGCTCGACTTTGGTGAACTGGTGCTGGCGGATCATACCGCGCGTATCACGCCCGGCGGCACCGGCCTCGGCCCGAAAGCAGGGCGTGCAGGCCGTGAAGCGCAAAGGCAACGCCGCTTCGTCGAGGATCGAGTTGCGGACCAGGTTGGTCAGTGAGACCTCGGCGGTCGGGATGAGCCACAAATCCTCCCGCGCTGGCGTCGCCGACAGGGCGCCAGCGACCAGCGCCTCGAGACTCAGGCGGCCGGCCGCAAATTCGAGGCGCGGCCCCTCGCCTACCTGTTGCAACACCTCACTGAGCGCTTCACTGCGCGTCGCTCGCCGGCTCGCGGCGAACTGGTCGTCGGCAAATTTCGGCAATTGCGCCGTCCCGAACATAGCCTCGCCGCGGACCAGAAGCGGCGGCGCGATTTCGGTATAGCCGTGTTCGCTCGTGTGGAGATCGAGCATGAAAGCGCCAAGCGCTCGCTCCAGGCGGGCAAGGTCACCGCGCAAAACGACAAAACGGGCGCCCGAGAGTTTCGCCGCGGTGTCGAAATCCATCAGGCCGAGCCGCTCGCCAATGTCAAAATGTTCGCGCGGCGCAAAGCCCGCCGGAAACACCGCCGCCGCGCCATGGCTGCGCAGCACGACATTGTCGGCCTCCGAGGTCCCGTCCGGCACATCGTCGAGCGGCAGATTGGGTACCTCGGCCAGGGCGGCGTCGAGGCGGGTCTTCGCCGCGCGCTCCTCCTGTTCCAGGGCCGGCACATCGGCTTTGAGCTGCGCCATTTCCGCTTTCAGGGCCTCGGCTGCCTGGCCATCCTTGCGCGCCATGGCAAGGCCGATCTCGCGCGAGGCAGCATTGCGCCGCTCCTGGGCCGCTTGCAAGCGACCAATTGCCGTCCGACGTGCATCGTCAAGGGCCAATATGACCGCCGACACTGGCGGCAAACGCCGCCTTTGCAAGCCCTCGTCGAAACGCGCCGCATTGTCGCGGATCCATTTGATATCATACATCTCGGCCCCCAAACCGGGGCACGCGCCGACGCCGGGCCTCTAATCCTTGCCGGCGGCCGCCTCGCGCCTCTTTTCGACCATCTGCACCGCGATGACCGCGCCTTCGTAAAGAAGCAGCATCGGCAGCGCAAGCGCGCACATGCTGATGATGTCGGGCGGGGTGAGAATGGCGGCAATTCCGGTAATGACGACGATCGCATAGCGGCGCTTCTGCCGCAGGAATTGCGAATCAATGATGCCGACCTGGCCGAGCAGCGTGAGGATGACCGGCAATTGGAAGGCGATGCCAAAGGCGAAGATCAGGGTCATGATCAGCGACAGATATTCGCTCACCTTCGGTAAAAGCTCGATCGCCGGTCGGTTCGCATCGGCGGTTTGCGTCATGCTGTAGGAGAAATGGATCAGCAACGGCATGACTACGAAATAGACGAGCAGCGTACCGAGTACGAAAAATACTGGGGTGGCGATCAGATAGGGCAAGAAGGCGTTGCGCTCGTGCCGATAGAGACCGGGGGCGACGAACATATAGACCTGCGTCGCGATGATCGGGAAGGCGATGAAGGCGGCGCCGAAGATGCTCAGCCGGATGTTGGTGAACAATTGCTCGAGGAAATGCGTCGCGATCAGGGTCGCCTTGGTATTTTCCGCAATCGCCACCCGAACAAAGGGCCCGACAAGAATGTTGTAGATGGCGTGCGAGAAGTAGAAGCAGACGACGAAGGCGACGATGAAGGCGATCAGCGAGCGCAGCAGACGGCTGCGCAGCTCGATCAAATGGTCCATCAGCGGCGCCTTGCTGGCTTCGATGTCGTCCTGGCTCATTGCGGAACTCATCCCTCCCGCTCGGCAGCGGGGGATGGATCGGCGGCTGGCGCCGCTGGCCGACGACGGCGCCGCGGCTTCGGCTTGCTTTTGTCCTCACCCTCGGCGGGCGGCTTGGTCTGGCGCTTGCGCCGGACGGGCTTTGGCGGCGCCGATGCCGTCTCGACGGCAGGCGCCGGCACAGGCAGTGCGGGCGGCGGGGTTTCGGTGATTTTTGGTAGCGACGCGGCCGGAACCTCGATCGATAGGGGATCGGCCATCGCGGCAGTCATCTCGCGCTGGACGTCGGCCACCGGATTGAAATCGTCGATCCTGGTGGCCTCCTTGGCCGCTTCGCCGACCTTGGTCAATTCCTGTTTGAGGTCGTCGAGTTCGGCCTCGCGCATTGCTTCCATAAATTGGCCCTGGAACTCGGCCGCCATACGCCGAAGCTTGGCAACCGCCTGCCCCACCTGGCGCATCACGCCCGGTAGTTCCTTCGGACCGATCACGACAAGCGCCACGATCCCGAGAATCAGGAGCTTACCGGCGTCAAAGTCAAACATCGAAAATTGGCCTCACGCGACAATAGCCCGGACCGCCGCTGCGCTGGAAGACCGGAACTCAGCCGATCTTTCGGCCCTCGGACGCCTTTTCGGCTGCCGTATCGAGGCTGTGCGGAATGGTCTTGATGTCGGTCGCTGGCTTGGCCACGACTTCATCCTCATCCTGCATGCCCTTTTTGAAACTTTTGATGCCCTTGGCGAAATCGCCCATGATGTCGGAAATCTTGCCCTTGCCGCCAAACAACAGCAGCGCGACCAGGCCAAACAGCAGCCAGTGCCAGATCGAAAAGCCACCCATACCACAATCCTCCGTTGGTCCCGGCTCGCGCCTCAGCGCTTGCGCAGACCCTAAGCATGCGGCGTGGCAAAAACAAGAAAAACCGGGACTGGGGGCGCTGTTGAAGTGGGCTCAGTCAGACGGGCCCTCGCCGCCAGGTCCGCTGCCGCCGTCCGGCTCCGGTTCGCCGCCAAGCTCGTCGAACAAAGGCATGTCGAGCGGATCTTCGTCCTCGCTCAGGGCCGGATCGTCGACCGGCATCGGCACGCCAAAGCCCGGCGGCAGCCGCCCATCGAGCAAGCCCGCGCCCTTCAATTCGTCGAGACCGGGCAGATCGCCGATGGCTTCCAAGCCGAAATGCGACAGAAACGTCTCGCTGGTCCCATAGGTCAGCGGTCGACCCGGCGCCCGTCGGCGGCCACGCAAACGGACCCATCCTGTTTCAAGCAACACGTCGAGCGTGCCCTTGGATAGTGCGACACCGCGGATTTCCTCGATTTCGGCTCGGGTCACCGGTTGGTGGTAGGCGATGATCGCCAGCGTTTCGAGCCCGGCGCGCGACAATTTTCGGGGTGTCTCCCCATGCCGGGCGAACAGCCAGGCGAGATCGGGCGCCGTGCGAAACGCCCATTTGCCGCCGATTTGAACCAGATGGACGCCCGCATCGGCAAATTGCCTTTGCAATTCGCTGAGCACATCGCCGACCGGTTCGCCAGACGGCAGTTGTTCGGCAATCGAGCGATCGTCGAGCGGTTCGCTTGCGGCAAAGAGCAGCGCCAAAGCAATGCGCAGAGCTTCACGCCGTGAATCGCTGGTATGCACCGGATCCTCCGGCACTTCGAGTTCATAGAGTTGGATCAGTTCGGCCATGCCTGTTTCCTGCTTCAATGTCCAACCGCGGCCGGCTGTGGCCTGCGGGTGCGCAGCCAGAGCGGCGCGAAAGGGCGGTCCTGGCGCAAGTCGATGGCGCCCTCCCGGACCATTTCCAACGACGCCGAAAAGGTCGACGCGCGCACGGTCCTGCGCATTTCCGGCGCGACGCAATAGGCGACCAGGAAATCGTCCATCACCGTCCAGTCGCTGGCGACGCCAATAAGTCGTTCGAGCGCCTGGCGTGCCTCGACGAGTGACCAGACAGGCCGTCTCGCAAATCTGACATGGGCCAATGCGGCATGCTGACGCTGGCGCGCGTAGGCGGCAAGTAGATCGTAGAGCGTGGCCTGCCATTTCGGCTGCCGGTTGACGTTGATTTGCTGCGGTTCGCCGCGCGCAAAGATCGAATGGCCGAGCTGCGGCATTTCGAACAAGCGGGTCGCGGCGGCCCGCATGGCTTCGAGTCGACGCAACCGAAACGCCAGTGCAGCGGCCAGATCGGCGGCTGCCGGCTCCTCACTGCGGCTATGATCGGGCAGCAGCAGGCGCGACTTGAGATAGGCGAGCCAGGCGGCCATCACCAGATAATCGGCGGCCAATTCCAAACGAACCTGCCGCGCCGCGTCGATAAAGGCCAGATATTGCTCGGCGAGTGCCAGAACCGAGATCTTGTGGAGGTCGACTTTCTGGCGTCGCGCTAACTCGAGGAGCAGGTCAAGCGGGCCTTCGAAGCCGTCGACATCGACCAAAAACGAGGGTTCGCTTTCACCACGGTCGACTTCGAGCTGTTCTTCGAATGGCATGTCCCGCGCCACGGCGCTCCCCTGATTCGCAACGATCCCTTGCCGAAGCGGCCGCAGATTGATCCGACTAGGCGGCAAGAGCAAGCGCGGTGGCGAGTTTCGCCCGACCTTCCACAAGATCGATCGGTTCGGCCGGCCGGGCGATCCGCGCGAGAGCGGCCTGGGCCCGCATCTGCGCCACCCCGGCAAGTTCGGGCGCGGCCGACGCTACCGCTTCGGCTTCGCTCATCCGTCCGTTGCAATGCAAAACGACATCGAGGCCGGCGGCAAAGGCGGCTACAGCCCGCTCCCTCAACCCGCCGGCCAGGGCCTGCATCGACAAGTCGTCGCTGATCAACAGTCCCTCGAAGCCGATATGCCCGCGGATGACATCCTCGACCACGATCTTCGACGTGGTTGCCGGGGCCTGAGCATCGATGGCCGTGTAGACGACATGCGCGGTCATCGCGATTGGCATGTCGCGCAGCATGCGAAACGGAACGAAATCCGTCGTTTCGAGGTGTTGGCGGCCGCAATCAACTTTGGGCAGCTCAATATGGCTGTCGACACTCGCACGTCCGTGCCCCGGCGCATGCTTGATGACCGGCAGAACGGCGCCGGCCAGCAGGCCTTCGGCGGCACTGCGTCCGAACAGGCCAACGGCCGTGGGATCGCCGGCATAGGCGCGCTCGCCAATGACGCGGTGGGCACCGGCTACCGGCAAGTCGAGGACCGGCAGACAATTGACACTGATACCGACCGCCGCAAGATCGGCGGCAATCAGCCGGGTGGCGAGACGGATCAGGCTCGCCTTGGCCGCCGGATCGCCTGCCAGCCGGTCGAACACCGCGGCGGCCGGATAGGCCGGCCAATGCGGCGGACCCAGCCGCTGCACGCGACCGCCCTCCTGATCGACGAACACCGGAGCGTCGGCGCGCCCAACCAGGTCGCGAAAGCTCTCGGTAAGCCGCAAAACCTGCTCCGGCGCGTCGACGTTGCGCTTGAACAGGATCAGGCCCCAGGGCTGGCTGTTACGGATGAACGCGGCCTCATCGGCGCTCAGCGCCAAGCCGGAACAGCTGCCGACAAAGGCCCCGATCATCGACCGGCCTAGTTCTTGGCAATGAAGCAGGCGCCGCCGCCCGCCTTCAGCTTGTCGCACAGCGCGGCAGCGTCCTCGCGCGACAGATTGCCGACTCGCACGCGATAGACCTGCCTGCCGCCGGCGTCGGCCTGCTTTATGCTCGGCTTCATCCCGTCGAGCTGGGCGGCGAATTTCTTCTGTAGCCGGGCTGCGACGTCGTGGGCCTCCTGCTCGCTCGCCGGCGCCGCGAGCTGAACGGCAAACCCGCCGCCGGTCGCTCCGGTCGGGGTTGGATCGGGCGCCGCATCGGTCGCCGCCTCAAGGGCGGGCTTTGCCGCGGCAGCGGGCCGTGGCGGTCTTGGCTTGGTTACAGCCGCCGGCGCGGCCGGCGCCGCCGTGGCGATGGCTGCGGTACCCGCCTTCGGCGTTGTTGCAACCCGCGCCGTCGCCTTAGGCGTGGCAGCCTTGACCTGTGGCGCCGGTTCGGCTGGTTCATTGGACGGCGACAATGGTGGGAAGATTGTCAAAGGCCCAGCGGCTGCGGCGGCTGGTGGCGCCGGTGCGGCGGCCAGAGCAGCCGGCGCCGCTGGTGCGGCGGCCGGGGCGGGCTCATTGCCGACAATTGTCCCATCGGCTCGGACCACCATGGTCTTAACTCGCTTGGGCTCCATAACCGGGCCGGATTTGGTGTCATCGCCCGCGCCCTGGGCGTGGCTGAGATCGACCGGCTGTTCCTCGTGGGTGACCATCCGGGTCGACTGGCGTTTGTCGGGGGTGGCGTTATGATCGAGAACGGTGGTATCGGCATCGGCAACTTCCGGGGCACCCGCATCGGGCGGCGGCACCTTGCTTGGTCCATTCATCGCGCGAATGGTCGGCGGCTCTCCAGATGCGGTCAATATATTGCCCTTGAAAGCGTATAGAATACCGAGTGTCAGCAGCGCAACCGCGCCGATGCCAGCGCCAGCATAAAGGCCGCGCCGCGAGGCTTTGGGTGCGGCGGCCGGCGGTGGCGGCGGCAAGACCACGTCGTCGGTGAGCCAAGGATCGTCCTCGGCGCCATCGATCGCAGCCGATTGCGGCGGTACGATACTCTCGGTGACCGCCTCTCTGCGCGACGCGGTGAAATCTGAGCTGCCCCATGGCTCGTCAAGATCGCTCGGCGGCGCGGCAGTTTCGGCAGCGACCGACCGGCGCAGATCGGCAAAAGCGGCAGTCCCCGGGCGCAAATGCGGTGTCTCCCAGCTGGCCGGTTCGGGCGGTGGGGCGATTGGCGATTGGCGCAACACGGGTTCCTGTCGGGTCGCCGCCGGCCGCTCCTCGCGGCGGTGCTCGGGCGGCAATTCAAGGCGGGGCTCCTGGCGGCGCTCCTGACGCGTCCGCGAAGCCTCCGAAAACGGCATCCGGAACGGATCGTCCTGGCCAACCAAACGCGCCAGCTCGGCCAAGGGGTCTTCCGGCTTTTGGACCGGGGCAACCGTGCGCAGACGCCGTTCGAACTCATCCAAGTCAATGGCCTGACGTGGCCTCATGGCAGGTTCATTCATGTTCAACCTCGCGTCGCGTCCTGGACCCCGGGCTTGGTCCTCGAAGCCTCCATAGACGAAACCGGCAATTACCGCATCTCGTCGGGAGCATTGACGCCGAGTATAGCTAAACCCGAAGCCAATACCGAAGTTAACGAAAAAACCAACGCCAGCCTAGCGTGGGTCAAATTTCGATCGTTTTCATTAACAAAGCGTAATTGCGGCTGATCTTTGCCGCGATTCCAATGCGAATGGAAGGCGCTGGCGAGGTCATGCAGGTAAAAAGCGATCCGATGCGGCTCGTGCTGGGCGGCCGCCTGCTCGACCAGCCGCGGGTATTGCGCGATGGCGCCGATCAGCGCCAATTCGCCGGGATCATCAAGCCGGGCCAGGTCGGTTGCCGCCAGTGATTCGGCGCTGAGCTCGAGCCCCGGAAAGGTAAGACCGGCCTGGCGTAGCACCGAACGGCCGCGGGCATGGGCATATTGGACATAGAAGACCGGGTTGTCCTTGGATTGCTCGATCACCTTGGCGAGATCAAAGGCCAGCGGCGCATCATTCTTGCGAAACAGCATCATGAAGCGCACCGCGTCGCGGCCAACTTCGTCGACGACTTCGGCCAACGTGACGAAATCGCCGGTCCGCTTCGACATCTTGATTGGCTCGCCGTGGCGCATCAGGCGAACGAGCTGGCACAATTTGACATCAAGTTCGGCTTTGCCGCTCGATAGCGCCGCCACCGCGGCGCGCATGCGTTTGACATAGCCGCCGTGATCGGCCCCCCAGACATCGATCAGGACCTTAAACCCGCGATCGATTTTCGACTTGTGATAGGCGATGTCGGAGGCAAAATAGGTGTAGCTGCCGTCGGATTTGACGAGTGGCCGGTCGAGATCATCGCCGAAGGCCGTCGACCGAAACAGAACCTGTTCGCGGTCTTCCCAATCGCCGTCCACTTGGCCCTTGGGCGGTGGCAAGCGGCCGTCATAAACAAAGCCCGCCTGCCGCAAGACGGCAAGCGTCGCCTCGACGGCATTGCCACCCTCGCCTGGCGCGAGCAGCGATCTTTCAGAGAAGAACACCCCGTGGACGATGCCGAGCCGGGCGAGATCGGCGCGGATGAGGGCCAGCATCGCGTCAATGGCGGCGGTCCGTACGATCGGCAAATATTCGGCCTCGGGCAATCCAAGCAGGGTATTGCCGTGGCTGGCCGCGAGCGCCGCACCGACCGGTACGAGATAAGCCCCGGGATAGAGGCCATCGGGAATTGCGATCGAGTGGCCGAGCGCTTCGCGGTAGCGCAGATAGGCCGAACGGGCAAGATCGTCGACCTGGGCACCGGCATCATTGAGGTAATATTCGCGGGTCACGCAATAACCGGCCGCTTCCAAGAGATTGCTGAGACCATCGCCGAAGACGGCGCCGCGCCCATGCCCGACATGCATCGGGCCGGTCGGATTGGCCGACACATATTCGACGTTGACCGGCGCTTCGCCCGCCCGCCGGGCGATTTTGCCATAATGCGCCCCGGCCCGGAGCGCTGCCGCTAGGACCCGGTGCAAGACGTGCGGCCGCAGCCTTATATTGATGAAACCCGGACCGGCGACTTCAGCCGTCTCGACGTCCGGATCAGCGGCAAGGCCAAAAGCGATCTCGACGGCGAGCTGACGCGGATCGGCGTAGTATTCGCTGGCCGCCTTGGCATAGAGCATCGCCGCATTGCAGGCGAGATCGCCATGTTGGGGGTCGCGAGGTGGCTCGACGACGAATCGCCCGAGATCGGCGCCGGGCAGGCGGCCCTCGGCCGCGATCGCCGCAAGAATGGCCCCTATTTTGTCATGGAACTCGTTGAAAATGTTCATTTCTAGCCTTTGCTCGCCCGCCCCTAGCGCAAATCAGCCTTTGCGTCAAAGTACCGTCGATGTTCGGCCAGGGCGAACCGGTCGGTCATTCCGGCAATATAGTCACGCACGACCAGCTGGGACCTCCCTGACTTTAGCACCGCCGCTTCGGCCCATTCGCCGGACATCAGCCGTGGCGCCGATAGGTACAAGGCGAAAAGATCGCGCACCACCTTGTCGGCGGCCCGCCGTTCTTCAACCACTTTCGGATGTCGATACATGTGGCCACGCAGAAACGCTTTGATCTGCGCTTCGGTCTCGGCCATCGGCGCTGAAAAGGCGATCATCGGCTGGGCCTGGCGGCGGACAGCGTCGACATTCTTCGGGTCGGCCGCCGCCAGCCGCTTGCGGCTCTCGCTCAGTACGTCCTCGACGAAATGGGTGATCAGCCGGCGCACCAATTCGTGAATGATTCTCGAGCCGGTGCAGACCAGGGTGCTGTTCGGCAATTTCGGCGGTCAGTTCGGCAAGATATGGTACTGCCGTCAAGGCTTCGACGTCGAACAAGCCGGCCCGCAAGCCGTCGTCGATGTCATGGCCATTGTAGGCAATGTCGTCGGCAATTGCCGCCGCCTGCCCCTCGGCGCTGGCCTGCGAGGCAAGATCGAGCCGGTGGCGCTGGTCATAATCGAGAATACCCTGCGGGATGGCCCGCCCGGCATAGGCGCCACTTGGCGCCCGATTGGCATCGACGAGCGGGCCATTGTGTTTGACCAGGCCCTCGAGGGTCTCCCAAGTCAGGTTCAGCCCGTCAAAGGACGCGTAGCGGCGCTCCAGACTGGTAACCACCCGCAGAGCATGTGCATTGTGGTCGAAGCCGCCGAAACCTTCGAGGCAGGCGTCGAGAGCATCTTCGCCAATATGGCCAAAGGGCGTGTGACCGAGATCGTGGGCAAGCGCGATCGCCTCGGCCAGATCGTCATCGAGCCGTAGCGATCGGGCCAAGGATCGGGCGATTTGGGCAACTTCGATCGTATGGGTAAGGCGGGTCCGAAAATGATCGCATTCCTGGGCGATGAAGACTTGTGTCTTGTGCGCTAGGCGACGGAACGCGGTCGAATGGATGATACGATCACGATCGCGCTGAAAAGGCGTGCGGGTCGGCGAGGCAGGCTCGCTGAACAACCGGCCGCGCGATTTTTGGGCATCGGCGGCAAAGCGCGCCAGGGGGCTCCCGGAAAAGGATGGCATTGATTGGTTCGGGCTCGCAGACTATGTAACATGACATACTAGGCGAAAACGTGGCCCAGCCGGCGTGAATTGTTGGCGTAGCCCACTAGGGGGCGGGCGAGGACCAGTTTTTCCCGATCGATGGCAAGCCGCAACGAGGTGGTAATGAGCGAGATTGCAGCTGATCTTCCCGTGACAATCAGTCCGCGTGCGGTGCGCCGGCTCGCCGCGATCCTGGCTAAGGAGCCGGAAGGCGCGATGCTGCGGATTGCCGTCAACGGTGGTGGCTGCTCCGGCTTTCAGTACCAGTTCGAGATCACCACGACCCGCGAATCTGACGATCTTTTCCTGAAGGCCGACGACGCCGGGGTGTTGATCGATGCGGTCTCGCTCGAATATTTGAAAGGCTCAGAGATCGACTTTGTCGACGATTTGATCGGTCAATCGTTCAAGATCCACAATCCCAACGCGACAGCTTCGTGCGGTTGCGGGACCAGCTTTTCGCTTTAGCGGTTCGGCGCATCGATACGGGGCAGCGGTTTTCGCATGGATGCGCTTTTCATCGGCCAGACCTATATCGATGTGACGCTTTTGGCCGAACGCATCCCCATCAATGACGACAAGGCGGTGGCCGGCGATTATGCCGTCTCGTTTGGCGGCAATGCGGTGACGGCGGCTTTTGCCTGCGCCCGACTAGGCCCGGTACCCGACCTGTTGACCTCGCTTGCCGACGATTGGCTTGGGCGGATGTTTCTTGACATGGCGGCGAAATACCAGATCCCGGTCCACGGCCGCAAAGTCAAGCGTTCCTCGCTGTCCTTCATCATGCCAAGCAATGGCAAGCGCGCCATTCTGCGCGCCCGCGATGATTCCTACCTGCACCCCTTCCCGATTCTCAACATGAGCGGTTGCCGGGCGCTGCATCTGGACGGCCACCAGGCGGATGCGGCGATCTATTACGCGCAATATTGCCGGGCCCATAATATTCTTACTTCGCTCGACGGCGGCGGCATGCGATCGAACACCGACGAATTGCTACGCCACATTGATGTGGCGATTGTTGCTGAGCGCTTGTGCGAGCAAATGCGGCTCAGCCCGCCCGAGATGCTCGGCTATCTGAAGTCCCGCGGCTGCCGCATCGGTGGCGTGACGGAGGGCGAACGCGGCATGCTCTGGTATGACGAATCCGGGCGCGTTGACCGGCTGCCAGCCCTGCCGATCGAAACTAGCCGAATCATCGACACATCGGGGGCGGGCGACGTCTTTCACGGCGCTTATATCGCCGCCTATTTGGAGCGGCCGCAGGCGGCCTGGTGCGACCATTTCCGCTTCGCTCGGGCCGCATCCGCCTACAAGATTCAGCATCTCGGCAACGAGGCCGGGCTGCCAAGCAAAGGCAATATTGCCGCCCTGCTCCGCGTCTATGATCCAGGCGTTTGAGCCCTCGCCTGGGCCTCAGCAACGGCAATCGCGGTAATATTGACAATGCCCCTTGCGGTGACCGAAGCGGTCAGGACATGGGCCGGCCGGGCGACGCCGAGCAGAATTGGTCCGACCGGCAGCGCATCGGCAACGACCTTGGTCAACTGGAAGGCAATATTGGCGGCATCCAGATTGGGCATGATCAGCACATTGGCCTCGCCCTTGAGGGTCGAATGCGGCAGAACCCGTTCGCGAATTAGCGGCAATAGCGCGCTGTCCGCCTGCATTTCACCGTCGACCTCGAGACTGGGCGCGCGCTCGCGGATCAGCGCCAAGGCCGCCCGCATCTTGCGGGCCGAGGGCGAATCGGCCTCACCGAAATCCGAATGCGAAACCAGGGCGATTTTCGGCCGCATGCCAAAGCGGCCGACGTGGCGTGCGCATGAAATCGCCATATCAGCAATCTGCCCGGCATCGGGGTCGTCGAGAACATGGGTGTCGGCGATAAAGAAGGCGCCGCGCGAAGTGATCATCAGGCTCATCGCCGCCAGATCGACCGAGCCATCGGCAAGGCCGATGATGTCGGTGATGTGGCGCAGGCGCGAGCGAAAGCGGCCTTCGAGGCCGCAGATCATCGCATCGGCCTCGCCACGCCGCACGGCGAGGGCGGCGATTACCGTCGTATTGGTTCGCACCAGGACTCGTGCCGTCTCCGGCGTAATGCCGCGCCGCCCGGCGATCTCGAGATAGCTGGCGACATAGTCGCGGTAGCGCGGATCATCCTGCGGGTTGACGAGTTCGAACTCGCGGCCCGGCCGGATCGACAAGCCGTAGCGCTGTAGCCTCGTCTCGACCACCGCGGGCCTGCCGATCAGCAGCGGACGAGCAATCCCCTCCTCGACGACCACCTGGGCGGCGCGCAGCACCCGCTCGTCCTCGCCATCCGCGTAGATGACCCGCTTGGGGTTGGATTTTGCCTGAGTGAACAGGGGTTTCATCAAGAAGCCGGAGCGGAAAACAAAGCCCGACAAAGTCGCGTCGTAGGCCTCGAAATCGGCAATCGGCTTGCCTGCCACCCCGCTCTCCATCGCTGCTCTCGCGACGGCGGGGGCGATCCGTAAAATCAGCCGCGGATCGAATGGCGAGGGAATGAGCGAATCCTTGCCGAAACGGCGGACCTCGCCGTCGGAGGCGCGCGCAACGACGTCGGACGGCGCCTCGCGCGCCAGCTGCGCGATGGCCCGGACCGCCGCCATTTTCATGGCCTCGTTGATCGTCGTCGCGCGGACATCCAGCGCCCCGCGGAAAATGTAGGGAAAGCAAAGAACATTGTTGACCTGATTGGGAAAATCCGATCGGCCGGTGCAGATCATCGCGTCCGGCCGCACCGCAATTGCCGCCTCGGGCATGATTTCCGGGGTCGGATTGGCCAGCGCCATAATCAACGGATCCGGCGCCATGCGTTGCACCATGCGGGGCGTCAGGACATTGCCGGCGGAGAGGCCGAGAAAAACATCGGCGCCGCCGATGATATCGCCAAGCGTGCGGGCGTCGGTCTGCTGGGCATAGACGGCTTTCCACGGGTCCATTAGCCGCTCGCGCCCGTCGTGGACGACTCCTGCGAGATCGCTGACGAAAATGTTCTCGCGTCGCACGCCAAGCGAAACCAAAAGGTCGAGGCAGGCAATCGCGGCCGCCCCCGCGCCCGATGCCACGAGCTTGACCTTGTCGATCGGCTTGCCGGCAAACTCGAGGCCGTTGAGGACGGCCGCCGCGACAATGATGGCCGTGCCGTGCTGGTCGTCATGGAAGACCGGGATCGCCATCCGGGCCCGGCATTGACGCTCCACCTCGAAACATTCCGGCGCCTTGATATCCTCAAGATTGATGCCACCGAAGCTCGGCTCAAGAGCAACTATGATATCGACCAATTTCGCGACGTCATTTTCCGCGAGCTCGATGTCGAAGACGTCAATCCCGGCGAATTTCTTGAACAGCACCGCCTTGCCTTCCATGACCGGCTTGGCCGCGAGCGGGCCGATATTGCCAAGCCCGAGGACGGCCGTGCCATTGCTGACCACCGCGACCAGGTTTTGCCGGGCGGTCAATTCGCCGGCGGCGCCGGGATCGGCGACGATTGCCTCGCAGGCGGCCGCCACACCCGGCGAATAGGCGAGCGCGAGATCACGCTGGTTGCCGAGCGGCTTGGTAGCCTGGATCTCGAGTTTGCCGGGCTTGGGCAGCCGATGGTAGACGAGCGCCCCAGCTCGCAGGTCGTCCGACATATGCGAGGTCATGCTTTCCTCTCCGATCCGCCATGCGGCCTTGCTAGCGCCAGTGCTCGGCCAACCACGAAACCGGCCGCATGGATTTGTAGTGCTTTTTGTACCAGGGCGCCGGCCATTCGCCTGTGGCGGCCTCGTGCGGTCGCGGATGGCCGGTGAAGATGACGATCCGCGCCTCGGCCGGCAAGTCGGCCTGACGCCAGAGATTGGCGGGAAAGCGGGGCTGCAACATGTGCTTGAAGCTTGGGCACCAAGGATCCGGCCAAAAAGCCAATGGCAGGCCGCAATCGCGGGTGATGTACATTTGCTCGTTGACGCAGCGAAACGACATTGCGATCGGGTCGCGTTCGAAGGCCTCGAACAGATGTGGGGCGGAATGGGCGCGAAACCGCATAACCGACGAATTGCCGATCCCGTCGCCGGCCTGGGTCCAATTGCGGATCAGGCAGAGCTTGCCGGGCTCGTAGTCGAAGAACGGGTCGAGCGCGCCGGTCACCACCACGTCGAGATCGAGAAACAGAATGTCGCCACTGACATCGAGATCGGGCGACCAGAGCGCCAATTTTCGCCAGGGGCCGCCGCGCATGCCCGTGGCCGGCAATGCAAAGGGCGGAATTGGCTTGGCGATTATCCCCGGCTCGAGCCGATCCGCCTGGTCGGCGAACAGAATGAAGCGGCTCGGCCGGCCGACGTGGCGCATGACGCCTCGATATAGCCGGTTGACGTACTCGTCGGGATAGGCCGTGCCCCATTTGATGCAGGCAATGGTCTGCATGGGGCGACCCTCATTTTTGCGGCAGGTTGAGCTGAATATGGAGTTCCCGCAATTGCTTTGTGGCCACATTGGAGGGCGCGCCCATCAGAATGTCCTCGGCGCGCTGGTTCATGGGAAACAGCGAGATTTCACGCAGATTGTGCTCACCGGCAAGCAGCATGACGATCCGGTCGATTCCGGCCGCCATTCCGCCATGTGGCGGCGCGCCAAAGTGGAACGCGCGGTACATGCCGCCGAAGCGCTCCTCGAGGACCGCCTCGCCATAGCCGGCTATCGCAAAGGCCTTGCGCATCACATCTGGACGATGGTTGCGAATGGCGCCCGACGCCAATTCGTAGCCGTTGCAGGCGATGTCGTATTGGAACGCCGTCAAAGATAGAGGGTCCTGCGCCTCGAGGGCCTCGAGGCCGCCCTGCGGCATCGAAAACGGATTGTGCGAGAAATCGACCCGTTTCTCATCGTCGTTCCATTCATACATCGGAAAATCGACGATCCAGGCAAATTCGAACCGCTCGCTGTCGATGAGCTTCAATTCGGTGGCAACGCGGGTTCGGGCAAGACCGGCGAAGGCGGTGAATTTGGCTGGGTCGCCGGCGACAAAGAAGGCGGCATCGCCGTCGCTAAGCCCGAGCGTCTGTCGGATCGCTGCACTGCGCTCGGCGCCAATATTGTTGGCGATCGGCCCGGCTGCGCTCCCTTCGCGCCAAAAAATATAACCCAGCCCCGGCTGGCCTTCTCCCTGGGCCCAGCCATTGATCCGGTCGCAGAAGCTGCGTTGGCCGCCGCCCGGGGCCGGCAGGGCCCAGACTTCATTGCCCGGCTGGTCGAGGAGGCGGGCAAACAATTTGAATCCGCCGCCGCGAAAATGCGCCGAGGCATCGGCCAGGAGCAGGGGGTTGCGGAGATCAGGCTTGTCGGTCCCGTACTTGCGCAGGCTGTCGGCGTAGGTGATGCGCGGAAATACCGGCGTCACCGGCCTGCCGCCGCCAAATTCCTCGAAGATGCCCCGGATAACCGGTTCCACGGCGGCAAAAACGTCGTCCTGAGTAACGAAGCTCATTTCCAGATCGAGCTGGTAGAATTCGCCGGGCAGCCGGTCGGCACGCGGATCCTCATCACGAAAGCACGGAGCGATTTGAAAATAGCGGTCGAACCCCGCCATCATGATCAGCTGCTTATATTGCTGGGGCGCCTGCGGCAGGGCATAGAACTTTCCCGGGTGCAATCGCGAAGGCACCAAAAAGTCGCGGGCCCCCTCTGGCGAGGAGGCGGTCAGGATCGGGGTTTGAAATTCGAAGAACCCCTGCCCTTTCATGCGCGCCCGGACCCGATCGACCACCTGGCCACGCAACATGATATTGCGATGCAGGCGCTCGCGCCGCAAATCCAGGAAGCGGTATTTCAGCCGCGTCTCTTCTGGATAATCCTGTTCGCCGAAAACCGGCAGCGGCAATTCGCTCGCTCTGCCGAGGACCTCGACCTCGGTCACGAATACTTCGATAAGGCCACTCGGCAAGTCGCGGTTTTCGGTCCCTGGCGGCCGCAGCCGCGCCTGCCCGTCAATCCGCACCACCCATTCGGCGCGCAGGCTTTCGGCAGCAGCAAAGGCCGGCGAATCGGGATCGATGACGCATTGGGTCATGCCGTAATGGTCGCGCAGGTCGATAAACAGAACCCCGCCGTGGTCGCGAATGCGGTGGCACCAGCCGGACAATCTGACGGCCTGACCGGCGTCGGTCGGACGTAGCTCGCCGCAGGTATGAGAGCGGTAGCGATGCATAAGACTTACCAACACTCCGATTCCCCATGGGAATGGCGGCGGAAAAGCGCATGGGCTCCGCGCTTTGTCAAGCTGGGCCACCGATGACGCAAACAGCGTCTCGCGCTTGGCCGGCGTTTCGGTTATAGGTCCCGGCCATGAATCTGATCGTCGCCAATGAGGACCTCGCCGCGGCCTGCGCAAGGTTCAAACAGCATGCTTTCGTTACCGTCGATACGGAATTCCTCCGGGAGACGACCTTTTGGCCGAAAGTCTGCGTCATCCAGATGGCCTCTGACGCCGAGGCCGTCGCCGTAGACGCGCTGGCGCCGGGCCTCGATCTGGCGCCCGTGTTCGAGCTCATGCTCTGCAGCTCTCTCGTGAAGGTTTTCCATGCGGCCCGCCAAGACCTTGAGATCATATGGAATCTCGCCCGGCTGATTCCATCGCCGCTGTTCGACACGCAGGTCGCGGCCATGGTCTGCGGCTTTGGTGACCAGGTCTCCTATGGCGAACTTGCCCAGTCGATCTGCAAAGTCACGATCGACAAATCCTCGCGCTTCACCGACTGGTCGCGCCGGCCGCTGTCGGAGGCCCAGATCGACTACGCAATCAAGGACGTGACCCATTTGCGCGACATTTACGTCGCCTTGTTGGGACGGCTGCAGAAATCCGGCCGCCTGGCCTGGCTCGCCGATGAAATGAAGACGCTGACCAGCCCGGCCACCTATGAACAACATCCGGAAAACGCTTGGGAACGCTTCAAGAACCGGGCCCGCAAGCCACGTGACATCGCCGTCTTGATGGAACTTGCCGCCTGGCGCGAATCCGAGGCCCAGACCCGTGACGTACCCCGTTCGCGCATCCTCAAGGATGAGGTTCTCGTCGAGATAGCGCTGGCGGCTCCGCGGACGCTCGACGCTCTGGCCAATCTGCGGGCCTTTCCCAAGGGGATGGAGCGCTCGCGCAATGGGGCGGACATTCTTGCCGCGGTGCTGCGCGGACTCGACCGCGATCCCAAGAGTTTACCGGCCATTGCCCGCGAGCGTCGCTCGGGCAATGGCCAGAGCGCCACGGTCGAATTGTTGAAAGTTCTGCTGCGACAGGTGGCCGAGAAACACGGTGTTGCCGCCAAAATGATCGCGACCGTCGAGGATCTCGAAGAAATTGCCGGCAACGACGAGGCCGACGTGCCGGCAGTCCACGGCTGGCGACGGGAATTGTTTGGTTCGCGAGCGATCGAGCTCAAGCATGGCCGCCTTGCCCTCACGGTCGAGGCCGGCAAGGTCGTCCTGCTCGAATGGCAAGACGGCGCCCCGCCTAATGCCCCAGCTTGATTTCCGGCTCCCGGCCAATTAGCCGGGCCAATTGCTTGAGACGGTTGACCAGGCGCTCATTGGCGAGATCGGCGAGCCGGGCCGGCAGACTTAAGGTCAGCTTGCCGCGCGCACAGCGCAAAGGCGCGACAGGCAGGACGCCCGGCATGGCGGCCGACACTATGTAGGCGACCCGCATGGCCGCGCCGATGATGCGGGCCCGGTCGAGCAGCCTGGCGGAGACCAGTCCGCGGATCTTCTGACTGACGTCATCCTCGAGCCCCATGTGCCGATAGGCCGCGCTCAAAGCGAGAAACGCCCGCCCGGGATGATCGATGCCGATGAAGGCAGCGTGGGCGATTATGTTGAGCGATTGCTCGCCCCGATAATCAGGGTGGGCGCGCCACCCGATATCGGCGAGAAGGCAGGCCGCATGGCGCAGGCGGCGATCGTCTGCCGTTTCCTCGAAATGGGTCGAGCGCATGAAAACGTCGCTCCAGCCGCACAGATCCTCGCCATGCTGGGGCGAGCGCGAGCGCAAGAGATTCAGTTCGCGCGCCGCCGCCAACAGCGGGTCCTGCCGGCGAACGCCGTCGGCCAGACGCTCGTAGAGAAGCCCCTCGCGCACGCCAAGGGCCGAAATGACGATTTCCTTGGGGCGCGCCCGGCGGATCAGCTCGTCGAGGACAACTGCGCCATAGGCAAGCAAGGGCCGGCGGGCGGAAGCGACTGCGGCGATCGAGATCAACTGCTCGGCCTCGACCCGCTCGACCAGGGCGGCAAAATCGGCGGCATCGCCGGCCGGAATGACATAATTGTGCATGACATGCAGCGGATAATTGCGCTGCGACATATGCAGGCGCGCCAGCGCCCGCCAGGTTCCGCCGACCGCGTAGAAACTGCGCCCGCGCAGGCCGTCGAGCGGCGCCGGCTTGGCCAAGGCCTCGCGCACGATGCGGACCGCCCGTTTCGGCGAATCGTTCGAATTGTCGCGCAGCGCCAATCCGCCGAGCGGCAACGTCAGGCCGCGGCCAAGTCGGTGGCCCTTGACATCGATCAACTCGAGCGAGCCGCCGCCAAGATCGCCGACGACGCCGTCAGGAGCATGGATCGACGAGACGACGCCGAGGGCAGAAAGATGCGCCTCGCGCGCGCCCGACAAGAGTTCAACCTCGGCGCCGGCGGCCTCGCTCGCCGCGCCCAGGAATTCGCCGCCATTCTTGGCGTCGCGCGCCGCGGCAGTCGCCAGAATATGCACATCGCCGCAGCCCATCACATCGCACAAGATGCGGAACCGCCGGACCGCCGAGAGCGCCCGCTCGATTCCCTCGCGCGGCAATTTGCCGGTCTTTGCGACGCCGCGGCCGAGACCGCACATGACCTTTTCGTTGAAAATCGGCGTCGGCGCCCGGGTCAGGCCTTCATAAGCGACCAGGCGCACCGAGTTCGACCCGATATCGATGATCGCCACGGGTTTGCCGACATCCAGCCGCCCCGGCGCCTGGCCGGCGTCGGCTTGCGCGGGCTCAGCGCCCTTCGCCACGTTTGAAGAGCGTTTTTGGGCTGGATTCTTTGAGGGATTTTCCACGGCCGGAGAGACTCGGATTGGTCATGAAATAGGAATGGGCGTTGAATGGCTCTTCGCCGGCTGCGGTGCCTATGCGCTCGCTGCCGCCGTCGGGCAAGACGCGATAGCTCTGCTGGTTGTCGATCAGATTGGCAACCAAAATCTGGTCGAGAACCTGTTCATGCACCGTTGGATTGAGAATCGGCAGCAGAGCCTCGACCCGCCGGTCGAGATTGCGCGGCATCAGGTCGGCCGACGAAATATACACATGGGCCTTGCTATGGGGCAGGCCGTGGCCGCCGCCAAAGGCGAAAATGCGGGCATGTTCGAGAAATCGGCCGACGATCGACTTCACCCTGATATTGTCGGACAGCCCGGGCACGCCCGGCCTCAGGCAGCAGATGCCGCGCACGACCAGTTCGATTCGCACGCCGGCGCCGCTTGCCGCATAGAGAGCGTCGATGATCTGGGGATCGACCAGCGCATTGCACTTGGCCCAGATTGCCGCCGGCTTGCCCTGATTGGCAAAGCCGATTTCGGCCTCAATATGGTCGAGTATGCGCGCCTTCAGCGACAGCGGCGAGACGGCCATACGCTCGAGATGCGCCGGTTCGGCATAGCCGGTGATGTAATTGAAGATCAGCGAAATGTCGCGGCCGATCGCCGGGTCGGCGGTGAAGAACGACACGTCGGTATAGATGCGGGCGGTCTGGGGGTGATAATTGCCGGTCCCGACATGGCAATAGGTGACGAGATTGCCGGCCTCGCGGCGCACCACCATCGATAATTTGGCATGCGTCTTCAATTCGATGAAGCCAAAGACGACCTGTGCCCCGGCGCGCTCGAGATCGCGCGCCCAACGGATATTGGCCTCCTCGTCGAAGCGTGCCTTCAATTCGACCAGAGCGGTCACCGATTTGCCAGCCTCGGCCGCCTCGATCAGCGCCCGTACGATCGGGCTGTCGTTCGAAGTCCGGTACAGGGTCTGCTTGATCGCCACCACATTGGGGTCGCGGGCGGCCTGGTTGAGAAACTGGACGACGACGTCAAAGGATTCGTAGGGATGGTGGACGACCAGGTCCTTTTGCCGAATCGCCGCGAAACAATCGCCGCCATTGTCGCGGACCCGCTCGGGAAAGCGAGCATTATAGGGCTTGAATTTGAGTTCCGGCCGGTCGAGGGCGACCAGAAAGGCGAGTTCGTTGAGCGCCATCATCCCGTCGACGATGAAGATTTCGTCGCTGCTGATGCCAAATTGCTCAGCGACAAATCCACGCAGACTGTCGGGCATTTGCGCATCCACCTCGAGCCGGATCACCGACCCGCGGCGGCGGCGCTTCAGCGCCGTCTCGAACAGGAGGACCAGGTCTTCGGCCTCTTCCTCGACCTCGATGTCGCTGTCGCGGATGACCCGGAACATGCCGGAGCCGCGCACCTCGTAGCCCGGAAACAGCCGCACGATATGCATGGCGATCAGCGTCTCAAGCGCCATGAACCGTTGTGAACCGCTGCCGAGCGCGTCCGGCAAGCGGATGAAGCGGTCGACCTTGGCCGGCACCCGCACCAGCGCGTTGAGGCGGCGCGCGTCGGCACCGTGCACCAGCTCGAGCGCCAGCGTGAAGCCGAGATTGGGGATGAAGGGAAAGGGATGCGCTGGATCGACAGCAAGCGGCGTCAGGATCGGAAAGACATGCAGGCCGAAATAATCCTGCAGCCAATTGTGCTCCGGCTTCGAAAGGTCGGCCGGCTCGACCAGCACGATGCCGGCCGCAGCGAGATCGTGGCGCAGTTCGCGCCAGCGCCGTTGCTGGTCGCTGGCCAGCCGCGAGACCCGCTCGCCGATCTGGACCAATTGGTCGGCCGGCGTCAGACCGTCCTCGGAGGGCATCATGACGCCGCTGCGCATCTGGCCGCGCAGTCCGGCGACCCTTACCATGAAGAATTCGTCGAGATTGTCGGCCGAAATCGACAGGAAGCGCAATTGTTCGAGCAAGGGATGATTCTTGTTGGAGGCTTCCTCGAGCACCCGGCGATTGAACTCAAGCCAGGACAATTCGCGGTTAATGAACCGATGCGACCCGAATAGCGCCGCGGCATTCCCGGCTGTGGTCTTGGCCGCCGGCCGGCCCGAAGCAGGGGTCTTGGCCATTGCGCGTTCGCGCTTGAACTTGGTTTCCATCAATCCGCCCATGCCACATGCCGCCGTCGGATCCGCCTTCTAGCACAGCCTGGTCACGCCTTGCCATGTTGGCGAATTCGATCGATCGGCAGCCGCGGTCTAGCGACCCTGATCGGGCCGCTCGTCGGCCAGAAGCCGGAGCATTTCGCCGGCCATCGGCCGGGTGATCCGCCGCTGCCGGGCGAGCGCCGCCCGGTCAAGCGCCTCGACGAGGCTGCGGGCCGCGGCGAGCGAGCGTTCGATCCGGATTGCCACGAAATCAATGACCGAGGTGTCGACGATCAACTGACGATCGACGAACAGCTTGACCAGTACGGCACGCACCAGCGCATCGTCGGGCTCGCCAAGTTCGATCGCCGGGGCCTGGCGCAGGCGCGACAGAAGGTCAGGGGTCCTTATCATCCACGACATTGGCCAGCTGCGCGCCGTCAGTACGAGGTAGGCTTGTTGCTCAGAAGCGAGGTTGAGGAGATGGAAGAGCGCCGCCTCGGCGCCGCCAATCGCTTCGGCATCCTCGATCACGAGGCTGCCCGCCACCAACAGGTCTGGCAGGTCGCGGCCGCCAAGCGCCGCCGCCGAGACCAATCGCGCACCGGCACGCTGCGCCCAGATTGTGGCGAGGTGGCTTTTGCCGGAACCCGCCGGGCCAAGAAGCAGCAGGACCCGTCCCGGCCAATCCGGCCAGCCCTCGACCGCCGCATAGGCCCTTTCATTTGACGCCGATACCAGGAAATCCTCGGCGCCAAGACCGGACTCGATCGGGAGGTCGAAGGCTAACTGATCCGGGCGATGCGGCCGGTCGGGCGGGTCCGGCATCGTCATCCCGGCCGCTCATCGAACGAAGGATCCCCCCGATAAATCGGGCTCGCGCGGTATTGCACCAGCGCGAAGCGGACCAGAACACCGAACGTCGCCGCCAGGGGAACGGCGATCAGCAATCCGGTAAAGCCAAACAACGAACCGAAGGCGAACAGGGCGAACATCAGCCAGACCGGATGCAGCCCAACCGAGGCGCCGACGAGTTTCGGCGACAGAACGTTGCCTTCGAGAAACTGGCCACTGCCAACAACCAGGAGCGCCAAACCCAGCAATTTCAGGCTCGGCCAGTCCTGCACTAGGGCAACGCCGATCGATAACAGCAAAGCTGTGAGCGATCCGACATAGGGGATGAAGCTCAAGAGCCCGGCGATGACGCCGATCAGAAAGCCAAAATTCAAACCGATCAGCGACAGGCCGATCCCGTACCACAGGCCGAGAAAAAGGCAGACCAGCGACTGGCCGCGGATAAAACCGGATAAGGCCATGTTGATGTCGCGGGCGAGGGCGTGGACCGTCGCTCGATTGGGGATCGGAATGCAGGCGTCGACCGCCCGCACGATCCGATTCCAATCAAGCAATATATAGAAGGCCACCACCGGGGTGACGATCAGCAGCGAAAACAGATTGACGACGGCCGCGCCGCCCGACAGCAGCGAGCGAAGAAAGCTGACCAGCCACGACGTACCCTGCCCGGCGAGATCATTCATCCATTTTTCCATATCGGCGCCGACGACGCCGTTGGGTAGGCCGTATTTTTCCAAGAAATCGGCGCCGAACATCTCGGCGAGCCGGCCGCTTTCGGTCATGACCAGGCCCTGCAGCCTGACCGCATAGGATGGCAATTTGTCGATCAACGCCGCCAATTGATGGCCAAGCACCGGCAGAAGGAGAAACAGAAGGGCGGTGAAGGCGAGGATCACCACCACCATGATCAGCAGGGTTGCGCCAAGCCGGTTGAGACCGAGCCGTGCCAAGCGCGTTACCACCGGGTCGAGCAGATAGCCAAGCGCTAGACCGGCGGCAAACGGCAGCAGAACGCCGCGTAAAATGTATAGGCTCAGCGCGAAGACGGCGAGAATGGCGAGCCAGAAGCCGAACTGGCGCTGCGTGATCAGGGGGCGCGGCATTGCAGCCGGCTGCTTGCGGCTCTGGCTTTCGGGTTCGGGCAAGCTCTGGCGGATCATGTCACGTTCATGTGGCGTAGCCATTGCGCGAAATAGGCAGCGGCCGAAGCGATCGTCAGAGCCGCGACCAGATAAAGGGCCGGCGCGAACCAGACCCCGAGCCCATCCATGAAGGCCTTGGCGCCCAGCACGGCGGCGGCGAGCCCGATCTGCGCCGTCGTGTTCAGCTTCGAAATCAGCAAGGGGCGGATTTCGACCGGTCGGCCGAGCAGCCAGGAAATGACTATGGCGCCGATGATCATAATGTCGCGCGACACGGTCAGAATGGCAATCCAGGCCGGCAGAACGCCGACGATGGCAAGCGCCACATAGATCGAAACGAGCAGGGCCTTGTCGGCTGCCGGATCGAGATAGGCGCCAAGGTCGGTGCGCAGATTGAACCGCTTGGCGAGATAGCCGTCGACAGCGTCGGAGACGCCGGCCGCCAGAAACACCAGGAAGGCCTGCGACCAGGCCTGCGAAGCGATCATCGATACGACCAGCGGCACCAGCACCAGGCGCCCCAGCGATATCAGATTGGGTAGCGCCGCAAAAATTTTGAATTCGCTCATCGACGATAGAACTCGCCCGCAGAAAATTGAGCCGCGACTATGGCTTGAAATGCCGCAAATAGCACGTTTGACCTGCGGCCGGGGCCGCCAAGACTTGCCAGTCCGCAGAACAAAGGATACTTCGGCCGGATGAGCGCCCCGCATCCCGATGGCCGCCCGCCGCCGCCCCTGACCTATGCCGACGCCGGTGTCGACATCGATGCCGGCAATCGGATGGTTGAAATGATCCGGCCCTACGTGCGGGCGACGCGCCGGCCCGGCGCCCTCGGCGACATCGGCGGTTTTGGCGGGCTGTTCGACCTTAAGCAGGCGGGCTTCACCGATCCGATTCTGGTGGCCGCCAATGACGGGGTCGGCACCAAGGTCAAGGTCGCGATCGAGGCCAAGCGCCATGAGGGGATCGGCATCGATCTCGTCGCCATGTGCGTCAACGACCTTGTCGTGCAGGGGGCGGAGCCGCTGTTTTTTCTCGATTATTATGCGACCGGCAAGCTCGACCCGGTAAGCGCCGCCGCAATCGTGCGCAGCATAGCCGAGGGCTGCCAAATGGCCGGCTGCGCGCTGATCGGCGGCGAGACCGCCGAGATGCCGGGACTATATCGGGGCGAAGATTACGATCTGGCTGGTTTTGCCGTAGGAGCCGCCGAACGCGGCCGTTTGCTGCCGCGAGCGAATCTGCGGGCCGGTGATGCGATTCTTGGCCTCCCCTCCTCGGGACTGCATTCGAACGGCTTCTCCCTGGTCCGCAAAATCGTCGATCAAACTGGCCTCGGTCTCGAGGCGGCTGCCCCGTTCGCGCCATCCCTCGCCCTCGGCGAGGCCCTGCTCGTCCCGACCCGGATCTATGTCCGGCCACTTTTGCAGGCGCTGGCCGCCACCAACTCGATTCTGGCGCTCGCCCATATCACCGGCGGAGGTTTTACCGACAATATCCCCCGCGTGCTGCCGCCTGGCCTCGCCGCCATGATTGATCTTTCCGCCTTGTCGCTGCCAGCGGTTTTCCGCTGGCTTGCCGACGCCGGCGGCGTCGCCCAAGCCGAAATGCTGCGCACCTTTAATTGCGGGATCGGCATGGTCACCGTCGTCGAAAGGGCGCACCGGGCCGAGGCCGAGGCCGCCCTGGCAACGGCCGGGGAGGCGCCGGTTCTGATTGGCGAACTTATCGAGACAAGGGACGCGCCGGTTTGTTACCGCGGCCATCTCAACCTGTGACAGGGCGACGCCGCACAGCCGTGTTGATCTCAGGACGCGGCACCAACCTGCAGGCCCTCGCCGCCGCCGCCCAGAACCCGGCCTATCCGGCCGAGATTGCTTTGGTCGTCGCCAATCGGCCGGAGGCCGAAGGGCTCGGATTTGCCAAATCGAAGGGCATTGCAACGGCCGCCATCGATCACAAGATTTACGCTGGCCGCGAAGCTTTCGAGGCGACCCTGCAGAAGATTCTCGAGACGCATCGGATCGAGCTGATTTGTCTTGCCGGCTTCATGCGGCTATTGACGCCCGGCTTCGTTGAGCGCTGGGCGGGGCGCATGATCAATATCCATCCAGCCCTGCTGCCGTCATTTCGCGGCCTCGACACCCATCGCCGGGCCCTGGCGGAGGGGGTCAAAATTCATGGCTGCACGGTGCATTTTGTTGCCCCGCAAATGGATGCCGGGCCGATCATCATCCAGGCGGCCGTCCCTGTCCTTGAAATGGACTCGGCACAAAGCCTCGCTCAGCGCGTGCTGCGCCAGGAACATAGCATCTACCCACTGGCGCTCGCCCTGTTAGCGCGTGGCGAATTGGAGATCGTGGGACAGACGGTTCGGGTCGGACGGCCGGGAGAGCCAGACGAACCGTTGATCGCGCCCCATCCCGCTCTGCCGGGGTTTGCCGGCAAAGGCCCGAGGCCAGCCTAGGACTCGATGCGGCGCAGCCAGACATGATTGTCGTGGAAGGCGGCGCCGCCAAACGGCGCGATCGGATCGGCGCCAGTCAGCGTGTTGATCCCCCTGCCGTCAGCGAAGGCGGCATTGGCCCAGACGCCCTCCGACACCAGAATCCCCGGCTGCACGCCGTCGAAAATTTCGGCATGCAGACTGACACGGCCACGTTCGTTGCCGAGTTCGACCCGGTCGCCGGTGCCAATGGCCAGCCGGCGCGCGTCGTCTGGATGGACCAGAACGGTCGGGCGTCCTTCGGCTCGCCGCGATGTCAGCGTCTCGTTGAAGGTCGAATTCAGGAAATTGCGGGCTGGGCTTGTTGCAAGGCGGAAGGGATGGACTTCATCGGCCGCCTCGGTGACCGGCCAATGGTCGGGCAAGGTCGGCATTTGCTGCCACGGCCCCATTGGACCGTCATTGGCAAAGGCGACCGCTGGCCAGTCTGGTTTAAAGTGGAAGCGGCCGTCGGCGTGCCCGAAGCCGCGACAAAAATGCGCCGCCTCGAACGGTGGCTGGCAATCGATGAATTTCTTCGCCTCGAGTTCGGCAAGATTGCCCCAGCCCGATCGGCGCAAAGTCGCATCGATTAATTCGCGCGGTGTCATAGCAAAGCCCGGGTGTTTGACGCCTAGTCTTTCGGCAAGCCCGGCAATGACCGCATGGTTGGTCCGGCAGTCGCCTGGCGGTTCGACGAGCTTGCCGCCGAACATGATGTATTGGTGGCCGCCCCCCGAATAGATGTCGTCATGTTCGAGAAACATCGTCGCTGGCAGCACGATATCGGCCATACGCGCCGTATCGGTCATGAAATGCTCTTGCACGGCGACAAACAGATCGTTGCGCTCGAACCCGCGCCTGACCCGGGTCTGGTCGGGGGCAACGGACAGCGGATTGGTGTTTTGAATGAGCATCGCCTTGACCGGAGGGCCGTTGCGCAGCGCCTCCGGGCAGCCGGTCAGGATGGCACCGATTCGCGATTGATCGAGCAGGCGGACCGCCGGATCGACGCAATCGAGGCCCTCGATCAGATCACGGTCCCAATGATAGACCGCGCCATTGTTGTGGAAGGCACCGCCGCCTTCGTGGGCCCAGGCCCCCGTCACCGCCGCAATGCAGGAGGCCGCGTGCATGCTAACAGCGCCGTTGCGGCTGCGCGAAAAGCCGTAGCCGAGCCGGAAATAGCTGCGCTTGCGGGTCCCGACGAGACGGGCGAAGGCCTCGATCTCGGCCACGTCGAGGCCGGTAATGCCGCTTGCCCAGGTCGGGTCGCGGCCGGCCAGATGACGCTCGAGCTCTGCGGGCGCATCGGTCATGGCCGCCAGGAAATCGCGATCGGCTAGCCCATCGCGGAAGAGGACATGCATGACGGCGCAGGCCAGGGCTGCGTCACTGCCGGGCTTGATGATCAGCGCCAGATCGGCCTGCTGCATCGTTGCCGTCCGGTAGACGTCAATGACGACGATGCTGGCGCCTCGGTTCTTGCGGGCCTTGACCGCGTGGGTCATCACATTGACCTGGGTGACGGCCGGATTGGTGCCCCAGATGACGACGCAATCGGAAACCGCCATTTCACGAGGATCGGGACCGCGCAAGCTGCCGGTGCCAGCGATAAAGCCGGTCCAGGCCGGATTGATGCAAATGGTCGAATAGAAGCCCGCATATTTCTTGACGTGGCGCAGGCGATTGATGCCGTCGCGCATGACCCGTCCCATGGTACCGGCATAATAATAGGGCCAAACGCTTTCAGAGCCATATTGACGCTCGGCCGTCAGGAAGGCTTGCGCGACGCGGTCGAGTGCCTCGTCCCAGCCAATGGGCGCGAATTGGCCGCTGCCCTTGGGACCGGTTCTTAGGAGCGGCCGAAGGAGCCGATCGGGATGGTGCAGGCGCTCGGCATAGCGGGCGACTTTGGCGCAGATTACCCCGGCCGTGTAGAGCTGATCGGCGGCCCCCCGGATACGGCCGATGCGTCCGTCGACGACCTCCACCTCGAGCGCGCAGGCCGAGGGGCAATCGTGCGGACAGACCGAAGGCATTCGCTGCGGCGCGTTCATGCCCGCAAGCCTAGCAGGCTATCGAAGCAAGTCGAGGCGGGATCGATCGAAAGCGGCCTAGCCAACCAAATCGTTGCCCGCGAAGAATTGGGCAATCTCGAGTTTGGCCGTCTCCGGCGCGTCCGACCCATGCACCGAATTTTCGCCGACCGACAGGGCAAACTCCTTGCGTATCGTGCCTGCCACCGCGTCTTTGGGATTGGTCGCTCCCATGACTTCCCGATATTTTGCAATGGCATTCTCGCCCTCCAGGACCTGGACCACGACCGGTTCGGAAATCATAAAATCGACGAGTTCGGCAAAGAACGGCCGGGCCCGGTGCACGGCATAGAAGGTCTCGGCCTGCGCCCGGGACATGCGGATCCGGCGCTGCGCGATTATCCGCAGCCCGGCTGCCTCGATCTTGGCATTGATGGCGCCAGTCAGATTGCGCCGCGTCGCATCCGGCTTGATGATCGAAAAGGTCCGCTCGCTTGCCATATCTTATCCGCCGTTGGGCCCGCAATACGGGCCTGCGATTGAGGCTCGCCGCCTTATAGCGGCGGCGCCTCGAGCCGACAAGCACGCGCCCCAAACAGCACGCGTCCCAAACAGCACGCCAGCGGCGAAGGGACAGCCCCTTGCCTTTGCCGCTCGGTCAAGCGACAAGCCGCCAATGCTTGTTTTCCAAGACATCACCTATCGGATTGCCGGTCGCCTCTTGATGGACCGCGCCAGCGCGTCAATTCCCGAACGGGCCCGAGTTGGCTTCGTCGGGCACAATGGCACCGGCAAGACAACGCTTTTCCGGCTGATCGCTGGCGAGGCGGAGCCCGAAAGCGGCCGCATCATCATGCCGAAATTTACCCGCCTCGGCCGGGTCGAGCAAGAGGCGCCTGGGGGAGCAACCCGTCTAATCGACTTCGTGTTGAGTGCCGATCTGGAGCGCCAGGCGCTGCTTGACGAGGCCGAGCGCACGCCAGATCCACACCGGGTCGCCGAAATTCAGATCCGCCTCGTCGATATCGATGCCCATGCCGCGCCGGCCCGGGCTGCGGCCATCCTGGCCGGGCTCGGTTTCGACGAGACAATACAGCAGCGCCCCTTGAGCGAATTCTCGGGTGGCTGGCGGATGCGCGTAGCGCTTGCGGCCGTCCTGTTTTCCGCCCCCGACCTGCTGCTTCTCGACGAGCCGACCAATTATCTCGATTTCGAGGGAACGGTCTGGCTTATTGAATATCTCGCCCGCTATCCGGCGACCGTCATTGTCATCAGCCATGATCGCGATCTCCTCGACGCGGTGGCTGACCAGATCTTGCACCTCGATCAGACCAAACTGGGCTTTTATCGCGGCAATTACACGAGCTTTGCTCGCCAAAGGGCGGAGCAGCAGGCGCTGCAGGCCAAGCAGAAGAAGAAGCAGGAGGCCCACCGCCAGCACCTGCAGGCTTTCGTCGATCGTTTCAAGGCCAAGGCATCGAAGGCGCGGCAGGCCCAATCGCGCCTCAAAATGCTGGCCCGCATGGAAAGCATCGACGTGATCGTCGACAGCGAGGTCTTGCCCTTCCATTTTCCCTCACCGGCTCGCTCGCTGTCGCCCCCGATCGTCACGATGGAGCGGGTCGGGGTCGGTTATGATGCAAAGCCAGTCCTTTCGCGGCTCGACCTGGTGATTGCCGACGACGACCGCATCGGTCTCCTCGGCGCCAATGGCAATGGCAAGTCGACGCTGGCCAAGTTGATCGCCGGCCGCCTGACGTCTTTCGAGGGCAGGCTGGTGCGCCCGTCGAAACTGAGCGTCGGCTTTTTTGCCCAGCATCAGATTGACGAGCTCGATCCGCTCGGCACCGCGCTCTCGCATGTCGCGGCGCGCCTGCCGGCGGTCGGCGCGGCAAAGGTTAGGGCGCAGGCGGCCCGCGCCGGTTTTCCTGCCAGCAAGGCGGAGACGCCGGTCGCGCAATTATCGGGCGGCGAGAAGGCGCGCCTGCTCCTGGCGCTCGCAACGCTGGACGCCCCCCATCTGCTGATTTTTGATGAACCGACCAATCACCTCGACATCGACAGCCGCGCGGCATTGATCGAGGCGATCAACGATTACCGGGGCGCCGTCATCCTCGTTTCGCATGATAAATATCTGCTCGATGCCTGCGCCGATCGCCTCTGGCTGGTTGCCGGCGGCACCTGCCGTGTCTTCGAGGGCGATCTCGACGATTACCGGCAGATGGTCCTGCAAGGGAGCGGCGAATCCGCCGCACTGGAACCGCGACGCACGCTCGCGCCCGGCCCCATTGCGTGGCCCGACCCCATTGATCGACCGAAGCGGGCGCGACGCGACGAGGCCATGCTTCGCCGGCAGATCGCCAGACTCGAAGAACGGATCGGCAAGTTCAATGCGCTGCTGGCGCGAATCGACCAGGCATTGGCGGATGCCGACACCTTTCGCCGCGAGCCAGGCCGGGCGGCCGAGCTTGCGCGCCAGCGGATCGCGATGCGCCGGCTCCTCGAGCGCAGCGAGGAGGAATGGCTGAACCTCAGCGGCGAGGTCGAAGCGACCGGACGCAATGCCTGATCCTCAGCTCTTTTTCGTCCAGCCGCCGGATTCCGCCTGCTGATAATAGGAGAGCGCGTGACCCTCGGCGCGCAGATCGCGCCATTGGGCGCGCGCATCGGCAAGCTGGTCCGGGTCATCCCCGTCGAACAAGAGAATGCAGCGCTGATAGACCTCGGGGGCCGCTCGAAGCGAAGTCAGGATCGGCGCCTGTTCGACAAAGATGCGGAGCGCCGCGCCATTGGCGTTTTCGGCCCCGCTCGTCAAATAGATCGGCTGGTATTCGGGATCGCCGTCGGCGGCCGTGCCGTGCGCCAGAAAGCTCGAATCCGAATAGGTCCACAACAGTGCGTCGATTGCCGCAATCCGGGCCGGCGTCGTCGCCTGGACCGCAGCCCGCCAGCCGCGCGCCAACGCGCGCTCGAGCAGGCCAGGCAGGGCCTGCTCGATTGGCTGGCGGTGCAAATGATAGAACCAGATTTCCATGGCGCCGGGATTATCGATCCGCCGTTATCACAAAACTGCGGTCGGTGTCGGTGAAGATCAGCCCGAGGCTCGCCCCTTCGGGAAGATGGACCTCGTCGTGGCCGGAAATGTAGACGTCACCGCGTTCGGCTGAGGCCCGGTAGTATTCAGTCACGTCGCGGTTCAGACGCGCCAGTAGACTGGCGGTCCGGGTCCCGTCCCATTTCAGCGCGGCCCGCACTGCCGCCGGCTGGAAACGGTCGAACTGGCGCAGCAAGCGGGCGTTCGCAGGGACCGCGATGCGCAGATCGAGGCGCAGCAATTCGTCCGCACGGCATTCCAGCGTTCCGTCGACCTCGAATTCGGAGCGAAGGGTGTAGATCTCGTTGCGGCTGTTGCCGACCACGACCGTGCGCGCAAATTCGACCCGCATATCGCCGAGGTTGGCGGAAAAATCACGGATGAAGGTCTGGCAATTGGCCAAGGCGGGGCGCGCCAATGCTGGGCCTCCCGCGCCGTAAGCGACCAGGAGGGCGAGGCCAAGAGCCAGCCAGCGATGGCAGCTAACGGGCATGACTATTCTTCATGTCGAGCTATTTCTCATAATGATCGGCGACCAGACGGTCGAGCAGCCGCACCCCCCATCCCGATCCCCAGGACTGGTTGATCTCACTTGCCGGTGATCCCATGGCCGTGCCCGCGATATCGAGATGCGCCCAGGGTGTATCGCCCACGAATCTTTGCAGGAATTGCGCCGCCGTGATCGAGCCGGCGTGCCGCCCGCCCGAATTTTTCACGTCGGCGAATTTCGAATCGATGATCTTGTCGTAAGCTGGTGAAAGGGGCAGGCGCCAGACCTTTTCCCCGGTTGCCCGGCCAGCTGCCTCAAGCCGTTCGGCAAGGCGATCGTCGTTGGCGAAAAGCCCGGCATGCTCCTGGCCGAGGGCGACCAGAATGGCGCCGGTTAAAGTCGCCAAATCGACCATGAATGCCGGCTTGTATTTGCTATGAATGTGCCAGAGCACATCAGCCAGGACCAGCCGACCCTCAGCATCGGTATTGATGATTTCAATCGTCTGGCCCGACATCGACTTGACGATGTCGCCCGGCCGCTGCGCCCGCGCGTCCGGCATGTTTTCGACGAGGCCGATCGCGCCGATCGCGTTGACACGGGCCCGCCGTGAAGCCAGCGCGTGCATCAGGCCAGTGACGCAGGCGGCGCCGGCCATGTCGCCTTTCATGTCTTCCATGCCTTGACCGGCCTTGATCGAGATGCCGCCGGTATCAAAGCACACGCCCTTGCCGATGAAGGCGACCGGTTTGTCCTTGGCGTTCTTGGCTCCGTTCCAGCGCATGATCACCACCCGGCTCTCGAAATTCGAGCCCTGGCCGACGCCAAGCAACGCGCGCATGCCGAGTTTACCCATCGCCTTCTCGTCGAGGATCTCAATCTCGACCCCCAACCCCTCGAGGCTAGCGGCCCGGCGGGCAAACTCCTCGGGATGAAGGACGTTGGGCGGTTCATTGACGAGATTTCGGGCGAGGACGACGCCCTCGCCGACCGCCTGACGAGCCTTGGCCGCTTTGCGGGCGGCGCCGTAATCGGCGAGTCCGATGGTCACCTGGGCGATCCGCTCTTCCTCGTCGTCCTTCTTGTTCGTCTTGTAAAGGTCGAAGCGGTAGGCGCGCAGTTCGAGGCCGAGCGAGAAATCCGCGGCGGGTTCTGCCGTCTCCTCGATTTCCTCTGCAAAATCAAATAGTATGAACGAATTGGAGCCGCTCGGGAGTTTGCTCATCACGAAGCCGCCAAGGGTGACGAAATCGGTCCGCGAAAAATCCTTCTCGCGGCCAATGCCCACCACCAGAAGGCGGTCGAAATCGAGATGGGGCGGGGTAATAATGTCGAGCGCGGTGAGTGCCTTGGCCTTGAATCTGACGGCAGTCGCGGCGGTCTCGACCAGCGCGCCGGCCGGCCCCAGCAATTCGATGGCCGCCGGCGCCAATTTCAGATCCGTGCCGACAAAAATGACCAGGTTGCCCTTGCCGCGGCGGGCCGGCTTGGTCGGTTGGAAGGGGCCGAAGGTGACTTTGACAAATTCGGACATCGAGAACTCCGCTTCAAACGCCGCACGCCGGGCGCGCATCATGTTGAGCCGAGTGCTCCTAGGCAAGTGCGGCTCGCCGCTTATGGTCAAAATACAGTCGCAAGCAAGCGCTTTGCCGCAGATCGGCCGGGATTTGCCGGTTTATCGGGCAGCGGACGATTGCTTCATGCATCAGTGCGGCGGCGGTCGAACCCCGGCGGGCGACCGCTTGCCGGTCCAGCCAGCCGCCGGATGGGGGCGTATTGGGCTTTTGGCATGGGTCTGATCGAACGCTATCTCTTCGGCGCCGCACTCGCCGCCTTTCTTGCCGGCCTGTTCGGCCTGACTGGCGTGATCTGGCTCGCGCTGTCGTTGCGCGAGGTCGATCTGATGACGACCAAGGGCCAGACGCTCTGGGTCTTTCTCACGCTGACGGGCCTGACCATCCCCTCGCTGATTCTGGTTATCGCGCCGTTCGCCCTGTTTTTGGCAATTCTCTTTGTGTTGAACCGCCTCAACGGTGACAGCGAATTGATCGTGATGAATGCCGCTGGCCTGCCGCCCGCCCGCCTGTTGGCGCCCTTTGCCTGTCTAACCCTGCTGGTGACTTTGCTGATCGCGGCGATTTCGTTTGCGATCATGCCCTGGAGCTTTCGCGCGATCCGCTCCCTTGCCTCCGACATTAGGCTCGACTTTCTCACCCGCGTGGTGCGCGAGGGTTCCTTTGTCACGCTCGAAAAGGGATTTGTCTTCCACTACCGGGAACGCAGCCCCACCGGCGCCCTACTCGGCGTCTTCATGCAGGACCGGCGCGACACCGATCAAATCTCGTCCTATATCGCCGAGCGCGGCGAGACAGTCCAGCGCCCGAGGGGCGCAATCTCCTGCTTTTGAAAAACGGCAGCGTACAGCGGCAGAAAGCCGGCCCGGGCGATGCGGCCATCGTCGTCTTCGACAGGTTATGCCGTCGATCTGTCGCAATTCCTCGCGCCGGTGATGCAGCTCTGCCGCAGCGGCCACGCGAGCGCACGACCTATGATCTTTTGCACCTCGATCGAAGCGACCCGCTGATCAAGTGGCAGGAAGGCAGGCTACGGGCGGAATTGCACGACCGCTTTGTCAGCCCGCTTTATGCGCTCGCTTTCGGTATGATTGCCTTTGCTGCCCTGTGTCAGGCCCGCACGACGCGGCAGGGCCGCGGCACCGCCGTGGCCCTGGCCTTGCTCGCGATCATCGCTCTGCGGCTGGCCGGATTTGGCGCTTCGACCTTGATTGTTCGCGACACCGAGGCCGTGCTTCTCGTCTACGCCATTCCCTGCCTCGGTCTTCTCGCTGGCTGGTGGGCCGCCTTCGGGCCGCGGCTTGCGGCGCCCGGCTGGCTGCGCCGGCCGCTCGCCCGGCTCAACTGGAGGCCGACGTGATTGGCTGGACGCTTGGCCGCTATATCGGGCTGCGTTTCCTGCGGACGGTGCTTAGCGTCTTTGCGGCGGTCTTTTCTCTCGTCTATCTCCTTGATTTTGTTGAGCTACTTCGCCGCGCAGGCGATCTCGAAGGGGCAAGCGCCCGCTTTCTGGCCTTCCTGTCGCTGCTCCGGGTGCCGGCGGTCGCCGAACAAATCCTGCCGTTTGCCTTTCTGTTCGGCGCGATCTGGGCGTTCATCGCGCTCACTCGCCGGCTCGAGCTGGTGGTGGCGCGCGCTTCCGGGGTCTCGGTCTGGCAGTTTCTGGCGCCCCCGGTCGGCGTTGCGCTGGCGGTGGGCATTGCGTCGGTTACGATCTACAATCCGCTGTCGGCACGGCTGAAGCAACGCGCCGATCGCTTCGAGACCAGGTTGTTCGGCAAGGCCGGGCGCTCGGACAGCGACACCAGCCTGTGGATCCGACAAAAGAGCCTTGACGGTCAGGCCATTCTGCGGGCCGAGAATTCCAGCGACAGCGGCACCGTGCTGGGCTCGGTTACCGCCTTCGTCTATGAGCCGGACGGCGCTTTCATCGAGCGCGTCGAGGCGGCCCGCGCCGTCCTTCGCCCGGGCTATTGGTCGATGGAGGAGGCCCGTGTTCTTAGCCCCGGCGAGGAACCCCGTTCGGTATCGCGTTACCTACTGGCGACCAATTTGACTGCCGAGCAGGTCACTCAATCCTTCGTCGCCCCGGATTCTGTCCCGTTTTGGGACTTGCCGGGCATCAGCCTGCAGACCGAGCGGGCCGGCCTTGACGCGACCGGCTATCGGCTGCGCTATCAGGTCCTTCTCGCCCGCCCGCTGCTGCTTGTCGCTATGGTTCTTATTGCTGCCTCTTTTTCGTTAAGATTTTTCGAATGGGCGGAATTGCCCAAAGCGTTTCGGGTGGCGTAGCGGCGGGCTTCGTGCTTTATGTAGGCACCAAATTGGTCGCCGATTTGGGCAGCGCGGGGCTGCTATCGGCGCCGGTGGCGGCTTGGTCGCCGGCCATAGTAGGGAGCATGTTGGGGACTCTGGTTCTGCTGCACCAGGAGGATGGCTAGATGGGGCGGGTTAGCCCCTCTCGAGCGTTCAGCGCGCCTGCCATTCGCGCCACCCTGGCGGCTGTCCTATGCGGCGTTGTTATCGGATGCCTGACCGGCGCCGGTCCCGGCCGAGCCGAGACATTGTCCGACGCGATCGCCCGCAAGACCAAGCCGGCAGCGGGCGCGACAGCCAGGACCGCCTCCTCGTCGAAGCGCAAGAGCTGATCTACAATCGCGACAAGAATACGGTCTCTGCGCAAGGTGACGTGCAGCTCTATTACCAAGGCCGCATTCTCGAGGCCGACCGGGTCACCTACGACCGCAGCACCAACCGGGTCTTTGCCGAAGGCAATGCCAAATTGACCGAACGCGACGGGACCGTCGCCTATGCCGAGCGCTTCGAACTCACCGACGATTTCAAGGACGGATTCATCGACTCGCTGCGCACGGTGACCACCGACAAGGGCCGGTTTTCGGCGCCCCGTGCCGAGCGCACGGACGGCGAAACCACGGTCTTCGAGAAGGGCACCTACACCGCTTGCGAGCCCTGCAAGGAGCATCCGGAACGCCCACCGCTCTGGCAAATCAAGGCAGTTAAAATCATCCACAAGAATGCCGAGCAGACCGTCTATTATGAGGATGCGACGCTTGAATTCCTTGGCGTGCCGATCGCCTGGCTGCCCTATTTCTCTACCCCGGATTCGACCGTTACCCGCAAGACCGGTTTTCTGGCGCCGCGCTATGTTGCCAAGAATGCGCTGGGCTTCGGCGTTGCCATGCCGTTCTTCTGGGATCTTGCGCCCAATTACGACCTGACGATCACGCCGACCGTACTTTCACGTCAGGGATTGCTCGGCGACATCGAATGGCGCCAGCGCCTGGTCAATGGCTCTTACGCGATCCGCGCCTCGGGCATCTTCCAATCGGATCCCGGCGCGTTTCTGCCGCAACCCTATGGACCGGGCAACCGCAATTTCCGCGGCTCGATCGAATCGGCGGGCGAATTCT
This sequence comes from uncultured Alphaproteobacteria bacterium, assembly GCA_963773155.1. GTDB lineage: Bacteria > Pseudomonadota > Alphaproteobacteria > Rhizobiales > Beijerinckiaceae > CAVZAB01. The sequence goes on along the minus strand of CAVZAB010000006.1, from coordinate 39,824 downwards.
ATATCTCCGACAAATGGAAGTTCGGGTGGGACGTGTCGACCATGACCGACAAGTATTTTCTGTCGGACTATCGGCTGCCGGCCGACAGTTTGACCCGGAATTTCTTCAAGGAGGCGACGTCGCAGATCTACCTGACCGGCCAGGGCGATCGCGGCTTCTTCGACCTGCGCGGCTATTATTTCCGTGGTCTGTCCAACAATGACGTCCAGGCCCAGCAGCCACTCACGATGGTGATGGACTACAACAAGAGTATCGACGTCAACCGCGAGCGCTTCGGCGCCTTTGGCGCGATCGGCGGCCAGATCACGGTCGACTACAATTTCACGAGCCTGCAACGGCAGCTGGCCGATTTCCAGGCGGTCGGCTTTCCGTTCACCGACAAGAACTACCATCTATTCAGCGTCTGCAACGTCTACAACACCAGGAATTGCCTGATTCAGGGCATTGGCGGCAATTACAGCCGATTGTCAGCTTCGGTCGAGTGGAAGCGCAAGTTCATCGATCCCTTGGGCGAGGTCTGGACCCCGTTCATGTTCGCCCGTCTCGACGGCTTCTGGCTGGCGCTGAACACGACCAATTCCTACACCTTTGGCCCGAACGGCTCGACGATCAGCAATCTCGACCAGATCACCGGCGGCTGGTTTCATTTGAACGACAGCAACAACACGTTCCGCGCCATGCCCGGCGTCGGGCTCGAATATCGCTATCCGCTCATTGCAGTCACCGATTGGGCCAGCCACGTGTTCGAACCGATCGCCCAGATTGTCGCGCGGCCAAGCGAGGTTCGCAACCGACAGATCGCCAACGAGGATTCGCAGAGCCTCATATTCGACGATACGACGATCTTCGACTGGAACAAGTTCTCTGGTTACGACCGGGTCGAAGGCGGCGTGCGCGCCAATGTCGGCGCCCAATATACGATGAATTTAAACGGCGGCGGCTATGCCAATTTCCTCGCCGGCCAATCCTTCCAGTTAGCCGGGCGCAATTCCTACGCGATCCTCGACGACGCCAACACCGGCAGCGGCTCAGGCCTCGAATCGAAGCGCTCCGACTACGTCACCAGGCTGGCCTTCGCGCCGAACAGCAATTTCTCTTTCGCAGCACGCGGGCGCTGGGATGAGACGACTTTTGCCTCCAAGGCGCTCGACCTGACCGCTAGCGCCAATTTTGGCGCGCTTTCCACGAGCATCATCTATGCCCGCTATGCGGCCCAGCCCCTGCTCGGCTATGACCAGCGCCGCGAGGGTCTGTCGGTGAATTCGAAATATAGGCTGACCGAGAATTTCTACGTCGACGGATCAATTGTTTTCGATATGAGCCGCCATCTCTACGATGGCCAACTGAACGCCCATGCGCCGCTGTTCTCGGTTGCGGCAATGAACCTCGGTTTCGGCTACCAGGATGATTGCACGGAATTCGGCATTAGATATACCTCGCTGATCAACGATTCAGGCAACGGGACGCGAACCCGCAATCAGACCCTTGTGGTACAATTGCTGCTGCGAACTCTCGGCGACACCAAGGTGCGCACCGGCCTCGGTCAGGCGAGAGTGGTCGATGGTTTGTCGCGATCCGGTCCCTAATGCGCTCGATCGAGACCTTCGCTCAGCTTCCCCAACCCATCAGGAATTGCCCATGGTCGGCCCTGCTCATTTGATGCTTCCCTCCCGCACCATGCTCATTGTGCGAGCGATCGGCCTTGGCCTGCTTTTCGTCCTCGGTTCGGCGATCCCGCCGGCCAGGGCGCAATCGATTGTCGCCACCGTCAATGGCGACCCAATCACCACAACCGACATCGAAATCCGAATGAAGATGCTGCAGATTTGCAAGAAGCCGGCGACCCGCGAAGCCGCGATCGAGGACATTATTGCCGATAGGCTTAAGTTTCGCGAGGCGACAAAGTTCGGCATCGACGCAACCAACTCCGATCTGCAGAACGAGGCGACCCACGAGGCCTCGGAGGCCAATATCGCCCCGGCAGCCTATCTCGCCATGCTGGCACGCTCCGGACTAGACCGCGATCAGCTGAAAGCGCATTTGCGCGCCAATGCCGCCTGGAACAATTACGTCCGCGCCCTAAACAAGAGTGTCAGCGTCGGCGAATCGGAAATCGCCGCGGAAATGGCCAAGGAGGATAAGAAGAAGCAGACGGCCGATTATATCGTGCGCTCGGTTGTCCTGGTCCTGCCGCTCAATGCCGGTGGCGACATCGTCCAACGCCGGATGCGCGAAGCCGAAGCGTTGCGGGCCCGATTCACGGAATGCGGCACCGGTATCGTCCTCGCCAAAGCCCTGCCCGACGTCGCCATCAAGGAGCAGGCATCGCGCAATGCCAGCTCGCTAACGGCTGAATTGCGCGACACGCTCGACCATACGAGTGTCGGCCACCTGACCCCGCCGGTGCGCGGGGGCGGCGGCATCGAAATGCTGGCGGTTTGCGAAAAACGCGAAAGCGGCGACGAAACCAACCTTCACGATCGGATCGAGGAAAACCTGCTCGACCAGCGCCTGCGCAAAGAATCCGAGCGCATGTACCGGGAGGTCCGGGCTCGCGCCATCGTCGACCATCGCTCGTGAGCGCCAGGGTTCTGCCGCTCGCGCTAACCCAGGGCGATCCTGCCGGGATTGGTCCGGAGCTGGCGCTGCTGGCCTGGCGCGCGCGCAAAGCGGCGACGCCGGTCTTTTTCGTCCTTGCCGATCCCGATCACCTGGCTCGACTGGCCGGCGATCTCGGCCTTGACGTTAACGTGCGGGCCTGCGCGCCGGACCAGGCCACCGCGCTCTTTGCCGATGCTCTGCCGGTCGTCCCGCTGTCACGCAAGGTTGGCGCACGGCCAGGTCGCCCCGATCCCGGCGCGGCAGAAGCCACCCTCGAATTGATTGATCTTGCGGTCGACCTTGTCCGGCAGGGGCAGGCTGGCGCCATCGTCACCAATCCGATCGCCAAGGACGTGCTCTATGCGGCAGGGTTCAAACATCCTGGCCACACCGAATATCTCGGCGAACTGGCGCGACGGCACTGGAACGCTCCCGCGCGGCCGGTCATGCTATTGTGGTGCCCAGACCTGGCCGTCGTTCCCGTCACCGTCCATATCGCTCTCGAAGCGGTGCCAAGAACCCTGACGAAGGCCCTGATCGTCGAGACCGCCACGATTGTCGCAAGCGACATGCAGCGGCGTTTCGGTTTGCCGCAACCGCGCCTTGCCTTTACCGGCCTCAATCCCCATGCCGGCGAGAACGGCGCCATGGGTCGCCAGGAAATCGAAGTGATCGGGCCGGCGATTGCCGCGCTGCAATCGAGCGGGATCGCGGCAAAGGGCCCATTTCCGGCCGATACCCTGTTCCACACCACAGCGCGACGCGCCTATGACGTCGCGCTCGCCATGTACCATGATCAGGCGCTGCTGCCGATCAAGACGATCGCCTTCGATACGGCTGTAAATGTCACCCTCGGACTGCCCTTCGTTCGCACCTCGCCTGATCACGGAACCGCCTTTGATATTGCCGGGAAGGGGATTGCCAATCCGGCGAGCCTGATCGCCGCGTTGACGCTCGGGCGCCGGCTCGCCGGCACGTGATCGATGACCTGCCGCCCTTGCGCGACGTTGTGCGCCGCTACGGCATCGAGCCGCGCAAAGGTCTAGGCCAGAATTTCCTGTTCGATCTCAATTTGACCGGGCGGATTGCGCGCGCCGCCGGTCCGCTCGCGGGCGTCACCTGCGTCGAGATCGGCCCAGGGCCCGGCGGCCTCACCCGGGCCCTGCTCGCGGCAGGAGCCGAGCGGGTTGTTGTGGTCGAGAAAGACGAGCGCTGTCGCGGCGCCCTTGTCGACATCGCCGCGCATTATCCCGGCCGGCTCGAAATCGTCGAGGGCGATGCGCTGAACGTTGATTTTGCCGGACGCCTCGCCGGACGCCCCGCCCGGATCGTCGCCAACCTGCCCTATAATATTGCAACACCGCTTTTGACGGCTTGGCTCGAGGCCGAAGTCTGGCCACCTTGGTTTGACCGGCTCACCCTGATGTTCCAGCGCGAGGTCGCATTGCGGATTGTCGCGACGAGCCAGACGCGCGCCGACTACGGGCGCCTGGCCATCCTATGCGGCTGGCGGACGCAGGCCCGCCTTCTCTTCGACGTGCCCGCCAGCGCCTTCACGCCGCCGCCAAAGATTGTCTCAAGCGTCGTTGAATTGGTGCCCAGGCCGCAGCCGCTGCCCTGCCAGTTGGAGGCTTTGGGCATGGTCACGCGGGCCGCCTTCGGGCAGCGCCGGAAGATGCTGCGCCAGGCGCTGCGCGGTCTTGGTGTCGACACCGATCGGCTTCTCGCCGATGCCGGCGTCGCCCCCACCAGCCGGGCAGAGACATTGGAGGTCGAGGCCTTCGTGCGGCTGGCGCGGGCCTATGCCAAGCAGCGCTAGGCCGACTTGTCGAGCAGCCCGCGGACGAAGCCGGCAATGCCGGTCTCGGCCCGCCGACGCTTGAGCCGCTCGGCCTTCAATATTGCGAGGACGTCGCCGTAGATGCGTTGCAAGTCGTCATTGACGAGGACGTAATCGTAGGCGGACCAGCGTTCAATCTCGAGGCGGGCCGCGGCGAGCCGCTTGGCAATGGTTTCCGGCGAATCCTCGGCCCGCCGCTCGAGCCGGGCCCGCAATTCGCGCATGGATGGCGGCAGCAAGAACAGGGTCACGACGTCGTCCTTGGCGGCGCGGCGAATTCTGCTGGGTTCCCTGATAGTCGATGTCGAATAGGACGTCGCGACCTTCGGCCAGGACCCGCTCGACTGGCCGCCGGGGCGAACCGTAGAAATTGCCGTGCACTTCGGCCCATTCCAGCAAATCGCCGGCACTCCGCCGGCGCTCGAATTCCGTCAGGTCGATGAAATGATAATGGATGCCGTCGACCTCCGATAAGCGTCGCTTGCGTGTCGTCACCGAGACCGACAGGGTCAGGTCGACGCTGCTGTCCTGCAGCAGCATCCGCGTCAATGTGGTCTTGCCGGCGCCCGATGGCGAGGACAAAATCACCATCAAACCGCGCCGCTCAATGGTCGGGATGCGGGAATTCATTGGTTCACTCTATATTCTGAATCTGTTCACGGAATTGTTCGATCTCAGCCTTCAGCTCGAGACCGATCGCGGTCAAGGCAACATCGCCCGACTTGCTGCACAATGTATTGGCTTCGCGAGCCAGTTCCTGGGCGAGGAAATCAAGCCGGCGGCCGATTGGTCCACCCCTGGCCAGCAAGTCGCGCGATGCTGCGACATGGGCGGTCAGCCGATCCAATTCTTCGCGAATGTCGGCCTTTGCCGCGAGCAGGACCGCCTCCTGATGGAGGCGCTGGGAGTCGAGCCCGGCATTGGCGCCGACGAGCTGGGCCAAGGTCTCGGCGAGCCGCGCCCTGATCGCCTCTGGCCGTCGCCCCGGATGGCGCTCGGCCGCCTCGGTCCATTGCGCCACGGCAGCCAGCCTAGCTTCGACGATGGCGCGCAGCGCCTCGCCTTCCGAGCACCGCATCGCGACAAGCGCCTCGAGCGCCTGCCTGAGGCTCGCCAGCACGCCGGCCTCGGCCGCCGTCTGCTCCGCCTCGTCGACCACGGGCTCGCTGACCTCGACCACCCCGCGCAGGTTCAAAAGACCATCGAGCGACAGCGGCCGCATATCGGCATCAACTGGCAGCGAGCGGACGGCACGCAGCAGGCCGTTCAGAATTTCGGTGTTGATGACGACCGATGGCGCGGCGCCCGCCCGAATTACACTGAGGGTTGCATAGCAGGTGCCGCGTCCGACCGCCTGGCCGATCAGCGCGCGCGCGCCGGGCTCAATCGCATCGAATCCGGGCGCCAGCCGCAGCCTGACATCGAGTCCCCTGGCATTGACGCTTTTCAGCTCCCAAGCCCATTGATATTGGCGGCTTGCGCCGGTGGCTCGGGCAAAGCCGGTCATGCTGGCAACGGACATCAGCGGCTCCAGGGCGGCGCGGCGGCCACATTAATGCGCCCTCCCCCGCGCGCCAAGTGCCGATTCTCGAGGGTGCCGATTCTCGTCGTCTCCACCATTGCCGCAGCCCGCACCGGACAAATACTGCTTTTCCGTTTGCGATCACTCGCATAGTTTGGACGGCGATGATTTGACACTGCAGACTGGGGAGGGCGAGGCCTTGCAGACGAAACTTGCGACAAAATTGGCGGCCGAATTGATTGGGACATTCTGGCTGGTCTTCGGCGGTTGCGGCAGTGCCGTTTTGGCGGCCGCATTTCCGGCGTTGGGGATCGGCTTCAGCGGCGTAGCCCTGGCCTTCGGGTTGACCGTACTGACCGGCGCCTACGCTTTCGGACCAATCTCGGGCGGCCATTTCAATCCCGCCGTTTCCGCCGGACTCGCCACGGCGGGCCGCTTTTCCTGGGGTGAAGTTGGCCCCTATGTTGTTGCCCAGGTCCTCGGCGCCATTGCCGCGGCTTTCGTCTTGTATCTGGTCGCTTCCGGCAAAGACGGGTTCACACTTGCCAACGGGTTTGCCGCGAACGGCTATGGCGAACATTCGCCAGGTGGCTATTCCTTGTTTGCCGGTCTTGTCATCGAAATTGTCCTCACGGCCGTCTTTCTGCTGATCATTCTGGGCACCACCGAACCGCGCGCCTCGGCCGGGTTTGCAGCACTCGCCATCGGCCTGGCCCTAACCCTGATCCATTTGATTTCGATCCCGGTGACCAACACGTCCGTCAACCCGGCGCGCTCGACCAGCCAGGCGATTTTCGTCGGCGGCTGGGCGCTGCAGCAATTGTGGCTGTTCTGGGTGGCGCCGATCATCGGCGGCATCATCGGTGGATTGATTTACAAGAGCGTGCTGGCGCCGCAGGAATAGGCCCGGTCAGCCGCGGCGCCTCAATGCAGCGGTGGAATGGTCTTCGCAGCGTTGAGGTCGTAATCCCTCGGGCTAAGTTGCGCGGGATCGGCGGTCTCAAGCGGCTTGCGCTTGCCACCGCGTTGCTTGCCTGACGGCAGACCATATTGCGCTGCACGCGCCTTCTGGTCGGCCAGTCGGCTTGGCGAAACCGGATAGGTGTCCACTTTCGCCGGCGGTTCGATGGCCGGCCCGAACGCGGTCGCGGCGGGCGCTTCATCGGCACGCCCGTGTTCGAACGGAATCAGCGCGCGGATCGCGGCGATGGCGGAAACTTGGGCCGGCGTCGCCGCCCCGGTGGCAACCGTCGGCGCCAGCGCGCCAAAAACGCTGTCGTCGCCTGGCGCAAGTTCCGATTTCTGCCCGGGCACTGCCGGCGTTGGACCGGGCACCCCCGGGGTTGGTATGGCAAGCTTGTCGGCATCGGGGCCGACCCGATCCTTGGCATCCTTTTCGATCTGGATCTGGCGCCAGCGCGAGACATTCTTGCCGTGCTGATCGAGCGTCTCGGCAAAGGCATGGCCGCCGGTGCCGTCAGCGACAAAATAGAGGTCCTTGGTGCGCGACGGATTGGCGACCGCTTCCATCGCCGCTCGGCCCGGATTGCAAATCGGCCCCGGCGGCAAGCCCTCGACGACATAGGTGTTATATGGTGTCGGTTTGTCGATTTCGGCCCGCTGGATGCCGCGACCCAATGTCCCCTTGCCGCCGACCAGGCCGTAGACGATGGTCGGGTCGGATTGCAGCCTCATGCGCCGGCTCAATCGGTTGATAAAAACGCCAGCAACCCGAGTCCGTTCGTCGGCTCGGCCGGTTTCCTTTTCGACGATCGAAGCGAGCGTCACCATTTCATAGGGGGTACGGAAGGGAATGTCAGGGGAACGGTGGGCCCAGACTTCGTCGACAATCTTGCGCTGCGCGCGCTGCATCTGCTGGATAATTCGTTCGCGGCTGTCGCCGCGAACGAAATTATACGTATCCGGCATCAGCGACCCCTCCTTGGGGGTATCTACGATGTCACCGACGAGAATGTCGTTGTCGCGCAGCCGCTGAACGATTTGTTCGCTGGTCAGCCCTTCCGGAATGGTGATCTTGTGCGGCACCTGACGCCCTTCGATCAACGTGTCCATGGCGCCCTGCAAAGATATGTTCTGATGGAACAGATACTCGCCGGCCTTGACCTTGCTGCTTTTGTTCTCGAGCAGGAGCGCGAGATAGAGGAGAACCGGGCTCTCGATGACACCCTCGGTCTCGAGCTGGCTGACCGTCTGCCAAACGTTTCCTTCCGTCAACGTCACCACTTTGTCGGCCTGCAGGGGACCAGGCTGGCGCATGTAGCGCTCGGCCAAATAGCCGCCGAGCACCAAAACAAGCGCCAGCACCAGGATCAGCGACAAGCCGCCGCTGATGAGGGAAAGCAGCGAGGAGCGCCGCTTGCGCGGCGGTGCGGCCGGCGGCGGTGGCGCGGCCTCGGGCTGGAGGGCCTCGCTCGGGCTCTTGGGCTGGATGCGCCGGCCAAACATTCGCGATCCCGTCGCCTCTTGTGGCGACAGGTCCTTAGCCTCCGGTTCCTCTCCGTTCGGTGCAGTGCCGCCCATCCGCTCCATCACGCTTTGGGAATCGCGCCTGTTCCCGGGCCAGCGTCGGCGCCTAAACTAACCCTGAATGTGGCGAAATCTAGATAGGGCTCCCGCTCACAGCCGGCGAAACAGCACGGAGGCGTTGGTGCCCCCGAAGCCGAAGGAATTCGACAGCACAACATCGATTCGGCGGCGCCTGGCCTGGTGCGGCACCAAATCGATCTCGGTTTCGACCGAAGGATTATCGAGATTGAGGGTCGGTGGCGCGACCTGGTCGCGCATGGCCAGAATGGCGAAGATCGCTTCGACCGCGCCGGCGGCCCCGAGCAGGTGGCCGGTTGCCGATTTGGTCGAGGACATCGAGGTCAGATGGGCACGATTGCCGAGTAGCCTTTGCACCGCGGCCAGTTCGATCTCGTCGCCAAGCGGCGTCGACGTCCCGTGCGCATTGACGTAATCGATGTCGGCCGGGCTCAGGCCGGCGCGTTTCAAGCCCATCGCCATGCAACGGTAGGCGCCGTCACCATCTTCGGCTGGTGCGGTAATGTGATAGGCATCGCCGGACAGGCCATAGCCGATCAGCTCGGCATAGATCCGCGCACCGCGGGCTTTGGCATGTTCGTATTCCTCGAGTACGACGCAGCCCGCTCCCTCGCCCATCACGAAGCCGTCGCGGTCGCGATCATAGGGACGCGAGGCCATCTGCGGGCGATCGTTGAAGGCGGTGGACAAGGCGCGGCAGGCGGCAAATCCGGCGAGCGAGAGGCGAAAAACCGGCGATTCGGTGCCGCCGGCTACCATGACATCGGCGTCGCCCAGGCTGATCAGACGGCCGGCATCGCCGATCGCATGGGCGCCGGTCGAGCAGGCGGTGACCACCGCGTGGTTTGGACCCTTGAGCCGATGGGCAATCGACACGTAGCCGCCGGCGAGATTGATCAGGCGGCCGGGAATGAAGAAAGGTGAAACGCGACGCGGTCCTTTCTCCTGGAGGTTAAGCGCGGCTTCGGCGATGCCGCCGATCCCGCCGATGCCCGAACCGATCAAAACGCCGGTACTGATTTCCTCGTCATAGCTGCGCGGATGCCAGCCGGCATCATCCAGCGCCTGGGTCGCGGCAGCCATGGCAAACAGGATGAAATCGTCAACCTTGCGCTGTTCCTTGGGCGCCATCCAATGGTCGGGATTGAAGGTCGCGTTGCTACCATCGCCGCGCGGGATCATGCAAGCGATCTGGCAGGCGATATCCGAGACGTCGAAATGCTCGATCCGGCGCGCACCATTGGCGCCGGCAAGCAGCCGCTCCCAGGTCGGCGCCACGCCACAGCCCAACGGCGTCACCATTCCCAGCCCCGTGACGACAACCCGTCTCATTCACCATCCATGCGCTGCATGCGCCGCACCCGGAAGGCCAATACGGCTGGGCCGGCTCGCGCCGGCCCGACCTGTCGCAATGGCACTAAGTGAGGGAGCGGCTCGGACTCAAGCCTTGGCGTTCTTCTCGAGAAACTTGCAGGCATCGCCGACCGTGGTAATCGTCTCGGCCTGGTCATCGGGAATTTCTACGCCGAATTCCTCTTCGAAGGCCATGACGAGCTCGACAATGTCGAGCAAATCTGCCCCCAAATCGTCGATGAAATTGGCCCCGTCGACAACCTTGTCGGCGTCCACGCCGAGATGTTCCACGACAATCTTCTTAACGCGCTCGGCGATATCGCTCATCTTCCCTGTCCTTGTCTTAATCTTGACCCTGACCCCAATCCGTCTGCGGGCTGTGTCAATTCCGGCCGGCCAGCTCGCAAGCCCCGGCCCAGGTCCCCCTCACCCGCACTTGCGACAATCCAACCCCACCGGATGTCCCGGCGGCGTCTGTCCGGAAAATGGCACCGGCGCGCAAACTCAGACCGCAGCCCCTTGCCCTAAACTCGATGCCCCCGCCCTGATGGCAGAAACCGGACGGCATGGCAACATGTCCTGTCGATCGCCTAACATACTTCGCCGGTTCTGGCGAGAGCCGCAGATACCGGCGCAACTCCGGCCGGCATTTTCCAACGCGCTCATATCATTGCCATTCCGCCGTTCACATGCAAAGTCTGGCCGGTCACGTAGGCGGCCTCGGCGCTGGCTAGATAGATGACGGCCGCCGCAATATCGGCGGTCTCGCCGAGCCGGCCGGATGGGATCGAGGCAAGGATGGCGGCGCGCTGCTTGGCATTGAGCGCATCGGTCATCGGCGTCGCGATGAAGCCAGGTGCCACGCAATTGACCGTTATGTTGCGGCTTGCCACTTCGGCGGCAAGCGATTTAGACATGCCGATCATGGCCGCTTTAGAGGCGGCGTAATTGCCCTGGCCGGCATTGCCCGTCACGCCGACGATCGAACTTATGCCAATGATCCGACCGAACCGGCGGCGCATCATGCCGCGCAGCGCCGCCCGCGAGAGCCGGAAAGCAGCGGTTAGATTGACCTTGAGAACAAGGTCCCAGTCCTCGTCGCGCAGCCGCATGAACAGGCCGTCGCGGGTCAGGCCGGCATTGTTGACGAGAATGTCGAGACCGCCCATGGCCGCCTCTGCCGCCGGTACGAGACGTTCGACCGCGGTGTCGTCGGCAAGATCGCAGGCGACCACCTGGGCCCGTCCGCTCAATTCGGCGGCGAGCCCTTGCAGAACGTCGACCCTCGTTCCAGACAGGACCAGATTGGCGCCTTGCGCGTGCAGGGCCCGGGCGATGGCCGCGCCGAGGCCGCCGGAGGCTCCGGTGACGAGCGCGTTGCGCCCCGACAAGTCAAACATCGGCTGGTCTCCCATCGACAGCAAAAACAGCGCCCAGGGCGGCTATGTCATCGGCACTGCCGACGGCCCGGCAGTCGGCATCCGCAATGATGCGCTTGATCAGCCCGCACAGAACCTTGCCGGAGCCGAGTTCGAGAAAGAGGTCGACTCCCTCGCCGGCCATGAAGGCGACGCTTTCGCGCCAGCGTACGGTGGCCGTGACCTGTTCAACGAGGCGGGCGCGGATCGCCTCGGGATCGCGCAGCGGCCGCGCAAGAACATTGGCGATCAACGGTACGCTGGGCGTGCCAATCGTGGTTTGCGCCAGCGCGGCGCGCATCCGTTCAGCGGCCGGCTGCATCAACGCGCAATGGAACGGCGCCGAAACCGGCAGCGGCAGCACCCGTTTGGCCCCGGCCGCGCGGGCGAATTCGCCGGCGAGCGCGACCGTCGCGGCGGTGCCCGAAATTACGACCTGGCCGCCGCCATTGTCGTTGGCTGCCTGGCAGACGCCGCCGGCCCTTGCGGCGGCATCGGCGCACAACCTTTCGACATCGGCGAGCGCGAGACCGAGAACGGCGGCCATGGCCCCGGCGCCGACTGGAACGGCCGATTGCATAGCCAGACCGCGCAGCCGCAGCAATCGCGCCGCTGTCGCAACGTCGAAACTACCGACCGCGGCCAGCGCCGAATATTCGCCGAGCGAATGACCCGCGACGCAATGAACGTCGCGCGCCATGACCAGCCCGGCCTCGCTTTCCAGTACCCGGACGACAGCAAGGCTGACCGCGAGCAGCGCCGGTTGGGCGTTGCTGGTGAGCATCAATTCGGCCTCGGGCCCGTTCGTCATCACCCGCGACAGCGTCTCGCCGAGCGCCTCATCGATCTCGTCGAAAACCGCCCGAGCTGCCGCAAAATTCTGCGCCAACGAAAGGCCCATGCCGACTTTTTGCGAACCCTGACCCGGAAAGACCAATGCGCAGACCATGCCACCCCCGCAAGACCGGCAGCGAGTGGCATTGCCCCTCTTGGCTGTCAAGTCCCGAGGATCTGGCCTTGCCGCGCGTTTCGTGGTCTATGGGGCGTTCCTCCACTTTTGATTCTTGCGCCAAGCGATGGTGATGCTTGCAATTCCCGGGAAAGACTGCGGCTCCTGCACTATGTGCTGCAAGGTGCTCGACATCGAGGAATTCAAAAAGCCGGCCGGTGCCTGGTGCACCAATTGCGTACGCACCGGCGGCTGCGCCATCTATCAGGACCGGCCGGCGGTTTGCCGCGATTTCGAATGCCAATGGATCATCGACCGGCAGCTGCCCGCGACCATGCGGCCCGACCGGATCGGCACGATCCTGATGGAGGATCCGGATTCCGACGAGTACCGGGCTGTTTGCGATCCGGAGACGCCATTTTCATGGCGCCGGCCGATCGTCTTCAAATACCTCGTCGCCAAGGCGAAAAGTGGCCGCACGGTCGTCGCCAAAGCGGGCCTGCGCGCTTGGCGGATCTATGATAATGGCCATTTCGTCGAATCCGCCTGAGCCATTGTGGGCAGACGCGCCGCCGGCCAGCCGCAGATTTGCTTGCGTGCCGGCAAAAACCGGCTATAAGACGCCGCTTCGCTGTAGTTCGGCCGGAGGCTGAACGGAAGGCCTGCTCCGGCAGGCAGGGTGGCCCAAGCCTCGCTTGACCTGCCATCCGTTTTCCCGTGTCTCCGCCTTCGATGATCCGGATCGAGCCTTTCTTCGAGGCTCGAAGGGCTCCGCGTCGAACCCAGCTCGAAGAGGAAAGGCATAATCATGGCTCTCTACGAGCATATTTTCCTGGCCCGCCAGGATGTCACCGCCCAGCAGGTCGAAGCGCTGACTGAACAATACAAGGGCGTCATTGCCGGCCACGGCGGCACGGTCGCCAAAGTCGAATATTGGGGTGTGAAATCTCTCGCCTATCGGATCAAGAAGAACCGCAAGGCCCATTTTTCCCTACTCAACATCGACGCGCCGCCGGCGGCTTTGGCTGAAATGGAACGGCAGATGCGCCTCAACGAGGATATTCTACGAATTCTGACGGTCAGGGTCGAAGCGCTCGAGGAAGGCCCGTCGGCGATGATGCGAAAGCGCGACGAATCCGATCGCGACGATCGTGGCGACCGGCGTGGCGGTGGCCGTTTCGACCGCTCCGAACGCGGCCCGCGCCGCAGCCGTGACGATTTTGGCGCCGAAGCCCAGGAGATTGCCCAGTGAGCACGAGTACCACGCGCCGTCCATTCTTTCGCCGCCGCAAGAGCTGCCCCTTCTCTGGCGCCAACGCGCCGAAAATCGACCACAAGGACACCCGCTTGCTGTCGCGCTATATTTCGGAGCGCGGCAAGATTGTGCCGTCGCGGATTACCGCGGTCAGCGCCAGCAAGCAGCGTGAACTGGCACAAGCGATCAAGCGAGCGCGCTTTCTCGGCCTGTTGCCGTACATGATCCGGTAGTCGACATTTCGGCCGTCGGCGACCCGGCGGCCAGGTTGGGGCAGGCCTGGATCTGTCTCTAACCGCGTTTTGCGGGACAGCTGACCATGATGGTAACGACCGGGACAAGTCTCGCGGCAGCCGCAGCAGCAGCTTTGCTGTTTCGAGTATTTTTGGCCAGCGGCGACAATTTTTTCCTGATGCTGCTCGCTTTCTTCAGTGCGCCGCTGCCGATCATGGTCGCGGCCCTTGGCTGGGGCCATGGCGCCGGCCTCGGCGCTGCCGTGACTGGCACCCTATTGGTCGCCCTTGTGCTCGATCCTAAGGCCGCAGCCGTCTTTTTCGGCTGCATCGGCCTGCCGGCCTGGTGGCTTGCCTATCTCGCGCTTCTCGGCCGCCCCGCCCCCGACGGCAAGGGTCTGACCTGGTACCCGCTATCCCGCTTGCTCGCCTGGATCGCGGCGACGGTGACGGCGGTCGTCTGCGCGGCGGTGCTCAGCATCAGCACCACCTATGCTGGCTACCAGGCAATGGTCGACAGAACAACTGAGGTCCTGGCGCCCGTGCTGACCCGCCTGACCGAACCCTCAGCCCTTGACCCGGCCGCGATCGAGGCGCTAACCCGCGATTTCGTCGAAGCCATGCCAATCGGTTCGGCCGCCTGGAATGTCTTGGCTCTGGCGATCGACCTGTGGCTTGCGGCGACGATCGTACGTGCCCTGAAACGTCTGCCGCGGCCGTTTCCGGCCCTCTCCGACGAACTGAGGCTGGCGCCCTGGATTGCCGGCCTGTTCGGTATTGCGCTGACGCTGATCTGGGGTGAGGGATTTCTGGCTCTATTCGCGGCCGTCGCCGCCGCCGCCCTGGCGATGGCGTTTGCACTGGTTGGCCTTGCCTGCCTGCACCGACGTACCCGTGGACTCGACGCCCGCGGCCCGGTCCTGTTCGGCGCCTATGCCCTGCTTGTCCTGCTCGCCGGGCCGGCGCTTTTGATTTTTGCCGTGGTCGGCCTTGTCGACACTCTCATGCGCCGCCCGCTGCTTTCCCGGGGCGCCGAATGAGCCGCCTCATCAAAGCAATCCGCAAGACACCATACCCAACTTTCAAATCGTAGAAGAGGAGAAGCCCATGGAAGTCATATTGCTCGAACGCGTCGCCAAGCTCGGTCAGATGGGAGAGGTGGTCCGCGTCAAAGACGGCTTTGCCCGCAATTTTCTCCTGCCGCGCGGCAAGGCTCTGCGCGCAACCCAGGCGAACCGCCAGAAATTTGAAGGTCAACGGGTCCAACTCGAGGCGCGCAACCTGGAAGCCAAGAACGAGGCGACCGAGGTCGCGGCGAAGCTCGAAGGCAAGAGTTTCATCGTCATTCGTCAGGCCGGTGAGACGGGCCATCTTTACGGTTCGGTAGCGACCAGGGACATCGCCGAGGTAGCCAGCACCGCCGGCGTCAGCCTCAATCGCAACCAGGTCGTTTTGTCCACCCCGATCAAGGCGATCGGCCTGCATACGGTGCCGCTGGTCCTGCACCCGGAAATTGAGGTCAAGATCACCATTAATGTCGCCCGCTCGCCGGAAGAGGCCGAGCGTCAGGAAAAGGGCGAGCAACTAAGCGTAAAGCAGGAAACCTCGCTCGACGATCTCGGGCTCGAAGTCGGTGCGGCGCTGGCCGATGCTGGCGGCAGCCTCGGCGACCGCTAAGGCTAGCCGTCCCGTCCGAAGCGATATTCGGTTGTCTGCCGATAGGTTTCGCCCGGCGCCAGCCGCGCGGCGGTGAAATGCCGCCGATTGGGGCTGTCGGGAAAGCGCTGCGGCTCGAGGCAGAGGCCGGCGTTGCGGCCATAATGATCGCCGCCCAAACCGGCGCAGGGGATTGCCAGTTTGGCGCCGTCATAGACCTGCAACCCCGGTTCGCTGGTATGGACCGCCAGACCCAACCCGCCGGCAGGCGCCCGCAACGTCGCCGCCAAGGCAAGCCCGCTCACTGGGTCCGGGAAGCCGGCCAGAACGAAATTAACGTCGTAGGCAAGATCGGCGGCATTGCGCAACGGCCGCGCCGCGCGAAAATCGTAGGGCGTGCCGGCGACGCTGCGGATTTCACCGGTTGGGATCAGCTCATTGTCGACCGGGGTGTAAAATTCCGCATTGACCGACAAGAGATGGTCAAGAACGCTCGGCGCCGCGGCCGGCGGCTCCAGTGCCAAATTAAAATAGGAATGATGGGCAAGGTTGACGAGCGTCGGGGCGTCGGAAGTCGCGAGGATTTCGAGCCGCAATGTGGCCGGTTCGAGCAAGCGATAGGTGCAGCGAGTATCGAGCCGGCCGGGATAGCCGCCGTCGCCGTCCGGCGAGACGAGCCTCAACCTGACCGCCTGGGCGTCCGCCCCCTCGAGCTGCCATGGCCGGGTGCCGAAGCCCCGGATGCCGCCGTGCAGCGAATGGCGTCCCGCCTCGTTCATCGCCAGCCGATAAGCGCGGCCATCGAGCTGAAACCGGCCGTGCGCGATGCGATTGGCGAACCGTCCGGCGATGGCCCCGAAATAGGGGGAATGGGCCAAGTAATCGTCCAAGCTGTCGAAACCAAGCACAACCCGCCGCCGGGTCGATAGGTCCGGCACGATCAGATCACGGACCACCGCGCCCCAGGACAGGATTTTTGCCTGGGCGCCGGCGCTGGTGGCGAGCGTCACCTCGTGGACGGCTTGCCCATCGACCTCGCCGAACAACCTTGTCTGCATGCTTGCCTCCCGGCTCGTCAATCTGCGCTGGATGACCGATTGGTGCAACCGTGGCGCCGAAACCGTGTAGACTCGATGGTTGGGTTGAGTTGGCGCCCGTCAAGCCTTTTGATCGTGGCCCTTTTCCACTGTGGACAATGGTGACTAAGCCGCCACGGTGAGTGGACGGCCTCTTTCTTGGCCCGAGACCGTGCCACAAGGGGCGGCACCGTTGGCGCCGGCTCCCCGAGCGCCGTCTCGCGGCCAGCAATTTGGGGTCCGAATTCATGGCGAGCGTCGAACAATTGGCCGGTCGTCTACAGCTGGCAACACAGCAGGCCTACCGGATCACCCCGCACAATGTCGAAGCTGAGCAGGCGCTGCTTGGCGCGATCCTGGTCAACAATGACGCTTTCGACCGAGTTTCCGACTTTCTGAAACCGGAGCATTTCTACGAGGCAATCCACGCCAAAATATACGAAACCGCCGCCGCATTGATCCGCGCCGGCAAGCTCGCCTCGCCGGTGACCTTGAAGAGCTTTGTCGGCGAGGCGGACCTCGGCGGGCTCACCACGGCCCAGTATCTGGCCAGGCTTGCCGCCGAGGCGACCAGCGTCATCAATGCCGCTGACTATGGTCAAGTTATCAGCGATCTTGCGGTGCGGCGGGAACTGATCCGAATCGGCGAAGACATCGTCAATGTTGCATTCGATGCACCGGTCGAACAGACGCCGCGGGCCCAGATCGAAGCTGCCGAGCGCAAACTCTACGAGGTCGCCGAGGGTGGCCGCTACGACGGCGGCTTCCAGCGCTTTGCCGATGCGCTCACGCTCGCCATCGACATGGCCGCCAAGGCCTATGAACGCGACGGCCGCCTGTCCGGCACCGCCACCGCCCTGCATGATCTCGACCGGATGATGGGCGGCCTGCAGCGCTCCGATCTCATCATCGTCGCCGGACGGCCAGGCATGGGCAAAACGGCACTAGCCACCAATATTGCCTTCAATATCGCCAAGGCCTACGAGTTCCGTCCGCGCGCCGACGGTTCGCACGAGACGATCAACGGCGGCATCGTCGGCTTCTTCTCACTCGAAATGTCGGCTGAGCAATTGGCTACCCGCATTATTGCCGAACAGTCCGGCGTTGCCTCTTACAAGATCCGTCGCGGCGACCTATCCGACCCAGAATTCCACCGGATTTCGGACGCCGCCCGGCAGATGCAAACGATCCCCTTCTACATTGACCAGACCGGCGGCCTATCGATCGCCCAATTGACCGCAAGGGCCCGCCGCCTCAAGCGCCAGCGCGGCCTCGACGTCCTGGTTGTCGACTATTTGCAGCTGCTCAGCGGATCGAAGACCCGCACCGACAACCGGGTTCAGGAATTGACGGAAATTACCACGGGGCTGAAGGCGCTGGCGAAGGAATTGAATGTCCCGGTAGTGGCGCTCTCGCAATTGTCGCGGCAGGTCGAAAACCGCGACGATAAACGCCCGCAGCTGTCCGACCTGCGCGAATCCGGATCGATCGAACAGGATGCAGACGTCGTGCTTTTCGTCTATCGCGAGGAATATTATTTGAAGAACCGCGAGCCACGGCCAGGCAGCGAAGAACACGTGACCTGGATGAGCGACATGGAGCGGGCGCATGGCCGGGCCGAAATTATCATCGGCAAACAGCGGCACGGGCCGACCGGCATGGTCGAATTGCAATTCGAGGCGGAAATGACTCGCTTTTCCAACCTGGCACGCGAGGATGCGCTGCCGAGCCGGCTGTGACCTTGGATTCAATGGCCCATCGACCAGTCGCTCCGCAAACGGCGCCGGCCGTGCTTAGCGTCGATCTGGCCGCCATCGCCACCAATTGGCACCGGCTTTCGACCATCGCCGGTCATGCCAGCGCGGCAGTGGTCAAGGCGAATGCCTATGGGCTCGGCGTTGATCCGGTCGCCCGCACCCTGCTTCAAGCCGGCTGCCGTAATTTCTTTGTCAGCCAGGCTGACGAGGGCCGGGCATTGCGGGTGTTATGCGAGGCCGCCGGGCAAGACGCGGCGATCTACGTGCTCAATGGTATCGACGGTGCCGACCTCGGCTTCCATCGAGCGTTTCGGCTGCGCCCGGTTCTGTCATCGCCCCAGGACGTTGCGACTTGGCTCGCGCCGGGCGCGGCTGGCTTGACAGCGGCCCTGCACTTCGACACCGGCCTTAGCCGGCTGGGCCTTTCGGCCACTGAGGCCCCGACGATTGCGGCGTCTCTGCGGCACCGCCTGGCGGATATACGCCTGGTCATGAGCCATTTCGTTGCGTCCGAAGAGAGCGACAATCGAATCAATGCCGATCAGATCGGCCGGTTCGAAATCGGTCAGGGCGCAGTTTGGCTCTATCCCCGCAAGCCTCGCCAATTCCTCCGGCGTATTTCTGCCGGCCCGGCCGCATTACGATTTGATCCGGCCGGGCTATGCCCTTTATGGCGGCAACCCAACCCCGGGCCGGGCCAACCCGATGCGACCAGTGATTGGCCTCTCGGCGCGGATCATCCAGCTGCGCGCGGTAGCGCCAGGCGCCACGGTCGGCTATTCCGGCACCTGGACTGCGCGCCAGCAGGCTCGGCTCGCGATCGTCTCACTCGGCTATGCCGACGGTCTTCCACGCCTCGCCGGCGCCAGCGACGCGCGGGCCGGGGCTGTGGCGATGGTCGCCGGGATCCGCTGTCCGATTGTTGGCCGCGTGTCGATGGATTTTGCTGCGGTCGACGTCAGCGGTGTCGCCGACCCGGCCGCGGTGCAGCCAGGCGCGACCATCGCATTCCTCAATGAGGTGATCGGCATCGACGAATTGGCGGCCGGCGCGCAGACGATCGGCTACGCCATCATGACTGGCTTTGGCCCGCGTCCGCGCCGGCATTACCGGCCTGCCGATGGCTAGGCCGCGTGCCAGTTTTGTCTGTCAGACCTGCGGCGCCCTAGCGCAACGCTGGCAGGGGCGCTGCGATTCCTGCGGCGGCTGGAACACGATCGTCGAGGAGGCGGCGCCGTCCGGGATCGGAGCGGATGCGGCGCCCAGAGGCGGCCGAATCCTAGTCCTTGAGCGACTAGCCGGCGGCGACCGGCCAGCCTCGCGGATCGCCTGCGGCTCGGCCGAACTCGACCGTGTCACCGGCGGCGGTTTTGTCCCCGGTTCTGTCGTCCTGATTGGGGGGGAGCCCGGCATCGGCAAGTCGACCCTTTTGATCCAGGCCTGCGCTGGCCTCGCGCGGAAGGGCCATCGCGTCGTCTATATTTCGGGCGAGGAGGCGGTGGCTCAGGTCAGGCTGCGGGCCGAACGGCTCGGGCTTGCCGGAGCCAACGTCGAGCTTGCCGCCGAAACCGGCGTTGATGATATCCTCGCCACCTTACGGCAAGGGCCGAAGCCGAGCCTGGTGGTGATCGATTCGATCCAAACCATGTGGACCCATGCGGCAGAGGCGGCGCCCGGCACCGTCACCCAGGTGCGGGCATCGGCGCAAGCCCTGATCCGCTATGCCAAGACACAGGGCGCCACCATTATTCTCGTCGGCCATGTCACCAAGGATGGGCAGATCGCCGGACCGAGGGTGGTCGAGCACATGGTCGACGCGGTCATTTCCTTTGAAGGCGACGGCGGCCACCATTTTCGGATCCTGCGGGCGGTCAAGAACCGGTTCGGTCCGACCGACGAAATCGGGGTTTTCGAGATGACCGGGCTTGGCCTCAATGAAGTGAGCAATCCTTCCGCCCTGTTCCTGTCCGGCCGCGACGCCTCGACGGCAGGCACCGCAGTTTTTGCCGGCATGGAAGGCACGCGGCCCATTCTCGTCGAAATCCAGGCCTTGGTCGCGGCAACGGCACTCGGTACACCGCGGCGGGCGGTGGTCGGCTGGGACTCCAACCGGCTCGCCATGGTCATTGCCGTGCTCGAAGCGCATGCTGGCCTGCGACTTGGTCAATACGACGTCTATCTCAATGTCGCCGGCGGACTTAAAGTCAGCGAACCGGCCGCCGATCTGGCGGCGGCGGCGGCGCTGGTTTCGTCGCTGAGCGGAGTCGCGCTGCCGGCCGACACCGTCTATTTTGGCGAGATCGGCCTGTCGGGCGCCATTCGTCCGGTTGTCCACACGGCATTGCGCCTGAAGGAGGCGGCAAAGCTCGGCTTTTTGGCGGCGGTGGCGCCGGTGCCCGGTGAATTGGACGAGAGTTACGCGCGCCAGGTCCGGCCGTTGTCGCAGATTGGTACTCTGGTCGCGCAAATTGCCGCCGGCAAGCCGAGCGGTGGGGATGGCGGCAAGAGGTGACGCGCCCTACATCCTTCGTTATAAGGCCTGCGGCAGCGGGGTTGATTGCCTCGCCGATTCCCAAGGTCGCCATGAGGCTGAGGCATGCCGTCTTATTTTGATCTCGGTTTGATTGGCGTCGTGCTCATTTCGGCGCTGCTGTCGATGTTGCGGGGCTTTACCCGTGAAGTTCTCGCAATCGCCTCCTGGGCCCTTGCCGCGGTTGCTGCCTATTATCTGCACCCAATTGCCCTGCCTTATATCAAGCCCTACATCCAGAAGGACACTGTCGCGCTGGCGGTTGCCGCGCTGGCGATCTTTATCGTCACCTTGATTCTGGTGTCGATCATCACGGTCAAATTATCCGACGTGATCCTCAATTCGAAGATCGGCGCCCTCGACCGTTCGCTCGGCTTTCTGTTCGGCGCGGTCCGCGGTTTTCTGCTCGCCGTGATCGCCTTTCTGTTCTTTTCCTGGCTGGTGCCGGACAAGGCGCAGCCCGAATGGGTCAAAGTGGCCAAGACCAAGCCGATCCTTCAGGCGACCGGCGACCAGATCATGGCTATGCTGCCCGACGACCCCGAAAGCACCATACTCAAGCGGCTGAAGAAGCCCAAGGCCGGCACCGACGAGGCCCCGCCGGAGCCGGATCCCGAAACCAAAACCGGGCCGGCAGCCCCCGCCGTACCGCAGAAGAAGACCGAAATCACACCGCCGCCTTCGAGTCCGGTGCCGGCGGCGCATACCGGCCTGACGCAGAAGGCGGCCAGCCAGACCAACGTCGAGCGCCAGAAACTTGATGCCCTGATCGCCGATCCGGGCGCCGGCGGCAAGCTGCGCTGACCGGGCGAGCATGCCAGGCGGCTCAGAGAGGATGTGAAATGGGCCCAACTCTGCCTGTCGACGAGAAGGAGTCCGGGGCAGCACAGTTCGATCCCGAGGCAGACCGCCTTCGCGAGGAATGCGGCGTCTTCGGGATTTTCTCGCATCCCGATGCCGCAGCGATTACGGCCTTGGGCTTGCACGCGCTGCAGCACCGCGGCCAGGAGGCGGCCGGTATTGTTGCCTTCGACGGCCAGCGCTTCCACTCCGAACGCCGGCTCGGACTCGTCGGCGACCATTTTTCGACCGCTAGCACCATCGAACGCCTGCCCGGGCACGCGGCGATTGGCCATGTCCGCTATTCGACAACCGGCGAGACAATTCTGCGCAATGTCCAGCCTTTGTTTGCCGAACTCGACGGCGGCGGCTTTGCGGTCGCCCATAATGGCAATTTGACCAATGGCCTGACGCTCCGTCGCCATCTGATCCGCGAGGGGGCGATCTGCCAGTCGACGTCCGATACGGAAGCGATCGTGCATCTTGTTGCCCGCAGCCGGCGCGGCCGTTTCATCGATCGTTTCATCGAGGCGCTGCGCCAGCTTGAAGGCGCCTATTCGCTGGTCGGCCTGACCAACAAGAAGCTGATCGGCGCCCGCGACCCGCTTGGCATCCGCCCACTGGTGCTCGGCGAACTCGACGGTCGCTTCATCCTCGCCTCCGAGACCTGCGCGCTCGATATAATCGGCGCACGCTTCGTGCGCGACATCGAGAATGGCGAAATCGTCGTCATCTCGGAGACCGGCATTGACAGCCTGAAGCCGTTTCCGCCGCAACCGATGCGTCCGTGCATTTTCGAATATATCTATTTCGCACGCCCCGATTCGATCGTGCACGGCCGTTCAATTTACGAAGTGCGCAAGAAGATGGGAGCCGAACTGGCAAAGGAAGCGCCGGTCGAAGCCGATGTGGTGGTTCCGGTGCCCGATTCCGGCGTGCCGGCCGCGATCGGCTATGCCCAGGCCGCCGGCATCCCCTTCGAACTCGGCATCATCCGCAACCATTATGTCGGTCGGACCTTCATTCAGCCGACCCAGTCGATCCGAGCGCTCGGCGTCCGGCTCAAGCATAGCGCCAATCGGGCCGTCGTCGCCGGCAAAAGGATCGTGTTGATCGACAATTCGGTCGTGCGCGGCACGACTTCGGTGAAAATCGTGCAGATGATGCGCGAGGCCGGGGCGCGCGAGGTGCACTTCAGGATCTCCTCACCGCCGATCACCCATCCCGATTATTATGGCATCGACACGCCGCAGCGCGAGAATTTGCTGGCAGCCCAGCTTGATCGTGAAGGCATGCGAAAATTCATGGGAGCGGATTCCCTGGAGTTTCTCTCGGTGGACGGAATCTACCGGGCCATGGGCTATGACAATCGCGATCCTTTGCGCCCGCAATTCACCGACCATTGTTTTACCGGCGATTATCCGACCCACCTCACTGACGTTGAAGGCGAACCCGCCCGCCAGCAATTGTCGCTGCTCGCGGAGGCCGGATGAGCGGCGAGCCGCTTGCCGGACGATTGGCGCTCGTCACCGGCGCGTCGCGTGGGATCGGCCGCGCTCTCGCCCTCGAATTGGCCCGCAACGGCGCCCATGTGATTGCGCTGGCGCGCAGCCAAGGCGCGCTCGCGGACCTCGATGATGCGATCGGATCGTTTGGCGGCGGCGCCACGCTGGTTCCTTGCGACGTGACCGATTTCGAGGCGCTCGACCGGCTCGGCGCCGCGCTGCACGAGCGCTGGGGCAAACTCGATATTCTGATCGGCAATGCCGGGCTGCTCGGGCCGCTGACGCCGCTCGCCCATGTCGAGCCGAAGGATTGGGACCGGATCCTGGCTGTCAACCTGACCGCCAATTGGCGGCTTATTCGTTCGCTGGATCCGCTGCTGCGGGCAGCGCCTGCCGGTCGGGTCGTGCTGCTATCCTCGGCGGCGGTTGTGCGGCCCTACTGGGGGCCCTATGCCATATCCAAGGCGGCGCTCGACACGCTTGCCCGGACTTACGCGGCCGAGACGCTCACGACCTCGCAGGTTCGCGTCATGGTCGTCAATCCTGGCCCGCTACGTACCCGCCTGCGGGCAGCCGCGATGCCCGGCGAAGATCCGTTGAGTTTGCGCACGCCAGAGGAATTCGCGCCGCATGTCGTCACCTTCTGCCGGCCGGACTCGACGGTGAGCGGCCGACTCTATGATTATCCGAGCGATCGGATCATCAGCTTTCGGCACCCCGATTGATCGAGATCAGCGCTTGTCGAACGGGTTCTTGCCGGATTTCAGGCTGAGCCGCAGCGGCACGCCTGCGAAACCAAAGCTTTGGCGAAGGCCGTTGACCAGGAACCGCTTGTAGCTCTCCGGCAGAGCCGGCAGCTGGTTGCCGAAGATGACGAAATGCGGTGGCCTGGCCTTTGCCTGGGTCATGTAACGGATCTTGATCCGCCGCCCGGCCACCGCCGGCGGCGGCGTCGCTTCGATGGCAGCGCCCAGCCAGCGATTGAGCTTGCCTGTCGACACGCGGCGGTTCCAGGCAAGCTCGGTCGCAAGAAGCGCATCCAGCAATTTGTTCAAGCCCTCACCCGTCTGCCCGGCGACCGGAACGACCGCGGTGCCGCGCAATTGCGGAAGCAGCTGGTCGGCCGACAGCCGCAATTCGCGCAGCGTCTTGCCCGGCTCGGCGATGAGATCCCATTTGTTGAGGCCGATGACCAGCGCGCGGCCTTCGCGTTCAACGAGGTCGGCAATCGTCAGATCCTGCTTTTCGAAGGGTATCGTCGCGTCGAGCAACAACACCACCACCTCGGCGAATTTGACCGCACGGATCGCATCGCTCACGGCCAGCTTTTCGAGCTTGTCCTGGATCCGCGCCTTACGGCGCAGACCCGCCGTATCAAAGAACCTGATAATGCGGCCCCGCCATTGCGCGTCGACTGCGATGGCATCGCGGGTAAGGCCAGCTTCCGGTCCGGTCAGCAGCCGGTCCTCGTTCAAGATCCGATTGAGCAGGGTCGACTTGCCGGCATTGGGCCGCCCGACAATAGCGACGCGCAGCGGCGTCGAGCGGTCCAATTCGCTGCCCTCGCCCTCGGCATCAACGTGGGCGCCAGTGGCTTCGGCCGGCTCGGCATCAACCGCGGGACCGGTCGCACCCGGCAGAGCTGTCAGCAGCGCCGCATAGAGTTCAGCAAAGCCCTCATTGTGCTCGGCCGACAGGGCGACCGGGTCGCCCAGGCCTAAATCAAAGGCATCATAAGCGCCGGCCTCGCCGGCCCGACCCTCGGCCTTGTTGGCGATCAGGATCAACGGCTTGCCGGCCCGGCGGACGAGATCGGCGAAATGGCGATCGGTCGGCGTAATGCCGGTGCGCGCGTCAATGATGAAGAGAATCGCATCGGCGGCAACAATGGCCGCCTCGGTCTGGGCCCGCATCCTGGCCGGCAGCGATCCTTCGCCGCCCTGCTCGAGACCGGCGGTATCGATAACCTTGAAATCCAGATCGCCAAGCGTGGCATCGCCCTCGCGCCGGTCCCGGGTGACGCCCGGTTGATCATCGACCAGCGCCAGCTTTTTGCCGACCAGCCGATTGAACAAAGTGGACTTGCCAACATTCGGCCGACCGATGATGGCGATCGTGAAGGTCATCCGGTCAGCGC
Source organism: uncultured Alphaproteobacteria bacterium (assembly GCA_963773155.1). GTDB lineage: Bacteria > Pseudomonadota > Alphaproteobacteria > Rhizobiales > Beijerinckiaceae > CAVZAB01. The sequence continues at coordinate 14,587 of CAVZAB010000006.1, read as the reverse complement.
GGCACGGCCGGTGCTTTGCCCGACTGAACCACACTGAGCATCGCCTGGGCGCGCTGGCGCTGTGCCACAGTGGCATTGGGATCGGACACCAGGCCCTCGAACATCTGCCCGGCGAGGTCAAAGTCCTTGGCCCGCAGGGCGGCGTAGCCCATCAGTTCGCGCGCTGAATTGCGAAACGGCTTGCCGGCCTGCGTCAGCAGCTCAAGGCGCTTTTTCGTTTCGGCGAGATCGGCGCTGTCGAGGCTCAGCGTCGCGGCGCGCAGCCGTGCGACATCCTGCATCAAGAGTGGCGTTGCGGCGTCACCGGCCAATTCGTCGAAGGCTTTGACCGCGGCTGCCGGATCGGCGAGCCCGGTCTGGTCGGCAACGGCAAATCGCGCCAGGTTGCGATAGCCATCCGGGGCATCGGCGACAAGCGCAGCAAATGCGGCCTTCGCCTCGGTCGTCTTGCCCTCGCGGGCGAGCTGGAGCGCGCTTTCGAATTTCGCGCCGGCCGTCTCGGCCGCGCGGATGCGATAGGTGTCGTAGGCCTTATAGGCGGCCGTCGCTGCGACCACGGCCAGAGCCGCAACGATGATATAGTTCTGGTATTTTGCCCAGAATTGGACGGCCTGGTCGCGACGGACTTCCTCGTCAACTTCGCGAAAAATATCTGACATGCGTGCTAGTGGTTCCTGTTGCCCGCCTGGTGGCGCTACGGCCGGGCAATCGCCCCGTCAAGCACTTCCGGTAGCACATAGGCCGCGCAAACGCGAGCCTCAAAGGCGGCGCCCGGCGCCCGGCCGCAACGCGCTCGTTAACCATTCCGGAAATTCGTTAACGACCGCGTCGATCATCCTTGATTAAGCCACATTTTCTCCGCCCTTTTTGCAGGTGAGGACTGGTACGCGCGGCGGCGCCAGCCGTCCCAAATGCGGCAGCGCGGCGGGACGAAATCGAGGCCAAAAAATGCTCAGGACAATTGTGCCGGCAACGGATACGAGACGGCTATCGGTTCGCATTGCGGCGGCAGGCCTTGCTATGCTTGGCCTCGCGCTCGCCGGATTCGAGACTGGCGCCCAAACGCCGAATGGCCAGCCGACCAAGCGCGGCCTCGTGGAGGCTCGCCGCACGCATGCCCAGTTCGTCGACGAGGTCAATGCCAATACGGTGACAATCGTTTCGGGCGGCATCAATGGGACCTATGTCCGGATCGCCGCAGACTTCGCCTCGGTGCTCGACGAGGGCGACAAATTACGGGTCCTGCCAATTCTCGGCCGCGGTTCCTTGCAAAACATCAAGGATATTCTTTTCCTGCGTGGGGTCGACCTCGGCCTGGTCCAATCCGACGTGCTGGAGAGCGTCAAGGCGGAAGCGAAGATTCCGAATGTCGGAAGCCAGGTCGCCTATGTGGCGCGGCTCTACAACGAGGAAATCCATATTCTCGCGGCCAAGGAAATTACCGATATCCGGCAATTGACCGGCCGCAAGGTCAATACCGACGTCGCCGGATCGGGAACCGCCGGCACTGCCAAGGTTGTCTTCGATCGGCTTGGCCTGACGCCGGACATAGTCAATTTCGATCAAGGCGTCGCTCTCGAGAAGCTCAAAATGGGCGAAATCGCCGCGACCGTCTATGTCAGCGGCAAGCCGGTACGTGGCTTCACCGACTTCAAGAGCGATGGCCGTTTTCATTTCTTGTCCATCCCCTATGATCAACGCGTCCAGGACATCTATTTTCCAACGACGATGACCGAAAAGGACTATCCCAACCTGATAGCCGCCAACGAAAGTGTCGACACGATCGCGGTCGGGACGATCCTTGCCGTTTTCGATTGGCCGCACGGCTCAGTTCGCTACCAGCGGCTTGCCCGTTTCGTTGATGCGTTCTTCTCGAAGTTCGACGATTTTCTCAAGCCGCCGCGTCACCCCAAATGGCAGGAAGTGAACCTCGCTGCGACGGTGCCGGGATGGACGCGCTTTGCACCAGCCAAGGAATGGCTGGTGCGCGCGGCGCAGGCCAACAGCTCGATCAATCCAACCGATGCGACCGGGGATGCCGCCCAGCAATTCGCCGAATTCCAGCAATTTCTCGCCGAGCGCCACATTGAGTCCTCCAACAATGTCTCGGCAGCCCGGCAGGAAGCGATTTTTAAGGAGTTCCTTGAATGGAACCTGTCCCGGAAGAGATGACACAGGCCGATCTCGACAGAACACGCGGCCCGAGCCGCGTGCTGATGGTGCTCGGCGTGCTAGTGGCGTTGATGCTTGCTCTCGCCGGCGCGGCGGTTCTCTACAGCTCCATTGAACCGCAAAACCACGCTGCCGATACGCGGTCGATATCAGTTGCCCAATTGCAGCCAGCCGAGACCGAAACGGCAGAGGATGCCAATGCCCGCGCCGCCGCCGATCGGGTCCTGGCGGAATCGCTGACACGCCAAGCAAGCCAGACCCAGGCAGCGCTTGCGGCCGCAGACGGCAATGTTGCCGCGTCGCTCGCCGTCGCGCCTCCCGCTCCGGCGCCGGCGAGCGAACCGCCGCCGCCAGCCGCGACCCAACTCGCCGCCCTTTCGCCGCGTGCGGTTGTCGAGACGCCGCCCGTCGACGTCATGCCAACCGCGACGGTCCCGCTGCCGCCACCAACCACGGCGGCGCCGGTGGCTCCGGCGGCCAACCTGCCCGCCGCACCGCGGTCGCTCGTCCAAGAAGCGGTCAAGGCACCTGACGCGGAAAAGATCGGCGCACCGGCCGCGCCCGCCGCCCCTGTCGCCCCGGCTGCCCCTCCCGCAGCCGCCGTTCCTGCCGCGGCCGGTCCGGCGGTCAGCATGTCGCCGGAAGAGGCGACCCGCATGCTGACCCGTGCCTCCGTGATGATCCAGCAGGGTGATATTGCCAGCGCCAGACTGATGCTCGACCGGCTCGCCCGAGCCAGCGATGGCCGGGCGATGTACCTTCTCGCCAAGACTTTCGATCCGAAAATGCTCGCGCAATGGAATGTCCGCGGCATCAAGCCGGACACCGCTCGCGCCAAGTTTCTCTATGGCGAGGCGGTAAAGGCCGGGATCAGCGAAGCGCGCGATCGGCTAATCGCGCTCGACAATTGACGCGGCTGCAACGGGCCTCCTTTGCGCCAGCCGCGCATGACAGCGAGGGCCGAGCCGTTTGCCGCGCTGCCTTGCTTTGGTCCGGCCGCGCGTCGCAAGAGATTTCGTCGAGCTGTCGTTTGCGGTCTTGCATCAATGTATACGGCCTTTGATTGGGGCGTATTTTCCCCGGGCCATCATGGATATCAGCGCGCGTGCGATCTCATTAGCGGACAGGCCTCGAAGGGCCAAACGGGTCACCAGTTCTCGCATGCGCCGGGAAGACCGATCCTCCATCTCGTCTCATTCTCTCGCAGACCTCGGCGGGAAGAAGGCTAAGGCTACATTGTCTATGCTCCTCGGCTTGCCGTTATGCCTCAACCAGTTTGGACGGGGGAGGCAGCGATCGTCCTTGCCTCGAAGTTCCGACCATGGGCAAGGACGCTCCAGGCGATGCGGGCCAGTTTGTTGGCGAGTGCGACGGCAAGCACGTTGTGGTGCAGGCGTTTCTTGGCTGCCTCAATCCAAGGCTTGAGACCGTACCGCTCCCAATTCTTCGACCGAACCAGGACAACCCACGCCGCCTGAACAAAAAGCACGCGAAGATATCGATTGCCGCGCTTTGATATGCTGCCGAGAATCGTCCGATCGCCGGTCGAAGTCTGCCTGGGCACCAGCCCGAGCCAAGCGGCGAAGTCGCGGCCCTTGGAGAAGACATCGCCGGAACCAATGGCGGCCACCATGGCTGTGGAGATGATCGGGCCGATACCCGGCACGCTCTTCAGCCGCTCGCATGCGACGTCTCGGCGGGCCAGTGCCTCGATCTCGTCCGATAAATCCTTAATGCGGTCGTCGAGCCGGCGCCAGTCGCCTGCCAGGTCCTCTATGATGCGCATCATGCCCGGCGATAGAACGTCGGAGCGCTTGGCAAGGATTGCTGGCAATTCGACCCGTAAAAAGCCCGGCCCCTGTCGCACGGCAATCCCGCGCTCCAGCAGGAAGGCTCGCATCTGGTTGATGATGCCGGTGCGCTGGCTGACCAGCCTCTCACGCACCCGATGCAGCGCCTGGAGGTCTAGCTGCTCGACGGTTTTCGTCGCCACGAACTTCATCGTAGGCCTTTGAACCGCCTCCGCAATCGCCTCTGCATCGCGGAAGTCGTTCTTCTGGCCCTTTGAATAAGGACGCACGTACCTCGCGGGCATAAGACGCGCCTCGTGACCAAACATCTGTAGTTTGCGACTGAGATGATGGGCCCCGACGCAGGCTTCCATGCCAATCAGGCACCGCGGCATGTTGGCCAATCGCGCTTCCACCTGGCCGCGCGACCACTTCTGACGCAGAATGATCGCTCCCCGTTCGTCCAGGCCCACGACATGGAAAGAGTTCTTGCCAATATCAATGCCGATTGTGGCGATCGCGCTATCGAGTTTCTGGGACATGGCGTGCTCCATCGATTGGCAGCCCCATGCCAGCGTGCGCCGCTGATGGGGCAGGAGCGCGGCCGGACCATCCCATTAGCGGACGAGGATTGGTTGGGCTGCGTCGCTGCCAGTCCCCGGCTCGATATCGATACGGTTGTCGCGCATGTTGCGGCTGTCGAGAAGCCGCTGAGGCTTAACGGGCAGGCCTACCAGATGATGGAAAACCGGCAAACAGGGCCGCCGGTCGCCAGACATTCTACCTCTACGACCTTCGCATGCGGATCGACAAGCTCGGCAAAGAGGTGCTCGAAGGTTGCGGCATAGTAGTCGCAGGTGGGTCGTGAGGTGATCATGCCTCGGCAAATCGGGCACCCGCCAATCGTGAAAACCATTGGGCGGCCGTAATGAACCACGAAGTGCCCACTGCCGGCAAACGTCCAGGCGTTTTTGGCAATGGCGTGTGCGAGCAGACGGCAAGCAACCATCGCAGGCAAGCTGCGCATCACGCGCTGCGCCACCCGCGGAATCCGGTGGCCCAAAAGATAGGCGGCTGTTTTCCAGCCGGCGATCCGTAAAACTTTGCGCCACTGTTCGTCATCGAACATGGCATGAAGCGCGCGATGCAGGGCGACAACTTCAGCCTCATCCACCATCGCGACCGGCGGGCTTGCAAGATATTTCTCGAGCGCAGCTTGCCGAAAAATTGCGGCGCTCGCCTCCCTTCCCGCCACTTCGCGCAGCGCTTCGTCGAGGCGGATTACCGCATTGGGACCGATCCGGCCTCTTTTCCCGTTTATCCACGGCCCGCGTTCCGGCTGCGGGGACGCCATCACTGAGCCGCCTGTTTTCCCGTTTCGTCGAGCTGCTGGTGGCCACCGCCGCAAGCCATGATTTCGGCCTGCTGAGACCCGCCGATCCTGCGATTGTGGCTTGTCTGCCATTCAACCCGGGTCATATCGGCGCGCTGACGCGACATGTCGAAGCCAAAATCGACCTTGTTCTTGGTTTGCGGTCCCCAATAATTGACGCGACCGAGATCGTAGAATTTGCGCTCGAAGCCGGCTTTCAGAAAGGCTTTGAGGCAGCCGAGCAAATAGCGTCGTCTGGCGCCCGAACCAGACCATGGGTACGAGAATAGGGCCTTGTTCGTATAGAATCGTCGGTAATTGTGCATGACCCGGTCCAGCAGCTCGGATCGGTCCATCGCGTCGGGCTTCATGATCGGGGTGACGAAATTGTATTTTTCGTAATCGAAGACCTCGACCTTGTCCCCCAATTCGCGGAACAGATCGGAAAACGGCCAGGGCGTGTACATTGCCCAGTTGGCCAGGTCCGGCTGCCAGTCGCGCGCCATCCGATAGGTTTCTTCGAGCGTTTCGCGTGTTTCGTTCTCGAGACCCACGATGAATTGCGCCTCGACGACAATTCCAGCATCGCGCAGCAATTGAATTGCCTTCTTGTTCTGGGCGACCGTCGTCTCCTTGTTGAAGCGGTCGAGCTTCAGTTGGGCCGCGGCCTCGGTGCCAAGCGACACATGGATCAGTCCGGCCTTGCGGTACAGAGACAGCAAGGCCTCGTCACGCAGAATGTCGGTGACCCTGGTGTTGATGCCCCAGAGAATGCCGAGGTCGCGCCGGATTAATTCCTCGCAGAAAGCCACGAATTTCTTCTTATTGATGGTAGGCTCCTCGTCGGCCAGAATAAAGAAACCGACGTCGTAGTCGCGAACAAGCGTTTCGATCTCATCGACAACCCGTTTCGGATCGCGGATCCGGTAATCCCGCCAGAATTTCCATTGCGAGCAGAAACTGCAGGTGAACGGACAGCCGCGGGCCATATTTGGAATGGCGACCCGTTTGCCCATCGGTACGTAGATGTATTTCTGCCATTCCAGTACGCCCCAATCCGGCGTGATCGCGTCGAGGTTCTTGATCGTCGGCGCCGCAGGGGTTGCAACCACCTGATCATCCTGCCGAAAAGCAAGTCCCTTGATTCCACCCCTTTGCGCTTCGAAGCAACCGGCGTTCACCGATTTGACCAAATTGACAAAAATCTCCTCGCCCTCGCCGCGGACAATCGCATCAATCCAAGGCGCTTCCGCCAGGACCTGCTGATACATGAAGGTTGCGTGGATACCGCCCAGCACGGTCAGGGTTTGTGGATGAACCTCTTTGGCCAGCTGCAGCAGCCGTTCAGCTTTATAGATCGACGGCGTAATTGCCGTCGTCCCGACGATGTCGGGACACTCGTCGATCAGGATTTGGCGGACTTGCGCTTCGGAGAGATTGTTGGTCATCGCATCGACGAAGCGAATATCGGCGAAACCGGCCGCCTTGAGTGACCCGGCAAGGTAGGCTGCCCAGGCTGGCGGCCAATTGCCTGCGATCTCCGCTCCGCCGGAATGGTAATTGGGGTGCAGAAGCAGAATGCGCATGGTCCGGCCCTCTGTTGTCAAGACAGAATGACGTCCAATTTGGTTGACCGTTTTGATTTGAATCAAACTGCAATGGGACCCAGGACCTCGATGGCCCAAGGCAAGGATCACAGATCGCCGGGATGGCCGGCGAGCCGCTTCCAATAAATCATGGTCGCCGTCAGGCCGCCGTGGGGCTTCAACGCATAATCGGGAATGAGTTCCGCGAACCTGTAGCCCAGGGCCTCATAGAGGGCTGCGGCGCCGCCATCGGCGGCCGTGTCAAGAACGATCAACGTTCGCGCCCGCTCGATGGCGATGCGCTCGGCTTCCTGCATCAAAGTCCTTGCAATGCCGCGGCCGCGATGACTGGGTCTTGTCATCAATTTGGCGATTTCGGCACGATGCGGCTGGTTCGGCGGGCAATCAAGCAACAGACTCACCGTGCCGACAAGCGTTGCAGCATCGAAGGCGCCGAGAATAACCCGCTCGTTGCGCAAGGCGGCGGCGAGCGCGCCATCCCAGAAATCCTGTGCCGCTTTGGCCGCCAGCGGATGCATGAAGCTCACCGAACCGCCCCCGGCCACAACTTCAATGAGCATATCGCTCAGGGCCGAGCGAATCGCCGGCGTGGCCCGCAAGGCGGATAGCTCGATTTTCGCCATCGTCGTCGCCTCAGTTGGAGCGCCGGGCCGACCGCCGGCGACCAGCTTGCGGCGAAGGCGATAAACCGGCTGTCCGGCCAAGGCAAGCGGCTAGCGGTTGAAGACCGAGACCCGTTCTCGGCAGGGGTACAATGTCGATTGCCGAGACGCGCACGACGGCAATCGCCGGATCGGGTGGACCTGCCTTGGTGATAGATCTTTTCAGCTGCCTTCGCCCCGATCGGCTTGGCTTACCCGTCCGCGACGAACTCGATTCCGGCTCCTTTTGGTCGAGCTTCCCGCATCTTACTGTGCGCTTCTGCATCATCGTCCAGCCGCGCAGTTTCCTCAATCCGCCTTTCGGGAAGCGACTGGGGCTTGCGTTTGCTGCCGGCGACCCGCTTTCGGCTTGATCGGGGCTTTCCGACGAGGATCAAAGCGCGTTAGATAGGTCGCCCGTACGACCGGGTGCAATTTGCGAACAGGGATCCTTGCGCGCCCTACCCCGCCCGCTTCCCGGCATCGAGCAGAAGGGGCTTTGGCGAGCAAAGCGAATCCAATTGGGGAGGGAAACATGAAGAGACTGCTCTTAGCCGGCGTCGCTACCGTCTTGCTTGCCGGGTCAGCCACGGCCGAAAACATCAAGATCGGCATACTGCTGGGATTTACCGGCCCGATCGAATCCATTTCGCCAACCATGGCGAGTTCCGTCGAAATGGCCGTCAAGGAAGTCAATGATTCCGGCCTGCTGTTTGACAATTCAAAAGTCAGCGTGGTTCGCGGCGATTCCACTTGCACCGATGCCGCCGCCGCGACCGCTGCCGCCGAGCGGCTGGTGACCGCCGAACATGTCACCGCAATCGTTGGCGGCGACTGCTCCGGCGTGACCAGTGCCGTCCTGCAGAGCGTCGCGCGGCCGAATGGGATCGTGATGATCTCGCCCTCGGCAACTTCGCCGGCGCTCTCGACCGCAGCCAGCGACGGGCTGTTCTTCCGCACCGCCCCATCCGACGCGCGCCAGGGCCAAGTGATGAGCGACGTTTTGATTGGCCGCGGCATCAAGAAAGTGGCGCTGACCTATACCAACAATGATTATGGCAAGGGGCTTGCCGAATCCTTCAAGGCGGCCTTCGAAAAGGCTGGCGGGACAATCACGATTGCTGCCGCCCATGAGGACGGCAAGGCCGATTATTCGGCCGAGGTCGGGGCATTGGCCTCGGCCGGCGGCGATCTTCTGCTGGTCGCCGGCTATGTCGACCAAGGCGGCAAGGGCATTATCCGGGCCGCGCTCGATGCCGGCGCCTTCAGCAAATTCTATCTGCCGGATGGCATGTTCGGTGAATCCCTGATCAAGGCAATCGGCAAACCGCTCGACGGCACTTTCGGCGACGTTCCGGGCATCGACAATGAGGGCTCGCGAAAATTCCTGGCGATGGCCAAGGCTGCCGGTCTGAACGGGACCTCGACCTTCGCGCCGGAATCCTATGATGCGGCGGCGTTGATTATGTTGGCGATGCAGGCGGCGAAATCTTCAAAATCGGGCGCCTTCAAGGGCAAGGTTATCGGTGTTGCCAACGGCCCCGGAGAAAGGATCCTGCCAGGGGAATTGGCCAAGGGGTTGAAGCTTCTCGCGGAAGGCAAGAGCGTCGATTATGAGGGCGCAACCGCCGTCAAATTGATTGGACCGGGCGAAAGTGCCGGAAACTATCGCATTTATACGATCAAGGACGGCGTCCCGGTCACCGACGAATACCGGTGAACGGTCGGCTCGACGCTTGCGCAACGGCCCGGTTTTCCGGGCCGTTGGCTTAGCCATGATGATTTCCAGGCCGTGCGGCGGCCGCAAATGGTGCGGCACCTCGGAGATGCCGGGTGATTGACGTCGAACACTTGCACAAGCATTTCGGCGGGTTCCACGCGGTGGACGGCGCCTCGCTGAAAATAAGGGCCGGATCGATCACCGGACTGATCGGTCCGAACGGCGCCGGCAAAAGTACGTTGTTCAATGTCATAGCCGGGCGACTGCCGCCAACCGCCGGCCGCGTGCTGATGGCCGGCGAAGATATTACCGGGCTGCCGCCGCACACCCTGTTCGAGAAGGGGCTGCTGCGCACCTTCCAGATCGCCCAAGAGTTCGGCTCGATGACGGTGCGCGAAAATCTGATGATGGTGCCATCGGGCCAATCCGGCGAAAGCCTTTGGAATGCCTGGTTCCGGCGCGACCGCGTCGATGCCGAGGAGCGAGCGCTTGCCAGCAAGGCCGACGAGGTCCTCGACTTTCTCACCATCGGCCAACTCGCCGACCAGAAGGCCGAGCAAATCTCCGGCGGCCAAAAAAAGCTTCTCGAACTCGGTCGCACAATGATGGTCGACGCCAAGATCGTCTTTCTCGACGAGGTCGGCGCTGGCGTGAACCGGACGCTTCTTAACACGATCGGCGAGGCCATCCTTCGCCTGAACCGTGAACGTGGCTATACATTCTGCGTCATCGAACACGATATGGACTTCATCGCCCGCCTCTGCGACCCGGTGATCGTGATGGCCGGAGGCAAGGTCCTGGCCGAGGGTACCGCGGACCACATTATGGAGAATGAGGCGGTAATCGAGGCCTATTTGGGCACCGGAATGAAGAACAGGAGTATCCACGGCGTCGAATGAGCTTTCTGATCGGCGAGCGCATGACGGGCGGCTACGGGCCGGTCGACATCCTGCACGAATGCACACTCGCCGTCGACAAGGGCGAGATTGCCGTGATCGTTGGCCCTAACGGCGCTGGCAAGTCGACCGCTATGAAGGCGGTATTCGGAATGCTCAATCTGCGCTCCGGCCAAGTTCGTCTTGGCGGCGTGGACATCACCGGCCTGTCGCCGCAGGATCGCGTCGCCATGGGCATGGCTTTCGTCCCGCAGACGCAAAATATCTTCACCTCGATGACGGTCGAGGAAAACCTCGAAATGGGCGCCTTCCTGCGTCGCGACGACATCAGGCCAACCCTGGAACAAGTCTACGATCTGTTTCCGATCCTGCGCGACAAGCGCCGTCAGGCTGCGGGCGAACTGTCGGGTGGTCAGCGCCAGCAGGTCGCCGTCGGCCGCGCGCTGATGACAAGGCCCAAGGTGCTGATGCTCGACGAACCGACCGCCGGCGTCAGTCCGATCGTGATGGACGAATTGCTCGATCGGATCATCGAGGTTGCCCGCAGCGGCATTTCTATTCTGATGGTTGAACAAAATGCCCGCCAGGCGCTGTCGATCGCCGACAAAGGCTACGTACTGGTGCAGGGGGCCAACCGCTTCACCGACACGGGCGCCGCACTCTTGGCCAATCCCGAAGTCCGCCGAACATTCCTGGGGGGCTGACGCCGTGGATTTTCTCAACGCTCTGGTTCTACTCATGAATTATGTAATAGTGCCAGCCACTTCCTATGGAGCCCAATTGGCGTTAGGCGCACTCGGCGTCACCCTGGTTTACGGGATTCTGCGTTTTTCCAATTTCGCGCATGGCGACACCATGGCCTTTGGCACCACGATCACCATTCTCGTCACCTGGTGGTTCCAATCGATGGGCGTGAACTTCGGCGTGCTGCCGACCGCCCTTCTGGCGCTGCCCTTCGGCATAGCGGCGACCGCTGCACTCGTTGTGCTGACCGATCGCGGCGTCTACCGCTTTTACCGGAAGAGGCGCGTGGCACCGGTCATCATGGTCATCGTGTCGACCGGCGTTATGTTCGTGATGAACGGCCTCACCCGCTTCATCATCGGCGTCGGCGACCAAAATTTCGCGGACGGCGCCCGTTTTCTTGTCAGCGCGAGTCAGTTCAAGGCGTGGAGCGGGCTTGAGGAGGGACTGGCGATCCGCGTCACAACGGCAATCACGATCGCGACCGCGCTCGTCGTGGTGGCGGCGCTGTTCTGGTTCCTGGGCACTACCCGTACCGGCAAGTCGATGCGGGCCTTTTCAGACAACGAGGATCTGGCGCTGCTGTCGGGGATCAACCCGGAAAAGGTGGTCCGCGTGACGTGGCTATTGGTCGGCGCGTTGGCGACCATTGCCGGAGTTTTGTACGGCCTTGATAAATCCTTCAAACCATTTAACTATTTTCAGCTCTTGCTGCCGATTTTTGCGGCCGCCGTCGTTGGCGGGCTCGGCAATCCGCTCGGCGCCGTCGCCGGTGGCTTTGTTGTCGCGTTCAGCGAAATCGCGGTGACCTATGCCTGGAAGAAAGCGCTGTCCTACCTTCTACCATCAGCCCTGGTGCCCACCGGCCTGGCACAGCTTCTGTCGACAGATTACAAATTTGCGGTTTCGTTTGCCATCCTGGTCGTCGTGCTCCTGTTCAGACCGACCGGGTTGTTCAGCGGGAAATCGCTGTGAGGCAGAGAAACCTCGCCCTTTTTTCCGGGCTCGCCATGATGTTTATCCTGGTCGGCCAATTGCAGAGCTGGAACCTTGCGCTGCAAATTTTCAACATGGGGCTGATCTCGGCGATCATGGCGCTTGGTCTGAACATCCAATGGGGCTACGCAGGTCTGTTCAACGCCGGATTAAGCGGATTTGCCGCGCTGGGCGGGCTCGCCGTTGTTCTCGTCGCCACCCCCTTCGATTCCGGCGCCTGGCAAGCCGGCGGCTGGCGCATCGCGCTGGCGCTTGGTCTCGGTGCCGTGGCGCTGCTTGCGGCCATGCGGCTGTGGAGCAGAATGCTGCCGGGCCCAGTCCGCAATGCAGCCCTGTTGGCGCTGTTGATCGGCAGCTTCTTCGTCTATCGCTGGATTTTCGATGGCGGCGCGCGGGCGGTCGAGGCAATCAACCCATCGGTTTCCGGGAGCATCGGCGGTCTCGGTCTGCCGGTTCTGCTCGCCTGGCCGATCGGCGGCCTTTTGGCGGCGGCCGCGGCCTGGCTGGTCGGCAAGACCGCGCTCGGTTTGCGTTCGGATTATCTGGCGATCGCCACACTCGGGATCGCCGAAATCATCCTCTCGGTGATGCGCAACGAGGACTGGCTTGCCCGCGGCGTCAAGAATGTCATCGGGCTGCCACGCCCTGTCCCCTATGAGGTAGACCTGCAGCAATCTGCAAGGTTTCTCGCCTTGGCGACCGGTTGGGGCGTCGACCCGCAGACAGCCGCCTCGATCGTCGTGAAACTTTGCTACAGCTTGTTGTTCGTCGTCGTGCTCATGGCGCTTCTATGGTTATCGCAAAGGGCCAAACACTCGCCCTGGGGCCGCATGATGCGAGCGATCCGGGACAACGAGATCGCGGCCGAGGCAATGGGCAAGGACATTAAGCGGCGACATCTACATATTTTTGTGCTCGGAACCGCCGTGATCGGCGTTGCCGGCGCTATGATGACGACGCTCGACGGTCAATTGACGCCAAACAGTTTTCAACCGCTGCGTTTCACCTTCTTAGTCTGGGTAATGGTGATTGTCGGCGGCTCCGGCAACAATTGGGGTTCGGTTCTCGGCGCCTTTCTGATCTGGTTCCTATGGGTCGAAGTCGAACCGGCGGGTTCGTGGCTGATGCGCATCCTCGCCGAGCCGTTGCCGGACGGTGTCGTCAAGTCACATCTGATCGATTCGGCGGAACAAATGCGCTATTTGATCATGGGCATCCTACTGCTTTTGGTGCTGCGCTTTTCGCCGCGCGGCCTGATCCCCGACCAATAGACGCTGATTGCCTCGCCGCAGACGCTGGTGCGGCACGGACAAAGCATGACAGCGGTTGCATTGGCGTTCAAGCCGCCGCCATGGAGCAGCTTTACGCCAAAGACGCCGCGCTTCTTTTTGAACGGGGCGGCTGCAGCACCGCAAAGATGACGGCCTCGCCTTGCAAAGCGGCACCACGCGTGCCCGCGACTGCATGTGCGATCGCTGCTGCATGAGGACGAATTCGCCGCCCTCGAGATCCCGTTGCCGAGCCGACCGCAGGTTCGCGACCTGCAGCGGGAATACCTCCGGGGCCGTAGAGAACTTGCTGCAGGCAATTGAGATCGGCCCGCGTCACAGCGAGGCCGTCGGCTCTGTCTGGCCGGCCGCGTGACAGTGGGACAAAAATGTCTGCCGCCCGTTGGGAGGCTCATCGCTACCGAGCGATTTGCCAGCGTTTGGCGATCGGCGCTGACCTCGGACAGGGAGCCCGCCGCAACGCCTCAATGATAGCCGCGACCGAAACCGTGCCTGGCGATCACGATGCAGTCGCGGTTCGCCGTAGCCGGCAAGAGCGGCGCATTCCTCGAGGCTCAATAGCGCCAACATCGGGCAGCGTCGCACCAATCGCATTCATGCGCTAAGGCGGACCAAATGAGCGCGGCGATTCGCCGGTCGAAATCAAGACCGGGCCAGGGCCGCCCTGATCGAGTCCGGCGGCAAGCGCGACGACCTTTGCAATCACCGGGTTTCCCGCCTAAGCAAGGCGGCCTTGCGTTCGACACCCCAACGGTAGCCGCCAAGCCCGCCGTCAGTACAGATGACCCGGTGACAAGGGATCGCGAGCGCCGCCGGATTGGCGGCGCAGGCCTGCGCCACCGCGCGGGTTGCTCTCGGCTGTCCAATGCGGCCTGCGATTTCGACATAGGTCGCCGTCTGACCGGCAGGTATCGCCCTTAGCGCCTGCCAGACGCGTTCCTGGAATGCCGTGCCGCGAATATCGAGCGGCAAGGCGGCGGCCTTTTCGGGCGATTCGACGGCGCCGACCACATGCGCGACAAGCCGTTCGAAGGCCAGGTCCGCGCCGATCAATTCCGCCTTGGGGAAGCGGTCCTGCAGGGCTTGCACCAGTGCATTCGGATCGTCGGCAAACTCAATGGCGCAAATACCGCGTGGCGTTGCCGCGACTAGTATCGGTCCCAGTGAGCAGTGGCCCACGGCAAAGCGGATTTGGACACCAGCGCCACCTGCCCGATAGGTGCTGGCCGACATGCCGAGCCGCGCCCCAGCATTTTCATAAAAGCGGCTTGAAGAGCCGTAGCCGGCGCCGTAAATCGCGGCAGTCACGCTCGCCCCGCTTACGAGTTCGCCGCGCAATTTTCTAGCCCGCTCGGCGTTG
>CAVZAB010000005.1:0-178981 GCA_963773155.1 uncultured Alphaproteobacteria bacterium | reverse complement strand
GCCTCCCCTGTCCAAAGCGAGCATAATCCGGGCCCCATCCCCCGGCAATCAAGGCTTCGACAACAGCCTCGCTGTGCTATGATTGCAGCGATGCCGACGACAATTTGCTTGACAGGGTCGTATTGGTGTCCCGCCGTGGCTGGTGGCCGAGAGGGCACGGTTCCTGTGGCATTTGATGCGGCACGTTGTGCCGCCCGGCATTACGCTCAAAGCGGCGCGCGGGGCTGTCCGCAAATCAGAGGGGATCGCGACATCGATACGCCAACCGTGAGTGAGGCGATGACCGTTTTTCAGCAGCATCTTCTCGACCCCCTCGAATTGCTGGCCGACGAGAAAGCCTTCGGCGACCTTTACGAGCGTCTCAAACGCGAATTGAACAGCGACCACGAGGAAGTCGCTTTTCTGGGCCGCCGTCGAATATTTCGAGATTTAGAGCGTCATGGAGCCCCGCGTGCGGGCGATGCTGACCGACGAATACTGTTCCTCCGGCCAAAAAGCGGTCAGCGAGACTATGCCGGGCGGGCGCTCTCGCGTTTGCAGAGTTTTCATGGCAGTTTCGGCCAAGGCACCGCGTCGGCACCGGCTAGGTCCGTTCCGGCCGTGTTTCTGAGAAACGGGCGGCGACAGCGTGAGCGGATGAACAGATTTCGCGAAATATACCGTCCTCCATCAAACGAGAAGTTCGCAAACGATGCCGTTTCGGCTGCGTGATATGTGGGCTACCAGTCTACCACTTTGACCATATTGTCGAATTCTCCACTGCCCGAGAGCACACCGCAGAAAATATTACGCTGCTATGTCCGACCCATCATCAAGACAAATCCAGCAAGCGGCTTCCACGCAGAGCGTTGGCTAAATTTAACAATTCACCACACAACGCATCCGCAAGTTTTACGTCTGCTCATATCTGGTATTTTTCGGGAGACAGCTGTCGTTTTCGATGTGGCGGCAATATCTTTACATACAATTTTAAAACCCATGGGTCTTGATCGTTTTGATGCGATAATTATTGGTGGAGAGGCGGTTCTCGGTTTTGAAAGAGAGGACGAGGTGCTCTTGCTGAATCTCGATGATCCGTAGCTCCAATGGTATTCCCTTAATTAGGGTCGAGCGCGGCGAGTTGGTTCTCAACACAGGAGTGATGGACATCCATGTCGTCGGGCAGTCGCTAGAGATCTTGCAAAATCAGGATCTCCCGACCATTCGCCTCACAAAACATGACACGGGGGTGGATATTCACGAGGGAATTTTCTTTGGTCGCGTTGCTGCCGTTCAGGTTTTCCGAAACAAAGTGGTTGTTCATCCCATGGGTATGACAATGATGGGATGTGGGATAGCGGATTGCCGTGTGGGTCTTCAAGTCTAGGACCGGCGCCGCTCGTGCTATAGTTGCAGCTGAGGACCGTTTCTGGCAACGGTGGTTCGACCTCGATTGGCGGCCCAAGGCCGAGCGCGTCAAGTATTGGCTGCCCTATCTCAAAGTGACTGACTGACTACAAACTTGAAGCCGATCCGTTCGATTGGACTGCTTCGGTCACCCGGCGCGCCTTGATCTGATCGGCGTGCTTCATTGCCTGTGCCATGTAATAGGCGGCCTGGATGCGATACCAGGTGGCGGCATCTCCGCCGAACGCCTTGTCAAGACGTACCGCCGGGCGAGATTCCGCTATGTCCGTTGATGACTTCGGACAGCTGCTTGCGGCTGACATGCAGGATCTCCGCTGCCTTCGTCATGCCGCCGCACATGAATACCCGCGGGATCATCAGACCGGCTCTTACTAGAAAATGGACTCACGCTCGCCGGTAAGTCGTGCTCGGTGTCTCGCTGCGTTCCACCTGATAACGCCTGACCGGTCTGACTATCGGCAGATTGCGGTCGTCGTCAGTGTTCATCGCAAAGTCTCCAGTGGTCTCGGCGACAACGCCTAAGCCCGGATAGGGCCGAGGTCGGTAGCCTCATGATCGGGATCGAGCTTCCTGTTGTACTCGTGCGCGGCGATGTGCTGATCCACCATCCGGCTAAAGAGGTCGCGCGCCTCGGCACCGGAGATGCCGTGATACTCTCGCAGCTTGTTCTCGTAAGCCACACGCTCTGTCTGATCATTGCCATTCATCTCAGTGCTGCGATATAGCGACGCCAATGCCGAGGCCGGCATGCCCGTCGCTTGCGAGGCGCGGATCGCGTCAGTCTGCTGATTCGAGAGATGTTTCACCGGCTCGGTGGGCAATGCAGGCAAACCCCACGCGTCGCAGCGACAGATCGCCGAGATGGTGCTCGCCGAGACATTGAACTTGCGCGTGAAATTTGCTTGCGCCGTGCCGGCGGTGACGCCATCGCGTATCTCGCGGACCAGGCCGAAGTTGAGCCTGCAGCCGACGCGGCTCGGTCTGAGCATTCAAATCTCTCCTCGAAATCTTGCGGCGGCAAGCAACAAGGCGAAGATGATCACATCGACCCGGAACCATTGCCACCCAAGGATTGAATACCAGAAGAAGGCATATATTCAGAGTGCCAGGACGAGGGCGAGCTTGGTACCGGCAGTCATGACCGAGCCCTCTCAGTCGATGTCGTCGAGCCCCTTGCCGTCCGTGAACACTTGGTTCTTCGGGCAAAGGAGCTGATAGGTGAAGAGGTACTGGTACCGTTCGGGCTGATCCATTTCGGGCGGTTGATTGGAAATTGCCGGCCAAGTTCGTCCTCGTAGGTCTGCCCATCAAAGTCCATTGTCTGCGCCTTGCAGTCAGCCCTAACCGGTGGCCGGAGCGGCACCCTCGGTGTGCAATGTTGCCATGACGCAGCCGTTGAAGCCGAGGCGTGGCACGTCACCGCCGGCATCGCGGGTGCAGCTTTCTTCGTTTCAATGTCCTGGCTCCCCAATCAGCTCCCGATAGAGTGCAGCCCAATCCGACGCGATCTTCATTTGAGCGGTGACGACATCGATCTGGCCGCCGCAAGCCATCTCGCACACGCGGCGTTCGAGTACGTCCTTGCGCTCGGCATTCCAGATTGGCTCGATTGACCGCCGCGGTTGCGGCCAGAGATTGTCGTCGGTATCTGCCGATCCCAAACAGATTGGGATCAAATGATCGATTTCTACAGTCGGATGCGGGCCAGGCGGCAGACCATAGGACATCAAGATTTCGGTCATCCCGGTCGCGGCTCCAATGCCTGAGCGCCTTGGTGCCGTTGGCACAGATCTCGTCGGCAGAATCGGTGCGGACATTGCCCGGCGTCAGGCTAGGGTCTCGCCTCGCAACAAGGTCCGTTGCGACCATCGCCTTGGCCTCGGTGACATGGTGGGCCGCAAGTGGCCGGCCACCAGGATGCACCGCCATTGGCTGCCCCTCGTGCCGCCGATGCTCGTGCCAGCCGAGTGCCGCCAATGCAAAGACGGCCAGGTAAAGGCCAACGCCCTTCATGACACGCCCCAGAACTTGACTGCCCGCGAATGAGCGAGATATTCCTGCGTCGCGTCGGGGGCGGTTGCCCTGATCGGCGACTGGGTTGCAGCGGAGGCGGCGGCCAGGGTGAGCAAGGCAACCGATGGCGGCAGCGTGGTGAGGGTGACACCGAGGATGGCGGCTAATAGCACGATGACGAAGGCGACGAGTTGCTTGGCGGCGCCGACCATTGCGGCGATCACCAGGAGGAGAACGAGCGCGGGGAGAGTGACGAGGATCATGTTGTTGTCACCCGCTTGGTCAGCCAGGCTCTCTGCCGCGAACATATGGCGTGCTTGGATGATAGACGATCTTCCAGTGATGCGGGCAAAACGACCCGTTCTCCTCGGTCGGCGCCGAGCAGACCATCCAGGGCGCTCCCCGTTGACCGTGAAGCGGCACTCGCGGCGACCAAGTTGCAGGAGGGGCTTGGACGGCCCGGCCGGTGCCGCTGGCATGGGTGCAAGCGGCACTGGCGCGGGTGTGTCGGCTTAGGCGGCCAGGCCGGTGCCTCGGGTGCCGGCTGATGGGCTGAACGCTCGCCTGCTTTGGTTCGGCGCTCGCCTTCGTGACCCAGGGCGCGAAGGCGGTCGATCTGACCCGCGATTCCACTCCTCGTGCTGCCGACTTTCTCGGCGACCTTGGCCGCGGTCAGGCCAGCATTCCAGAGGTTCAGGATCAGTTGATGCCGGGCAGTAAGTCCAACGCGCTCACCCAATTTCATCGCTCGAACTCCCTTACGAAATCAGCTCTTGGCGTAACCGCCGGCATTGATAGGCGACGCATTGTCAGGACCCCGTGTACCAGCGGCAATATTTGACGGCTTCGGCAGCATTCACCCGCGTTTGCGCCGCCAACTTGCTATCGACACCGATGCTGATTTTCGCCTCGACGGTCGCTCCGTCAAGCGTCTGGACGTAGTAACAGTAAGTGCTCGACGGCTTCGGGTCGGTGGAATTACTCGTCCTTGTCGAAGCCGCGGTGGTTGATTCCATAAGTTGCGAAGCCAACAGCGGCACCGATGCCGGCGGCAATCGCGCCCAGCCCGCATCCGCGCCAGAGCCATGCTCTGGCCGCGGTGTGGCTGGTGTCGGCGGCGATCCTGGCTGAGACCGTACCGTTGAGGGGTCTGCATGGGCCAGAACCGGAAATTGTTATTGTGCGTCCCCCGCAGCGTGGCGTCCTGAGCGCGGCGTTCTTCGACCCACGCACGTTCGCGTTGGGCATACGCTGCCCGCGCCGACGCAGCCACCTATCAACGGGGTTTTCGGTTTCGAATTGCCGGTGGCAGGCCACACACCACTCACCTGTGCAAGTAGGCTCTACTCGGTGGCAGCACAATAGAGGCGAACGAAACGTTCCGCCGCCAGGCGAAACCGCCGCCGTTGACGGGCACCCACAATATTTTGGCCCTGGGTTAGTAGCGTCGCCGCTATAGGCGGAGGATCAAACTCTGCTGATTTTTCAAACTCGTTGACCGGACGCCGAGCATATGCAATCTTCCCGCCCAACAAAAGGAAATTACGTGATGCGAATTTTGCTTATCGTCGGCGTTGCTGCCGGCGCTTTTTTTGTCACGATTTTAGGGAGCTCCAATGACGCCCAGGCCGTCGTCGTCGTACGCGGAGCCCCTGTCGCACGCGCTGCGGTCGTGGCGCCTAGACACGGAGCCGTTTGCCGCCGCTACGGCATTGTCGGTGGCGTTCGTAGCTGCGTCCTCTACTAATAAAGCATCGCAGGGTGCCGCCGATTGTTGCGGTGGCAAGGGCGTCGAGGCGCTGCAATTCATTTTATCATCAAGCTTGGTTGCGCGGCCTTGATCTGGCTGCGACGACCTCCTTCAATTCTTGCGATACTGTTTGCCGCCGCACCTTTGGTATCGTGCGCGGCCGGACCCGAGAGTGGTTTTCTCATCCCGGTCGCCGAGAGTGTGGCTGGCGCTGACGATCACACAATGCTCGTCGCGACGACACGTCAGCGAGATGGCCGGCCAGGCACGCTTTTCAATGGCGAGCGAGCAAATTCCGTCGATTACGCAACTATTGTTGTCTCTATTCCGCCTAAGCATGTCCACGGCGAGATCGAATGGCCGACAACGCCACCTGGCGACCCTAAGGTCAATTTTGTCGTACGCGACGAAGCGTATCTCGACGGTGATAAACAGTTCGTTCAAGCGTTGAACACCCAACTTGCGATGCACCCACCAGGAAACCGCAGAGTGCTTCTGTTCATCCACGGCTACAATACGATGTTCGCCGAGGGCCTGTATCGCTTCGCGCAGGTCGTTCACGATTTGCACGCCCCGGCCGTTCCCGTGCTGTTTACCTGGGCTTCGCACGGCAAGCTGCCGATTATGTTTACGACCTCAATAGTGCGACGGCCGCGCGAGACGATCTCGTGCACACCATCCGTCTTCTTTTGGCCAGTGACGCAGACCAGGTCAACGTCCTCGCCCACTCGATGGGCAATTGGGTAACCGTAGAAGCATTTCGGCAGATCAAAATATCCGGGGACCTCACGAATGCGAATAAATTTGGTTTGTGTTCCTCGCTGCGCCGGACATCGATTTGGATGTCTTCAAATCGCAGATGCGCAGCTTTGGGAGACCTAAAAAACCCTTCTATATCGTCCTTTCGCAGGACGATAAGGCGCTTTGGCTGTCGAAATTCATAGCTGGAGGAGACGGCCGGCTCGGCGCCGACAAGAATATTGAGGAGCTGCAAGCGTTGGGCGCAACTGTGATCGACCTGACGGATGTTAAGGGCACTGACTCTTCGAACCACGACAAGTTCAGTCAGCTGGCTGACGGTCGGACCTGAGCTGCGCGCCGTTCTAGCGGGGGGAATAGGCGCGAACCCTGGCGCCGCCACGGTAGGCCAACCGGCCTCCGCGGGCCCCCTTGGTGCGATAGGACGGTCTTGGGTGCACCGGTAAGGATATTTTCGGGACAATAGCTACAGTCGTATTTGGTGGGGTGCCTGAACGTCGGTCGGAGCTGCGCCGACACGGACGTGCGTGGGAAGCGGACATGCCGGCTCCCGTCAAATTCCGGGCATGGCCCGCCGTGGCAGCCGCAAAGTTCGACCAAGTCAAATTGATCTCTCCCCCGGCAGCGCCTACAAGCCGAAGCAATGCGACCGCAGATCCAAAGGAAAAGTTCGATGATCAACAGACGAATCATGACGGTCCTCGCAGCGTGCTTCCTCATTGCGGCTCCGGTATCGGCTCAAGAGCAACCGAACGGCGCACCATCGGCGTCTGTCGTCATACAACAACTGCAGGTGGCGTTCATCGGTTCCGGTTCGTTTGGTGGTGGAAAATTGACCTTCAACGGACGAACTTATCCGATCACTGTCGGTGGGTTAGGCGTTGGCGGATTTGGCGCCTCACGTCTAACCGCGTCAGGGACTGTCTATGGCCTGAAGCAAAAGGCCGACTTCGCCGGTGCTTATATCCAAGTTCGAACAGGGTGGGCACTGGGCGATGAGGGAGGAGGTACGCTCTGGCTTCGCAACGACAAGGGGGTCATCATGCGCCTGAAATCGCGGCGCGAAGGACTGCACATGTCGCTTGGAGCCGATGGTGTACTCATCAGTTTCAAGTGATGTTTTGGGCTGATACTCGAGATGGCGTCGTGCTTCCGCCATCATCGCCACGCCGTCTCGACCGAAGACGAGGCAATGACCGCCGGCAAAGTCACGATCGAACAAGAGCGGGTTGACTCGAACCTAAAGAGGTCAAGGCCCCCGCCACCAACGTTGAATTCGGTCTTTTCTTAGGTTCCAACGACGTTTTGCAAGACTTTGCCATTCTTACAAGCAAGACTGTCACAGCCGCGGCGCAATCCCGCTATTGACCTTTTGACCCACTCTGATCGGTGTGCTTAGCGGACACCGTGGGTTCAGAGACGCTCCGCGGACATATTTGTAGGGATAATCAGGTTCCTTGTAGTCCCCCGGCTCCTGCCGCTTGGGAAGTTTAATCTTGCCGTAATCGACGTGCTCGTATGGAATGCGGCTCAGAAGATGTCTAATGATGTTCAATCGCAAGCGCCTCTTATTGTCGGATCGTGCCACGAACCATGGCGCCCAGGACGTATCGGATGCCCGGAACATCTCGTCGCGTGCCCTCGAATAATCATACCAGCGCGAATAGGACTTAAGATCCATCTTTGACAATTTCCAGATTTTGCGCTTGTCGGTAATGCGGGATTCGAGGCGCCTTGTTTGCTCGTCCTGGCTGACCTCGAGCCAATATTTGATGAGAATAACGCCGGATTCGACGATGGCTTTCTCGAGCGCCGGGACGGCGGAAAGAAACTTGTTCACCTGTTCTTCAGTGCAAAATCCCATCACACGCTCGACGCCCGCACGATTGTACCAGCTGCGGTCGAAGATGACGATTTCGGAGGCGGCCGGCAGGTGCGGGATATAGCGTTGTATATACATCTGCGATTTCTCGCGCTCTGTAGGCGCGGGAAGGGCGACAACGCGAAACACCCGGGGGCTGACACGCTCGGTGATGGCCTTGATGACACCGCCCTTTCCAGCCCCGTCGCGGCCTTCGAATAGGACGCAGATCTTTTTGCCTTCGCTCTTCACCCATTCTTGCAGTTTGACGAGTTCCACATGCAGCTTTGCCAATTCACCTTCATAGTCAGCACGATTCAGCTTTTTGTCATGCGCTTCAGCTTCGTCGCTTTTCGGCTCTAGCAACCCGTGCCATCCCGTCCCCCCATCACCAGGTGATGAACAAGCCCACTTCCCCGGGCAGATTGTCCGGCCAGTCCACGATCATCGCCTTCAGATGGTACCCGAGCGGCTGCAATTGCGATTTCCAGACGTCGAACGCCTGACGCGGCACACCTGTCAGCGTGTCCGGCCAATCCTTTTCGGAATTATTGATCGCCCGCCCATTGTCGGTGCATAATTCAACCGGAAAGCGGCCGATCATCATTTCGGAATTACCGATCTCGGCCGCCGCCTTTACCCGACGAAGAAAGGCCTTGATTCTTTCGGGGCTGATTTCGATCGGCGTGCTCAATTTTCTCAAATATTCCTTCTTCGCCTCGGCGGCCCGGTCATGTGTGGAAAAATCCTTCGAAGCCTTGGACATTTCGATTTCGGTCAGGTATTTCTTCAAGTCCGCGACTGACATGAAGGCTTCGTCTTCAATGCCACGCTGGGCGAGCAAGGGGTTCGGTGTATTCACTGTCTTACCTCCGTAATTCTGCCATATAAAACAATCGACCATGGCAAATTAGATTTATCCTTGACCAGGATCAATGGGTAACCCCCGTATCCATTGCGCAGCAGGCCACGAGTTGCGCGTCGCCGCGGAGGCGAGTACCGCCGCTCGTGATGTCCAGGGTCACCCGGTTGGCCGGCCTCAGCCGGGCCTTGGACCGCGCTGGCACACCATGGGGATAGACGTGGTGGTGCTTATTTCGGTCGGCTGAGCGTCAAGGCACTGTTGCAGGCGTGCGTAATGGTGCACAGGACATAGCTATCTCGGCCATCACGACGCGCCGGGACTGAGGGTTGGTTGTTTCTTCCGCAGCGTAAACGTAGACACCGGGCTGCGGATCATGGTGCGACCAGAGACCCAGCAGGTGGCAGGGAAGCCTTGCAGCCATATAATGCACGTGCTGGATGTTCGCCGACGCAAATGCAGCCACCACCGCAAATGGTTTGCGCAGACGGGTGAGCTAAAGCAGATAGCTACTGGATGCTTTCACCGCGGACAGAGGGTAGGCGTGGATGATAGTGACAATGCGGTCACAAGCGCCTCCACGGCGACCATCACCCGGGCGCTCGGGTTAAAAGACACCCCGCGCCGCTGCTATTGCCGGGATCTTGTTCGCGGTGTTGCTGATGCAGCTGTCAGATCGTGCTAGATACATCCCTATCGATCCAGTTCAGTTTGGCACATGGCTCAGACCCAGTCCGAAACCGTATCCTTTCCATTTACCTTGTACCATTTGCCGGAATTGCGTTTACGTGGTTCATCGGCGTGCTGCGTGATCGCCTTGGGAGCAGGAAACCGCGTTCTTCGCAACAGTGTTTCTTGGAAGTGGTCTGACGTCTGGGGATGCTCTTTTGGTCGCGGCGGCGGCAGCGGCGCGGCTCATATGGGCAAATTCCGCGCAGCGCGGCGCGTTGCCTGACGATGGCCAAGTTCGCCTTCGGTCGCGCCTCGACGTTTGAGATCATGACAGCTACCGCAGTCAAGATGGCGGGGCTCTTCATGATGATCACCTCCACGCTCGCCATCCGCACACACGTGGCCGCCCGCTGGATCGCGTTGCTCGGCTTCGCCTGCGCGGCGTTTCTCCTGCTCGGTAGTGGCTATTTTAACTGGGCTCTGTTTGCTCGTGGCCGGCCGCCGTTTGGGGCGTCAGATGGCCGGCGCCAGCGCATGGCTCGCAGAAGCGCGACCTGTGCGGGAGGTAGGTCAGCAGCGGTTCAAGCGCCTTCGGCGGGGTAGGATGCCGCTCGAAGGCGCCGACCCGGTGGGCTTTCTTCGACATCACTTCTCGCCTTTCTCTGGAGGCACGGGCGCTGGCTCGACGGCGGCGGGCGCCTCCATCAGGACCGCGTACTGGTCGTGATGACGGGGCGATGCGGCCGTGTCCGCCGACCAGCTTCCAGCCGTCGGCCCGATACTTTTCGACCTCGGCATGGCGGACATACCTCAAGTCGAGCGCCTTATCTCACGTCTCACCGGCAAGAAGTCCAATCGTTTCGCGCATGCGGCAGTCAGCGTGCCAATGATTTTTGGCGCTGGTGGCCGCCACCATGTATATTTGCTCACGTTGCGCTCCCCGGTGCTCGCCGGGTGAAAACGGCTCCATACTGGAGCGAACAAGGAGGAAGCGACAATGCGCGTCATGTTTTTGGCGAACTACGCACCGCATGCAATTAAGGGACTGTTGGCGGGTTCGGATCGCGAAGCGGCCATGAAGACGTCTTTCGAAAGTGTCGGCGGCAAATTCACCGGCATCGCCTTTACGCGGGGTAAATACGACGTCGTCGTCTCCGGTGAGGTGCCGCACCAGGCCGCTTCGATGGGGCTGGCGATGGCCGTCAGGGCCAGTGGATCCGTCAGCAATCTGTCGGTGCTGGAGGAACTCGACATCAAGGCGATTATTGGCGAAGGGAACAAGGCCGTGAAAGCGTATAAGCCCGCAGGTTAATCGAGTTGCTCCGCTGCGACCCGCGGCGCACCTGACTATCGAGGGGGGCGCCGCGATGCCCAAGGCCTTCGCCCCTTCGATTTCCGGCCTGCATGCCTGGGCTCACACCTCTATCGATGTAGACCGCGCACAAATCGGCGACTGCCATCCAGGCGTGGCCGGCGGCGAGCCCCCACGCCCTCGGCGGAATCATCGAGGATGCCCGGCTGCGTCAGAAACAGGTGTGACGCGATCGGCGCCTCGCCCTGCAGGACCGAGTCGCCCACGCACCGCCGGGCGTAGGTGACATTGGTTTCGACCGCTGCGGCGCATGGAGAACTCGACGACGGCGCGCCGCAGCGACGTAGCGGCGTTCATTTAACCGGCACCTCGCGTTTCGACAAATCCATCCGCTCTTTGTCGGATAGGTCATCGGGATGGAGGTGAAGTGCACCCTGTTTCGACCGGACACCGGCATTAGCCGGAGGGCCTAGGGATAGTCCTAGGCATACGCCTATGTCCGACACGTTCTCGAAGGTCGAAGTGATCACGGGCGTGGCCCGCCGCCGCCGTTTCCCGACGGAGCAAAAGCTGGCGGTCGTTGCCGAGACGATGCAGCCTGGTATGTCGATCAGCTATGTTGCTCGCCATCACGGGCTCTCGCCGAGCCTGGTCTTTCGGTGGAGACGGTTGATGAGCGAGGGCGGCAAGGAGGCGATCCGCGCCGATGAGGATGTCGTGCCCGCATCCGAAGCCCGCAAGCTCGAAGAGCGCGTCCGCGATTTGGAACGGCTGCTCGGTCGCAAGACCATGGAAGTGGAGATCCTGAAGGAGGCGTTGGATCTCGCACGGGCAAAAAAACCGACCTTGCTGTCGCGATCGCCAGGTGCCGGGAGATTCCCTGTGAAGACGATCGCCGAGACCCTTGACGTCGCCCGGTCGAACATCATCGAGCGGCAGAGGGGTGCCCGTCCGACGCGTGGACCGCAGACGCGGCCTGGCGACATGGAGCTGGCCGCCGACATTCGACGCCTTGTCGATCAGCGGCCGACCTACGGCTACAGGCGGATTGCCGCGCTCCTCAAGCGCGAGCGGCGATCCGCCGGACAGGAGACGGTCAACGCGAAGCGGGTCTACCGCGTGATGAAGAAGCACGGGCTGGTCCTTCAGCGCCACACCGGTCGCCGGACACCACGGGAGCATGATGGCCGGGTGATAGCGATCCGCTCAAACGTCCGCTGGTGCTCCGACGCTCTGGAGTTCACGTGCTGGAACGGCGAGATCGTCCGTGTCGCCTTTGCTCTCGACTGTCACGACCGCGAGGCGATTGGCTGGCTGGCGACAACGGCGGGCGTCTCCGGCGAGATGATCCGCGACATGATGGTCCAATGCGTCGAACGCCGCTTCGGCAGCATCCGAGCACCGCACCGGGTGCAATGGCTGACGGACAATGGATCGATCTTCGCGGCGTATAAGACCGTCGAGATCGCGATGGCGCTCAATCTCGAGCCCTGCTTTACGCCTGTCGAAAGCCCCGAAAGCAACGGCATGGCGGAAGCCTTCGTGAAAACCTTCAAGCGCGATTACGTCCGTGTGGCCGCTCTCCCGAATGCCAACGCCGCGCTTGCTCTCATCGAGACTTGGATGGAGGACTATAACACCGTGCACCCGCACTCGCGGCTGGGCTATCGTTCACCTCGCGAGTACATCGCTACCCAATCGCAACCCGCCGCGTGTCCGGTCTAACGGGGTCAACTCCAGCGAACAGTCGTCGTTTGCCGAGACATGTGCCTTCCAGCCACTGCGATGTTCGCGCGTCCATGACGCCTCTTCGTATGCACTAGACGGAGTTTCGGGTTCAGGGGGCTCATCGATCACGACTCCCCGCGAATGTAGGCCTTGGCGATAGGACCAGGAACAACGCTTCGGCTGCCAATCTTCTGGATTGTCACGAGGCCGGCTTTCCGATCCGCGTAGAATCCGGTCTTGCCGCGCGGTTTGAGCGCGCAAACCTCGTCGATGGTGAGATTTCCGTGCTTCAGCCGATCTTCGATTGTCACGACCGGTCGTTTAGACTTTGTTGCAACTTCATTAAGCGTTCTCTGGTCAGCGTCCATGCTTTCAGCACCAGACATAAGCTCTCTGCGAAGTTTTGTTGACATTTCCGTTCTCCGACATTCGCTGGAACGCCAGCGAATAAGGCGGAGAAATATCTCATGACGTGACGATCACCGAGAAGAACAACGGTAATAGTTATGAGCTGAAATATATTGTTATTTCAATATGTTACTTGTAACACTCTCTGACCAACTGCGCGAGATACTCGATGCTGGTTCTCGGGTGGGTCATTCGGACTATCGCCATGAGCGCCCCAAAGCCAGGCGGCTCCATTTCTCTCGGGTCTTCGCTGCGTTGAGAATGACCGAGCAGCTTAGATCCCGCGAGACCTTGGATGAAAGGCAGTGCGGTTTCGACAATCATCTTGGCTGTAAGCCCACAAGGTTCCGGATCCCGAGAATACGGTATGGGCTTCATCCATTCATCGCGGACAACCTGAGCGATGCGTGAGGCAACGTCGATCTTGTTGTTTCGGGCCAATCGACCCTTGCCCACTACAATGTCGGTTGCGCGCTTCTCAAATACCTTGACTTGATCATATGTAATCCCAGCAGATTTCGTTATCGCATCCGTTTCTGAGTGTCCTGGGTGCCCAATTCCCAGTTTCAGCACAACCATTCGAACGAGCCTCGCAGCGAAATCGCGGTGCATTACCGGGTCCGCGGACAACTTCCACTTCCTTATTTCGTTCTGGCGTCTTGCTTCCCGTTCAAGTCTCGAGAGGTCTGGTTTCCTTTCGTCAAGAGCGGCAAAAATTCGGATTATTGTCGCCTGGACATCAAATTCGCTCCTACCGGCTGCATCCGCGGCGGCCGCCAACCGATTGCGCAGAGCGTCGAGCAAGTTCGTTTGCCGTTCTTTCTCTTTGAAACTAATTATGACGATCGCACGCTTCCGCGAATATCGGCGGGTCGCGCTCCGTAACATAGTTCACCGATCCGCTAGCGTGGCGACGTTTGGGCGAAACCGCTCGTCTGGGCTCAGGCATATTAGTGTCAGGCAAGCAGTCTTGCCCCACCTATGCCCCAAAAGTAAACCGCCAACGGTTTGTCCGACAATGCAAAAACGAAAAAATTCTTAGTTTTCATAATCTTATATATGGTGCCCAGGGGCGGAATTGAACCACCGACACTGCGATTTTCAGTCGCATGCTCTACCAACTGAGCTACCTGGGCCTCGGTGTGCATGAGCGCCGAGGGGCTTATAGGAAAACCGGCAATATTTGTCCAGATCCCGGCCCGGACAGTTCCCGGCCCTACTCCCGCTTTTCCTGGGTTTCTCTCCGAACATCCCGATCCTCCGACGCGTGCGGAACAAAATAGCCGCCAACCAGCCATCGATGCAGATCAACGTCGGCGCACTGTTTAGAGCAGAAGGGGCGGTAGGGTTCGGCCCTTTGCTTGCCACAAATTGGGCACGAACCGACAGAATGCGCTTCGCGGCCTGGCTGCCGTTGATTATCGTTGGCAGGTCGCCGTGTCATACGCGATTGAGCCACAGCAAAAGGGCAGGATAGCCTTCGCCGGTCAAAAGGGACATAGTCTCGTGAAGTGGCAAACCAACCACCGAGGAGTATGAGCCGATGATTTTCACGGGAAAGGCGCCGGCAAGACCCTGTATGGCGTAACCTCCTGCCTTTCCCCGCCATTCGCCCGTTCCAAGATAAGCTTCGATTTCCGAACTAGAGAGGCGCTTGAACCGAACCCGGGTTTCGACAAGGCGGTGTCGAACCGAGCCCTTGGGAGTCACGAGCGTCAGGCCAGTATAAACTCGGTGGGCGCGGCCAGAGAGCAGCCTCAGGCACTGGCCTGCCTCTTCAGTGAGCTCGCATTTCGGTAGAATGCGCCGCCCAAGGCAAACAACGGTATCGGCTGCGAGCGTATAGGCATTTTCCAGTTCGGGCCGGCTTGCTGCAATCCTGGCGGCAATGGCAGCTTTTTCGGTGGCAAGCCTAGCTGCCAGCGTCCTCGGCAATTCGCCCTTCTTTGGTGCCTCGTCCAGATCGGCGGGTATAAGCGCGTCCGGATCGAGGCCAATCTGCTGCAGGAGTGCTAATCGCCGCGGGGAGCCGGAAGCCAGCACGAGTTTCGGTCGCCAGGCGATCGAGTTATTCATAGTAGTCGGGCTCTTTAGCGTTATCGATGCAATACCGTTTATTTGAAACGATAGGTGATCCGGCCCTTGGTGAGGTCATAGGGGGTCATTTCGACCATCACCTTGTCACCGGCCAACACCCGAATACGGTTCTTTCGCATTTTTCCTGCTGTGTGCGCGATGATCTCGTGCTCGTTCTCCAGCTGAACCCGAAAGGTCGCGTTCGGCAGCAATTCCATGACTATCCCAGGAAATTCAAGCAATTCTTCTTTAGCCATATGTTCCTTCTTTCGTGCACCCGACCCAGCCGGCCCGCTCGTCAAGTGCCCACGGATACCATCCCTTTTCAGCGCGGGCCTTTCCTGGATTTGGGCGGGACCCTAATGGAGAAGTGAACGATTGTGAACCGGATTACGCATATCAACGCGCCCCGACCCCACCAAAAACCTGTTCTGTACAGAAAAACCCGCCCGACCGGCCAGGTAGGACCCTTACCCCGGGGAATTTGGGTCGCGGACCCCCACGCTGCCAGCCTTGGCTAGCTCAGCCCTTTCGGCCAGACGCCTAGCCCGGTAGCTGCGGACACTCAACGGGATCATTAGAAGGTAAAACAGTGCCAGCGCGACCAGCATTTCCATGGGAAACGTCACGATCAACAGAATGAACACGACAACCGCGAACAAGACGGCTATGACGTGCTCGCGCGGAATCCGACCCATTTGTTTGCCGGAAAAATGCGGAATCCGGCTCGCCATCAGGAAAGCAATGATCAAGACATAGGCAATTTCGAACGGCACGAAACGCGGATCGTTCGGCATTCCTATGACGTCGGAAAGATGCAAATAGAGAGGAAGCAGACCGACGATTGCCCCGGCCGGCGCCGGCATGCCGACGAAATAATGCGACGCCCAGGCCGGCTTGTTCGGGTCGTCAACCATCACGTTGAAGCGGGCAAGCCGCAAAGCACAGGCAATGGCAAAAACGATCGTCGCGAACCAGCCGAAACTCCGGTTGGCGTGCAGGCTCCAATAATAGAGGATCAATGCCGGGGCGACGCCGAAATCGACGAAATCGGCCAGTGAATTGAGCTCTGCTCCAAAGCGCGAAGTGCTCTTCAAGGCCCGAGCGAGGCGTCCGTCCAACCCGTCCAGAATGGCTGCGGCAGCAACCGCCATAACGGCAAACTCGTAGCGCCCATCAATGGCAAAGCGGATCGCATAAAGTCCCATGCAGAGCGCGAGTAGCGTCACCAAATTCGGCAGCATTACCCGCATAGGCACCCCAAAACGGGGGCGCGCCGCTTTACCGAGCGGCCTATTTTCCAAATGGCTCATCCAGCCCAGGATAGGCCGGCGGTATAGCAAGAACAAGCCTCGGAGGGCGTGCCGCTGTCGGTCCTGGCGGCAAATTCGCGAAATCGTAAGCTGTCCGCAGCACCAGCCGGGACGAATACAACGGTAAACGGATGGCTCGTTAGACCAGGCCCTTGCCTGCGTCGGATCCGAAACGGGCTTGGCGGGCGCGCAACAGGGCAATGGCGCAGAGCCCCGCCGCAATGACGAAAATCGACACCGCGGTGGTCACGGTCCCGAGCGCGTAAATCTCCGGGGTCGTCACCGTCGTCGTGAGCCCCTGCAATTCCATGGGCAAAGTGTTGTGCTCCCCGATAGCCTGGCTGGACCGCGCGATTTCATCCCAGGACAGCGTGAACCCGAACAGGCCGATGCCAACGACGGGTGGAAGAATAATCGGCAATACCACATAGCGAAACGATTGCCAGGGAGTTGCACCGAGATCACGGGCCGCCTCCTCGAGGCGGAGATCAAACCGGTTGAAGACAGCAAACATGACGAGGAGGCCGAACGGCAACGTCCAGGTAAGATGGGCGGCAAGGCCAGAAGTAAACAGGCCAAGCGACGTCGTAAAGCCCTCGACAGCAATCCCGCTGGTCTTGATAAACTCGTCGATGAGCCGAAATTCCAGTGCGATCCCGAGCGAGGTCACGATGGATGGAACGATCAGGCTGGCGATGGCGACGTAAAACAAAAGGCCAGCACCGGTGAAGCGCCGGCGAAAGCCCATGCCCGCCAGGACCGACAATACCATGGTCAGAAGCATGACCACGAGGCCGAGTGCCAGCGACCGACGAAATGCCGAGGCTATGTCAACGATTCCGCCACCGACCCACAATTTCTCAAACCAATGCAGCGAGGCGCCATTCAATGGAAATGTGAGACCTCCTGTGGGCCCCTGAAACGACAGAACAAATATGGCGATCATCGGTCCATAGAGGAAAAGCACGAACAGCCCGAAAACACCGGCGAGAATGTAAAAGGCTACCCCACGCCCCTCATTCATGCTCAAAGCTCCTTGCGAATGTCGACGATGCGCGTCAAGGCCGCAATTACCACCAAGGTAATGCCAAGGAGTATCACGGCATTTGCGGCGCCCGGCGGAAATTGCAGGGCGTTTAGTCTGCTCTCAATAATCTTCCCGGCCGAGGCAATCTGCTGGCCGCCCATCACACCGAAGGTGATGAAATCACCCATCACAATCGTCACAACGAAAATCGAGCCGATGGTGATGCCGGGTTTTGAAAGCGGAATGATGATATTCCAAAGGCTCTGCCAGCCCGTCGCGCCGGCATCGTAGGCAGCCTCGATCAACGAGCGGTCAATTCGCATCATGGAATTGAAGATCGGCACGACCATGAAGAAGGTGAACAGATGAACGAAAGCGAGAACCACGGAAAAATCGGAAAACAGCAGCCATTCCACGGGCTGTCGAGTAAGACCAAGCGATAACAGTGTCCGATTGACTAGACCATTGCGGCCGAGAAGCGGAATCCAGGCAATCATTCGAATGACATTGGACGTCCAAAAGGGGATCGTGCAGACCAGAAACAAGCTCATCTGCATTGTCAGGGTGCGGACGTGAAAGGCAAGGAAATAGGCGATGATAAAGCCCACCACCAAAGTTAGAGCCCAGACGATAAAACAGAATTTCGCGGTGGATAGATAGGTCTTTACGATTGTGCAGACTTGCGGCAATCGGTCGAGGCACCCCTCGAATGTTTCGCTGTAGCTGCGAAATGTGAAGGCCGGCAGGATTTGAAATTCGTTATAATCCCAAAAACTCACCACAACGACTAGACAGAGCGGCACAATGAAAAATAGTGCGAAAACCGCAGTAAAGGGCAACGCTTGCAGCCAGCCCGTCGGCTCACGGCGCAGGCGACCCGAACTCTTTGATATTCGTTCGCCCGGCGCGATCGGAGCCGGTTCTGTCAAGGCAATCGGATTTTCCATTTCGTCAATCCCGGGTCCGCTTCGGCCAAGACCTTAGCGAACCCGGTTGGGTCCCGTCAGGCCGCGATGAACTCGTTCCACTTGCGGACCATGTAATCGTTTTCGTCCATTACCGCATTCCAGCACGCGACATTGCCCATCCGATCATCGTAGGATCCGCCGTCGCGCACTGCCCCAGCCTTCTCGAGCAATGTTCCGTCCGGTGCCACAATATCCTTTTCGGCTGGCTTACCCTCCATCCAAAAGGCCCATTCATAGGGGGCCATATTCGCCTTGGCCGTTTCCAGAACGGCAGAATAATAGCCCTGACGGTTTAGATAGGCGCCGGCCCAACCGTCGAGGAACCAGTTGACGAACTCGTAGGCGACCTCTGCCTTCTTGCCACTGACCCCCTTGGACACAGCAAAGCCGGATGCCCATGAGCGATAGCCTTCCCTAAGCGGCTGGAAGACGCATGGAATTCCCTTGGAGCGGACCGCTGTCACGGCCGGCGACCACATCGACTGGATGACGGTTTCTCCCGACGCCATCAGGTTGACGCTTTCGTTGAAATCCTTCCAGAAGGCCCGAAACTGGCCGCTCTTCTTGGCGTCGGTGAGCAGCTTCATCGTCATGTCTATTTCGGCCTTGGTCATATTGCCCTTGTCGGGATATTTATAGGCCCCGGTCGCCTCGACGACCATCGCGGCATCCATGATTCCGATCGACGGAATATTGAGGATCGATGCCTTGCCCTTGAATTCCGGGTTAAGGAGTTCAGCCCAGCTTTGAATTGGACGCTTGATCAGGTCCGGCCGGATTCCCAGCGTATCAGCATTGTAGACGGTCGGGATCAGCGTCGCCCATTGTGTCGGGCTCGTTGCAAATTTTGTCGAGGTCGACCCCTCCAAAAACATAACTTTCCAGGGCGCGGTTCCCTGGCCACCGATCTTCTTGCCATTCGGCAATTCGCCCTTGGTGAATACCGGGGTGATCTTGTCGAAATTCTTGATCTTGGTTGCGTCCATTGCGAGCAGATTGCCAGAGGGAATAAGCTTCTTCAGGCTGAAATATTCGGTGTCGACGATGTCGTAGGAATTGGGTTGGGTAATCACTCTCTTGGTCACGTCGTCGGTCGTCACCGCCACATATTCAATCGTGATGCCGGTGTCTTCTTTGACCTTCTTTGCTATGTCGGCGGATTGATTTACGGCAGTGCCGAGGTAACGCAACACCTTGGCATCCTGTGCCAAAATCGCTGGAAAACCCGTGATCGCCTGCGACCCGCCCAGGATCCCGGCCACGGCTCCTGCCCCTTTGAGCAGCTTTCGCCTCGATATTTCTGCCTTACTGATCGTCTTCTTCATTCGTCCTTCTCCTTGGCAATCGTCCTCGCGCCTCATGCGCTCGGTTGCAGTTGATGGATGTCGTCCTTGGCCCAGCTGACCCACACACCCTCACCCGGGGCAAACCTTTGCGATTGGAAGGCGTCATCCGTAAGAAGCGCGGTCAGACCCTTCGACGCCGGGCTGTCGAGTGTCACCTGAACCCGCATGCCCTGATATTCGACGGCGCGAACGACCGCCGAGAATTGCGCGTCGGCGACCGTTCTCGCGCGATTGAGCCAGAGCTTGTCGGCACGAACCGCAACTAGGCCAGTTTCTGTTTCGATGACATTGTGGGCGCCGATAAAACGCGCGACAAATTCCGTCGCCGGTGCATTGAAAATGGTCCGCGCCGGTCCAATTTGCTCGATTTTGCCGCCGTTCATAACTACGACCAGATCGGCAAGCGCCATAGCCTCATCCTGACTATGAGTGACGTGGATGAAGATGATCCCAAGTTGTTCGTGCAGCCGGCGCAGTTCGGCCCGCATCCGGATCCGCAGAAAGGGGTCAAGCGCGGAAAGCGGCTCGTCAAGCAGGAGAATTTGCGGTTCGGTAATCAGCGCTCGTGCCAGTGCCACGCGCTGCTGCTGGCCACCCGACAATTGCGCTGGCAACCGATCAGCGTAGGACTCCATGGCAACCAAATGCAGAAGTTCGAGGGCCCGCGACCGTCGGGAAGCTTTGTCGACGCCCCTCATTTTCAGGGAGAAGGCCACGTTGTCGAGGCTGGATAGATGCGGAAATAGCGCGTAATTCTGGAACATCATTGCCGTGCCCCGGCGGGCCGGCGGAAGTTCGGTAATGTTGGCCGGCCCAAGTATTATGTCGCCTTCCGAGACCGATTCATGGCCGGCAATCATACGCAAAGTCGAGGTTTTGCCGCAGCCCGAGGGACCGAGCAGACAGCAATAGGTCCCTGCATCGATCTTCAAATCGATCGCGTCAACCGCCAGCGTCGCACCATAACGCTTCGTTACCTGGACAAGCTCTAGCGTCGTTGATCGCATGGCCCACGCTCTGATCTTCGGCGCAGATCACGCAAACCGTATGCCAGATGAATGAAGTGTGGTGGGGGTCAGCCTTACTTCAATCGCGGCCTCAATTGGGTCGCGAGGAGATCCCGCCGCCACGCCATCTGCTCCATTTTCAGACTTTCTGCTTAATTGATCGGCAGAGGCTGGCTTGGCTGGGCAATGCCTGAGGCGCCAGATCCGCTCAACAAACAGCCGGCCAAGTGGCCGGCTGCTCGTCCCATCGCCGGTTTGCTTGTTCAGGCCTGCTGAAAATCGGCCGCGGTCAGGTGGCCCGAGAATCCGCTCAAGGTGATCTTCGTATGCTGATCAGGCATCAGGACAGTGCTCAGCTGCCCGCCGGTATTGGTCTGGCTGACATCATGAGCAAGGACATCGGCGATATTATAGCCCACCAATTGCAGCTTGTCGTGCCCCTGCACGAAATCCTGGATCAGGTGTTGGCCGCCACTCTGGGCCGCGCTAAAGGAAAACAGATCCGGCTGTCCCATGGCGAAGGAATTGCCGATCATCACGTCCTCGGTATGCCCACCGACAAAAGTGGTGGCACCCTGACCAGCTTGCATGAAGGTATGACCGGTTCCCGCGACAAAGGTCTCGCTGCCGCTGCCCCCGATCAGCCGAGCGTCGCCCGAACCGGCCATGACTTTGTCTATGCCGCTGCCTCCAAGAAAAGTCAGCGTCCCACTGCCACCCTGAATGGTCGAGGCTCCCGATCCGCCAAGGACAGTCGCCGAGCCGGTTTGAATCAAAACCGAGTTGATGCCGCCGCCAAGCACAAGTGTATCATGACCGGCGCCGGTCAGCGTCACAAACTGGTCGCCGCCACCGAGGGTTATGGTGCGCTCGAGGCCACTATTATCAACAATTTTTGGGCTATCGGCCTGATGATCGGTCTTTGAGATGACCTGAGTTTTGACCGAAGCGGACGGGGTTTGCGGGATCAACGACCCGATCGCGGTGAGGGTTGCAGTTGTGCCGACGAGGGCGTCAATCGCGGTGGTCGCGTCGGTATTGTAGGAGGCGGGGTCGGCGGCGGTGCCGCCGATCGGCACGTTGTTGCCGCCGACGTCCGCCGCATTGGCATGGAACCCATCAGCTGCCAATTTGACCAGGGTGGCATTGTGCGTTTCCAGTCCCTGGATCATTGCCGCGACGTCGGCCCCGATCGTCGAGTTCTGACCGAGCAGCTCGTTGTCAAACCGCGCCTCGAAGATGCCGCCCTGGGCGCCGTCGAAATTGGCAACATTCTGCTCCCAACCCTTCAGGGTCGCTTCGAAGGCCTTGATCTGATTGCTGCTGCCGGTTGCAACGAGTTGCTCGGCCTTGGCTCCAAGCGTATTGCTGGACGCAATAAACTCGGCCCAGAAGGTCGTCTGGTCAGCGTTATCGGCAAATTGGACCGGCGGCTTGGCGGCAGCCGGCGCCGGTGTCCAGCCGGATGTGGCCATGTTCTTGAGATTGTCGTCGCCCTCGACGATGTCGGTAATGTCGAGGAAATTGTCGTTGGTCGCCTTGGCCGCGTCGGGATTGACGCCGTATTGATGATCGAAATTGGTGATCTGAAGATTGAGCTGATCGACGATTGTTGCGGCATGGATGCCGGTTGCGCCGCCGAACAATTGCGGGTGCTCGGTCATCAGGGTTTTCAGACCGTCGCGGACCATTGTCAGATCGGCCTGAATGGCCGGCAAATTATCGGCATTGATGCCGCCGAGCGACTTTGACTGAGCATCATCGAATATGGCGCCGAGTTCGGCAAAGGTCCGGTGCGGCGTGCTGGCACTAACGGGCATTGCCAGTTCCTGCGGCGCGGCGGGAACCGACTGGCCGGAGGAATTGGCGAAATTGGTCAGGGTGGCAA
Organism: uncultured Alphaproteobacteria bacterium; assembly: GCA_963773155.1. Taxonomy (GTDB): domain Bacteria; phylum Pseudomonadota; class Alphaproteobacteria; order Rhizobiales; family Beijerinckiaceae; genus CAVZAB01. The sequence goes on along the minus strand of CAVZAB010000005.1, from coordinate 156,584 downwards.
GCCCGGGATCTTTCTGGACGATATTGATAATGTCGAGCTGCGCCGCGCGCAGCGCCGCCTCGGCCTTGGGATCGTTGGCAACGGCACCCGGTACCGCGACAAGCGCCGCCGTAATATCCTTCACAATATTGCTTACGTCGCCAGCCTGTGCCGCCGGAACGGTGCCGAGAGCGTTCAATGCGTTCTCGGCCGCGGTCATATCCTTCACATAGCGCAGATCGGTCCCGTTGCCCTGATTGCCGACGGCAACCTCATTGTGCCAAAGGCCGCCTTCGAGAATCCGCGTCGCATCGTTGAACATGCCGGCAAAAGTCGGAGTCGCCGGCGGCGATGTGGATCCGGCGACGACGGCGGCAACCTGGGTCACTGGCGCCACGTTCGCCGGGGCACCGTTGTTCTGTTGATCGGTCTTTGAGATGACCTGAGTTTGGGCCGAAGCGGACGGGGTTTGCGGGATCAACGACCCGATCGCGGTGAGGGTTGCAGTTGTGCCGACGAGGGCGTCAATCGCGGTGGTCGCGTCGGTATTGTAGGAGGCGGGGTCGGCGGCGGTGCCGCCGATCGGCACGTTGTTGCCGCCGACGTCCGCCGCATTGGCATGGAACCCATCAGCTGCCAATTTGACCAGGGTGGCATTGTGCGTTTCCAGTCCCTGGATCATTGCCGCGACGTCGGCCCCGATCGTCGAGTTCTGACCGAGCAGCTCGTTGTCAAACCGCGCCTCGAAGATGCCGCCCTGGGCGCCGTCGAAATTGGCAACATTCTGCTCCCAGCCCTTCAGGGTCGCTTCGAAGGCCTTGATCTGATTGCTGCTGCCGGTTGCAACGAGTTGCTCGGCCTTGGCTCCAAGCGTATTGCTGGACGCAATAAACTCGGCCCAGAAGGTCGTCTGGTCAGCGTTATCGGCAAATTGGACCGGCGGCTTGGCGGCAGCCGGCGCCGGTGTCCAGCCGGATGTGGCCATGTTCTTGAGATTGTCGTCGCCCTCGACGATGTCGGTAATGTCGAGGAAATTGTCGTTGGTCGCCTTGGCCGCGTCGGGATTGACGCCGTATTGATGATCGAAATTGGTGATCTGAAGATTGAGCTGATCGACGATTGTTGCGGCATGGATGCCGGTTGCGCCGCCGAACAATTGCGGGTGCTCGGTCATCAGGGTTTTCAGACCGTCGCGGACCATTGTCAGATCGGCCTGAATGGCCGGCAAATTATCGGCATTGATGCCGCCGAGCGACTTTGACTGAGCATCATCGAATATGGCGCCGAGTTCGGCAAAGGTCCGGTGCGGCGTGCTGGCACTAACGGGCATTGCCAGTTCCTGCGGCGCGGCGGGAACCGACTGGCCGGAGGAATCGGCGAAATTGGTCAGGGTGGCAAGCCCGGGATCTTTCTGGACGATATTGATAATGTCGAGCTGCGCCGCGCGCAGCGCCGCCTCGGCCTTGGGATCGTTGGCAACGGCACCCGGTACCGCGACAAGCGCCGCCGTAATATCCTTCACAATATTGCTTACGTCGCCAGCCTGTGCCGCCGGAACGGTGCCGAGAGCGTTCAATGCGTTCTCGGCCGCGGTCATATCCTTCACATAGCGCAGATCGGTCCCGTTGCCCTGATTGCCGACGGCAACCTCATTGTGCCAAAGGCCGCCTTCGAGAATCCGCGTCGCATCGTTGAACATGCCGGCAAAAGTCGAAGTCGCCGGCGGCGATGTGGATCCGGCGACGACGGCGGCAACCTGGGTCACTGGCGCCACGTTCGCCGGGGCACCGTTGTTCTGTTGATCGGTCTTTGAGATGACCTGAGTTTGGGCCGAAGCGGACGGGGTTTGCGGGATCAACGACCCGATCGCGGTGAGGGTTGCAGTTGTGCCGACGAGGGCGTCAATCGCGGTGGTCGCGTCGGTATTGTAGGAGGCGGGGTCGGCGGCGGTGCCGCCGATCGGCACGTTGTTGCCGCCGACGTCCGCCGCATTGGCATGGAACCCATCAGCTGCCAATTTGACCAGGGTGGCATTGTGCGTTTCCAGTCCCTGGATCATTGCCGCGACGTCGGCCCCGATCGTCGAGTTCTGACCGAGCAGCTCGTTGTCAAACCGCGCCTCGAAGATGCCGCCCTGGGCGCCGTCGAAATTGGCAACATTCTGCTCCCAGCCCTTCAGGGTCGCTTCGAAGGCCTTGATCTGATTGCTGCTGCCGGTTGCAACGAGTTGCTCGGCCTTGGCTCCAAGCGTATTGCTGGACGCAATAAACTCGGCCCAGAAGGTCGTCTGGTCAGCGTTATCGGCAAATTGGACCGGCGGCTTGGCGGCAGCCGGCGCCGGTGTCCAGCCGGATGTGGCCATGTTCTTGAGATTGTCGTCGCCCTCGACGATGTCGGTAATGTCGAGGAAATTGTCGTTGGTCGCCTTGGCCGCGTCGGGATTGACGCCGTATTGATGATCGAAATTGGTGATCTGAAGATTGAGCTGATCGACGATTGTTGCGGCATGGATGCCGGTTGCGCCGCCGAACAATTGCGGGTGCTCGGTCATCAGGGTTTTCAGACCGTCGCGGACCATTGTCAGATCGGCCTGAATGGCCGGCAAATTATCGGCATTGATGCCGCCGAGCGACTTTGACTGAGCATCATCGAATATGGCGCCGAGTTCGGCAAAGGTCCGGTGCGGCGTGCTGGCACTAACGGGCATTGCCAGTTCCTGCGGCGCGGCCGAAATAGTGACCGTCTGGCCGCTGGAATCGGTGGAATTGGTGAGCGCCGCGAGGGCCGGATCGCTCCCGATAGTGCCGATAATGTCGAGCTGCGCCGCGCGCAGCGCCTTCTCGGCCGTGGGATCATTGGCTAGGGCACCCTGTACCGCGTTGAGCGCCGTGGTGATATCCGCCAGGATCTTGGCTACCTCTTTGGCCTGGGCTGTCGCAAGTGTGCCGAGACCATTGAGTCCGTTCTCGACCGCGGTCATATCCTTCACATAGCGCAGATCGGTCCCGTTGCCCTGATTGCCGACGGCAACCTCATTGTGCCAAAGGCCGCCTTCGAGAATCCGCGTCGCATCATTGAACATGCCGGCAATATTCGGGCTAGTGGTGGTGGACGCCATGCTGCTCTCCTGTTGTGCTTTGTTTGCTCCGCGGAGCAATCCTGTGGCGCTCCCTGCTCCAAAACCTTGCGCGACTCGCCGGGAGACGGCCGTACCTGAAGGATCGACGGTCGATAAGCCTTGAGGCCCCTTAGTCCTGGCGGGTAGGCCTGCACGCTAGCATTGGTTTCATGATTAACTGCTCCGACTTTGCTCACTGACCTTCTTTTAAAGCATGCACTTCACCAAGCATTAAAACCGACCTAAAGATTTTTAACGTTTTCTCATCCACGAACTGTAACGAGCCCATTCACGCTGCCGGCGCGGTTTTGGCGCACGAACAACCAAAGGTCATGATAGGCATGGCTGTAATCGCTGCCGATTTCGTCGGCCGATGTCCGCTCGTGACCGGCAGAACGCCGCGGAAACTCTCAATATTGCGACTGCCGGGCCACCCAAGAGTGCCCTCGAGAAGGGCAATTGTGAGCAAGCATTTAAGGCGCAGCTTACCGTTTCGCACGAGCCAATCGAGCCGTTTCGACTTTGGCCTGGCAATTCGACCTTGCGAGCAGGGCCGCGACACAGGCGACCACAGAAGCACCAGGATTACCGCAATCTCTTGGCTAAAATGAACCGGATATTCCCACCACTTATTAGGCTGCCCTCGTCAATATGTCATTGTCCGATCGAGGATCCTCATGGCAAGCCAAAGTAATCAATTTGAAGGATCAAGCATTCTCGCCGCACTGGCGGCCATGGCTTCAAGTCTTGGGCTTGAAACCTCGGTTGACCAATTGGCACACCGCTATTCGAGCGGCGCCAGACCCAGTCCTGATCGGATTGTCGCCATTGCGCAGGATATGGGGTTACAGGCCCGCGCGATCACAATTCGTCTCGAGGAGCTGGTGCGGTTGCAGACGGTCCTGCCGGCCTTGCTAAAGCTTGCCGATGGCAATGTCCTGATATTAGAAAGGCTGCGCAACGATCCAATATCCGGTCTTGTTGCCATTCTGCGCGATCCGACCACGCCGGCTGATGCGCTGATTGCGCTCGACTCAGCACGCCTCAACGAGGTTTGGGCTGGCGATCTCGTGCTCGTCAAACGCCGCTACGCGATCGACGACGAGCGTCAGCCCTTCGGGATGGCGTGGCTCATGGCCCAGGTGTTCCGGGAGAAGCGTATATTCCTCGAGATTGCCGCAGCTTCGATCGTCGGTACTATTTTCGCACTCGCCCCGCCCTTTTTCTCGATGATCATTATCGACCGCGTCCTCGTCAACCATTCTATGGCCACGCTGATCGTCATTTTTACGGCGACACTCATTCTCATCGCCTTTGAAATGACACTTGGCTGGGTGCGGCGATACTTCATGGAGGCGGCGACGACCAGGATCGACGCCCGCCTGAACCTCTACGTTCTCGAGCGGCTGCTTTCGCTTCCAATGGATTATTTCGAAAGAAACCCGACCGGATCGATATTGAGCAAGCTCGCCCGGGTAGCCAAGATCCGCGGTTTTCTGACCGGCCAATTGTTCGGTGCCTTTCTTGACGCCTTTCCCCTGCTCGGCCTCGTCCCTGCCCTGCTCATTCTCGACTGGCGCCTGGCGTTACTGGTGATTGCCTTTGCTGGACTCATTTTCCTGATTGTTCTGTTCTTCCTCAGGCCGCTCAGCCGGCGGTTCAAGAAGGTCGTCGCAACCGAGCAGGCAAAGAGCGCGCACCTCGTCGAGACCATTCAAGGCATGAAGACAATCAAGTCGCTCGCGCTCGAGGGTCGGCGTCGGCACGAATGGGACTTGCGCGTCGCCCGGGCGACGATCGCCCGCCATGAACTCGGCTACTTGTCGAACTTTCCGCAGACGCTAAGCCTGCCCTTTGACCGGCTGATGTACTCCGGGACATTCGCACTCGGCGCCTTCCTGGTCATTGCGCAGCCCGATTCCTTGCATCCCGGTGCGCTCGTCGCCTTCTCAATGCTTTCCATGCGTCTTGGCCAGCCACTCGTCAAGCTTGCGGGCCTTGCCCAGGACGTCGCGGAGATTCGCGGCGATATCGCCGAAGTGGCCTCGGTGATGAATGCGCCGCCCGAACAGGGTCGCTCCGCCGACGGCCTGCGTTCCCCGGTCCGCGGTGCCATCAGCTTCCAGAACGTCCGGTTTCGCTATGCCCCGGACGCGTCCTTTGCGCTTGACGGCGCGAGCTTCGAGATCGCGCCTGGCAGCATGTTGGGAATCATGGGCCGCAGCGGTTCGGGCAAGACAACCGTAACCCGCCTCCTGCAGGGCCTCAATCCCAGCTACGAGGGAATCATAAAGATCGATGGAATGGATCTGCGCGAAATCAATCTGACCCATCTGCGGACCAGCATCGGCGTGGTGCCGCAGGAGAACTTTCTCTTCAGCGGCACGATCCGCGACAATATTGCCATGGCGCGACCGGATGCGTCCTTCACGGCAATCGTCCGGGCCGCGCAACTCGCCGGAGCCGAGGAATTCATCGAACGCCTGCCGCGTGGGTTCGAAACGCGTCTCGAGGAAGGCGCCACCAATCTTTCTGGCGGCCAGCGGCAAAGGCTGGCTCTGGCGCGTGCGCTTTTGATTGACCCCGCCGTGCTGGTTCTTGACGAAGCGACGAGTGCTCTCGACGCCGAAAGCGAGGCCATTGTCAACGCCAATTTGCAGCGAATTCGGAACGGCCGGACAGTGATTTGTATCTCGCATCGACTCTCCATGCTTGTCCCCGCTGACAATATTCTCGTGCTCGAACGAGGCGCCGTCTACGATTGCGGCAAACACGAGGCGTTGCTGCAGAGATGCGACATTTATCGTCACCTTTGGTTCACCCAGAACCGCCACATCGATCGGACAACCCCGCATGTTTCGCTTTCGCTTATTCGCTCGGCCCGAACGTGATGCCGGGCTCAGCGCGGTTCTCGGCGCCTTCGAATCGGAGACTGTCGCGGTCCTGCAACGGGTATCGCCGCGCAGCGAACGCCCCGTCCTCTACTTGATCGCAGCCATGATTGGCACAAGCGGTCTGCTCATGTCGGTTGCCAAGCTCGACCGGGTCGTCTCGGGCACGGGCCACATCAAGCCGACCGAGGGTGCGCTATTTGTCCAACCGCTCGACAAATCCATTGTTCGCGATATCAGGGTTCAGGCAGGCGATATCGTCAAGAAGGGGCAGATTTTGGCTTCACTCGACCCGACCTTTACGGCAGCCGATGTCGGTCAATTGGAACAGAAGCTGAAAAGCAGCAGAGCTCTGGCGACCCGACTCGAGGCCGAGATCGCGGACAGATCCTACGTGACTGAGGGCGACGATCCCTATGCCGGGCTGCAGGCATCGATCTGGCGCAGGCGTCATGACGAATTCGAATCATCGCTTGCCGATTTCGACGCGCGCATCCGCAATGTCGAGGCGGCGATCGTCCGCTACGAACAGACCGTCGACAGCTTTCGCAATCGGCTCAAGAATGCTTCCGACATAGAGCAAATGAATGTGGTTCTTGAAAAACACGGCTGGGGTAGCCGATTGAAGACATTAAACGCAAACGACGTGCGGCTCGAGGCCGAACGGCAATTGTCTGACAATTTGAATCTGATCAAGGAGAGCCAGCAGAGTGCTCTTTCGCTCAAGTCGCAGCGCGCCGTCTATGTCGAAAAATGGTATGCCGAAGCTGGTCGCGACCTTGCCGCTGTTCGCGAGACAATTGCCGAGGCCGATGAGCAGATGAAGAAGACCCGCAAGTTGAACGAGCTTGGGACGCTCGAGGCGCCAGCGGATTCGGTCGTTCTGAAGATCGGCAAGGCTTCAATCGGCTCGATTGTCAACACCCAGGATCAAAGCGCGGAGCCGCTCTTCACGCTGGTGCCACTTGGCCGCGAGCTCGAGGCGGAAGTCAGCGTCAACGCTCAGGATATTGGCTTCATCCGGGTTGGCGACGACGTGCAGATCAAACTCGACGCCTATCGATATATGGAGCACGGAACGGCGAAGGGAACCGTGAAGACAATCAGCGAGGGTTCCTTCACGTCTGACGACGGCAATGTAGCCCGGGCGCCGTTCTTCAAAGTGAGGATTGGATTGACCGACACACGCTTGCGCGGCGTTCCGGAGACCTTCCGGCTGATACCCGGCATGACCTTGATGGCAGACATCATGGTCGGCAAGCGAACAATCCTGTCCTATCTCGTCGAGGGCGGTATGCGTACTGGCTCGGAAGCCATGAGGGAACCATGACACCAATCGATAGACTCCAGAGGCTTCTTTTGAAAAACAACTGGCGGCGACCAAGTTTGCCGGCACGCATGGAGGCCGAGCACGAATTCGCACAGGGCAACCCCAGCAAGGCAGCAGCGCTGCTGCGCCGACTGGCGGATGCCGGCGACGCCAAGGCCCAATTCCGGCTTGCCGAATTCTATGAACAGGGCTCGGGGGTGGCGCAAAGTTATGTCGAGGCCGTCCGTTGGTTCGAGGCTGCCGCCGAACAGGGGCTGGTCCAGGCGCAAGCGCGACTTGGTGAAATCTACCTTGCCGGCCGCGGGCTTCCCGCAAGCGTCAGCGCCGCCGTCGCGAGTCAACTCGAACAGCCCAGCGACCGGGCCCACATCCTGCGGCGGCTGTTTCCGCATGGTCTGACGATCCGCCGGGATCCGGAAGCGGCGGCTCGATGGAACGAGCGTGCCGCCGCCGCCGGGCTGGCATTGGCCCAGGGCCGGCTTGGCTTTCAATATGCCAGCGGTCTTGGCGTCGAGCGCAATCCGCGTGAAGCCGAGAAATGGTTCACGGTTGCCGCGGCGCAAGGGATCGAAATCGGCGAGCTCGGGCTTGGCATGCTTTACGCCAGCGCCGGCGAATTGCGCGATGGCGAAAAGGCGGCGGAATGGCTGCGCAAGGCGTCGGCCCGCGGCAATGCCTCCGCCAAGTTTTTTCTCGCCCTGCTGCTGCTGCGCGGCGAGGGCGTCCCGGCCAACCCAGAAGCCGCCAGCCTGTTGCTGACGGAGGCGGCGAATAAGCACCATGCCGAGGCCATGCATCATCTCGGCCTGCTTCATGCCGAAGGGGTCGGCGTCCCACGCAATCGATCGATCGCGGAAACCTGGCTGCGGCGCGCCGCAAACCGCGGATCGGTGAAATCCTTCACGGCATTGGCCGACCTCATGCGGGCCGAAGGCGATCACGATTCGGCGGCCGCCCAATATCGTCAGGCGGCCGAACTTGGTGATGGACTCGCGCAATATCGCCTCGCCGAATTCTATCGGCAAGGCCAGGGCCTGCCGCGCGATCCCCATCAGGCGGCACGTTGGTACGAACGGGCGGCCGAACAGGGCCTGGCCGACGCGGCTTTGCGTCTCGGCGGCCTTTGCGCGGACGGTTTGGGCAAGCCGAAGGATTATGCGGCCGCGCTGCAATGGTTCGAACAGGCCGCCAACCTCGGCAGCGCGCACGCTTGCCACTGCCTGGCCGAGATGCATTGGAACGGGCTTGGCGTTGCCAGCGACGCGACCACCGCCGTCCGCTGGTATCGGGAAGCCGCGGATCGCCGTTCGGCGCCGGCTTGCTACAGTCTCGGTCGCCTCCATGTCGAAGGCATGCATGTCGAAAGGGATCTGGCGAAGGCCGCCGCATTCTTCGCGCGCGCCAGCGCGCTCGGTCATCTCGACGCTCGGGTCCGTCTTGCCTTCGCCACGCTGCGCGGCGAGGGAATTGAACGCGATGTCGCTGGTGGGCTTGACTGCCTCGCCGCGGCGGCCGGACAAGGAAGTCTCAGCGCATCGCTCGCCCTTTATGCGATCTTCAGCGAGGGAACCTATGTCGAGGCCAATCCGCAGGGCGCTGCGGTCTGGCTGGAACGGGCCGCCGAGATGGGCAGTGGCGCGGCCGCCGTCGAACTCACGCAATGGCTGGAACAGGCCCGGCCGCAGGCGCCGGCGCCGGCGCGGATCATGGCGCTGCTTGAAGGCTGCGCCCAATCGGGCGATCCGCTGGCGCAAATGGCACTTGGCGCACTCCTTTGCGAAGGCAAATACGCCATGCAGGATCGCGCCCAGGCTGTCGAATGGTTCGCACGCGCGGCCGAATTGGGCGACAGCCGCGCCCAGGCCTGGCTCGGCGATGCCTTCGCCGAAGGCCGTCTCGTCGAGGCGGATAGCGAAAAGGCCGCCGGCTGGTACGACAAGGCGGCCGTAAATGGTCATGTCGGTGCAGCCCTGAGGCTAACCGCCCTCCGGCTCGTTCCAGGCGCGAGTCCGCAGTCGCGCGCCCGGATGTCCGAGCTTTGGCTCGCCATTGCGGAATCCGGCAACCCGATTGGTCAGCGGATCTTCGCCCAATTCTGTCTCGACGGCAGCGACACGAAGCCTGTGCCTGGGCAGGCACGCCGTTGGCTCAAAGCCGCCGCCGACCAGGGCGACGCGGCAGCACAAGTTATGCTCGCAGGCCTGCTGGTAGGCGATGACGAGGGTGAAGCGGACCTCGAGCTGGCCTTCTCGCTGTACCGCCAGGCTGCCTATCAAGGCAACCTCGACGGTATCTATAACATTGGCGTGTGCTATCGCCGCGGGCTTGGCGTCGAACCGGACCAGGAGGCCGCGCGTTACTGGTATCAAAGGGCTGCCGACGGCGGCCATCCGGTCGCGCAATTGGCGCTGGGTAAGCTGCTCCTCGCCCACCCGGACAGACCATCCGATCTCCGAAATGCAGCGACCTGGTTGCAACGCGCCGCCGAGGCGGGCCAGGCGGAGGGCTGGTTCTGTCTTGCCGCCATGCACGAAGCCGGTCGAGGCCAGCCGCAGGATGGCGCGCTTGCCCTGTCCCTATACCGTCGCGCCACAGCAGCAGGGTTTGCACCGGCGACCGAAGCGACCCGGCGTTTGGCGACGGCCCCGTCCGTGGCCGAGGCCTTGCGCGAGAGCAGCGTGAGCGCCTGAAGGCACTGCAGCGATGCCGGACCCGTAAATATGCGGGGCCGGAGCCGCCAGCCCCTTGCTTGCCCTAGACCGGTGCGCGCCAGTCCGGACCGACGCCGACCTCACCCGCATGACGGGTCGCGCGGGCGGCCCGGGCCGTTGCCAATTGCGCGGCGAAAGCCGCAATCTCTGCCATTTGATCGGCGACCTCTCGGGGTTCGCTGGATGCCACCGCCTTGTCGGCAGCATCCGCTGCCGCTGTCATCGGCGTGGCCTCCTCTCGCAGCGCCTCGACAGGTGTCGCAGTTTTCGGAAAGATCCGGATATGGATCCCCTCGAGGGGGTCTTTCGGCAAGCGGGAACGGCAGGGAGTGCCGTTGCGGACGGGTTCGGTTATAGTTGCCGACTGGAAATAGCCCATGTACTCACATTCGTAGCGGAGCGACGCCGGCTCCTTGAGGCGCAGAGCAAATCCGACTAACGAAGTTCGTTTCTTCCGGGCCCATGCACCAGCTGCCACCGGCAAGCCAGGGAGTTTCGACACCGGCCGCGGTCAGCGCTTTGTACTCGATCTCCTGTGGCGCTATATCGCGGAGTGGCTCGACCATGAAGCCATCGATCGTTCGGCCCTTGCCGAGGCGCCCGGCCCAATCGACATCGCTGAAGTCGACTTTCCCGCGCGCACGGATCCGCGTTGCAATGCGCAACCATGCATCGGGCGGCGGAAGGTTTGCCTGGGGGCCTCGCAACGGCGTCGCGCTGCTGTCGGTCTCTGGTTCGACTGGTTCGGTGAAGCCAGGTTCGATCGTCGGCGCTGGCACCCACTCGTCTTGCGGCAGGTCGCTTGCGGCCGATGGATCGATTCTGGCGATCGTAATTTCGAGGGCTCGGCGGTCCGCCGTTCTTACCGAGGTCAAGACGAAAAGGCCGGCACCACCCCGTACTTTTGCAATGAAACGGTCGCCCGGCCGGCGCAGCCATTGCCCCGGAAGCGTCCCTTCGACAAAAGTGACCCGGTCCTCCGGCAACCCGGCAATATGAACGGCCGGCCATGCCAGACCGGGATCCTCACAATTTGCTTCCTCGCTGTGGAGGTCAACCGTGAATACATATTCGCCTTCAGGCGCGCCGACGACCTGGGCCGTGGCGGACAATGCCAAGTTCCCCACCGACGGAACTGCCGGGCACGCGGGTCGGGTCGCCATCGTCGTCGCCAGATCCGCGGTCACCACGTCCATTGTCGTCAAGTCCGTTTTCGCCAGAGGTCGTCGGTCTGCCAATTATGCGGCATGAGTGGGCCGCACGATCATTGCCGGGCCATTTGACGGCCGCGCAAGGCAAATCGCTGCCTCGCCGGACCACGGACCAAAGCCTAGCGTCGGATCTCTAATAAACCGTCAGGATTTTTGCTAAAGTCAAAAGTTGAACGTGCTGGCCGTCAGCCGGCCTTGAAGCTTCGCGGCGACTCGTCTGCATTAGCGTCGGCAAGAACCGTTTCTCCGGCAACGGCCCTTTGTCCGACAGCGACGAGGGGTCGCGAACCGGCCGGCACATAGACATCGACTCTCGAGCCAAACCGGATCAGGCCGAAGCGATCGCCGATGCCGATGGTCTCCCCCTCATGCACGAAGTTGACAATGCGGCGGGCGATTAACCCTGCGATTTGGATGACCGCCAAGCGGCCTGTCGCCGTTTCGACGACCATGCCACTGCGCTCATTGCCCTCGCTGGCCTTGTCGAGATCGGCGTTCAGAAACAGGCCGGGGCGATAGGCAATCTTGACGATTCGTCCGGTGACCGGCGAGCGGTTCACGTGACAATCAAAAATACTCATAAAAATGGAAATGCAGTGCAGCTTTTCCGGGCCGAGCTCGAGTTCCGCAGGCGGCACGAAAAATCCCATTCGCGAGATTACGCCATCGGCCGGCGAAACGATCAGACCGTCGGCAAGCGGCGTCACCCGTGGCGGGTCGCGGAAGAAATAAGCGCACCAAAGCGTCGCCAAGCCACCGAGCCATCCAAGCGTGCCGGAAATATAATGCAGCACCATCGAGATCAGCGCGAACCCGACAATAAAAATATAGCCCTCCGGGTGGACGGGTACGATCTGACGTCGGATGGAAGCGATAAGCGACATGGTGGTTTCCATGAAGAAAGGCGGCAATATTCCGGTGCGGGCCTGACATCGTAGACTAAGCGGTGAGACCGACGCGCAAACTTCTGCCCTCCGCCTCGGCAGCCCTTCGCAACGCCTCCTGCGCCTGATCCACTTCGCGCTGGCGGGTCCAAAGGTCAGCATAGAGCCCGCCCTTCGCGAGCAGGATATCATGCTTGCCGCGCTCGGCAATGACGCCCTTGTCGAGAACGATGATTTCGTCTGCCTTGACCACTGTCGACAGGCGATGGGCAATCACCAACGTCGTTCGACCGCGCGATACCCGGTCGAGAGCGTCCTGGATGTCGCGTTCGGTGAAGGAATCGAGCGCCGAAGTCGCCTCATCGAGCACGAGAATGGGCGGCGCCTTCAGGACCGTCCGGGCGATTGCCACTCTTTGCTTCTCGCCGCCGGAAAGCTTGAGCCCCCTTTCGCCGACCTGGGCCCCATAGCCGTCCGGCAGAGTCGAGATGAACGTGTCGATTTGGGCGAGCTTGGCCGCGCCGACGACATCGCTTTCGTCTGCCTCCCATTTGCCATAGCGGATATTGTAGCCGATGGTGTCGTTGAACAGGACCGTATCCTGCGGCACCATGCCAATCTGATCGCGCAGCGAAGCCTGGGTGACATCGGCAATGTCCTGGTCATCGATGGTGATGCGGCCGGATTGCGGTTCGTAGAAGCGAAACAGCAAGCGTGAGATCGTTGATTTCCCCGCCCCCGACGGTCCGACGATGGCAACGGTCTGGCCGGCCGGTACGGCAAAACTGACGCCTTTGAGGATGGGACGAGCCGGATCGTAGGCAAAGACGACGTTGTCGAAACGCACCGCTCCCTTGGTCACTTGCAGGGCCTGGGCGCCGGGGCGATCCTCGATTTCCGGGCTCTCGTCGAGGACCTGGAACATCATCTCAATATCGATGATCGACTGCTTGATCTCACGATATACCATGCCCATGAAATTCAGCGGCTGGTAAAGCTGGATCATCATGGCATTGATCAGCACGAAGTCACCGACCGTATTGTGGCCTGAACGGATTCCGGCAACGCACATCAGCATGACGACAGTCAGTCCAGCAGTGAAAATGACCGCCTGGCCGAGGTTGAGAATCGCCAGCGACGTATAAGTCTTGATGCTCATGCTCTCGAAGCGTTCCATCGATCGATCATAGCGCCCGGCCTCGCGCTGCTCGGCGCCGAAATACTTGACAGTCTCGTAGTTGAGCAGGCTGTCGACGGCCTTGGTATTGGCGTCGGAATCGCTCTCGTTCATCGAGCGGCGGATTTGCATGCGCCATTCCGTCGCGCGCGTCGTGAACCACATGTAAAGTGCGATCATCAAGACGATGGCCGCGACATAGCGCCAATCGAATTGGAACAGGAAGACTCCGACAATCAAGACGAATTCGATGATTGTCGGCACCAGAGTCAGCATGGTCATGCGGACAATATTCTCGATGCCGGTGCGTCCACGCTCCAATACCCGCGTCAATCCGCCGGTCTTACGCTCGAGATGAAATCGCAGCGACAGGCGATGCATGTGCTGGAAGACCTCCAGCGCGAGCCTTCGCACGGCATTCATCGAGACGGCGGCAAACAAGGCGTCACGGGCCTGGGTGAAAACGGCCATCAGGATCCGCAGCGCGCCATAGACAAGCGTCAGGCCGATCGGGCCGGCAAATATGACAAGGCCCGCCGCATCCCCGGTTTCGCGCGCGACAAAGGCGTCAGTCGCCAATTTGAACGAATAGGGGACCGCGACCGTCACCAGTTTGGCAAGAACCAGCAGCACCAGAGCACCGCAAACCCTGAGCCTTAAATCGTTCCGATCAGCTGGCCAGATGTAGGGCCACAAATGGCGTGAGGTGGTCGCGAGCGAGCCGTTGCCGGAAATGCGGCGGCTGCCTGTGCGGGTCAGTCTGGGAGAAGAAGTCGCAATCGAATGAGGGGTCATTGAACTAAGCCGAACACATTTTTCGAACCCTGCCTATATAGGCCGCGGCCGGCCAATTGGCATCGACATCTGCTATACACGCTTGACGCGCGGTAGCGTCAATTCGGTGTCGAATTGGGCACGACGAATATTTGGCCGGGATAGATCAGTTTCGGGTTTCGAATCTGGGCGACGTTGGCCTGATAGATCTGTGTATATCGCGTGCCGCGACCATAGATCTTCCGGCTGATGCGCCACAGGCTGTCGCCGCGTTCGACGACAGCCGTGCCCAATTCCTTGACCACCGCATCGGCCGTCGCCTTGACGGCGGGCGAGAGGGCCGGCCCGATCGCCGGTGGCTCAGGAGGTGGGTGGATTTGGGCGCCAGCGAGGTCGGCGACGGGATAGGCAAACGGCGCCTCAGCGCGCGCTATCACCTTGCCGGTCGCGTCAACGGAATCGGCACGGACCAGATATTGGCCGGGCTTCATCCCCTTCTCGATCTTCAGCGACCAGCCCGAATCCGGGCCCGCCGTGACAGCGGCTACGAAGGCATTATTGAGGTAGAGCAGGATCTTGGCGCCGGGGGAGGCGGTTCCACTAGCAAAGAATTTACCCTGCGCCTCAGCCTCCACCAAGCGGATGGTGAGTTCGGCGGTGGACGGGGTCGGCGCCGACAAGTCTGGCACGGCCTTCGGTGCATCCGACAGTATCCGGGTCGGCTCGCCCGGCTGGGCCAGCGCGACCAATACCTCGTCTTTGCGCGATTCTGGGACCACGACCACGACGTTTTGGATTGAGTTGACTCCGGAGCCGCCTTTCGGGGTCATCCGCAGCGACAGTATATGGTCGCCCGGGGCGAGGGTCTTGGGCAGGATGGCAAATTGACCAGCCCGGTCGGCGGTCGCGCCGTCGATTGCCTGGCCACGATCGAGCAAATCGACCTTGGCATCCGGCACGGCCCGGCCGGCGACAACGGCGTCGCCTTGCGGCCCGACCCTGACAACGTCGAATTGCGGCAATGGCGGAGCGACCGGTGTGGGGGCTGGAGCGGGAGGGGGAGCCGCTGCCGGCGGCGCGGCGGGCGTCGGAACGGCGGCAATTTCCGGGTTTCTTGCCGGCGGCGGATTGGCCGGGATGGCCGGCTGGACGATGGTGCTCGGCGGCGGCGGCCCGGCTCCGGGCGGTGCGGAACGCCAGGCGACTAGGGCTGCCGCACCCGCTACCAGCGCTACCGCGATCCAGACCGCGAGAGTGGATAGACCCAAATTCTTATCCTCCAAATTCGTCAATCTAGCGCCAAGCGGCGGCCAGCGCCACAACCGACACAAGCGGCATAGGGTTGGCCTCTTGCGAATGGCTTGACCATGGGCTTTTGCAGCGCGACAAGCTCAGCCATGACAATTCGCAACATTTGCGTCTATTGCGGTTCCAGCAGCGGCTCCAGTCCGGCCTTTGCCGATGCCGGGCGCCGGCTCGGTCAGGTTATGGCCGAGAATGGCATAGGTTTGGTCTATGGCGGCGGCCGTTCCGGCCTGATGGGGATAGTGGCGCGCGCCGTGCTCGACCATGGCGGCCGCGTGACCGGCATCATCCCAGAGTTTTTAAAGGACAGAGAATCGCTGTTGCGCGACGCCCAAGAGATGATCATCGTCAATGACATGCACACCCGCAAGAGGTTGATGTTCGAACGGGCCGACGCCTTCGTGGCGCTGCCGGGCGGGGTCGGAACGCTCGAGGAACTGGTCGAGCAATTGACCTGGGTCCAATTGGAGCGGCACAGAAAGCCGGTTCTCCTTGCCGATATCGATGGATTCTGGCGACCGCTTCTCACCCTGTTTGCCCATATGCGCGATTTGGGCTTCATCCGGCCGCAATTCGAGATCCGCTATCTCGTCTGCGAAAAGATCGAGGATGCGGTGCCTATGCTCCACCTCGCGGCCGTCCGCGCCGAACGGGAGGGGATCGCGGCGGCGCCGCTCAACCCCGGCTTGTGAAGGGAGCAGCCTGCGCCTTGAGAAGCTTGTAGGTGATCGCATCGACTAGGGCCTGGAACGAGGCGTCAATGATGTTGGCCGACACGCCGACCGTCGACCAGCGGTTACCCGCCGCGTCGCCGAATTCGATTAACACCCGGGTGACCGCATCGGTGCCGCCTTGGAACACCCGGACCCGATAGTCCAAAAGCTCAAGATCCTCGATATACTTCTGATATTTGCCGAGATCCTTGCGCAACGCCAGGTCGAGCGCATTGACTGGGCCATTGCCTTCGGCGGCCGAAATCAACATTTCACCGTCGACGCAAACCTTAACGATCGCTTCGGAAACCGTGGTCAGGTCGCCCCTGGCATTGTGCCGACGCTCGGTGTTGACATTAAATCGTTCGACCGCGAAATACTCCGGCACCTCTCCCATGATCCTGCGGGCAACCAGTTCGAAGGATGCATCGGCCCCTTCGAACGCATAACCGAGCGCCTCCTTATCCTTGACCTCGTCGAGAAGGCGCAGAATGCGCGGATCGTCACGGCCGATGTCGATGCCTAGCCGCTGGAGCTCGGCTAGAATATTGGATCTACCCGCCTGGTCGGACACCAGGACCCGACGGCGATTGCCAATCAAGTCCGGCGCAACATGCTCGTAGGTGCGCGGATCCTTTAGGACGGCGGAGGCATGAATGCCGGCCTTGGTCGCAAAGGCGCTTTGCCCGACGTAGGGCGCGTGCCGATTGGGAGCGCGATTGAGAAGCTCGTCGAGTGTGTGGCTGAGCTTGGTCAGGCCGGCCAATTGCTCGGGCCCGATTCCGGTCGAAAAGCGTTCGGCAAATTCGCTCTTGAGCAGCAGGGTCGCAATCAGGGTCACCAGATTGGCATTGCCACAGCGCTCACCAAGACCGTTGATCGTACCCTGGATCTGCCGGACTCCGGCCCGCACGGCGGCCAGAGAATTGGCGACGGCCTGGCCGGTATCGTCATGGGTGTGGATGCCCAGTCGCTCACCTGGAATGTCCCGCACCACATTGCCGATGATCCGTTCGATTTCATGCGGCAAGGTGCCGCCATTCGTGTCACACAGCACAATCCAGCGCGCCCCCGCCTCGAAGGCGGTCCGGGCGCAGGCCATGGCATAGGCGGGATTGGCCTTATAGCCATCAAAGAAATGCTCGCAGTCAACGATCGCCTCCCGTCCGTGCCCGCGCGCCGCCTGAACCGACACCGCAATGCCCTCGAGGTTCTCCTCCAGCGTCGCGCCGAGAGCGATGTGGACATGGTAGTCCCAGCTTTTGGCCACCAGACAAATGGCATCCGCCGCGGTCGCAAGAAGTGCCTGGAGGCCGGGGTCGTTGGCGGCCGAGCGCCCGGCCCGCTTGGTCATGCCAAAGGCGGTGAAGCGGGCCCGTTCGATCGGCCGCGTACGGAAGAATTCCGTATCCATCGGATTGGCGCCGGGATAGCCACCCTCAATATAGTCGATGCCCAAGCCATCGAGCATGCGGGCGATCCGTCGTTTGTCGTTGAGCGAGAAATCGACATCGGTCGTCTGCGCGCCGTCGCGCAGAGTCGTATCAAAGAGATAGAGCCGTTCCCTCATCTAACCTCGCAACCCGATAGCTGTCGCCCTGCACGGCCATTAGTGCCGAGCTTGCCCGGTGAATTCCCATTGTGTGGTGCCGTCTGGCCGATCCTTGACGAGCACCCCCATTGCCGACAGTTCGGCCCGAATCCGGTCCGATTCGTCCCAGTTTCTGGCGAGCCGAGCGGCATTGCGGGCCTCGACCAGCCGGCCGATCGCTGCCACGGTCGCTGGCTCGCCCTGTCGAGCGCCGCGGCGTGCCGCGAAGTCCTTTTGGAGCCGCAGCAGGTCGATGCCGAGTAAGCCCGCCGCGGCGGACAGACCGCTAGCTGCCCCAATATCGGCCTGACGGGCGGCGAGGGCCACCCTGTGCATCTCGGCTATCGCGAGCGGCGTGTTGAAATCGTCGCACAACGCCGCCAACACGCCGGCGGGAACCGGGCCGGTCGCGGGCTCCGCCGTCGCGAGCTGGGCCCAGCCCTGCAGGGTACGCTCGGCCTCCTCGAGCGCCCGCACCGTGAAATCCATCGGTTGACGATAGTGGCTGCGCAGAATGGCCAGCCGCAAGACCGCCCCGTCCCAGCGGCGACCGCCAAAAGCTTCGCTCGACCACAATTCGGAAATCGTCAGAAAATTGCCGAGGCTTTTCGACATTTTCTCACCCTCAACCTGCAAATGGCCATTGTGCAGCCAGATATTGGCCATCTCCGAATGGCCAAAGGCACAACAGGTCTGGGCGCGCTCGTTCTCATGATGCGGAAACAACAAGTCGATGCCACCGCCGTGCAGATCGAAGACCTCGCCCAGATGTTTCCAGCTCATCGCCGAACATTCGATATGCCAACCCGGCCTACCCCGCCCCCAGGGGCTGGCCCAGCCAGGCGCCGCCGGCTCCGCCGGCTTCCACAAAACAAAATCCATCGGATCACGCTTGTAGGGGGCTATTTCGATCCGTGCGCCGGCGAGCAATTCATCGAGCGAACGGTGCGACAGCCGGCCATAGCTGGCCATAGAGGGGACATCGAACAGTACATGCCCTTCCGCGACATAGGCATGGCCACTTTCGATCAGCCGGCCAATCAGCAGGATCATCTCGGCGATATGGCCGGTCGCGCGCGGCTCGATCGTTGGTGTCAAACATCCAAGTGCTGCGGCATCCTGATGAAAAATCTTGATCATTGCCTCGGTTAGGACGCCGATTTCGATCCCCCGCTCCGCCGCCCTTGCGTTAATCTTGTCGTCGACATCAGTGATGTTGCGGACGTAAATGACATGCTCCGAGCCGAACAGCTGGCGGAGTACGCGAAACACCAGGTCAAAGACGACCAGCATCCGGCCGTTGCCGATGTGCAGCTGATCGTAGACGGTCGGGCCGCAAGCATACATCCCGACCCGATTCGGATCGAGCGGCGTAAAAGCCGTCTTTTGCCGCGTCAGCGTGTTGTAGATTCTCAGCTTCGAATGCATCGAGCACCCAGTAGATCGAATAGCGCTAAAGCCCTGTCCTGCCATCTGGCCGGGGGCGTACATACCTTGATCGGATCAGGGAATAAATCGCGCCAGCCAGCTGTCTGCTAGCTACAAATATTATCAGAGCCCGCCCGAGGGGGCCGAAGGGGCAATCGCGATCATCATCGGACCATGCGCGGAATGACTGCTGTCGTCAAGATCAGCCGGCCGCGCCAAGCGGGCGTTGTGCCCCCTTATTTTGGGGCATTGCCGACAATCCGGTGTCCGTGGTTAAGGCTATCTTCACCAGCAGCGGTGATGATGCTGCCAGGTGTTCAAACAGGTTCGGGTCATGTTCAGCGTTCGCGTAGAAACAGCACCGCTTCCCCGGGTGCTCATACCATTGCTCGCAGGCCTCCTGCTCGGCGGACTCCTCATCGGTTCGCCAAAGGCCGGCGAACCGCCTCGCCCGACCCCGGCCCCGGTTTTCAGCCAGGGCTGACCGGCGGCAAGCGGGCATGGCTTGCCAACCGCCCGAAGGCAGGATTGGCACGTTCGAAATTGAATTGTCCCACTTGTGTCAGATGGGCAGGCCGAGCAATGCACCGGTCCAGCGTGCGTGCCGGATGACAAATGCCCCAGCAAGTCCTATTTTGACAAAGGTCCGTGCCCCGGGACGGCGGTTGGCCGGGTGACGCAAGTGCGGCCAGTGTGGGCGGGTTTGGGTAGTCGACATGAGGGGGCGCGCGCCGTGCCGCACAATTGCCGGACCGGCCGGATGGACTCTTATGGGTAAGCTTGTGACAAGAGGCGTGCTGCGCTGGGCCCGCGCCGGTGCCGTGCTGTTTGCGTTCGCTTTGCCTTCAGCGGCTTTGGCGCAGACCGAGGAATGTGCCCGGATGCAAGCACAGATCGCGCGGCTCGGGGGCGGCCGACCACTCCAGCTTGAGCAAGCAGCGCAGAGGCAGCATAGCGAAATTGATCGAACCGAAGCCTATGCCCGGTCAGTCGGTTGCGAAAATCGGCAGTTCCTGTTTTTTGGGAGCCCACCGCCGCCGCAATGCGGCGCCATTGCGGCGCAACTTCAGAGAATGCGCGCCAATTTCGCGCAATTGCAGGCTGAGCTGGAACGCTCCGGCGCCGCTGCGGCAGATTCGCAAAGGCGTGACATGATCGGTCGCTACAACAGCGCCTGCGCGACCGTCGCGCCGCGGCCCCGCGGCCTCAATTCCGTCTTCACCGCGCCCCTCGATGAGGTTTCACCCATGCGGCAGGTACCGCTTGACGAACCGGCTGGCGGCCTCGACGACGGCCAGAGTTCACGCGGCGGCGGCAAGGCGGTCTGCGTACGATTGGCCGACGGCGGCTTCTTTCCGGTAAGTTACACGGCCCAGCGCGATTCACTGGTCGATCTCGAGGACCTTTGCCGGGCACTGTGTCCAAATACCGAGGTCCGTTTGTTCACCTACACGATGGGCGGCAATATCGAGGATGCAGTGGGGATTGACGGCGAATCCTACGCCTCCCTGCCCAACGCCTTGCGCTTCGAGAAGGTCTATGATCCCGCCGCAAGCTGCAAGCCGCCGGGCCAAACATGGCAGCAGGCGCTGGCTGAAGCCGAACAGCGGCTTGCCTCGTCGGGGCGATCCGACATATTGGTAACGCAGCAAAAATCCGACGAATTGTCGCGACCGCGCCCCGAGCCAAGGCCCAAGGCCGAGGCGAAGACGCCGAAGGGCCGGGCCCAGCCGCAAATGCCCGCGCCAATACCCAGCGAAGATGCAAGCGCACTCGAGGCGGCCGCCGCCGCTCAGGTCCCGACGGCGAGCCGTGACTCGTCGGGCATATCGGCTAGCGAGGGTTCGGGTAGCACGATGATTGGGGCTCATCAGGGGGAGATGCGCGAGGTAACCGGTCCCGACGGTATCAAGCGCAAGATCCGGATAGTCGGGCCGTCGCCTTGAGGCGACCGATCAGGGGCAGCAATTGGGCCAGTTCCGGCCCGTTGTCGCGACCAGTCAAGGCAAGGCGGAGCGGATGGAACAGCGACCGACCGCGGCGTTGCGTCTGTTGGGACACTTGCTTAGTCCATGCCCCCCAGGTTGTTTCGTTCCACGGTTCGGCCGGCAGTACAGCGCCAGCTGCTGCGGCAAACGCAGCGTCTTCGATCACAGGCTGGATTTCGCCAAAGGCAACCACCGCCCAAAAGCCGACATCGGCAAAGATGGCGAGATTGCCGCGCACCGCCTGCCAGAAAGCGGCCGCTCGATCCGGGGGCAGCCGATAGGCCGAAAGGCGCGGTTGCACCGCTTCGAAACTCAGCGCATGCAAGGTTCTTGCGCTAAGCGCCGCAAGTTCGGCCGGGTCAAAGCGCGCCGCGTGCCGCGAAATCCGCGACAGATCGACCAGGCCGGCCAATTCCTCCAGCGAGGCGACCGGTCGAAGGGATTCCGAGGTCCCGGTCAGGACGGCCAGCGCAGCGACCGCCAGCGATTCAATGCCGGCCTCGCGCAAGCTCGCCAGCGACAGCGCCCCCGAGCGCTTCGACAGGCCCTCGCCGCTGGCCGTCGTCAGCAGATTGTGATGACCAAAATCCGGCACCGGACCGCCAAGCGCGCGGAAGATCTGAATCTGGGGGCCGGTGTTGGTGACGTGATCCTCGCCCCGGATCACTTTGTTGATTCCCAATTCGATATCGTCGACCACCGAAGGCAGCGTATAGAGATAGGCCCCGTCCTCGCGGACCAGAACGGGATCCGACAGCGAGGCACAGTCGACCCGTGAGGGCCCGCGCACCAGATCAACCCACTCGACCGTCGTTTCGTCCAATCGAAAACGCCAGTGCGGGCGACGCCCCTCGGCCTCGAGGTTTGCCACCTCGGCGGCCGACAGTCGGAGTGCCGCTCGGTCGTATACCGGCGGCGCACCCCGGGCAATCTGCCGGCGCCGCCGTCGATCCAGTTCGTCGGCGGATTTATAGGCGGGATAAAGTCGGCCGGCTTCCTTCAGGCGGGAGACAGAGGCGGCATACAGAACAGCCCGCTCGCTCTGACGGGCAACGATATCGGGTGCGATTCCGAGCCAGTCTAGGTCGCGCGCAATCGCCTCGACATATTCCTCGCGTGACCGGGCAAGGTCGGTATCGTCGAAGCGCAGGACAAAACGCCCGGCGCGCTGCCTCGACACCAGCCAGTTGAGGAGAGCCGTTCGGGCATTGCCGATGTGCAGTCGGCCGGTCGGCGAGGGAGCAAATCGGACGATGGGCGGATTCATCAAAAGGGCTCCGAACAGGGGGCGGTCAAACGGCGGCGTGGATTGGGGCCTAATCTTCGAAGCGTTCCGAATAGTCGCGCGCGGCGGCCGGCGCGAGCGCCGTGTCCGGCAGGCTACGTGGCGATCCGGGGTCGCGAAATCGGTTGACAATCGGATAGCGCCGGTCCCGGCCGAAATTCTTGCGAGTCACCTTGACCCCAGGTGCCGATTGCCGGCGCTTGTATTCGGCAAGATACAATAGCCGTTCCACTTGCTGGACGATGTCGAGCGGATAGCCCGCCGCGACAATATCGGAGACCCGCATTTCTCGCTCAACTAACCCCTCGAGAATGGCGTCCAGTACTTCGTAGGGTGGCAGCGAGTCCTGATCTTTCTGGTTTTCGCGCAATTCGGCGCTCGGCGGTTTTGTCAGGATGTTTTCCGGGACGACGACGCCCGCGGGACCAAGGGCGCCCTTTGGCCGCCAGCGGTTGCGCAGCGCCGCCAGGCGAAACACTTCCAGCTTATAGAGATCCTTGATCGGATTGAACCCGCCGTTCATATCGCCATAGAGCGTGGCATAACCAACAGACATTTCCGACTTGTTGCCGGTCGTCACTACCATAGCGCCAAATTTGTTCGAGACCGACATGAGCAAGGTGCCGCGGGCGCGAGACTGAATATTCTCCTCGGTCAGATCGCGGGCGCGGCCCTCGAAGAGCGGCTCGAGAACCTGCTCGATACCCTCGACCGCCGGGGCAATCGGCAGGATGTCGTAGCGCATACCAAGCGCCTTTGCACAAGCGGCCGCGTCGACGAAGGATTCGTTTGACGTGTAGCGATAGGGTAGCATTAGACCATGCACACGTTCGGCACCGATCGCGTCGACCGCCATTGCCGCGCAGAGCGCCGAAATCAACACCGCCGGACAGCCCGAGCACAACGCCGGGAAAGCGGTTCTTTTCGACATAGTCGCGCAGACCCATCACACAGGCACTATAATCCGCCTCGTCACCGGCCTCGATCGTTTCGCGTGGTCCCTCGACGCAGAGCCAGCCCGCGTCCCGTCGCTCCCACACCGTTCGCGCAATTGCCTCGCGGAAGGCAGGCAATTGCACGGCGAGCGCGCAATCGGCATTCAGCGCAAATGACGCGCCTTCGAAGACTAGCTCGTCCTGGCCGCCGATTTGGTTAAGGTAAATCATAGGCAGCCGGCTTTCCACGACCCTGGCGACGGCAATGTTAACCCGTACATGGTGCTTCTCCCGCTCATAGGGCGAAGCATTCGGTACAAGCAGGATTTCGCCACCTGTCTCGGTGAGACATTCGACGATATCTGGGCCCCAAACATCCTCACAGATCGGAATACCGATGCGTACACCGCGAAAGACAATCGGTCCCGGCATCGGACCGGCCGCGAATACCCGCTTTTCGTCGAAAACCCCGTAATTCGGCAGATCGACCTTGAACCGCACGGCTTCGATCCGACCTTCGCAAAGCAGGGCATAGGCATTGTGGAGCCGGCCCTCCTCGACCCAGGGCAGTCCAATCAGCACGGCTGGACCGCCATCGGCGGTTTCTCGCGCCAACGCCTCGCAGGCGCTGCGGCAGGCCTCCTGAAAAGCCGGCTTCAAGACCAGATCTTCCGGCGGATAGCCAGCCAGAAACAATTCCGAGAACATCACGAGATCGGAATTAGAGCGAGCTGCCTCCTCGCGTGCCCGGCGGACCCGCGTCGCATTGCCGGCGACGTCGCCGACAATGCAGCCTATCTGGGCGAGCGCTAGGACGAGCCGATTGGCGGGATTGTTCATCGGCTGGGTCTATCCCGGCAGTGGCGGATCGGGCAAGGCCGGCAGCAGGCCTCGCCGGGTGAGTTCCTGATGCAAGCCCTCGGCTCCCCTGAAATGATGGGCCTGAAAGCCGAGATTGGCAGCCGAAGCGACATTGGCAGCAGAATCATCCACAAACAGACATTCGCCGGCCGACAACCGGTAACGGCTCAAGAATAATTTGAAGATTTCCGGCGACGGCTTGAGCATTCCTTCCTGCGCCGAGACGATCGTGCCGCGGAATTCGTTCAAAAACGTAAATCGGCGGCAAGCTTCGACATATTTCTCGCGCGAAAAATTTGTGATGGCATAAACTGGCCAGCCACCACCCCGCAATGCCCGCAAAGCCGCCACGCTGCCTTCTATCTCGCCGCTGACCATCTCGTCCCAGCGGGAGTCGTAAGCGCGGATCTCGGCCTCCCATTCCGGAAATCGCTCGATACGCTCGGCGATCGCCTCGGCAAAGGGCCGGCCGCGATCCTGTTCGAGAATTCCAAAAGTCATTGCAGACGTTGGAGAGGAACCATTCCATTCGCGCCGGTTCGGCGAAAATTTTGCCGTAAAGGTTCCGCGGGTTCCATTCGATCAGGACATTGCCGATGTCGAAAACGATGGTTGTCAGTGGTCTGGCCTGCATCGTTTTCCCCATACTCACCCGCCGCGGCCCGGCGGCGCGACCGCGGTCCGGCGGCGCGACCGCGGCCCCGGCACTATTGGAATTGAAACACGTCCATCATCAGCACACCTATTCGCGGCTGCGGTGAAGAAGTCGCCCTTGGCGTGCAGCCCGGCTGCCACCATAGCCACTGGCAGCGGCAGGAAATGGTCCTTGCTCGGTGGTTGTCGACCGCAAGCGGCGCCCGCCTGCGGTAGTCGGCAATCGCCTCGCAGGCCCGGCGGCAAATCCTCGCGATAGCCGCCGTGGAATAAAGCATGAAGATTATGGGTCGCCGAGCCTGAACCGATGGTCTGCACACCCTCCCCGTCCAGGGGCGCCAAGGCGACACCGGCGGCCAGGTGATGCGCGGGGCTGGCGCAGGGCTGGACCGACAGCTGGACAACGTAGTCGTCGCCGCGGCCGCGCTGTGCCACATAAAGCATCGCGTAGAGCCGCGGGTCAAACAAGCCGAAATCATACGCCGTCTCGGGAAACTGAAACTGGTCCGCGGTCAGCATGGGTGTCGTCGTCTCGAAATGCGCAGTGGCAACCAATATTGTCTTAGGGCGGCCGTGGGCTGCGACGATTGCACCGCCGAAGCCGGCAAAAAACTATGGGTCGTCGAATTGCGCAGGACGAGATCCGAAGGCACACATAGAGGGACAGAGGCACGCGTCATTGATCCACCCCAGCCCTGGATCGCATCGCCGCGCCACCGGGTCAGGCCCATCCCAGGCGCTCCATGAGCGCCAAGCCCCAGAACAATCCGGTCGCCAGCAAGGCAAACAGAACCGCGGCCGAGCCCATGTCCTTGACGATCTTGATCTGCGGATGGCGATCGGGCGTCACATGATCGCACAGTTTCTCGACGCAAGTGTTTAGCAATTCGACGGCAATTACGGCAAAAACCAGCGCGACCAAGGCAATCCGCTTCCAATTCTCGGTGGCAATGAGGCAGGCAAGCGGCACGGCGGCCAGGAGGGCAAAAAACTCCTGCCGCACGGCCTCTTCCGAGCGCAGCGCGTGCAGCAACCCATCGGCCGAATTGACGAGCGCCTTGATCAGCCGGCTCAAGGCTGCTTCGTCCTATTCCGCGGCATCGACGCGGACCGGCCTATCAACCGCCAGCCGCTTGGCCTTCAACCGCTCGGCGACCAGGAATGCCACTTCAATCGCCTGTTCGGCATTGAGCCTGGGATCGCAATAGGTGTGGTAGCGGTCATGCAGGTCGGCGTCCGAAATGGCCCGGGCGCCACCGGTGCATTCCGTCACATTCTTGCCCGTCATTTCCAGGTGAATGCCGCCGGCATAGGTACCTTCGCCCTGATGCACGCCGAAGAACATCTTGACCTCATGCATGATCCGGTCGAATTGCCGGGTCTTGTATCCGGATCCGGCTTTGATCGTATTGCCGTGCATTGGATCACAGGACCATACCACAGACCGGCCTTCGCGCTTGACCGCTCTGACCAGAGCCGGCAAGTGATCCTCGACTTTCTCGGCGCCGAATCGGCAAATCAGGGTCAGCCGTCCCGCTTCGTTGTCGGGATTGAGTAGTTCGATAAGGTGCAGCAGTTCTTCCGGCTTTAGGCTCGGCCCGCATTTCAAGCCGATCGGGTTGCGGATGCCGCGAAAATATTCGACATGAGCATGGCCCGGCTGGCGCGTCCGATCGCCGATCCAGAGCATGTGGCCGGAGGTGGCATACCAATCACCGGAGGTCGAAATCGACGCGCGTCATCGCCTGTTCAAAACCGAGCAGAAGCGCTTCATGCGACGTATAGAAATCGGTGGCGCGCAATTCCGGATGCGCCTCGGGATCGAGGCCGACCGCGCGCATGAAGTCGAGCGCCTCGGTGATCCGGTCAGCAAGTTCCTGATAGCGGCTCGACTGCGGACTGTCCTTGACGAAGCCAAGCATCCAGCGATGGGAATTCTCAAGATTGGCGTAGCCGCCGGTGGCAAAGGCGCGCAGCAGATTGAGGGTCGCCGCCGATTGGCGGTAGGCCATCAGCTGGCGCGCCGGGTCGGGCTCGCGCGCCACCACGTCGAATTCGATATCGTTGACAATATCGCCGCGATAGCTCGGCAGTTCGAGGCCGCCGATCGTCTCGGTGGCGGTTGAGCGGGGCTTGGCAAATTGGCCGGCAATCCGGCCGACTTTGACGACAGGCAAGGCTGCCGCAAACGTCATGACGACCGCCATCTGCAGGAAGACGCGGAAGAAATCCCGAATATTGTCGGCGGAATGCTCGGCGAAGCTTTCGGCGCAATCGCCCCCCTGCAGAAGAAAGGCCTGGCCAGCCGCAACCTTGGCGAGCGCCCGCTTCAGCTTGCGCGCTTCGCCCGCGAAGACCAAAGGCGGAAACCCTGCCACTTGCTTTTCCACCGCCGCCAGGGCGGCACCGTCGGCATAGGCCGGCACCTGCTCAATCGGTTTTGTCCGCCAGCTATCGGGCGTCCACGGCTCATTCGCCATCCATCTCACTCCCGCAATACCGGCGGTCCCGGCGATGCCACGCGACCAGCTCCGGTGCAATCGGACGGGCTTATACACGAGCCCTGCCGTCGTGGCGAGGTTCTCCCGGCTCAGGTTCTCCCGGCTCAAGTCGCAAGAGATGACGCTTTTGTCGGCGGCGGACAAGGCGCGCCGGTCCCCGCGACCTAGACTTGCCACGCCATGTCCGACAAGAGTGCCCCGGTTTCCACCTTTTCAGCCCTGATTGCGCTGTTGATTTCGGTCTTCGTGCTGATCACCGGCAATGGATTGGTCAATACACTGGTCCCGACACGGGCAAAACTGGAAAACTTTCCCGACCTCGCGATCGGCCTGATCGGCTCGGTCTACTTCATCGGCATGTTGCTCGGCACGCTCGCCGCCCCGGCGACCATCCGACGAGCCGGCTTCATCCGCGCCTTTGCCGCCTTTGCCGCCATGGCAATGGTCATTGCCACGAGCTTCGCCTTGTTCGTAAACCCATGGTTTTGGATCGGACTTCGCTTCGTTCTCGGCTTCACTTTCGCAGGCGTCTATGCGGTCATCGATGCGTGGGTGCAAGCCAAGGCGACAAATACCAACCGGGGAGGCGTCTACGGCCTCTACCAAGTGGTCAATTTCGTCGGTAGCGCGGGCGGGCAAAGATTGCTGCTCGTCGACGATCCGAAGTCCTTCGCGCTCTTCTCCAGTTCGGCGATCCTGTTTGCACTATCAATCCTGCCGCTCGCCATCACCCAGGCTGAACCGCCGAATTGGCCCGTCTCGGTTCGAGTCCGCATTCCCTGGCTGATCCGGATGTCACCGATCGGCGCGGCGGCGGCCTGCAGCGTCGGGGCAGCCAATGGCGCGTTCTGGTCGCTAGCGCCGGTCTATGTTCTGACGCTCGGCTTCGACACGCATGTCGTGTCCGATCTCACCACGGCCGTTGTCGTCGGCTCAACCCTTCTCGTCTGGCCGCTCAGCCGCCTCTCCGACCGGTTCGATCGGCGCATTATTGTTGTCGGACTGTCGCTGGTCGCGGCATCGCTCGAAGCGGTGCTCTTCTTGACCCCGCAGCCCACGCATCAATTTCTGGTGGTCCTCGGCTTTGCGCTCGGCGGCGCCGCGCTGGTGATCTATTCTATCGCTGCCGCACAGACCAACGACCGGACCGGCGCAGAACATGCCGTCGAGGTTTCGGCCGGTCTTCTGTTTCTCTATTGCGTCGGCGCGACCGTCGCGCCAATTGTCGCCTCGGCGCTGATGCAGCGCTTTGGGCCGTCGGCCCTGTTCGGGCAGAATGCCCTAGTTCACGCTCTGCTTGCCGGCTTCGCGCTCTGGCGCATCAGCGCCAGGGCAAGACCGGTGCCGATGCGCCGCGAGGAAGCGTCGGCCAAGCCGCCCGTCCCCTGAGCTGCGGCGAGACCGACTAAGGCCGTTCGCGGCGGGCGGTCCGTTTCGATAGGGTGACCAATTCTTCGGCGGCGGTGGGATGGAGCGCCATTGTGGCGTCGAAATCGGCCTTGGTGGCACCCATTTTCAGGCTGATTGCCAGCAATTGAGCCATTTCGCTCGCCGCATGGCCGAGAATGTGGACTCCCAATACTTTGTCGTTCGCCGGGTCGACCAGGATCTTCATTGCCGTACGCTCGGTGCGGCCGGACAGGGTCGCCTGCATCGGCCGGAAATTCGCCGCGTAAACGTCGACAACGGCGTGGCTAGCCAGCGCTTGTTCCTCGCTCATCCCGACCGTGCCCAGCTCGGGCGTCGTGAAAACAGCGGTGGGAATATTGGTGTGATCCACCTTGATCGGTTTGCCGCCGAAGATTGTTTCGGCAAAAGCCTGGCCTTCCCGAATGGCGACCGGGTAAGATTGACCCGGTTCGTCACATCGCCGACCGCGTGGATCGAATCGACGTTGGTGCGCGAATAGGCGTCGACAATGATGGCCCCGACCGCATCTAGCTTGACGCCAGCGCGTTCGAGCCCAAGCCCCTCGGTATTGGGACGCCGTCCCGTCGCGATCAATACGGCATCGACGGCAAGATGCCGGCCGTCGCTCAGCGCAACTTCGAGCCCGTCACGATGGCGCTCGATACTGGCCGGCAGAGTTGCAAAGCCAAATCTGACCCCAGCTTGTGCCAAGGCGTCGCGCACGCCAGCCCGGAGATCCGCATCAAAGCCGCGCAACACATTCGGTGCACGTGTCACCTCGGTCACCTCGCTGCCAAGTCTGGCAAAGATGCTGGCGAATTCGACCGCAATATAGCCGCCGCCTACGACAAGGAGGCGACGCGGAAAATGCACAAGATCGAAAATCTCGTTCGACGAAATCGCGTGTTCAATGCCGGGAATACGCGGCTCGAGGCTGGGGATAGCGCCGGTCGCCACCAATATGTGTTTGGCGCAGATTTTGCCTCCATCGGACAAGCGGACATGGTGGGCGTCCTCGAGCACGGCGCTCTGTTCGACAATCTGAGCACCGGCCCGCTCCAGATTGGCCCGATAGAGTTGCGATAGCCGCTCGACCTCCCGGTTCTTGGCGGCAACGAGTTTCGGCCACTCGAAGGTCGGCCGGCTCGGCAATGCCCAGCCGAATCCAGCCGAATCCTCGAAGGCATCGCGAAAGCGACTGGCATAGACATAGAGCTTCTTCGGCACGCAGCCGCGGATGACGCATGTCCCGCCGATGCGAAAGGCCTCCGCCACCATGACCTTGGCGCCGAGCCCGGCGGCAATGCGCGCGGCCCGAACCCCGCCCGATCCGGCCCCAACGACGAACAGATCGACGTCGAAAATCGTCACTCCTAGGCTCCGCCTTCAAAGACAGCAAAACTCAAAAATCGATGCCCTTCTTCTTCAATTCCGTTCGCACCATGGTGGTGAGTTCACCCGAAAGGAATCGGGTGAAGGATTCCATAGCGGTCACCACTTCGTCGAGAATGGCGGGCTGGGCCGCGACATATTTTTTGCCTGAGGCGCTGCTGAAGAAAGCAACGGCATCCTTGAGCTCCTGCTCATTCATATGCTTGGCGAAGATCGCCGCAACCACGGCAAGGAGATCCTCGCGCCTCTTGTCGATTTCGGGTTTGAGCTGGACGAAGGCCTCGTTGAGGTCCTTGGCCAATTCGGGCCGGGTCTGGCTGACTACCCGTGCCATTTCCTGTTGCATGTTCGGCACGATCGGCTCGATCGACCGCAACATGCCGGAGGCGGCGATAAGACTACGGGCCAGGGCCAATTGATTGGCGGTGGCAGGTTGATTGGCGGCTAACAGGTTGATTGGCGGTGGCCGGCACCTGTTGAGTGTGGCCGGGTCCGGCCAACCCGCAGACAAGGCCGCAGAAGGCGAGCGAGGCGATCGTGCCGATCCTGGCGCTTGAACTGAGCAGATTTACTGGGGTTCTCCTTGATTGGGGACTGACAACGAACGGCGGGGCTGGCTCAAAGTATGCCGGGGCAAGATCACCCGGGATCACCGATAATGCGAAGACCGGCGTGATCGGCGACGATCACCGCCTTGGCGAGGCCGATAAAGAGGCCGTGTTCGACAACGCCGGCTATGCTGTTTAGCCGCGCTGAAAGACCTTCAGGATCGGGGATGCGGCCGAAGGCGCAATCGACGATATAATGTCCGCCGTCGGTAAGAACGGCCGAACCGGTGAGCGTGCGCCGTAGTTGAATCGGGCCGGAGCAGCCACAGGCGGCGGCGGCCAGGCCAATGTGACGGCGGGTTGCCTCGAAACCGAAGGGAATAACCTCGACCGGCAGTCCGAAGCGCCCGAGGACCTCAACCTGTTTGGAACCATCAGCGATAACGATCATTCGCCTAGCAGCGCTGGCCACGATCTTCTCGTAAAGGAGCGCGCCGCCGCCGCCCTTGACCAGGCGTAAACGCGGGTCGAATTCGTCGGTGCCGTCGATGGCGAGATCCAGTTCCGGCGTCTCTTCGAGGCTCGTCAGCGGAATGGCCAACGCCTCGGCCTGTCGCCGGGTAGTCTTCGATGTCGGCACGCAGATGACCTCGAGACCGCCACGCACCCGCTCGGCCAGGCATTCGACGAAATGACCGGCGGTCGACCCGGTGCCGAGTTCCAAGCCGCATGCCGGGCCCGACGAATTCGAGTGCGCGGCGGGCGGCCTGCCGTTTGAGGCCGTCGGCGCCGAGGGAGGCAGTCGGCATTCTCACATCCCCGCCAACAGCAGATATTTGAGCTCGACGAATTCCTCGGTGCCATGCCGCGATCCCTCGCGGCCGATCCCGGATTCCTTGACCCCGCCGAACGGCGCAAGTTCGGTCGCCATGATCCCCGAATTGATGCCGACCATGCCATATTCCAAAGCCTCGGCGACCCGGAACACCCGACCGAGATCGCGGGCAAAGAAGTAGGCGGCAAGACCATATTGGGTTGCGTTGGCGAGGGCGATAACCTCGGCCTCGTCGTGAAAACGGAATACGGAGGCGAGCGGTCCGAAAGTCTCCTCGCGCGCCACGAGCATGCCGGGCGCCGCATCGGCAATCAAAGTCGGTTCGAAAAACGTCCCGCCCCGGGCGTGACGCCTGCCACCGGCAAGCAATCTTCCGCCATTCTGCAAGGCATCGGCGACATGCCGTTCGACCTTGGCCAGCGCCCGCTCGTTGATCAGCGGTCCCTGGGTCACGCCGGCGTCGAGGCCATTGCCTATCTGCAGCTTGTCGACCTCCATCGCCAGCTTCGCCAGAAAGGCCTCGTAGATCGAATCCTGGGCATAAATCCGATTGGCGCAGACGCATGTCTGGCCCATGTTGCGGAATTTCGACAGCATCGCGCCGGTCACCGCGGCATCGAGGTCGGCGTCGTCGAACACGATGAAGGGCGCATTGCCGCCAAGTTCGAGGCCAACTTTCTTAACCCCGGAAGCTGCCTGCCGCATCAAGAGCTTGCCAACGTCGGTCGACCCCGTGAAGCCAACGAAACGAACCGCGGGATGGGTGCACATCACCTCGCCGATTGCCGGCGCGTCACCGGTGATCAGATTGAGGACGCCCGGCGGCAAACCGGCGCGCTCGGCAAGAACGCCGAGCGCGAGCGCAGTGAGCGGCGTCTCCGGGGCTGGTTTGACCACCGCCGTGCAGCCCACTGCGATGGCCGGCGACACCTTGCGGGTGATCATGGCGGCCGGAAAATTCCACGGCGTTATTGCCGCGATCACCCCGATCGGCTGCTTCAAGACGACGATACGGGCGTCGGCGCGATGCGAGGGAATCGTCTCGCCGTAGATGCGCTTGGCTTCCTCGGCATAAAATTCGACAAAAGAGGCGGCGTAGTCGACCTCGCCGCGCGCTTCAGCCAAAGGCTTGCCTTGCTCGCTCGTCATTATGATCGCCAGGTCTTCCTTGTTGGCGATCATTAGGTCGAACCAGCGACGCAGAACGGCCGCCCGCTCCTTGCCGGTCCTTGCCGCCCATGGCTTAAAGGCGCGCTGTGCCGCCTCCACCGCCATCGTCGCCTCCGTGGCACCGAAGCGGGGGACAAGGGCAAGTTCGCTGCCAGTCGCCGGATTGCGAACGGGATCGGTGCCCAGTCCGAGCCAGCGTCCGTCGATCAGGCATTGCGATTTCAGCAGAGATGGGTCCGACAGGTGCATGGCAACCGCTCCCAGGGATGATGGCGCGGGTGTAGCACGGCGGCCCTTCCAACGTGAAGGGCGAAGACGTAGAAGGGACTATAGCTCAATTTCGCCGGAATTTTCAAAACCATGATCCAAAGCAGCCACCCCAAGCGTGCCCGCTCTACCGAGGGAATGTGGCCCAGTGCGATGGCGGAGAACTTTTTCGAGACGACCGGCGATCAGCCCTCCGGCAACGCCATTTGGTGCTACACGCAGAGCCTCTCCTACGGTCCAGGCGAGCGAATGGGTCTGTGCGTGAGCAGCTCGGCCGATGTTTTCGAGGTGCGCATTTATCGCGATGGGGCGGCCGCCGAGACCGTGTTCCAGCGCTCCGGTCTAAAGGCCACCTTCTTCCCGGCACCAACCAAGGCCTCGAGTCATGGCTGCGGGTGGCCGGTCGCGCTCGAAATCGACATTCCCGCTACCTGGCGCTCGGGCGGCTATGTCGTCGAGGCGAGGGCGATGAAATCCGGCTTTGCCGATTGCCTGCATCATCATGTTTTCATCGTGCGCCCGGACCCGGCTTCACCCAGGGCGGCGATATTGCAAGTCGCCAGCACCGGCACCTGGGCCGCCTACAACGATTGGGGCGGTTCGAACTTCTACGAGGGCATAACCGGTCCCGCGGGCGTGCAATTCTCGCCGGTCGTCAGTCTCGCGCGCCCGTTCAGCCGCGGTTTTGCCTGGCTGCCGGAGGGTGCGCCGCGAATTCCGCTGCCGACGCCGCCCCCGCCCGGCGCCATCCCGCGCTATCCCCACATGGAATGGGCCTATGCCAATGGCTTCAGCAAGAAATACGCCTCGGCCGGCTGGGCCAGCTACGATCGGCATTTTTTGCGCTGGGCCGAGGCCCGCGGCTTAGAAGTCGAGATGATCACCCAGCACGATTTGCAGACGAGACCGGAATTGCTTTCCGCCTATCCCTGCGTCGTCTTTGTCGGCCACGACGAATATTGGACTTGGGAAATGCGCGACGCCGTCGACGCATACGTCGACAACGGCGGCCGAGTGGCGCGTTTTGCCGGAAATTTCCTCTGGCAAATGCGGTTCGACCCCGCCATCGGCAGCCAGACCTGCTACAAATATCGGGCAAGGCTCGAAGACCCCGCCATTACAGCCGGCTACGGCCGGCTCACCAGCGCCTGGGAAGATCCGCTTGTCGACCGCCCTGGGGCGTTGACATTTGGCCTCAATGCGACCCGCGGGATGTATGCCGGTTGGGGGCTTGCCTGCCCGCGCGGGCCAGGTGGGTTCACCGTCTATCGGCCCGAGCACTGGGCCTTCGAGGGCACCGATCTCTATTATGGCGATCTGCTTGGGGCGGCGGCCAAGGTTTTCGGCTACGAGGTCGACGGTCTTGATTATACCTTTCGCGACGGACTCCCCTACCCGACCGGCAACGACGGTGCCCCCTTGTCAGTGGAAATCCTCGCCATGGGCTTGGCGACGCTGATCGAAACCGATCACGGTCACGCGGGGTCAGTCTTCTTTCTCGCGGCCGACGACCTCGACTTTATAGCAAGCACCTTGTTGGGCTCGGCCTCGAATGAGGCGCGCGAAAAGCTGGCGCGTGGATCGGGCATGATCGTCAGTTTCCGTCGAGCCAAGGGCGAGGTTTTCCACGCCGGCACTTGCGAATGGGTCAGCGGCCTCATTCAACGCGACCCCGGGGTCGAGCGGGTCACCAACAATGTGCTGACAAGGTTTGCAAAACTCAGCCTGTGAGTGTGAACTATTTGGGGCCAGCTGCCAGGGTGCAGACGACCGCTTCCTTGAAAACGAAACAGACGCTCATCAGGCCCGATCGCAGATCGACCCGAAAAACGCCGGCCTCTTGCTCGTGATGCGAGGCAACGAGAGCATAGCTGCTTGGATCCTGCTTGCCGGCCCCCTCGCCGGAAGGATAGCAAAGGGTGACGCCGATTGCGCCGGGAGCCAATTCCTCCTTGCCGGGGCTCAGCGCATATTGGCAGGCGGTCACCTCGCCGGTCAGCCGGTCGAGCCGGTAGATCCTATTGAGGTCCTTTTCGGGGGCTGCGAGAAATTCGAAATCGCCGGCGTGAACCGCCGACAGACTCGCCGAAAAAGCGAGAGCAACGACGATCCCGCTCGCGCCAAAGGGGGTAGGCCGCATGAAACATCTCCTTGCCGAGGTCGGCCGGAAATCGGATCGGCTGATTCGTGGAGAGGGAATGCTATGCCATATGCCCGCCCCAAGAGCCCCTCAATCCCGGTCAAATTTTACGTTGCGCCTGAGATTGGCCACGGCTAACCGTTAGCGCCTCACTTGGGAAATGCAATGCCGGACCCTGCCCTCCAGCCACTGCTCGTTTTCGATCTTGACGGCACGCTCGCCGATACCGCGGCCGATCTGATCGGTACCCTTAACATCATCTTGTCCGCCGAAGGGCTGGATCCGATCCCATTGAGCCAGGCGCGCTCAGTTGTCGGGGCCGGCGCACGGATGCTGATTGCGCGCGGTTTCGCTCTGAACGGCCGTCAATTGTCGGAGGCCAAGCTGAGCGCTTTATTTGCCGATTTTCTGGCTCATTACGATGCGCATATCGCCGACCAGACTGCGCTCTATCCCGGTGT
The DNA here is from genome assembly GCA_963773155.1 of uncultured Alphaproteobacteria bacterium. Lineage (GTDB taxonomy): Bacteria > Pseudomonadota > Alphaproteobacteria > Rhizobiales > Beijerinckiaceae > CAVZAB01. Next base: position 121,025 of record CAVZAB010000005.1, on the reverse strand, counting down.
CGTGGCCTGCCTCGATCGGTTCGAGGCGGCCGGCTACGCCTTTGCCGTGTGCACCAACAAGCTCGAAAAGAATTCGGTGAAGCTTTTGACACTCCTGAATATTGCCCAGCGTTTCCGGGCGATTTGCGGCCAGGATACTTTCGCTGTTCAGAAACCGGACCCGGCTGCCCTGCTCGGAACTATCGCGCGGGCCAAAGGCGATCACAGGCGCGCCTTGATGATCGGCGACTCACGCACCGATATCGATACTGCCAAGGCGGCCGGGATACCCATTATTGCCGTCGATTTCGGCTATTCGGATCGTCACGTGAAGGAATTCGAGCCGGACCGAATAATTTCACACTACGACGATCTCTTTGATGCCGTCGGCGACCTCGATCTTGACTTGGGTCCGAGTCGTTCGTAAACGACATGTACTCACGGTCAGCGACCGGGGCGCGTAGCTCAGCGGGAGAGCACACCCTTCACACGGGTGGGGTCACAGGTTCAATCCCTGTCGCGCCCACCAAATAAAATCAACAACTTAGATGTAGGCACCGCGACTGCTGCGGAAGTCGGGGACACACCGGGGACACACTAGGTTTGCGCCCGAGGTCCCGAAGTCATCGATGGCCCCTGCCCCGCCAAGGAACCGCAGGAGCACATTTCTCAGCAGAGACCGCGCGTTGATGCCCCCCACCAGGGCGGTCAGGCAACCGTACGACAGGTCCCCAAAAGAATGGCAGCGTGGGCCCCCCTGCCGATATTTGGTACCAACCCCACTTTTCCCGACACTCGGACGGCTTGGTGCCCGTCTTCAAGCAAAAGTTAGATCTACCGCCGTTGTGCCAATAGGGGCCGTCAATTCACGGGTCATTTCACCCGCTCGATGTCCGGCATCTTCCAGCTCTTGTCGAAGAGCGCCTTCTAAAATCGAAACCATGGGAACCAGCTCTTCTCCGAAGGGGTTTCAATCCAGTTCGATTCGTGGCCGGCGGGCGCCTTCGGGCCGATATAGACGTCCACCGAGCCGTCGCCGTTCTTACGCATCCCTTTGTCTAACGAATCGAGGGCGGGGCCTGTGAGTTTTCGATACCGGTACTTTCCACTGGCTACCCGGCCACCAGTCCTCGACGAACGTCGGCAGCCAGGTGTGAGCCTGATTGGCGAATTCTGGAGTCCAGAGGCCAACTCACCCTTAGAGGACAAAAGGTGATGCGTTCCGGTGTATGCGCGCGAACGCGATGACGCGTCGCAGAAACTTGGCGAGGAAGCTCGCTCGTCGGGTGGAGCGGGACTAATCTATGATAGCCTCCGTCGCCAAACTGTTGTCAACGTAGTCGCACATCGGCCGCGTAACATTATAGATTGTGCAGACAGATCATTTCGAAATTGCAGTCCCGGCAACGTCACGCACAATGGACGTCGGCATATTGTCGAAATAGCGAGCTTCGTCCACCGCAGCAACCGCCCAGGTGTTGTGGGCCGTCGGCGACGGAGCATCTATGGAAAGGTTACTTTTCATACTTGAATGAGAGTGCTATGCTTGGCGCAAAACTGAGACCTTGCCGAACTTTGAGATCCATACTCGTGATTTTTGTGGTGCGTAGGTCCGGACAGACTTCGCCGCGGTCTCAACGTTGCGCGTGACAGCATCCACTCAGGTGGGCCACGCAAGGCTCGAACAAGCGAACTAACTCCGAAGGGAGATGAACATGACAGCCCTGAACGTTCGCGGACTCGATGCATCGACCAAAGCCATCACTTCAGATACTGTGGCAACACTGCGCAGTAAGCTTCGCGGTACCGCGGTGTTACCCGGTGAGGATGGCTACGACGCTGCCCGCACCATTTGGAACGCCATGATCGACCGGCGCCCGGGCCTCGTGGTGCGTTGTCTTGGTGCCGCGGACGTAATACATGCAGTCAAGCTTGCACTCGACGAAAAACTCCTCGTTGCAATACGCGGCGGAGGCCACAACATTGCCGGCAATGCAGTGTGTGACGGCGGGCTCCTCATCGATCTTTCCTTGATGAAATCAGTGCGCGTCAATTTGGCATCCCGCACGGCCCGCGTTGAACCTGGCGCGACGCTGGCCGATTTTGACAAAGAAGCACAATGTTTCGCGCTCGCCACCCCGCTTGGCATCAATTCGACCACCGGTGTCGCCGGACTCACACTCGGCGGTGGTTTCGGATGGACCACGAGAAAGTTCGGTCTGACTATCGACAATCTAATCTCTGTCGATGTCGTCACCGCCGACGCCAAGCTAGTGCGCGCGAGCGAGCGAGAGAACCAGGATTTATTCTGGGCATTGCGAGGAGGTGGCGGCAATTTTGGTGTCGTGACCTCCTTCGAGTTCAAGCTGCATTCGCTCGGACCCGAGGTGCTGTCGGGTCTGATTGTTCACCCCCTAGACAAGGCAGGCGAGCTCCTACCCGAGTATCGCCGAATCGCCAAGGAGGCGCCCGACGAACTCACAACCTGGGTCGTGATGCGCAAGGCGCCACCGCTTCCGTTCCTACCAGCCGAGTGGCATGGCAAGGAGGTGCTGATATTTGCTGCTTGCTACAGCGGCGACATAAAGGAGGGCGAGAAGGCCACCAAGGCTCTGCGCGCATTGGGGAGGCCCATCGCCGACGTAATTTCTCCTCACCTGTTCACCGGCTGGCAGGCCGCCTTCGATCCCCTATTGACGCCGGGCGCCCGCAATTACTGGAAGAGCCACGATTTCACCGAACTTTCAGACGCTGCCATCAAAGTGATCGTCGACGCCGTACGCACACTTCCCTCGCCGGAGTGCGAAGTGTTCATTGCGCACATCGGTGGGGCCATGGAGCGCGTTGCCCCCGACGCTACCGCGTGGCCCAATCGAAAGGCTCACTTCATTATGAACGTGCATACTCGCTGGCGCGACAAGGCTCAGGATTCGGCCTGCATCGCATGGGCGCGTCGGCTGTTCGAACTGGCCGCGCCGTTCGCGTCAGGCAGTGTCTATGTCAACTTCATGCCAGACGACGAGAGTGGCCACATTGAGAGAGCGTACGGCGCGAACTACCATCGCCTCACGGAGGTGAAGCGCCGGTACGACCCCAGCAACATGTTCCGGATGAACCAGAACATCCGACCGACCAGCAAGTAGTCATGACCGCTCGTAAAGAGCAGGACGAGATACCAGTTGGCGCAGGGTGTCGAGGTCAGCTTAATGCGATTTCGCCGAGCGTGGTTTTTGCACGGTCCGCCGCATGCCGATTTTTTTTATCGCGTCCTCGGCCGCCAATTCATCGGAGTGAACCTCTGCCGCCACTTCGGCCGCGCCGGAAACCTCATTGTCCAATTCGCTCGAGCGCATGCGCATCGCCTCCGTTGGCACTGGTCAGCATCCCGGTCGCGAAACCTGAGCCACTGACGGCGCGCTTCGCCGCAAGGGAGAACCCCATGGCCGACGCGCACAGCGGCGCAATCGGCAGATGCCACGGAGTTTCCCTGCCGAGTTTGGGGACAAAGTGCGGCACCGCGGATCAATATCTCGCGTCGCGCCGGATATCCGCGTGCTCTCCCATTTGAGAGAGCGGATATTGAGGCAGTGCTCGCGGCCTAGGGGATGTGATAGTCTCTGGCATTGGTGATCGGGGGCTTCGATACCGGAATTCAAGTTGACGCTCGCCATGCGATGCTGTGCTTTGGTCGCGCGACAGTGATCAACCAGGAACAGCGCCATGCATCTCGATGCCCGCGGCCTTCCCCTCTCGACCGCCAGCGCCAAGTCTGCCGCTGCTTTCGACCATCTTGTCACCGGTTACCTCACCTACCGAGCGGACACGCCGGCCCGGCTCACCGCCCTGCTGGAAGCCGATCCGGACTTGGCAATTGCTCATTGCATGCAGGGCTATTTCGCCATGCTCTCATTCAATCAGGCCTCCGTTCCGGCCGCCGTCCAGTCGGCGCGCACCGCGCAATTGCTTGCCGCCTGCGCCACCCCGCGTGAGCACAGCCACGTCGCCGCCCTGACCGCCTGGGTCGAGGGCGAACTCGATCGTGCCATTGCCTTGTGGGAGTCGATCCTGCGCACCCATCCGCATGATGTGGTCGCCTTCCGTCTCGCCCATTTCGTCAATTTTTGGCTCGGCCGTCCGCAAGAAATGGTCGCTTCCGTCGAGCGGGTGATGCCGGCCTGGTCGGAGCGCATTCCAGGCTACACATCGATACTTGCCTGCCGCTGTTTCGCCCACGAGGAGGCGGGGAACTATCTCGCCGCCGAACCATCCGGGCGCCGCGCCATCGAGCTCGACCCCGGTGATCTTTGGGCCGCTCACGCCGTCGCCCATGTAATGGAAATGCAGGGCCGCCGCAGCGAAGGCATTCAGTGGCTCACCACGCTCGCGCCCAACTGGGAGGGCAGCCACAACCTTCAGCACCATCTCTGGTGGCACTGCGCCCTGTTCAAACTCGAGCACGGGGACCATTCCGCCGTACTCGACCTCTACGATACCCGTTTCCGCAACCTCGCCGCTCCGCTCACGGTCAACTCGCCGGATGTCTACATCGACGTGCAGAACGCGGCGGCCATGCTCTTCCGTCTCCAGCGCCTCGGCATCGATGTAGGCAACCGCTGGGAGGAACTTGCCGACAAAGCCGAGGCGCGGATCGGCGATTGCCTCTCCGCCTTCACTCTGCCGCACTGGCTGATGGCGCTAACCGCCACCGGCCGCATCGCCGCTGCGGAGCGCATGATCGAGGCTATGCGTACCTTCGCCAATGGTCGCGGTACCGTCCCACCCATTGTTCGCGACTACGCGTTGCCGATCGCCGAGGCCCAGCTCGCCCACGCCGCGGGACGCCACGCTGAGGCTGTCGCCCTGATGCGTCCGGTCATCGGCGGCATGTATCGAACTCGGTGGCAGCCACGCCCAGCAGGACGTGCTCGAGCAGCTTTTCGTGGACGCCGCGCTAAAGGCCGGTAGCACGGCGGATATCCGCCTCGCCCTCGAACGTGCCACTGTTCGCCGGACAATTCCGCCCGAGCGCTTCGTCGGCTGGCGCGAAGCCGCTAACCGGGTGGCGGCAGGGGCGTAATAGTGGCGATGGTGCCAGGTCGCACCTGCGCGGGCGGCGCGATGATTGTTGCCCCTTTCGGCGTCGGCCAGCGCTCACGGTGAAAGCGAAGGTCTTGCGGCCCTGACACGAGATCCTGGACGACGAAGCTTTCGTGTCCCATGAACTGGAAACTGGCAGCGCCTCCGCCTTGAGGATCCGTTCTTCGTGGATCACCCTATCGGCGCCCTAAAACTCCGCCGCCAGGCGGTGAAGGTTTCGGCGCCTCGGTTAGCTTTCCTTGTCCATTCTACTCGGCTTGATCGGCGGCCTGATATGTGGTCGACCCTTCTGACCCGCGCAATTTCGTCGCGTTGCTCCAAACCAATGCCGGCTGGGACTAGTGGGGTAGCTTTCGGCGCGCGCGTCGCCGGCAATTGAGCCCAACTCGGAACTCCCGCCAAAAAATAGCGCAGAGTGGTTTGGCCTGGCTAACCGCGTGCCGGGAACTTCTAAATCACCAGCGGATAGGCTCACTCGGGAGGGCAACATGGCCAAATATCTTTTCGAAACGCATTACACGGTGGAGGGCGCCAAGGGAGTTGCCCGCGAAGGCGGCACCGGACGTCGCACTGCCGTTGCGAAAATGCTAGAGGCCTTGGGCGGTAAGCTAGAGACCTTCTATTACGCTTTCGGCGATGTCGATGCGTACGTCATTGTGGATGTGCCCGACAGCGTAACCGTTGCCGCCATAGCGCTTGCCGTCAACCAGGGTGGCGGCGCGACCGTCAAGACGGTGGTGCTCATCTCGCCTGAGGACATGGACAAGGCGGGCAAGAAGACTGTCGATTATCGGCCGCCAGGACGCTGATGCGCTGAGACTCCGGGGTGGAGTCCTGCGCCCTGTGGGCGGGCATGGCGCACTCTGTCTAATCGCCAGCGCTGACAGACGGCGCCTGTGGATTTGCCGTTGCGAGGGGTACCATCAAAAGGAACCGCATTGCCACCAATGTCAGCTGGTACCTCGGCGACTTTAACCCGCAGCCGAATTCCAATTGGCCTTGCAAGCAGGCATGTCCGCATTCCGTCTGTAAGCGGCCAATTGAATTCTGTGACCGCTAATTCCGTTCTCCAACCTCAAGCGGTAGTCCCATGTGTAGCCCTTGCACTACGTACCATTCGCCGAACTCGTTATACGAATTTTTCGGCCTCAACCGTCGCGGTGGTGCGGAAGGAAACCGGGGTGCGGCTCGTCTCGTCAGCCGAGGTCAAGATCGTCCCGCCATCTGGACCAGCGAGGATCTGCCCAAGCGGCCCGACAATGCAGCTTCCACCCCGTGAAAGATTTGTTTCGGGATCCTCACCGAATGCAGAAGGATAATCAACCGGGTAGTCACGGTGACGGGCGAATTGATTGATTACAGGAAAGGACGAAACATCGACCTTCCTGCGCCATCTGTCGCACCGTAGGCAGCCAAGTCTCACGACCGTCGGCCGTCGCGGCGCAGCAAATCTCTATTCCCTTTGCATACATGGCGGTTCGCAGAAGAGGCATATAATTCTCCCAGCAGATAACGGCGCCGACCCGTCCGATGTCTGTGTTGATCACAGGCAGAGTCGAACTATCGCCAAGGCCCCAAATTAGCCGTTCTATCGCCGTCGGCATTAGCTTTCCATGTTTGCCAAGATACCGGCCATCTTGCACCGTGCAATAATGGGTGCCTCCGTCGCGCTCCATCACTCCGATGACGAGATAAATCTGATTTTGCGTCGCTAGCTTGGCGAGTTGGTCAAACTCCGGGCCTGGAACATTAATCGCACTGTCCCAATAGAGACGGAACTGTTCCCGGCCCTCTGCGGTCCGAGATCCCACTACGGCCCCAACCCCAGGGCCACGCGGATAGACCGAGACAAAGGCTTCAGGAAAAAGGCGCCAATTTGGCCCCCTTTGACGAGCGTCACCGATTAGATCGGCCAGTTTTTTCTAGGGTGCGCGTCGTGTCAAAGGCAACAGGGGCGGCCTGGACGACTGCGACACGACTGGTCGGCCCTGTCAAAGACTGTTTATCGGCCTCAGCCATAATTTTGATCCTTTTGGGTCCAGCGCGCAAATTGGAATTGGCAGCCCCAAACTTTGTCGCCCACTTTGCAGGCAATCCTCTATAAGTGCCAGCTGCAGATTTGCGCTCGCGTCGTTCGCCAGCGCCGTGATCGAACTCGTTGCCGGCAGCACCATTCACGCGCAGCAAATCAAGCCCGGACGGGGATACTTTATTGCCGAACTTGAAAAGCCGGCCCCCTCCAAACTCGGAGATTCGTTCAGCACCTGCCCGGAACTCTTCTGCCGCTCGGCGGAGTTTTATCTTAAAGTCCGGCAAAGCCGTGGCGCTCGAAGGTGCGGCTCCGAAATGCTAAGGCGTCATTATGTTTGACAGAGCCGAACTAGCAGAGGCCGACTCGCCCGCCTACCATGCCATTGTCCAGATCGAGCACAGTGAACCACAGCGTTCTTCGTCGAAGGCGTGCCGTAAAGCGGAAGCAGTGGTTCATGAAGTGCCCGAGAAATCGGAACTTGCCGCGGCACCTGCAAAGTGATTGACCTCTGGATTGGCGTTGAGGTCTCCGGGGCTGCCGTCGGCAGCGGGCACGAGTTGGGGCCGCCGGTCGGCATCGCCGGACGAGCGGCGCAAAATCATCTGTCAATGTGGGTCTCACTCGCGGCTGCGCGTGTGTCGTATTAGCCTAGTCATCTCTACCAGGCCGCGGACCGGCCGAACTCGCAGGTTTAGGCCCTGTCGTGCCGATCCATCAGTCAATCCGTTGGGGCGCCACCCGCAGACGCGACGGCATCCCCGGTCTACTGCCAAGGTTTTTGAACCGCCCGCTTATTCCGGCAGACCGGCCTTTCGCAAACCGTCGAGGACCATCTCCAGCGACGATTGGTTCCGAATAGGCAGAAGCTCGTCGCAGCCCGGAAACCGTCATTCCGGGTGCCAGTGACAGAAACTTTGGCAGCGTAGCTCTGCGCCTCCGGCAAGCGGTCAAGTTGAACATAGGCGGGAATCATGCCCCAATAGGTCGAGTCCCATTCGGAATTGAGGGCCAGCGAACGTTCGGCCAATTCCAAGGCCTCGTTCGGGGCGACCGCTGAAGAGCTGGGCCCATCCAGCCACCATCAGATACATGATAGAAACTGGGATCCAGCGGACCGAGAGCCATGGCTCGCTGAAGGACAACCAAAGCCTCTTTCGGATAGTCACCGAAGACCAGCGCGGTGCCCGCAATAAAGTTGACGAACCCCGAACCTGGGTTTCGCTCGACCGCGCGACGCACGGCGTCGAGACCGGCGCGATAGTCCCGCGCCACCATCACTAGGACAAAGCCGGCAGGACCACCGCAACCGCATCGTCGCTGCCCGCGGCAAGTGCTCGGCGAGCCAGCGCGATCGCAGTTCTCCGCATCGTCTGCGCTGGCGGAGGGCCATGCTCGCGTGTTCCGTTGCTCATAGCACCATGCGGCATGGGCCAACGCCGGAGCATAAGTCGGCTCGAGTTCGATCGCCTTGTTGAGCAAGTCGATGCCCAAGCAGATTTTCATCCGGTCGCATGGCGTAGACATGGGGCAGAGCACGAAGATAGAGATCATAGGCGTCAAGATTTTCGACCGGCTTTCGACGTGCCCGTTCGATCTCTGCCTTGCGCATCGTCGGTTCGATCGCGCCGACCACGCTTGGCGGTGATCTTGTCCTGCAGATCAAAGACATCGTCCAAGCCGCCGTCGAACCTGTCTGCCCACAGATGGGCACCAGTCGCCGCGTCGATCAACTGGCCTGTGATGCGCAACCGGCTTCCCGACTTTGCGGACACCACCCTCCAGCACGTAACGCACGCCCAGTTCCTTGGCGACCTGACGGACGTCGACCGCCCGACCCTTGTAGGTAAAGGTCGAATTTCGGGCAATTACGAATAGCTGATTGAATCGGGAAAGGGCCGTAATGATGTCCTCGACCATTCCGTCGACGAAATACTCCTGCTCTGGATCTCCGGACATATTGTGAACGGCAGCACGGCAATCGATGGCTTGTCGGCAGCCCCGCACTTGCACCGGCTGACGCAACGCTTTCTGCCTGCAATGCGGGCTGCGCCATTGCGGCTTGGCCAACCGCAAGCGAATAGACTCGCATTGGGTCGGCAATATTCTTGAGTTTGGTCTCGCCAAGATCGCTGACCGTGAGATCGAGCCTCGCCTTCACCTGGCGATAGGCGTCTTCCGAGAGACAAATGCTTCCGGGCGATGCGACACCCTCCAATCGCGAAGCGATATTGACTCCATCGCCCATCAAGTCGCCGTCGCTCTCTTCGACCACGTCGCCGAGATGAATGCCGATCCGAAACTCGATGCGGCGTTCCGGCGGCAGGCCGGCATTGCGCTCGACCATGCCGTTCTGCACTTCAATGGCACAGCGAACGGCGTCGACAACGCTGCGAAACTCGACGAGTGCGCCGTCGCCTGTGCGCTTGACCACTCGCCCCTTGTGTACGGCGATAGTGGGATCGATCAAGTCACTGCGCAGCGCACGCAGCCGCGCCAATATTCGATCCTCGTCGGCCCCCGCGAGTCGACTGTATCCGACGACATCCGCAGCAAGGATTGCCGCAAGCTTTCGGGTCTCGGTCATCCTGCTAGTCCCCTGCTCCGCAGCAGCCTTACCACGAAAGGCTGGTCTGCAGCCGGAATTTTTCCACTTCCGGGCGCCGATTTGACCCTATTTTGGTTCCTTTTCGGGGCGGTCTTGCTCCAGTCCATTCGCCGCTCCTGGCCATCGGCAACGCGCCCCGCGTTTCAGTGAAGCAACTGCTGATTTGGGGGGCACGCAGGTCCATAGAGCTATTTGCCGCAACTAGTGGCCGCCGGTCGGCGGTGTGTGCCGACCAATCATTGCCGCCTCGGCCAAGAAAGCGCTCGATGGTGTCGGCTGCCATCATCCTCTGCAGGCCAGCCTTGAAAAGGGTAGCCGCTGCTGGTCTGCAGGCCCAGCATGGCAGCGAGCGCGATCAGACCGCCGCGACAAGTACGGACGCTCTCGCCTGGGAATTTCCGCGATGAAACTCAACTCGGCTTCAAACTTGCATGAACCCGGTCGGAGGCAAAGGACACTCGCGTTGGTGTCTATGACGGGGCATTGGCAATCTTGGATTCCGACCGTTTGTCGCGAACCCAGGGTTGGCGCTTGTTATTGGGCCGTGGTTTCGTTCACGTGCATGGTGGAGGCCGGTGTTGCCGCGACCAATCGCTGCATCTTTTTTTCCCTTGACGAAGGAGACGTGGTTGCCTTTGCGACGCCGGGAACCCGTTGGCCTAAGGCAACCAGGGGACTGGCGGCGGCCGAGCCGTCGTTGGGCGGGCGACCGACGGCCAATCGCGCGGCGCCCAGGGCCGCAAACGACCATTTGCGCTGGCTCGATGAGAATTCGGCACTTCGGCCTGGCAAGGCTTGGGCCTTCGACCGGACCGCCAGTGCGGCATTGTCGGCGCACCGGCTTTGGTGAGAACAAGTAAGATTGTGCCGGTTAGGGCAATGAAGGTTTCCGCCGACGCCAATCCCGATTTGCCGATCCTACTCTTCAAATCATAGTGGTACCCAACCCCCACCCAAATGGCGCCAATTATCGAGCCGACCTCGCGGCGATTGTCTTGACATGGAATCCTACCGGCGGGCTGAAGAAAGCTTTGAGGCCGGTGAATTGTCGTCGGCCATCGACCAGAGGTCGCCGACCATGAGGCCTTGTGGAAAAGGATCGTCCTCTTGCAGGACATAGCGGCTGTAGGCGGTTATGAAGGCCCTCGCGCCGATTTCCGGCACGATTGCCTTGATCGATCCAACTTCGGTCTCGGCAACGATCCGGCAGTGAAAGGGATTGTCGAACATGCCGTCGATGACAAAACTATCGCCGCAAGCCCGTTCGCCGCGGGCATACAGCACGGCCATCGTGGCAGAGCAGGCCGTTCCGGCTGGGGTGCGGCCGATCTGGCCGGAAATGGTCACCGGCGCCTGTCTGATATTGCCGCCTGTATGATCCGGCATGCGCAACAGAACGACGCCCTCAATGGCATGCATACCGGTGTTTAGCGGATGTCGGAAACCAATGGCCTTGCTCGCAACAGAGGCGATCGCCAGAGCGGTATCGCGGATCGCCCTGCCTTCGCCGGGACGAATGTCGAAACCGAGCGCCCGGGCGTCGACGACGACATAGACCATGCCGCCAAATGCGACGCTAGCTTTAAGGCGTCCGCAACCCGGTACGTCGATGGTAACGTCAAGGGCCGTGCAGAACGAGTCGACATTGACGAGATCGACTCGGTTGACGCGGCCATTGTTGCAATGCGCCCGCACCTTGATCAGGCCGGCGGGCGGCTCTAGCAAGAGCTCGGTGACCGGTCCCGTAATCGGGACGATCCCGGTTTCCAGGAGAACTGTCGCAACCGCGACCGCGTTGGTGCCGGACATCGCCGGATAGGTTCGCTGTTGTTCCATGATGATGAACCCGGCATCGGCGCGCGGGTCGCAGGGGGGGACGACGAGATTGACGCAACTGACAGGGTTACCGCGCGGCTCACGCAACATGAACAGACGAAACCAGTCTGAATCGCGTTCGAAGTTGCGCATCTTCTCGAACATTGTGGCGCCCGGTGCCTGGAGGACGCCGAAGCCGCCGCCGAGCACCACCCGTCCATGATCACCCTGGACATGGGTATCGATCGCGTCGACCGAAAATCTCATGGACCACCCTCCTCTTCTGCGACTTCTGCAAATGCCCGTCGTCTAGATGACAGGTATGGCTTGTCAAAGCCTCGCATTTCCTCGGATGGTTGGGATAGCATGGAGCGAACGGCCGGTGGCAATGCAGGAGGCAAGGCATGGGCGGAAAATTTATAACTGGCGGTCAGACCAAATGGGACTCGCTCGACTGGGGTCGGCTCGGCTGGATCAGCAATCCGACCAGCACCGGCGCGGCGCAACTGACGGTGATCAATGCGAAATTTTTGCCGGGCAATGGCCATGATTTCCACAAGCATCCCGACCAGGAAGAGGTCATTTACGTTATCGCTGGCCAAGTCGAGCAATGGGTCGACCGGGACAAGCGGATACTGGGTCCGGGGGACGCCGCCTTTATACCGGCCGGCATGGTTCATGCCTCTTTCAACGTTGGTACGGACGAGGTCAGTATCATCGCAATTCTCGGCCCATGCATCGGCGAAATCGGCTATGGCGTGGTCGAAGTCGCCGACGAAGTGCCGTGGCGTGGGCTGCGCAGCCAATAGCCTTGGCCGCCTCAGGCCGGTGAAAGTACGTGGATGACCCGACTGGCGATCAGGGCTTTGGCCTTGGCCGCGTAATCGCTCATGTGGGCAGCGGCTGCATGCGCCTCCAACGCCTCGGCACTCGCCCATTTTTCGACCACGATGAATGCGTCTGTGCCGACCGCAGTCTTGGAAAACCCTTGAAAGTCATCGGCATCCACCGTCGCGCCATATTCGATGCAGCCGGGCTCAGCGCGCACCGCCGGGACGACCGTCCGAAAGAGGTCGAGAAGTGGGCCGCGCCGGCCGGGATGGGCGGTTATAATCGCGACAACGTGCAGCATGATGGCCCCCTAAACCTTGCCTTTGAAGACATGACGCACTGCAACCCTCACTCAAGATAAGTTTTCAGCACCGAAGCGCCGAGAGTGTATTTCGGGTCGACCATATTGCCGACACGAACGCGTCCTGCCTGGCTCAAAAACATATAGGCCTCGAGCTTGTCCCAGTGGAAGTCTTCCACCAGCCAGTGAATCAGTTCGCGATAAGCAATCCTGGCGGCATCTTCCATCGGCCGTGCCGAACCAATCGCCATAATCAGCCGTTCGGTCTCGAGCCGCGGCCAGGCAATACGCCAATTCTTGATAAGATCGACGCAAATTGTCACCGTCGCCGCCATTTCCACCGCGACCCCGCACAATTCGCCGTCACCCTGGGTCGCGTGGCAATCCCCGAGGTAGAGATAGGCATCCTTGTGTTGGACAGGAAAATAGACGATCGCGCCTGGGCCAACGTCCGGCAAGTCCATGTTGCCGCCCCAATAATCCGGCTGCAGCGACGTCACAGCCTCGATTTCTGGGCTGACACCCAAGGTGCCGATGAAAGGCTCGTAGGGCAAGGTGATGCGCCTGTTGAATTTGACCCCCTGCTCTGTCACCTCCATTTTCTTGACCCGCTCGGGAAGCGGGTCGTTGAGGAGCGCGGTATGGGCGGTACTGACCAGACCGCCGAATTCCTGGATCAGCGCGCTCGTGCCGACAGGTTGCGGCCCTCGCGGGCGGATCAACTCGATGCTGACCGCTAGAACATCACCTTTTTCGGCACCTTCGACAGCGATCGGACCGCATTGCGGATTCAGAAATGGCACGGTCAGCCGCGCCGCCGGACTGTCGGACTCCCTGGTAATCTTGCCCTCAAATGCGTCCTTGGTCTCGGCTATTACACGGTCGCCTGGCAGGATCCGAAGGACGGGATCGGCATAGGGGCCATAGACATAATGATAGTGCCCCTGGCGCGCCTCGCTCAGTTCATGCGTTCGGCCGGGTATGCCTTTGGCAACGCCTCGCCTTGCCAGGTGGGAACCTTCCTGCCATCCCATCGCCTATCTCCCTCAAACCTGTCACCCGAATCGTTCACAGAGCACGGCATCGGTCTGCCCTTCGCCGCCGAGCAATGTCCCGGCGCCCTGCCAATCAGACCGCGGGGCGGGGCGAAGTTCAAGGCCAAAATTGCCGGTATCTGCCGCGAATCGGCGAGTCTGCGCGCAGTCGCGGGCCCTGGAGAGCGCGAATCTTCGCATCAATTTTTAGCGGAAAATCGCCAGTGTGCCGATCCGGATCACCAGTGCATTTTCCGCTCAAACTTTACCTGCGCAACTTCCCAAACTCTTAGCAATGATTCTTCTGTGCTGTCCCACGTCCGAACGAAGTCGAGTAATGATCCAAGAGGACTTATTCAAAAATGATTCTTGCCAAGTGCCACTGGTGCGTCTGAGCGCTTGTTGCAGGTGCTTCAATCAAAGCGATTGGGTGCCGTCACTGTCGGGCAAGGAAAGGGACCAGAACCAATGTCGTTGGCGGGTTCATCACGCGCGTTTGCAAACTATACAAGTGTCAACACCATTATCCCGCAACCCGTATGGTTCGTGCTGCGCATCGCGACGCTTCTCGCCACTTTCGCTCTGATCATCTTGCTCGTCGCTCGGCCGCCGACAGGTCTGCGCCTATTCTGGGGACTCGCCGTGCCTGCCCTGCCAACGCTATTCGTGATTGCCCCAGGCCTGTGGCGGCAGGTCTGCCCGATGGCCTTTGTTAACCAGCTTCCCCGTCTGTTCGACCTTTCGTTGGCCCGCCCGCTACCGGAACTGATCCGCTCGTTCACCTACGCAATAGCGGTAGCGGTCTTTCTGATCGCGGTCGCCTTGCGGGTGCCTTTTCTCAACGGCAATGGCCCCTGGGTCGCCGCCGGTCTGGTTGGTGTTCACATCGCTGCCCTCGCAGGAGGCCTGCTTTTCAAGGGAAGAAGCGGCTGGTGTGGGACATTCTGCCCACTCGGCCCGATTCAGCGCAGCTATGGCCAGGCACCCCTGGTCGTCGTCAATAACGGCTATTGTCGGACCTGCGTCGGCTGCCAGTCGAATTGCTATGATTTCAATCCACGCGCTACGATTTTCGCCGACATCTTTGCCGACGATCCGAGGGAGGCGGGACAAAAACGATTCTTCGTGGCAATGCTGCCCGGATTGATCCTTGGCTTTTTCGGCCAGGGCATGAGCCCTGCCTATGATTATGCGACCCATGTCTCGATCCTGATTGGTGCCACTTGCGCATCGGCCGGCGTCTACCAATGTCTCGTCACCTTTCTCGGATTCGATCCCTATCGCACGGCCAGCGTATTTGCCGGTTCCGCCATTATACTGTTTTACTGGTTTACTGGTCCAACCATTGTCCAGACGATCGCTGACTTTCTCGGCCTCTCCGTCGATCCCTGGGTCGTCGTCATGAGCCGCGGCCATGGAGTCGGGCTGGCGCTCGGCCTCGTCGGCCAGGGCGCCTTAAATGAACGGCAGCATCATCGCGCCCGGCAGGAGCAAATCCGTATCGAGGCGCAGGCGCAGCGTGCTAATCCGAACCGGATCGAAATCGTCGAGCGCGGCTCCTCCGATGCGATCCAGGCCCGGCCCGGCCAGACTCTTCTCGAGGCGATGGAAGGGGCAGGCATCAAGATGAACGCCGGTTGCCGCTCAGGCCTGTGCGGCGCCGACCCAGTGCTGATCGTCGAGGGAGCCGATAATCTGTCGCCGCCGAGCGAGGAGGAAGTTGCAACGCTCAAACGGCTCGGCCTCGAGGGCCGAGCGCGGCTCGCCTGCAGCTGCCAGGTTCGCGGCAAAGTCATTTTCGACCGCAATGTCGACGATACGGCCGTTGTGCTGCCGCTCGTGCAGCCGATCGTCAAGCTATCTTCGGGCAGGAAGTTGCAGGATTCGCGCATCGAGCTTGTGACCCGACCGCACCGGGTGCTCCCGCAAGTTCCCTTCGTCCTGGATCAAGCGGCGCTGGTCGGGTTGGAACGTGTCGTCATTGTCGGTAACGGCGCGGCGGGAACAACCGCCGCCGAGGCGCTGCGGCGAGCAAGCCGGTCGCTCGACATTTGCATGATCGGTGAAGAATCGCATCCGTTCTATAATCGGATGGCGCTCGGCCATGTTGTCGCCGGCCACAGCAACATTGATGAACTCTACTTGAAGCCGGACAGCTGGTTTGCTGAAAATCGCGTCCGAGTCCTCACCAATTCACGGGCCGTGTCGATCGATCGGCTAGCGAAAAGGCTCGTCCTCGGCACTGGCCAGGCGTTGGATTTCGATCGCCTCGTCCTGGCGACCGGCGCCACGGCACGGCTGCCAGACCCCGGCTTTCTCGCCCGGACCAATGCCTTTGTGCTCCGCACCGCCACGGACGCGCAATTGATACGTGCCTATGTCGAAGAGCGAGCGGCCCGCACTGCAGTGATCGTCGGCGGCAGCGTTCTGGGCATCGAGGTCGCCGAAGCCCTGCACGAACTCGGCATTGCCGTCACCATTCTCAACCGGTCAGCGCGGCTGATGGATCGTTATCTCGATGCAGAAGGCGCGCAAATGCTAAAGCGCTATTTGAACAATATGCATATTGCGGTCGAGACCGAAGCCACAGTCGAGGGCTTTGATGGCGATTTCAGCTTCGATGCCGTTCGGCTTCAGGATGGAAGGGTCCTGGCGGCTGATCTGTTTGTAGCCTGCATGGGAGCAAAGCCCAATTGTGATCTTGCCAAGGCCTGCGGTCTCGACGTTGGCACAGGCGTTCGGGTCGATCGAACCATGCAAACGTCCAATTCCAGCATCTACGCCATCGGCGATGTCGCGGAATTGCCTGGCGAAACGTCCGGGCTGTGGCCGGTGGCGACGGCGCAGGCGCGCACGGCAGTCGCCGCGATTCTCGGCGAAGCATGCCCCTATGAACCGCCGCGCGTTCTTCTGCGCTTGAAAAGTAAAGGCGCCGATGTGCGCAGTTTCGGCAACGTCAACAGCGACGGTGACGGCGGCGAGGTCATTACGGCACCGCCCTTCAGCGTCGCCTGGTGGCGAGTCGTCATCCGCGACGGGACGATACTCGGCGCCGTGTTTGTCGGGCCCCCCGGATCGGCCAATCCGATCGCCAAACTGCTCCAGGCCCAGGCGGTACCAGATCCGCAATTGGCCGAAATGCGTATCGGCAGGTTCGACCTGGCCGGGGTGGCGCGGGCCGAAACCCATGCGCAAGCGTGCCTTCAGCTGGCACCCGATCTGTGCTAGCAAGGCGCCATGAAGAAGCGAACCGGTGATCCTTTCATGGCGGCCGACGCTTACGGCCATTCGCTCGGTCCGGGGCTCGGGCTCAATCTGCTCGTCCGCGATATCGCGGCGGCAACCCAATTTGCTAAGGCAGTCCTCAAGGCTGAACTCGTCTATGCCGACCTCGATTTCGCCGTCCTGCGCGCCCATGGTTCGGAATGGATCCTGCACGCCGATCACACCTATCTCGACAACCCGCTGACAGGCATAGTGCGCGGCGCAGAGACGCGGGGGGCCGGCATTGAATTGCGGCTCTACGGCGCCGATCCGGACCTGGTAGAGGCCGAGGCTCGCGCGCACGGCCATGTCGTGCTAGCCGGAGCGATGGATAAGCCGCACGGCCTCAGGGAAAGCATGATCATCGATCCGGACGGCTATGTCTGGGTTCCGACGGCGCGCGCCGCAGTTTAGCCGCCAAGATAGGCGGCAAGCACTTCGGGATCCCGGGCGATCTTGTCGGCATCGCCTCGCAAGGTAATTCGGCCGTTCTCAAGAACATAGGCGTCATCCGCAATGGCAAGGGCCGCCCTCGCATTCTGCTCGACCAGGAGAATCGTCCGCCCTTCGCGCTTGAGACGGCCGACGAGGCGAAAGATCTCCTCGACGAACAGCGGCGCAAGTCCCATCGAAGGCTCGTCAAGAAGCAGCAGGCGGGGATCGGCCATCAGGGCCCGGCCCATGGCCAGCATCTGCTGCTCACCGCCCGACAATTGGCCGGCCGGTTGCGACCGCCGTTCAGCGAGCCGCGGAAACAAAGTGAAGACTTGGTCGATGCGCTGTGCCCGTACTCGTTCATCCCTCACCAGATAAGCGCCCAGGCGCAGGTTCTCCGCGATTGTCATCGTCGTAAACACTTGCCGGCCCTCTGGCACCTGCACGATGCCCATCCGGGCAACCCGATGGGCAGGCAGCCGCGCGAGTTCTTCGCCGGCCAGCCTGATCGAGCCCGTGCGAACCGCCAACAGCCCCGACAGGCCGCGCAGGAGCGTCGTTTTGCCAGCGCCATTGGCGCCGATCAAGGCAATGACACGGCCCTCTCGCACATCGAGGTCGATCCCCTTGACCACGTCGCCACGGCCGTAGCCGAGCCCGAGGCCACGCACCATGAGCAGGGGCGAGCTCAAGCGCGCTCTCTGGCAGCCGGGACGGCCTCGGTGCCAAGGTAGGCCTCGATGACTTGCCGGTCGGCACGGATATCGGCCGGGCGGCCCTCGGCGATCCTGCGGCCGAAATTGAGGACAGTAATGCGATCGCACAACGCCATTACGAAAGGCATATCGTGCTCGACCAGCAGGATCGTCAGACCCTGTGCCTTGAGCCGCTCGACCAGCGCGACCAGGACCATCTTCTCGGAAGGGTTCATGCCTGCGGCCGGCTCGTCAAGCAGCAGCAGTTTCGGACCTGCGGCGATGGCGCGGGCTATTTCGAGGCGACGCTGCTCCCCATAGGACAGATCGCCGGCCCGCCGGTCCGCGCCAGTAAGACCGACAAGGTCGAGAATGCCCATGGCGTCAACGCATGCCTGCCGCTCTTCCGCCCGGAAGCCCGGCAGGCGCAAGAGAATTTGGGCGACACCAGCCCGCATGCGCCCATGCATCCCGGTCATGACTGTCTCCAGGACGCTCATTTCGGCAAACAGCCGGATGTTCTGGAAGGTGCGAGAAATGCCCAGCTTTGCCCGGCCTTCGACGGCAAGGTCGAGTATATCGCGCCCGGCAAAGCGGATGCGACCGGCTTGCGGCTTGGCGAGACCGGATATCACGTTGAACAGCGTTGTCTTGCCCGCCCCGTTCGGGCCGATCAGCCCGTGGGCGCAGCCGCCGGAAACGCAGAACGCGACGTCGCTCAATGCGGCAAGCCCGCCGAATCGGACCGACAGCGACGAGACTTCGAGCAGAGCCTCAGTCAAAGCGCGCTCCGATGCGTGGCATGCGCCAGGCAAGAAGCCCGCGCGGCATGAACAGGACGGCGACGACGATGACGAGACCGTTGACGACTAGGCGGAAATCGTGAAGCGGTCGCAGCGCCTCCGGCAGAATCGTCAAAAGCACTGCCCCAAGTACGGGGCCGAAGGGCGAGCCAATGCCGCCGAGCAAGGCATAGCTCAGAATCGTCACCGCCGCGTCGAAACCATAATCATTGGGACCGATGAAAGAAGAGACATGGGCATTAAGCGCGCCGGCAAGCCCGGCCAGCATTGCCGAGACGGTCAGCGCCGCCATCTTGTAGACCGGCAGGTCGACGCCGATCGTACTGGCGGCCATTTCGTCTTCCCGCATGGCATCCATGGCCCGACCGATAGACGAACGACCAATCGCGATCAGACCAGCAAGCGCGAGAGCGAGGCTGCCAAAAATCAGCGCGAAACCGCCTCGCTCGGGTATCCCCGACAGGCCCAGGGCACCTCCGGTCAGCGTCGTATTGAGAAAGAGTATCCGCAGCACCTCGCCGAGCCCGATTGTCGCCAGAGCCAGGTAGACACCGGACAAGCGCAGGGTTGGACCGCCGACGACCAGAGCGAACAATGCGGGCACAAGCATGGCAGCAACCAGTACCAGGCCATATGGCAGGGCGAGCTTCAACGTCAAAAGCGCCGACGTATAGGCGCCGATGCCCATGAAGGCCGCCTGTCCAAGCGACAATTGTCCGATTGACAAGACCACATAGATGCTCAGCGCGAGCAAGCCATTGATGCCGAGCGCGTAGATGACGCCCTGATAGGTCCAAAAAAAATCGTCGAGGGTCGTCATTCAGACCCGCCTTTCCGCCGCCTGCCCGAACAGGCCGGTTGGACGCCACCAAAGTGTGAATACAAGGAGCACAAATCCGGTTGCATCCTTGAGCGAGGAAGCGATGTAGCCGGCAGTGAGCGTCTCGAGAACGCCGAGAAAAAGCCCGGCTATCAAGGCGCCGCGGAAATTGCCAAGACCGCCAAGAATGATGACGGCAAAACCCTTCAGCATCATCGTTTCGCCCATATAGGGCTGGATGGCGTTGAAGTTCAGGCCGATTAATATGCCGGCCATTGCAGCCAGAGCGGCCGACAGGAACGAGACGAAATGCAGATGCCAGGCTTGGTCGATACCCATCAGCTGAGCAACCGCGGCATTCTCGGCAATCGCCCGCACCGCAAGTCCCAGTCTCGTGTGCTGCATCAGCCCGGTGAGTGCAACAACGACGGCAAGAGTTCGTTGCGAGAATCAAAATCTGGGTCAGCGAAATGTGTACCGACAGAACGTCTATCGTGGCCCCGCCGATGGCGCCTGGCGGAAACCGGCGGATCTCCGTGCCCAAAGCCAGCGGCGAGGCGAGCAGCGAATAGAGGACGAGGGTGGCGCCGAGAGTGACCATCAGCGAAGCCAGTTCCGGCGCCCCCGCCCGGCGCAGCGGCGCAAGCAGCATGTGATCGAGGCACAGGGCGAGGATTCCGGTCGTAAGAATAGCAACCGGGATTGCAGCATAGAGTGGCCAGGAGAGACCCTGGACGGCCAGCAAGGCGATCAGTGCCCCGGCCGAGAAATACAAACCGTAGGTCAGATTGATTACCCGCAGGACGCCGAACATCAGCGTGAAGCCGAGCGCAAATAGCGCGTAGATGGCCCCGGAAATGATGCCGTTGACGAGCTGTTGGGCAAGCATGCAGGTAATCCGAGGCGCCCGGCCATAGGCCACGGCCCGTGCCGTCTATTTAAGGATCTGAAATCCGCCGTTGCGCATTTCGAGAACGACGACGCCCGACGTGTCAGCAGGGTCGCGATCCGGCGTGAAGGCGAATGGCCCCATGACGCCTTGATAGCGCTGGCCGCCAAGCGCGTCGCGGATCTTGTCCGGATCGGCCTCGCCTGCCGCATCGATCGCTTTGGCGACAATGTGCAGCGTGTCGAAGGCCTGGGCGGCGAACTGGTCGGGATTGATGCCAAATTTGGCCCTGTAGTCGGCGACGAATTTCTGGTTGACCGGATCGGCCTTGTCGACGAACCAGGGGCTGCCGACCAGGGTTCCGTCGGCTGCCTCGCCAGCAATCTCGGCCACTTTTGGCGCGTTGAGCCCGTTGCCACCAATCACTCTGACGCTTGCCGGAAAGCCGAGCGCCTTCTTGCCAAGGAGAATGCCTGACCCGGCCTCGACCAGCGCGGAAACGACGATCGCATCGGGATTGAGGCTTTTGATCTTGGTGAGCTGCGGCGAAAAATCCGTGTCCTTGCTGGCGAACGTTTCGGTCGTAAGGATTTCGATGCCGAGCTTATCGAGGGCGGCCTTCATCACGTCATAGGCCGATTTGGTGAAGGCATCATCATTACCATACATAATGGCTACCTTGCTGATCCCAAACCTTTCCTTGGCCGTGCGCAGCGTCACCGGCACAACGTCGGCCTCCGGCAGCGAGGTTCGAAAGACATAGGGGCCGATCGCGGTGATACCATTGGCGGTGGTCGAAGTGCCGACAATTGGGATCTTACGCTGGTTTGCGACGGGGCCCGCGGCAAACATTTCGTTTGACAGGGTTGGGCCGAGCAGCAGTGGAACCTTCTTGGCGCCGATCAACTGGCGCGTCGCATTGATCGCCTGCTCCTTGCTGCCGGCCGAATCCTCATAGGCGATGACGAGCGGCCGACCGCCGAGGACCCCGCCGGACTCGTTGACTTCGGCCAGGGCGAGATCAAATCCATTCTTGATGGCGAGGCCATATTTGTTGTTGGGCCCGGTCAGGATTTCGATTGCGCCGATCGTCACCGGCTCCTTGTTCTGGGCCGACAAGGGCGACCCGATCGCGAGGCCGAGCGACGCGAGCGCCAGTGCCCTCACCCGTTTCATCGCCATGGCCGATTTCTCCTTGCGCGTTTCCGCGTCAAGATGTAGCCGACACGAACCGTCGGTGCAAACTGCTGTCCCGGGCCTTTTTTGGAGCCAGCTGGCGTGCTATTCGATCCGCAGCGCCTGCCTTTTCTTGGCGCCGCGCTGGCGCTGATTGCCCTTGCCATGCGGCCGCGGGCGCGCCTTGTCCTGCTCGACCGGGTGCAGCGGGGCAGGCGGCCCCGAAAACTGGACGAGCGGTGGTTCAGACGTCGCCGCTTGCACCGGCAATGGCCGTGACGGCAGCGGTTGCGACGGCGCGTGCGCGGCCGGTGAAACGACGGCAGCTGGCGGCGCGTCGCCAGCAGCAAGCGGCGCTTTGCCCTCCGCGGGCCCGGCGCCGCTCACCGCGGTTAGAGCGGCAGCCCGTTGAGCTTCGGCGCGTTCGAGTTGCAGACATTCGAGCGCAGCCTGAACCAGCAGCCGCTCGGCGCGCTCCTTTTCGAGCTGCTGACCGAGATCGGCCTTTGCCTTCGACCAGGCGGCTCGTTCCTCGGCAATGCCGGCGGCCTCGCGTTCAAAGCGCTCGCTGGCCAGATCCAGACTTGCCTTCATCCGTGCCGTTTCTTTTTCCTTGAGCTTGATCGCCTTGACCAAAGTGTGGGCGCGATCGGCAACCGCCTGCTGCGCAGTTTCCGAGGCGCTAACGTTGGCCTGCAAGCGTTGGTTCTGAACGGTCAGATCATTGACCTTGCGCTCCCAATCGGCGGCCCGCTCGAGTAGAACCGGCAAGTCGGCAAGCAGCCGGTCGGCTGCTTCGAAACGAACGGTCAGCGCCGCCAATTGATCGCGCAGCGCTGCGGTTTCGGCGTGGCGCGCCTGCACGTCCGACTGCTGCGCCCGCAATTCGTCGGCATGGGCCAGGACCAATCGATCGCGCTCGTGCTGGAGATCGCTGGCACCAGCCTGCGCGTGCGCCAGATCGTCGGATGCGGCTCGCACGGACGCTTCTAGTCTGGCAATCGTCTGGCGCGCGTCCTGCAAGGCATTCTGAACGGCCGAACTGGCTTCCTCCGCCAATTCGGCGCGCAAACCTGCCGAGGATAGTTTGTCCTGCAATTGACTGACTTGACCCTCGAGATGCTGCTGGCCGTCGCGCGCCGCCTGCAAGTCCAGCATCAGGCCTGCGATCCGTTCTCGATCCCGTTCCTCTTGCGCCCGTAAATCGGCAAGCGCCTGGGTGCGCTCGAACAAGAGCTGGTTGAACTGTTCGAGGCGCGCCTCGAGATCCTTGAGTTCCTCGTCCTGGCGCTGCAAATTGATGCGCTGGCGCTCGCTTTCCTCGAGCGCGGCTGCGTGACGGACCTTCATCGCATCATGCGCGTCGCGCTCGGCGGCGAGCGACGCTGAAGTTTCCGCCAGCGCGGCATGCGCTTGTTCGAGATCGCCCATCACGACATCGAAATGACCGAACACGCTCGACAGGTCCTGATCGAGACCGGCCAGGGTCTCGACCTTGCGCACGATCGTCACGCAGCGCTTGCGTATGGCGGCATTGGCGCGGGCCAGCCGCTCGATCGCTTGCACGGAAGACAAAGCTGGAGTTTGTGCGACCTCGTAGCGTTCGGCCTGCCCGGAAGCCGCACCGCCCGGGCCAACCTGCGCCTCCATATGGTCGTCGACGGCCTGGAGCACGTTGGCAAGCGAGGTGGCGGGAAGAATTGATTTGGAATTGGTCTGCGATTTGTCATGCGCGTCCCAGCCCAAATTCTTGCTGACTATATCGGTGAGCTTACCAACAACACCACTCACACTCACCCGAGCCTCCCGCCTACTTACGCAACCGATACCTGCCGACCTGCGGATCACAATCCAATTATGTTAATACCCCGGGTCGACAATACTTAGAGGGGTCATAAAAAGCACCCTGCCCTGACCTTTACGTTAATTTTATATTGTTTTTACTTGATTGACCAGCGACCGCTGCCGAGCCCCTCCGTCCGCCAAAAGCAGGTGTTGCGATGCGGCAACGGCCAGCCGGATTTGGGCAATCCGTTAATAGATGACCGGTATAGTCGTTGCGTTTTCGCGGCTCATCGGGAAGATTTCGCTGCGAAACGGCATGGTCCAGCCGGGTTGTGCCCAGCTCCCCACAAGATCTCGTGAAGAGGAAGTGATGCAACGCTATCCCTTAGCCCTGGTCGGCGCCGTTGCGGCCGGGTATTTGCTGACCGCGGCGCCGGCCCGGGCCTATGACATCGATATTCTGACCCACCAGCCGATGCCGAGCCCGCCGCTTGCCGGCCAGCCGATGCAAAGTCCGATCCCGCGAGAGACGGTGGCCTATTACGGTCCCTTCAAGCCGGGCACCATCCTGGTCTCGACCAGCGAGCGGCGGCTCTATTTCGTGATACCCGGCGGGCAAGCGATCAAATACGGGATCGGCGTCGGCCGGCCGGGCTTCGAATGGTCGGGGACCAAGACGATTTCGCGCAAGTCAGAATGGCCGGATTGGACCCCGCCTCCGCAAATGCTGCGCCGGCGGCCGGATCTGCCGCGCCACATGGCCGGTGGCATCGACAATCCGCTTGGCGCGCGGGCCATGTATCTCGGCTCCTCGCTCTACCGGATCCACGGCTCGAACGAGCCTGACACGATCGGCCAGGCGGTCTCCTCGGGCTGCATCCGGATGACCAATGACGATGTCACCGACCTCTACGAACGGGCCAAGATCGGTACCCGCGTGGTGGTCCTGCGCTAGCTTCTAGGCGCCGCGGTCAAGCCCCCTGGCTGCCAATTCGGCCAGGTAGCGCTGCCAATTATCGGTGGCTTTGGCGCCAAGCGCGTAGAGGTAGTCCCAGCTGTATAGGCCGGTCGCGTGGCCGTCATCGAAGCGCAGCCGGACCGCATAATGGCCGACCGGCTCGATGGCGCTTATCGCAACCGCCGCCTTTCCAGCCACCACTTTGCGCTCTCCCGGCGCGTGGCCACGGACCTCGGCACTCGGGCTCATGACCCGCAAATATTCGGCTGAAAGCGTGAAACTCAGGTCCGCCGCAAACCGGATCGTCACTCGCCGGCCCTGGTCCTGCAGTCGAATTTCCTGCGGCCAATGGACAGTCTCGCCTGGCATGCCTAAGGTTCGCTCCTTGCCGGCCGCCACCCCCGGCCTAGTTGAGTCCAAAAGGAAGGCCGAACACCCTTCAACCGGCCGGGCAAGCGAGTCAAGACGATGAATGGTCTCCAGACACAAGGCCCGAACGGCGGCGCAATGTGGCCAGCACCGCCAACCACGGCGCCGCTCGTCGATCCCTTCGGGCGAGCGATCACCTATGTCCGGGTTTCAGTGACCGACCGCTGCGATTTTCGCTGCGTCTATTGCATGGCCGAGAACATGAATTTTCTGCCCAAGCGGGATCTCCTGACTTTGGAAGAGTTGGACCGGCTGTGCGGCGCATTCATCCGCAGGGGGACCCGCAAGCTTCGCATAACCGGCGGCGAACCACTTGTGCGCCGCGACATCATGACCCTGTTCCGCGGGCTTTCCCGCCATCTGAGATGCGGCTCACTCGACGAATTGACGCTGACCACCAATGGCTCGCAGCTCGCCCGGTTTGCCGCCGAGCTGGTCGATTGCGGGGTGCGGCGTGTCAATGTTTCGCTCGACACGCTCGACCCCGAGGTCTTTCGCGCGATCACGCGGTGGGGCGATCTCGACAAGGTGATGGCCGGGATTGCGGCAGCCCGGGCCGCCGGCCTAGCCGTCAAGATCAACACAGTGGCGCTGCGGCACGTCAACGAGGAAAGCTGGGTCGGCATGGTTGAGTGGGCGCACGGCCTCGGCATGGAGATAACCTTTATCGAGGTGATGCCCCTCGGTGAAATCGATGGCGAGCGGGTCGATCAGTTCGTCCCGCTGAGCGAGGTGCGGGCCCGCTTGTCGGCACGCGTCAGCCTGCACGACTTGGCGCTGACTTCGGGCGGGCCGGCTCGCTACGTCAGCGTTGGCGAAACAGGCGGCCGGATCGGGTTCATCACCCCGCTCAGCCATAATTTCTGCGAAAGCTGCAACCGGGTGCGGGTCACTTGTACCGGGACTCTCTATATGTGTCTCGGGCAGGATGATGCCGCCGATTTGCGGTCGCCGCTGCGGCAGTCCGAAAACGACACGGCACTCGAAGCAGCCATCGAGGCAGCAATTAGGCGCAAACCGAAAGGCCATGATTTCTTGATCGACCGCACGACGCGTCGCCCGGCAGTTGCGCGCCACATGAGCGTCACCGGAGGTTGAAGGATTAGCAATCGGACGCCGCCTTATCGAGCGATTGCGGGCGGGCAGCGCGGTTACCCGGCCCGTGGCACGAGCCGCTGATGGGTGCCGGCACTGATCAGGCCGGAAGGAACCGGCAAGGGATTGCTGCAATGGTGGCGGCCACCGCCGGTTTTTCGGTCAGTGACGCCTGCGTCAAGCTGTCGACCGAGACTTTGCCGACTAGCGAGATCATGGTTGTGCGCGGATTGATGGCGTGTGCGCTGGTGATCGCCATGGTGTTGGCCCTGCGCCAGGCAACCGCGCTGCCGCAAATATTGCGCCCTCTGGTGCTTCTGCGCGCTGGCGCCGAGGCCATAATCATCACCCTGTTTATCGCCGCGATCACGAAATTGTCGCTCGGCAATATCACCGCCATAACCCAGACCTCGCCGCTGATGACTGCCGCTGTCGCCGCCCTGCTGTTCAACCTGCCGGTCGGCTGGCGGCGTTGGCTGGCGATCGGCATCGGCTTTGCCGGGGTTGCCCTGATCGTGCGGCCGTCGCTCGAGGGAATTGATGCCTATAGCGCCATGGCGCTCGGCGTCGCGGCCTTTGTTACGGCCCGCGATTTCATGACCCGCCGCATCGGCCGCAGTGTGCCCGCAATGGTGGTTGCGCTCGCGACGACTGTGGCCGGCGTCGCCGTCGGCATAATTCTTGCGATGTTTGAACCCTGGCGCATGCCGACGCTGCGAGAGCTGACGACACTGGCGCTGGGCGCCCTCATGGTCAGCATCGGCAATTATTTTGTCGTCCAGGCGTTCCGCGACGCCGACATAGCGATCGTCTCGCCGTTTCGCTACACTATTGTCGCCTTTGCGCTAGTGCTTGGATTTGTCGTCTGGCACGACGTGCCGGACCTCTTTGCCATGCTCGGCATCGGACTGATCGTCGCGGCTGGTTTTTATCTTATCCATCGCGAGATGAAGATGGCGGCGATCCCGCGCCCGGCGGGCCGTGGCGACAGGATCGCGGACAGATAGATCTGTTCAGCCCCTGGCGCGCTGACGAATGATGAAATTGTCGTAGGAATATTCAGCGACTTGCCACCACAGATATTGATCGTTGCGAAATGCCATATAGGCATCGTGGATTTTCTTGAAATTGGCGTTTTTGTCGGCGAGTTCATGATAGATGTCGAGGGCGTTCCGGTAGCTCGCAACCATGATGTCGTCAGGGAACGGCCGCAGTTGCGCCCCGGTTGTAACCAGCCGTTTCAAAGCCGGTGGATTCTCGGCGTCATAGCGCGCCTGCATGTCGATATTGGTCATCGCCGCCGCCGTTGTCACGACAGCCTGATAGGCTTTCGGCAGTTCGGCCCATTTGGCGGCATTGATGGCTACGTGAATCGTCTCGGCGCCGCTCCACCAGCCGGGATAATAATAGAAGGGTGCGATCTTGTTGAAACCGAGCTTCTCGTCATCATAGGGGCTCAGCCAATCGACAGCATCGATCGAGCCTTTATCCAAGGCCGCATAGATTTCGCTGCCGGCGATCTGTTGGGGTACGGCGCCCAGTCTCTGCACGACCGCGCCGGCGAAGCCGCCGATCCGGTATTTTAGGCCGTTCATATCTGCCGCGCTCTTCAGCTCGCGGCGGAACCAACCGCCCATCTGGCAGCCGGTATTGCCGGCCGGCAGGGCATAGACACCGAAATCTCGGAAGAACTCATTGAGCAGATCATTGCCGCCGCCGTGATAGAGCCAGGCATTGGTCTGGCGCGCATTCATCCCGAAGGGGACCCCGCTTGCGAAGGCAAAGGTAGGATCCTTGCCCCAATAATAATACATGGCGGTCTGACAGGCCTCGATGCTGCCCTCCTGAACGGCATCCAAGGCTTCAAGGGCGGGCCGTATCTCGCCGCCAGCAAAAGTCTGGATTTGAAATTTGTTGTCGGTCGCTTCGGCGACCGCCCGCGCGAAGGTCTCGCAGCCGCCGTATATCAGGTCGAGCGATTTCGGAAAGCTCGAGGTCAGCCGCCATTTGACTTCCGGCGCCGCCTGCGCAAGAGCCGGCTTCGCCAGCCCGGCGAACGCGGCGGCGCCGAACCCAGTTTTGGCAATGAGTTCACGGCGCTTGATGAGCATGAGACCTCCCTGCGGATCTTGGCCGCAATTATTCGATGACGATACGCGGCGCCGACCGCACGCCGGTCTCGCCGTCAAGACGGGCCCAGGCTTCGCCGGCGATGGCCCGATAGATGGCCGCATGCGGGCCATTCGGCTCGCTGATCAGCAGCGGCCTTCCGGCATCGGAATTCTCGCGTATGGCGAGCGCGAGAGGAATTCTCGCCGAGGAACGGAACCCCGAGGCGGTCGGCCTCGAGGCGCGCACCGCCATGCGCAAAAATGTCGGATCGAGTGCCGCAGCTCGGACACAGGAAATAACTCATGTTCTCAATCAGGCCGAGAATCGGTACGTCGACCCGTTTGAACATCGCAACCGCGCGGCGGGCGTCGATCAAGGCGAGATCTTGCGGCGTCGACACGATAAGCGCACCGGCAAGCGGCACCGCCTGAGCAAGGGTCAGCTGCGCATCGCCGGTTCCTGGCGGCATGTCGACAACTAGGATATCAAGCTGGCCCCAGGCCACTTCGCGCAACATCTGGGTCAGAGCCGACATGACCATTGGGCCACGCCAGATCATTGGCGTTTCTTCCTCGACGAGAAAGCCGATCGACATGACTTTGATGCCGAACGCCTCGAGTGGGCGCATCAGCCGGCCCTCGAGCAGTTCCGGGCGGCCGGAAAGCCCGAACAGGCGCGGCTGCGAAGGGCCATAGATATCGGCATCGAGTACGCCGACACGCAAGCCAAGGCCGGCGAGGCCGAGCGCAAGATTGCTCGCCGTCGTCGACTTGCCAACGCCTCCCTTGCCCGAGGCGACCGCGACAATCCGCGCCACGCCGTCAATCGGATTGCCGGCGCGCGCTGCTTGGGCGCGTGGCCCGACTGGCCGGCCGGGCGCGGCCGCGGCCGGCTCGCCGGCCGGGCGCTCGGCCGTCAATATGACGCGGGCCCCCGCTATCCCCGGCAGCCGATCGAGCGCCGCCAGTGCCCGCAGTCGCATCGGCTCCATGGCGCTGACCGCACCCGGTTCGACCGAGATCGACACGTAGACGTTCGCATCGCGCAGAGAAATTCCGGCGACCGCCCCGGACTGCGGCAAAGGCGTGCGTCCGTCCGGGCCTGGTACGGCAGTCAGGGCCGCAAGTACGTCTCGTTCGGTGATCAACGGGCGCCTCGTGCACTTCGCTGTTGCGTTTATATGCCGCGCCAGCGCCGGGTCAATCGAGGATCGCCAATCAGTGGCGATTCCCCAGTTCTGTTGCCGGCCAGCCCGCCAGCGCCGAGCGGGCGGCGCAAGGTTCTTGCAATGCCGGGCACGGCGCAGGAAGATGGCGTCCATGCCGTTTCGCTTCGGGATTGCTCGCGCGCTGCGTGTTGGCTGTATTCTCGCCGCATTCACGAGCGGCCACTACGGCGTCACGGCAGACGGCCGAAGCCTGGCCAAGTCACCGCCGTTGAAGGAACTGCGCATCGCCAGCGAAGGGGCGCGGCCACCCTATAATTACCTCGATGCCAATAACGAGCTGGCCGGCCTGGAAATCGACCTTGGCCGCGAGCTGTGCCAGCGCCTTCATGTCAAGTGTCTGTTCATCCAGCAGGATTGGGACTTAATGATCCCCGGCCTCGTTTCCAACCATTATGATGCGATCATGGCAGCCATGGAGATCACCGACGAGAGGCGCGAGAAGATCGCCTTCAGCCACCCCTACGTACGGATGCCCTCGGCCTTTGTCGTCACCCGAGAGCCGAATGTTGCCGATGCCTCGCCCGAAGGCCTTGCCGGCCACAGCATCGGCGTCGAATTGGGCAGCCGGCAGCAGGCCTATCTGGAGGCAATCTATCGAGACTTCAGACATCCGCCTTTATGCGACGCTCGAGGAAGCGGTACTCGATCTGGCGCAGGGCCGAATTGATGTGGCGCTTGGCGACAAGGACGCCGTGCTCGATATCTTGACGACCCGCAAGGAAGGGCAGTGTTGCCGGCTGCTCGGCGATGTCGCGCACGACCCGGCCTATTTCGGCGAAGGGATCGCAATCGGTCTGCGCCATGAGGATACGGCATTGCAAGGGCAATTGAACAGTGCCCTTTCGGCGTTGATTGCCGACGGTACCTATTTGAAAATCCGCTCGAAATATTTCAATTTCGCGGTCGACTAGGACTGATGAGTTTATGTCACAGTCGCCGCCTCTCGTCATTTACGCTGTCAAAAGTTTGACCTGCGTCAACCCGCTCGCTGCTATAATTCGCAAGCTTGCGCTCGGGTCCCTCAAGCGGAGGGACGCGGTGTCAGGACGAGAGGTTGGATGATGGCTAGGCGAGATGACGGTCCATCCAATGCTCGCGGCGCATGGCCGCTTGGCCTGCTGCTCTTGATCGTGCTGTTGGGCGGCCTCAACTCGCGCGAAGCGCAGGCCATTCCGAGCTTTGCGCGCCAGACCGGTCAGGTCTGCGCCTCTTGCCACACGGCTTTTCCAGAACTGACCCCCTTCGGGCGCCGCTTCAAGCTCAACGGCTACACGACCGGCGGTGGAGACAGCAAGATCCCGCCGGTCGCGGCGATGATCATCCCGACCTTCACAAATACAAGACGGGGACGCGATGATGTCAATTTCACGCAGCGGCTCGACGACCCCTACCTCCCGACGGCGATCAATCCGCCTCCTTATAACACCCAGTTTGGCGCCAACAACAACCTGAGCATGCAACAAGCGAGCCTGTTCTACGGCGGCCAGATCTATGGGAATCTCGGCGCTTTTGTTCAAGTAACCTACGATAGCGCAGGCAAAGGATTGGCACTCGACAATACCGACTTCCGCTATGCCGATTCGATCAAGTTGCTCGGACAAGACTTTGTTTGGGGCATAAGCGCAAACAATGTGCCTTCGGTTCAGGATGTCTGGAACACAACGCCCGCCTGGGGATTCCCATATGTTTCGTCGACCTTAGCACCCGAATTCAGCCCTCCAGGAACGCTCATCGAGGGCCCTGCCTTTGCTGGTCAGGTCGCTGGTGCGGGTCCGTACGTCTTCATAAACGACATGATCTATCTTGAGGTCAGCGCCTATAAGGGGCTGCCGCACCAAACCCAGTCAGCGCTCGGGACCGGCGCCTGCGGACCTGGTACGGCGACCCTCGGGTTTCCGTTCGCCTGCAGCTATGGCATGGGCAACGGCTTTGGGGACAGGCTCAATGGCGCGATGCCCTATTGGCGCGTCGCCATCGAGCCGCAATGGGGCAATAATTCGTGGGAATTCGGCACTTTCGGCCTCTTGGCGAACGTTTATCCGAGTCGCGACACGACCTTTGGATCGAACCGTTATCTCGATATTGGCTTCGATACCCAGTACCAATATATCAATGACGAGCATGCCATTACCGCCAAGGCGACCTACATCTTTGAAAAGCAGCGGACCAATGCAAATTATATCTCTGCCATCGTGAACGGACTTCCCACATTTCCCGATGGCACGCCCTATTCGCCCTATCGCGGCGATAGTTTGCGAAGCTTTAAGGCGTCCCTTGGCTATGTATACGACCGAACCTACAGTGTGACTGCTCAGTATTTCAATGTAACAGGAAAGGCGGATTACACAGCCTACGGTGGAGCGTGGGGGAGCCCGAATGGCAGCGGCTTTGTCATTGACTTGGCTTACCTGCCATTCAGCAAAGGCGGCCCGAGCTTCTGGCCATGGCTCAATTTGCGTCTGGGCATCAACTACACGCATTATTTCAAGATCAACGGGGGCGCAAACAATTTTGATTGCAGCGTCTACAACCCGGCAGCACAATGCCTAAGTGCTTATCCAAACAGCGGAATTCCATATTGGGCCGGTCATAATGCTAAGGCCAACAATACGCTCTTCGCCTATGCCTGGATCGCATTCTGATCGCGACCAGGCGGATTTACCAACCAAGTTTCTATCAATAAGGCCTTGCTGGCTGTTGGCAGATATGGGAAGCCCTCTGTAATTTCTCGCGAAATCGCGGTCCTAACATAGGAATCCCAGTCAATGACGACAGGCCTGCACAAGGTTGGCTTTCTAGGATTGGGGGTTATGGGTTACCCCATGGCCGGGCACCTCATGGCGCGCGGCGGCCATACAGTTACCGTCTACAATCGCACTGCGGCCAAAGGCGAGGCCTGGGTTCGACAATTTGGCGGCAGCACGGCAGCAACGCCGAGAGAGGCGGCAGTCGGACAAGAAATCGTCTTTGCTTGCGTCGGCAACGACGAGGACCTGCGAGCGGTCACGCTCGGCCCTGCGGGTGCCTTTGCCGGGATGATGCCCGGTTCGATATTTGTCGACCACACGACGGCATCCGCGACTGTTGCGCGTGAACTCGACGCCAAGGCCCGCGAACTTGGGCTTCACTTCATTGATGCCCCAGTGTCCGGTGGTCAGGCGGGGGCGGAGAATGGCGTTCTTACCGTTATGTGTGGCGGGGCGCCCGAGGCTTTTGCGAAAGCCGAGCCGGTTATCGCGTCTTTTGCGCGGGCCTGCCGCCTGATGGGGCCTTCTGGATCCGGCCAATTGACCAAAATGGTCAACCAAATCTGCATCGCGGGCTTGGTAGAGGCGCTCGCCGAGGGCCTGCATTTCGCTCGCAAGGCCGGTCTCGACGCCGAAGCCGTCGTTGACGTGATTTCAAAGGGCGCCGCCCAGTCCTGGCAAATGGAAAATCGCTACAAGACGATGCTGGCGGACAAGTTCGATTTCGGCTTTGCCGTCGACTGGATGCGCAAGGACCTCTCGATTTGTCTTGCCGAAGCCCGCCAAAACGGCGCCCAACTACCCGTGACCGCATTGGTCGACCAATTCTATTCCGAAGTGCAGAAAATGGGCGGCCGCCGCTGGGACACGTCCAGTCTATTCGCCCGCCTCGAAAGGCGCTAAGCCCGATTGAGCGTCAACATCCTATCTTTCGCAAGGAGGCAGACCGGGCAGGCCACAGCGCGGTCGCGCCGGTCCGGGGGCCGGCCCAGCCGCGGGTGGCGGTCGCACCGGTTGCTGGATTTGCTGCTGAGGAACCTGTTGCTGCTGGATGTGCTGCTGGCGTAGCTGCTGCTGCTGAAGCTGTTGCAATTGTTGCTGCTGGATCTGCTGTTGCGGAACCTGTTGCTGTTGGATGCGCTGCTGGCGTAGCTGCTGCTGCTGAAGCTGTTGCAATTGTTGCTGCTGAATCTGCTGCTGCGGAACCTGTTGCTGCTGGATGTGCTGCTGGCGCAGTTGCTGTTGCTGAATTGACGGCGGCGCGACCTGCGGCGCCTCGGACGGCAGCCGATTCGGCTGACCCTGAACCGGTGGCCGGCCCCGGCGGCCGGCGTCAACGGGCGGGGCAACCGACAGACTAGCGTCTGGCTGTACCGGGGTTTGGAAACCGGGTGGCTTTGCTGGGCCGCCCGGTCGGGTGACGGCATTTTGTGGCTTGATCTGTGATGGCTTGCCTTGTGGGACCGCAGGATTCGGCTGGGCCCTCCCGGCCGCGTTCGGCACAGATGGTGCTGTTGATGGCAGCATGGCTTTGCCCGGCGAGACGGCTGACGGCACCACCGGTGGTTTTGGCGCCGCGCCTCCGGGGGCCGGCGTCGGCAGAGCCTGACCAGGCAAGCCAGCCGGCGGCACCACCGGCGGTTTTGCCGCCGCGCCCGCGGGGGCCGGCGTCGGCAGAGCCTGACCAGGCAAGCCGCCGGCGGCACCACCGGCGGTTTTGCCGCCGCGCCCGCGGGGGCCGGCGTCGGCAGAGCCTGACCAGGCGGTGTCGCCGGTAGCACCACCGGCGGCTTTGCCGCCGCGCCCCCAGGGGCCGATGGCGGCAGGGCTCTGGCCAGGCGGTGTCGCCGGTAGCACCACGGGCGGCTTTGCCGCCGCGCCCCCAGGGGCCGATGGCGGCAGGGCCTGGCCAGGCACCGTCGCCGGCACAGTGCCTTGTCGAGGCAGCCCCCCCGGCGCTCGGGGCAAAATGACCTGAGGCGGTTGGATTATGCCCGGCCCGACGGGAACGACAGGTGGCGGTAAGGGACGACCGAAACCGGGCAACGGCGGCGGCGGTCCGATCGGGATCGGCGGACGCGACCAGGCCGGGATCGGGACTGGCACCGGGATCGGCAGGAAGTATGGCGAGGGGGGAGGTGGCGGCGGCGGCAGTACGATCCAATCCAGTGGAGGGGGCGGGAGAATGAATATGGGCGTCGGCGGTGGCAGAATGTAATCGGGACCGTCAAAAATCAGCACCGGTCGATCGACGATCACATATTCTTCCTCGGGTGGTGGCGGCACATCATAGTCAAGCGCTTCGAAGACAGGCGGCGGCTCGAGCGGTGCAGTCAGACGTGCCAGTCGGCGACGCGCGTCGGTAGCGTGCGGCCCGTTCGGATAGCGCTTGAGATAGGTCCAGTAGGCGTTTGGGGTATTTGCTGAAACCGTCGTGCGCCAGGTCACCGCCTCACGGCGCGCGGCCAGCATAGCGCGCACTCGCTTGGCGAGTGGGTGGTCCGGGTAGGCCGCCAGAAAATCCTGATAAGACTGGATCGTGTCACGCTCGAGGGCAACCGCAAAGGCTTCTTCGGCGGAAAAATCGCGAAGCGGCTTAGTCCGGATCGCGGCAGTCTGCTCGGCCGTCTCGATCGGTGCCGCCTCAGGTGCTCGCTCGAAGAAATGAAAGTCCCGATCAATCTTGTTGGCATCCCAGGGCACAACGGCACCCCTCGTTTTTTCGCTAACGCGCAATCGCGTTCTGGCGAAAACTTCGGCAAGCGGCAATCCACCCTCGCGGATCATCTCGGCCAGCGATTGCGCGTAGACACCATAAGGTCCCGGCTCCTCCGGAGATACGGTCCCTGGCGCCGCGTTGAAAGCGATCAATGAGCCGGCTTCCGGTTCGACCAGCGCGAGACCACCGGCGATCGGCGCACCGGAATTCGCAAAGGGATCGGCTCGGGCGCCGTCGAACACGACGATCCGGGCCCTTAGCGGCAAGGCCGCCAAGGACCGCGTAAAATCCGATAGCCGTAGGGCTTCTATCGGTACGTCGCTATCCCGGTTGATCCGCGCTCCCACGGGCACGAGGTAATTCTCCCCTTCGAGTTGCAGCCCGTAGCCGGACAAATAGACCAAGGCCACGGTTTCCGGCCCCGCCGCCGCGACCTTGTCAAGGAATTCCCGCAAGGACTTACGCAACGCATCCTGTTCGAGATCGCGGGCGCCAATTACCTCAAATCCGGCTTCGGAAAGCGTGTTGGCGATCAGGCCGGCATCATTGGCGGGGGTGGCGAGCGGCGCGGTCGTATAGGCGCTCTCGCCAATCACCAGCGCCAGTCGTCTCTGGGCCGGCTGTTGTGCCAGGACCGGTAAGGCCACAAGGCCGCAAAGCGTGGCTAGGCCGAACAGAAATACTCGAATCATGCGTCATCCTATCAACACCGCTTCGCCATAAGGAGACCGCGTTGCGGCTGAACGATGGCTGAACGATCGATGATGAGCCGTGCAACCTCCTGTCGCAATTCGGGAACCAGCTCGCTTTCGAACCACGGGTGGCGGCGGAGCCAGCCATTGTTGCGCCAAGAGGGGTGAGGCAGCGGTATGACGCGCGGACTGCCGCAGCAGAATTCGCGCCAGCACGCAACATTTTCGGTCAGTCCGGCCTTGGGTTTCAGTCCCAGGCGCCGAAAATGATAGGCCTGGGCATGCAGGCCTACGGCCAGTATCATCTCCAATTGTGGCAGCAAGCCAAAGAGCGGGTCATGCCACAGACCTCGGCATTCGCGGCGTGGCGGCAGATCGGCCCCCTTGCTGCCGTAGCCGGGGAAACAAAAACCCATCGGCACGATGGCGATCCGGGCCGTGTCATAGAAAACCTCTGGTCCGATGTTCATCCATCGCCGCAGCCGCTTGCCGGAGGGATCGTCATAGGGGACGCCGCTGGCGTGGACCCGTGCCCCCGGTGCTTGCCCGGCGATCAGCAAGCGAGCGGTGCCGGAGACCCGTACCACCGGACGCGGCTGGTGCGGCAGCGCGTTCCCGCTGGGCCGCTCGATGCAAGCACGGCACCCGGCGATACTGGCCAGGAGACGTTGCAGCTCACTCGGCGCGTTGCCGGGGTCGCCGCGATTACAGGTCGACGATGAGACCGTCATGGGCGATTGTCAGGCCAGCGGCCTCCATGGCCGGTTCCAGATCGGAAGCGTGATCTCCAATATGGGTGACGAGGGTGCGCTTGGCGCGCAGACTTGGGAGATGCGCTTTTAGTGTAGGCCAGTCAATGTGATTGGGGATCGGCTGGTCTGGCGACGAACATTCGACGAGGAAAAGATCGGCCCCAGCGGCGGTTTCGACTAGCGCCTCGGTCCAGGCAGTGTCGCCCGAATAGGCAAAAACTCGTTCCCCGTCCGAAATCCTGATCGAGGTCGCGGGTGCGCCCGAGGGATGGATCACCTCCATCGTCGTAACTTCGAGTCCGCAAACCCGGATCGGCTGTCCGGGTTCGGTTTCGACCACTTTC
This sequence comes from uncultured Alphaproteobacteria bacterium, assembly GCA_963773155.1. Taxonomy (GTDB): domain Bacteria; phylum Pseudomonadota; class Alphaproteobacteria; order Rhizobiales; family Beijerinckiaceae; genus CAVZAB01. The sequence continues at coordinate 84,388 of CAVZAB010000005.1, read as the reverse complement.
CAGGGAAACTGCCATTGGATCGCTGTCGAACCCCAATAGAGGCTTTCCATTGCCATTTCCAGTCGGGTTCGAAAACCCTGTGGCCCGACGAAGACGAGCGGCCGCACGCGGCGCGCCGCGAACTGGCACTCGAGCAGCAGGAACGGGATCCCGCCGAAATGATCGCCGTGCAGGTGCGAAACGATGATCGCCGAAATGTCGTCGGTGCAAAAGCCGAGCGATTTCCAATTGGCAAGGGATGAGCCGCCGAAATCGACCAGGACGGTGTCCTTTGCCGTGTCCAGGCGAAAGCAGCTATGCCCGCGCCCACCGGAGTTAAAGGCATCGCCGCAGCCTACGATCGTCAATTTCATGAGAAATTCCTCGCTTGGTCGATCGATTTAGTACCGACGCGCCAGCGCGCGAGGTCGGCCCCGTCCTGGCGCATCCCCCCGGCACCGCACCCCTGCAGCGCGCACCTCGGCCGGTCCTGGTTTCTTGGTGGAGGAAAAAATCTCATATTTTTCAGAATTTTGCATCGAAACTATCAGAATTTTCCTCAGCCTCGACATGCTGCCCCATAGCTCAACGAAGCACTGACCCGTGCAAAAAATGGCGCGGTCACAGACCGCGCCAGTCGATGGTCCGGATTGGGACGGACCGAGGTCAAGGGAGGTACTGACCTCAAACAGGCTAGCAAGAAGTATCATGTCCGCAAAGTGCGCCAGCGCACAGATCGCAGCAATTCAAGGATTTGACGAGCAAATCGGACGATTTTCAGTAGATTCTAGGGAAGCTATCAGCCGGAATTTAAGGATTTCCCCGCAAGCTTCCTCCATCGCATCGACCGCGTCGCGCGTATTTTTCGGGCCCTTGAGTGCATGAGTGAAGTAACGGCGGAAATGATCGAGCGCGGGCGCCGTCTCGATCCGGCCGCAGCGGCACACCGGCGCCGTCTCGCCCTCAAAGTTCGCGATGCCCGCGAGAAGCTGACGTCAACAGGCAGCGGCTATCGTGCCTTCGACGTCGAACTTCTCCGACTTGCCGCGCGTGGCCGGATGGCGACAATGCCGGTCGTTGCTGGAATTGTGATCGTCGTTTCGCTGGTCGCTTCAATCTGGGTGACTCCGAGCCGCATCCTAGTGTGGACCACCCTGGTTTTCATCGGTCTGGTAATCCATTACACGCTCGCGCGAACGTTTCTGGAGCGCGAGGACGTCGAAGCAAAGGTCAAGGTCTGGCGGCTGCGCTTCATCCTTGCCGAGATGCTGCAGGACACGATCTGGGCCCTGATGGCGGTCCTGGTCCATGATACCGGCGACCCGGCAGCCCGGACCTTCGTCATATTCGTGCTGCTCCTCGCCTCGGCCATCACAGTACTCCTGTCATCGACCATTCCTTCGGCGACCTATGCCGGGCTGGTGCCACTGACCATCGGCATCTTTGCCTACATGCAGCCGAACTTCGGGATCGATACTCTGCCTCTGAACTTCCTAGTCGCCGCGGCGCAAATCTTCTTCATCATCCTGGCCAACCGGCTTTATGTGGGCTCGCTTGCAACGTTGTCATTTCGGGCTGAAAAGGACGTGCTGATCGCCGAGTTGGAACAGGCCAAGGCCAATTCCGACGAGGCTCGCCGGCGGGCCGAAGAGGCAAATCTCGCCAAATCCCGTTTTCTGGCCACAATGAGTTATGAGTTGCGCACGCCGCTTAATGCCATTCTCGGCTTTTCCGAAGTCATGAAGAGCGAGTTGTTCGGAGCCCACATCGTTCCCTCCTACAAGGAATATGCTTCGGATATCCATTCGAGCGGCCAGCACCTTTTGACGCTAATCAACGAAATCCTCGATCTGTCGCGGGTAGAGGCCGGCCGGCTTGAACTCAAGGAAGAAGCGCTGGCGCTCGGCCATATTGTCGACGATTGTCGGCACCTGCTCGCCATTCGAGCCAAAAATCGCAATATCGTTGTCAGCAACGCGTTCGAACCCGAGCTGCCGCGGATCTGGGCCGACGAACGCGCGATCAGACAGGTCACCCTGAACCTGCTGTCGAACGCCATAAAGTTCACGCCGCAGGGCGGCACCATCACAATAAAGGTCGGCTGGACCGCTTCCGGCGGTCAATATCTGTCGGTCAAAGATACCGGCCCGGGGATTCCAGAGAACGAAATTCCGATCGTTCTTTCATCGTTCGGCCGGGGCTCGCTCGCCCAAAAAAATGCCGATGAGGGTTCGGGGCTGGGGCTGCCAATCGTCAAGGGGCTGATTGAATTGCACGGCGGCAGCTTCGTGCTCAAATCGAAAGTCCGGGAGGGCACCGAGGCGATTGTCGTTTTCCCGCCCGAACGGGTGATGGATGCACTGCCGCAAATCCATTTGGACGACCCGCCAATCAGCGGGCCGCGCAGTCATCTGCGACCGGCCGCGGCTTAGGCAGAGCTTTTCGATGACTTGCCGCCCGATCCGCCCTAATTTCCCACTGCAGTCAGGTGGAAGGCGCGCATGGCACACAAATTTCAACCCTGCCGGCTTGCCGGAATTGCCCTGAGCCTGCTTGTCGCGGGCTCATTCGCAATATTGGCACAAGAGGAAGCCCACCACGCCACCGCAACCTCGGCGCGCTCGGCGGCCGGCGCCGAAGCGCCCGGCAAGACAGATGGCGAGAGCAAAACCGGCGAAGCGGCAAAACGCCTGCCGGCCGATTTCGTCACCCGCCAAATCGTTGATTTGCCCAGTCAAAGCCTGGCCCTGAAGGCAACAGCGGGCGCCATGAGGATCAACGATCCGCAGGGCGGACCGCAGGCCGAGATAGCTCTTGTCTCCTACCAGCTCGAAGGGGCCGATGCCGCCAAGCGACCGGTCGCCTTTGCGATCAACGGCGGACCAGGCACAGCCTCGGGCTGGCTGCAGCTCGGGCTGCTTGGGCCCTGGCGCCTGGCTATGGCGGGTGCGGCGTTGTCGCCGTCGGCCGCCCCTGAACTCATCCTGAACGGCGAAACGTGGCTTGATTTCACCGATCTCGTCTTCATCGATCCGCCGGGGACGGGCTATAGCCGAACTATCGGCCCGACCGAGCAGGCTCGGCGCAAGCTCTTTTCAATCGACGGCGACATTTCGGCCCTTGCCGAGGTGATGCGGATCTGGCTCGAGACCAACCATCGCCTCGGCTCGCCCAAATATATTATCGGGGAAAGCTATAGCGGCTTTCGCGGCCCCAAACTGGTTCGCGAACTGCAGCGTGAACAGGCGATCGGCATCCGCGGCCTAGTGCTGATCTCGCCTGCCCTTGATTTCGGCCTTGCCGCGGGCCCGAACAATCCGTTCGGCTATGCCTTGCGCCTTCCCTCCTTTGTGGCGGCCGCCCGCGAGCGCAAAGGGAGCGTTCGGGCTGAGGATCTCGAGGCGGTGGAAAGCTACGCGCTCGGTGAATATTTGCACGATTTCCTTCAGGGCGAAAGTGATCAAGCCGCAATCGACCGGATGGCTCAGAAAGTCGCTGGTCTGACCGGGCTCGATGCCGAGACCGTGCGCAAATTCGGCGGCCGGATCGATGGTGGCATTTTCCGGCGCGAATTCGACCGTGGCGAAAGCCGCATTGCCAGTGCCTATGACGCCAGCGTCAGCGGCTGGGACCCCTATCCGTTCTCGCCATTCGCGCGGGCCCCGGATCCGGTGACCGATGCACTCGAGGCCCCCGTGTCAATCGCCATGACCGAACTGGTGACGCAGAAGCTCGGCTGGCGGCCCGAAAATCGCTATGTGCTCTCCAATGCAATGGTCAATCGCAATTGGGATTGGGGTCGAGGACAACCCGAAGCCGTCAGCGATCTAAGGGCGGCCCTCGCCTTCGACCCAAATCTGCGGGTCCTGGTCAGCCATGGCATGAGTGATCTCGTGACTCCCTATTTTGCCAGCAAAACGCTTTTGCGGCTGCTACCGGATTTCGGCCCAGACCGGCGCCTGCAACTCGCCATTCATGCCGGCGGGCACATGCATTATGCTCGCGACGAGACGCGCCGGAGCCTGCACGAGGAGGCCCGCCAAATGTTCGAGTCCCGTTAGCCGTCGGTTTGACCCATGGCATCGGCTCCGGCCTCCGGACAATCGCATAATCGCGCTTGCGCCTGGCGCGGGAGGCGCAAGGCCTGGAAAATTGAGGAAAGAGCGGTTTTGTTGGCGGCGCGCACCGCCCAGCGGGCAAAACCGGCAGCCTCGCAATTGTCCCGATCGAGACTCTGCAGGCCGGCGGGGCGGCTGCTAACCAAAGGATCAAATCCGCATCGCTGGTAGGCAAGATTCGCGCCCTCGAAGCGGAAATCGGGCCAATTCCGATGGCCGGCGACAGGATCCAAGAAGGTTACCCCGGCTAGTGCCGCCGAACCTGCACCACATAGGCCTTGATCGTCTGCTCGCCGAGCGCCCGGCAGGCCTCCAGGCGGTGCAAGCCCTCGACAAGCACGAATCGACCGGCATCGGGTCGCACCATGATCGGCGTCTCTTGACCCTTCTCGAGCATGCTTTCGGCAAGCGTCGCAACCAAGGCGGCATCGAGAGTCGCGCGCCTTTTGACCGGGACATAAATATCGGCGATGGCCAAGGTTTCAGTTCTCATCGTTCCCCCAACAGCGGCCTGTTCGGGAGGGGCACCTCCCACGGCGGTTGCGGCACCCATTTGCCGGCCAGGAACTCAACAAAGGCGCGAACCTTGGCCGGCGGTTGGCCACGCGAGGGAAAGACCGCGTAGACCCCCGCCAGCTCGATCGACGGCTGATCGAGCACGATTTCGATCAGTCTGCCCGCGACAAGATCATCGGCAACGACAAAGGTCGGCTGGTAAATTATGCCCTGCCCGGCGACCGCTGCAGCGCGCACCGCATCGCCGTTGTTGGCCCGAAGATTGCCGGCAACTGTGACACTCGATTCACCGCCCTTGCCGAATGGCCAGCGATCCATAACGATCGAGGAAGACAGAGTATAGACGAGACAATTGTGGCTTGCGAGATCGGCAACAATAGTCGGGGTGCCGTGCGAAACGAGATAAGAAGGCGAGGCGCACAGGACCATCCGGCAGCCGGCCAGACGGCGCGCCACCATGGCCGAATCCTGAGCCGGCCAATGCGAATGGCGAGATCCCATTCCTCGGCGATGAGATCGACGAGCCGATCGGTCAGACCCAGATCAATGGTCACCTCCGCGCAGCGGCGAGCAAATGCCGGAATAAGCGGCGCGATTTCGCGCAGACCGAAAGTCAAAGGCACATTGACCCGCAATAGGCCGCGCGGTTCGAAACGATCGGCGGCGGCTGAAGCTTCGGCCTCCTCAACTTCCGCCACGATCCGCTCGCAAGCCGCAAGGAACCGCCGACCAGCCTCGCTAAGCGTCATTTGCCGGGTCGAGCGATGCAATAGCCTAACGCCCATGCGCTGTTCCAGCGCCGCAATATGTTTGGTGACCATGGTTTGCGATAGGCCGAGCGTCCGGGCGGCCGGCGCGAATCCGCCGTGGGCCGCAACCCGCATGAAAACCTGCATTCCGGTAATTCGGTCGAGCATGGCCTCACACCCATGGTGTGAAGTAATATGCACATTTTATGGATTATACAAATTTTTAGATCGTCTAGAAGAGGTCAACCGCAAAAAGCGGCGAACTTTCTCCATCGCGGGAGCTTTCCATGACACGCAACGTTTCCCTCGCAGCCCTGATGCTGCGCCTTTGCTTGGGCGGGCTTTTTCTCGCTCACGCTGCCCTCAAGATCTTCGTATTCACGCCGGCTGGCACGGCGCAATTTTTCTCGGGACTCGGCCTGCCGGGTTGGCTTGCCTATGCGACGATCACGGTGGAAGTCCTCGGCGGCTTAGCGCTGATATTTGGCGTATGGACACGATTCACCGCCTTGGCCTTGGTTCCGATCCTTTTGGGCGCCATTTTCACCGTTCACGGCGCGGCTGGCTTTTTCTTTAGCAATGCGAATGGTGGCTGGGAGTTCCCGGCTTTCTGGATCGTTGCCCTGTTCGCATTGGCGCTGATCGGCGATGGCGCCTTTGCGCTTGTCCCGACACCGCTTGTGGATGCCGGCGAACAAGGTCGCCGCCTCAGCCGAGCCTAAGTCTTTCGGCAGACGGAACACGCGGAGGGCCACCGGCCCCCCGCATCGCCTCGGAGGAACTCGCGTGCTGGTCAATGGACAATGGCAAGCGGCTTGGCAGCCTGTGCAGGGTAAGGACGCCAACGGCGGCTTTGTCCGCCAAGCCTCGCAGTTCCGCGATTGGATCACCGCCGATGGCCGGCCTGGACCGACCGGGCAAGCAAGCGTTGCAGCCGCAGGGGGCCGCTACCATCTCTACGTCGCGATGACCTGTCCCTGGGCCGGACGGACATTGATTGCCCGGGCCATCAAGCGGCTCGACTCGCTGATTTCTGTCTCGCGAGTCGACCCCGTCCTCAGCGAAGAGGGCTGGGCCTTCGGCCAGGGCGACGCACAAGACCCCATCAGGGGCGTCCGCTATCTGCACCAAATCTACACCAGCGCGGATCCTCAATATAGCGGTCGTGCGACGGTTCCGGTTCTATGGGACAAGTTGCGGGGCACAATCGTCAACAATGAATCCGCCGATATTTTGCGGATGTTCAACCGAAGTTTTGCCGACCTTGCCGCCCCGACGATCGATCTCTACCCCGACGAACTTGCGGCCGAAATCGACGCCCTCAACGCCAGACTCTATGAAAAGCTTAATAATGGCGTTTACCGCGCCGGTTTCGCGGTGACCCAAAGCGCCTACGAATTCCGCCTCAGCTGATGTCTTCGCCATGCTCGACGAACTCGAGGCGCGGCTTGCCGGCGGTCCCTACCTCTTCGGGGAGCGGTTCACCGAAACTGACATTCGGCTATTCGTGACGCTGGTTCGCTTCGATGCCGCCTATCACGGCCTTTTCAAATGCAACCTGCGCCAGTTGGCGGACTATCCGAGACTTTCGCACTATGTCGAACAGGTCCTTTCGATCGACGGCGTCGCGCCAACGGTCGACTTGGATCAGATCAAACGCGGCTATTATTCGATCCGCGCGCTGAACCCGCAGGGCATCGTGCCAGTCGGACCAAGTCTCAATTGGTCTAAGCTCTTGCGAGCGGGCGCAAAACCAAAGTCTCGATGAGGTTGGCGCTGGTCAATCTCCTGCACGGCCATCAATCGAGGAGCTCCGCGCTCGAGAGTGGGTTTGCGGCCACACGAGCCATTGAAACGCGTCCTGTGCCGCGCCATGATCGGTCAAGCCGCGGCAGCCAAAGCGGGAGCAGAATATGGATCTCGGATTGAAGGGCCTCAGGGCAATCGTAACCGGCGGCACTAAGGGAATTGGCCGCCGCTGCGCCGATCTATTCGCCGATGAGGGCGCCCATATCAGCATTTGTGCCCGCAACGCCGCCGAAATCGATGCGGCAGTCGCGGCACTGACGGCCAAGGGCGTCACCGCATACGGCCAGGCACTCGACGTGGCGGACAAACAGACGCTCGTCGATTGGGTCGAAGCCAGCGCGCGCAAGCTCGGCGGCATCGACATAGTGGTCGCCAACGTGTCGGCGCTCGCCGTCGACGACAGCGAAGACGCCTGGAATAAGGAATTCGAGACCGACATTCTACATACGGTCCGCGTCGTCAATGCCGCTCTGCCCTATCTCGAGCGCTCGAAAGCGGCATCGGTGACGATTATCTCGAGCGTGTCAGGCCGCGAGGTCGATTTCACCGGACCGGCCTATGGCGCCGCCAAGGCGGCGCTCATTCATTACGGCCAGAGCCTGGCGCACCGGTTGGCCCCGAAAATGATCAGAATCAACAGCGTCTCGCCTGGCAACACTTATTTCGAGGGCGGCGTTTGGCAATGGATCGAGAAAAACAATAGCGAATTGTTTCGCCAGTCGCTGGCACTCAATCCGACCGGGCGAATGGCGACGCCGGAGGAAGTCGCGCGCGGCGTCGTCTTTCTCGCCAGCCCCGCATCATCCTTTACGACTGGTACCAATCTTGTCATCGACGGCGCTCTTACCCGAGGCGTCCAGTTCTAATCGGCCGACCACGCGCTTAGACGCGGAGCGGCCCAAGTTCTGCCGCCAGCCTATCGACAATCGCAAGTCCAAAGGCACTTGGCTGCAGCGAGGGGGCGCGGTCGAAGATCGGAATGGCGGCACGCCGCCCGAACAGGCGTTTGCCGTAGCACGCCAAGCTTTCCAGCGATTGCATCACGAAGACGATCCCTGGCAGGATTTCGCGGTAGGCGCTGCAAGCCTCCGCCTCGCGTCCCGCCGCAAATGACTCGTAGATCGACACCGCCCGATCGATCATGTCCGTGGCCAGGATGAGGCCGACGCAACCGGCACGCAGATTGTCGATGAGTTCGAGACCGCCGCGGCCATTGAGAATATCGAGGCCAGTTTCGCATTCGATCAGCGCGCGCAATCTCGCTTGCCGACCCTTCCGCCTTGACCGCGACGAGATTGGCGTATTGACGCCGCAGGATCTTGAAGTCTTCGCAAGAAATCCCGCGGCCGAGATAGGTCGATGCGTTTTGAATGGCGACGGGCAAGTGGGTCGCAGCGATAGTGCGGCCAAAGAATTGCAGATATTCGTCGGAACTGTAGCTGCCAACGAGCGGCGGTTGCAGTACAAGCCAATCGGCGCCCAGTTCTTCGGCCTGCCGGATCTGGGTAACCTGCTCGGCAACGGACGCGCCGAATATGGTAAAGGCAAGCGGCACCCGGCCACCGACATCTTCGGCGACCCACCGCATCAGCACGAGGCGCTCGCTCAGCGATAGTTTCGCAACTTCGCTCGCCAGGCCCAAAGCGGCCACGCCATGGGCGCCAGCAGCAAGACAGACGGCGACCTGGCGGGCCATGGCAGCGCGGTCGAGCTGCTCGTGCTCGTCGAACAGAGCATAAACGATCGCGTGGATCCCTTTGCGGGCCCCTGACCTGCTCCTCACGGCTTTGCTGTCGGCCCAAAGCCGGGGCCTGGCTGGCAGGCCCCGGCCCACGGTTTAGCGGATCCCGGCGTCGATCAGTGACACTAGTCCGTCTATAGTTTGCGGCGTCACGACGCCTGCCCCGGTGTTCACGGCGATGCCGGGCATTTTGTATTTGGCCGTCAGCACGCATTGCAGAACTGGCATGAAGCCCTGCAGATACAGCAATTGGTCCAGCGTCGCCGAGACGTAGCCGGATTTCAGTCCGTCGATTGTCGCCGGACCCAGATCGATGCCGCCGACCGTTATCTCGCCCGGCTTCTTGCCGGCCTTTTTGAGGACGTCGGCGAGGACACCGGTGATGCCGCCGTGCTGCGTGCCAATCGCCTTGAGCTTGGGATGGGCCTGAACATAGGCGGTCAAAACCGGCACCGCCAACGACGCATCGGAATTGGCTTCCTGCGTGATCTCGAGCCGATCGACTTTGAGGCCGGCCTTTTCCAGCGTGTCGGCGAGACCCTTTTCCGACAGTCCCCGCTCAGCCTGGCTGAACACACCATAGACCATCGCCTCGTCGCCCGACTTGAGATTGCCGGCAGCGATGATGTTCTGCGCAGTCAGCACGCCGCCCTGATAGAGGTCGACGCCGGCGTAGCCAAAGCCTTTGGTTCCGAATTCTTTGATCAATGGCGTTAGCGGCGAATTGCCATGGGTGACGACGACACCCTGGTCAACCGCCTGCTTAACCAGATCCTTGAATGCATCCGAGCCCGGATGTCCCATGATGACGATGCAACTTGGCTTGGCGGCGAGGGCCTGCTTGAACTGCTCGATCATCTTTTCCGGCGCCCAGGCCGAAAATTGCTCGTTCAACTTGTCGACACCGAGCGCCTTGGCTGCCTGGGCCGCACCAGTCTGGCGGGCGAGCGTCGCTCCGTCGCCGGGATTGCCGCCCATCTGCATGTATATGGTAACGCCCTTGCCCGGTGGGTCTTCTGCCCTGGCCGGTGATCCGCCCATCGCAAGGCCCATGATCGCGCTGCCGGCCACTAGTACATGTGCATATCGCATCGGTCGTTTCTCCCCGTGTTCGTGGGCATTCGCCCGGTTGTCAGACCATGCGGTCGCGTGGTCTTCAGCCGGCACGCGCGACGCGGCCGGGATCCCTGCGAGGGCCAAAGCGCGCCTTCAAGGCCTGGCGCCGCTGCGGTTCCTCCATGAACAAATAGAAGATGATCGAGATCAGAAAGATCAGCCCTTGGACTGTGCGCACCCAGGCGCCCGTCAGGCCTGAGGCAACGAGGCCGGCCTCGAGGACCCAGATGATGAAACAACCGAATACGGTTCCCACGATTGTCGCTTGGCCGCCGAAAATCGATGTCCCACCGATCAGGACCGCGGCAATCGCGGTCAACAGGTAGCCCTGCCCCTGGTTGCCGAAATAATTTCTGTTTTCCAGAGTGAGCATCATGGCCGCGATCGACGCTAGCACGCCCATCAACACGAAGACCTTGATTTTCTCGCGCTCGACGTCGATGCCCACAACCCGCGAGACCTCGTTCGAATCGCCGATGAAGAGGATGTGCTCGCCAAAGCGGTGGCGGTTCAATATGGACCACAGGGCGCCGACCAAAAGCATGGTCCACAAAGCCTGTATGGAAATCTGATTGTACCAGACCAGCGAAGCCGGATCGCCAAAGCGCCCGACGATCCAGGCCCAGATACTGGTCTCCTCGGCACCGCGCAATGCATAGGACTTCCCGCCTGACAATACTGTCGCCATGCCGGCCCAAAAGAATTGCGTGCCGAGGGTCGCGATGAAGGAAGGAATGCCTATTTTGGCAATCAGGATTCCGTTGACCAGGCCGACAAGGAGGCCGGAGGCGAGAGTCGCTATGACGGCTATCCAGCCGAGATCATATTGCTTGAAGAGAATCGCGAAGACGAAGCCGGAAAAAGCGATGACGGCTGGAAAGGATAGGTCGATCTCGCCGGCGCCGATGATGAAGGTCAGACCGCTCGCCAGGATGATCAGGGGGGGTGCCGTCGATAGAAGCGTCGTGTAGATGTTCGGCGAAAGAAAGACGGATGGCGCCGTGTACATGAAAAGCGCGAGGATCAGCAGTGCGACGATGATGATCGGCAGGCCCTCGATGCCGCCTATCCCCGGTCTGTTTCCTGGCCTGGCCATCCCTGCTCCGATCAGCGGTTGCTTTGGAGATCGATGAGATATTCGGTCAATTCAGCGACACTCATGTCACGGGGCCGGATCTCCGCCACCACTTCGCCGCGGTCGAGAACGATCAGCCGGTCGGCGACCTCGTGGACATGGGCCAGATTGTGCTCAATATAGATGCAGGCGCGGCCCGAATCCTTGATGCGCCTGACAAAATCGAGAACCTTGCGCACCTCCTTGACCGCCAGAGCCACCGTCGGCTCGTCCAATATGATGAGGTCGGAATTGAAATGCATCGCCCGTCCAATGGCAATGCCCTGCCGCTCGCCGCCCGACAATTGCCGGACATCCGAATCCACGGTGATTCCCTCACCGCGAAAGCCGATCGTCGTGCGCAGAATGGATTCGGCGATTGCCTTTTGTTTCTTGACGTTGATGAAGCCGAACCGGTCGGTGATCTGCCGGCCGACGAAGAAATTTCGCCACAGCGGCTGCTTTTCGCCAAGCGACTTGTCCTGATAAACGGTCTCGATCGACAATTCGTGTGCCATGCGAACCGAATAATCGGCGAGATCGACCTCCCGGTCGCGCACGAAAATCCGCCCCGACGTCGGCTTCAGAACACCGGTCATCGTCTTGATCAGGGTCGATTTTCCAGCGCCATTGTCACCGATCAGGCCGACGATCTCGTTACGGCCAATGGCAAGATCGACATTCTTCAGCGCCTGAACCGCCCCAAAGAATTTGTGGACGCGCTCAAGCCGCACAATACACTGAAAGTCTGGGTTGGCTTCCATCGATTCAACCCACGCATCGCGCCCGGGTAGGCCGGCCTAGAGCCTACACGAAGCAAGGGCCCGCGCAACGCCGGCCCAAACCACCCCGCCTCGAAGACCGAGCGCGCTCAGCAAATTGCGATCTTGCGGATGCGGTCCACGCGGCCAGTTGGCCGATGGCCGAATTCAGGGTCCATTTGCGGATCGGGAGATCGCGGCTCGCCTGCTGGCCCTGCAGGAATTCCGAGCGGTTGCGCCAACCGCTCTTCTCGTTTTACGCGGGCGGGATCGCCGGGGTTCCAACTGCCCCGGCCATAGGAGCGTGGCGACGGCAGTCTCCTTGGCGAACGACGGCAAAGGCGGGGTGCATGGTCGGCTCCTGATTTGCCAATCCGGGCGGTAGATTTTGGGCCGCCGTGACTAGCGACTTGGGCCGGCCGATCGACCTAAGATCCATTGGCGCAGACGGCAAACGCGTTCAGGCCGCGGAAGTGGCCGCAAAACCCCTGAAGGAGCTGGCCCTACGATTCCCGGCCAAGTCGGCACAAATCGCTTTACAGGACAGGTTGGATGCGGCTCTCAATACCCGCGACAGCCGTCCAGACGTTGCAATGGGAGCGCAGGCATGAAAATGAGCACGGAAGAGGCCTTCGTAAAGGTCCTCCAGATGCACGGTATCGACCAGGCGTTCGGCATCATCGGCTCGGCGTTCATGCCCATTTCCGATCTGTTCCCGAAAGCCGGCATCACTTTCTGGGACGTCGCCCAGGAAACCAACGGCGGTCTGATCTGCGACGGCTACACGCGGGCAACGGGCAAGATCGCAATGGCAATCGCGCAGAACGGGCCGGGCGTCACAGGCTTCGTCACTGCCGCGAAAACGGCCTACTGGAACCACACGCCGATGCTGCTTGTGACACCGCAGGCGGCCAATCGTACAATCGGCCAGGGGGGGTTCCAGGAAGTCGAACAAATGGCCCTGTTCCGCGACATGGTTTGCTATCAAGAGGAGGTGCGCGATCCCGCCCGGATCGCAGAAGTTCTCAACCGCGTCATTCTCAAGGCAATCCGACTTTCGGCCCCCGCCCAAATCAATATTCCGCGCGATTTCTGGACCCAGGTAATCGACACTACGCTGCCACAGATTGTCACCTTCGAACGCCCATCCGGCGGTGCCGGCGCCATTGCAGAAGCAGCCCGTCTCCTCTCGCATGCGCGGTTCCCGGTCATTCTATCGGGTGCTGGCGTCGTGATCGGCGGCGCCATTCCCGAATGCGTCGCGCTGGCGGAGCGGCTCGACGCGCCGGCGTGCTGCGGCTATCAGCACAATGACAGCTTTCCCGGCAGTCATCGCCTAGCTGCCGGTCCGCTCGGCTACAATGGTTCCAAGGCGGCCATGCAGCTGATAGCCAAGGCCGACGTTGTGCTTGCCCTCGGCACCAGGCTCAATCCGTTTTCCACCCTGCCCGGCTATGGCATCGATTATTGGCCGCGGTCGGCAAAAATCATCCAAGTCGACATCAACGCCGATCGGATCGGCCTGGCTAAGCCGGTCAGCGTCGGGATATGCGGCGATGCCAAAGCCGTCGCGCCCGCGATTCTCGGCCAGCCTCGACCCGCAGGCCGGCGACATTGATAGGGACAAGCGAAGAGCCACGATCCAGCAGACGAAGTCGGCCTGGCTGCAGACCTTGAGCAGCATGGACCACGAAGACGACGACCCCGGAACGAGCTGGAATAAAGGTGCGCGGGAACGTGATCCAGACCGGATGTCGCCGCGCCAAGCCTGGCGGGCGATCCAGGCCGGCCTGCCCAGGGATGCCATAATATCCAGCGACATCGGCAACAATTGCGCCATTGGCAATGCCTATCCGACCTTCGAGCAAGGCCGCAAATATCTGGCGCCCGGCCTATTTGGTCCGTGCGGCTATGGCTTTCCGGCCATTGTTGGCGCCAAAATCGGCTGCCCGGAGGTGCCGGTCGTCGGCTTTGCAGGCGACGGCGCCTTCGGTATTTCAATGAGTGAAATGAGTTCAATCGGTCGCAAGCCCTGGCCGGCGATCACGATGGTCATTTTCCGCAATTACCAATGGGGTGCCGAAAAACGCAACACGACGCTATGGTACGATAACAATTTCGTCGGCACCGAGCTCAACCCGGACCTCAGCTATGCTCGGGTCGCCGATGCCTGCGGCCTAAAAGGGGCGAGCGTGCGCACTCCGACCGAAGTGACGGCGGCGCTGGTGCAGGCTTGCGAAGCCCAGATGCACGGCGTCACTACCTTCATCGAGGTTATTTTGAACCAGGAGCTCGGCGAGCCGTTCCGGCGCGATGCGATGAAAAAGCCGGTTGCCGTCGCCGGTATCAACCGGGCGGATATGCGGGCCCAACAGGTTGGCTGAAGCCCGGCCGAGGGAACCAGGAATCCGATTAAGGCATTGAATGTGGGGGAGCGGATAACAGGGTAATCCTCGACCTCGGGATCGTCCTGCCCCAAGGACCGGTCCTGCCGCGTCCAGGCAGGCGCTCTCCTGGACAAAGTCTGAGCCTCGGATCACGTTGAGCAATAGGCCATGGCTTCCTGTGAGTTTGTGCGCTAGGTTGCAGGCGACACGGAACCCAGACTGGATCAGCGTACAAAGGGCAAACCATGAACGAGGAGACGAATAAAGCTCGCGAACAACGTCACGTCGCGACCCAGGAGAACAAGGAACGTCGCCAACTCCGCAAGCACGTTCACATGGAACGATTTGTGGTCTCTGTCGATGGACAGAGGAAGAGAGGCTTCTCGGAGCATCATTCAGCTGTTAGCGAGGCCCTGCGCATTAAAGATGCGTATCCGAACGTGACGGTGACAATCGTGGACCAGGAGGAGGAAATCATTCACCCGAGTCCGGATAAAAAGACAATCTGATATGAGGATGACCCAGACATGGTGCGGCGAGGATGCCCGGTAAGACCCGCCATCGAAATGCTTCTCGAATAAGGCAGCGTCCGGATTCTGAAATGGGCGGCGAGCCCAATTGATTCGGATCAGGGTCTGTCAATTGTCTCCTACTTTTGTTGCAAACTGACGCTATCTTGGCGTCCGTGCCTGTCCCGTTGCTACCATCATCACTATCATCATCACTGTATTACCAATGAAGGCCTGGATGATGGCGTGTGCAGAAACCGCACACAGAGGTATTGCTTTTGTTTCAATTTTGTTCTTGCGCGGATGTTCGATCATTGCCGATGACGGTATAGCGAACCAAAATTCCGGAACACCTCGCCGGTCAACATCTTTAGGTTATGGCGCCTTTGTTGCCCAGACTCGGCTCTGCGAGCCGGTTCCAAGACGGGACGAGGCCAGTATGCACAGGCTCGAGAGCATGCCTTTCAACTCCGGGGCGGCGGTGGGGGAGGTTTTGCACTAGCACATCAGGTGCGAGCGCGAAAGCAATGAAGGCGTCGTGGTGGAGCATCTGATAGGTTCGGAAGAGTCGCTCTCCGGACCACGGTCATCGGGAATTGGGGCGACGCACGCGTAGCGGCGAACATGCATGTTCGAAGCCGCGCGTCCGCCTGGCCGCGCGTCCGCCTGCCAAGCGGCGTCATCTTCCGGCCTCTGATATCGTCGGTTCGGTCCGGAATCGGCCTTTCGAGGGTCTTAGCGGCGGTTCATCGATCATCGCGATAGGCGGTTGCTGTCCTTCGAGAATTTGTCGTAGCTTTTCGATTGCCTTATCCATGTTCCCGGCAAACCTCGCCCCAGCCTGATCGACAAAGTCCTTGTGTTCGGGTTTTGGCGCGGCGACCCGGAATTCCAGGCGCGTCACGCCGTTCGGGCCGTCCTGCAACGCACGGGTCATCACGATCTTTGGCGCCCCCGGGATCGGAAGAAGTGTGCTCACCGTGAAATATTCGAACGGACGCCAGTCGAGGGTTTCCTCGATGATCGCGTCCTTGCCATGCATGCAATGATTCTCGGTACCTACTCCTCTGCGCCCTTTGCTCGATTTCTCGATGATTGCGTCGGCCGGCCACCAGTTTTGCCAACGGCCGGGAACAGTGAAATATTCCCACACTTTCTGGCGCGGCGCGGAGATATCGTATTCCAGGGTCATGTAGGCGCCGGCCCGCGTCACCTCGAAACGCGTGCGCTCATTTTCCGCCTGCCACGCCGCTTCGAGATCACGCAACCAGAGCTGAACGTCGCCGAAGATGTCGATGGCCTCATGATGCCGGATGAGCCCCTGCGCCACTGGGTCGACGCTCATCGTCTGAATGCACGCCTCAGTGTAAAGCGCATAGGCATGGCGACCAAGCTTCTCGCTCACTGTATTCTTGAGAAGCCTATGGATGAGGATTACGTCGCGTCCGGCAAGCTCTTCACGCCCGCCCATCTTCTGCTTCACCATCTCGCCATGGTGGATGACGAACTTGAAATCGAGACCGCCCATCGCAGCGCAGGCTTTACATTCGCAGATTGAGGCC
Source organism: uncultured Alphaproteobacteria bacterium (assembly GCA_963773155.1). Lineage (GTDB taxonomy): Bacteria > Pseudomonadota > Alphaproteobacteria > Rhizobiales > Beijerinckiaceae > CAVZAB01. Next base: position 68,027 of record CAVZAB010000005.1, on the reverse strand, counting down.
TGCTTGACGTCGCGCATGCGCCGGCGGAACTTGAAATAGGCCGCCTCGATCGTATCTTGGAGAAGTGATCCGTCGACCTTTTCGCTTACAGCGTAGACGAAGGCGGCATCGCCTTCGAACTTGGCGAGCCGGAAAGGCGGCCTCAGGGCCTCAACCACCGTGTCCAAGAAATCAGCGATAATGTCCTGCGCATGGTCGATTTCGGCCGCCGCGAGGAACCTTGTGTAGCCGGAGATGTCGGCGATGATGAAGTAGGCTCGTACGGGCTTAGGTAGCACTGAACCCTCTGGCAAAATCGGCGGAGCTTGCCCGCTATTCCCCAAAATTATTGCACATATTGCCAAGACGGGCACCCTCTATCGTGGGATAGACACCCCCAATGCCTGCCCTCAAGGCCGATCTCAACGCCATTGCAAGACGATGTTCCTTCTCCGTTCCCGCGGTGACCGCTTTGGTGCGGCGATGGCAAGGGTCCGCCCTGAAGGGCAAGATTGGAACTGTTGCTGGAGGCCCGGATAGGTGGCTAACCTGGTCGGCTCGGCCGAGCGCAAAGGCGCTCTGCTCTGGGCCGGCAAGCGGCGCCAGACCGGACCGGCGCTGGCCGGGCCGCGCGGGACCGTGCCGCGACATAAGTGCCGGCGACAGCTCTTGGCCTCGCGAGGCCCTCACTTAGAAGGCGTCCATAGGCGACAACGACTGCGTTCCGGCGCAAGCCAAACTGAGCCGCGATCGGCTGGATGGCAGGCGCAGCCCGGCCGCGAGGCGGCCGGCCACGATCGCGGCCACCCGGCTCGGCTGGCTGCCTCCCGACCCCGCCGGGACCAGGGACACATTCAACACGTCGCCCTCCCCTTGCAAATTGGCCTTGGCATATTGGGGTCCTGATTGGTTTCGCCAACCACTTTTGCGGTACCATGATGGTGTGCCAACAAAGGGTCAGACGATGTCCGCTACAGATACACCGAATGCACCGAGCTATGTCATCGACAAGCGCAACCGCGTGAAGCGCCGGCACGACCGTGGGTTTTATGACCACGAAACCGTCCACCGGCTGCTCGACGCTGCCGCACTCTGCCATGTCTCCTACGTCGTGGATGGCCTGCCCTATTGCACACCGACGCTTTTCTGGCGGGAAGGAACTCGGCTTTATTGGCACGGCAGCAGCGCGAGCCGAATGCTGCGCAACCTCTCCGGGGGGCAGCCGGCCTGTCTTACCGTGACCCATCTCGACAGCCTTGTCCTCGCGCGTTGTGGCTTCAACCATTCGGCCGACTATCGTTCGGTCATGGCTTTCGGACGGGCCCGGCTCGTCACCGCGCCGGAGGAAAAGCGCCGAGCCCTGATTATGATGGTGGATCGCTTCTTTCCTGGTCGCACCGAGCAATTGCGCGCAAGCACGCCAAAGGAGATCAAGGCGACGTCGGTCGTGATGATGGAGATCGAGCGCGCCTCGGCAAAGATCCGCGCCAAGGGTGTGGCCGACGATGAAGAGGATTACGCCTTGCCGATCTATGCGGAGCGCCTTCCTGTGCGCACGGTTGTCGGCAAGCCCGAGCCGTGCCCCCGCTTGCTGCCGGGTCTCGCTCGGCCGGCGAATCTCGCGGGCTACAAGGCGGGGCGACCGCTTGAGGACGCGCTTTTGCAAGCCTATCGGCAGATCTATGCGCCAGCGACGAGCGCGCCATACACCGATCGGCACTCTGATATAATTTGAGCGCTACGGAGGTAGGACCTAATCTAAGGCGCACGAAAGGAATCCATCTTTTGACAGCGAATCAATGAAAGCGTTTGGACGTAAATGCGCGCGACATGCACGGGCGGTGTCGGGCGAAAGAACAAACTGCCCCCATAACGACAGAAAGAATTGCCCCCTTCTCGAATGAGAAGAAGATCTGCAAGTTGTCGAAAATTGATCAAAAGACTCCCTGGGGTTGGCGACCCACGGAGGAACGAGATACGAACGCCGGATGACGTATCGGCGAAGATCAGGCCGCGCCAACCTCCGTCGGGCCATCGTAACCGCGAAAGTCGGGACCGCAGACTTGAACCGCGCATTAATCGAGATCGTGAAAGTCCTGACTGTGCCGTGGCCGGGGTGAAAAGCCGGACGTGAACCCGACCTTCCCAGGCGGCCTAAATGAGGCGGTAAGCTGCTGCGCACGCTCGTCGCGGCTTCGAACGCACCGCGCGTGGTCCTTTGGTAGCAGCCACTCCACAATGACGATGGGCCGCTCCACTGCTAACGTCGATCAGGCACGGATGTCGGTTGCCGCTCTCGCGCCGTTTCGTGCGCAATACTGTCGCGTCGACCGATACCAAAGTATCGGCGACACCATCGTGCAATGGATTCCGCTTCGCCCACCTGATGTGATCGTCTGGGAGTTTCGCGTCTTGCAAGATCAGTGGCACCAGCTTTAGGATAACGAACATGTCGGGTGTTTCGCTATTGCCGAACAGGCGCAGCGTTGATGTGAGCGCGGCCGAAGCGAGCGCCGCCGGCCTGTTCTTTGCTCATCTTGCCTCCGGAGAAACGCGGCCCAAACGGCGTCTACAGGCGCCTTCGGAATTCCTCGGCATTCACGTCGACAGGCCTGGCACGTCCCAGCCGACATTGCAAAGGCGCTCCGGCCCGGTGACCCGGTCGCCCTTGCAAACGGGCTCTACCAAGCCCCGCGCAGTTGCACAGAGCCTGCGCATCGCAAGCCGGTCCCCAACGAGCTCGAAAGGGGCGGCCACTTTGCCGCCCGGGAACAGCCGCAGAACTTCGCTGACGAGATGCGAGCAGCGTTCAAATCGCCGCGCCGAGCGACCTGAACACGATCGGAGCGCTCGCGCGTCTTGTGCGCGGCCCAAACGAGCGCATCCGGAGCGACGCGCGATGGGTAGGCTTCGAAAGCAACGGCGGCCAGGGGGCCGCGCTGACATTGGAGCGTGAGCGATGGCCTTCACCATCAACGTCAACAGCCGCCCACACACCGTCGATGTCGACGGCGATACGCCACTCCTCTGGGTGTTGCGCGACGTGCTCGGCATGACCGGCACGAAATTCGGTTGCGGCATGGCGCTGTGCGGTGCCTGCACGGTGCATATTGCCGGCGTCGCCACGCGTTCCTGTGTTACTCCGGTCGCCGACGTCGGCCAATCCCCCGTCACGACGATCGAGGCGATTGGCGCCACCAAAGTGGGCGCAATGGTTCAGAAGGCCTGGCTCGAACAGGAGGTCGTGCAATGCGGTTACTGTCAGTCCGGCCAGATCATGTCGGCCGCCGCTCTGCTCGCGAGCAATCCGCATCCGACGGACTCGGACATCGACGATGCGATGTCCGGCAATATCTGCCGCTGCGGGACTTATCCCCGCATTCGTGAGGCGATCAAGCAGGCCGCGCAAGCAATTGGAAAGGAGGGCTGACCATGATCCTCGACCCGATCCCATCGCGTTCCGCCGACCGGCTCTCTCCTCGGCCAGCTAGTGCTCCTTCTAGGCGCAGGTTTCTCCATGCTGGGGCGGCCGCCGGCGGCGGCCTGATGCTGAGCCTGACCTTGCCGTTCGCGAACCATCGCATCGCCGCCGCCGAAGCTGAAGGCTTCGCGCCTAACGCCTTCATTCGTATCGAGCGTGACGGGCGGATCGTGCTGACAATGCCCTATGTTGAGATGGGTCAGGGCGATTACACCGCGATCCCGATGCTGCTCGTCGAGGAATTGGAGGGGGATCTGAACCAGGTCCGCCTGGAACACGCTCCGTCTAACGCCAAGCTTTACGGAAATCCACTTCTTGCGGGCGTGCAGGCGACGGGTGGGTCGACCGCGATTCGCGCGGCATGGCAGCCGTTGCGGGAGGCTGGAGCGTTGGCGCGAACTCTCCTCGTGACGGCTGCGGCAAAACGCTGGGATGTTGATCCGGCCTCTTGCCGGGCGCGCGATGGGCAGGTTGTGCATGAGCCCTCCGGCAGAAAAATCAACTACGGGGATCTCGTCGACGAAGCCGCCGGCATGCCGCTCCCCGAAAAGGTGACGGTCAAGCGGCCCGCGGACTTCAAGCTCATCGGGACTCCGGTCAAGCGCCTGGATGCACCCCCCAAGGTGAACGGCTCCGCCGTTTACGGAATCGACGTCCGCCCGCCGGGAACTCAAGATCGCAACGCTCGCCCAGTCGCCAGTCTTCGGCGGCCGCGTGAAAAGCCTGGACGATGCCAAGGCGAAGGCCGTCAACGGCGTCCGGCAGATTGTACGGCTCGACGACGCGGTCGCGGTCGTCGCAGATCATATGGGGGCCGCGAAGAAGGGCCTGGCGGCCCTCTCGATCGAATGGGACGACGGACCGCACGATAGTATCAATACGACAATTATCGCGCGCGAGCTTGAGGCCGCCACTCAGAAGTCCGGGGCGGTCGCTCAGAATATCGGCGACGTCGACAAGGCGATGGCGAGCGCCGCGTCCAAAGTCGAAGCGCACTATCAGGTTCCTTTTCTCGCTCACGCGACGATGGAGCCGATGAACTGCACGGTCCATGTGCGCGACGATAGTTGCGAGGTCTGGGTCGGCAGCCAGGTTCTCGCAAGGGCCCAGGCCGCCGCGGCGAAAGCCGCCGGTCTGCCTCTCGAAAGGGTCACCGTACACAATCACCTGATCGGTGGCGGGTTTGGCAGAAGGCTGGAAACCGACGCCGTTAGCCGTGCCGTCGAGATCGCCAAACACGTCGATGCTCCTGTCAAAGTCGTCTGGACGCGCGAGGAAGACATCCAGCACGATATGTATCGGCCATTCTTTTTCGACAGGCTGTTCGCCGGTCTCGATGAGAACGGAGCCCCGATCGCGTGGCTCCATCGTTTCGCGGGATCTTCGATCCTGGCGAGATGGCTTCCGCCCGCGTTCAACAACGGGCTCGATCCCGACACCACGGACGGTGCCATCAATCTCGTCTACGCGCTTCCGAACATGCGGGTCGAATATCTCCGGGTTGAGCCCCCTGGAATTCCGACAGCCTTCTGGCGAAGCGTGGGGCCGTCACACAATGTCTTTGTGACCGAAAGCTTCATCGACGAACTGGCGGCTGCGGCGAAGCAGGACGCGGTCGCATATCGGCGCGCTCTCCTCGGCCAATCGCCCCGGGCCAAAGCCGTGCTCGAGCTTGCTGCCGAAAAGGCCGGCTGGGGACAAGCGCTACGCGAGCGAGCCGGCCGCGGCGTCTCTGTCCAATTCGCGTTCGGAAGCTATATGGCGCAGGTCGCCGAAGTCGAAGTCTCGAAGGATGGCGCAGTCCGGGTGCGCCGCGTCGTATGCGCGGTCGATTGCGGTGCCGTGGTCAATCCCAACATCGTCGAGGCTCAAATTCAGGGCGCAACTATCTTCGGCGTGACCGCCGCGCTCTACGGCGAAATTACCCTGAAGAATGGCCGTGTCGAGCAATCGAACTTTGACACCTACCAGATGCTCCGCATGAACGAGGCGCCGGCAATCGACGTTCATATCATCCCAAGTTCCGAGCCACCCGGCGGGATGGGCGAATGCGGGACCTCGGCGGTCGTTCCCGCGGTCGCGAACGCGATCTTCGCGGCGACCGGCAAGCGCCTACGAAAGATGCCAATCGATCCCAACGCGCTGAAGGAACCAACGTAACGAAAATCCGACCGCGCAATCACAAGGAGGCGGACTCATGATTCGCAAAGCGAAGGCGTTGTGGCACGGTACGGGGCGCGACGGCGCCGGCAATCTCTCGACTGATTCCGGCGTGCTCGCGGCGACCCCATATTCTTTCAGGACTCGCTTCGAGAGCGAGAAGGGCACCAATCCCGAGGAATTGATCGCGGCCGCGCACGCCGGATGCTTCACTATGGCGCTCGCCTTTGGGCTGCAGGGGGCCGGCTATACGCCCACCGAGCTCACGACCGAGGCCGCGGTCTCCCTCGAACCAGACGGCAAAGGATTCCGCATTAGCCGATCAGCGCTGACGGTGCGCGGCCAGGTTCCGAACCTGGACGAGGCATCATTCGTTCGGATCGCCAGCGACGCCGAGAAGAACTGCCCCGTCTCCCGGGTCCTCAACGCGACGGTCACATTGGACGCCAAGCTGACTTGAGCATTCTTACTGCGGGCCCTGACGCGCTTGCAACACCAACCAGGGCTTTTCGACACGGAGGATCGCGATGGTGTGCACCCACCAGCCGGGCGAGGCCGTTTTTAGAGCGGTCCTCCCCGAAGACATCGACTGGGAGCCGTTCCCGGCGTTCCCGGCGCCGGTACGCCTTGCTGTCATCGTCGGCGATCCGTCGAAGCCGGGTCCCTACCTGATCAGGGTCAAGGCGCCGTCTGGCGTGAGACTGATGCCGCACAGGCACCCGGAGGACCGGATATACACGGTCATGTCCGGCGTATTCTACATTGGCCTAGGCGATCGCTTCGACGGCGAAAAGTTGAATGCCTATCCCCCCGGCAGCGTCATCGTTCTCCCCGGCGGCACGCCCCACTTCCATTGGGCGAAGTCCGGTGAGTATGTCACCCAGGTCTCGGCCATTGGCCCGCTGGGTCTCGACTATCTCGACCCTCACGACGACCCACGTGCGCAGAACCGCCCGTCGCGGATTCCGTCAGCACAGTGAATTCTGCTGTTGCTCCAACCATGCAACCAGGGAGATTCGCAATGGTTACGGTCAGAGCTTCCCAAGACATCGACCATCGTCGCCGCCGCTTCGTCGGCGTCGCGGCCACGACCTTTGCGGCCGCCCAATTCGACATGATCGGGCTTACGAACGCCGGGGCCGACGAAACCAAACAGGCGCATTCCCCGATCAAGCCGGGAACTAACGCGTCATTTGCGCCGCTAAGGCAGATCGACGCCGGCGTCCTCGATGTGGGATATGCCGAGGCCGGTCCGCCGGACGGTCCTGCCGTCGTTCTCCTGCACGGCTGGCCCTACGACATTTTCAGCTATGTCGATGTCGCGCCTTTGCTGGCGACGGCTGGCTACCGGGTGATCGTCCCCTATCTGCGCGGTTACGGATCGACGCGATTCCTCTCGGCCGACACGGTCCGGAATGGCCAGCAATCGGCTGTCGCGCTCGATGTCATCGCGCTCATGGATGCGCTCAAAATCGAGAAGGCGACCCTAGGCGGTTTTGATTGGGGGGCGCGGACGGCCAACATCATCGCCGCGCTACGGCCGGAGCGTTGCACGGGCCTTGTGTCGGTCAGCGGTTATCTGATCGGCAGCCAGGAAGCCGGCAAGGCGCCGCTGCCGCCGGAGGCCGAGCTCCAATGGTGGTATCAATATTACTTCGCCACGGAGCGCGGCCGGGCCGGCTACGACAAGTACCGGCGCGACTTTTCGAAGCTCATCTGGCGGCTTGCATCGCCGAAGTGGAACTTTGACGACGCGACGTTTGATCGTACGGCCGCGTCTTTCGACAATCCGGATCACGTCGCCATCGTCGTCCATAACTATCGATGGCGGCTCGGACTGGCAGATGGTGAGCCGAAATACGACGATCTGGAAAGGTGGCTCGTCACCGCTCCGGTTATCGCCGTGCGGACCATTACCCTTGAAGGCGACGCCAACGAGGCCCCGCACCCGGACGCCAGTTCCTACCGCAAGAAATTCTCTGGCCCATATTCGCACCGGGTCATCAAGGGCGGCGTCGGACACAACCTGCCTCAGGAAGCCCCGCAGGCCTTCGCGGAAGCGATCGTCGATGTCGCCGGAGCTTGATCGGCGTCGATCGGCGTAGGCCGACTTTTCATGCCGATTGGTGTTGGCACCATCGTTTTCACTCACCCGACGCGGCCTTCTTGCCGCCACAACATCTCCGCCGCCGCATCGCCGCGACGCGATGGCCTGACCAGGGGACGGTCGCCGATGAAACACGGGGCGCGCGCAATCGGCGACGATTGAGGAACTCGCCCGCTATTGGGGCACTGCGACTGGCGCAAAGAAGGGGCGAAGCTGAACGCACTGCCGCAATTCATGACCGAGATCGACGGGCTTTCGTTTCATTCACTTTCGTTCTAGCGATGAAGATGCGTTGCCGCTCTCCGTCACGCATGGATGGCGCGGCTCGGTGATCGAGCAGTTGAAAATCGTCGAGCCGCTGGCCAATCCCACGGCGCATGGGGGCGCCGCATCGGACACCTTACATCTGGTGGTGCCGTCGCTGCCCGGCCACGGGTTTTCAGCCAGGCCGACCACGACCGATTGGGACGCAGAATGCACCGCTCGCCTGGGTCGTGCTGATGAAGCACCTCGATGCCCGAAGTTTGTCACGCAAGGCGGCGATTGGGGCGCCGGCGTCTGCACCGCGATGGCCCAACAGGCGCCGGCATCGTCTGCCTCGGCTAACTATTCGTCGATCACAGGACAAGGTCGGCAACGATAACCTGCCCATCAAGCACCACGACGGCCAACAAAGTCTGCTTTGCCCCCAATGGCTGCGGCAAGCCCATGCCACAAGCGATCAACTCATCGTAATCGGCGTGGCGTCGCGACCGATACGCTGCTCAATCTCGAGCGCCCATTCCTCGGGCATCCTTCCGGCGAAGGAATATATCATTGACATACTTTCCTTTTCGCCGCACTTGGCGCCAAGATCCAGAATTGAGTTTCGTGAAAGTTGCCGAAACGTGTGCGCTCCGTGTGCAACCACCAGTCGTACTGCCGCGAAAAGCGTCGAAAGATGGCGTAGAAAAGATGCGCACGACTCGACCTAATATATTAAGAGTACAATAAAAGTGCAACCAAATCAATGGATTAGGTTTAGCGTGGCGCCTATGATGGACTGGACAGATCGGCATTGCCGTTTCTTCCATCGTCGTTTGACCCGCCGGGCCAGGCTTTACACGGAAATGATTACCAGCGGCGCCATCCTCTACGGCGACCGCGACAGGCTGCTCGGCTTCGATCCGCGGGAGCAACCCGTTGCCGTCCAGCTCGGTGGCTCGGAGCCGGCCGATCTGGCCCGCGCAGCCCGGATTGCCGAGAGCTTTGGCTATGCCGAAATCAATCTGAATTGCGGTTGCCCGTCCGACCGTGTTCAAAACGGGGCCTTCGGGGCCTGTCTGATGCGCGAACCGGCCCGGGTCGCCGCGGCCGTCGCCGCCATGAAGGCCGCAGTAAGGGTTCCAGTGACCGTAAAATGTCGCATCGGCGTTGACGACCAGGATCCCGAACACGCGCTCTTTGCCTTTACCGCGGCATTGGTCGCGGCAGACGTCGACGCCCTTGTCGTTCATGCCCGGAAGGCTTGGCTCAAAGGCCTTTCACCGAAAGAGAACCGCCAGGTCCCGCCGCTTGACTATGGCCTCGTTTACCGGTTGAAACAGGCCTATCCGGCTCTGCCGCTCGTCATCAACGGCGGCATTGACTCAATCGAAGCCGCCAGGGCCCATCTGCAGCACGTCGACGGTGTGATGATCGGTCGCGCGGCCTATCAGAACCCGGCGCTGCTCCTGGCGGTCGACCCCGCGATTTTCGGTGCGACGCAAGCGCTCGAAGACAATTTTGCCGCGGCCGAAGCCATGCTGCCTTATCTCGCGAGCTGCCAGCTGAATGGCGTGCGTCCCACCGACGTCACCAGACACATGCTTGGCCTGTTTGCTGGTCAGCCCGGTGCGCGCGACTATCGCCGCTTCCTGTCGACGATGGCCAGCCAACGCTCAACCGACCCCGCTTTATTTGCAGCGGCGATCGAAATCGTGAGGCGCGCCCAGCGGCGCGCCGCAGCTGAGGCGACCTCAGCGATCGGTGAACAGGCGGCCAATGAACTTCGGAATGAAGAACGGATCGAAACCCTTGTCGGCGTTGGCCTTCTGACCGGGGACTAGGGCTGGTGGCCGGGTTCCCGCTGCACCGGAATCGACGCTGATATTGGTCGGCTGACCATTGTCGTCGACACGGCCGCTCGCCTGTCGTGCCGGCTTGGCCGACGTCGCGCGGGCATGCTTGATCGCGCCGTCGGGATTGGCGGCTTTCGGCGGACGGGCGAGATGGGCCGGCTTTTCAGACGGCTTGGTGATAGCTGGGACGGCTGGCACCGGCGGCTGTATCGAAGACAGCGGCGGGTTTGCGGGCACCGCGGCCTGCTCGCTTGACAAAGGCGCGGCCAGCGGAGGATTTGGCTTGGCGACGGGTGTCGGACTTGCGGCTTCCTCGCCAGGGGTCGAGACTGGAACCGCGGGTAGATCCGGCAATGCGGCCAGTGAAGTCGACCCAACCGGCTGAAGGGAACCGGGCGGCGCGGCGCGCGCTGGTTCGTTGGCGGCTTCCCGGCCCGGCGCTCCCGGTACCAATGGAACAACACGGACCATGCGGGCGGAGTCGGCAGCATTGCTGCCTGTCGCCAAAGCGGGCGGCGGCCCATTGTCTGGCGGCGCCTTCAAGGCGGTATCCGGCAGTGCCGCCCAAACCGCCGCCAGGGCTGCCGCACCTATTCCCATGGTGGTCAGATTCCTGGTCCATCGGGCATTCGCCTTGCGGGAACCGAACCGCTCCAGCCGATTGAGATCATAGGCCGTCAATTCCTCGGTCGGTTCGCGCAATTCGGGCGCATTCCGGCTGTCATCTCCAGCAACTGGCGGACTTGCCGGAGGGATCGGCGGAGCGGCCAACTTGACAGGCGACGTTTCACCGACGCCGGCCCAGCTAACCCGGACCTTTTGCGATAGGCTCGGAAATGCAACCCCGAAGACCGGCGCAGCTTGCCCGACCGGGTCCGTCTTGCTTGACACGGTATCCGGCGCCAAAGCAATTGCGGCTGGCGCGATCGGATTCGCCGGCGCCTCGCCGCCAGCCGGCCTATTGTTCTCCTGCAGTTGGTTTTCCATCAGTTGGGCAAACTCAAAAAATGCCGCGTCATCGGTTATTGCCCGAAACGGCGCAGCGCCTGCCTCTTCCGGCAGGACCGAGCCCGGCGCCGGTTCCGGCTTAGCGGTACGGTTGCCAATATCGGCCATAATCAACTTTCCTCGCTCGGCGGCCGCGACCATCGCCGCCACCCGATCAGCCCCGATTGCCCGGTGTCTTGCTCGAGCGCGCCGTCCCCGGCCGGCTTGCCTGGTGACACCGCCCATTCCCGGGATTGGCGCACCTAACCTTATCGCCTTAACGATCGCCTTAACGCGGGAGACTAGCAGATCGCCGACAATTCCGCGCCCGCAAAAGACGTTCCACAGCAATTCTGGCTAAAATTTGGCGTAAGTCGTGTCAAATATGTCCAAGTCCTTTAAAAAGCAGGAGAATTTTGGCGATCACGCGGCACGCTTCCCCGATTGGCATAAACCGGAGCCCTGACCTAATTCCTTCGACTTAGCCACCCTCCCGCGAACCCGGTGGGGGTTGTCGCCGGCGCTCGCTCGGCAACCGCCGTCCTTCGCCGCGCCCCGACCGCCGCTTTAGACCGTTCAGCCGGTTGGCAAGACCGGCGAGGATGGCAGCTCGTTCGGCCGCCGCCAGATAGGGCCAAGCGGCGATCTCCGAACCGGTCCGGCCGCATCCCAAGCACCATCCCGAACCGGGTTCGATGACGCAAACCTTGATGCAGGGTGTTTGCGGGTCAGACATGTTCATCCCATCGGCCATTGGCCCAGATAGACACACAAACAGGCGATTTCGGCAACCTGCTGGGCGGCACCGGCCACATCGCCGGTCTGGCCACCAATCAGCTGACGCGCCAGACTTGTCATGTAGAAGCCACCAGCTGCGGCAGCAAGCCCCGTCGCAAGCGGGCGCGCGAGGGCGCCGCCGGCCAGCGCGACCGTGACAAGAGCTGCGCCAAGCGCCGCCAAGAGCCAGGCTTTCGGGCGGGTGCGCTGGGCCGCCTGCCCGGCGCCATCCGGACGGGCCGGAGTCAGCAGGGTAAGTGGCAGCAGGCCCGCGACCCTAGACAGGGACGCGGTGGCGATGAGGTCGGCTGCAGCGATTGCGGTCCCGTGGCGCCCGATCAGGGCAGCGATTAGGCTGACACGCAATATCAACGCAATGGCGAGCGCGGTGGCGCCGAACGCGCCAATGCGACTGTCGCGCATGATTTCGAGCCGTCTCGCTGGGGTCCAACCGCCGCCGAATCCATCGGCAACGTCGGCAAGGCCATCCTCGTGAAACGCCCCGGTGACGCGCAATAGAACGGCGATGGAAAGGGCGGCACAAACCAACGGCGGCAGATCAAAGGCTGCGGCGGCGACAAGGGCCAAGGCGCCACTCGCTCCGATCAGTGCGCCAACGAAGGGCAAAACCACGGCGAGCCTAGAAAAATCCGGCATGGCGTAAGGCTGGCGTTCAAAGGCAAAGATTGGGATGCCAAGCCTAGTGTAGAAGCGCAGACAGGCAAGACAGTCTTCGCCAAGAGCTGTAAAGCGCGGGAACCTACGCATTTCCGTCGCCTTTTCCGACGCGGCCGGACGCAAGGGTTCATTCACTCGATCGCCTCGACGAGTCTCGCCCGCCGCTCGGCCCGCCGGCGCGAGACTTCGTAAAGGATCGCGCCAACCAGCGTCAGCGCGATCAAGATCAGCGCAAGCGCATTGATTGTCGGCGTGATGCCGCTTCGCACCTTCGATCCGACATAGACGGTAAGCGTGTCGGAATTGCCGCGTGTGAACAGGGTCGTGTTGAAATTCTCGACCGACTGGAAAAAGGCAATGACGGCGCCAGCGCCGATGGCCGGATAGAGATGGGGCAGCAGGATGCGGCGTATGACCTGGAAATGACTGGCGCCGAGATCGAGGGCGGCCTCCTCCAGACCGCGGTCAAAACTCTGTAGCCTGGCAAGCACCAGCAGCATGACATAGGCGGCGATGAACGAGGTCTGACCGAGCGCCGACAAATGCAGCCCGGCCGGCACCGCGAGTTTGTTCCAAAATAATAGGGTCGAAATGCCGATGACCGCGCCGGGCGTCAGGATCGGGGCGACCATGAACCCATAAAGCGCCGAGCGGAAACGCCCGGTCAGACTGTTGACGAGGATCGCCGCAGCGGTTCCGATCGGTACCGCCATCGCAACCACAGCGAGGGCGACGAACAGCGTATTGCGCATCGCCGTCCACATCCGCGGATCACGCCACAGATCGACAAACCATCGATTGGTTAGACCGACCCAGGGATAGATCGAGGGAAATTTGGAATCGTTCAGCGCGGCGCCGCCCATCACCACCAAAGGTAGCAGCATATAGGCGAGGAATATCGCCATATAGGCATGGAATAACCAATTCGAGGATCGGTTCATCGGTTCTATTTCGCTATATCGGCGAGGCTCACCCGGAAGACGCGGGTCATCACGGTCACGAATATGGTGCACAGCAGCAGCAGCAGGAAGGCGTAAGCCGATCCGGTGTTCCAATCCTGCGACTCGAACATCCATTGCTGAATGATTTCGGTGAACCAGCGTGAACTGGTCGAGGCAAGCAAGGACGGCACGATGATTGAGCCTGCCGACAGCATGAAGACCATGACGCAGCCCGAAGCAATGCCGGGCTTGGCATGCGGCAGGATCACCCGCCAATGGGTTCGCCACCAGGATGATCCGAGGTCCTGGGCTGCTTCAATCTGGTTGGTATCGAGTGATTGGACCGCATTGTACACCGGGAAAAGCATAAACAGCACATAGGTATAGACGAGCCCGATGATGACGCTGTTGAAGCCGGTCATCCAGCGGATCGGGTCCTGGATCAGACCGAGCCCGATCAGTCCGTAATTAAGCGGCCCCTTCAGCGAGAGGATAATGAACCAAGCGAAGGAGCGCAGGATTTCGCTTACCCAGAGCGGAATCAGAAGAAGTAGAAACAGGGTCGGCACCGCCGAGCGGCCCGCGACCTTGGCGAGATAATAGGCCAACGGATAGGCGATCACGAGGCAGATGGCGGTGACGATGCTGCTATAGAGAACGGTCCAGACAAACACCTGGATGTGGATCGGACTTGTGAAAAAGGTGAGATAATTATTGAAACTGTAGAAATCCTTCGGGCCGCCGACGTCGGAGACCGGCAGATAGGGCCGGAACGAATTCTCAAACAGATAGAGATCCGGCAGGACGACGAGGGCAAGGAGCCAAAAGCCGGTCAGCAGCGCAAAAACACCGGTCAGCAAGGCGCCGTAGCGGCGCAGCATTTCTCTCATTGGGGCAGCTCGGCCGGCACGCTTTCGTCGGCGAGAATGAAGGCATTTTGCGGATCAAAGGTCAGATGCCAGCCGCCGCCGGACGGCACGCCACTCACCGAACCGTCATTGCGGGTTTCGACGGTGAAGCGCTGGCCTTGGCCGCTGCGGACCGAAATGTTGAAGAAATTACCCTCGAATGCGATGTCCTCGACGACAACCGGAATGGTGTTTTGGTCAGCAACCGGCGCGTTCATAAGCTTTGTATGTTCGGGGCGGACGTAGAGTTTCGACGGGGTTTGCGGCCGCACGCCCTCGCCGAGCATGGCCCGGAAGGGGCCATGGGCGGTCTGATAGACCGCCATGCCATTGCCGCTTGACTGGATCTCGCCAGTAAAAACGTTGTTCTCGCCGACGAAGGAAGCGACAAAGCCATTGGCTGGCCGGTTGTAGATTTCCTGCGGCGTCGCGATCTGCTGGAGCTTGCCATGCGACATGACGCCCACGCGGTCAGACATGGCGAGCGCCTCGCCCTGATCGTGGGTGATGTAAATGAAAGTGACGTTGGTTCGCTTCTGAATGGCGCGCAGTTCGGCGCGCATGTGCTGGCGCAGTTTCAAGTCGAGCGCCGATAGGGGTTCGTCGAGCAGCATGACCTTAGGTTCGACGGCGAGCGCCCGGGCGATTGCAACGCGCTGCTTCTGGCCGCCGGATAGCTGGCCAATCGACTTGTCGGCAGCGCCGGGAAGATCGACCAGCCGGAGCAATTCATCGGCCCGCTGCCGGCGGGTCTGTTTATTCGCGCCCCGGACCTCGAGCCCGAACGAAATATTTTCCCATACCGGCATCAGCGGGAATAACGCGAGATTCTGGAAGATGAGGGCGGTCGGTCGGCGGTTGGGACCGATGCCGCGCATCACTTGGCCGCCGATCCGGATCTGGCCCTCGCTCGGGTCGATGAATCCGGAAATCATCCGGAGAATCGTCGTCTTGCCGCAGCCGGAGGGCCCCAGAAACGAAAAGAACTCGCCCTCCTCGATCGTCACGTCGACCCGATCGACAGCTCGAAAAGACCCAAAATCGGCGGAGACGCCCGCCAATTCCACTTTTGCACTCATCGCGTCAATGCCCCGCCCGCCGTCTGTTCGTGGCGCCCCATTGCCAGCTGCGCTGGCCGGGCCCCTGGCGAGGCCCGGCCAGCCGCATTGTCGTAAAGCCGTCGCTCAGGCAGCCTTCCACTTGTCGGCATATTCGCCGCGCAACTTGACGAACCACGCCTCCTGATTGGGCCACCACCACAATTTCTGCAGCGCGTCGCCCGGATAGGCACTCTTGTAGAATTTCTTGACCTCCTCGGCGGTGAGCTCAATGCCGCCCTTGCCGACCGGATTGGCCGAGAATGCGGTGGCCCAAGCCGCCGAACCCTCAGCAGTCGACACCCACTTGGCGAATTCGTGCGCCTGCGGGACATTCTTGGCATTGGACAGGAGCACGAAGCCTTGGTTCCAGGCAAAGGCGCCTTCCTTCGGCGCGATGAAACCGAAGCCATCATTGCGCAGATTGTAGCCGGTCGAATCCCAATTGAGGCCGATGACACAGCCATTGGTCTTGAAGGCGGCCTGCGCCTCGTTCTCGCCCGACCAAAACTGGGCGACATTCTTTTTGTGCTTGATCGCCTCAGCGAGCGCGATGTCCCACAATTGCTTCATCGTCGCCTCGTCCTTGTAGCTAGCAAGCCACGGCTTCGGCAACTTGCCCTGACTGTCGAGCCAACGGCCCATGGCGGCGAGCGACGAATGGGCGCGCAAGCAGACTTTGCCCACGTATTTTTCGTCGAATAGATCGCCGAGACTGGACTTGCCATAGCTCGTCGGCGCGTCCTTGATGCTGTAGACCATGGCTTCCGTGCCCCAAACGCTCGGCACGATCATCCGTTTGCCGGCGATGGTAGCCGACTCGCCAGCGGCGCCGTCGGCGAGCCCCGGCAGGTAATTGTCCATGGCGAGCTTGCTCGTGTCCCAGCCCTGCAGCAGGCCGTTGCTGGTCCAACTTGCCGCTCGGTCGACGGTCGGCTCACTCACATCGATGGCGCCGGTCTGCAGCGACAACTTTGCCTGAGCGAAGAAAGCATCCTGATCGGGCTGCTCGACGAAGTTCACCTTGATGCCTGTCTTCTTCTCGAAGGCCGGAAACACGTCTTTGGCAAGACCGTCATAGCCGGCCCAGCCCATGAAGTTCAATTCGCCGGACGATGCCAGGCTGCCTCTAATCAGCGCCGGCGCCGCTATGACGCCGAGGCCGATGGTCGCCGATCCCTTCAAGATCGAGCGACGGTTCACGAAATTGGTTGTCTTCATAACGCCCTAGTCTCCCCTGTTACAAACCATTCACGCCGAAGCCTTGCCTTAGTCATGCCCATCCGCTGGCCGAAATTCGCTTGCCCGTGGCCGAGGCAGGATTGCCTGCCACTACCGCCCAGCCGAGCGCACTCCCTGATTAACCTGCTGCCTTGTCGTTTTGGCAGACCTTGCCTTGGCATCGACACCAAGGGCAGCGGTTCGACGCCACGTGACGCGCGCCCCGCAAGCCCTCAAGACTTATGAAGGTCAAGACAACAGCAACGTTTGTCAACCATTTCGTTACCTTGCCAGCGCCGCCGGGTGCTGCCACCGCGTCCGAATAGGGCTGCCCCCTATAGGGCCGCCTTCCAGCTGGCCCCTGGCCGATGCTGGCGCCTTTGCATTTGGCCCGGCTTTCGGCAGACTGGCCGGCAAAGCGGTCCGATCGGCGGGCCGCCAGGAGACCGGAACTTGGCTCAGCGAACGCCAGCGCGACAGGCTTTGCGAAAAAAGGGCCGAGGTGGGGCCGGCGGACCGGCAATCTGGGGCGCCCTGTTCAGCACGTTTGCCAATAGTGAGCGCTCGTTGCAGGTACGGATCCGGCAGATGGTTGTGGCCGCGATCGAGAGCGGCCGCATACCGGCGCATGCCCGCATGCCGTCGAGTCGCGAATTGGCGCACCTGCTCGGCGTCGCCCGCAATACGGTCGTGCTTGCCTATCAGCAATTGGTCGACGAGGGCCTGCTCGCTGCGCGCCAGCGCAGCGGCTACTTCATCACCAATCCCGCCGCGCCGAGCGATCGGCCACTCGCGCGTGGGAGAGAAGTGCCGGCGCGTGGCGCTATTGATCCGGGTCTCGACTGGCAGCGTCGTTTTGCCATTGCGCCGAGCGGCCAGCGCAATATCGTCAAGCCCCGCGATTGGCTGAGCCATCCCTATCCTTTCCTCTATGGCCAGTTCGACCGAACGTTGTTTCCTACCAATGATTGGCGCGAGTGCGCCCGGGCGGCGCTGAGCGTTCTCGAGATTCATAATTGGGCACGCGACATGATTGACGGCGACGATTCCGACCTGGTCGACCAATTGCGCCTGCACGTGCTGCCGCGTCGCGGCATCTGGGCCCGGCCGGACGAGCTAATCGTCACGCTCGGTGCCCAACAGGCGTTGTTTCTGCTGGCGCAATTGCTGCTGCGGCCCGGAACACCGATCGGGGTCGAGGATCCCGGCTATCCGGATGCGCGCAATATTTTCCTGATGATGGCGGCGCAAGTACGGGCGCTGCCGATCGACGAGGACGGTCTCGTCATATCGCCGGAACTTGCCCGATGCCGTTATCTCTATGTCACCGCCGGCCACCAATGCCCGACAAGTGTCGCCCTCTCTGCGGACCGGCGCGCGGCGCTTCTGCAACTCGCGGCACGCCACGATATGGTGATCATCGAGGATGATTACGAAAGCGACCTCGGCTCGGACCCCGATCAGAGGCCGGCTCTCAAAAGCGGCGACGGAGACGGCCGCATCCTCTATGTCGGCAGTCTCTCCAAGTTGCTCGCACCCGGCCTTCGGCTCGGCTTCATCGTCGGGCCGGAGCCGGTGGTGCGCGAATTGAGGGCGCTCCGCCGGCTGATGCTGCGTCATCCGCCAGTCAACAATCAGCGGACCGCCGCTCTGTTTCTTGGACTGGGTCATTATAAGTCGCATCTACGGCGGGTCGGCCTAGCGTTGCAGGAGCGCGGCGCTATCCTTGAAGCGGCCTTGCAGCGGCATCTCGCCGGCTTTTCCTGGACCCGAGCTCCCGGGGCTTCGAGCTTCTGGCTCGCGGCGCCGCAAGGCCTCGACACCGGCTTGCTGGCGCAGCGGGCAGAAACGCGCGGGGTATTGGTCGAACCCGGCGATATCTTCTTCATGCGACCGACGCCGGCGCGACGGTTTCTGCGGCTTGGCTTTTCGTCGATCCCGGCCGAACGGATCGAGGCAGGCATTGCGGCGCTTGGCGAGAGCGCCCGGGCGCTCGCAGCCTGAAGGGCTTGCCGTTGGCCAAACCGGCCGCGATGCACTATCAAGCCGATCGCTGCAGTACCAGGACAGCAACATGCCGCCTTTCGATGACATCCGCGACCTCTTAGTCAAAATGCCGGGCGCCGATCAGGCGAGTGTCGAGGCAGTGCGCCGCCGCGACCGCGACTTGACAAAGCCTGCCGGTTCGCTCGGCCGCCTCGCAACGCTGGTCGAACATCTTGCGGCATGGCAGGGCAAGCCGATGCCAAGCCTCGACCAGCCGATGGTCGCGGTCTTCGCCGGCAATCACGGCGTCGTCGCCAAGGGAGTGAGCCCCTATCCGGCCTCGGTCACCCGCAGCATGATGGACAATTTCACCGCCGGCGGTGCTGCCATCAACCAGATCTGCGCCACATTCGGCATTGGCCTAAAGGTCTACGAACTCGCCCTCGATATGCCGACCGAGGACATCACCGAAGCGCCGGCCATGGACGAGCGAACCTGTGCGGCAACGATCGCCTTCGGCATGGAAGCGATCGCCGGGGGGACCGACCTGTTGTGTCTCGGCGAAATGGGGATCGGCAACACAACGATCGCCGCCTGTCTTTACCACGTGCTTTATGGCGGACGGGCGGCCGATTGGGTTGGCCGCGGCACCGGCGTCGACGAAGCGGGGCTGGCCCGCAAGATTGCCGCGGTCGAAGCTGCGGTCGAGCGCCACAAGGGGCAAATCGAAGATCCCCTCGATGCCTTGCGCTACATTGGCGGGCGCGAGATCGCCGCCATTGCCGGCGCCATCGTGGCGGCGCGCCTGCAACGCATCCCGGTCGTTCTCGACGGCTATGTCGTCTGCGCCGCGGCCGCCGTCCTCCATGCACTCGACCCGCGCAGTCTCGATCATTGCCTGGCTGGCCATCTGTCCGCCGAAGGGGCGCATCGCGTCGTGCTGGAGCGCCTGGGATTGACGCCGATCCTGTCCCTCGGCATGCGGCTTGGCGAAGGCTCGGGTGCCGCGCTCGCAACGGGCATCCTGAAAGCCGCACTTGCTTGCCATCGGGACATGGCGACATTCGCCGAGGCGGGGGTTGCCAAAGCGCAGTAAATACAGTTGTAATATGTAAATATACATTGAATTCGCAATTTATTCGTGAATTGACTTTTATTCCGTTTGTCCTAAGTCTTGTTCGGAATAACGAACAAAACAGGACTTATCATGGCTGTGCTGAATGTCATCGACCGCGCTGGTCAACACCATCAGCTGGCTGCCGTCGAGGGGTGGCGGGTCATGGAAATTCTTCGCGACCATGGCGTCGGCATGGCCGGCTTGTGCGGCGGCGCAGGCACCTGTGCGACCTGCCATGTCGTGGTCGATCCGGCTTTTGCCGCGCTGTTGCCGCCGCCGCGCGATGACGAGCGCGAGAAACTTGACGAATTGCCGGTGCTGGCTGCCCATTCGCGCCTGTCTTGCCAAATCATCTGGCAGCCTGCGATCGACGGTCTGGTTCTGACCCTGCCGCAGGAGGTCTAGCACCATGCGGTATTTGCCGCTGTTCCTGGACACCAGGGCGATGCGCATCGTTGTCTACGGTGGCGGCACCCAGGCGCTCGCCAAGCTCCGTCTGCTGGTGCGCACAGAAGCTGAAATCCATGTTGTCGGGCCGGATTTCCTGCCTGAACTTATCGAGCTTTGCGCCGCAACGAAGGTCGTTTTCCATCACGGCCCATTCGACACGACCCATATTGCTGGGGCCGGCCTCGTCTATGCGGCGACCGGCGACCGCCTTATTGACAATGGCCTGGCGGCGGCCGCAAGCGCTGCCGGGGTGCCGGTCAATGCCGTCGACAATCCGGTCGCTTCGACAATATTCACGCCGGCCATCGTCGATCGCGACCCGGTGGTGGTTGCGATCGGTACGGAAGGCGCCGCGCCAGTCCTGGCGCGGCGCATCAGAGCTTTGGTCGAGGCAGAACTTCCGCCCGAATTGGGCCAAGTCGTGCGCTGCGCCGAAACGCATCGTGCCGCCGTTGCGGCACGCCTCGAGGGCCGCGCCAGACGCGACTTCTGGGAGCGTTTCTTCGACGGCAGCGGCGCTAGAGCCTATAGCAGCGGCGGCGCAAATGCCGTGGCCAGCTGGATCGCTGAGCGCCTTGTCGCCCCGACACCTGAAGCCGGCCGGGTCGTTCTCGTTGGCGCCGGTCCGGGCGATCCGGAACTTCTGACCCTCAAGGCGCGCAAGCTGCTCGACGCGGCCGACGTCGTTCTCTACGACCGACTGGTCGATCGCCGGATTTCTCGAATTGGCCCGCCGCGAAGCGCTGTTCGTGGATGTCGGCAAGCGGCCCGGCACGGCGGCCGCTCAGCAGAGTGAAATCGACCGTCTGCTGGTTACCCATGCCCGCAACGGCGCGCTGGTGGTTCGGCTGAAATGCGGCGATCCCTCCATTTTCGGCCGCGCCGACGAGGAAATCGCCGCCTGCCGGCAAGCGAAAGTGACCGTCGAGATTGTGCCTGGCGTCACTGCCGCTTCGGCCGCTGCGGCTGCCCTCGGCTGTTCGCTCACCCGCCGCGGCCGCAATAGTGCGTACACATTCATAACGGCACGGGATGCCGAGGGCCTGGCCGAGCACGATTGGAAGCGGCTTGCCGCAAGCCCCGCCGGCATCGCCGTCTACATGGGCGTCGAGGCCGCGACATTCGTGCAGGGCCGATTGATGCTCCATGGCGCCGATCGGGCGCAGCCGGTCTGCATTGTCGAAAATGCCAGCCGCCCCGATCAGAAAATTGTGTCGGGAAGGCTCGACGAACTGAGCGCGCTCATCAAAACCAGTGCCGTCACCGGCCCGGCCGTCATCTTGATCGGCCTTCGCGGGGCTCGCGAGGAGCGCCGGGCCGTCACGCCGCCGCGCCGCTTCGCGGCAGGGGGTGTGTGATGGCGCGTGCGCAGCACCCGCAAATCCTCCTTGCCAACGATCTCCTCGGCGGCGAAGTCGTGTTTCTCGGAACCGCCGGCTGGGAGCGCGACCTTCGTCTCGCGCGGGTGGCCGCGACGCCGTCCGACGCGGCGGCGTTGCTTGCTGCAGGCCAAGCCGCGGTCGCTGCCAATCGGGTCGTCGATGCCGGCCTCGTCGATGTCGCGATCGATGCGAACGAGGGACCGGTACCCCTGCATTATCGCGAACGGATGCGCACGCGCGGGCCGAGCGTCCGCCGCGACCTCGGCAAGCAGGCCAATGAGGATGGATCAAGCCGATGAGCCGTCACAGCGCGCCGGCGTCAGTCTTCGCACAGATCTATCGTTATGACGAATTCGACGAGGCCTTTGTGCGCAATCGTGTCGCCGAATTTCGCAGCCAGGTCACCCGTAGGCTCAGCGGCGGGTTGAGCGAGGAGGAATTCCGGCCGCTCCGCCTAATGAACGGCCTGTATCTGCAATTGCACGCCTACATGCTGAGGGTCGCGATCCCCTATGGCACACTCTCGGCGCCGCAGCTGCGGCAATTGGCTATGATCGCCGAGCGCTGGGACAAGGGCTATGGCCATTTCACCACGCGGCAGAACGTGCAGTTCAACTGGCCGCGGCTGCAAGACGTGCCGGACATACTCGAGGCGCTGGCCGATGTCGGCATGCACGCGATCCAGACCTCCGGCAATTGCATCCGCAACGTGACCGCCGATCATTTTGCCGGGGTCGCCGCCGACGAAATCGAGGATCCGCGCCCGACCGCCGAAATGCTGCGTCAATGGTCGACCAACCATCCCGAATTCAGCTTCCTGCCACGCAAATTCAAGGTCGCGGTCAGCGGGGCGGCGCTCGACCGAGCAGCGACCCGCGTCCACGACATTGGCCTGCGCATCCTACGCGACGCTGCCGGTGCAACCGGCTACGAGGTCTCGCTTGGCGGGGGCCTCGGCCGCACGCCAATGATCGGGCAAGTCGTCTGCGACTTTCTGCCCAAGGCCGACCTCCTCGCCTATATCGAAGCGATCATGCGCGTTTACAATCGGTTCGGCCGGCGCGACAATAAATACAAGGCGCGCGTGAAGATCTTGGTCCACGAAGCCGGTCTTGACGAGATTCGCGAAGCGATCGACGCGGAGTTTCAGTCGCTCGACCGCGACGCAGTGCGGCTTGATCCAGCCGAGCTGGCGCGCATCGAGGCCTGTTTCGCGCCGCCGCCCTATGTGGTGCTTGCCGGGCGGCCGGCAGCGCTCGAGACGGCCCAACGGCAAAATGCAGCCTTCGACCGCTTTGTTGCCAACAATGTTGCCCCGCACAAGCGTAGCGGTTATGCAATTGTCACCGTTTCTCTGAAGCCGATCGGCGGCATTCCCGGCGATGCCTCGGCTGATCAAATGCGGGCCCTGGCCGCGGTTGCCGAGCGTTTTTCCTTCGGCGAATTGCGAGTCAGCCATGAGCAAAACCTGATCCTGCCGCACGTCCGCCAGGATGCGCTATTGGCGCTATGGCAAGCGCTCGACGAGGCCAATTTGGCGACGGCCAATGCCGGCCTGATCACCGATATCATTGCCTGCCCTGGCCTTGACTATTGTTCGCTCGCGACGGCCCGTTCTATCCCGATCGCACAGGCTATTTCAAATCGCTTCGCCGATCCGGCGCGTCAGCAGTTGATCGGCGCCTTGGGGATCAAGATATCCGGCTGCATCAATGCCTGCGGCCATCATCATGTCGGCGCCATCGGCATTCTCGGGCTCGAAAAGAGTGGCGAAGAAAGCTACCAGATCACGATCGGCGGCGATCCGACCCAGCTTGCGGCGATCGGCGAGAGATTGGGTCCCGGCCTGCCGGCCGACGAGGTGCCGGCGGCGGTCGAACGGTTGGTCGACGTTTATCTCGCCAAACGGCTCGAGGGCGAGGCCTTTATCGATACGTACCGGAGAATTGGGCCCGCCGCCTTCAGGCTTTCGCCCCGACCGACGCTCCAGGAGGTCGCGCATGGCGCTGGTGCGTGAGGGAAGATTTGTCGTCGATCCGTTCGTGCGCATCGGAGGCGACTGGGAATTGCCGATCAATTCCGGTGACCTCGGCCGCGTCATCGTGCCTTTCGATTGGCTCGCCGATTTTGCCGCACCTTGGCCTGCTGCGATCGGGACCGACGTTGCCAATGATGTGGCTTGGGAGGCGCTCGCGCCGCACGTAGAAAGTCTGGCGCTGATTGCGATCGATTTCCCGGTCTTTTCGGACGGGCGCGGCTTCAGCCTGGCGAAGCTCTTGCGCAATCGCGGCTATCGCGGCGTGTTGCGAGCTTTCGGACCGCTGATCGCCGATCAATACCGGCAAGCCCTGGCCTGCGGGTTCGACGAGATTGAAATTCCAGACAGCTTGGCGCAGCGCCAGCCAGAAGCCGTTTGGCGCGCTGCCGCGGCTGCCGCGGCCGGGCCGCTCTATCAGCAGGGCTATCGACAGACCAGCATTCTTGCGCACCGCCAGATAGCACGGAGGGAAGGAGCTGGACATGGTTAGTGTGCCAAGGCCGCCGCAGCGAGGCTCCGAGCGCGTGAACGCCTATCTTCGGAAACTTGTCGCGGCAGCCATTGCGATGCCCGCTCAGCGGCGCTCGCTGGCGCTTTGCGGCAACGAACCCTTGGCCATCCTGATCGAAGCCGAGGACGGCGTCGTCGTGCATTGGACCGGGAACGAACTCGCCCCGCTGCCGCGCCGCTTCGAGGCGATCGAGCACGCCCGTCTCGCGATCGAGGCAGCGCGCGGACGCTCCGTCCGCCTAGTAGAATATATAACAAGTTGATATTTAACGATTTTCTTTCTGGATTCTCCTAGAACCCACAATACAACCCACAAGTCGGTCAGAAACTGGGGCTACGTTACCAGTTAACTATTGCCCCCGTCCCCCGCCAAGGAACCGCAGGGGCACATTTCTCAGCAAAGACCACACGTGATGTCCCCTTCCAGGGCGCTCAGGCAACCGTACGCCCTCGTCCCAAAAAATAGGCTGCACAGTCAACCCCTGCCGATATTTCGGGCCAACCTCACTCTTCGCGACACCCAGGTCAGCCGTCAGGGCAGTATTGGCTTGGTGTGCCGGTCCTCCCAGTCTTCCCAGTGTTTCCTCGCTGCGAACCGCCTCGCGACCGTCGCCTCGACGCCGGGCGAGGCCGCACATCTGTCCATCGTGGTGCTGTCCTTCACGAACCTCTCGAACGATCCGGGCCAGGACTACTTCGCCGATGGGATTGCCGAAAACCTTACCACCGATTTGTCGCGCATCCGCGACAGCTTCGTGATTGCGCGCAACACCGCCTCCACTTTCAAGGGCAAGAACCTTGACGCCAAGGAAATCGGCAAGGAGCTCGGCGTGCGCTATGTTCTCGAAGGCTCGGTGCAGCGCGACCAGACCCGGGTGCGCGTCAACGCCCAACTCATCGACGCGCAATCCGGCGCGCTGGGCCGAACGCTTCGACGAAGACGTAGCCGATTTGTTCAAGCTGCAAGATCAGGTGGTGGCGCGATTGGCAAATGCGCTGAGGTATGAACTTATCAGGGCCGAAGCGGAAATGGGGGCCCACTCCAAAAATCCAGATGTCATTGATCTCCTCATGCCTGGCCAGGCCGCCTATTGGCGGTTCGTGCAGTAGCCGACGAAGGAAAACAACACTGCAATTCGAGCCTTGTTCGAGCAGGCGCTCAAGATCGACCCGAACGACGCCGATGCGTTGGCCGGCGACGCCAGTTCCTGTCTGAACGAATATAGTTCCGGGTGGGCGAACCCCGAAACCGACTATGATGCAAAGGTGCTTGGCCAGGCCGACAGAGCCATCGCCATTGCTCGCGATAACACTCTGGCCTATCACGCGAAGAGCTTATATTTGGTAATTTCGCGCCGTCCGGATGAGGGGTTGCGCACCGCCGAGGCCGGGCTCGCCATCAATCCAAATTATGCCATTCTGCAGGCGAATCGAAGAATTGCGCAGTCGTATCTGCCCCAATTCCAGCAAGCGAAATCCGATGTGCAGCAAGCCTGCGGCTAAGTCCGCGCGATCCGCAAATCGGTCATGGCACAACTATATGGCCGACGCTGAACTCAGCCTCGCGCATTACGACGCCGCGATTGACGAGTGCAACAAGGCAATCGACTCCGGCTATCGCGTTTTTTACTCATATCTAAATCTGGCCGCGGGACACGCGTTCAAAGGCGAAATGGACGAAGCAAAGACCGCGCTGGCTGAAGCGCTCCGCCTCAATCCCAGGCTCAGCATCAAATGGTTGACTGAGCGCAAGCCCATTCTGCAGCCTGCGTTCGAAGTCCTGCGCAAGGCGGGGCTGCCTGAGGAGTGACTGTGAGCCTTCGCATCGCCGCGATCGTGACGAGTCGACGTCGTCGGCTATCCCCCTTGATAGGCGAGGACGAGGCCGGCACTGCGCGGGCGGTGCGCGAGCATCGCGAGGCGGAGTCCTGTAGGCAATTGCCATTGCGCTCGCGAATGTCGCGTTTCCACCCGGAGCTGACGTTGCGGTCCAAAGCTCTGCAAAACTCCGTCCAACCCGCCGCCAGGTTGGGTGTCACCCCTGCGCTCCAAACCAGTCCATCAGTCCGACGTGTTGGCCCACGATGACGGCTCCATCGCGGGTCGAACTGGTCCTCGGGTATGTCGAGACTGAAATGAAACGCGGCGTCAAAATCAACTGTTCCAGCGGGTTCTGCTTGTCGTACGAAAGGGGCAGAGGAACTGGTCCCAGAGGCAACTGCGCCGATTGAGCAGAAAATGCGAACAGGGGACCTTCAATGCCGCAGACCTTAGGTTCGCACGAATGGCCCGCCTTCATATCGCGCCTTCCATTCCGAACGGCTCTGACCGTAGACATCAACCGTACTTTCAATTGGCGCCAGCAACTTCGTATGCCCGAGTCTTTTTGAACCGAGTTTTTTGCCAGCGCAATCGATGCAGAATTGGCCGGTATCAGGTGCACGACCTCAGTCCAACCAAGCTGTTCGAACGCCCAATCCATGCATTTCGACACCGCTTCGGTCGCATATCCACTTCCCCAGGCAGATCGATCAAAGGCCCAACCAATTTCTGGATCGGGCCAGCCTTCGGGTTGCCATGGTCCGGCTCGCCCAATCCACCGACCCGTTGACTTCTCCAAAACTGAGAAATTGCTAAAGCCACCGATGATCCAAGCGCCGGTCATAAGCGCCAAATTCCGCCAGGCGCCCGATAAATCTTGAGGCCCGCCTAGGAACTGCGACGCTACTGGATCAGCTAGTAACGCGGCCCAGGGCTCGAGGTCGGATTTCATTGGAGGTCTAAGAAGCAGCCTGCCTGTCTCAAGAGTCAGACCCAACACATCGCGACTTTGTTGCATGGCCAAATCTAACATCCAGGTTTAGCCGCGGCCACACCGGTGCGCTACATAATACGCGGCGTCAAATTCAACTGGTCCAACAGGGTCTAGGTTTTGTTGAGGGAGGTAGAGGATCTGATCCTAGGGTCGGCGCGGAGCTGGCAATACGGGAATGACAAGTGTAAGGGCTCACCTTCGCCTTCAGCACATCGGTCACCGGCCGTTGCAGGCTGACGGCTTTCGAAGCTAAGCGGAAGCTCGATCTAGGGCTACCGCGTGCCACTAAGGGACCAGCGCAGCGACGCCGAAGACAAGGAGCTCGTCGATTGCGCATCGCCGAAGATCGCCACCCAACCATCGTAATCTAGCCCGAACTGGTTCGGTCGCTGTTTACCTGTCTGCCACTCCCGGCACCTACCATTCAACGCAGATCTTACCAAAGTGAGACGCGGTGGCTTGGTGCCGAAATGCCTCTGCCAGGTCGGGGAATGCGAATGTGCGGTCAATGACAGGGCGAATGCGCGACTGGCTTAGCGCGGTCACAAAGTCTTGTTGCTGTCGGCGATTGCCGACCACCAGACCCTGTAGCCGCGCGTGTTTCACCATGAGAGAGATTGTAGGAACTTCGCCGGCCATGCCGGTATGTACGCCAATCAGCGAAATATGCCCTCCAACTCTTACAGCCTCGATAGATTGAGCCAAGGTGCCAGGACCGCCGAGCTCAATGACGTGATCTACGCCTCGCCCGCCGGTCCAGTCGCGAACCTTGGTTCCCCAGTTCTCATGCCGTCCATAGTTGACCCCATAATCCGCTCCAAGCGACATGGCGCGCTCAAGCTTTTCATCCGACGACGAGGTCACCACCACAGTGGCGCCAAACAACTTAGCAATCTGCAACGCGGCAACTGAGACCCCGCCTGTACCAAGTGTCAGCACGACGTCGCCGGCCTTGAGGTGCGCATCCGCAACCAGGGCGCGCCACGCGGTCAGGCCAGCGGTCGTGATAGTCGCCGCCTCTTTGTGGGTCCAGCCCGAAGGCGCGCGGGTGAACGCCTTAGCCGGGCGGACGGCATACATCACGGCAAAGCCATCGATTCCGTCGCCGGGCGTCCCGGAAAAGTCACCAACGTCAGCTATGGGCAACCCGTCGTTCCATTGCGGGAAGAAACACGAAACAACGTGATCCCCTGGCATGAAGTCAGTGACGCCACTTCCGACTTTATCAACGACGCCTGCTGCATCGGACATCAGCACGCGAGGCTCGGTAACCGGGAGTTTGCCCGTAGCAACCAACAAATCATGAAAGTTAAGCGAGGTAGCGTGCACAGCAACGCGGATTTCCCCTGGTCCGGGCTCACCTGGATCAGCGTGCTCAACGATTGCGACGCGGTCTAGTCCGCCCGGTGGGTGCACGACTATGGATTTCATCTTTCGTCCTCCGACTCATATGACGTAGTGTGTTCAACAGGACAGCGAAGATCTAAGTTTGAGTGCCACAGGAGGCAAAAGATATAGATGTCAGGCTACCAATTCCAGACAAACCAGCGTTTCAAAGTCACCGCGCCCTCAATTGATCGGCTTGGCGGGCCCATAAAGAGCTAAATAGGCCTGAACCGCACTGGTCTGACCCGCCCGGGCCATGCTGCGTGGTACCTCGACGATCGTCAGCCTTGCTCGAGTTCGTGCCGTCGACGACCAGCACGCCTTCCGTCTGCGCTGCCGAAATCGTTCTCGTCGTACACCTCGCCGCGGGGCTGCGTCGCAATGGAGACGGTTGACACGTCCGAAATTCGCTAGCGGCGGTTGCTGGTCTGGCACCACGTGAGAGCGTAAGCTCTTTAGCGAGCCACCCGCCAAGGAACCGCAGGGGCACATTTCTCAGCACACGCGTCGAAGCCCCCCACCGGGGGTTCGCCCGGCACGATTCCGGCCGGCGCGCGCTATGGCGAAATGATGTCGCACATAGACCTCTGGGCGACATTGGCGACGATGGTAAGCCTCACCCCACCGCCTCACGGCGCATGGAGCGATGAACATGGACGCTAAATTCGCCGTGCTGCTCATTGCCCTGTCGCAGCAGCCGCAGGCGGTGGCGCAGCAGCCTCCAGCCGGACAACTCGGCGGTGCGCCGACCCCGCCCCCGCGGCTGCGCCCGAGCTGTCGGATAAAAACCCGTTAAAAAGCCCTTGCTGCCTTCGTCGACTGCCACGTCGTTGGGTAGGGCATAGCGAGATTCTTTGACAGCTGAGATAGGCTGGCCGAACCGCCCGATTTGGCCCGTCGCGGTTTCAGGATTTGGATCGGCTGGCAAGTTCGAGGGTTACGAGCCGAGCCAGTAGGGTTGCGGGATAAAGCTGGCCGACGATAGCCTCAATGTTAGCGAGACTTCGCGTGTAGGGATGAAGGGGGACAATGTCACCATAGCCTGTCGTGGTCAGGGTTACAAAGCTGAAGTAAATTAGCTTCCCGGCAAAATACTCTTGCGGCGAGCCCAGACCGGTGAGCGCATCGGGCACGAGTAGAGCAACAAGGGCAAATAATGCTACGAAGACCAGTCCGATATTCAGATATAGGAGGACTGCGCCGATGACGCGATGGAACGTTACCCCTCCGGGCGCGAACACGGCGCGAGCGACCACAGCACTCAGCGTCAGTCCCGAGACAAGCCAAGCCACAGCGTCGAGGAGAATGCCGTCAACTGAGTACTGTCCAAATTCCACCATAGAAATGGCAACTAGGGCTGTTGCGATCAAGAGCGAGCCGATTGCCACCTTGCTGCCCGACACCATTGGGGCTGCGACAATGAGTACTAGTACAAAAGTAAAGCCAACGAAATGTCCCGTCACAACTCCGGCAGCTTGAAGAGGTGCCACCACAAACAAGAGGACTGAGATCAAGATCGTCAGCGTAGTCAATATCAGATCGCTGAGTCGTTCTTCCCCAAACATCTGTTAACTCCACTCCCGCCGTCGGATAGGTAGGCCGTCGAAGCGATGGACCCTTCTCGTGTCGCCGGGGAGCGCTTCGGCCAGTGCGAGCAGAGGACCCTGGGCTTGCTGAAGATGGAGTTTCATGCACTGAGCGATGGGGGGTGTCAATTCCCGCGAAGCTGTGACTTTGTCCTGTGACCCACAAAGCTCTCGACCGTCACCGCGCCGCGAGCACCAGCGGCGCGCCGATACAGCGGAACGCGGCTCGGCCGACAAGAGCTCGACGGCGAGGCTTTTAGAGGATACGCCACGCCTCGACCGCGACGGCCAGGGCTACGTCCTCGGTGACTTGAGCGGCAAATATACGCCGTATGAATGGAGCTCGATCGCCGTCCGAAGTCTATCACCGGCACAAGGCCCAACCATCCGCCTTAGCCGAGGGCATCCCTGGGCCGTCTGTGAGTCTTGATTGCTTCGACTCGGCAACCGCGAGGCAGGCAATCCAGGCTGACCCCGCCAAAATGTCTTACCCGTATTGCCCGCCCTTCATGTTCACCTGGTCGACGCGTTTGGACAGGGACCTCGAACCAGAAGCGGCGACAAAATCGGCAACAGGGCGCGAGGGGACGAGGGGAATGCCAAGACCTTCGGGCGGATTTGAATGGCACCGACCGGGCCTGGACAGGTGGCGCGCCAAACCAGGCGGCGATGCTGAAGAACTGCGACCGCGTCGTGGTGATCGGCACCCCCGCCGGACGGTACGCCTCGCACCTTTGTTCAGCGACCCTGAACGTGCACCAACGCCTCGGGGCGAAAATACCTATATATATCAGAGGTGTGTATGGTGATCATGGTGATCATGGTAGTTCAATTCAAGGCAGTATTCTCACGGCGCCCTGGTACTGATATGGGGCCCGCGGAAAGACAATAATGCGGTGGATAGCAGGACACCATGATCACCCTGATCACCCTGAACACAGGTCGAGCTCGGCAAAAGCAGCCTCGCCTTAAATGCTCCGGGCCGCTGCTCGACAGTCGGACAGGGAGGAAAAACGGTCAGCCTGCCTCGGTCTTTTTTCCCGGGAGAGCATAAATGGGTCTTCTTTGCGAGTGTGCTCGCGCGGTGGGCACAGCTTTTGTAGCTCTCGACCCAATTCCTCAATGCTGCCAGGGTAATTGATGCGATTTCGGCTGCACCAATCCAAGTAGTCCAACCACATTTCGCGCCGAAGGACAGTGACCGGCCCTCTCTCCCAATCGCTACCTTCATCTCCAGCCTTTAGCCCGAGCATTGGCAGGCTTTCGCTCAGGCCAGGCATTTCGCCCTCTTCAAGAGCCTCAAGCCACCAGCGCATTACAGGACCGGCGCCTGCACGCACCGCGGCCGATTTCAGCTCGGTGTCGAACGGCTATACGAGTTGTGGGGAAAACTCGGCTGGCAGCCTGCTATCCCAAAAGGCTTCTACCTTGCCAGAATGCGGGAGATGCCTGCCTGACAGAGTAAGGGCGAATTCGCCATCTAGCGCGCCAGGCGTCGTAAACAGCACCTCCCGGGCAAGAAGGTGGGTCAACGCATTCTGCACGACGGCGGTATTGATGCGGCGGGGCTCCAAGGCGTCGCGGATAGAGGCAAATTGCATTCGTTTGACAAAGTCTGGGATTGTTGCGGGCTCCCTGTTCAACAGACCGCCGCGACCGGCGAGCATTGGTGCGACGCGAAGGTCCATTTCTAACTGCGCTGCCCGTTGCTGGTCCTTACTCTTATCTGCGCGATCTGCAATTTCTCGACAAATCGCTAATCTGGAAGGTGTGCGACCGCTGCGTGCATTCAAGTCATTGGCGATCTTGCCAGCGACGTAAACGAGAGCTGCGATCGCTTCGGGTGTCCATCGAACGCTGCCCGTCGGCCTTGCCATTTAGCGCACCACTCGGCCGGCCAGGGGGATCACGGCAGTCCTGCTCTTAGAACGACCACACATTTCTGCCCAATCTTCCATCAGCTTCCGTCGCTTTTGAAATAGGTCCCCACGGGTGTAGGCCTGTTCTGTCTTGTCCCCCAACCGATGCACCATGGCCGCTTCGACGACCTCCCGAGGATGTGCAGTGGCTTCAACTGCCCAGTCACGGAAGGTGCTTCGGAACCCATGAACCGTCAGGTCATCATGGCCCGACAACTTTAACATCTTGAGCAGCGCCGTGTCTGAAAGCATCTGGCGCCCAATCGGGGATGGAAAGACCGGAGCTTCCTTCTTGTCCTTTGGCCGGAGCGGCACCACGGCTTTAAGCACGGTGATAGCGGCATCCGCCAATGGTACTCGATGCTCCCTGCCGGCCTTCATGCGGTACTTTGGAATTGTCCAGACCTTCCCAACGAGGTCGATTTCGTTCCAGGTTGCACCTATAACCTCGCCGCTTCGTGCGGCGATCAGGATTACGAACTCCAGGGCGAGACCACTCACGCTCGCCGAGCCGCCGCGTAGGGATGTCACAAAGCTGCCTATCTCCTGCCACCGCTTTCGGACGGCTAATAGGCGTGGCGCGCGCCTTGACGTGCGCAAGGTCCGACCTGTACTGACAGCCGAGCCCTCCTGCCGGACCCTGTCATGGACGAACTGCCGCATGAACATGTCGAACATGCCGAGCATGCGGCGGCGAGCGGCAATGCCTTTCTGATCACGGTCTCCGGCACGATCGCCGTCCTGGCCGTCCTCGCGGCGGTCATTGCCAGCCTCGAATCGGTCGAGACCGCGGCAACCATCGGGGCCAAAAACGAAGCCGTGCTCAAACAGACCCAAGCCAGCGACCAATGGGCCTTCTATCAGGCCAAGAGCCTCAAGCAGAAAATGTACGAGATCGCCGCGGCGACTCCGGCAAACGGTAAATCCGAGGAGTTCGGCAAGGAAGCGCAGCACTATGCCGATGAAACCAAGGATATCTTGCGCGACGCCAAGGAACTCGAGAAACAGCGTGACGAGAAGCTAGTCGAGGCCGATCACCGGGAGGAACGCCACCACGGACTGACGCTGTCGGCGACCATGGTCCACATCGCCATTGCGATCGCCACAATTTCGATCATTACCCGGGGTCAACGCTGGCCCTGGATCGCCTCGATTATTCTGGGTGTCGCCGGGGCTACACTAGCCGTTTGGACCTATTTGGGGCCCGTAGCGGCGGCGCATTGACCCTTTGAGAGCCGCAAGGCGGCCGACGCTCCAAACCGCGAGCGCCGGCCGCTGTAAACCTATTGGCCAGCAGCCTTCAGGCGCGCGTCGCAGGCGCTCCAGTATTTTGGCCAGCTCGCATATTGCTTCGACAAGGTTGCTTTGTTGGCGCGCCATTCGGCACCGCATTGGGTAATCCGCTTCTGCTGGCCGGCCATTCCGCCGGTCGCCGGGGCCGTGGCGGTCGTTGCCGGCTTCGGCGCGACCGTCGGGGCAACGGGGGCAGGCTTCGGCGCGACCGTCGGGGCAACAGGGGCCGGCGCCGGGGCGGCCGCGGGCGCTGTAACCGCGGCCGGCTGAGCCATGTCGGTTCGACACTGGCTCAGAAACTTCGGCCAAGTCGTACCGGCCGGCACCTGGTTTGCCGCCTTGGCGGCGCTCCACTTCTCGCCGCATTGCTTCATGATGACGCTTTGCGTACTCTGCGCCTGGGCGCCGGTCAAAGCCGCCAAGTTCCAAATGGCAGCCAGTGCAAAGGCGCCGACCGTCATTCGCACGGTGTTCTTACCCATCAGTCCATCCCTCTCTCGTGTCGCCGGCAGATCCCTTGGTTCAACCGACTCGGCGGACCTTGGTCGAATCCTGTCAAACCGTCAATTTGAAAGCGCCGGTCGTGACGGGCTTTTCACCGATTCCCGCTGAACCGGGCATGAATGGCCGCGCCGGCGGCGGTCTCAGCCGGCCTTGCGCTGGAACAGGTTGCGGAACTTCTTGAGCCGCGTCGACATCCGGTGCCGGCGTTGTTCCATCGCCACCACGTCTTTGCTGGTCACCCAATTCATCTGGATCGCTCGGCGCTGCCCGGCAAAGGGCTGATGGCCGTGCCAGGAATTGTCGGACCGGCGAAAAACCAGCAGAGTGCCGCCGTCAGGTGGAACCTCGGCCACATAATCTTCGAGATCCTGACCGTTGCGCAGCAGTCTCAGCCGGCCACCATCAGCGTCCCATTTCTGGTTCAGATAGAGTAGAACGGTAATGATCTTGGTCGTCGAATCCGTGTGGATGGAGCCATCGGTCTGGCGGGTATAGCCGCGCACCGTATACATGGTTGGACGATTGCTCAGGTCGAGCCCGAATTTGCTCTCGATCACCTGCCGGAACGCCGGGCTTTCGAGTTCGTCCATCAGTGCCTTGAAGTGCCCGTTGATCTGCAATTCGCCAGGCGGATGGGAGCCGGGACCGGGCACTTCCGGAAAATCGCGCACGATTTCGTCGAGCCGCTCCGGCACGACAAGGTTGCGGACGATAAGATAGTCGAACGGATCGTTTTCGACCGGTGTCGCTTCGAGCCGATGCATATCAAGATAGGCCATGGCCGCCTCGGATACCTCAGGCATTTTCCCATGCCCGATTGTCACATGTCCCGCTGTTTAACCATTTTCGGCCGCGAGGCAAGGGGCCGTTCGCTCTCCCCTCACTGCTAGGCGACGCGGATCAGTTCGAACCGATCGACGTCAACCAGGCCGCGGTCTGTAATTTTCAAATGCGGGATCACAGGCAGGGGCAGGAAGGCAACTTGCAGGAAGGGCTCGGCCAGGACGACCCCGAGTTCGCGCGCCGCCTGGCGCAGGCCGATCAGGCTCGATCGAACCGACTCGAAACTCTCGAGGCTCATGAGTCCGGCCACCGGCAGGGCCAGCTCGGCCCTGACCGCGCCACCTTCGCTGACCACAAAGCCGCCTTCGAGCGCGATCAGCCGGTTGACGGCGATCGCCATATCGGCAGCATCGACCCCTACGACGCAGATATTGTGGCAATCGTGACCGACCGAGGAAGCGATAGCGCCGCGCCTCAGACCAAAGCCGTGGACGAAGCCAAGGCCAATATTTCTATTGCCGCCATGCCGGGCCACCACCGCCACCTTGACCGCGTCTTGGTCGAGATCGACTAGGCGCTCGCCGCGGGAAAGCGGCAGACTTATGGTGAGTTCTATCGGTGATGATCTTGCCCGGAACGACGCCGATCACCGGCGTCGCCGATGCCGTGCCTGTCACGACAAAGTCCGCGGCTGCGACCGGCGCGAGCTTAACGCTGCCCCGCCCGACCGGGGCGAGCGGCGGTCGCCTGGCAAACAGCGCCTCATCGACCACGCGGCCGGCCGCGATCACCCGATGGACACGGCAATCCCGTAGATCGTCGACGAGCACGAGATCGGCACGATAGCCGGGGGCAACCAGACCGCGATCCGCGAGACCGAAATTGCGTGCCGCCGACCACGAGGCAGCGCGGTAGGCTGCAAGCGGCGACGCGCCGAGCCTGATCGCGGTGCGCACCATATGGTCGATGTGGCCTTCTTCGGCTATGTCGAGCGGGTTGCGATCATCGGTGCACAGGCTCACGAACGGCGAGGCCCGCTCGGTGAGGATCGGACAGAGGGCCTGCAAATCCTTCGACACAGAGCCTTCCCGAATGAGGATCGTCATGCCCTTGGCCAGTTTTTCGCGCGCTTCAGCGGCGCTGGTCGTCTCGTGATCGGTACGGATCCGGCAGGCCAGATAGGCATTGAGGTCGCGCCCGGCGAGCAGCGGCGCATGGCCGTCGATATGGCGGTCTTGGAAGGCGGCTAGTTTTGCCAGCATGTCCGGCGAGCCCGCAAGAACGCCGGGAAAATTCATAACCTCGGCCAAGCCGAGAACTTTGGGGTCACCGGCAAAGGCGAGGAGATCATGCACGTCGAGCCTTGCCCCGGAGGTCTCGAGATCGGTGGCCGGCACGCAAGACGACAATTGCACGTAGAGATCGAGCGCCACGGCACGCGCGGCAGCAAGAAAGTAGGCGATGCCGTCGCGACCAAGGACATTGGCGATCTCGTGCGGATCGCAAATCGCACTGGTCACGCCATGCGGCAAAACGCAGCGATCGAACTCCAGGGGCGTCACGAGCGATGATTCGATGTGCAGATGCGTGTCGATGAAGCCAGGAACAATGATATTTTGGCACGCATCGATCTCGCGACGGCCGCGATAGGTCGCGAGCGTGCCGACGATGCGATCGCCGCAAATGGCGACGTCGGAACGGGTCAGTTCGCCGCCGACCAGATCGAAGATCCAGCCGCCCTTGAGCACCAGATCGGCCGCCTCCTGTCCGCGCGCCTGCGCAATCGCGCGCGCAAGCAATGAAGTGCCACTCGATCGATCCATGCCCTGCCCTTTTGGGTCGCCTGCATCCGGCGCGGCGACCTTGTCAGTCTAGCCTGCCGGGCGGCGCCAGTCACCGCGCCCGCGCCGCTTGCGCTCGGCTAGTTCACCCCATAGGTTCGGGGTCCGCCCAGGGGATGATCATGGGGAAAACCGACGGTACAGATGAGATCATCCTGGCAACCGATCGGCTGACCAAAGAATTTGCCGGTTTCGTTGCGGTCAAGGATGTCAGCCTGCAGGTCAAGCGGGGTACGATTTACGCCCTGATCGGCCCGAACGGCGCTGGCAAGACGACGTGCTTCAATCTCTTGACCAAGTTTCTGACGCCGACCAGCGGCCGCATACTCTACAGGGGCCAGGATATCAGCGCCAGCCAGCCGGCTGCCGTCGCCCGCCTTGGCCTGGTGCGCTCGTTCCAGATCTCGGCAGTATTTCCGCATCTCACCGGGCTGCAGAACGTCCGGATAGCCCTGCAGCGCGGGCGGGGTAAATCGTTCGATTTCTGGCGCTCCAACCACAATCTCGAGGCGCTCAACCCAACGGCAATGGCGCTGCTTGATGAGGTTGGTCTTTCGGCCTTCGCCAAGACCGCGGCAATCGAAATGCCCTATGGACGCAAGCGGGCTCTCGAACTAGCCACGACGCTCGCTCTGGACCCCGACATGATGCTGCTCGACGAGCCGATGGCCGGGATGGGCCAAGAAGACATTGCGCGGATTGCCGCGTTGATCCGACGTGTCGCCAAGAACCGGACCATTCTAATGGTCGAACACAATCTCGGCGTCGTCGCCGACCTGTCCGACCGGATTACGGTCTTGACCCGCGGACAGATCCTTGCCGAAGGCGACTACGCGACCATTTCGAGAAATCCAGAGGTCCGGCAGGCTTATATGGGGTCTGACAATGGCGGGTGACGTACAGCCACTGCTCGGCGTCGCCGATCTGGAGGCCTGGTATGGCGAATCCCACATCCTCCACGGCGCGAACTTCGAGATTCATGCCGGCGAGGTGGTAACCCTGCTCGGGCGCAATGGTGCCGGTAAGACGACAACGCTGAAATCGATCATGGGCATTCTCGCCAAGCGCCGCGGGTCGGTGCGCTTTGCCGGAACCGAGCTGATTGCCGCCACCTCTGACCGTGTCGCCCGCGCTGGCATTGCCTTCTGCCCCGAAGAGCGCGGCATTTTCGCCAGTCTGAACGTCATGGAAAACCTGATGCTGCCCCCGCGCATTCGCGAAGGCGGGGCCAGCCTGACCGAGATCTTTGCGCTGTTTCCCAATCTCAAGGAGCGGGCGGCAAGCCAGGGCACGAAATTGTCGGGCGGTGAGCAGCAAATGCTGGCTATTGCCCGGATCCTGCGAACCGGCGCCAGGCTTTTGCTGCTCGACGAGCCAACCGAAGGACTGGCCCCGGTAATTATCGAAATGATCGGCCGCACTATCGCCAAGCTCAAGCGCGACGGCTTCACCATATTGCTGGTTGAACAGAATTTCCAATTCGCCGCGCCGCTTGCTGACCGGTTCTACGTCATGGAGCATGGCAAGATCATCGACGCCTTCGGTCAGCGTGACCTCGACATCAAGATGACCAAGCTGCACGAATATCTGGGTGTATAAAGACGACGAAAGACGAGGGGAGAGCTAATGACACAAAATTCGAAATTCATTCTCGTCGCGGCCCTGTGCCTGATCGGTGCAGCGGCGCGGGCCGACGACAAAAATGTCAAAATTGGCAATCTCAATGACATGTCGAGCCTCTATGCCGATCTCGGAGGACTTGGCTCGACGATCGCCGCGCAAATGGCGGTCGAGGATTCCGGGCTGACCGATAAGGGCTGGAAAATCGAGGTAATCGGCGGCGATCACCAAAACAAACCCGACATCGGCGGCAACTTGGCCCGGCAATGGTTCGATGTCGACAATGTCGATGTCATCGTCGACACCCCCAATTCCGGCGTCGCCCTGGCGGTCAGCCAGATCACCAAGGACAAGAACCGGTTGTTTCTTAATTCGGGCGCCGCCTCTTCCGATCTCACCGGCAAGGCCTGCACGCCCAACACGATCCATTGGACTTATGACACCTATGCGCTCGCCAATTCGACCGGCAAGTCGATCATCAAAAATGGCGGCGACACCTGGTTCTTCGTCACCGCCGATTACGCCTTCGGCCAGGCCCTCGAACGCGACACCGAGGCCGTAGTCAACGCCAATGGTGGCAAGGTCCTTGGCAATGTCCGCCATCCCATCAACTCGGCCGATTTTTCTTCCTTCCTTCTGCAGGCGCAGGCTTCCAAGGCGAAAGTTGTCGGTCTTGCCAATGCCGGTGGCGACGCGACCAATGCGATCAAACAGGCGCATGAGTTTGGCCTAACCACCAGCGGCCAGACGCTGGCCGCCCTGCTTCTTTTCATTTCCGACGTTCATGCGCTTGGTCTCGACGTCGCGCAGGGTCTGACCTTTACCGAATCCTTCTACTGGGACATGAACGACCAGACCCGGGCCTTTTCGGAGCGCTTCTCGAAGCGCATGAAGAATGGTGCCAAGCCGACCATGGTGCAGGCCGGCACCTATGCTGCGGTGCTGCATTATCTAAAGGCCCTGGAGGCGCTCGGCGGCAATCCGCACGACGGTGCCAAGGTCGCTGCCAAGATGAAGGAAATGCCGACCGACGACCCGCTGTTCGGCAAAGGCATGATTCGGGTTGACGGCCGCAAGATACATCCGGTCTACTTGTTTGAGGTGAAGAAGCCTTCCGAATCCAAGGGCCCCTGGGATTATTATACGCTGAAGGCGACAATTCCGGCCGAGGAGGCGTTCCGCCCGCTCGCCGAGAGTGCCTGCCCGCTGGTCAAGAAATAGCGCCTACCCGGGCCGCCTTGGCGGCCCGGCATTTTTCCAAGCATCGGAGACTGGCGTGGTCGCACTATCGCCGCAGGCCCTGTTCAGCCAATTGCTGCTCGGCCTTATCAATGGCTCATTTTATGCGCTGCTCAGCCTTGGACTCGCAGTGATCTTCGGCATGTTGAATATCATCAATTTCGCGCATGGCGCCTTCTATATGATGGGCGCGTTTTGCGCCTATTTTCTCCTGCATGCCTTCGGGCTGAACTATTGGATCGCCCTCGTCGTCGCGCCGCTGATGGTCGGACTGGTCGGAATAATGGTCGAACGCACGATGCTGAACAGGCTTGTCGGCCTCGACCACCTCTACGGACTTTTGCTGACCTTTGGCCTCGCACTGATCATTCAGGGCCTGTTTCAAAATTATTTTGGTTCGTCCGGTTTGCCCTATGCCATTCCGAGCCAGCTCACCGGCGCCCAGAATCTCGGCTTCATGATCCTGCCGAATTACCGGGCCTGGGTCGTTGTCTTTTCGGCGGCAGTTTGTCTTGTCACCTGGTTCATGATTGAGCGCACCCGCCTGGGCGCCTATTTGCGCGCGGCGACCGAAAATCCCGAGCTGGTGCGCGCTTTCGGCATTAACGTGCCGCGAATGATTACCCTAACCTATGGATTCGGCGTCGCCCTTGCTGCCCTGGCCGGCGTCCTCGCCGCGCCGATCCTGCAGGTGCGCCCGACTATGGGCGAAAATTTTATCATCGTCGTCTTCGCCGTTGTCGTCATCGGCGGCATGGGCTCCATTCTCGGCTCCATCCTCACCGGCTTTGCGCTCGGCGTCATCGAAGGCCTGACCAAGGTCTTCTATCCCGAGGCCTCCAATACCGTCATCTTCGTAATCATGGCGATCGTCTTGTTGATCAAACCGCAAGGCCTGTTCGGGCGGGGAACGTGATATGGCAATGACCGATCGCAGCGACGCCCGCTCAGGCGACGAGCGTGTCGCCGGGAGCGAGCGAACCGCCTTTGCCATTCTGGTCGCCGGCCTTGTCGTGGCGCCGCTGTTCCTCTACCCGCCGGTCCTCATGGAAGGCCTGTGTTTCGCCCTGTTTGCCTGCGCCTTCAATCTGCTGATTGGCTATGTCGGTCTTTTGTCCTTCGGTCATGCAATGTTTTTCGGGCTTGCTGCCTATGTCAGCGCCCATGCCGCGAAGGTCTGGGGCCTGCCGCCCGAGCTTGCGCTGGGGCTCGCTGTAGCCGCGGCCGCCGGGCTCGGGCTTGTGGTGGGTTTTCTCGCAATTCGCCGGCAAGGCATCTATTTCGCGATGATCACGCTGGCGCTCGCACAAATGATCTACTTCTTTTGTCTTCAGGCTCCCTTCACCCATGGCGAGGACGGCATCCAGGCGGTACCGCAAGGCAAGCTCTTGGGACTGTTCGACCTAGCCAGACCCTGGGTTCTCTATGGGACGACGCTTGTCGTTTTCCTGTCGGCTTTTCTGTTGATTTACCGCATCATACATTCCCCCTTTGGCGAAATACTCAAGGCTATCCGCGAGAATGAGGCGCGGGCGATTTCGCTCGGTTACAATGCCGGGCGCTATAAGCTGGCCGCCTTCATCCTATCGGCCGGGCTTGCCGGCCTTGCTGGCGGCATGAAGGCGATAATTCAGCAGAGCGCCTCGCTGAGCGATGTCTACTGGACAACATCGGGTGAAGTCGTCTTAATGACGCTGCTTGGCGGCCTTGGAACCGTTTTCGGCCCGCTCGTCGGCGCCTTCCTGGTTGTTGCTATTCAACAATATCTGTCGCAGCAGGGCCAATGGGTCACCGTCATCCAGGGCGTCATCTTCGTGGCCTGCGTGCTCGCCTTTCGCCGCGGCATCATCGGCGAATTGGCCCACGCGATCCGCAAACCACTCTGAGGGATCAGCGCTTGTCGTCGATGAGCGAGCCTGGCAAGGCCCGTTCGGCAGCCTCCTGCCACTCGTCCTCGAAATGGCGGAACAGCGCCCAAAAGCCGAACAGGCCGCAACCGGCCAGAACCAGGGCCAGCATGCTGGCCGGCCGCGAAAAGCGTTCGATCGTGTCGCCGAAAACATAGCCGCCCGCGCCGAAGAGCAGCGCCCAGACGAACCCGCCCGCCGCATTGTAGCAGAGGAAGGATTGCCAATGATAGCGATTGACCCCGGCAAGCAGCGCCGCAAAGGTTCGCAGGAAGGCAACAAAACGCCCGAAGAACACGATAGCGCCGCCATAGCGCATGAATAAATATTGCCCGAGCTTGAGTCGGCCTTCGGTGAGATGGACGTAATGGCCGTGCCGAACCAGGAGCGGCAGGCCAAAGCGACGTCCGATCAGATACCCGATATTGTCACCGATGATGGCGCCGGCTGCAGCCGCGGCAATTACGAGCCGGATGTCGACCCGATGGGTCGAGCCCGAATAGATGGCGGCCGTTACCAGCGCCGTTTCGCCCGGCATGGGGACGCCCATGCTTTCCAGCATGACAATGACGAATATCGCCCAATAGCCATACTGCTCGATGATAGGCAGCAGGTGGTCCGTGAAGAAATGGGCCATGGGTTTGGACTTTCCTCAAATGTTCAGGGCCGACCAGAAGGATCGGGTTCGTGGGCGGCCGCCTCGGCGGCTCGAAATTCCGACCGTAGAGCCGCATAGAGGCGACGATAGCGTTGGTGCCGCTCGCGAAGGGTATCGGCCATGGCCGGCTGCGGTTCGATAACATCGAGGCAAGGCGGCGGCCTGCAAACGGCCTCGACCGCCTGACCACTTGCGGCGACCAGGGCTAGGCGGGCCGCGCCTAGCGCCGGCCCCGCACTCACCGCGCGGTGGCGCGTCAGCGGGAAGCCAAGGACATCGGCTAGAAGGCGGGCCCAGCGCGTCGAGGCTGCGCCGCCGCCAACCAGAGCGGCGCGCTCGATGCGCGTACCGGCCTGACGCAGCGCCTGTTCGGCGTCGGCACGGGCGAAGGCCACCCCTTCGAGAACTGCCTGGAGCAGCGCCTCGTCGTCGGTGTCGGGCGTCACGCGCATGCGGGTCGTTGTGCGGTGTTCGTTCGCCACTGAGATAGGGCATCGACTGGTCGTCGTCGATCATCAGGGCCTTCAGCGCCGACGTGCCGAGATCGACCCCGAGAAAATGCGCCATCGACGTTCAATCCGCGCGCGCGGGCGTCACGCGACACCGGCAAGAACGAGGCCGTCGAGAATGGCCAGGTAATGGCACAGGGCGGCGGCCAACACGAATAGATGCCAAATCGCATTGTGAAACGGCATCTGCTCGCGCAGATGGAACAGCACGCCAATCGTGTAGAGTAAGCCGCCGACGAGGAGCGCGCTGACTGCCGCTGTCGTCATCTGCAATGCCAAGGGGCGAAACAGGACTAGACCGAGCCAACCCTGGGCTAGATAGAGTCCGACCCCGATCCGGGCGAAAAAGCGGGGCCAGACACATTGCAGATAGATCCCGGCGCCGCTCAGCGCCCAGGCGCCGGCGCCAAGCATGATCAAGCGTCCATCGCTGGCCAGGCCAAGCGTGAAAGGGGTCATGGTTGCCGCAATCATCACAAAAATAGCCGCATGATCGCAGGTGCGAAAAATCCCCCGCCAACGGGTGTGGTAGAAGACATTATAGGCGGCCGAGGCGAGCAGCATGGCCATCAGACCCAGCACATAGACCAAAATGGCGATGCAACCCGCCATTCGGCTGCGCCCGAAGGCAGCCGACGCCAAAACGAGGCCGCCGGTCGCGCCAACGACGACGCCGACAACGTGGACGCAGCCGTCGACCAACTCTTCGAGCCAGCTATGGGGGCGTCTGGTGATGGCCGGGGAGAGCGTCATGGGGCGGGCGCGACGCGGCTCAGCCGGGGTCGGCCAAAAGGCCGGCACCGGAAATCGCGGCAATGGCCACGTCTTCATCATTGTCGGACGTATCGCCAGAAATCCCGACCGCGCCGACGAGGTGCTTGTGCGCATCGCGGACCAGGACACCGCCGGCGACCGGCACCATGCCGCTTTCCGTAAGGGCTGCCGCAGCCGATACGAAATGTGGCCGCTCGACCGCCATCTGTGAAATCTTTCGCGACCCGATCCCGAGCGCGATCGCGCCATTGGCCTTGGCCAGCGCGATCCGCCAGCGCAGCAGACTGACGCCGTCCTCGGCCGCGGCGGCCTTCAGCGCGCCCCGCGAATCGAGCACGACAATGGCGAGCGGGCTTAGGTTCTTGGCGCGGGAAGCGGCAACGGCACCGGCAAGCACCTGCTGCGCCTGGCCCAAGGTCAACTCGATCATCCAGTCTCCTCTCAGCTGTGTCCCAGTTCTCCCTTGTTGACCGCTCGAGCCTTGCTCGTCAATGTCGAAGCGTCCGGCCGGTGGCCGGAGCACCCCCGCCGTTTCGGTACTTAGGCATGCAGCTCGACATACTCGCCATCGGCGAGCCGATGATTGAATTCAACCAATCTGAGGCCAATGGCACATTCCTGATGGGTTTTGGCGGCGATACGTCGAATGTGGCAGTCGCCGCTGCCCGTTCGGGCGCCAAATGCGGCTATTTCACCGCGCTTGGCGATGACACCTTCGGCCGCAAGTTGCTTGACCTGTGGCAGCGCGAGGGGGTCGACTGCAGCCGGGTCAAAATTGACCGGCAGGCGGCGACCGCCGTCTATTTCGTGACGCATGACGCAGGCGGCCACGAATTTTCCTATCTGCGTGCCGGCTCGGCGGCGAGCCGGATCAGCCCACCGGACATTCCCACCGACCTGGTGGCGGCGGCCAGGGTGCTGCATGTCTCCGGCATTTCGCAGGCTATTTCACCCGGCGCGGCAGACGCTGTCTTTGCCGCCATCGAGGCCGCCAAGGCCGCCGGCAATCTGATCGCCTACGACACCAATCTCAGGCTAAAACTCTGGCCATTGGCGCGGGCCAGGGCGGTCATTCATGAAGCGATGCGTTCGGCCGATATCGCCCTGCCCGGCCTCGACGATGCCCTTCACTTGACTGGCATGAGCGACCCAGAACTCGATCGCCGATTTCTACCTGCGTCTCGGCGCCAAGATCGTCGCCTTGACGCTCGGCAAGGCCGGCAGCCTGATTGCCACGCCTAAGCGCCGGCAGCGCGTCACGTCGATCACGGTGCACGCCCGCGACGCCACCGGTGCCGGAGACACGTTCGACGGCGCCTTTCTGGCGGAGTTTCTCACAACCGGCGATCCTTTCGCGGCCGGCCGCTATGCCAATGTCGCGGCGGCGCTGTCGACGACCGGCTACGGCGCTGTCGCTCCAATGCCGAGGCGGGCAGAAGTCCTGCAGGCACTGGCGGCACCGCCCGAGACCTAGACGGCCGAACTCATGCCGCCGTCGACATAGAGGATGTGACCGTTGACGTAATTGGAAGCCTCGGAGGCGAGGAAAATGGCGGCGCCCGCCAGTTCGTCGATCTCGGCCCAGCGCCCGGCCGGCGTGCGGGCGCAAACCCAGGCCGAGAACTTCTCGTCCTCGATCAGCGCGCGATTCAATTCCGTCTTGATATAGCCGGGACCAATGCCGTTGATCTGGATGTTGTGTTTCGCCCATTCCGCGCACATGCCCCTGGTCATCATCCTGACCGCGCCCTTGGTCGCC
This sequence comes from uncultured Alphaproteobacteria bacterium, assembly GCA_963773155.1. Classification (GTDB taxonomy): domain Bacteria; phylum Pseudomonadota; class Alphaproteobacteria; order Rhizobiales; family Beijerinckiaceae; genus CAVZAB01. The sequence goes on along the minus strand of CAVZAB010000005.1, from coordinate 23,516 downwards.
GCATAGGGAATGATCGTGGCCCGACCCAGTTCGCTGGTCACCGAACAAATATTGATGATCTTGCCGCGCCGACGGGTGACCATGCGCCGGCCGACGGCCTGGGCGACGTAGAAGACGCTGTCCAGATTGGCGGCAACGATTTCGTGCCAGATTTCGGCTGGATATTCGTCGAAGGCGCCGCGCCTCTGAATGCCGGCATTGTTGACGAGGATATCGATTGGCCCGATCTGCCGTTCGATAGCATCGACGGCGGCAACCACCGAAAGCTGATCGGTGACATCGAAGACGCGCTGAAAGGCCTCCAGCCCCTCGCCCAGTAGCGCCGTTCGAGCCTCCGTCAGCCGCTCGGCGCTGCGGCCGTTCAAAATGACCTTGGCGCCAGCCCCGGCAAGGCCGCGCGCTATGCCAAAGCCGATCCCGATCGAGGATCCCGTGACCAGCGCAATCTTACCGGAAAGATCGAAAAGGGAAGCTGAGGGGTGCATGATTATTCACCTGTTGCCGGAACTTGCCGAAGGGAGGGGTTGAGCTTAGCGTCCTGGCGCATCGGGTCGCAATCGGTTCGGCCAACGAGCCAAGCAAGGGGACAGGAGCATGGCATTGGCGGCCGTCATCCACGCGGCAGGCGACCTCAGGGTTGAGGACGTGCCGGTCGGCCGGCCGGGCCCGGGCCAGGTGCTGGTGCGGATTGCGGCCGGCGGCATCTGCGGTTCCGACCTCCACTACTTCAACCACGGCGGCTTTGGCACGGTCAGACTGCGCCAGCCGATGGTGCTGGGCCATGAAGTTTCCGGCACGATCGAGGCGCTCGGGCCGGAGGTACTGACGCGGCGAGTCGGGCAACGGGTCGCCCTCAATCCAAGCCTGCCCTGCCAAGTCTGCGACTATTGCCGGCGCGGTCTGCAGAATCATTGCCTGGACATGCGTTTCTACGGATCGGCAATGCGCTTTCCCCATGTTCAGGGCGCGTTTTGCGAAAGACTGGTGTGCGCGATCGAGCAGGCGGTTCCGATTGCCGACACGCTGACGCTGAAAGAAGCCGCCTTCGCGGAACCTTTGGCAGTCTGTCTGCATGCGGTCCGCCGGGCCGGCGAGCTGGTCGGCAAGAGGGTCCTGATCACCGGCGCCGGACCGATCGGCGTTTTGACGACGCTGGCAGCCCGGCGGGCCGGCGCCGCCGAGATCATCGTCGTCGACATTGTCGACGAAACGCTTGCGATCGCGCGGCGCTGCGGCGCCGACGCGACCATAAACACCGCGCAATCGATGGATGGTTTGCTGCCCTTCGAAAGGGCAAAGGGGTTTTTCGACATCCTGTTCGAGTGCTCGGGCAACAACCGGGCCTTTAGCCAGTCGCTCGCGGCGATCCGGCCGCGCGGTATCATTGTCCAGGTCGGCTTGGGCGGCGATTTCACGTTTCTGATTAACACGCTCGTCGCCAAGGAATTCGACTTGCGTGGAACCTTTCGCTTCCATGAGGAATTCGAGACGGCCGTGGCTTTTCTTGCGGCTCGGCTGGTCGACGTACGGCCGCTTCTGACCGGCACGGTGCGCCTTGCCGATGCGGCAGACGGGTTCCGGCTGGCCGGCGATCGTCGCCGCTCGATGAAGGTGCAGATCGATTTCCAAGCCAATGACGCAGAGGCCTAGCGGGTCGGCGCGGCATAGATCGACGCGTAAGTCTCGCGCAGCAGGTTTTTTTGGATCTTGCCCATGGCGTTGCGCGGCAGCTCCTCGACGAAAAGCACCCGCTTTGGCAATTTGTATCTGGCAAGCCTCGTCTGCAGTGCCGCCAGAACCGCTGCTTCGTCGAGCGCCGACCTGCCAACCACGATCGCGGTTACGCCCTCGCCGAAATCGGGATGCGGCACGCCGATAACAGCACTTTCGACCACCCCGCCGATCGCGTCGATCTCCGCTTCGATCTCCTTGGGATAGACGTTGAAGCCGCCGCTAATGATCAGGTCCTTGCCACGGCCGACAATCTGGAGATAGGCGCCCTCGTAGCGGCCGAGATCGCCGGTCACGAAATAGCCGTCCACGCGAAATTCGGCAGCAGTTTTCTCAGGCTGGCGCCAATAGCCCTTGAACACATTGGGGCCTTTGATTTCGATCAAGCCGATTTCGCCCGGCGCAAGCGCGGCGCCACCCGCCGGATCGACGATGCGCAAATCAACGCCTGGCAATGGCATGCCGACGCTACCGGCGCGCCGCTCTCCCTGGTAGGGATTGGCGGCGATAATGCTGGTTTCGGTCATCCCGTAGCGCTCGAGAATGGCATGGCCGGTGCGGGCCAGGAATTCCCGGTGGGTCTCCTCGAGCAATGGCGCCGAACCGGAGACAAACAGCCGCATGTGCCGGGTCGTGTCGCGATTGAGGCCAGGCCGGCCCAATAGCCGCGTGTAAAAGGTCGGCACGCCCATCAAGACTGTGGCCCGGACAAACAGCGAAAGCACCAGATCGGCGTCGAATTTCGGCAGGAACAGCATGGCCGCACCGGACAGCAGCGCCACATTGATGGCGACAAACAGGCCGTGGGTGTGGAAGATCGGCAAGGCGTGAATGAGGATATCGTTTGGCGCAAAGCGCCAGGCTTCGACCAAGGCCTCGGCATTCGATGCAAGATTGGCATGACTAAGCATCGCGCCCTTCGAGCGGCCCGTCGTTCCCGACGTGTAGAGAATAGCGGCAATGTCGCCGGGCCCGCGCGGCTCGACACGAAGGTCCGGTTTGGTCACGCGGGCCAACGCCATAAGGGTTCCATCGGCCCGCTCGCCGAGGCTCAGCGCGCCGCACCGATCGAGCCGGCTCGCCATGCCGGTGATCTCGTCCAGGGCCTGCGGCTGGCAGATCATCAGGCGCGGCTCGGCGTCGCCGAGGAAATACGACAATTCGGCAAGCGTATAGGCTGTGTTGAGGGGCAAGAAGATGGCACCGATGCGCAGGCAGGCGAGGTAGAGACTGAGCGCTTCGGGCGACTTTTCGACCTGCACGGCTATGCGGTCGCCGGCGCCGGCGCCGCTGGCACGCAGGACTCCGGCAAAGACGGCCGCCTTCTCGACAACGTCCGGCCCCGACAGAGAACGGCCGTCGACGGTTTCGAGCAGCGATCCGGTGTGGGTCTCGATGCCCGCGAGGAGGCGATCATAGAGATGGTTGCTCATGCCCGTCGAACCGAAATAAGCGCAGCCGCCGTTCCGCTGCCGGCCTTGACCTTGGCAAGCTTGCGGATCGAACTCGTTGCGACCACCTCGCCCTTGTTGGCGAAAATCTCGTGGTTGGCCTCGATGTCCTCCAAGGCATACAGATAGTTGACCATCAGGCCGTGCGATTGCGCCAGGCCTTTGGCCGACAGATCGCCAAGGAGGTTCAGCCGCTCGAGCCGCGCCCCATTGCCGAGATGGAAACGGGCGACCGGATCGACCGGCCGGCCATCGGCGATCTTGGCCTTGAGAAAATAATGGGCGGCCAGTGGCCCGAGCACCCGCGACACGGCATCGGCGGCGGCGGCCTTTTGAAACCAATGCGGCTTGTCGAGCAAGGCCAGAACACGCCGGTCCTCGGCATTCAGAAGCGGGCTCGAATTGTCGTCGATTTCCCGCGCCAGCCATTGGGCAAAACGTGGCACCGGTGACAGCGTGACGAAGGTCTCGAGGCGCGGCAATTCGCGTTTGAGTTCTTCGACAACCTGCTTGATCAGAAAATTGCCGAAAGAGACGCCCGCCAGACCCTTCTGGGCATTCGAGATCGAGTAGAAGACCGCCGTCGTTGCCTCTTCCGCCGCCGCCGGCCGACGGGCATGGGCCAGCAACGGCCCGATCGCCGCGGGTGTTTCCTCGGTCAGTGCAACCTCGAGGAATATCAACGGCTCTTCAACGAGCGCCGGATGAAAGAAGGCATAAAGGCGCCGGTCCGGCGGCTCCAGCCGGCGGCGCAAGTCATCCCAGTCGGCGATCGCATGCACTGCCTCATAACGCATGATCTTTTCGAGAATATTGGCCGGCGTCGACCAGTCGATGCGCCGCAGGACCAGAAAGCCACGGTTGAACCAGGATGAAAGCAATTGGCCGAAATCGTGGTCTAGGCGGGCGAGTTCGGGCCGCACATCGAGGCGCTCGAGGACGTCTTCGCGCATCCGCACAAGCCGATGGGTGCCGCCCGGCGCGAGATTGAGTCTGCGGATAAGTTCCTGGCGGCGTGGCTCCGACGCCTGGTGAATGCGGGCGGCGGCGGCAAGATCCGGCTCTTGCAAGAAACGCTGGACCGCCTCGCCAAGTGCGGTCATGTCCGGACCGAACCGATCGTTCAAGGCGACAAGGACATCGTCGCGGGCCTCCGGCGGCAAAGTAGCGTAACTCGCGAGGATTTGCTGAGCGAGCGCGACGCCGGAGGCCTCGCCTCGGCTCGACAGCAACTGATCGACGCGACGCAGTATTTCCGACGGTCCGGCCGCCGCCACCCGCCCGAGTCCCATTAGGGCCCGGCCGCGCTCAGCTATCGTCTGCAGTAAGGCGCCGAAGAAATCCGTATTCACTGCCGCTTCCCTCGCCTACCCAATCCTAGCGTCCGCTTCCCATAACTGCGACCGGCAAAAATGTCGCGATCTGCGGGACAAGGCACAAAATGACAATCGCCGCCATCATTAATCCGACGAAGGGCAGAACGCCCCAGATGACCTCGCTCAGCGGGATGTCCGGGGCAATGTTACGGATGACAAATAGGTTGAGGCCGACGGGGGGATGGATGAGCCCCATTTCCATGACAATCGTCATGACGATCCCGAACCAGATCAGGTCGAAGCCGGAAGCTTTCAGAGGCGGGAGAATGATCGGAGCGGTCATCAATATAATCGAAACTGGGGGCAGGAAGAAACCCAGCACAACCACGAGCAGCAATATCGCGCTCAGAAGCAGCCAATGCGACAGTCCGAGTGCCACGATCGCCTCGGCGACCGACTGCGAGATATGCAGATAACTCATGACATAGGAATATAACAGCGACATGCCGATGATCAGCATCAGCATGGTCGATTCGCGCAGCGTTGCGGCCAGGATCGGCCGGACGTCGGCCGCCCGCCAGACCCGATAGATTATCGCAATCAGAACGAGCGCCAGCAGAGCGCCGAGGCCGGCCGTCTCGGAGGGCGTCGCGTAGCCTCCGTAAAGGGCGATCATGACCCCAGTCAGAAGCAGAACGAAGGGCAGCACGCGGGGCAGCAGGCGGAGCTTCTCGGCGAGCGAATATTCGTCATCGGCCAGCAGCTGCGACTTCTCGCCGCCGCCGTCGTGAATGGCGCGCGCTGCCGCATATTCGCGGCCGAAGCGAAACATGGCATAGGCCGAAAAGAAGCCGACGAGCAGGACCCCCGGCAGGATCCCGGCCAGAAACAGCCGGCCCAGGGATTGTTCGGCGGCGACCGCATAGAGGATCATGGTAATCGAGGGCGGCAGCAAGATGCCGAGGGTTCCGCCGGCGGCGATGATCCCGGCGGCAAAGCCTGGCGAATAGCCGCGCTTGCGCATTTCGGGAATGCCGGCCGATCCGATGGCTGAACAGGTCGCCGGCGACGAGCCGGCCATTGCGGCAAACAGCGCGCAGGCGAACACGTTGGCAATTCCGAGGCCGCCGGGGATGCGGTGCATAAACGCATGCAGGGCCGCGTAGAGATCGGCGCCGGCCCTCGAGCGGCCGATCGCGGCGCCCTTCAAAATGAACAGCGGAATCGACAGCAGGGTGATCGAAGCCATTTCCTCATAAACATTCTCGGTGACTGTATCGAGCGAGGCATGCGGCATGAAAATCAGCATGAACAAGACAGCGACAGCGCCCAATGCAAAAGCAATCGGCATGCCGGAAAACATCGCTACAAGTGTCGCCGCTGCGTAGAGCAGGCCTATTTCCAGTACGCTCATCGCGCGGACGGCCGCGCCAAGGATAGACCGAGCTGGACCAGGAGCTGCAGCGCTAGCAAACTCATGCCGGCCGCCATTGTCGCATAGGGTATCCACAGCGGTGGCGCGAAAGTCGATGCCGTCACCGTCCCCTCGGCGATCGCCTCGGCCGTCAGCGTCCACGACTTCCAGGCGAAAAATCCGCAGAAGGCGAAGCTCAATAGGTCGACCAGCTGCTGGCGCCGCCGCTCCCAATCCGGGCGCAGCAGACCGGCGAGCGCATCGATCGCCACGTGACCGCGAACCGATTGCACGTAAGCAGCCGACAGAAAGGTCGCACCAACCAGCAGCATGACACTGGTCTCGTCCTGCCAATCGGTCGTCTCTCGGAAGATGTAGCGCACCACCACGCTCTCGGTGAGGACCAGAGCGGCAGCGACGAGGGCAAGGCAGCAGAGCAGGATCATCAGGCGATTGATCTGCCGCATGCCCCGGTCAATCGGGTGGAGTGCCGCTAGGCCAGGTTCGCCGCCATTAGGATGCGAACCGCTCAAGCCGTATTCTCCGCGACAATCTGCGCAAGCTTCATAAACTTTGCCGCCGATTCGGATTTATCGGCATAATCCTTCCAGGCGCTGACGCGCGCCAATTCCCGCCATTTGGTCAGGCTGGCTTCGTCAAGCAGGTGGGTTTCGCAGCCTTTCGCCTTATAAACCTCGACAACCGCGGTATCGTCGGCTTTGGCCGAGCTGGTGCCAAAGGCCTCCAGGCTGGCGCCAAGTGCCATGATCTGATCCTGCTGATCCTTGGGCAAAGCATCGAATACGGCCTTTGACATCAACAAGGGTTCGAACATGAACCAATAGGAGCGACCACCGCCAGCGGTCAGATGCTTGGCCAATTCCTCCATATGGAAGGAAATCAGGCTGGTCGAGGAGGTGACAACCGAGTCTACTGCCCCGGTCTGCATGGCGGCATAGGCCTCGTTCGACGGCAGCGACACCACCGCCGCCCCGGCCTGCTTGAACATCAGGTCCATTTCGCGCGAACCGCCGCGCACCTTCTGTCCCTTGGCATCCTCGGGCCCGACCAATTTGGCGCCACGGCTGGCGCAGCCGCCGGCCTGCCAGAGCCAGGCAACGATAATCACGCCCTTGTCGGCGAGGAGCTTGACCAGTTCCTTGCCAATATCGGCCGATTTCCAGGCGGCGCCCTGCGTATAGGACGAAACCATGCAGGGCATCAGCGTGATATTGAGCTCCGGGACCTCGCCACCGGCATAAGCGAGCGGGTACAAGGTCATGTCCAGCGCGCCACGGCGCAGGGCGCTGAATTGCGCGTTGGTCTTGACCAGCGAGGAATTGGGATAGACCTCGGCGGTCAAAGCACCCTTGGTCCGGCTGCCGATTTCGAGGGCAAATTTTCGGCACAAGCGATCGCGAAAATCGCCGGATTCCAGCGTGCCACCCGGAAACTGGTGGGAAATCTTCAGAGTGGTCGCAGCGTTCGCGACGCGGCCAAGCCCAATGAGTGCGGGAGCGGCAAGCGCACCGGCCATAACATGACGTCGGGTGAAATGATCCATCCGTTTTCTCCTGTGGGCTTGTTCGATTGGTGGGCCTGAGCCGATTATAACGGCTGGCCGGCGCCGCGTTGATTTCCTGCCCGTTCGACCCATAGCAATTCCGTTAATCAGCATTAAGGCGAGCTGAAATCCTGGTCAATTAATAGTATCCGGATTGGCGAAAAGTCTGGGAAAGTGAGGCTCAGCGCGGCTATTTTATTGCTATGGTCTTGATCCGCATCCGTTTCCGCGAAAGGCTGACAATCTGCCTAACCGCGGCAACGACCGCCGTCCGGCCGGTCCGCCGGCTGATCAGGCAGCTGTGCCCGGCCACCCACCTTTCGGTCGGCGCCGCAAGTGTGGCAAAATCAGGTCGGCGCAAGGGCGCAAACAGGTGAGGAATCATGAGCGAGAAACATTTGCGCCAGGCCATTGTCGAGGCCTGCCTCGAGATGAATCGGTTGGGAATCAATCAGGGCACGTCGGGTAATATTTCGGTACGCAACGGTATCGTCATGCTGATCACGCCGAGCGCCGTCCCCTATCACGAGATGCGGCCGGAAATGATCGCAGCAATGCCGCTCAACGGCGACTACGGCGCCTTTTCCGGTCCCTGCAAGCCGTCGAGCGAATGGCGGTTCCATCTCGACATTATGCGGGCGCGCCCGGACGTTGGCGCGATCGTCCACACCCACGCAATGTATGCGACCATTCTTTCAATCCTGCGCAAACCGATACCGGCGGTCCATTACATGATTGCCGCCTTCGGCGGACCGACGATCGCCTGCACCGATTACGCCCCATTTGGGACGACCGAACTTTCGGCACTTGCGGTCGAAGGCCTGGCGGACCGCAATGGCGTGCTGCTCGGCAATCACGGTATGATTGCAACAGGCAATGAGCTTGGCCAGGCGATGTGGCGCGCCGTCGAACTCGAGACGCTGGCGCGGATGTATTTCCATGTCATGGTCGCCGGCAAGCCGGTGATCCTGCCCGACGACGAAATCATGCGGATCACCGAGCGGTTCCGCGCCTATGGCTACCGGCCGCCGAGTGTCAAAAGCAAGGGCAAAGCGGGACCTCCCAAGGCAGCGGCCGCTGCCAAGCCCGCGGTGCGAAGCAGAAAGGCGAACCGAAGGAAGCGGCGGGCCTAGGCCGCTCAATAGGCAATCTTGTCGACCTTGTTGGTCCACAAGGCAAAGACCGCTTCTGCCTCCGCCATCGCAATGCGGTCGGTCGGCATTTGGCGCTGGTGCGGCGGCTTGGGAACCTCGGCATAGAGGAAGGCATCATCGAAGCCAATCGCTGCGGCTTGTTCGCGGGTATTGGCGAAAACGAGCCGCTCGAGGCGCGCCCAATAAATAGCGGCAAGGCACATCGGACACGGTTCGCAACTCGAATAGATCGTGGCGCCGGCCAGCGCGAAATCGCCGACCGCGGCACAAGCCCGACGGATCGCCACCACCTCGGCATGGGCGGTCGGATCATGCGACGAGGTCACCTGGTTCCATCCCTCCGCGATGATTCTGCCGTCGCGGACGATTACCGCACCAAATGGCCCGCCGGCGCCGCCTTCCATGTGCTGACGCGACAGCGCGACGGCCGCGCCGAGGAATTGTCGGTCCTTGCTGCTACTGGTCATCGGTGCTCAGCCCGCTGTGGGCGGCGGTCGAACTGCGCCGGCAAGGCTGCCTCATTTGGTTGGGATTGCAGAGACCTTTCGCTCGCACGCTGGTCGCGGAGACGAGCTTCGCGCCGCTGCAGCAATTGGGCGACCGTCGCGGCCGCGATGATCGCCGGTTGCTTGCCGGAAATGCCGGCAATACCGATCGGGCAGGTCAATTGGGCAATCGCTGCCGCGCTGAGACCGGCTTGGCTCAGCCTTCGGCTAAAGCGCCGGTATTTGGTACGCGAACCGATCAAACCGACGAAAGCGAATCGGTTGGCGGCAAGTGCGCTTGCCACGATTTCGAGATCAAGCGCGTGCGAGTGGCTCATCACCAGAACATAGGCCTGGTCGGGTGCTGCGGCGATCTCGGCTGCCATATCGAGGCTGTGTATCTTGCTGACATTGGCTGGAACGTGTTCGAGGAATGCGTCACGCCGTGGATCGATCCAGCGGACGCGAAATGGCAGCGCCGCAAGCGCCAGCACCAGCGCCCGGCCAACGTGGCCAGCCCCGAACAATAATAGGCACGGCGCCGGCGCCAGCGACTCGACGAAAGTGCCGTCCGGCTGCACGCTAAACGATTGGCCAAGCACTGCCGCGGTGGCGACCAACTGACGCACCCGCCGGCGGTCGGCATCGGTGCTGGCCCGGATTGTGCCGCAGCCGAGCGCCTCCGCCGCGGCCAGACTGGCCAGAGCCTCGGCATCCCGTCCGTCGAAGGTCTCGATCAACAGATCGACCCGCCCGCCGCAGCATTGGCCGAGATCGGGTCCCAGCGCCTGACCATAGGCAAGGTCGGCGCCACGGCCTAAAGACAGCTGTGCGCGAGCCCGGCGCAAGGCCTCCCATTCCAGGGCACCGCCGCCGATCGTGCCGAGGAACCGGCCCGACGGGCGCACCACCATTCTAGCGCCGGCCTCGCGCGGGCTTGATCCTTCGCAGCGCACAAGCGTGATTAGGGCGGCCGAACCCTCGGCCGCGATTGCCTCGCACAGGGCGCGATAGGGGGCCGTCACCGCTCCCCCCGCAGAGCTTGCGCGGCCATCAATATAGCCTCTGGCGTTGCCGGCGCGTCGAGTGGAACCTGGCTGCCGGGACTAAGGCTGTGCAGCGCGTCGAGAATGGCAGCATAAACCGAAATGGCCAGCATCAACGGCGGTTCGCCGACGGCCTTAGAGCGATAGACCGTCGCCTCTTGGTTGCGGCCATCGAACAAATCGACGCGAAAATCGGCCGGTACATCGGAAGCGATCGGAATCTTGTAGGTCGAAGGCGCGTGGGTGCGCAGCCGACCGCGTTGATCAAAGACCAATTCTTCGGTCGTGAGCCAGCCGAGTCCCTGGACGAACCCGCCCTCGATCTGGCCGACATCAATCGCGGGGTTGAGCGAGCGGCCGACATCGTGAAGAATATCGACCCGCTCAAGCGACATTTCGCCGGTCAGCGTGTCGATGACGACCTCGGAACAGGCGGCACCATAGGCGAAGTAGAAGAACGGCCGGCCTTTCTTTTCGTTGCGGTCCCAATCGACCTTTGGCGTCCTGTAATAGCCTGCTGCCGACAAATGGATCCGATTGAGACGGCAAGTCTTGGCAAAATCGGCAAAGGACATAGCCTCGTTGCCGATCAGCACGACAGCGTCCCGAAAGGACACCTGGTCGGCTGACACGCCCCATTTCGTCACCGCAAATTCAACCATCCGCGCCTTGATCTGGCGGGCGGCGATCTGGGCCGCCATGCCGTTGAGATCGGAACCCGACGAGGCCGCGGTCGGCGAGGCATTTGGCACCTTGGCCGTCGTGGTCGGGGTGATCCGGACAAAATCGAGCGGCACGCCGAATTCCTCGGCAACTATTTGCGCGACCTTGATGAACAAGCCCTGCCCCATTTCAGTGCCGCCATGATTCAGCGCGATTGAACCGTCCTGATAGACATGAACCAGAGCACCAGCCTGATTGAGGTGGACCAGCGTAAAGGAAATCCCGAATTTCACCGGCGTCAGCGCGAGACCCCGCTTAAGATAGCGATTGTCGGCGTTCACGCTTGCGATGCCGGCGCGCCGCCGTCGGTAATCCGAACTGCGTTCCAGCGCTTCGATCAGATTAATCTGGGTCTGGCAGTCCTCAACTTGCATGCCATACGGGGTAAGATCACGCTGTGGTCGGTAGAGATTGGCCTTGCGTACGTCGAGTGGATCGCGTCCGACCGCATGGGCAACCGCATCGATCACCCGCTCTGCTGCGAGCATGCCCTGCGGCCCGCCAAAGCCGCGAAACGCCGTATTGGACACAGTATGGGTGCGTAACCGCTTTGACGCGATCGCGACGACGGGGAAATAATAGCTGCTGTCGGCGTGAAACATCGCCCGATCGACGACGCCGAGCGACAGGTCGGCGGAATAGCCGCAGCGGGCGTTGAGCACGAGGTCGTAGGCAAGAATCCTTCCATCACGGTCGAAACCGGCGCGCCAATCGGCGCGCATGTCATGCCGTTTGCCCGTCGTGATGAAATCGTCGTCGCGATCGAGTCGCAGCTTACACGGCCGCCCGGTGCGATGGGCGGCCAGCGCGGCGATGGCTGCGGTCTGGTTTGCCTGGCTCTCCTTGCCGCCGAAGCCGCCGCCCATCCGGCGGGTCTCAACCGTTACGTAGGAATCCGGACAGCCGAGAACCCGGGCGAGCACATGCTGGACCTCGGTCGGATCTTGGGTCGAAGCATGCACGAGAATATCGCCGGCCTCGCCTGGTATGGCGAGCGCGACCTGTCCTTCCAAATAGAAATGCTCCTCTTAGTGCATCCCTGTAGCCTATCGCATGTTCCCGCGTCACATCCTGGGCGCGGACGTTTCCGAGAAGTTCAACGAAGCGACGGACACAAAGGCGGGTGGCTGCCTTGCTGATGGCGCTGCGGGGGCTCGGACCCTGTTCCCACAACCGACCAGATCGAAGAGTGAGGCACCGAGACGTTGTCCCCGCTTCCGTTTGCGGCGCGTGAATGCGCAGTGCGGCCTCGCGGCTTGGACAAGTCCCTAATCTGCGCTGGACCGGATGACCAACCATCGCCGCGTCTTAGCGCCCGCAATGCCAGTATCCGCTTGCCGTGCTCATAGGCCAGCCCATGGGCCAGGGTCTCGGCTTCCGCTCGTGAAACGTTCCCCAGGCACTTCACCCAAGCCCGTCTGTTTTCAAGGTGCTGAATGTCCCCTGGCACACGGCGGAGGTACTTAAACCCGTTCCCGTGGGGAACGATATAACACTTGCGATAACTGCCACGCCCGGTACGCATCGGGCGGCGTTTGTAACCCAATTTGTAACCCAAGCCGCTGGTCCGCCTTCCCGCCTCGTGTTGCCTTTGGATCGTCTACCGTGTCCTTCGGGCCACAACCCGGATTGGGTTAAATTGAAAGGAAACAACCTGCATCTCAAGGGCTTATGAGCAAACAGAAGAAGCCGCCCCTTTCGGGACGGCTTCGCTGTTCTTAGCTCGGTTCGTTGGTCTTAGAAGTTGATCAGACCACCGAACTTCACGACCTGGTCATGCTATCGAGCTCGAAGCCATGGACCGCACGGTCCAGCCAGGTGTCGCTGGTGCAGGCTCGACGCGTACGCCGACGTACATCCGGAGCACTGGCATCGAAGTGGTCATACTGGACCCACAGGGACATGGCGGCCGCATCGATTTCCTGCACGAAGCCACCGCCCCACTCCGTGGTTCGCTGCCGGTGACGGTGCAGTTGTCGGCTCCAGGCAACGCATATCGAAGCACGCCAGACCCTAGCGTATCGCACTCACGTGAACTGATCGATCATGTCGTGGCGCTGGGCATAGAACCCATAGAGCACCGTGTGACCCAGCGGATGTCCACCGCTCACGCAGACCGGCCTTGACCATCCAATGATCGGGCTCGGTGTTGAAGCCAGGGCACGTCGTCGCTCGAACTCACGGCCATAGGCACCGTAGACGAACAGGCCGGTTGCCACATGCTCGATGTAGAGGCCGGACTGCCAGTAGCCAACCTTGTCGCCGTTAATGCCGTGTCCGGCAATCCCAGGTGGACAGCACCGTCTAGAAGGTGTCATGACTGAGTTGGACTGACGGACCAACCGCGTGTGGCAGCGAGCTTGATGCCGTTGTACTCACCAGCATAGCGGCCGTAGACATCCCAGTACCCAGCCGATCGTTGCCGCGGGCAGATGCCACGGGATGATCGTCAGCATAGCGAGCATAGGCAGTCGCAGTAACCGCATCGCTTCTGACCCCAGTCGGCACTCATAGAGAAGCCAGCGAAGACCGGGCTGTCATAGCGAACGACGTTGGTCGGGATCGCTTCGCAGTCGCCACCAATCGCTCACTGAGCCGCGATAGCGCAGCCGAGGTTGCCAAGCTCAGCCCCAGCACGGGTTGAGGCCGCCGAGTGAGAACCCATTTTTGTTCACGGATGAAGAAGCCGCCGTTGTCGAACATCACCCAGTTGGAGGGAACGAGCGAGCCCGAGCCGTCAACCAGGATGGCCGCGTTGTCAGCCGCCGATGACTGCTGACCAACGCTGACCTTGCCGAGGTGGTCGCTCTTGACGAACCAGTAGGAGTTGAGAACGTTCACTGAGCGCGAAAACACGCTCGTGTGCCAAGACCGGCAATGCCTGGCGCTCAAGTTGACGCTTCGCCAGCCAAAGTTGGTCCATTGCTCTGACTGGTGAACGAGCGAATCATGCTCATCCGCTTCCAGGGCAGCACATAACCAGCATACCAGCCCGGCATGATGGTGGCCTGACCGCTGAAGGTTACGTGGGTGGCAAGGGTGGTGCCAAGGCCACCCACATAGGTGCCTCTTGCAGCACCATCATCCCACCACAAGACCTGCTCACCAACCCAACCGGAGATGGTCAGCGACACCTTGCGGTTGCCCTTGCGGGCGGTAGTGGCCTCGAGCTCAGCAATACGCTCCTCGAGATCAGCGCAGCAGTTGCCCCCGAGATCGGCGGCCGACGCGCTGCCGGCGGTAAGCCCACCCATCAGCAGGCCTGCTGCCACCAGGGCACCCAGACTTAACTTTTTCATTGACCTACTCCCGTCTGCTTACTTTCTGATGGCGACGCCACGCACAAATGCCGCCTACTCCCTACGAAACCCGAAATCCACTCCACGAACTCGCGTCGCGGCGGTCGTGAGACCAAATCACCGCTCGGGGGAAAACATAAGCAGAGAATGGATGCACGGGAAACGGGCTAGGCGCGGATCGTTGCGGAATTCACAGGAGTTGTGGCTACTCTGCAACGAGCCCGTTTGAGGGCATAACCCACCGTATCCTCGTCATTTTCAGCCTATTGCGCTGAAATTTCCTGCGCCGGTTATCCCCAATACCCCAGTCTGTGGGGCTTGCCCAGGTCCGAATCGGTCCTTGGTGATAGCCACCGCAACTCAACCGCCCCGGCCTCGCGGCCCTTCTTGCGGGTCTGCACGAATTCCCGCGACAGGAATGCCAAAATAATGACCACGAAGGCCATGCTGTGGAGAGCGTGCGGTACTGGTCGAGGGTCGCATCTAGCAACAGGTAGGTGTGTGCTAGGGCCTTGCCGTTGTCCACTCAAATAGTGCCACGCCGGCGATTGCAAAGATGCGGGCGATGATGTTGAGGCTCTCGACGCCTCGTCGCAAATAAAGAGCAGCGCGAAAATCGCGATGTGGACGGTCACGAAGAACTGCCACAGGACGTCGATTTGAGCGCGAAAGCCCAAGATCGCTTCGATCGGCGTCGCTTCCTGGATCATAACGGCCCCCCCCCAGGACCTACCTCAGGGCTTCCCCAAGCCCTGGGACGCGTTAACCCACGCCCTCACGTTGCCGATACTATGAGCCGAATGCGTCGAAACTCTGGATGCGACGCCGCTGCGCATCTACCACCTAAGCATTGCTGCCCCTTGCTCGGAATCCCTAGCTGCGATAGATTATTGCGGCGCAGCAAGTGCGCCAAAACATGGATCGCAGACAGACGATCGCAAGCTCGTCTAGCGTGAGTGGAAGGCCGTCAAAGTAGCCTAGAGTGTAGCCAAGGCGGCCGACACCAATCCTCGAAAAGTGCGGGAAGGAAGAACCGGGAGAGGGCGTTGAGCGCCACTCTGGAGGGATCTTGCGCCGCCCAAAGGCGGACAGGATTTTCTGGGCAAATGAACGCTACGGGTGCGTTGCGCGTTAAGGCGCAGCGAGGGGACGCTCAGAGGCACGGAAAGCACGCAACGATGAATCGTACGTGGGTGGATCGCAGGGCGGTCCTCATGCGAGCCGGTGCGCTGGCGCTTGCCGGTGTGGGCGCACCCTTCATTAGGACAACGCGCGCGCGCGCGCTTCCGTCCTTCGACGCCAGCGCGGCCTTCGGGCCGACGCACGTGCAGGCTCTCGCCGAGCAGCTCGCGGCCCAGCCGTTCGCCAAGCCGGCGGTCAAGCTGCCCCAATCGTTCCAGCAGCTCGGCTACGATCAGTTCCGCGACATCCGCTTCCGCACCGACCAGGCGATCTGGCGCGGAGAGAAGCTCGATTTCGAGCTCCAACTTTTGCCGATGGGATGGTTGTTCGACACTCCCGTCGAGATCTGGCTCGTCGACAACGGCGACGCGCACCGTCTCATGGCGGACTCCACTCTCTTTTCGCTCGGGCCGCTCGTGGGCGACGTGGGCAGCGCAGCCCCCTACGGGTTCTCGGGCTTTCGCGTGCACGGGCCCATCAATCGCCCCGACTATCTCGACGAGTACATCGTCTTCCAGGGTGCGAGCTATTTCCGCGCCGTCGGACGCGGACAAACCTACGGTCTCTCCGCGCGCGGTCTCGCCATCGACACGGCGCGGCCGGGTGGCGAGGAGTTTCCGATCTTCCGCGCCTTCTGGATCGAGAAGCCGAAGCCCAACGCGCGCTCCATCACGGTGCATGCGCTCCTCGACAGCGTGTCGACGACCGGTGCCTTCCGCTTCGAGATCGAGCCGGGCGAGGCGACGACGATCGATGTCGAGGCAACTCTCTATCCGCGCCGTGCGCTCACTCACGTCGGCCTGGGGCCGCTCACCAGCATGTACCTCACCGGTCCCGGTCATCACCGCATCGGCGATGATTTCCGACCCGCGGTGCACGATAGCGACGGGCTCGCCATCTATAACGGCAACGGCGAGTGCCTGTGGCGGCCGCTGACGAACCCGCGCACGCTGCAGGCAAGCGCCTTCATGGATCGCGCGCCGAAGGGCTTCGGGCTGTGCCAGCGCAGCCGCTCGTTTCACGATTTTGAGGACCTCGAGGCGCGCTACGAGCGCCGCCCCACAGTATGGATCGAGCCCAAGGGCTCGTGGGGGTCGGGCTACATCGAGCTCATCGAAATCCCGACCGGCGAAGAGATCCACGACAACATCGTCGCCTACTGGAAGCCCGCGAGCGGGCCCGAGCCGGGCCGTCCCTTCGCGTTTGCCTATCGCATGTACTGGAGCGACGGCATCCCAGTCGGGTGGAGCGGCGCGCGCACGCTCTCGACCCGTGTCGGCAGGGGCCGCAAGGACGGCTCGGTGCTGTTCGTCGTCGACTTCGGAGGCGAAGCCGTCTCCGGCAAGGCGCAGCTTCCCGTCGCTACCGTCAATGCCAATCCCGGCACCGTCGAGAACGTCACCGTGCATCCCAACCCCGAGATCGACGGCGTGCGCGTGAGCTTCGAGCTTGACCCCGGGGGAACCGATCTTTCCGAGCTGCGTTTGGTTTTGCGGGCTGGTGAGCAGCAAATCTCCGAGAGCTGGCTCTATCGATGGACGAAATCATGAGCGACCCCAATGCGGGCCTTCGTGTCGGACGATTGTCGGATGTGAAGAATTCCATGCTTCCGCCCGAGGCTCCGCTCGATATGCCCGAGCAGGATTTCGGCAAGCGCGCAGAGAAGGCTCAGCGTGAGCGCAAAGGCTATTGGATCCCTCGGGCGGCGCTGTTTACCGGCACCGGCATCCTGACGGGCGCCTTCGCCTACGAGCTCTACCACGTGCTCGGGCTGGCGCAGCTCACGCCCATCCAGCTCTTGTTCCTGGTGCTGTCGACGATCGCCTTCGGCTGGATCGCACTCGGCTCGCTTTCGGGCGTCCTCGGCTTCCTGCCGCTGTTCGTCGGCGAGAACGCGGACACGATCGCGCTGCCGCCGCCCGAAGGCCCGCTGAAGTCGCGCACGGCGCTTCTCTTCCCCGTCTATCACGAGACACCATCGCGCATCGCGGGCACGATCCAGGCGATCGCGTTCGAGCTGCAGTCCATGGGACGCACGCCCGCGTTCGACGTCTTTATTCTCTCCGACACCCGCGGCGAGGCTGACGGGAAGGCGGAGGAGCGCGCCTACTCTGCGCTTGCGCGCAGCCTGCAGTCGATCATCCCGGTCTACTATCGTCGGCGCCGGGAGAACCGTGGCCGCAAGTCGGGCAACATCAAGGACTGGGTGAGCCGCTTCGGCGGGGCCTATGAGCACTTCGTCATCCTCGATGGCGACAGTGTCATGTCGGGCACGACGCTCGCGCGTCTGGCGCTGGCGATGCAGCGCGACGAGAAGGCAGGCCTCATCCAGACGGTCCCGCGGCTCACCGGCGCGGTGACGCTGCTTCAGTACCTGCAGCAGTTCGCCTCCAACGTGTACGGGCCGTCGGTCGCCACGGGTCTTGCCGCCTGGCACCGCGACCAGGGCAACTACTGGGGCCATAACGCCATCATCCGCACGCAGGCGTTCGCTTCCGCTGCCGGCCTGCCGACGCTGCCGGGCCCGGCGCCGTTCGGCGGCGACATCCAAAGCCACGATTTCGTCGAGGCCGTGCTCTTGCAGCGCGCCGATTGGGGTGTGCACATTGTGCCGACGGTCGAGGGCTCCTACGAGGGCCAGCCGCCGACGTTGCCCGATGTCATCGCGCGAGACCGGCGCTGGGCGCAGGGCAATCTGCAACATCTGTCGATCGTGCGCGCCCGCGGCCTCACCACCATGGGCCGCGTGCACTTGGCGATGGGGGCGACGTCCTACCTGATCTCGGTCGTGTGGGCGGCCTCGCTGATCGTCGGCGTCGTGCTCGCCCTGCAGGGCCAGCAGATGATCCCGAGCTACTTCATCGACAAGAAGACGCTGTTCCCGATCTGGCCGGTGACCGACCCCGGCGCCGCGTTGCGGCTCCTGCTCGCCACCATGACCATCGTGCTCCTGCCGAAGGCGCTGGGGCTGATGCTGGAATTGAAGCGCGTGCGCTATGCGCGCGAGGCGCTCGGCACGCTGCGGGCGATCTTCGGCGTCGTGCTCGAAGCCGTGTTCTCGATCCTGCTGTCGCCGATTTTCATGGTCACGCAGACGGTGGCCGTGTTCCAGGTGCTGCTCGGCCGCGACTCCGGCTGGCGCCCGCAGACGCGCAACGGCATCTCCATGAGCTTCCGGGATGCCTTGCGCTTCCACTGGCGCCATACGCTGATCGGCGTGCTGCTCGCCTTCGCCTGCTGGGAAGCATCGCTGCAGGTCATGGCGTGGATGGCGCCGGTGATCGTCGGCCTCATCCTGTCGGCGCCCTTGAGCTGGGTCACCTCGCGGCCCGCCGGGTTCGTCGCCAGAGCGCTCTTGTCAACGCGCGAGGCGCGCAGCCCGCCCGCCATCATCGAGAGCGCCAACCGCGCGAGCGGCGAGTGGGCCGCACGCACGCAGAGCGAGGCGAACCAGCCCGAAGACCTCGATCCCGACGGCGTCGGCGGGATCTCGTACGCGGCTTAATCGGCCGCGGGTGCGCCGCTCGTCGTGGTCGTGCCGGCGCGGCGGAAGGCTTCCGCCAGCATGTCGCGCGCCCGGATCGGCGGCGCGGCAATGAACGGCAGCGGCCGGCACACCTCGACCGCGGCCGCACCGATGCGGGCCGTCAGCGCGCCGTTGAATGCGCCTTCGCCCAATCGCCGCGAGAGACGGCGCAGCAAATCCTGGCCCAGGAACTGACCTAACAGATCGTCGGTAAGCGCGACGCCGCCCGTCGCGATGATGTGGCCGATGACGAGGCGCGCAAGGCGCAAGCCGCCGACCAGTCCGGGGCGCCCGCCGTAGAGCCCCGCGATCGCGCGCAGCATGCGCAGGTTCTCGACCAGCACGTACAGCATCGCAATCCAGACCATGGGGCTGATCGCCGTCACCATGCCGATGCGCTTGGCGGCTGCGAGCACCGTGCGCCGCGCCTCCTGGTCGAGCGGCATCATCAGCTCGCGGTCGGCGAGCGCGAGCAGATCGCCGGCGTTCAACACCGCACCTTCGTGCTCCTTGAGGCGCGCAAGCGGCCAGGCGAGGTCGGCACGGGCCGAAAGAATGTCAGTGAGGTGGCTGACTGCACGCCGCTCGCGCGCGAGATCTTTATCCTTCAGCGCCTCCTTGACCTCGGTGCGCAGGCGCCCGAGGCGCGCGAGCCGGAACAGCCCGAACAGCTCGCGCAGCAGGATCACGAGCACCGAGAGGCCGACGAGGCAGAGCAGCGTGAAGGAGAGCCAGCCGACCCAGTCGTTGCGCTCGACGGCGACCTCGACGTAGCGCGTGAACCAGAGCGTCGTCGACAGCGCGAGGAGCCCGACGAGGCTCGAGAGCAGGATGCCGCCCCAGCGGATGCCGCGCGACAGGTCGGCGACGGTAGGGCGTACGCTCGTGCGCACGGTCTGCCGCACGCGGCGCGCGCTGGGACCAGCTTCGCGCGGGCCCGGCGTTCCCGTCGCCGGCTCGGCCGCGGCACGCAGCGCCGGATCGTCGGGCGCGAACGCCCGCGGTTTGCGGATGTCGGAGTCCATGGTCATGCGAGCCAGTCCGCCAGCAGGAAATCGAGCGCGCGATCGAGGCGAATATTGGGAAGCGCCGGGGCTTCGCCATCGGGTCCGGGGGGCAGCACGCGCGGGGGGCGGAAGCGCACGAAGTGCAGCCCCGCCGGTGCCGCGTCCGGCTTTAGGGCATCCTTCGGGTTCTGCGGCAGGTCGCCCGGGAAGACGGCCGCCTCTTGGCGCCCGTTGAACACCTTGCCCTCGATGCGCTCGCCCGGCATCGGCACGCCGACGATGCACGGAAGCACCTCGCTGCCGACTTTCGCTTCGGCTTCGTAGGTTGCCCGCAAGGCGGCGAGGGCCTGCACGCCGACCTCGGCTCCGGACGCGCTCGCGCGGCCCATGGCGCGCTCGGTGATGAGGCGCAGGATCGCTTCGAGGCGATCGTGGCTCGAGGAATGGATGTGGTCGGCCTTGGTCGCGGCGAACAGGAGCTTGTCGATGCGCCGGCCGATGAGCGCGCTGAGCCACGAGGCGCTCCCGATGCGGAACACGCGCAGCACGCCGTCGAGCGCGTTCTGCAAGTCGGCGACGGCCTCGCCCCCCTCGTTCATGGGGCCGAGCACGTCGACGAGCACGATTTGGCGATCGAGCCGGCTGAAATGGTCGCGAAAGAACGGCCGCACGACGTGCGACTTATAGCTCTCGAAGCGCCGCGCCATCATGGCGGCGAGCGAGCCGCGCGGGATCGAGCGCCCCTCTTTGAGCGGCAGCGGGCAGAAGGTGAGCAGCGGCGAGCCTTCGAGATCGCCCGGCATCAGGAAGCGGCCGGGACCCGTCGTGTGCAGCACATGGTCCTCGGCCCGCGCCGCCTTGAGGTAGTCGGCAAAGAGGCGCGCGCCCTTGAGTGCAACCTGCTCGTCCTTGCGGGCATATGGATCGACCGAGCTCAGGAATTCGAGCCACGCCTTGGCGGGGCCATGTGCGTGCCGCGTGCGCGCGCGCCCAACCGCATCCGCCGACCAGGACTCGTAGCTCTCCTCCAGCAATGGCAGGTCGATCAGCCATTCGCCGGGGTAGTCGACGACATCGAGGTTGAGGCGGGAGACGCCGAAGAAGCGGCGCAAGGCTTGCGCGGAGCGGAATTCGATCGTTACGCGGAGCTGGCTCAGGCGCTTGGTGCTTTCGGGCCATTGCGGGGGATCCTGCCCAAGCGTTTCCAGGTGCTCCTCATAGTCGAAGCGGGGGACCGCGTCGTCGGGCTGCGGCTCGAGATAGGCGCGCTCGATGCGGCCCTCGGCCTCGGGAAAAAAGAAGGGCAGCCGGCCGCCTGACACGAGATTGCGGATGAGCGCGGTGATGAACACCGTCTTGCCCGAGCGCGACAGCCCGGTCACGCCGAGACGGAGCGTGGGCGTCATCATGTCGGTTAGGTAGAGACCGGCGCGATGCAGGGCACGGGCAGCGGTGTCGTCAGAAAGCGCGCAAGGGGACCTCGCAGGGTCCCCTTTGCTAGTGCGAAGCGGGCGCTGCGGCAAGGCGAGGCCGCGGCATCAGCCGTAGAAGACGACGAAGATTCCGGCAGCCATCACCGTCACCCCCATGAGGATGATCAGACCGCTGCGAATGAATTCCTGCATGACACGCTCCAATCGCGTCACAGATTTGATGTTGAAAACTCTAAGCCGTCGGGATTGAACGATGACTGAAGGTCGCCTTCATGGCTGGTTCATGTTTTCAACACGTGGCGCGCCAATTTGCCTCGCACGTGTATCTTCGCGGTTGCAGTTACGCGCGTTACCGAACGCGCGCGCCGTCTGCACGTTACCAATTCGCAATCTTTGGTGATGAGCCGTGAGCTGGGGGCCGTCACTCGCCCTTGCGGCGCGACATGAAGGCGATGCGCTCAAACAAATGCATGTCCTGCTCGTTCTTCAGCAGCGCGCCCGCGAGCGGCGGGATCAGCTTGCGCTGATCCGTCTCGCGCAGCGTCTCGGGCGAGATGTCCTCGTTCAAGAGCAGCTTGATCCAGTCGAGCAGCTCCGAGGTCGAGGGCTTCTTCTTGACGCCCGGCACTTCGCGGATCTCGTAGAAGATGCGCATCGCCTCCGACACGAGCCGGCCCTTGAGGCCCGGGAAATGCACGTCCACGATGGCCTGCATGGTCTCGGTGTCGGGGAACTTGATGTAGTGGAAGAAGCAGCGGCGCAAGAAGGCGTCGGGCAGCTCCTTCTCGTTGTTGGAGGTGATGATCACGATGGGGCGGTTCACCGCCTTGATGGTCTCGCCCGTCTCGTAGACGAAGAACTCCATGCGATCGAGCTCTTGCAGCAGATCGTTGGGAAACTCGATGTCCGCCTTGTCGATCTCGTCGATCAGCAGCACCGGGCGCACGTCGCGCTGGAAGGCGTCCCACAGCTTGCCGCGCTTGATGTAGTTGCGGATGTCGTGGACGCGCTCGTCGCCGAGCTGGCTGTCGCGCAGGCGCGAGACGGCGTCGTACTCGTAGAGGCCCTGGTGGGCCTTGGTCGTCGACTTGATGTGCCACTCGATGATCGGTACCCCGATTGCGTCGGCGACCTCGAGCGCAAGCGCGGTCTTGCCGGTGCCGGGCTCGCCTTTGACGAGGAGGGGGCGGCTGAGCGTGATGGCGGCGTTGACCGCGACCTTCAGGTCGTCGGTCGCGACGTAGCGGCGGGTGCCATCGAATCGCATCGGGGGTTGCGGGCTTCCTGGGGCCGGTGAAATCGGGGTGGAGCCTCGGCGGTGCTGCGCCGGAGAGCTGCAAATGGGGCCGCGCTCGGCCCTCCGCGTCAAGCATCCATAGCGCCACACTTCCGACAAAAAAGCGAGCGGTTGCCGCCCGACCGGGGCGCTCATTTTTTGTGATGCGCCCGCCACTTAATCACACCGCGGGAACTGCTTGACAGAAGGTCGCGGTCCATAGAGAAGGTGCGCCAAAGCAGCTTGTCGCCGCCGGTTGAGGGCCCGGCCGCGGGTCTCTTGAAGCCTCCAGGGAGGCACGAATGAGCAAGCGAAACGCCGAGCGAAATGCAAAGGGCGCTGGCAGCGCCAAGACCCTCGCTGTGGGCCGCAAGGTCGCGACGCGCTCCGTCAAGGTGAGCGCCGCGGTCGCATCCAAGGGCAAGCCCGACGTGGCGCCCAAGGCTAAGGCGGCGTCGACCAAGAGAACTGCGGGGAAAAAGATGGCGTCACGCGCCAAGGCTTCGTCGATTGTTTTGCCTCCCGACTATCGCCCGTCGGAGGACGAGCCGTTCATGAACGAGCGGCAGCGCATGTATTTCCGCCAGAAGCTGCTCGCGTGGAAGGAGGAGATCATCCGCCAGACGCGCGAGACGCTCGCGGGGTTGCACGAGGAATCAACGCAGCACGCCGATCTCGCCGACCGCGCGACGTCCGAGACCGACCGCGCGCTCGAGCTCAGGGCGCGCGATCGCCAGCGCAAGCTCGTCGCCAAGATCGACGCCGCGCTCGCGCGCATCGAGGATGGCTCCTACGGGTATTGCGAGGAGACCGGCGAGCCGATCGGATTGAAGCGGCTCGACGCGCGCCCGATCGCGACCTTGTCGGTCGAGGCGCAGGAGCGCCACGAGCGGCGCGAGCGCGTCTACC
>CAVZAB010000004.1:0-233116 GCA_963773155.1 uncultured Alphaproteobacteria bacterium | reverse complement strand
CTCCGCTATAGAGGAAGCTTTTGGCGACATTTGGAGAACTTGGATCGACATACTCCCCGACGATCTGACCCTTCTTATTGATGCCGAACAGCTCGGTCCCGACTGCGCCGGGATAATCGATCGTTGTGAACGTCTGCGCCCTCGCATCGACTGTCCATAACGCGACGACCACCAAGGCCGTAGCTAGTATCCGTCGCATGGCCTGCCCCTCGTATCCTTCCCCTAACCGACAAGCTAGAACGGATAGAGCGGTGGCGATAGATCAACCCCTATGATTTGCCGCTAAAATGTGAAGCCCAACCGCAACCTCGGGCTCGCCGGTTTTCCCCCGCCCAACCGCACGACGGTGCCGGACGAGGCCAACATCGGTCAGCGGTGCTGGGATGCCGCCGCCGCCGAGTGATGCAGGGGCCGTCTAAGGGCACGTCTAAGAGCAATGGGGACGAGCCCCCGGCAAGGCTTTGCGGGGTGCGGTTTAGTTGGTACCCATGGGCCCGTCGCAAGGTCCACCGTCGAGCTTCTGTAGTTCGCCTATGGGCCGCCGTTAGTGCCACTGCCAGATCGAATTGATCCACATCAAGGCTGGTCTCATTTTTGGGCGAAATTGTTCGATTGTTCGGATAGACCTCTTTGAGAGGCCTGCAGCATGGGAGATGTATCATGAAAAGAGCCTGCATGGTGGCCGCCGCCATGTTCGTAGCTGTGAGTGGATTTGCTCATGCTGAAGACGTCGATGCTGGCAAGACGCTCTATGTTGACAACTGTCTGCGGTGTCACGGCAATAAGGGCCAGGGAGGCGTTGGGGCGAAGCTTGCGGGCGATGCGGCTTATTGGGAAACAGATGTTTTCAAAAAGGCAGTCCTTACGGGCGTCGATGACGAGGGCAAACAGTTGAAGAAGGCTATGCCACGCTTCGGCAAGGTTGGCCTGACCAAGCCGAATGGGGCAATTCCAGGTGACAGCGACCTTGAGAACGTTCTCGCCTACCTGAAGACGTTCGGCCCGAAGCATAGTCATCACTAACAAGGCTGGAGTGATTTGACGGCGTTCTTCATGGCTAAGACGCTGTTCAGCGCGGCACTCATGCTGGCCGCCTCATCGACGCTAGCTGCGGGAAGCTACAGCTTCACCGTCAAGCCCTGAGCACCCCCCTTAACCGACAGCCCGCGAGGGGGAACGCCCTCGATGCTCTCAACTCTCGTCATCTGCCGATGGGTGCACTACACGGCTGCTATGCTGCTGTTCGGCGCGAGCACTTTCGTGTGGCTGCTTGCGCCGCCACGTCTGGCTGCCACACTGAACAAATCGGCGTGGTGGCTCGCCATTGCCTCCGGCCTGCTCCTCATAGCGACTGCCGTGTTCTGGCCGCTGTTGGAAGCGGGCTTGATGGGCGAGGGCTGGCAGGATGCCTTCAGTCCCGACACGATCGGCGCGGTACTATTCGGCACCGAATTCGGCCAGGCTTGGCAGGTGCACGGGCTTCTCGTTCTCGGCCTCCTGGCAGGGATCGCTACACGGCGCTCATCCATCATCTCGCCCACTTCGGCGCTTGCTCTGGCGAGCCTCGGACTCATCGGCCATGCCGCTATGCAGTCCGGACCGATTGGCTGGCTTCATCGCACAAACCTCGCGCTTCACCTTCTCGGCAGCGGGTTCTGGCTCGGTGGTCTTGTTCCGCTGATCGCTACACTACGTCTCATGGGAGAGACCACGCTTCACGATGATACGATCGTCGCTCTGCGACGCTTCTCAAGCTTTGGCCACGGAGCAGTTGCTCTCGTGGTTCTCACCGGTATCGGCAACACGGTCCTGATCCTTAG
Source organism: uncultured Alphaproteobacteria bacterium (assembly GCA_963773155.1). Classification (GTDB taxonomy): domain Bacteria; phylum Pseudomonadota; class Alphaproteobacteria; order Rhizobiales; family Beijerinckiaceae; genus CAVZAB01. The sequence continues at coordinate 231,296 of CAVZAB010000004.1, read as the reverse complement.
GGCTAGCCCGCTTGAGCCACTCTCCCTGTATGAAGAGCTCCTGGCCACGAAAATTGCACTCGTTGGCCTCATGATCGGGCTCGTTCTCATCAATCGCTATCGACTTGCGCCAAGGTTGCGCGATCGGCCGAGCGCAACGCAAGCCCTTATCCGCAATAGCATGGGCGAGTTGGTTTTGGGTGCTATGGTCATCGTGCTTGTCAGCCTGTTCGGCCTGCTCGAACCTTCGGCCGGCCCTTGAGCGGCGGCGCTGGTTGGGCGAGGCCAATATTCGCAAGGGGTCGGAAGCAGAACACGTCCGCCAGCGCAACGAATTCAGCAGAGCGGGCGTCTACAAAATTTATGGCCTGTCGCCCGTCGTTTACGATTGACAATGAAGGAGAAAAGTCATGGTGCGCTTTCATGCAATGGGCCTGGCGACCTTACTGGCGCTCGCCGCCGTTCCAACCATCGCCCAGGAATTCAAAGCCGGCGACATCACGATCAATAAGCCGTGGTCACGAGCCACGCCGAAGGGAGCAGAGGTGGCCGCCGGTTACCTCATCATCCACAACAACGGCGCAACTCCGGACAAGCTACTCGGCGGCTCCGTGGACTTCGCCGGCAATCTTGAGATTCATGAGATGAGCCTGGAGAACGGGATCATGCGCATGCGCGAACTCAAGGAGGGGCTGGAGATCCCCGCCCACGGCGAGGTCACTCTCGCGCCCAAGGGCTATCACATCATGTTCACCAATCTTAAGCGGCCACTAAAGAAGGGCGAAAGCGTCAAGGCGGCTTTGGCGTTCGAGCATGCGGGAACAATTCCCGTGGAGTTCAAGGTTGGGGGCGTGGGCGACGCTGGCCCAGGCGGCGCTTCCAAACCCGCTGAGTCCATGAAGGGGATGAAGATGTGATTGGCTGTGACGAGATCGCAACGGGCCAGCAGGGCCCATCAATGGCCAGGGCTGCCCGGGCGTTCGCACACCAGGGCAGGCTCGCTGCTGTTGCTCGGAGCGGTTCGAGCAACGGGATCGTCGTTACATGCTCTCTCCCGAGAGCGCCTTATCGAGCGCATCGAGCTGAGAAAGCATCCATGCCTGATAGGTCGTGTCTGGTGGCGCAGTCTCAGTGACGCCGACGACGGGCACCTTCGAGTCCTCTGCCATTTTGACAAGCCGTTGAACGGTTGGTTCGCTTGCCTGACTGTTGTACAGCATGACCTTGACCTTCCTACCCTTTAGGTCGTTTTCGAAAGCGGCTATATCGGACACGCTCGGCTCGGTGTTGTTCATGACCGCGAGTTGGAATTTCTCGTTGTGCATTTTCAGGCCCAACGCCTGGGCCATATAGCCAAACACTGGCTCAGAAGCGGTGACGGGCAGACCGGCATATTTTTTCTTCATTTCGGCCACCTTCACCTCCAGCGGCTTCAAAGAGTTGATGAAGGTGAGCGATCCCTTTTCGTAGTCGGCCTTGTGGGCGGGGTCTGCTGCGGCAAGATTGGCGGCAAGAGTTTTGGCGAGGGACGGCATCGTCGCTGGGTCGTACCAGAGGTGGGGATTGTCGCCGGCCTTCTTGTGCACGAGATTGGCGACGATGATTTCTTTGCGACCGGATACCTTATTCGCGCTGAGCAATTTCTCCATCCAGGGGTCGTAATCAGCGCCGTTGGTGATCACGATCTTGGCGCCAACCAGATCCTTCGCCGTCGACGGGCTCGCTTCAAATAGATGCGGGTCTTGGTCAGGATTGGTCAGGATGCTGGTCACCGAAACATTGTTGCCTCCGATCTGCGTCGCAACGTCGCCGTAAAAATTCTCGGCCGCCACGACGTTGATAGGCTCTGCGGCCGCCGTGGCGAGCGCCAGACAGGACAATCCGAATGCAGTGGCAACGAGGGTGAATGGTTTCATGAGGCTATAGCTCCTGAGGTTCGACGACGGTCAAGGGAGATGGTTGCCGTTATGTAACGTTATAATATTACATTGCCGAGATCAAGCACTCTAAAGCGAAGAGCTTCCGCCGCCGTCTGGGCCATCGACGTGGTTGGAACTGTAGGCGTCGGCCGCTCGTCGTTCTACTAGGGTATACCGTGGCGAGGCGTCTCAAGCCGTTCACCATACCGTCTCATTTGGGTTGATCGTCGCTTTCGAGACAGGTATCCCCGGCACCTCTAGAGCCCAACGAGACACAAGGAGTGCGGACGATGGCGGCCTATGGCTACGCAAGGGTGAGTACGACCGAGCAGGACTTGACCACCCAGGTCGAGAAGCTGAAGGTGGCGGGTTGCGGCGTCGTGCGGGAGGAAAAGGTTTCGGGCACGAGCCGGGAGGGCAGGACGGAACTCGACACCTTGCTCACGTTCCTGCGGCCGGGCGACACTCTCATGGTCACGAAGGTTGACCGGCTGGCCCGCTCGGTTGGCGACTTGCAGGATATCGTCAAGGCGCTGCGAGCCAAGGGCGTGGGGCTCAAGGTGACCGATCAGCCCATTGACACCTCAACGGCGGCGGGCAAGGCGTTCCTCGACATGTTGGGCGTCTTTGCGGAGTTCGAGACGAGCCTGCGCCGTGAACGGCAGATGGAAGGCATCGCCAAGGCCAAGGCCAAGGGCGTCTACCGGGGCCGGAAGCCCGTCATCAGTGCCGACCAGGTCAAGCGGCTGAGGGGCGAGGGCCTAGGAGGCAGCGAGATCGCTCGGCGATTGGGCATTGGTCGGGCGAGTGTCTACCGGTTGCTGGAGGATGTAGACGCTGCGGCTGCTGAGGCCATCAGCCACGCCGCCAGAACGCCCTGAGCGCAGCGGCGATCTTAAGGTGCTGAACAGGAGCTTCAGCAGAGAAGGGCCGTTGACCCGGACGCGGAAGCCATTTGGCACGGGGCCGGAATGAAATTCTGACTGCCACTCTCCGATATCGGCACTTCCCCTACCCCTTCCAAACCCGGGGAAGGAAGCAACCGGAGTAGAACCGCGCGCTCACGTCGCTATGAAATCGAACGAGTTGCGCCAGCGCACGAAGCGGCCCGTCGATGGCGAGGGGAAGTGCGCCGTGCACATGAGCGTGGGGGTCTCGCAGAAGCGGCCGAACAGCTCGCGCCGCGTTTGCCCGGCCTGCTTCGAGTCGTAGTCGGACGCCATGCCTAACTCGGGGTAGCGCGCCTGTAGCGGCGAGTGGATCATATCGCCGGTAATGACTGCGTCGGCGCCTGGCTTGCCGACCTGCACCGAGTAGTGGTCGATGGTGTGGCCTGGCGTGGGGATGAGGGTAACGAGTTCGTCGAAGGCGTGCGCGCTCTTGACGATGTCGACGCGGTTGGCGGCCACGATCGGCAGCACCGAGTCGGTCACCCAGGGACACGCTGCCGGCTCGTCCTTTTGACGTTGGGTCCAGTAGGCGAGCTCACGGTCGGCAAAAACATAGCGCGCGTTGGGGAAGGTCGGCACCCAGCGACCATTCTCGAGACGGGTGTTCCATCCCACGTGGTCGACGTGCAGGTGCGTGCACATTACGAAATCGATCTTGTCGGGGCTGACGCCCGTGCCCGCCAGGCCATTCTCGAAGCGATCGGATTTCATCATGTTCCAGAATAGGCGTGCGCGCGGTTTGTCGTTGCCAACGCAGGTGTCGATCAGGATGTTGTGGCGGGGCGTCTGCACCAGGTAGCTCTGGATGCAGAGCACGAGTTCGTCCTTCGGGCTCATGAACCTGGGCTGCAGCCACGCCCGGTTCTCCTCGAGCACCTCCTTGGTGAGAGCCGGGAAGAACGTCAGCATCTCGAAGAACGGTCGCTCCTGCTCGACGATGCGGTGGATAGTGGCGTTGCCCACTTTGATGGGGTCGGGCATGGGGTCGTTTCCTCTCCGGCAAGGATGCTTCTACCTCAATCTCGAATGCTAGCGCCACCGCAAGGGTTGGACTAGGCGATGTTTGACACCCTCCTCCTCGATCACGCGCGGGGCTGCCAGACTGTTGGTCTGCTAACTGGGAGCCTGCGGAGTTGGGCTTCATCCGGCAGCAGGACGGGATCGACAGGGCGAAAGTGGCCGGCGTCTACAAGGGAAGGCCCGTCACCCTTGACCATCAGAAGATCGCCCAGACGCATCGCATCGGGAAGGGCGCGGGGCAACGGAGATTGCGAGGGCCATGCGGTGCAGCCGTGGGGCGATTTATAAGGCTCTCAACGCTGCTGACGCTCGGATTGCGTCCCGCCTCAACGGCGTAGGGCAGTCAGCCCCTCACGGTTCAGGGCCGGTTTAACGAGGTTTTAGCTGATCTGGCCCAGCATCCGACCGCATGACGAAACGCAAGCCCAAGACCCAGAAAATCATCAACTACGGTGAGGGCAGCAATAACCCGTTCCGGAAGGTTGCCTTCCCCTACGAGGGCAAGCATCACCTGGCCAAGATCGACCGCTACCAACCGCTGCATGGCTTCATCATTGAGGTTCTGCTGACCATTGCCGACGGGACCGAGCGAACCATCAAGGCGGTCGTCAAACACGATCAGGATACGCCGCGACGCCAGCAGGGCGACCCAGAAAAGCGGTGGAAGTATTCGGTCTGGCTCAGTCCGCTTGAGGACGTCGACGGCGTCAAATGCCTCTACGGCGAAACGCTCGACTTTCGGGTCGATGGGCTGCCCGACCCGAGATGGGCGAGACGTCGGCACCCCTGTCTTCTGTTTGTGGAGCGCAAGCGTGTGGTCAGCATCGTTGGCGAAGACGCTACCTTGATGGACATCAGGCGACAGCAGAAGCTAAGGGCTGAGATGCAGGAGAAGAAACGGCAAGTTGCGAACGCTCGTGCTCGGGAACGTTATCGGGCGAAGAAGCAAGCCCAGCTGGCCGAGCCCTCGCAGACAAGAGCCGTCCCACCTCCCTCTCCATGAGGCGGCGGCGCGGCTCCGTTGCGCCCCAGACGGAGGCCAACTAGCCTATTGATCCGACTGAATTTTTAATTCGCCCCACATAGGCAGAGAAAGAAAAAATCAGCGCCCCTACAACGTCCGGCTCCTGGGCGGAAAGTCCCGATGCGGAAATTGCCCTCATCCAAACTTCCGCATTGGTTTCGTAACACCTTGTTTTAGCTAGTACTTCTGACCTCTCCCTTAGAAGCAGAGGGTAGTATGGGTAAGGGGGTGATGGCAGGGTTCCAGAGGCGAGACGCCATCTAGGGGCTAGCGTCTGCCAGACATCTCGCACCTCGACCCAGTCCCGGTCATCGTCCACCAAGAACAAGTCCCGGACCAAGACCTCGTCCTGGGCAACGTCAGCCTATCAGACCTCTGCCAGGCCCCCCAACACCGTCAGACCTGCTGACAAGGTCAGACACCCCAACTCCCTAGCCTCACCAACCTCAAACTGAGGACACCCCTCCATGACCACTATCACAGTGCTGGACGCCATCGTGGGCTCCGGCAAGACCACCTATGTCATCGACATGCTCAATGGCCGATATGCTGACGAATTGGCCGACGGCTTCCGACAGCCGGGCGAACATCTCGGTCAAGCAAGTTCCTGATCGTCGTGCCGCTGCTGACCGAGGTGGAGCCGTTTTCGCCTCAGCGTGCCCCGACCTGCGGTTCAAGGACCCCCAACTCATTCACGGTAGGAAGCTGTATCACTTGGAGAAGCTCATCGATGACGGCGAGAATATCGTCACAACCCATTCTCTGTTCAGGCGGCTCAACCGAACCATCTACGACAAGTTGAAGGGCCGAGGGTTTCACGCTCATCGATCGACGAGGTTCTCGACTGCGTACTGACATTGTGGTTCGACGAGCTGTACGCAAGAGGAATTCGTCGGCCTAACCTACTGTTCGCAGAGCGCACGATCCTGGCGTGAGCTTCGCTCGATCCGACGACACAGGCAGACTATGCTGGAACTCACGTTGCCGAAGGCGCCCTGGGATTCTGCAGCGCTCGAGGCAGGTTGGCCGACCACAATTGGCCAGCTGTGTTGGGTCCATAAGACCGCTAACGTCTTGAACAGCCTGCCGAGCCAGCAACCGAAAGCAACAGCGCGCTGCAGGAGATCTGGTGAAGTCGCCAGTAGGACGCTCTCGCGGCCTTCGGTGGCTTCGTCGAAACCGACGTCATCGAATACGTGCAGCCGTCGACTTGTTACCAGAGCTCGCGACGCTTGCTGCGCCTTCTATGACCTCCTGGCCGAGCATTGAGGCATTCACGACCTCAAATCCGATCGAAGCACTATACGCCACGGGACGCCATCGCACCGTTGGACTAAGGCTGCGCTTCAAATAAGACCGCACTTGACAGAAAGCAACAGCTCCGGTCGCTGATCACCGTCTACGAGGGGCCGATGAATGCTATCGGTCGGGAAGGCGTCAAGTGTCATCCGCTCTCGTCGAGCTGGTTCAACAAGTTGGCGCCGCAGGACCCTAAGCGGCTAAGGCAATCGACCGAGAACTTCTTCAGTCGCATCGCCAAGACCGCCTCGAAGTATAACGGCTGGACGACGTTCTCAAAGGTCAGGACCCCGCTCTCCGGTAAAGGCTACGCCCGAGGCTGGATCCCGAACAACGCCAAGGCCACCAACGAGTTCATCGAGAAGCAATCGATGGCGTACTTGTGCAACTGGTTCTATCACCCGGTGATCAAGGGTTATTTCCAAGACCGAGGGATCAGGGTCAACGAGGAGGCCCACGCCCTGTCGGCGATGATCCAATGGATATGGCGGTCACAGATCAGGCGAAGTGATCCCATCACGTTGTTCATTCCGTCTGAGCGAATGAGGGGACTGCTGAAGCAGTGGCTCTCGACGTCATCGGCGGCGGAACTGATCAGGGCGACGGAGCAAGAGCAGCGACGGGCGGCTTGAGGTGTGCAACGGCAAGCGGAGGGGTAGGGAATTCCTGCCTCTCCGTGTCTCTCTACCCATTTTTTTCAGACTGCTTCATCCAGCCATCAATCGCTCACCTTGCGTAGCTTCTCTGCGACCAGTTCTGGCTTGAGGTGGGTGTAGCGAAAGAGCATGCGAGCGTCCTTGTGACCGCTAATGAGGCTTACCTCAGGAACCGAAAGGCCCAGTTCGAAAAACCTGCTGATGGCCTCGTGGCGAAGGTCGTGGAAGCGGAGGTCCCTGATCTTCGCCCTGCGCTTCAAGCGTTCCCATGCGAGCCGAAGGGCATTCGGCGACACCGGGAACACGCGGTCGTCAGTCCGTTCGTGACTGGCTCTCGCAGGCAGAGCGGCAATGGCTGAAGGACTCAGGGGGACGACGCGTGGATGCCCATTCTTGGTGTCAGCAAGGTGGGCTGTCCGGGCCGCGTGGTCGAAGTCGCACCACCGGAACGACAAGATTTCTCCTCGCCGCATGCCCGTGTGAATGGCGAACTGTACAATGCTTGCGAGCAATGGATTGCAACTCTTCCCGACGGCCGAACGAAGACCTGCCAGCTCCTCGGCCGTGATTCTGCGTTGCCTCGGCACATTCTCTGACGGCTTCTTGATCTCGGCAACCGAGTTCCGTTGAAGTGCAATGCCCCATTCCACGTTTGCCACGTGCAAGCAATGTTGCAAGACGGCGAGCTCCCGGCGCACGGATGAGGATGAGACCTGCGCCAGCCGGTCATCACGATAGAGCGTCACTGCAGCCGCAGTGAGCTTATCAAGTCGCAGGTCTGCGATAGAGTGATTCTTGATGTTTCTCAACAGGTACTTCTCAGCGGCCTTGCTCTTCTTAAGCGGAGTAACCGTTGCTTCGTAGCGCTCAGTTGGCGCAGCTCCAGTGTCTCAAGTGGGTTCGCGGAGGCTGCTAGCTCGTGACGTCCTTGTTCGGCTTCAATCTGCCTTGCCCACCGTTCAGCATCGCTCTTACGTGCAAATGATTGCGTGACAGAGGCATGCCCGCTTTGTCGAACTTGAACTTGCCACCTGTTTCCACGCTTCCTGTACGTCGCCATAGACTGCTCGTCGTTGTGACAAGCGGTGTGACAAAATGGTTTTTCAGGGTTATCAGCGAGATTGCGTTGTCAGCTAAGTGCCTGACCCAATGCCGACATTTTTGGTGGAGCCAGACGGAATTGAACCGACGACCTCTTCAATGCCATTGAAGCGCTCTCCCAACTGAGCTATGGCCCCACGAATTGTCTAAAACCAATCCACTTTCAATCTTTCATCCGCACCCCAACGGATCGGCCCGCAGAGGCATTGAGGCGCGCTATATAGACACAAGGCAGCCACTCCACAAGGTCCCGCTGCCGGCCAAGTTAATTAGCTATCGACAGGTCCCGCTGCAGCCTTCCCCGAAGCATGGGCAAGTCAGGCCTCTTCGTCGTCCTCGATCTCGCCGTCGATAAGGTCGGCGACATCATCGTCGTCCTCCTCCTCTTCTGCCAGGAATGTGTCGTCGTCGCCTGCGTCATCTTCGATCTCGACGTCATCGTCGGCCACGACCGGCACTTTTTCGCCGCCTTCCTCGGCATCTTCGATCGGAACGAGTTCAATGGCCGGATCAACGGCCACATCCTCGTCTTCTGCAACCGCCGCGGCCCGCGCTGGGGCCCGTGCCAGGGCGACAGTTTCGAACTCGGCCCCGCATTTGGGGCACAGGATCGGCGATTTGTTCAAATCAAAGAATTTTGCGCCGCATGTCTGGCACTGGCGCTTGCTACCTAAATCGGGTTTCGCCACGATGGTCTGATCCCTGAGCCAAATGGCCACGTTGGGCCAGCAAACATTTTGAATGGGGTCCGTTAGTCGGCCGGCGGGCGGCTGTCAAATGAGAAGTTGAGCCGGAAGCCTCCGGCTGATGACACCGGCGCGGCGAGCGTGCTACGTGCCGGGACAAATGTCGAGCTCCAGCCGCCAATTCCAGCCGGCGGCGGGGTCAATCTCTCGAAGCCAACGGTCGCCATCATGCCCCAATCGAACTCCCCGGTCGCTTCACACGGTCTGACCGCCAGGCCGTGTGGCCCCCTGCGCGGGCGGATCAGGCCGCCCGGTGACAAGTCAATTTCCCATAGGGCTCTGATATTTGGACTGTTGACCAAAGGCGAGACCCGAATAAGCGGTCTGCTCGAGGGCGACGACGTCCTCCATACGGCCGCCGCCTGCCGCGCCGTGGGGGCCTCGATCGAACGGCAGGGCGAGGGCCAATGGCGCGTCGAGGGAGTGGGCATTGGCTCTCTGCTCGAACCCGCCGCAGACCTCGATTTCGGCAATGCCGGGACGGGATCCCGCCTGATGATGGGGGTAGTCGGCGGGCACGCCGTGCGCGCCACTTTCGACGGTGATGCATCCCTGCGCAAGCGGCCCATGCGGCGAATTCTTGACCCGCTGGTGCGAATGGGTGCCGAAGTTCTGGCGCAGGCCGAGGGCGGCCGCTGCCCCTTGAGCTTGCGCGGAACCAGCGAACCGGCGCCGATCGAATACAGAACCCCCGTCGCCTCTGCCCAGGTCAAGTCGGCGGTGTTGCTCGCGGCCCTCAATTCGCCGGGCCGTACCACCATTATCGAGGCCGAGGCGACGCGCGACCACACCGAAAAACTGCTCAAGCATTTCGGGGCTGACGTGCGGGTGGAGCCGTTCGGGGAGTACGGCCGCAAAATTGTCCTGGTCGGCCGCCCGGAATTGATCGCCCGACCGATCGCGGTCCCGGCCGATCCGTCTTCGGCTGCCTTCCCCCTCGTTGCCGCGCTGATCGTGCCAGGCTCCGACATTTCGATCGAAGGCATGATGATGAACCCATTGCGCACCGGTCTTTTGGCAACGCTCATCGAGATGGGGGCCGATATTACGATATCGAACCGGCGTCTGTCCGGCGGCGAGGAGGTGGCTGACCTGAGGGTGCGGGCGAGCGACCTCCAGGGAATCGAAGTCCCCGCGGTGCGGGCGCCGGCCATGATCGACGAATATCCGGTTCTCGCCGTGGCCGCGGCCTTTGCTGCTGGCGAAACGCGGATGCTGGGACTGCACGAGCTGCGGGTGAAGGAATTCTGACCGTCTGGCGGCGGTTGCCGCAGGCTTAGACAAGGCCGGCGTCGAGCATCGCGTTGAAACCGACAACCTGATCGTGGTCGGTCGCGGCAGACCCCCTGGTGGCGGGCTGGTCGAAACCCAGCTTGACCATCGCATTGCCATGAGCTTTCTGGTCATGGGACTCGCCAGCCGGCAACCGATGGCGATTGACGACGAGCGCATGATTGCAACAAGTTTTCCGACCTTCAAATCGGCCCTGGCGGTGCTCGGCGCCGAGTTTGCCACGCTCTAATTGAGGCCGGTTTTGGAGATCGGGATGCCGGAGGCATGATCATCGCCATTGACGGGCCCGCCGCTTCCGGCAAGGGCACTTTGGCGCGTCGCCTCGCCGAGCATTTCGGATTGCCCCATCTCGACACGGGTCTCCTCTACCGGGCGACCGCCTTTGCTCTGATCGACGCCGGCCGGCGCGCCGACGATGCGCCGGCCGCCATTCAGGCGGCGCGCGGTCTGGCGCTTACCGATTTTGACGAAGGCCGGCTTCGGACCCGGGAAATGGGAGAGGCTGCCTCGCTGGTCGCGGCGATTCCCGGGGTCCGGGCGGCGCTCATTGATATCCAGCGCAGTTTCGCCCAACGGCCGCAGGGCGCCGTACTCGACGGCCGCGATATCGGAACAATGATTTGTCCTGCGGCAGACGTGAAGATTTTCGTGACCGCAAGTGCCGATACGCGGGCCCATCGGCGCGCGCTTGAATTGGCCGCGCGCGGCGAAAAGGTCGATTATGCCACGATACTCGCCGATATAAAGCGCCGGGACGAGCGGGATTCCGGCCGCGGCGCCTCGCCGCTCAGGGCGGCCAGCGACGCCGTCGTGCTCGACACCACCAGCCTCGACGTCGAGGATTCCTTTGCTGCGGCGCTTGCCATTGTCCGAGCCAGGACCTCCGCCGGTTCTGTCCCACCGGCGCATTGAGGCGCTCGGTTGCTGGAATGCCTACGGGCGATCGACGCGGGCTTGCCGGACGAAATCGAACTTGCTATGGAGACGCGGGTTCAGGTGGCCTCGGACGGCTGCCCATCCTTATCTTTAACGAAAGTTTCCACGCACCGGCATGCGCCGGCCGCCTCTAGGGGCGGATCCCCGATCCAAGGTCCGGGGACGTCGGTGCTAGGAGACTTGTGCAACACCAACCCGCCGGCGCCGCCTCGAAAAGGCACCTCAGGAGATAGAATGGCTGCCACTCAATCCAGTCTCGCGCCGTCGCGCGAGGATTTCGCCGCGTTGCTCGAGGAGAGCTATGGCCAGAACGAGGCTTTCGAAGGAACCGTCGTCAAGGGCACGATAGTTGCCATTGAAAAGGACGTCGCGGTCATCGACATCGGTCTAAAGACCGAGGGTCGGGTACCGCTGAAGGAATTCATGGGACCGGGCCGCGATTCGGCTCCCAAGGTCGGCGAAGAGGTCGAGGTCTACCTGGAGCGCGTCGAGAATGCGCTCGGTGAGGCGGTTATCTCGCGCGACAAGGCGCGGCGCGAAGAGAGTTGGGTCAAGCTCGAGCGCGCCTTCGAAAAGGGCGAGAAAGTCGACGGTGTCATCTTCAATCAGGTCAAGGGCGGCTTTACCGTCGATCTCGACGGCGCTGTGGCCTTCCTGCCGCGCTCGCAGGTCGACATCCGGCCGATTCGCGATGTCACCCCGCTCATGGGGATCGCCCAGCCATTCCAGATTCTGAAAATGGATCGTCGGCGCGGCAATATTGTCGTGTCGCGGCGAACCGTTCTCGAGGAAAGCCGCGCCGAGCAGCGCCACGAGATCGTCGCCAATCTTGAGGAAGGGCAGGTGATCGAGGGAACGGTCAAGAACATCACCGATTACGGCGCCTTCGTCGATCTCGGCGGCATCGACGGTCTACTCCATGTCACCGATATTGCCTGGCGCCGGGTCAACCATCCGACCGAAGTGCTCAATATCGGCCAGACGGTCAGGGTCAAGATCATCAAGATCAACCACGAGACCCACCGCATTTCGCTCGGCATGAAGCAGCTGCTGGACGATCCGTGGCAGGGCATCGAGGCGAAATACCCGCTTGGCGCGCGGTTCAATGGCCGGGTGACCAATATCACCGACTACGGCGCATTCGTCGAATTGGAGCCGGGAATCGAAGGATTGATCCATGTCTCGGAAATGTCCTGGACGAAAAAGAACGTCCATCCCGGCAAGCTCGTCTCGACCAGCCAGGAAGTCGAAGTGCAGGTGCTCGAGGTCGATCCGGTCAAGCGGCGGATTTCGCTGGGCCTTAAGCAGACCCTCGCCAACCCCTGGGAAGTCTTTGCCGAGAAGCACCCTTCCGGTTCGATCGTCGAAGGCGAAGTCAAGAACAAGACCGAATTCGGCCTGTTCATCGGCCTCGACGGCGATGTCGACGGCATGGTCCATCTGTCCGATCTCGATTGGAATCGCCCCGGCGAGCAGATCATCGAGGAGTTCAAGAAGGGCGACACGGTGAAGGCACAGGTTCTCGACGTCGACGTCGAGAAGGAGCGCATTTCGCTTGGCATCAAACAGCTCGCCGGTGATCCCTTCGTCAAGGCTGCCGAGGAAACCGGTGGCGAAATCCGCAAGGGCTCGGTCGTCACCTGCGAGGTGCTGGAAGTCAAGGAGGGCGGGCTCGAGGTGAAAATTGCCGGTACCGATCTAACCGCTTTCATCAAACGCAACGAATTGGCGAGAGATCGTGCCGATCAACGGCCGGAGCGCTTTGCTGTCGGTGAAAAGGTCGATGCCAGGGTGACCCTGTTCGACCGCCGGGCCCGCAAAGTCGCCGTCTCGATCCGGGCGCTTGAGGTCGCCGAGGAAAAGGAAGCGATCGCCCAATATGGTTCGGCCGATTTGGGCGCCTCGCTTGGCGATATTCTTGGCGCGGCTCTAAAAGCGAGAACCGAATCGGATACGCCCAAGAAGGCGGCGAAGAAGAAGACGACAGACGCCGAATAGACGCGAGCCGGCTAGCGGCAAGGCCCAGGCGGCCAGTCGCGGCGGTTGCCGGCCGACTTGCCTCGCGCCGATCCTCGGACTAGGGTCCGGCGCGCCGCGACCGGGTGAAGCGCCGATTGGCTGCAGCCGGCTGGGTTTGAAGCGAGCTCCCGCATGACCATGTCTGATCCGAATTCTGCCGATTTCATCGTCGATCGTCGCCAGCTCCGGCGCAAGCTGACCTTCTGGCGGCTCGCAGCACTCGCCATTGCCGGCCTTGCGGCGATCGGTCTTGCCGCTCGCTTTTCCGGTCATGGCCCGCACATCGCCCGCATCGACATTCAGGGGATCATTACCGGCGACGAAAAGACCTTGAAGCTTCTGGGCGACATTCGCGATTCGAATGCCACGGCGCTCCTCGTGTCGATCGAGAGCCCCGGCGGCACCACGACCGGGGCCGAACGCCTCTATGACGAGATCCGGCATGTCGCCGAGAAGAAGCCGGTTGTCGCCGTGGTCGGCACGATGGCGGCCTCGGGCGGTTATGTCGCGGCGCTCGCCGCCGATCAGATCGTCGCCCGCGGCAATTCGCTGGTCGGCTCGATCGGCGTATTGTTTCAATATCCGAACCTGTCGAAATTGCTCGATACACTCGGCGTCAAGGTCGAAGAGGTGAAATCCTCGCCGCTCAAGGCCTCGCCAAACGGGTTTGAGCCGACCAGCGAAGCGGCACGGGCGGCTTTGGCGGCGCTGGTTGGCGATTCCTTCGATTGGTTCAAGGGATTGGTCAAGACAAGGCGCCAGCTCTCTGATGCGGAATTGGCGCAGGTCGCTGACGGGCGGGTCTTCACTGGCCGGCAGGGCATCGGGCTAAAACTGGTCGACGAGATTGGCGGCGAGCGCGAAGCAATTGCCTGGCTCGAGGCGCAGAAGGGAATCGCCAAAGGACTGCCAGTGCGCACCTGGCGGCCCAATCGACGCTTCGACAGTCTCGGTCTTGGCGTCTTCGCCACCCTTGCCAGTTCGCTAGGCCTCGGCCCGCTTTTCGCCCTAGTGCAGCGCAACAGTGATCAAGCCGGCGCACACTTGCTTGACGGTCTGGTATCGGTTTGGCAAGCTTCTTCAATGGACTGAGTTATTTACGGCTGGTCGGCCGGGCCCGCCGAGGGCTGAACTGACGGCCAGAGCGTGCAGTTGGCTGAGGGGGCGCAAGTGATCAAGTCGGAGCTGGTGCAGAAGATCGCCGATCGCAATCCGCATCTTTACCAACGAGATGTCGAGAATATCGTCAACGCGATCCTCGACGAGATCACCAAAGCATTGGCGCGCGGCGACCGCGTGGAATTGCGCGGCTTCGGCGCCTTCTCGGTCAAACAGCGCGAGGCGCGGCTCGGCCGCAATCCGCGGACCGGCGAGAATGTTGCGGTAGAGGAGAAGGTGGTGCCCTTTTTCAAAACCGGCAAGGAATTACGCGAACAGCTCAACGATCGCGGCGCGTAAATCAGCCAGGGCGTCGCGCAAGGGAGCAAAACATGAAGGCGGCCTTCAAGGCGCTGATCTTGGTGCCGCTGGCACTCGTTGCAATTCTATTTGCGATCGCCAATCGGCAGGCTGTGACCGTTTATTTTGATCCTTTCGGCACTCAGAGCGAAGATCTGTCGCTGACGGCCCCGCTGTTCCTGATTGTCATTCTTGCGATTATGCTTGGCGTCTTGCTCGGAGGTGTCGCGGCCTGGCTGGTCCAGGGCAAGCATCGCCGCGCCGCCCGCCGGGCAAGGGCGGAGGCCGACAGGTTGCGAGCCACCGCCCGCTAGGCGACTGTTGTGCAGATAGAACTTGCCAGGATTTCTTGGGATAATTTGCCCGGCAATTTTTTGGACCAGCCCGATGCTTGTCGACGAGGGTTGGGCATGCCGCGTGCGCACCACGCCGCCTTGCGTCTGCCGCCGGGCCATTGCTGATCCGTTTGGCCAAAGGGGAGGTATTTCTTGATCGCCATTCGACCGAGCGCATGAAATTCATCACGGCCGAGGAGATCGACGCGCGGCTCGATTTTCCCGCCCTCGTCGACGCGCTGCAGACCGCCTTCGCCGATGACAGCGTTGTCGCACCGGATCGCCATCACCATGAAATCGGCAAGGGCGAAGGCCACCCGACGCATTTGCTGATGCCCGCCTGGACGAACGATACGCCCGGCACCAATGCCTTTATCGGCACCAAGATCGTCGATATTTTTCCCACCAATGGTAAGCGCGGCCTGCCCTCGATCATGGGTGTTTACTTGCTGCAATCCGGTGCGACTGGCGCGCCGTTGGCTCTGCTCGATGGCGCTCGACTGACACTGTGGCGGACGGCGGCGGCTTCGGCGCTTGCCGCTCGCCATTTGGCGCGCCACGACAGCGCCCACCTCGTCATGATCGGCAGTGGCGCACTGGCGCCGTTTCTGATCCGGGCCCACGCTGCCGTCCGGCCGCTGCAGCGGGTCAGCCTGTGGAACCATCGGCGGGCCGGCGCCGAGCGTCTCAAACGAGACCTCGCCGGCATGCCGCTCGACATTGATATCGTCGAGAATCTCCCGCAGCGCGTGGCCGAGGCTGACATTATCTCATGCGCGACGCTGTCGCGCACACCACTCGTAATGGGGGCCTGGCTCAGACCTGGTGTCCACATCGACCTGGTCGGGGCATTCAATCTGGCGATGCGCGAGGTTGACGATGCGGCGCTGGCGAGGGCCCGCATTTTCGTCGACACCGACGCGGCGAAGCGCGAAGGCGGCGATGTCGCCGCAGCACTCGCTGCCGGCACTTTGACCCCGGATCGGGTGGTCGGAGGGCTGACAGGGCTGTGCCGCGGCGGCCTTGCCGGCCGCCGTTCCGATGCCGATATCACCCTCTTCAAGTCGGTTGGCGCGGCGATCGAGGACTTGACCGCGGCCATTGAAGTCTGGCGCCGGTCCGAGACGGGCTGATCGGCGATCTTTACTCGCAACCGCCTTCGTGCCAGGCAGGCGCCCATGCCCTGTGTGATCAAGATCTGCGGCCTGTCGACATCCGAAACGCTGGCGGCGGCGCTGGCGGCCGGCGCCGACATGGTCGGCTTCGTCTTCGTCGCCAAGAGCCCGCGTTACGTCAGCCTGGCGAAGGCCCGGGAACTGGCGAAGCAGGTCGGGCGCCGGGCGGCCAAGGTCGCGCTTCTGGTTGATCCGGTCGATGAGGCGATTGCCGCTGCCATCGATGCCTTGGGGGCGGACCTGATCCAGTTGCATGGCAAGGAAACGCCGGAGCGCGTCGGCTTCATCCAGACCCGCTTCGACCGCCCCGTCCTGAAGGCTGTCGGGGTCGCGCAAAGGCGCGATCTCGCCGCCATCGCTCCTTATGCGGGCATTGCCCGCCACCTCTTGATCGACGCCAAGCCGCCGAAGGATGCTGCCTATCCCGGCGGCCATGGGGCGCCGTTCGATTGGTCGATCCTCGATGCGCTTGACCCCGGCCTGCCCTTCATGCTGTCAGGGGGCCTGACCCCCGCCAATGTCGAGGCAGCAATTTGCCGGATCCAGCCATGGGGGCTCGATGTTTCCTCGGGCGTCGAACGGGCGCCAGGCGAAAAGGACGTGGACAGAATCATCCAATTCATCGCAAGTGCCCGCACGGCCGCCGATGGTGAGACAAGAGGATCCAGATTTGGTCGAGATGGCTAGCCCCAATTCGTTTCGAACCGGGCCCGACGAGCGCGGTCACTTTGGCATTTTCGGCGGCCGCTTCGTCGCCGAAACCCTGATGCCGCTGATCCTGCAATTGGAAGCCGCTTATGCCGCTGCAAAAGCCGACCCCGAATTCCACCGCGAACTCGAAGGTCTGCTCACCCATTATGTCGGGCGGCCGAGCCCGCTCTACTTTGCCGAGCGGATGACGACCCATCTCGGCGGCGCGAAAGTCTATTTCAAGCGTGACGAGTTGAACCACACCGGCGCTCATAAAATCAACAATGTACTCGGCCAGATTCTGCTGGCCCGGCGCATGGGCAAGCCGCGCATCATTGCCGAGACCGGGGCCGGCCAGCATGGTGTGGCGACTGCCACTGCCTGCGCCAAATATGGTCTTCCCTGCATCGTCTACATGGGCGCCGTCGATGTCGAACGGCAGAAGCCCAATGTCTTCCGGATGAAGATGCTCGGCGCCGAAGTCCGGCCTGTCCAGTCCGGGTCCAAGACCCTCAAAGATGCAATGAACGAGGCGTTGCGCGACTGGGTGACCAATGTCGACACCACCTTCTATTGCATCGGCACGGCGGCCGGGCCGCATCCCTATCCGGCCATGGTGCGCGATTTCCAGTCGATCATCGGCCACGAGACCCGCGAGCAGATGTTGAAGGCCGAGGGTCGCCTCCCGGACAGCCTCGTCGCCTGCATAGGCGGCGGCTCGAATGCGATCGGCCTGTTCCACCCCTTCCTCGACGACCGCCAGATCGAAATCTTTGGCGTCGAGGCGGCCGGCCATGGCCTCGCGAGCGGCGCTCATGCCGCCTCGCTGACCGGGGGGGCACCGGGCGTCCTGCATGGCAACCGGACCTATCTGCTGATGGACGCCGACGGCCAGATCGTCGAAGGCCATTCGATCTCGGCCGGCCTCGACTATCCCGGCGTCGGCCCCGAACACGCCTTCCTCAAGGAATCCGGCCGGGTCACCTATCTGTCGGCGACCGACGACGAGGCGCTGGCGGCCTTCCAATTGTGCTGCCGGTTGGAGGGCATCATCCCGGCGCTCGAGCCGAGCCACGCTCTCGCCAAGGTCATCGAGCTTGCACCCCGGCTGCCGAACGACCATTTGATGGTCATGAATCTCTGCGGGCGCGGCGACAAGGACATTTTCACCGTCGCCGACCAGCTAGGGGGCATGGGATGACGACCCGCATCGATCATCGCTTTGCCCGGCTCGCCGGGGATGGACGCGCTGCGTTGGTGACCTTTGTGATGGCCGGCGACCCGGATTTCGAGACATCGCTGGCGATTGTCAGGGCGCTGCCCGCGGCTGGCGCCGACGTCATTGAGATCGGCATGCCCTTCACCGATCCGATGGCCGACGGCCCCTCGATTCAGGCGGCCGGCCTGAGAGCGCTTGCCGCCGGTCAGACGCTCGCCAAGACGCTGAAACTTGCGGCAGACTTTCGGTCCTTCGATTCCGACACGCCGCTCGTGCTGATGGGCTATTATAATCCCATCTATGTCTACGGCGTCGAGCGGTTTCTCGCCGATGCGAAGGCGGCCGGCATTGACGGGCTGATCATCGTCGACTTGCCGCCGGAGGAGGATTCTGAACTCTGCCTGCCGGCTTTGGCGAGGGGCCTCAATTTCATTCGCTTGGCAACACCGACAACCGACGATCGACGGCTGCCGGCCGTTCTCGCCAACACATCGGGCTTCGTCTATTACGTGTCGATCACCGGTATTACTGGCGCCGCCATCCCAGATTACGGCAAAGTCGGCGATGCCGTGCAACGGATCAAGCGCCATACAACATTGCCGGTGGCCGTCGGATTCGGCGTAAAGAATGCCGCCAATGCTGCGGCGATTGCCGCACATGCCGACGGCGTCGTCGTTGGAACCGCACTGATCGACGCCCTCAAAGCCTCCCTCGACAAGGACGGCAGGGCGACATCTTCGACGCTCACCAGCATAACCCGATTGGTTGCGGAGATTGCCGGCGGTCTGCGGACCGCCGGCCGGCCTGAGCCATCCGGATCGAATGCAAGGAAGATGCAATGAATTGGATCTCCAATGTCGTGCCGCCGAAGATCCGCTCGTTTCTGCGCCGCGAGACGCCGGAAAACCTGTGGGTCAAATGTCCCGAGAGCGGCCAGCTCGTCTTTCATAAAGATCTCGAGGCCAATCATTTTGTGGTTCCCGGCTCCGGCTACCACATGCGGATGAGCGCCAAGTTGCGCATGGCAGCAATGTTTGATGATGGCAAGTGGGACGAGATAGCGGTGCCGGACGTCATCGTCGACCCGCTGCGATTCCGGGACGAGAAACGCTATATCGATAAGCTCAAGGAGGCGCGCCTGCGCACCGGCATGACCGATGCGGTGCAATTGGGCTGCGGCCTTGTGCAGGGCGCCACCGTCACAATGGCCGTCCAGGATTTCGATTTCATTGGCGGCACGCTTGGCTTAGCGGCGGGCGAGGCAATGGTGGCCGGCCTCGAGAGCGCCGCCGAGCGCGGCTCGCCCTTCGTGCTCTTTGCTGCTTCGGGCGGCGCCCGAATGCAGGAAGGCATGTTCTCGCTCATGCAGATGCCGCGCACCACGATTGCCGTGCAGCGCCTGCGCGCCAAAAAGCTGCCCTATATTGTCGTCTTGACCAATCCGACCACCGGCGGCGTGACCGCCTCCTATGCAATGCTTGGCGATGTGCAGCTCGCCGAGCCTGGCGCCTTGATCGGATTTGCCGGGCCGCGGGTGATCGAACAGACGGTCCGGGAAAAATTGCCCGCCGGCTTTCAACGGGCTGAATTTCTCAAGGACCACGGCATGGTCGATATGGTCGTGCATCGCAAAGATATGCGCGAAACCGTCGCGCGGTTGTGCCGTCTGTTGACCAATGCGCCCGCGGCGGAAGCCGCCTAGGCGAGGCGGGCCAAGCATGGACAAACCGGACGCGATCCTGACGCGTTTCATGCCGCTGCATCCCAAGCGCATCGATCTGTCGCTAACTCGGATCAATCGGTTGCTGGCGGCACTGGGTCACCCCGAAAGCCGTTTGCCGCCGGTAATTCACGTTGCCGGCACCAATGGCAAGGGATCGACGATCGCTTTCATGCGGGCCATTCTCGAGGCCGCGGGGTGCACCGTCCATGTCTATACTTCGCCGCATCTCGTGCGCTTTCACGAAAGGATCAGGCTCGGCCGCGCTGGCCGCGGGCAATTGGTCGACGATGCGCACCTTTTCGCCGCCTTCGATCGCTGCGAGCGCGCCAATGAGAGGGAGCCCATCACTGTCTTTGAGATCACCACGGCCGCGGCCTTTCTCTTGTTCAGCGAGACACCCGCCGATTATCTCCTGCTTGAAACGGGCCTCGGCGGCAGGGCCGACGCGACCAATGTCGTCGCGCGGCCGGCGGCAAGCCTGATCACGCCGATTTCGATGGACCATCCGGAATTCCTTGGCACCACGCTGGTTGCCATCGCTCGCGAAAAGGCCGGCATATTGAAACCCGGGGTTGCCGCCGTCATCGGACCGCAAGTCCCCGCGGTGCGTGCTCTCATCGAGGACAGGGCTGAAGCCCTCGGCGCGCCGCTATTGATTGAAGGTCAGGATTTTGCCGCCCGCGAGGAGCATGGCCGGCTTTTATTCGAGGACGAACGCGGCCTGATCGATTTGCCGGTGCCGCGCTTGCCCGGCCGCCATCAGCAGACCAATGCCGGGCTGGCGATCGCAACCCTGCGTTGGCTGCAACCCAAGCTGGGCGCTGCGGCGATGGAACGCGGGATAATCGAGGCGGAATGGCCGGCAAGATTGCAGCGGCTGGCGCGTGGCCGACTTGTCGAACTTGCGCCCGAGGACAGCGAGCTTTGGCTCGACGGAGGCCACAATGCCGAGGCTGGCCGGGTCCTGGCCCAGGCCATGGCCGATTTCGAGGACAAGCGCTCACGCCCGCTCATTCTCATCTGCGGCATGCTGGCGACCAAGGACACCGCCGGCTTTCTGCAATTCTTCGCTGGACTTGCGCAGGAGGTGCTTGCCGTTCCGGTGCCACACCAGGAGCAGGCCCGGGCACCCGATGAGATCGCGGCCGCGGCCCGCTCGAGCGGGCTCGAGGCAGCCGTTTCCACCTCGCCCGCCGCGGCGCTTCGCTATCTTGATGCCCGCCGCTGGACGGTCGGTCCGCGCATCCTGATTGCGGGGTCGCTTTATCTCGCCGGCGAAGTGCTCAGCGCCAATGGCACACCGCCGGCCTGACAGGGGCGGCTAGATCGCGCCGTTGATCCATTTCACCAATTCGCCCTTGGGCGCGGCGCCGATTTTCTCGCCGACCTTCTTGCCGCCCTTGAAGACCATCAGGGTCGGAATCGAGCGGATGCCGAGCTTGGTCGGCACGGTCGGATTTTCGTCCACGTTGATTTTGGCGATCCTGACCTTGCCCTTCATTTCGCTGGCGATTTCCTCGAGTGAGGGGCCAATCATCTTGCACGGGCCGCACCATTCCGCCCAAAAATCGACTACGACCGGTTCGCTCGAACCCAGTACGTCCTTCTCCCAGGTGGCGTCGGTAACCTTGTGTGTCGACATAGGCAAATCCTTATGTTCTGCGCCGGCGGCGCCGTGGCCACAAAGTATGAATGCCCCCCTAGCGCGTCAAGCGATCCCAACGGTCCCTTCACCCAGGCGTGATCAGGCCCGCCCGCGCCAGGCTGCCAGCATCGATTTCGACCATCGCTGGCCTGCTGGTCCACAGAATGAAAGCTCGCACCGCCCGGCCCGGATAGATTTGCTCGAGCACTACACGGTAAAGGGCAAGCTGGCGCAGATAGGTGACCGGCGGCGATTGCGGTGGTTCCCCGTCCTTGAAATCGACAAGCAGCACCTCCGGCCCGGCTTCGGCGAGGCGATCGATTTGGCCGAGGACAAGTTCGCTCGTCCCGTCGGCGCGGGTCAGCCGGCCGGCGATCGGCACCTCCGCCCGCGAGCCGGGTCCGAACAGGGCGGCATGCGCCGGCGCCTCGAGAACTGCCATAACCTGTTCGATCAAAGCGGCCCTCGCCTCTTCGTCCCAATCTCTGGCCGCGCCGGCAAGAAAGCGCACCGCGGCGAGGTGCCGTCGCTCAAGCGCAATGTCTGGCAGGAATTGCAGGAGGCGGTGCACCAGCCTGCCTCGTGCAAGCGCCAGGCTGCGGGCCTGGCTGGTCGCCTTGACGGCAGGTCCCGAGGGCCTGATCGGGGTAGGCTTCGACGGCATCGCCGCCGGTGGGCGGCCGAGCCAATCCGGCAGGCCGGGGAGGGCCGCCTCATGGATCTCAGCCGGTTCGTCTCTCGCCGGCGCGAAGGCCAGAAGCTGGCGCCGCCAGGCTGGACCCTCTGGGGTCTCGACTGGCACAAGATCGCCTTTCAGGGCCGTCCAGATCATCGAGTACCAACAAGTATCCGGTTGGGCCTGCTTGCCCTCGAAACCGGCGACGATCAGCCGCTCCTCCGCCCGGGTCAAGGCCACATAGAGAAGCCGGCGATATTCGTCGAGCGCGGCGAGGCGCCATTGTCGGCGTGCCTCGGCAACCGGCGCCGGGTCGTCAACTTGCCGGGCGGACCAGGCGGCGAGCGAGCCGAGGTTGAAAATCTTCGGATCGTGATGGCCGTCGGGAAGGGTGCAGGTGTCGGGCAGGAAGACGATCTTCGCCTCGAGCCCCTTGGCGGCATGAACCGTCATGACCCGGACGACGTCGCGGCCGCCTTCCATGTCGCGTTTGACAATCAGATCGGCGGCCTCGAGTTCCGTGAGAAAACCAGTGAGCGAGGGGGCTGCAAATTTCTCATGATCGAGGGCGAGTTTGAGAAATTCGTCGATGACATCGCCCGCCTCCAGGCCGAGCCGGGACAAAATGGCCTGCCGGCCGCCATCGGCGCCGAGCAGCAGGGCATAGAATTCGAATGGGGTCAGGCGCGCGGCGCGCTCGCGCCACAGCTGCAGCCGCGCCGCCACCGCCGCGTAGGCCGGGTGCCGGATTAGCGCCTCGGCGAGAGTGCCGGGCCGGCCCGGCGCGAGCCGGATGAGATCGTCATCATCAAGGCCGATCAGCGGCGATTTGAGCAGGCAGGCCAGGGTCAGATCGTCGTCGCCGGTGAGCGCAGCGCGGCCGGCGGCAATCAAGTCCATGACGGCAATATGCTGGGTCAGGCGGAGCCGGTCGGCCCCAGCAACCGGTACGCCGCTTTCCTTGAGCGCGCGGATCATCGCTTCGAAAAACGCGTTGCGGGAACGCACCAGAATCATGATATCGCCCGGCCTGATCGGTCGCGGCCGGCCGTCGTCGTCGCTGACGCGCTCGTTCGATCCGGACGCGATCAGCGCCGCGATGACCGAGGCCATCCGCCGGGCGACCAGCACGGCGGGATCCTCGTCGTCGAGGGCATCGACCGGCAACCGCCAGTCACGCGGGGAAATTCTCTCGCGGCTCGCAACAATCGGCCAGACCTCGACGCTGCCCGGGAGCTTGTCCTTGCGGGCCTCGTGGACGGGCTTGACCCCGTCGCTGCCGGATAGGCCGCGATAATGGGGCTCGATGGCAAAGACGAGGTCGACCGCCGATAGAATGTCGCGCACCGAACGAAATGACAGGGTCAGTTCGACCGCCACGAAACCTTTGCGCGCCTCGCGCATGCGCCGGTCGAAATAGCGGCGCATCGCATCGAATTTCTGCGGTGCCGCGCCCTGGAACGAGAAAATCGATTGTTTCGCATCGCCAACCGCAAAGAAGGTCCGCGGGCGGTCGCTGTCGGCGAGGAATTCCTCGCTCAGCCGGCGCAGAATTTCCCATTGTTCGCTCGAGGTGTCCTGGGCCTCGTCGACTAGGATGTGGTCGATGCCGGCGTCAAGCTTGTAGAGCACCCAAGCCGCGTCCGATCGGGTCAGGAGTGCCAGGCTCCGCTCGATGAGATCGTCGAAATCGAGGCGATTGCGCCGCGCCTTCAAACGGGCATAGGTCGAAAAAATGGCCGCGAGGAGGCCGAACAGAGCCACGGTCCGGTTGACGGCGCGCACCGACTTTTCCCTCTCGAGCAAGACCAGGAGGCGCCGGGTCTCCGCGGCGACGGCCGTGGCGAAGGCCGGATCAGCCCTGGCAAGGCCCGCCGATAGCGGGCGCACGCGCGGCCCGCCGTCGCTCAGAAACAGCGCCGCATAGTTGAAAAGCGCCGCCGGATCGCTCGCGTCGAGGTTGCGCAATATGGCGGCCTTCTTGCGGTCCTTCACACCGCCCCGTTCAAAGCCTGCCGCGAGCCCAGCGGTCGTTGCGGGATCGAGGATCTCAGTGCGGATCGAGGCCAGACTTGCGTCAGCATCCAGGCCAAAGGCACGACGCAGCGCGGCGCCAAATGGCTGCAAGCCGCCGTGCGCGTCGATGGTCGCTTCAATGGTCAGTCTTTGGCCGAGTGCCTCCTTGATCAATAGGTCGAGGCCAGCCTCGGTCGTCTCTGCGGCAAGGGTGGCGAGATGCCCGGAAAGTTCGCCGTCGCTTTGGCCGGTCGCTTGCCGGAGCGCCGACAACCGGGCCGTCTCGACCAGCCCTTCGCGTTCAAGGTCGTCGATGACCTCGAAACCTGCGGCGACATTGGCCTCGAAGGGAAATTGGTGCAGCAACCTTTCGCAGAAGGCATGGATCGTCTGGATCTTCAAGCCGCCCGGCGTCTCGACGGTGCGGGCAAACAGGCAGCGGGCAAAGTTCAAATTGATGGTGGCGGGCGGCCCGGCGTTGAGGTCAGCGATCTCCGCCGCAAGCGCCGCGTCGCTCAATCCGCTCCAACGTGCCAGGGTCCCGAAGACCCGCGTCGTCATGTTGGCAGCCGCCGCTTTGGTAAAGGTCAGGCACAGAATATGGGCCGGCGGCACGCCGGCGAGCAGTAATCTTAGTACCCGCTGCACGAGAACGTAGGTTTTGCCGGAGCCGGCATTGGCCGAGACCCAGGCCGAATGGCCGGGATCGGAAGCGCGATGCTGGGCGAAACGCGTCTTGGGCGGGATGGCGATCTTGGGCGGGATGGCGATCTTGGGCGGGATGGCGATCCTCGGCGAAATGGTGTTGTTCACGATTGCGAATCGCAACGGCTTCTTTCGGCCGTCGAGGTCAAATCAGTCTAGCAGACTTGCCAGCGCGGTCAGGCTTCACCGTCCACAACACCCCCGCTGAGCGACCATTCTTTGACGCGAGCGAGGTGATCATAGGGCTGGAACCGGCCAGCAAATTGCGGATAGGGTCTGGCAATATAGGCGTTATCGAAGTCTTCGAAGGAGTCCAGCAAGGTCACAAGACCCTCAAAATGCGCCGCAGCCAGCCCTGTAAACGGATCCGTAATCGAACCAATCTTTCGTTCCTTGGCGTCTTTCAACAGGTTGACATAGACGCCTTCGATGGCTTCGGCAGTGGCGGAGAACCCGGCAAAGGCGCCGCGTTGGAGCATCGCCGCTTCGAGCGTGACCTGGGTGGCAAAGCCGGCAGCGATCTGTTCTTGGGTGGGGGTCGCGCCAGACTTGAAATCGATGATCGCGACCGAGCCATCGGCGCGCCTCTCGAGGCGGTCGGCGGTGGCGGTGAGGAGGAACGTGGCGCCGTTGGTGAGCGCAATTGGCAATGTGCCGTGCATCTCGCAGGCAATTGCCTCGATCCGATCGCGCCGGGCCTGTTCCCAGGCCAGAAAATGGGCCAGGGCACGTTCGATCCGCGGCCAGCGCAGTACCCGAAAGGCTGGTCGGCGCAGTAGTTCGGCAAAAGCCGCGCGCGCCGCGCGGCGCAGCCCGTCATGGGCGTCGTCTGGCACCGGCCCGCTCGGATGGGCACGGGCAAAGCCGGCGACCAGAGCGTGCAGCAGAATCCCGATTTCGCGGGGGCCCGGTTCGGCGCCGATCGCCGCCAGCGGCTTAACGCGGAGAATGGATTCAGCGTAGATCGCATAGGGGTCGCGTCGCAGCGTCTCAATCCGGGTAACGCTGAGCGCGCGCGGCCGCAGGTCGAGCGGCGGGCGTGGCCGCGGCCTGCCGATTCTCTTCAGCCTCTGTGGTCGGTCGATGGCGCGGGCGTAGGCAAGGTAATTCTCGCCGCGCTGACGCATCGCCGCCCACAGCGTCTCGCCGGCAAGCGCCGCCATGCGTTGCAGAAAGCGTGAAGCGACGCTCGGTGTGCCAGCCCGCTTCAACGCCCGGCTGAGGATCGCCCGCCGCGTTCCCATTAGCGCGACAAAATCGTGTGCGGTCTGGCCGATGCGCCGCTCCGGCGCGGACAGCCCGAGCTCTGCCCGCATGCTCCGGTTCAAGAAAGCGTCGCTCGTCACATTGGGGGGCCAGATTGTCTCGTCGAGACCGCCGAGCAGGACCAGATCAAAGGCAAGCAGGCGCGCTTCAAGAAGGCCGAGGATGACGAGCCGCGGCCGGAAGGGCACCGGCGGATGGACCAGGATATCGCCGGCCACGCTGTCGAACAGGGCGACGTAGCTGGCGCCGTCGAGAACGAGGTCCGGGTCGGACGCCTCCGCCAGCGCCACGAAAAGATCCAACAATTCGTTGGCGCCGGGGCCCGCCAGCGCGAGTTCGCCAGTCTCGGTTTGCGTCAGCCTTTCGATCGCCTGGCGATGCGCCGACAGCCAATCCGCCAGACTGGCGCCGCGGGTAAGGGCTGCAAGCGGCGTCAAGGCCTGCTGCAGACTTGCGATATAGGCCGGAAGCCGCGACCAGACCGCAGCCCCGATCCGGCGTTGAGCGGGATGGGCGTCGCGCCCGCGAGCTGCTGCTGCCGCAGCCGCGACGAGCGCGCCGGGCTCGCTTCCAAGATCGACCGGTATTGTTGTCCGCAGCAGGCCGATTTCGAAGGCTTCGCGGAGCTGGCCCTGCGCAGGCACGGGAAATCCCAGGCGGACGAAAGAATGGGCGAGGAGGCCGCTCAGCGCGGTCTTGCCGACTGGCGCCACTGCCGCAGCAAGGCATAGGCGGGCCAATGCGCCGGCCTGGCTTCGCCCAAGCGGCCGCCCGCCCGAATCATCGACGTCGACATTCCAGCGCTGCAGTTCGGCCCGCACCCGCTCGGCGAGCGACCGATCGGGGGTGACCAGGGCAACGGTCTCGCCCGGACGTTCAAGCGCCTCGCGCAATGCGATCGCCAGCGCCAGTGCTTCTTCGCGTTCGTCGGCCGCCTCGATAAGCGCGACATCGGCAAGCCCAAGAGTCAGGGCGGCCTGGCCGGACATTTTGACAAAGTCCGGCCAATGTCCGGTCGCGGCAGCTGGCCGCAGCGCCTCGTTGAGAAAACCGATGCGCAGCCCGACCGCAGCCGGAACTGCACCAATCTCGACGACCGTGGCGCGGTCGGTGCGAAGAATGGGCAGCAACCGACGCAGCGCCGCCTGCGGATGCGAGGCACTGGCCTCAGTCGAGTTGCTCGCTTCACCGACCATCGCCCAGGCCCGCCGATCGAGCGCCAGATCGAGACCGGGCAAGACAACGGCACCTTGCGGCGAATGGGCAATGGCGGCCAGCAGCCGCGCGGTCGCCCGGTTGGTGCCGGTCGATCCTGCCGCAATGACGGGGCCGGTCAACCGGCGCCCTTCGAGCTTCGCGATTTCGTGGTCGATCGACAGCATTTGCCGGGTGGCGCGATCGATCAGGCCGCGCTCGCCAAGGACTTGCGGCCAGGCATCAATCGCGATTTTGAGAAAGTCGAGTGTAATGCGCCAGTAATCATCAAATTGCGGCAGGCAAAGCGTCTGGACCTTGTCCCAGGCGACGCCCTCGATAATCATCTCGTCGATCATCCCGGCGAGATCGCCCGACAGGCGAAAGGCGTCGACCGGATTGCCAGCAACGACCAAGGACTCGGTCGGGTCTTTGTGTGCGTGGCCTGCGGGATCAATGCTGACCAACGCATGGCGGATCGTTCGGCTCCAATGCAGGATCAGCCGCGCCAGGATCACGCGGCGCTCGACGTCTCCGATCGCAAGCGGCAGATCCGGACAGTCCCGATCGAGCGCTCCTGCCGCCTCGAGCAAGCCGTCGAGGCCCGCCTCGTCAAGACTGCCGAGCGGCAGAATGCGCGGCAGGAAGCCGGCGCAAGAAAGCCGTTCGGCGAGGATCGCGGCAAGGGCGCCGGCGGCCCGCCGGGTCGGCACGTAGACGGTCGCTTCAGCAAGGCCGAATGATTGGCCTGCTGAGGCCGGCACCAGCGAGCCGTCGAGGAGGTGATCGGCAAGGGTTTCGAGAAAGGGCGCGCCGGCGCGGATCGAATAGACGCGAGGTTGCGGCCTCGAGCTCGCAATATCGGTTCTGGCAGCGCTCGCGGGAATTCCGGTCACAGTATCGAACGGGCAATCGACAATTCGGCAGCCGGCAGGACCTGCGGCGTGTCGACATGCAGCCAGATTCCGTCGAGCCTTTGGCCGAACAGGCGACCGCGTTCGGCGGCAGCAAAGAAGAACGGCGCCAGTTTGAAAACCGCAGGGCCGATATTGGCAAAAAGCTCCGGTTTGACGATGCCGACCCCGGCATAGACGAAGGGCGCGACACGGCGCTCCTCCCGCTTCAGCAGCCGGCCATCCGGCAGCATGGTGAAGTCCCCCGGCCAGTTGACGCCGATGGAGGTGGTTGCCGAGGCAACAAGCAGCATCACGTCCATGCGGCCGGGATCGAAACCTTCTATCAGCCGGCGCAGATTCGAGCGGGGGCCCTCGATCCAGATAGAATCGGTATTGCCGATGACGAAGGGGGCATTGCCGATCAGCGGCAGCGCCTTTTTGATACCGCCGCCCTGGTCGAGCAGCAAGGCGCGCTCGTCCGAGATTGCGAGCCGCGGCCGGCGCCGGCCGGCAAGCCGCGCCTCGATCTGATCGGCGAGATAATGGACGTTTACGACCGCCGATTCGATTCCGGCCTCGGCCAGCCGGTCAAGCATGTGGTCGATCAAAGGTTTGTTGGCGACCTTGATCAACGGCTTGGGAACCGTTTCGGTCAACGGTCGCATCCGCGTGCCGAGGCCCGCGGCAAAGACCATCGCCGTCCTGATCGGTGCATTCATCGGGATTCCTGACCCTCAAACAACCGCGGCAGATGCGTCATGTACCAGGATCGCAGGTCGGCCAGCGCCGGATGGTCGAGGTCCTTGCGCAGGTTGCATTCGATCCTGGGAATGTGAGCGAGATAGTGCGGCTTGCGATCGCGCTTGTCGAGCCTGGCGAAGATTCCGAGCACCTTGGTCGCACGCTGGGCGCCGAGAATCGCATAGGCCCTGGCGAACGCGCCAACATCGAAACCCGCGTCACCCTGTCTTAGCCGGACATAATCGCCCAGCAACCGGATTTCCAGGGCGCCCGGCACATCGATGCGCGCGTCCTGGAGGAGCGAGACGAGGTCATAGGCGGGATGGCCGAGGACGCAATCCTGAAAGTCGATCAGGCCCAATCTTGCAAGCCCTTCGCGCTGCGCAAGCCAAATCAGATTGGGCGAATGGAAATCCCTAAGCGTCCAGGTCGTCGGCGCCGCGACAATTTCGGTGAGGAGGCTGCGCCATAGATTAACGAAGGTCGCCCGGGCGCCCGACGAGAGGCTGATACCGGCAACATGGGGCAAATACCAATCGGGCATAACTTCGACTTCGATGGTCAGCGCTTCGAGATCATAATGGGGAATGCGATAGGATTCGGTGCCTGCCAGTGGCACCAGGTCGGGCAGGTTTTGCCCATGCAAATCCGCCAACAGGTCAACCGCCACGGCATAGCGATCAGCGATCGGGCCCTGTGGCGCGATGATGCCCGCGCTGCCGAGATCCTCGATCAGCGCCAGGCCCGCATCGAGATCCTGCGCGTAGATCTGCGGCGCCGAAAGGAGAAGGCCGCGCAAGGCGGCGGCCATGGCGATGAATGGTCGGATCGTCTCGGCAAGCCGCGCGATCGCTCGATAGGACTTGCCGAAGCGGATTACCGGTTCATTGGTCCGGGCCGGCGAAATCATAAGGATCGCGGTGCTGCCGTCGGCCTTTTGCAGCCGCTCATAGGCGCGCGTCGAGGCGTCACCCTGCATGAAAGTCCGCTTGGCCGCGAGCCAGCCGCAGCCCTGCAGCAATTGATGAATCGCCTTGGCGCGGGCGAGAATCGGCGCGAAGCCGCCAAAGCCTGTTAGCACAGCCAACCGCCGGCCTTCCGGCTCGACCGGATCGAAGGAAAAGCCGATATCGAGTCGGTCGGGCGAGAGCATGTCGCCGGCCTTGTGCGCCCATTCAACCAGGACCAGCGCGCCTTCGGCGGCCTCCTCCCAGCCCAGCCCCGCGACTTCTTCGACCGAATTGATGCGGTAGAGATCGGCATGGACGATCGGGAATTTGCCGCTCTCATAGATCTGCATCAAGGTGAAGGTCGGGCTCGGCACCTCGAGCGCGGAATCAGCGGCAATGTGGCGGATCAGGGCTCGGGCGAAGGTTGTCTTGCCCGAACCGATTTCGCCAGTCAGGGTGACGAGGTCATTCGCCCCGACGATATCGGCAACACTTGCCGCCAATTGCCTAGTCGCGTTTTCGTTCGGCAGCTCGATGCGCCAGATTACCGGAACCGAGGGCTGCGCTGCCATCCTTTCTTTCCTTCCTTTCCGCGTCGTATGAATTTGTCTCGCGGACCGGCACCGGGAAGATGCAGGTAACGGTGGTGCCTTCGCCCGGCGCCGAATCGATGCGAATCTCGCCGCCGTGGAGATCGACGAAAGCGCGCACGATCGAGAGGCCGAGGCCGACGCCGCGGTGGCGAGAGCCGACCGTATGGGTTTCGAAGCGCTCGAACACGCGCTCGAGGACTTCCGGCGGAATGCCGCGCCCCTGGTCGGAGACCTTGAAGACGACCTCGCCCCGGCGGCGCAAGGCGGCGAGCGTCACCGTCTGCCCGGGATTGGAAAAACCGATCGCATTCGACAGGAGGTTGAACAGGATCTGGCGCAGCCGTTTGCGATCGGCACGGAAGCTACCGATATCGTCCATGACCACGACCTGCAGCTGAAGCGCCGATTCGGCGAGGCGGTCCTGAATCCCTTGCGCGGCGGCGGCGATCGTTTCACGGATGTCGACGTCGCTCAGCGACAGTTCCATCGCGTCCTTGTCAATGGTCGCAAGATCGAGAATATCGGTGATGATGGCGAGCAGCGCCGAGGAGGATTTCATAATGTAGCCGCAATATTCGCGCTGCTTCTCGTTGAGCGAGCCAATGGCCCCGTCGCCGAGCAATTCGCTGAAGCCGATGATATTGGTCAGCGGCGAACGCAACTCATAGCTGACGTGATGGACGAAGTCGTTGCGCAGATTCTCCGCGTCAATCAACGCCTGATTGCGCTCTTTGAGCGCCTGTTCGACATTCACCCCGGCGGTAACATCGGTGAAAGTCAACAGCGTCGCGCCGTCGGGCAGCGGTGCCGCGGCACAATCAACATAGGTGCCGTCGCGTCGGCTTAGCCGATCGGCAAAGCCGGTTCTCGCATCGTGCAGGCCCGAGACGATCGAGCGGATATGGGCCCAGCAGGCGGCGTCTGGCGCGAAAGGAGCGCAGCGCTCTATGACCGCGTCGATATGCGGCTTGCCATTGAGTTCGCTGGTCGGCAGCTGCCAGATTTCGGCAAAGGCCGGATTGAACAGCGAGAGCCTTCCGTCGGTGCCGAAGACCGCGACGCCCTCTTTCAGAGAATCGAGTGTTTCATTCTGGACCCGGTAGAGGGCATTGTATTTGGATTCGAGATGGAACCGTTCGGTTACGTCGTCGAACAAATAGGTGACGCCGCCCTGCGGATTGGGGTTAGTAACAGTGCGCAAGGTACGGCCGTCCGGCAGATGCCAGATATGGCCGCTCGTTTCGACCGCCCGATAGGCGCTCATCAACTGCGCTTTCCAGGCGCGGAAATCCGCCTGTTCCGGCAATTTCCGGTCGGCCCGCAGCTGGTCAAGGATTTCGCCGTCGGTCGGATGCTGGTCGAGGAAACTCGTCTCCAGCGACCACAATTGCCGGTAAGCGGCATTGTGGAAGACCAGTTGCTTGGCGCGATCGAAGATTGCCACCGCCGTCGTCAGCTGATCGAGGGTTCTCGCGTGCGATTCCATCTGGCGGACAAGATCGCTGCGCGCGGCCTCGAGTTCGGAGAGGTCGCTCGCAAGGCCGACAGAGCCGGCATTCGACGGGACATCGATCACCTCGAGCGCGTGGCGCGATCCGGCGACGACTGCGGTAACTTGCTGGCGCCAGGTAGTCCCCGCCTGGCGGGCGCCATCGGCGGCTTCGCGCGCCGGTCGATCGAGCAGTTCGATCCGCCGGCCCACCGCATCGATCCCGTCGCGGGCTTCGACGGCGCGCGCATAGGCGGCGTTGACCCAGGCAAGTTCGCCGTTGGAATCGCGCATCCAGACGGCATAAGGAATGGCATCGAGCAAAGCGCGCAGCGATTCGAGTTCGGCGATGGTCCGGGCATAGCGATCGCGCAGCCTTGTCAATTCGAGCCGGTCGCCGGAGACGTCGCGGATTCGCAAAATCGCCCGGCCCGCAACGGCCCGTCCTTCGGCCTCGAGATGGCGTCCGGCCAGACTGGCAAGGCCCATTCTGAAACCCTCGCCACGGCTGCGCAGCCGCTCGACGCAGCGGTCCATCTGCTGGGCCGCGGCCGGCGCCAGCCACGAGCCGAAGCCGAGCACCCGGCGCGCCGCCGGCGCATCGGCGACGAGCGACAGATCGCCCTCGATGTCGGGTTCGGCCGAGGCCGAGGCCCAGGCGATCACGATCTGCGGCTCGGCCGAGAGGAAGACCATGGCTCGGTCGAGCTTGGCGCGCACCTCGGCGAGCTCACGCGACAAAGTGTGCTCTTTCTGCGTCCAGCGATTGCGAGCGGTCAGATGGAGAAGCGCGGTAATTGTCGAAAACAACACCAGTCCGGCAAAGATCGACAGGCTGGCGACGCCCTGACTTTCATGCATGCGCTCGAGCGACAACATATCGCCCGCGGCAACGCCGGGTGCCGCTGCAGCGATTAGGGACAGGCCGGAAAGACCAGGCATAAGCGCGCGCCGAAATCCCGCTCGCTCCGTTCGGCACGGAAGTTCTTGCATGCGCTTGCCCACTTTGGGCCAGCCAGGCTTTTTGCCGGCGGCCCCGCCCCAATGCCGTGCGCGGGCCTGCCCGCGAATCACACCCTACTCTAGCTGTAGCCAAAGGCCGCTAGGAAGAGGTTAACAGAAAATTGAGCCGGGGGAATAACTTAAACCTAACATCGGTCTAACAATGTTGCCGGGCCGTTCAGGTATATGGATAACCCTCAAGCCCTTTGCTCACTGGCGACGCTCCCCCGTAAAGTACTCTCGGGGGCTCGGGGCCTAACCGATCGCAACATTGAGGCGCGCCGCGAGTATGCGGAATTGTTAGGAGACCTGCAGGAAGCACGAGGGCGAATCTCGGGAACAGAGGTTCGAATCCTTTCGGGCGCGCGCAGCTCAAACTGGAATTTGACGTCTTGCGGCAATCTGCTTTGCGGCAGTGCAGCAGTCTAAAAAACAGTCTCGGCTGCCAGAGACGCCACAAGGTCGTGAACGGTCGGCGCGAAACTCTAGGTCGGAAATCCCGCAATAGAGCCTCCGACCAGCTCCCCACAGGGGCCTGAGCCTCCACCGAGCGCCCTACCCGGCCGCACGCGAATCGTCAGTCGCCGCGAAAACCGGCCACCGCGAAAAGAGCCATTCCCACCCCTCCTAACGCTAGGCAGGCTGTTACTTGCGGCGGCATGGTCGAACTCAATGCCGCCATTCCAAGCCTTTCTGGCCGGCGCGCGTTACGCCGCCTAAAGGCGCCCCGAACAGCCTGCTGATCCTGATCGACTATGAAGGTTTTGGCCCGCCCTCGACATTTGCCGGCGTGATCCCGACCCCGACGCTCGACAAGGTCGCCGCGGAGGGGCTGCGCTACGCCAATTTCCACTCAACTTCGCTTTGCTCTGCGACCCGCGCGGCGCTCATCACCGGCCGCAGCCATCATTCGGTCGGCTTCCGCAACCAGGCCGCACGATCCACAAAAAAATACGTTTTTCATAGGTCATCTCCCCAAAACTACCGCCCCCGACTTTACAGCCGCCGGGCTATCTATGATTGGCGATCGGCGATAGCCTTGTCCCAGGTCAATGACCGATCAACAGAATTCGCGGCGGTAATTGCTGCGTTATTGGTATCGTTGAGTGTACGCCGAGGTCAGCCCAAATTGTCATCCGGCCTGTCGCGCCAAGGCGTGAGATTTCCCATGCTATTTTCTTTGATCGTCGCCCAATCGGCAATAAGCAAGGAGACGGCCTAACGGCGCAGCTGAAAGAGGCGAAGACATTGAACTTCACCAAGTGAATCAAAAATTCAGTGAAATATCGCGCATGTCGCCTATTCTAACGGAACGATTTCTTCGAAGAGCTCTCATTGTCGCCGCCCTCGCCGGTCTCACCCTTGGGCTGATTGCATGGGGCATTGGTCGGGGCGATTGGGCCGGTTGGATTTGGGCGGCGGGCACGACGCCCGTTGTCATCGGTCTTCTTGTTTCCATCATCCGCGACTACTTGGCCGGACGCATCGGGGTCGATGCGATCGCCCTAGTTTCCATGTGCGCCGCTCTTGCATTAGGGCAGAACCTGGCGGGGATTGTTGTGGCGGTGATGTATGCAGGCGGCAATGTGCTCGAGGACTTCGCGGTGGCTCGAGCTGAGCGCGATCTGAAGTCCTTGGTTGACCGGGCGCCGAGAATTGCTCACCGCCGAAGCGGATCGTCCATTTCCGACATCCTGCTAGAGCAAGTGGCGGTGGGCGACGCCGTTCTCGTGCTAGCGGGTGAGGTGATCCCCGTCGATGGGATCATCACCAGTCCCGGGGCTTTGATCGACGAGGCAGCACTAACTGGCGAGCCGATCCCGGTTTCCCGCCGGGAGGGAGAATTGGCAAGGAGCGGTACCGTCAATGCAGGGGAGACGTTTGAAATTAGGGCCTCAGCTACGGCCGGTGAAAGCACATACGCGGGCATCGTCCGGATGGTGAATGCGGCTCAAACCGCGAAGGCACCGTTTATCCGCCTCGCCGACCGTTTTGCTTTGCTGTTATTTCCAGTCGCGCTCGGCCTCGCTGGTGCAGCCTGGCTAGTCTCTGGCGACCCAGTCCGTGGATTGGCGGTATTGGTCGCAGCAACCCCATGTCCGCTCATCTTGGCAGCACCAGTTGCTTTCATCGCCGGGGTTGCCCAAGCGGCGCGACTAGGCATTCTAATCAAGGGCGGCAAACCGTTTGAAGCCCTCGCTCGAGCACATACCGTGATGTTCGACAAGACAGGAACGCTAACGGTCGGAGGAGCCCGTCTCGTTGCGATAGAGACAGCACCCGGTGAGGATCCGAAGGAAGTGTTACGGATTGCTGGTTCCTTGGAACAAGCCTCGCATCACGTCGTCGCGGGCGCGGTCGTCCAGGCAGCCCTTGGCAAGGGGCTTGATTTGCAGGTTCCCTCGAAGGTGGTCGAGACGATGGGATCCGGTCTGGAGGGGCTGATCAACGGTCGCCTGGTCCGAGTTGGATCGCACCAAATGGTCTTCGGGCCGCGCAAGCCGGAGGAATGGGCCGTGCGGGCTCTGAGGCGCGCGGCTTGGCGCTCTGCGCTGAGTATCTTCGTGGCTGTAGACGGCCGAACGATCGGCGCTTTGTTGCTTGGCGACGAACTAAGGCGCGAGACGCCGCGAGCTGTTCAGGCTCTCCGGGCAGCTGGGATATCGCGAATTATAATGCTGACCGGCGACCGAGCAGATGCCGCAGAAACCATTGGAGCAGCGCTAGATCTCGATGCCGTGCTTGCCGATCGTGTCCCGTCGGACAAAGTGGATGCGGTAGCAATAGAACAACGCGTCAATCCAACCGTGATGGTCGGCGACGGAATGAACGATGCCCCGGCGCTGGCTGCCGCAGACGTTGGCATCGCGATGGGGGCTCGAGGCGCCAGCGCCTCCTCGGAAGCGGCAGATGTCGTAATTCTCACCGACCGGCTGGATCGCGTCTCTGATGCCGTCGCCATAGCGAAACGGGCCCGAGCCATCGCCATGCAGAGTATTGTTGCCGGAATGGCATTGTCGGGGGTGGCGATGCTCTTTGCGGCAGTCGGTTGGTTGCCCCCAATTGCTGGAGCTTTGACGCAAGAGGCAATTGATGTTGCCGTCATTCTCAATGCGTTGCGGGCTCTGACTCCAGGCCGTAGGTTCGGCCATCAGTCTATGCCCGCAGCAACGGGAATGGCGCTGCGTCAGGATCACGAACGAATTGATTCCAGGCTAGACAGGCTGCGGGAAATTGCCGACGCCCTAGACGATGCAGAAGGAGTGGCCGCAGTGGCCCTGATCTCAGAGGCAAACACAATCATCTCGGGAGAGATCGTCCAACACGAACGTGACGACGAAGCAAAGGTTTACCCCAAATTAACGAAATTTCTCGCCGACAACCACGGTTTGGGCGCAATGAGCCGGGCCCACCGGGAGATTATCCATCTGGCGCGCCTCCTAGGACAGCTTGCAGACGGACTTATCCCTGGAGATACTGATCGATACCTAATTCGAGATGCACAACGTGTCGTTGAGTTGATCGAGGCCCTTGTTAGGATCCACAACGCACAGGAAGAAGACATTTACGAGCACGCCATCACTGGCCAGGTGGCGCTGCAAAGGTGACCTCTATCGCAAAGAGCAGCCGCACTGCAGGTAATGTCCTAGGCGGATCGGATAGGACAATTTAATGGCGCGACCATGATCTGACCGGCGCCGACGAATTTGAGCCAACATGTATCATGAGCTTTGTCTTTCAGTTCTATAGCCTCATTCCGAGCGGCGTCCGGCAGCTGCAATTTTGCGGTCGCGAAGACCACTTTGGAGCGAGCCAAAATCACCGTTGCCAATTTTGCGAACCAGGAATGAACTTCTGCGCGCCGTACGAGTTCAGCGCCAATGCAGTCGCTTGAGCGCGCCGAATTGACGATGCAGCGTGAATTGGGGCGCGGCTCATACGCCGCAGAATTTCAAAATCATGCAGCCGAGCATGAACTCGACCAAATACGAGCTCTGCCAGCTCGATATGGGGATAACAAAGGGGTTGCGATAGAGAGTTGGAACGCTAAGGCGGCGTCTCTGGTTTGGTGTCGCAGGCTATTCGGAGGAGAGACAATCACTTGGCCCGGAGCAGCGATCGTCGAGTTTGGATCCACGGGATGTCGAAATCGTGGTTGATGTACCGAGTACATATGCTGTCGAGTTTCGACTTGGTGCGGAAGTCGCTATCGAAGATTGGGATGGCGTAAGGATGCTGGTAGGTCGCGTTCGGCCGATCGGGCTGGCAGCAATCACCAAGGCTCCGAGGCTTGATGTTGAGGAGCAAAGGGCGGAGGTTCCGATCGATATCCTGTCGCTAGTCGAACAAGTAGCGGATCTCGACGATGGATACACGATCGATGCCAAGATTACTCGCTTCAAACGCGCGGACGCGACCACGGTCTCGGCTGGCGCGCTGTTCCGTCGAGTTGATAGCTGGCAGTCCTTGTGCCGGCTAACGGGAGCGCCGACGAGCAGGCCATCACCCAGTTGCGGCGATCCGGTCAGCTTGCCGCGGTCGCTGCGGACTTCGGCGAGCGTGTGACTGTCCATCCGAGTGGTAGACTAAGCTCAGGAGCTCGGGTCCAGGTGCGGTCGTAGTGCCTTGTACTCAGCCTCGCGGGGTGGATGCGTCTGTCGAAGTCAGGACGGAAGCGAGCGGCGCAATCGTGGCCTTCAGTCCGCCAAGTTCGGACGTCCCAAGTGCAAGCCGCCAAGCATAAGCATCGAGCACGTCCTGTACAATCGCTAGGCCAAGTCCCGCGCCTTTTCCACGCTGATCAAGTCTGGCACCACGTTCGAGCGCTCGTGCGCGTGCGTCCGGCGCAATGCCCATTCCATCGTCTTCGACCGCAATGGAGATGGCATTGGCGCTGGCGTTCGCTGTCACAAGAACCCGCGACGCGGCGTGCTGGGCCGCATTGTCAAGAAGATTACCCAATATCTCAGCAAGATCCGTGCGATCGAAGGGAACCGCCATTGTGTCAAGGATCCGAGATTCGAACGTAATATGCGCGCCGGAGGGTGTTCGCGCCAGAATGGAAACGAGCGAGCAGACGAGTGGCGCAAGTTCTGTTGCCAGGTCGCCCCTGCGGCGTACGCCTCCGCGCACCCGCGCCCGCGCCAGTTCGCGGTCGACGTGTCGACTCATGGCGTCCCCTATTGCCTGGATATCGAGAGCGATCGCATCGTCGCCGCGTTCACGCAGACGCCGTGCGTCGGCCGAAAGCGCGGCGAGTGGCGTCCTAAAGGCGTGAGCGAGATCGGCTGCCCGCCCACGCGAGCGCTCAATTTCCCGCTCCTGTGCGTCGAGCAGCGCATTGACTTCTTCGACCAGCGGACGAACCTCCGTCGGCGCCACCGGCAACAAGCGATCGATGCGCCCGGCCCTAATGTCGGCCACCCCGCGCCGCAGTGCTTGAAGCGGCCTCAACCCGAGCGTGACCTGAATCGCTGTGGCGATCGTCAGGACAATTCCAAGAAGCACAAGTGCAGCTGCGAGATCCCAAGTAAACCGTGAAACCGCCCGTGAGACCGGCGAAAGATCGGCAGCGACGGCCACGCGGACAGGCGTTCGACGATCGCCGATCGTCAGCATGACCCGTCGCTCAGTGACCATAACCCGCGCCTTAGCCGGTCCGTCGGCCTCATGCCGATGCACCTCTCCAACCGAGAGTTCATCCGGCGGAAGCGGCAGCGTCATGTCCCAGAGCGAACGCGAGCGCAAAAGCTGTCCGCGTTCGTCGCCGGCCTGCCAGTAGAGGCCTGAGATTGGGTCTGCAAACCGCGGGTCGGCCGGCGGACGGGTCACCGTCAAGCGCCCGGTCGCATCGACATCAATGCCCGCGAGCAATTGCTTGAGATGCACGTCGAGATCGTCGGTCAGAGTGCGAGCTAGGTGACGCTCGAACAGAATCGTGAGGGCAACACCGGCGACGGTAAGCGCGAAGAGTATCGCGGCGATTCCACCGGCGATAAGCCGAACTCGCAGCGAATTCCAGTTCATAGATCTGCCTCCGGAACAATGTAACCAAAGCCCCGGCGAGTCTCGATTAGGTCGGTCCCAAGCTTCTTGCGGACGCGGCCAACCAGCACTTCGAGAGCGTTAGAATCGTGTTCCTCGCCGTGGCCATAGACGTTTTCGTCCAACTCGTGTTGCGAAACGACTCTGCCCCGATGAAGCAGGAGATAGGTGACAAGGCGATATTCCAACGGGGACAGCGGTATTGGGAGTCCGTTGACGGTTACTTTCATCTGACGCTCGTCTAACACGACATTGCCCACGACAACCAATGATGACGCGTGGCCGGCCGAACGGCGCACAATTGATCGCAGTCGCGCCAACAGCTCCTCGATACGAAATGGTTTGGGCAGATAGTCGTCGGCCCCAGCATCTATGCCGTCCACCCGCTCGACCCAGCTACCGCGTGCGGTCAAAATCAAAACCGGGATGCGGCGACCGCTGGCACGCCAGCGTTTGAGAATGGACAGGCCATCCATGCCGGGCAAGCCGAGGTCAAGAATGATCGCACCATAATCCTCGGTATCGCCAAGGAACCAAGCCTCCTCGCCGCAGCTCACCGTCTCAACCATGTAGCCGGACGCCGTCAGAGCGCGTGCGACGTCGGTTGAAATTCTCGGGTCATCTTCGACAACGAGAACGCGCATCACTTCTCCCTAATTCTATCGATGCCGCCGGTACGCGCGTCTATAGAGACTTCGAACACGCGCCCAGAGGCGTCAACCACCCGCAATTCATACTGCCAGCGGCCATTTTCGCGTTCGATTTCGACACCGACGATTTCGCCCGGAAGCTTGCTACGAACAACGCTCAGCATTTCTGCGAGCGGCCGAATCTCGCCACGCGCCACGGCACGTGAGACTTCATTTTGGTCCGGCGACTTAGCATTTGCCGGACAAGCGCTAAACATCGCCACCAGCACCCATCCGCAGACTCTGGACCGAACCAAGTTGAGCATAAAGCGACCGTCTCGAGCGCAAATATAGTGGCCTAATAGGCCTGACTGATCGCTGACGTGGATCAACAGGATCCCGTCATGGCCGATCAGGTAAATTTGTTGGCATCATTATAGACGTCAATACAAGCAAAAGGAGCATACATGCGAACTGCACTCATATTTGGCGGATTTGCCGCTCTGTTGGGCCTTATCGCAACGGCAAAGGCCAGCAATGGGTCTGAAGCAGCCGACCGTTCAGCACCACAAATGACGAGCGATATGGCGTCAGCAACGGCAGGAGAGGGAACGGATCAGGACAGGCGGATGGATCGAGCCCTCGACCACTCCGATAAGCTTCGAATCCAAGAGCGGGCACCGGATGATGGACGCGACGACCGCGAGGATCAAGACAGCCGCTAAGAAATAACCCGGGGGGCCGGATCGACCTATTCATCGATCCGGACCCCGGCCAATTCGTTCCCAAACAATACAGAGGTTTACGTGATGACCGCTATTGACGACCCGATTCAATCCCACGGCGCCGGGGCAGCGGTTGGCGTTTGGGATCCGTTCGCGCGAATATGCCATTGCTCCCTGACCGCGCTCCTCGCTTTGGCCTTCGCCACCGGAAACGAGTTCGAAGAGTTGCATATTGCGACGGGCTACGCCGTTGCGGGCCTGGTCGTGTCATATATCTTGTGGGGAATTATTGGCTCGCCCCATGCCCGGTTCAGCGATTCCTTCCGCTCGCCGCGCGAGGTTCTCGCCTATCTGCACCATATCGTCTTGGGCAGAGCCCGCCGCCATATCGGGCACAATCCGGTGGGAGGGGCGATGATCATCGCACTGCTGGCGCTGCTGGCAGTGCGGTTTTCAGCGGTTTCATGATGACGACCGGTCCCTATCGAAACCTGGACTGGGTAGCAGCCCTTCACGAGATCGTCGCCTAATTCCTCCTGTCCCTCGTCGCTGCTCATGTAATCGGGGTGCTTAGCCTGGAACATCGTGAGAACCTGGCAAAAGCCCATGTTAACGGGGAGAAAGCATCTGTAGCAACACTAAGCCTAAATCAGAATTGACTTGTCAGCATTCTGACAGGTTCGCTTCGCTAAAAGGGATTATCCAGTGGAGGTCCCAACGTGAGCGCCACCCAATACGGCCGGGCTGCCCTAGAACGGACGAACGAATCCTCGGTCCTGGTCTGGGATTGGGGCGTCCGGGTCTTTCATTGGAGCCTTGCCGTCTGCGTCGGCATATGTGCCTACACAGGTTTCTTGGGTCCGCGGAACTGGCTCGACGTGCATTTGTTCGTTGGGGCGGCAATTGCTGCACTCATTACGTTTCGGGTTGTTTGGGGTTGGTTTGGGTCAACCTATGCAAGGTTCGAGGCGTTCGCAATCTCGCCTTCCGCGATTAAAAGCCACGTCAACGAAATTGCAATTGGCCAACGCCACCGAACTTATCTAGGTCACAATCCGCTCGGCACGACAATGATTTGCGCACTGCTTGTTGGGCTGTTTCTTTTGGTTGCCTCTGGCGTGGTGACTCTTGGAGGCGCCCTTAAGCAAGGCCCGCTGGCCTTCACTTTGA
The DNA here is from genome assembly GCA_963773155.1 of uncultured Alphaproteobacteria bacterium. Taxonomy (GTDB): domain Bacteria; phylum Pseudomonadota; class Alphaproteobacteria; order Rhizobiales; family Beijerinckiaceae; genus CAVZAB01. Next base: position 190,012 of record CAVZAB010000004.1, on the reverse strand, counting down.
CGTTCGCACAGGGATCGCTGGCGCGGCAAATTCACGAGCTACTGGCGATCGGTCTTCTGGTTATGCTTCCAGTCCATTTCGCGGGTGTCGCCTTCGAGAGCTGGTGGACGTCTGAAAATCTTGTCCGAGCGATGGTTACGGGCCGTAAGCGCGCAATTTCATCAGGACCGGTGCAGTCAAACAGAGCTCGTCCGTGGGGTGCAGCCGCGCTGATGGTGACTGTTGCGGCGGCCGTCATTCCCGGCGCTATCGTCCTGTCGAACCTACCAGCGCGCGGGGTTCCGCAACAACCCCTCGATCCGACTTATGCGCACGAATGCGGAAGCTGCCATTTCGCCTATCCCCCAAGTTTGGCCCCTTCATCAACGTGGATTGCGGTGATGGGCGGCCTCGGCGACCACTTCGGCGAAAACGCAAGCCTTGATCCAGACACAACCCTGCAGATTCGTGATTGGTTGGCCGCCAATTCCAGCGAACACTGGGATACGCGGGCTGCCAACATGTTTGGTCGCGCGAGTCCTGTCGAGCCGCAGCGGATAACAGCATCACCGGCATGGCTATGGTTCCATCATAGTGTTTCAGGCAAAACATTCATGTCGCCCGCGATCGGAGCTAAGGGCGCCTGCGGCGCCTGCCATCAGGACGCCGCTACCGCCAGATTTGATCCCCAGCGGATCGACATTCCAATAGAGGCGAGACCATGACTAATACTGCCATGACTAAGACCGTGATCACATTGGCATTCTTGCTCGGCCCGGTAACGTTGGGATTAGCCGCAGCAGGCCCGGCTCAGAAACTCGTTCTGGAGCATTATGCGGCGGAGGCCAAGGTCAACAATAGCTCCTTTGCCGGTTTTTCGCCCGAGCGCGGCAAGACCCTATTTCTATCGCAATCGACAACGGGCAAACCGGATACGCCGTCTTGCACCGCTTGCCACACGGCAAACCCCCACCAGCCCGGCCGCACGCGCGCCGGAAAGGAGATTGATCCCATGGCGTTGTCGGTAAAGCCCGACCGCTACAGCGATATAGCCAAGACTGAAAAGTGGTTCGGTCGAAATTGCGACAGTGTGCTTGGCCGCACCTGCACGCCCGTCGAGAAAGGTGACTTCATCACCTTTATGGTCAGTCAGTGATTTTCCAGCCGCTACTTGGAGGTAAGAAATTATGAGACAGAACTTTAATGGCCGTTCGCTCGCAGCGAGCTTTCTCGCATGTGGGCTGTTGGGCCACTCAAGCGGCATGGCGGCTTCAGCGACAAAGCCCGCCACTGGCGCGCAGGCAACTATGACGAAGGAGTGCGGTGCATGTCACATGGTCTTTCCGCCGCAGCTCTTGCCGGCGCGCTCCTGGGTCGCGCTGATGGATGGTTTGGCCAACCACTTCGGCGAAAGCGCGACGCTTGACGACGCAACCACCAAGGAAGTAGTAGATTATCTTGCGTCCCATGCTGCCGACGCCCCTGATGGGGATAAACGCTACCTCCGCGGCCTAAGAACAACCGAAGCACCGCTTAGGATCACGGACACACCCTACTGGATTCGCAAGCATACAGGTGAAGTCTCGCCAACGGCCTTCGAAAGTCCCAAGGTCAGGAGTAAGTCCAATTGCGTCGCCTGCCACAGAGGCGCTGCGCAAGGGACTTTTGGTGACGACTGAACAGATCCAATTTCACATGCACTAGCCGATTCTGTCCAAGCACATCTTCTATTTGATTGTAATTTTCGATTGGCTCATCGGAGTCAATCTCGGTTCGCCGACAGCCTTCGGAGTGCGCCGGCAACACTTAGCACCATCGAACTATCGTATCGGCCTGTCGTTCTTCCGCTCTCACCAACAAAATATTGGTACCCACAACAAAAGGAAAACGACCGGCGCTTGATCCGGCCGAATCCCAGCATTGGCTCTCACAAGAAGATGCGGTATCGACAAAGGCTCAGTTCATACGAAATTCTTGGCTCGGCACCGTATTCCTTGACCAAGTTGAACCGGGGAGAACTCGATGCGGCATCTCCGCGAAAAAGAAATTCTATCTGTCGATAATTTGTTACGTCTTGCCCGTCACGACAAAGGCGGTCCACCCCGTAGAGCGGACGGACATAGACTGGTATTTCGTATCATGGGAAGCAATAGTCAGTTCTAAACACATATTGACCAGGTCAGGCGACGTGATCTGAATATAAGCACTGGCCGAAAGTGACAAAGATTCCCCAGTCTGAATCAGATGGCAATCACTGAAAAGCGGTTTAACGACGAAGGTGCAATGGATACAAAGCGGGAGCCTTGGTCGGGCCGGGTGGGCTTCATTCTTGCCACCGCCGGCGCGGCGATTGGCTTAGGTAGCATTTGGACGTTTCCCCTCGAAGTCGGGAAGACCGGCGGCAACGTATTTGTCTTGACTTATGTCCTAGGCATCGTCCTGGCCGTTTTCCCATTGATGCTAGCCACGTTTGCAATTGGTCGACGTGACCGCGCCGACGCTGTTCGTAGCATTTTGCGTTGTGGCAGTGGAGAGCAAAGCCTCGCGTCAATGGCAGCTAATCGGTGTAATTGGTATTGCGGCGGCATTTCTCATTCTCAGCTTCTACTCGGTGATTGGAGGTTGGGCTCTGTCGTTTGCCGTTGATACGCTACTCGAATGTCTGCCTCGCGATACTGCGAGCGCTGCCCAAGATCGCTTCGATGGCCTGTTTGCATCGCCTTGGCGGATGACCACTTATCATGCTTTGTTTGTGGGATTAACAGCTTTCATAGTCGTCCGCGGCATTGCTGCGGGCATCGGGGCAGCCTGCACGATTCCTATGTCGCTCCTGATGACTCTAATAGCGGCGCGCGCCATTTGTGCAATGACTGAAGGCGATGTTCCAGCGGCGCTGCGCTTCCTTTGCGCGATCAAGCCGAGCCTACTCACGCCAAAGGTCGCCCTGGAGGCATTAGGGTTGGGCTTTGTTTCGATCGGCGTCGGCCTCGCAGTGATAGTCACTTACGTTGCCTATGCCGGGTCGAACATCGATCTAAGCCCAGTCGCCGTTGACACCATTGTCGGCGATACCGTGGTGTCGATTCTAGCTGGCCTTGCTGTCTTCCCAAACGCGCCGCAGAAAAGCTTGATCCTGCGAGTGGACCGGGATTAATGTTCGCAACCCTTGGCTTTCGCCCGCCTGCCGTTGGGGCGCCAGCCGCCGTCACGTTTTTTTTATTGCAGGCTATTGAGCCCGGTGAAGATCTTTGAGAGGGCTACCATATTTGACTTGTTGGATCAAATGACCTCGAAAAGTCTATTGCCCGCCGATAAATTTGCGCTGGCAAGTTTCGGCGGCTGGGTGCGTCCGAAGGAAATGCTATCGGCCGAGCTTAACCTAGGTCCAACGGGAAGAGAAATCCTGCGTTTCGTGTTGCGCAATGTCGCGAGCCCCACAATTGCGTCAATCGCCGTCGTGTCAGTGCTCCCTTGAGCGAGATGAGCGATATCACGCTGGTGACAATTGATTTCGTAAAAAGTAATAGCGAATGGGCAGCTCCGATCGCGGCTCTGCTCGCTTTCTGTGAATCCTTTGCGTTCATATCCGTGCTCGTGCCGGCCACCTTGATTTTGTTTGGATTCGGTGCGCTTATCGGAGCGAGCGGGCTTGAATTCTGGCCGATCTGGCTCGCCACAGTTCTAGGCGCAACCGCAGGTGATTGGCTTGCTTACGACCTCGCATTGCGGTTTGCGGAAAAAATCGTGAACACATGGCCATTGTCCCGCAATCCTGTATTGTTGGCGCGTGGCATGGCGTTTTTCAAACGCTGGGGAGTGTTGTCCGTCTTCGTTGGCCGGTTCTTTGGGCCATTGCGGGCTGTTGTACCCATTGCTGCGGGCCTGTGCCGTATGCCGTGGGGCCAATTCCAGTTAGGCAATGTCGCATCGGCGCTTGTTTGGGCCACCGGCATTCTCACACCGGGAGCCGTCGGTATGCGATGGCTTATCGGGTAAGCTGGGCTCAATGCCCACAAAACGAGTATGTGGACCCGACGCCAAACGAATCGGCGAGAAATCGCCAATACTCAGTGTTCGCATATCGGCCCCGTCCCGTGTTCTGAATTAGCAGTAGAATAAAGGCGGTCTCTCAGCGTGAGCGTGCCATTGTAGCGGATTGATCGGAACGTCGCCTCTAATGCCATCTCGGGAAATCCAGGACTTAGCAATCTTATGGCCATTCACGTATGACATATGAAACGCTTCGCACGTGGTGGCAGGGAGAAAAATTATCGTCGCCGTCGAGTCCCGTAGTGATCCCACCCGCGCGAGTTCCCACGCAGGCGGGGCGACCATATGGCGAGTAACACCGTCGCTGCGGCATCAGGATCGTTAGATCGCTATCGGTTTCGCGCACTTTCAGTCAGGATCTTAACTTGCAAACTCCGCGACGTGAGTGGTTCAGGCTGTGTGTCGCACTCAATCGTTCCTGCCATGCGTTCGCCACTTGCAAGTGTAAAGAAGGCAATATGGATTGTCAGCGGATGGCACAAATTCCGGCTGAGCCGCTCGGTCTGATCCCGGCGAACAGAAGCTACCATCACGCACATACCGACCAAAAAGAAATGGTCCGATTGTAAGTCCAAGCTCTCCTCGCGACGCGACAAGCGCCTGGATCGAATTGCAGGTCATGCGAGGCGTATAGGGCCGCTCATCAGCGGCGGCCGCCGCCAATATGTAAAGCCCCAGAAAGAAGATCGATATTCGCATTTCTACCGTGTAGCCAATTCAATCAGGATGTTGCTTGACTAAGATCAACTTATTAGGGGCCGAAGAGCTTCACCCAAACTAATCGTATAATGGGCCGACTATGCTATTCAAGCCGGCAGCCCTGGTGCCGCTTGGCGCGTGACTATTGTGACCCTGTCAAGCCACTACCATGATGACCAATCAAATAGACCGCCATTCGTGCGTAAGTCGGTTCACCATCCATTCGTCATTGTCGCCCAAAAAAGTGCGGTTTAAGCACATACGTACGATCCAGCTTGCCGGCATCTATTCTGACATCCTTGGCGTCCTTGCGATCCCGCCCGAACGCTCGATCCTCGAGCCAATGCCTATATTGGCCGAGGGACTGTCTGATGAGAACCCATAATGGGGCTTCCCGTTGAAATGTCACTGCCCCGTGCGGCTGCAGCGACTAGAGACGGCGGGGACGCAAGTGAGTGCCGAGAATATGGCCCAGCAACGTTACTCGCCGGCGTCGCGGCTGGCGGCGTTGCCAATTGTGGCGCTCTGCCCAATCTTTTACCGAAGTGAGCAATTGTGCACAGAGTTCTGGGTTCAATGACTATAATGTGAACGTTGACAGGCGGGATATCTGCGCACTGCGAAGCTATGCAGAATGGTCTTGCAATCCGGGGATTAGTGCTATGCCAACAAATCTCGCAACCCTTGCCATACTGTTTGCCACGGTTAGCTTTTCTGCGCCTGCTTGGGCGCAGAGTTCGACGGCGATCGGTGTGGGAGCGGGGGCGATAACGGGCGCAGTCGTTGGCGGCCCAGCCGGGGCAGTGGTTGGCGGCGTCACAGGTGGCGTTATCGGACATTCAATGGAACATCGTCATCATCCCCGCTACGGGTATCACCATCACCACGCTCACAGTTAGGCGCTATTCTGATAGTCAGTTCCGCCGTGCCGTAGATCGTTAAATCAATAGCGGTCATTCAAGCAATTATGGGAGGTAATTATGGACAAGGATCGAATTGTGGGGTCGGCGAAACAAGTCAAGGGCGAGGTCAAACAGGTGGTAGGCAAGATAGTTGGCGACGACAAGTTGGTGTCAGACGGTAAGGACGATAAGGTAGAGGGCAAAGTTCAGAACACTATCGGTGGAATCAAAGACACGATTAGAGACGCGGTTAAAGAGAAATGAGCCACACATCAACATCATAGTTAGCAGTTCTGGCTTTCTATGAGCAATGCCTGGCTGTTCGAGGAATTCTGCAATGTCACTTGGAACCATCCTTCTTATAATTTTGGTGATCGCCTTGTTAGGCGGATTTAGTGGTCTCGGCGGCGGCCGCTTTTACGGTACCGGCAACTACGGTGGCGGCGGCCTAGGCCTAATTCTTCTCGTTGTGTTGGTTTTGGTTCTGCTTGGCAAGCTCTAGGCCCACCGCCCAGGATTCGGGATTTGTGGTGACATGCAGGCGAAATGAAACCGCTGAAGGAATCAAAGACAGAGGAGAAATTTGTGAAGGGTTTCGTTGAGGATATTGAGAAGTTCTCGCCATCAAAAATGGCGAGTTTCGCCGAGTCGTTTACACGGCAAAGCACTGCCAGCTCGTCCTCATGGCCCTGAAGCCCAGCGAAGAGATAGGGGCCGAGGTTCACAAGCTCGATCAGTTTTTTCGGGTGGAGGAGGGGACTGGCGAAGCAGTTCTCGACGGCGTGCGGACCGCGATCAAAGCGGGTTCGGCCGTACTCGTTCCAGCCGGAACTAATCACAATATTATAAACACCGGCAATGGTTCGCTAAAACTATACACGCTCTATGCACCACCCAACCATCGGGACGGCGTGGTGCACCACACCCGTGCCGACGCGAGCGCCGACAAAGAGCACTTCGACGGAAAACTGACGGAATAGTTCGATCCGCTGGAGGTGCCGCCGGTTTCATCATAGTGCAGTTGCCGCGCCGTTGCCGATGAACATCCGCGGCATACTGATTTTCGCCCTCAGCAAAGCAACTCGAAGGACGCAAGAATGGAACACATTGGATCACGGTCGGAGTATCAATCAGTGGTGGCGGATGGCGGCCGCACCAAGGAAAATCAGCACAGTGAAGCAAACCCCAGAGCAACCATTGCAGAGACTGCAACGCGGGGCAGAGATGCCATTGGCCAAGTTGGCACTGAGGCGATGAGCTCGATCGGTTCCGACCTTCTGTCTTTGCGAAGCGAGTTCATGAAGTTCAACGAGACCGTCACGAAATTCATGTCCCGGGCGGGCGGCGAAGCTGCGAAGACAACCCGCGAAGTCACCGCCAATTTGGCGGGCCAGGTTGGCGACGCGGCAGGCGATCTCGCAGACAAAGGATCCGAAATGGCATCCTCTGCGTCTAAACAGGTACAAACATTCGCGTCCGAACTTGAAAGCATCGCCCGCCGCAATCCCATAGGGACAATGGCTGGCGCGATCGCGATTGGTGTGCTGATTGGTCTCGCCGGACGCCGTAAATGATGCTGTTCAAGTTCCTCAAGCTGTTTGGGGTTGATATTCCTGTCAAAATGGAGGCAGTTCAGGCTGGGCTAGAAGTTCGGATTGAACGGACGAAAGAACAGATTAAGCAGGTTTTGTGGGAAACGGCGGTGATTGGCGCGGTGACTGCGTTTGCTGCCCTCATGGCGGCAATGGCGTTTGGAGTCGGATTGATCGCGCTTTATCGCTGGAGCGCACATGCTTACGGCCCAAATATCGGATTGGGAGCTGTGGGAGCTGTTCTTGTGGCGGCGACCATTATCCTGACGATAATTGCCATTTTTAGAGGAAAATCGTTGGCATCCCCTGCGGTCGGGTCCCGCGACATGACGGGCAAGGCTTCTGGTCCTAGAGTCGCGAGCGCGCCTGGCGAGGATTCGCCGGCCGCGGCGAGAAGGCATGCGGCCACAACGGCATCGGCCAGTGATCTCGTGGAGCCATTGGCATTTTTCCTGTCGAGGGCTTTGCGTTACCGAAGTATCGGTACTCCGGTCGCCGATGAATGGATCAGAGAACTCGGTGCGAGCACGGCCGGCACAACGGACGACGCGATTAACCAGGCCGCCAATGTCATTCGCTATGGCAATCGCACAAACCTAATTGTTGTCCTCGCAGGGGCCGCATTCGTCGGCTGGCTTCTAACCCATCATTCCCGGCAATAAAAACACAACAATCGATCGTTTGTGGACGACGCGAGTTTAGCCGCATCACTTCTTACGAACCGGTTGCGGGCGGTCGTTCGACCGTGCGGCGGGCCGCTCCAAGCACGATCTGTTCGCCCAAAAAAGTCCCCCCGACGAATTTGACATGCGGCGTCCTGTCGTAGTTTCTGCTCAAGCTTCAAGAAAATGGCCCAGACTCACGAGGGATGGAACCCTATCGCAGATGATCTTGCTGATTGCCAACATTGGGACGGCAAGTATGGCGCCCAATACGCCCCACATCCAATACCAGAAAATGAGAGCCAAGATGACCAGCACCGGATTAAGGGTAAAACGCCTCGCCAGCAGCATCGGCGTCAGGGTTTCCCCTTCAATTAGGTGAATCCCAAGAAATAGAGTGGCTGGCAGCAAAGCTTGCCACAATGCGTCAAAACTCAATAGGCCGGCCAAGACGAAGATCGCTATGCCGACGAGCGGACCGAGAAATGGCACGTAATTCAGCAGAAACGCGACTGAACCCCACAGCACGGGATCGCCGAGACCGCAAAAATATGCCGCAGCAGCCGTTGCTAGTCCGACCGCCATATTCATTGCCGTGATCGTAAGCAAGTAGCCGGAAATATCATTCTGAATTCGCTGCGAGATTTCAACAGCGCGGCGCTTGTCGCCAAAATTGGGAAGAATTTCGACCAAGCGGCGGAGGAACGTGTCGCCTGAAGCGAGCAGAAAGAACAAAACAAGCACCATTGTGAACAGTCCGTCGGCGACGTCGCGCGTGCCAAACATGACCTTATTCAGAGAATCCAGAACCCTGGACCGCTATGGTGGGGGTGCCTTGCGCCTGCCCCTCCGCAACTCGTTCGGCCTGATGCAGAAACCGTTGCAGGGTGTCAAGAGGTGCACTCAAGAAGCTAAGATGTTCTTCAAGGCGGGGTATGCCCGCAGGCAATTTCGCCGCCCACGAGGCTGCCGGACCCGACAAGGCAGTGCCAAGCCCAACGAGACTACCTACGACCAAAGCAATTACGAGGACCGCGCCGATCGGGCGGGGAACGTAGACGCGATCAAGCGTGCGCATAGGTAGCTGTAACAACAGATTGAATATGCACGCGAAGACGACCGGAACGACAATCGTACTGGAAGTTTGCAGAGCGGCGATCATGGCAAGACAAAATAAACCAGCCAGAAAGACGGTGCCCAAATCACAATGAACTGGTGCCGGCGGCGGCCGTACGCTTGGGTCCTCGGCCGCTTGATCCGGTGTCGAAACTAATGTGCTGTCGACCATCTGCGGCCTCCCCCTGTCTGTTACCACTCATGCAACAGCAGCAAGTTTATCGCAATCCGAGCGAATATACGATCTAGCCGCGGTCGGCGAATTCCTTAGCTGCAAACCGATATCGGTCACCTGAAATATGCGACGGTCGAACAGTGGAGCTAGTCAAAGGCTTTCATCCCAGCCAAAGCAGGCAGACGCTGCGATCGACGTACGATGTTTTACGAGAGCGGGGAATGTCCCGAACGACACGGGTTACGCTCCCAGCAGAATAAACAGAGTCAGGTCTCGGTTTCAGTTTTCGGTTGGTCGTGGAGAACGACGTTCAGTAAGGAACTGTGGACCGTGATCATTCCATTGTAGTCAATAAACCCCAGCTTGCGAAATTTATTCATGAAGTAGCTTACGCGGGAGCGCGTAGTCCCAATCATCTCCGCCAGCATCTCCTGGCTGATTTTCGTGATTATCGGTTCAGGCTTCCCTTCCTTACCAAAATTTGCCAACAGAAGAAGCAAACGGGCAAGGCGCTTCTCGCTGGAATTGAACAGCTGATCGACGAGGTCTGCCTCAACGCGTATCGTCCGGCTGAGGAGATGGGCAATAAACATTTCCGAGAACGCTGGCTCCTGATGGATAAGGCGAACAATGGCCGGTTTTTCTAATCGGACTATCGTCGAGTCGACGATCGCCGTGGCGGCTGCAATGCGCAGCGTTTGTCCGGCAAGGCATGCCTCCCCGAAGAACTCATCCAATCCGAGAATTGCGACAACGGCTTCCTTACCTTGTTCCGAAACGATCGTGATTTTCACCTTGCCCTTCTGGATATAAAAGACCGCATCAGCCGGGTCTCCCTGTGAAAAAACAACCTGCTCCTTCGAGTACTTAACGATACTGCGACCATCGCCGACCTTGGCAAGAAACGACTTTGGGTCGGAAGGCGGCGCGTCCTTGATCGGCATGACGGGACTTTCGCAAAAAATGACGGTTTCCAAGCATATTTGATTTTTCCGACGAAGTCGCGTGTGCAATTTTGAACAGTTGGCCGCCGATGGAACCGCTAATTGAAGATTGTGTCTGGCCCGGCCAGGCATTGAAGCAGCCAGTTGAATATCCTATTGTCGTCCTGCCCTTGTCGCTATTTGGCGGCGGCGGATATTGGGGTCGGGACTCGGGATTTTGATGAGCTGTCGATCGGATATTCGGTCGGGGACCACGACATCGCCGCAGTGGAGCGGCATTAGCGGCGTAGATCATCGATGGAAGGTCTTGTGATGGCGGTTTCCTGCCGGATCTCGGTTGACGCAAAATCGTTTCTCGCTAAGGTCGGCGTCGGTCGGAGTGTTCATAAATACCTGAAGGACGAGGTCGTCTTTTCGCAAGGCGACGCGGCGGATTCTGGTATTCTACGTTCAGGCGGGCAAAGTAAGGGTAACCGTTGTCTCGGAACTAGGCAGAGAGGCGATTGTCGCAGTTCTCGGGACGAACGAGTTTTTCGGCGAAGGATGCCTTACTGAACAAGTTCGGCGTGTAGCATCGGTTGCGGCCCTGGCAGACTCGATCATCGTTCGCATTGAAAAGTCAGCCACTGTCTCCTTAATTCATGAGCAGTCAATGTTCTCTGAAATGTTCATCAATCATCTTCTGAGGCGATCCATCCGTGTCGAAGCGGACCTCGTGGATCAATTATTCAATTCGACGGAAAAACGTCTTGCTCGCCTTCTTCTTCTATCGGCAAAATTCGGAAAGCAAGAGAAACCAGAAAGAGTGATCGAGAGGATTAGCCAGGTTAGACTTGCGCAGATGATTGGTACCACGCGGTCCCGTGTTGGTTATCTGATGAACAAATTTCGAAAGCAGGGGTTTATCGACTATAATGGTGGTATCGAGATTCATAGTACCCTGTTGAATGTCGTTCTATTTGGCGATCCGAAAGTCAGGACTTAACGCTTCAAAACCGGCGCGGCTGCCCCATTGCGAAACAGCACGTCAGCCGCTGACACATGACACGCGCCGCGTCCTCAGATTTGTTGGTCACGGGCCGCGATAGAACCGCGGCCCAAACCTTTGCACGGTTCGCAGCGGGTCAGCGAATTGGCGCTGTCCGTCAATTCTGCGCCTGCGCTTACCGATCCATGAGGAACCCATTCGTCTCGATCGTCGGCTCAAGCGGAGCGAACCTAGAACGAACGAAATGTTCTCTGCATCGGAACTGCCGGATCGAGGTGGACGCTCACTTGGACATCCATGCCGAGATGATCCGAGGCGGACCCTAAATAGGTGCCGTGGAGTGGGGTCGCGTGGTACGGATCACGTACGACCGCGACGGTGACAAGGCTGTGCTTGCCCACTTTGCCGCTCGTGGGGTCGAAATCGATCCAGCCAGTGCCCGGCAAATAGATTTGCGCCCAGGCATGAGTTGACCCACGGCCGCTCGCAGGTTCTTCCGTCTCGTCCAGCGGGACGGCGAGATAGCCGGAAACAAAACGCGCGGCAAAACCGAGCGAGCGCGCGGCTTCGATCATTAGCATGGCGAAATCGCGGCAGCTGCCAGAGCCCAGCCGGAGCGTCTCTTGCGACGACTGGATTCCCTTTGCGTCCCGCCGCCGGTAGCGAAAGTCGTGATTAATGCTCCGCGACAGACGGGTGAGGAGCTCAAATGCGCCGATCGGCCCAATTGAGGGCAGGAATTGACGGGCCCAGCAGCCAGTCACATCGCCTGGATCGGGCTGATGGCGTTCGATGAAATGGGCAAGATCTGGAATTTCGTCGGCGCCATAATTGATGGGAAAAGTGTTGGCGGTGTCGTCGAAGCCGAGGTCCGCATCGTCTAACGGCGAATGGTCGAGACAAACAACGCTCTCGAAATAGAGTTGCCTTGATTGACCCGAAAATCGCGCGATCGCCACATGATTGCCGAAGGCGTCTTGAACAAAGCGCAGACTGCTGGGTTCCGGATTGATTGTTAGGGTCGCCATAATCACGCGTTGATCGTGGGAATCGCGTGGACGGAACATCATTCGGTGCTCGCCAAAGGCGACCGGTTGCCGGTAGCGATAGGTCGTGACGTGCCGGATGTTGAGTGCTGCCATATAATTCCTCCGCAGCGAATCTATAGCTGAGTTCGCGCCGACTCGACATCATCCGGACCGTTGGAGCTGATTTTTTTCGGGAGAACCTATCAGCATACTAGCGTTAGATCGATGGACGTTTAGCCGAATTCTGCTGTAAGGAGAGTAGGGGAGGGCAATTGTGGATGGAAGGCTTCCATCGATTGGCTGGCGGCTCACAATAAGACCCCCTCGGCGCAGTGCAGGCACCAAACCAGACCTCCGAAACCAATCGAGAGCCTGACAAAGGCAGCGACGTGGCCAATCGAGACTGGCCCCAAACCAGGCCCTGAAGCCGTTGAGGGACGGGTCCTTCGTCACCCCGACGTCGCCATGACACCCGGTGCAGGAGCGGGTCGGGTTGTTCATGCGGCGACAAAGGGCGACGGCAAGATCGGCGAAGACAGGGGGCAGGCCGCTGGTTGCCTCCCGATTCACGTCAAGGGCCGACTCAGTCGGATCTACCTTCTTAGGGTTGAAGGATGCATGGGAGAATGAAATCACAGATGGTCTGCACTCGAGCCGTTTGAAGTGGCGTCGAACCGAGTAGCGGCGACGCGCCATCCGGGAGCTTGCCAATCGCGCTTGCAGCTTCCTGGCGGACAAAGCAAATGTTGCGAGGGACAGTCGAATGTCTACCCGCCTACGACAATGTCCGGAGCGAGCCGCCTCTGACCAACCGGCGCTCGGTGAGGGAAACCCAAAAATATGAGTGAGCCGCATTGACGATTGAGTTCCATGGGGGGCCGCGTCCCAGCGCGCATTCGAGTAGCGCTGCGCCTCCAATGAACCCAAGCGCGACCCGAGCATTAGTAACCAAACAAGCGCAGCGCGATCCAGGTGACCGCGAAAGCGACCAAGAAAACGATAAGGACATTGCCGAGCGCGCGCCGGTTGCCAGGCAGGCCCTGTAAGCGGCCTGGACCCGCAAAAACGTACCAGAGCGCGACGATGAGTCCGATGATGGCAGATATGTCATTGCGCGGCATGGAATCCTGCGGCTTCGGAATTGAGGATCCGCCCGGAACGGTCGTTATTCTGGCGGCCCAGTATCAAACGATGCCAGAGAGAAACTAGCCAGGATACGGGGTTTGTATTGGTACCAAATATGCTGAGAAATACCAATTCATTTACGACTGGGCGGCATCGCAATAAAAAGGGCAACACAGCTTCACAGACCATGGTATGGGCTGCATCCCCGATAATGCGCTTGCCAAAACTTTCGCCGGGTACCGCCGAGGCTTAGGCCAATGTTGCGGGTCGCGCATGCGACCCGCAACGGATTGATTTTCAATAGCGATAATGATCCGGCTTGAACGGCCCCTGAGGCGGCACGCCGATATAGGCGGCCTGTTCGGGGCGCAGCTTGGTCAGTTTGACGCCAATCTTCTCAAGGTGAAGGAGAGCGACCTTTTCATCGAGGTGCTTGGGCAAAGTGAAGACCGATTTGCCATACTTGCCGGCATTCGCGAACAGCTCCATCTGGGCCAGCGTCTGGTTGGTAAACGACGCGGACATGACGAAGGAGGGATGGCCCATGGCATTGCCGAGATTGACGAGCCGTCCCTCCGACAACAGGATGATCCGTTTGCCATCGGGGAATTCGATCTCGTCGACCTGCGGCTTGACATTGTGCCAGCGAAAATTCTTCAAGGCGGCGACCTGGATCTCGTTGTCGAAATGGCCGATATTGCACACGATCGCCCGGTCTTTCATGGCCCGCATGTGATCGACGGTGATGACGTCCTTGTTGCCGGTTGCGGTGACGAAAATGTCAGCCCGCTTGACCGCGTCCTCCATGGTCGTCACCTCGTAGCCTTCCATCGCTGCCTGCAGGGCGCAGATCGGATCGATTTCGGCAACCATGACCCGGCAGCCGGCCTGCCGCAGCGAGGCGGCCGAGCCCTTGCCGACGTCGCCGAAGCCCGCCACCATCGCGACCTTGCCGGCCATCATGACATCGGTGCCGCGCCGGATCCCGTCAACCAGCGATTCTCGGCAGCCGTAGAGATTGTCGAATTTTGACTTGGTCACGGCATCGTTGACATTGATCGCCGGAAAGAGGAGTCGGCCCTCTTTTTCCATGCTGTAAAGACGATGGACGCCGGTCGTCGTCTCTTCACTGACGCCGCGGATATTGCGCGCCAATTCGCCGAACCAGCCGTTCTTTTCCTTCAGCGTGCGCTCGATCAGCGCAAACAATATCGTTTCTTCCTCGGACGAGGGGTGTTTCAGGAAGTCGCGGTCGCCCTGCTCGGCGCGATAGCCGAGATGGACCAGCAAAGTCGCATCGCCGCCGTCGTCGAGAATCATATTCGGCGTGCCGCCGTCGCCCCATTCGAGGATCCGGCGGGTATAATCCCAATAATCGGTGAGCGATTCGCCCTTGATCGCAAACACCGGAATGCCGCGGCTGGCAACGGCCGCGGCGGCGTGATCCTGGGTCGAGTAGATGTTGCAGGAGGCCCAGCGGATATCGGCACCGAGCGCCGCCAGAGTTTCGATCAGAACGGCGGTCTGGATCGTCATGTGCAGCGAGCCGGCGATGCGGGCCCCTTTCAGCGGCTGCTGCTTGCCGAATTCGGCGCGCGTCGCCATCAGGCCGGGCATTTCGGTTTCCGCAATGGCAATTTCCTTGCGGCCCCATTCGGCAAGGCCGATATCGGCTATGACATAATCGTTCTGGCTCATCGAACACCTGTGGCTGCGATTGGCGACGGCGCTCTATAGCAGCGCGCCCGGGCGAGCACAAGAAACATATAAAGATTTCTTTATATGCTTAAGGACCGGCTCAACCGGTCTTGTCGGGAAAGGGGCAGAGGTCGCGGATCAGGCAGGTCGCGCAGGAAGGCTGGCGCGCCTTACAGACATAGCGCCCGTGCAAAATCAGCCAATGATGGGCATGGGTCTTGTAGCGGGCCGGGATCAGCCGGAGTAGATCGGCCTCGACCGCAAGCGGTGTCTTGCCGTGGCTTAGCAAAAGCCGATGGGCGAGGCGAAAGACATGCGTATCGACGGCAATGGTCGGCTGGCCGAAGGCAATGTTCAAGACCACATTGGCGGTCTTGCGACCGACCCCCGGCAGGGCTTCCAGCGCCGCTAGGTCGTCGGGTACTTTACCGCCATGCTCATGGATCAGCGCCTGCGACAAGGCAATCACGTTGCGTGCCTTGGTCCGGAACAGGCCGATCGACTGAATGTCCTCGCGCAGCCCCTCTTCGCCGAGCGCGACCATGGCCTGTGGCGTCGAGGCACGCTTGAATAGCCGTCGCGTCGCTTTGTTGACACCGGCGTCAGTTGCCTGGGCCGACAGGACGACCGCCACCAGGAGGGTGAAGTCGTTGCAATGTTCGAGCTCCCCCTTGGGTTCGGGTTCGCGAGCGGCGAACCGGGCGAACATTTCTTCAATGGCCTCGGGCGCCGGGCAATGCGGCCCCTTGGCCGGGCTTTTGCTGGACCTGGCGGTCCGCGGAATTTTCGTTGCGGCCTTTTTCGTCGCCATGGCAGACTTATAAAGCCTGGGAGGATGGCCGCAAGCCGAGGATGGTCGCGATGCCTTTGGTCGAGCCCTGGTCTTTCGAGACCGAGATTTTCAACCGGCGTCTTTCTCCGCACCGATCGCTGTCGGTTAGCCATTTCCGCCTGCTGTTGGCGGTTTTTGCGACCATCTGCGGACTGACGACAATCCCCTTTTTCTTGCTCGGTGCCTGGCCGGTCATCGGCTTCATGGGTCTCGACGTGGCGATTTTCTATCTGGCGTTTCGGGCCAATTACCGGGCGGCGCTGGCCTATGAGCAGGTCTCGCTAACGCCGCTCGAATTGCAATTTGCCCGGGTTTCGCCGCACGGTCGGCGGTTGGAATGGCGGTTCTCGCCGCATTGGGTTCGCCTCGAGCGCGAGGAGCATTGGGAATTCGGCACCCAGCGTCTCGCTTTGGTCTCGCGCGGCGAGCGGGTTGAAGTCGGCCATTTCCTCGGTCCGGATGCCAAGGCCGATTTTGCGGACGAGCTCACCCGAGCCCTGAGCATGGCGCGGCGCGGACCGCGGTTTTCCTGAGACCGCGGTTTTTTTGCGCTGGCCTAGGTTTCGGGTGGTCCCGGCGGCGCCGATCGGCAAGACTGACCCTTCGCGAGGCAAGATATGTTAGCACCCGATGTTCGATGACCCGCGGCTCGACCCCGACTGGACCCGTTCGTCGGCCGATTATGCCAAGGTCAAGCGAACGGTCGAATTCATCCATGCCAATTGGCGGCGGCAGCCCTCGCTGCAAGAGGTCGCTGCCGAAATTGGGCTGTCGGCGGCCCATCTCCACGAGCTCTTTAAGCGCTGGGCCGGGCTGACGCCGAAGGGCTTTCTGCAGGCGATCACCCTCGATCACGCCCGCGGCCTCTTGCGCGATTCGGCGTCGCTGCTTGACACTGCCTTTGCCGTCGGTCTTTCGGGACCGAGCCGCCTGCACGATTTATTCGTCAGCCACGAGGCGATGACGCCAGGCGACTTCAAGACCGGCGGCGCCGGCCTGACACTCACCTATGGTTTCCAGTTCTCGCCTTTCGGCGAAGCGATTCTAGTGCTCGCCCCGCACGGGCTTGCCGGTCTCGGCTTCGTCGATGACAACGATCGCGCCGCCGCGCTCACCGATATGCAGCAGCGCTGGCCCAATGCGGTCTTCAGCCATGATGATGCGGCCACGGCTGGCTGCGCGGCGCGGGTCTTCGACCCGGCTCTGTGGCGGCCGCAAACGCCGCTAAGGGTCGTTCTCATCGGCACCGATTTCGAGGTCCGGGTCTGGCGGGCGCTGCTGCGCATTCCGCTCGGCCGCGCGGCGGCCTATTCGGACGTGGCCGGCCACATCGGCCGGCCGACGGCGGTACGGGCGGTCGGTGCGGCGGTCGGCAAGAACCCGATCTCCTTCGTCGTTCCCTGCCATCGGGTCCTCGGCCGGTCGGGCGCTTTGACCGGCTACCATTGGGGGCTGACCCGCAAACAAGCGATCATTGGCTGGGAGGCTGGCCAGGTGCGAGCGCCGGCTTGACCTTCTTGAGGCTGTCCTTGGCTGCCGCAACGGGGGCTGGCGTTGCCGCCAGTCTTGTCCCGAGCGATGCGGCGCGGGCCTGGGTAATCCGGCTCGCGCAAAAGCCGTGTCGTTCCTCGCCGGAATAGTCGCGACAGGTCTGTTCGCGGTCTGACGAGAAGCCGGCCTGTTCGCGCGCCACCAGCCGGACCTGGGCGGGATCCTTGGTCCGCGCCAGCAAGGCCCGAAAATTCGCCCGCAGCGCCGCTTCGGCCCGGCTGCGGCTATGTTCGATTTCCTTCGACTTTTCCTCGCCGAGCGCCGAAGCGGGCGGGCCCCACAGGCCGCCAGGCTCGACCCGGCAATTGACGGCCGCAAAAGTGCAGCCCTTCGCCAGCGGCGCCACCAGCACCGCGCCGTCGAGAACGTCGAAGGCGAAGGGGCAGGTTTCGCTCGCCACTTCGTAGCGCCACAATCCGTCCGGACGTCCGCTGCTTGTCGCGGCAAGCGGTCCGGTGTCGGTCAATTCGACCTTGCAGGCGGATCCGGGCTTGGAAATCAATTCGCCGGGCAACGTCAGCCGGCTCACCAGCAGTACCCGCTCGCGCTTGTCGGACGATTTTTTCTCGGCCGGGCGCGCCGCCTCCGCCTTCTGCAATTCGATTTCGCCCTGCGCCCCGTTACGATAGAGCGGATGCCCGACGAGCGAATCCTCGCTCGGCGTCCGCTCTATCGAGGGCCCGCTGGCCTTCGGCTTGTTCGCCGGGGGGATCTCGCTGCCAGTCGACTGGGCGGCGCCGGGCAGCTGGATCTGGGCCGTCGCGGGGACCGCCGCGAGGCCAGCGAGGAGCGCGAAACGTGCAAGAGAGGACGCGGCTCGGCTAACAAGATTCATGCGGCTGGATCCATGGCGGGCGAGCGCGCCGCCGCGGCGCAGGCAGACGCTCGGTCGAAATCGGCGGCGTAAACGAGGCACATCGGAGAATTCTAGCACAACATCTTCTCCAATAGCGTCCCGACGCTCCTTGCATGGTCCCGACCCCCCGCCTATATACCGGCCAACCCTGCGCGTTGGCGCAGGAACTCGTAAACAGCAATCGGGGGCCGGGTTTCGGGCACGCAAGTGTGCTTTTCCCGAATGCCCAATGGCCGAGCCGCTGCGGGGTTCGGTGGTCCTGCGAGACAGAAGGGATGCAAGCAATGGCAAAAGTCATCGGTATCGACCTCGGCACCACCAATTCCTGCGTTGCGGTTATGGAGGGGGCCAATCCGAAAGTCATCGAGAATGCCGAGGGCGCGCGCACGACACCGTCGATTGTCGCTTTTACCGAGGATGGCGAACGCCTGGTCGGCCAGCCGGCCAAGCGCCAGGCAGTCACCAATCCCGAGCGGACCTTCTTCGCAATCAAGCGCCTGATCGGGCGCCCCTTCAACGATCCGATGACCCAGAAGGACATTGGGCTCGTCCCCTACAAGATCATCAAGGCCGCCAATGGTGATGCCTGGGTGACCGCCGACGGCAAGCAATATTCCCCCTCACAGATTTCCGCCTTCGTCCTGACCAAGATGAAGGAGACGGCTGAGGCCTATCTTGGCCAACCGGTGACCCAGGCAGTGATCACCGTGCCGGCCTATTTCAACGACGCCCAGCGTCAGGCGACCAAGGATGCCGGCAAGATCGCGGGCCTCGAGGTTCTGCGCATCATCAACGAGCCGACCGCGGCCGCGCTTGCCTATGGGCTCGACAAGCGCAAGGCCGGAACGATCGCCGTCTACGACCTCGGCGGCGGCACGTTCGACGTCTCGATCCTCGAAATCGGCGATGGCGTATTCGAAGTCAAATCGACCAATGGCGACACCTTCCTCGGTGGCGAAGACTTTGACATGCGTCTGGTCGAATATCTCGCCGGCGAGTTCAAGAAGGAGCAGGGCATCGACCTGACCAAAGACAAGCTGGCGCTACAGCGGCTCAAGGAAGCCGCCGAAAAGGCGAAGATCGAATTATCCTCGGCAACCCAGACCGAAATCAATCTGCCCTACATCACCGCCGATGCAACCGGCCCGAAACATCTGACTTTGAAACTGACCCGGGCCAAGTTCGAGGCTTTGGTCGACGACCTGATCCAGAAAACCGTCGAGCCATGCCGCAAGGCCCTCAAGGATGCCGGACTTACGGCCGGCGAAATCGATGAGGTCGTGCTCGTCGGCGGCATGACTCGGATGCCCAAGGTCCAGGAAGTCGTCAAGACCTTCTTCAGCAAGGAGCCGCACAAGGGTGTGAATCCCGACGAGGTCGTCGCCATCGGCGCCGCCGTCCAGGCCGGCGTGCTGCAAGGCGACGTCAAGGACGTGCTGCTGCTTGACGTGACACCGCTATCGCTCGGCATTGAGACGCTTGGCGGCGTTTTTACTCGCCTGATCGAGCGCAACACGACGATACCGACCAAGAAGTCGCAGGTGTTCTCGACCGCCGAAGACAACCAAACCGCGGTCACCATCCGGGTCTTTCAGGGCGAACGGGAAATGGCAGCCGACAACAAACTGCTCGGTCAGTTTGATTTGGTCGGCATTCCGCCCGCTCCGCGTGGCGTGCCGCAGGTCGAGGTCACATTCGACATTGACGCCAATGGCATCGTCAATGTCACCGCCAAGGACAAGGCGACCAATAAGGAGCAGCAAATCCGCATCCAGGCCTCGGGCGGCCTGTCGGATTCCGACATTAACCGGATGGTCAAGGACGCCGAGGCCCATGCCGCCGAGGACAAGAAGCGGCGCGAACTGGTCGACGCCAAGAACCATGGCGAATCACTGATCCACTCGACCGAGAAATCGCTCAACGAGTTTGGCGACAAAGTCTCCGAAGCCGACAAGAGCGCCGTCGAGGCGGCAATTGCCGCGCTGAAGACGAGCTTGACCGGCGAGGATGCCGAGGCGATCAAAGCCAAGACCAATGATTTGATGCAGGCCTCGATGAAGCTCGGCGAGGCCATGTACAAGGCACAGGCCGCGGGCACCGGTGAGGGCGGACCGGAGGCCAGTGGTGGCGAGGCCGGCAAGAAGGACGACGTGATCGATGCCGACTTCAAAGAAGTCCATGACGACGACAAGAAGAAGCGGGCCTAGTCGCAGGGGCGGCAGCCGGAAGGCTGCCGTCTTCTGCGGGCCGGAGGTGTGGCGCAAGCCGCGACTAAGGGTATAAGAGCAGACGTGAATCGCTGGCGTGGGTGAGCGCACGCACAACGAAGCTCGATGGCCTGTCGAAAAGGGCTCTCATGGCCAAACGCGATCTCTATGAAATTCTCGGTGTCGGCAAGGGCGCCTCGGATGCCGAACTGAAGGCGGCTTTCCGCAAGCTTGCGATGCAGCATCATCCCGATCGCAACCCCGGCGATCGCGCCGCCGAAGCCAAGTTCAAGGAATTGAACGAGGCCTATCAGACTCTGTCGGATGCCCAAAAGCGGGCTGCCTATGACCGATTCGGCCATGCTGCCTTTGAACAGAATGGGGCCGGCATGGGCGAGGGATTTGCCGCGTCCATGGCCGATATTTTCGAGGACCTCTTTGGCGACATGGTCGGCCGTGGAAGGGCCGGCCGACGCGATGGCCGTGAACGCGGCTCCGACCTGCGCTACAATATGGAAATCGCCCTCGAGGAAGCCTACAAGGGCAAGACGGCGACGATCAAGATCCCGACCTCGATCACCTGCGAGATCTGTTCGGGAACCGGGGCCAAGGCCGGTTCCAAGCCGAAAGTCTGCCCGACCTGCGGCGGCCAAGGGCGGGTGCGGGCCCAGCAGGGCTTCTTTGCCATCGAGCGTACTTGTCCCGCCTGCCAAGGCCGCGGCGAGACGATCGACAATCCCTGCTCGTCCTGTTCGGGCCTGGGCCGGGTCATGCGCGAGCGTTCGCTTTCGGTCAATATTCCGGCCGGCGTCGAAGACGGCACGCGGATCCGGCTATCGGGCGAGGGCGAGGCGGGGCTGCGCGGCGGGCCGTCCGGCGATCTCTATATTTTCCTTTCGATCAAACCGCATCCCTTCTTCCAGCGCGATGGCGCTGATCTCTATTGTCGCGTCCCCATTTCGATGGTTCAGGCGGCACTCGGCGGTGAATTCTCGGTTCGCACGGTCGATGGTTCGGAAGCCAAGGTGCGCGTCCCTGAGGGGACACAATCGGGCAAGCAATTCCGCCTCAAGGGCAAGGGCATGCCGGTTTTGCGTCAGCGCGACTATGGTGATCTTTATATCCAGGCCAATGTCGAGACGCCACAGAGCCTGACCCGCCGCCAGCGCGAATTGCTGGCTGAATTCGACGCCGAATCGTCGAACAAAACGCACCCCAAATCGGCCGGCTTCTTCGGCCGCATGAAGGATTTCTTTGACGGGCTCGGAGGCCAATAGACGGCCTTGATCCGCCGCCCCTTTCGGGTATCACTAATATTGTGGGGGCGGCTGTCCGTGCGTCATACGTCAAAGCGATCCGGCCGCGGCCGGACAACAGTGAAACCTTCCGGCTTTGCCGACCGGCTCGCCGACGAGGCACGATTTCTGCG
Organism: uncultured Alphaproteobacteria bacterium; assembly: GCA_963773155.1. GTDB lineage: Bacteria > Pseudomonadota > Alphaproteobacteria > Rhizobiales > Beijerinckiaceae > CAVZAB01. The sequence goes on along the minus strand of CAVZAB010000004.1, from coordinate 168,179 downwards.
TACCTGGTTCGACAATCCTTTGGTGATGGGCGCTGTTTCGCCCTCTGGCCGGATGCTGGCCCGCGCGATGGCGGGTTTTGTCGATCCCTATAGTGCCGGGCCGATCATCGAATTGGGGCCGGGCACCGGGCCGGTTACCGAGGCGCTGATCCGGCGCGGCATTCCGGCCGAACGGCTGATCCTGATCGAATATGATCCGGCCTTCTGCAAATTGCTGGCGCGCCGCTTCCCCGGGGCTGCGATCATCCGCGGCGACGCCTATAATCTCAAGGCGGCGCTCGGCGACGCCGATGTCCGGCCGGCCGCAGCGATTGTTTCAAGCCTGCCGCTGCTGACCAAGCCGGAAAGCCTGCGCCTGGCGCTCCTCGCGCAGGGCTTTACGATGATGCGGCCAGACGGGGTTTTCGTCCAATTCACCTACGGCCTTGTCTCGCCGATGCCGACCAAACAGACAGCAAGCCAGATCGGCGAACTTGTGGCGGAATCCTCGCCCCCAGTCTGGCTCAATCTGCCGCCGGCCAGAGTTCTGGGCCTACCGGCGGGCCAGCGCCACGGCGGTATTGCCGCCGCCCCAGCCGCTGTTCGAGCGGCTGCGCCAGGGCACCGAACGGGTGCAGGGTGAGTGGAAGGAGCGGACCGATAGGGTCAAGGCCGATCTGATCTGGCGCACCGAAAAGGTCAGGGCCGATTTGAAGCGAACCAGCGAGAAAGTCCGCACCGACCGGCATGTCAGGCCTGCCCTCGCGCTGCTCGAACGTTTCGGTGACAAGAAACGGCGAAACCGCTAGTTTGCATCATGCCAAAGGCGCCAGGCCAAGCCTGCGGTGCGGCTCGCCCGGCACCATGCCTGCCAAATCCGGAGAATGAGCGCTTGACCCTTGATCCTCGCCCGCGCGACCGGCTGATCGTGGCCCTCGACCTGCCGACAATCGACGAAGCCGCAACAATCGTCGAGAAGCTCGGCGAACGGGTGACTTTCTACAAGGTCGGCCTCGAACTTGCCTATGCTGGCGGCCTCGACCTCGCCCGGCGGCTGATCGGCGACGGCAAACAGGTTTTTCTCGATCTCAAGCTGCATGACATTCCCAACACGGTCGAACGGGCGGCGGCCCAGATCGGCCGGCTCGGTGCGACCTTTCTGACGATCCACGCCTTTCCCCCGACGATGCGCGCGGCGCGCGCCGGCCTCATCAATTCGCCGACGCGGCTCCTTGCGGTCACCGTGCTGACCTCGTTCGACGCGGCCGATCTCCTCGAGGCGGGCTATGCCCTTTCGCTCGAAGTCGCTGGTCGAACGCCGTTCGCTGCAGGCTCGCGCCGCCGGGATTGACGGCTTGGTTCTGTCCGCAGCCGAAGCGAGCAGGATCCGTGCGCTGGTCGGTCCGCAGATGCTTCTGGTCACCCCCGGCATCCGCCCGCGCGGCGGTGAGACAGGCGACCAGAAACGAGTGCTGACGGCCGCCGAGGCGCGCTTGGCCGGTGCCGATTACCTAGTCGTCGGCCGGCCGATTACCCGATCGCCCGACCCAGTGGCGACGGCCGAGGCGATGATCGCGGCAATCGCCGAACCCATGGAGAACGCGCGATGAAGGGCCACTGGATTGCCCAGGTGGAGGTCAATGATCCCGAGGCCTGCCAGGCCTATGTCGCAGCCAACGCCAAAGCCTTCAACAAGTTCCAGGCGAAATCTCTGATCCGCGGCGGCCACCAAGCGCGGGTCGGGCCCGCGCAAGGCTTGTTGTGCTCGAGTTCAAGGATTACGCAACGGCGCTTGCCTGCTACAATTCGCCGGAATATGCCGAGGCAAAGCGCTTGCGCGGCGCGGCGGCGACGTCCGATCTGGTGATCGTCGAGGGTTATGACGGCGCTCAGCCGAGCGGCTAGGCGCTTGCGACAAGGGGCCGGTATGACGGACATGGGGATTGTGGTTGCAGGCGCTGCCGGGCGAATGGGGCAGATGGTGGTGCGCGCGATCGAGAGCTCGCAAAGCGTCGGTCTTGTCGGAGCACTGGAGCCGCCGGACTCGCCGCATATCGGCGAAGATTCCGGAATGATTTCCGGGGCCGGCCCCAATGGCATTAGAATCAGCGCGGATCCCCTGGCGGTCATCGCCAAGGCCGACGGCATCATCGACTTCACCAGGCCCGCGGCGAGCATTGCTATGGCAGCGCTTGCTGCGCAGGCCCGCATCGTCCATGTCATCGGGACGACTGGCCTTAGCGCCGAAGATCTGGTTCGCCTCGATGCCGCGGCGAGGCATGCTGTCATCGTGCGTTCCGGCAACATGAGCCTCGGCGTCAATCTTCTCGCGGCGCTCGTCAAAAGGGTGGCGCAAAGTCTCGGTCCCGCCTTCGATATCGAGATCGTCGAAATGCACCATAAGATGAAAGTCGATGCCCCTTCGGGCACAGCGTTGCTGCTCGGCGAAGCTGCGGCCGCCGGCCGCGGCATCGATCTGGCAGGCCAGGCGCTGCGCGGCCGCGACGGCGAGACTGGTGTGCGCCCGCACGGCGCGATCGGCTTTGCCGCCTTGCGTGGCGGGACGGTGGTCGGCGACCATACGGTCATCTTTGCCGGGCCGGGCGAACGGATCGAATTGAGCCATCGGGCAGAGGATCGCGCCATATTCGCGACCGGAGCGCTGCAGGCGGCCCTGTGGGGGCGCGGCCGCAAGCCCGGCCATTATTCGATGGCCGACGTGCTCGGGCTTTCCGACTTTTGATTAGACAGGGGTGATCCATGGAACGTCTCCTCGTCCTCGTTCGGCATGGCCAGAGCGATTGGAATTTGAAAAATCTCTTCACCGGCTGGAAGGATCCCGACCTCACGCCGCAGGGCATTGAGGAGGCGAAAGCGGCGGGCCGCAAACTGAAGACGCTCGGTCTCCATTTTGACCGCGCCTTCACCTCGGCTTTGCTGCGCGCCCATTCGACGCTGCACCTGATGCTCGAGGAACTCGGACAGACCGGGCTTGCAACGGCCGCCGATCAGGCCCTGAACGAACGCGATTACGGCGATCTGGCCGGCCTCAACAAGGATGATGCGCGCCGGCGATGGGGCGAGGACCAGGTGCAGATTTGGCGGCGGTCCTACGATGTGGCGCCGCCTGGCGGCGAAAGCCTGAAGGATACGGTTGCCAGGGTCTTGCCCTATTATTGCCAGGCCGTGCTGCCGCCCGTCCTGCGCGGCGAGCGCGTCTTGGTTGCCGCGCACGGCAACTCGCTGCGCGCCCTGGTGATGGTGCTCGATCGCCTGACGCCGCAGACCATCCCGCAACTCGAGCTCGCGACCGGCGTGCCTCTGGTCTATTGGCTGAATGCCGATTTCCACCGTTGCCCGGAAGATCATTCTCGGCGATTAGCCCGTGTTCCTGGCGCCAGGCCTCCTCTACCGGCCGGCCTATCTCGACCGCGCCGCTCAGCTGGCGCTGCGCGATGCGCTGGTCGAGATCATCGCGACAGCACCGCTATACACCCCGCGCATGCCGCGCTCGGGCAAGGCGTTTTCGGTGCGGATGACCAATTGCGGTGCGCTCGGATGGGTCTCGGATGCGCAGGGTGGCTACCGCTACCAGGCGACCCATCCCGAAACCGGGCTTGTCTGGCCGCCGATTTCGGCGCCGCCCCTTCGCGCCTGGCGGGAGCTCGGCCAGTATCCTGCGTCCCCAGAGGCCTGCCTGGTCAATGTCGATGGTCCGGACGCCGCGCAGATGGGTCTGCACCAGGACCGCGACGAACTGGACCTCGACGCGCCGGTCGTCTCGCTATCGCTTGGCGACAGCTGTGTGTTTCGTTTCGGCGGCAGCGTGCGGGCCGCACCGACACGCTCTGCTGAGACTCGAATTGGGCGATGCGCTGGTCCTGTCCGGCGCGTCGAGGCTTGCCTTTCACGGGGTCGACCGGATCGCACCGGGCACCTCCACTTTGCTGCCCGAATTCGGGCGGATCAATCTGACGTTGCGGCGAGTGACAAAGCCGTGAGCGTGCCGACAGGCGAGCGCGCTATTGTGCTAAGGAAGCGAGTGCGGGTGGCGGCAAGACGGTGGCCGCCCTGCCGCTCTTCTTTGCCCAACCGAGTGCCGGTGCCATGCCAGAACCCCTAGCCGAGGTCGGCAAGCCGCCGATGGTGCGGCGGTTGCTTCTTTCCGACTTCCGGTCCTATGCCGAACTCGATCTGGCACTGACGGATCGGACGATTGTGCTCACTGGCGAGAATGGCGCCGGCAAGACCAATGTCCTCGAGGCTCTGTCGCTATTCTCGCCGGGCCGCGGGCTACGCCGGGCCGATCTCGCCGACCACGCGCGTGATCGTGGCAGCGGCGGCTGGGCGGTGTCGATCGAACTCGTCGCGCAAGGATCGTCGGTCCAGCTCGGCACCGGGTTGGAGCCGGCCCAGGGCCTCGCCGTTCGCCAGCGCACATGCCGCATTGAGCGTAGCCCGGTTGCCTCGGCGAGCGCCTTTGGCGATTATTTGCCGAGTCGTCTGGCTGACGCCTGCCATGGATAGTCTATTCGTCGGCAGCATCGGCGAGCGCCGGCGCTTTCTCGATCGCCTGGTGCTTGCGGTCGATGCCGGCCACGCGACACGCGTCGGTGCGCTCGAGCGGGCGCTGCGAAACCGCAACCGCCTGCTCGAAATGGGGATCGGCCGACCGCCATTGGCTCGATGCAACCGAGCGCGAACTGGCTGAACTGGCGGTGGCGGTGGCGGCGGCGCGGCACGAGACGATCACCAGGCTGGGCCAGCTGATCGTGGCAGAGCGCGACGAGGACTTCGTCTTTCCCTTCGCTGAAATCGCGGTCGATGGTGATCTCGAGCGCTGGATTGCGGCGGCCTCTGCGATACAGGTCGAGGAGCGCTACCGTGGCCATCTGCGCGACAATCGCGGCCGGGATGCCGCGGCCGGGCGGACCCTGTTTGGACCGCATTTGAGTGACCTTGTCGTCCAGCACGGTCCCAAGGCGATTGCTGCGTCGCGGGCTTCGACCGGCGAGCAGAAGGCGCTGCTACTCGGTCTCGTGCTCGCGCATGCTCGGCTTGTCGCCGCCATGAGCGGGTCGGCGCCGTTGGTGCTGCTCGACGAAATCGTCGCACATTTCGATCCGCGGCGCCGCAGCGCACTGTTTGCGCATTTGCACCGGCTCGGCGCGCAAGTCTGGTTGACGGGGGCGGAGGCCCGCGCTTTCGCCGAGCTTGAAGGCAATGCCCAAATGTTGCATGTCGAGGCCGGTGCGATCGTGCCGCTTGCCGCAGCCTAGTCTCGTCCCCGGAATTCGTCGCTATGGCCTTGGGTTCGTTACCCCTGTTTGCCGCAATCTACGCCGCCGCCACGGCGACACCCGGGCCCGGCATTGCCGCTCTGGTTGCTCGGGTGATGGCGTTACCGGCATCGGGGCGACCAGATCTGGTTCGCGCTGGCCGCCACTGGCTTGGCGCTCATTGCCCAGCGGTTCGAAGTCGGTCTTTGTGGCGGCCGTGACCAAGGCTAGTGCCCTGACGATTGCGGCGGCTCTGATCGAGGCACGGCCGGAATTATGCTGGGCGCGGCGCTTGCCATCGCGAGCCGCTGAGCGCCGCCGGGACCTGCTCTTGACAGGGCAATGCGGGCGGATGCGCCGGCCCTGGCCAGGGCCGGGCAGAAGCCAAGAAGAACGGGAATTTTATTGAGCTTTTCCGTGCATTTGGGGGGTGTTTCGGGATACAGTTCATGCTAAAATCAAGTCCCCGGCGCTGGCTCGCCCAGTCCCCGAAAGCTCAAAGAAAAAATGGACGAAAACCCTTCAGCTGACGCTCCCGACAATGGCGGCGAAGCCGCTGTCAATTCTTACGGCGCCGATTCAATCAAGGTCCTCAAGGGGCTCGACGCGGTCCGCAAGCGGCCCGGCATGTATATTGGCGACACCGACGACGGTTCTGGTCTGCATCACATGGTCTATGAGGTCGTCGACAATGCGATCGACGAGGCCTTGGCTGGCCATGCTTCGCGCGTCACCGTGACCCTCAATCCGGACGGTTCGTGCACGGTGACCGACAATGGCCGCGGCATCCCGACCGACATCCATCACGAGGAGGGTGTGTCGGCGGCCGAGGTGATCATGACGCAGCTCCATGCGGGCGGTAAGTTCGACCAGAATTCCTACAAAGTCTCGGGCGGGTTACACGGCGTCGGCGTCTCGGTCGTCAATGCTCTCTCCGCCTCGCTCAAGCTTAGGGTCTGGCGCGACGGACGCCAGCACGAAATGGAATTCCGGCACGGCAATGCCGTGCAGCCACTTGCTGTCACCGGCCCGGCGCCGCTTATCGACGGCAAGCCAAAGCGCGGCACCGAAGTGACGTTCCTGCCGTCGAACGAAACATTCACGATGACCGAGTTCGATTATGCGACGATCGAGCACCGGCTGCGCGAACTCGCCTTTCTCAATTCCGGCGTGCGGATTGTTCTAACCGATGCTCGGCATGCCGAAGTGCGTCGCGAGGAACTCTATTACGAGGGCGGCCTCGAGGCCTTCGTGCGCTATCTCGACCGGACCAAGAGTCCGCTCTTGAACGCGCCGGTGATGATGCGGGGCGAACGCGACGGGATCGCGGTCGAGGTCGCGCTGTGGTGGAATAATTCCTATCACGAGAATGTCCTGGTCTTCACCAACAACATCCCGCAGCGCGACGGCGGCACTCATCTCGCCGGTTTTCGCGGCGCGCTCACCCGGCAAGTGACCGCCTATGCCAATTCGTCCGGCCTGACCAAGAAGGAAAAGGTCGATTTGACCGGCGATGATTGCCGCGAGGGATTGACCTGCGTCCTCTCGGTCAAAGTTCCCGATCCGAAATTCTCGTCGCAGACCAAGGACAAACTGGTCTCTTCCGAAGTCCGACCGGCGGTCGAGAACATTGTCAACGAGGCACTCGGACAATGGCTCGAGGAGCATCCCTCCGAAGCTCGCACTGTCGCCGGCAAGGTGGTGGAAGCCGCCGCCGCGCGCGAGGCCGCCCGCAAGGCGCGCGAATTGACCCGCCGCAAGGGCGCGCTTGACGTCGCCAATCTGCCGGGCAAGCTCGCCGATTGCCAGGAACGCGATCCAGCCAAGGCCGAATTGTTCATCGTCGAGGGCAATTCAGCCGGCGGCTCGGCCAAGCAGGGGCGCAACCGCGAATACCAAGCGGTCCTGCCGCTGCGCGGCAAGATCCTCAATGTCGAGCGGGCGCGCTTCGACAAAATGCTGTCAAGCCAGGAGATCGGCACGCTGATCACGGCGCTCGGCACCGGGATCGGCCGGGATGATTTCAATCCGGACAAGTTGCGCTACCACAAGATCATCATTATGACCGACGCCGATGTCGACGGCTCGCACATCCGCACCCTCCTTCTAACTTTCTTCTTTCGGCAGATGCCGCAGCTGATCGAGCGCGGCTATCTCTACATTGCCCAGCCGCCACTGTTCAAAGTGGCGCGCGGTAAGTCCGAACGTTATCTCAAGGACGAGCGCGCACTCGAGGATTTCCTAATTGGCGATGGGGTCGAAGGCGCCGTACTCAGGCTCGCCTCGGGCGTCGAGCGCGGCCTGCAGGATTTGCGGTCCGTCGTCGATGAGGCGCGCGTCGTGCGCGGCGTCCTGGCCGGCCTCCATTCCCGCTACGACCGGACTTCGGTCGAACAGGCGGCGATTTCCGGCGCCTTGAAACCGATCGCGGCCCTGCCTGAGGGCGAAGCGGCCGGCCGGGCCCAGCTGATCGCCGAGCGGCTCGACCTATTGTCCGAGGAGACTGAACGCGGCTGGACCGGGCGGGCCGAGACCAATGGCTATGTTTTCGCCCGCGAGGTACGCGGCGTTCGCCATGCCGCCGTGCTCGATGCCAATCTGCTCGCCTCGGCGGAAGCCCGCAAGCTCGACGAACTCGCCGCATCCCTGCGCGAGATCTACAACCGACCGGCAACCTTCCTGCGCAAGGGCGTGACCAAGCAGGTTGCGGGCCCCAGCGAACTCGTCGAGGCGATCATGGCGGCCGGCCGTGAAGGGCTCAAGACGCAGCGCTACAAGGGACTTGGCGAGATGAATCCCGAACAATTGTGGGAGACGACCCTCGATCGCAACGTCCGCTCCCTGCTGCAGGTTAGGGTCAAGGAAATGGACGAGGCCGACGACATTTTCGTCAAGCTGATGGGCGAACTGGTCGAGCCGCGGCGCGAGTTCATCCAGGCCAACGCGCTGAGCGTCGCCAATCTCGACATTTGATGCCGCGCTCGGTCGACTAGCCGCGCCGCGCCGCGGGCGCGGCCAGCCATTCCCTAAGCTTGGTCCATCGGCGACCTTGGGTGCCGTTTTTCACCGCAATGGCGAGCGCCCGCTTCTGGCCAACGATGACGACCAGCCGCTTGCCGCGGGTCACCGCCGTGTAAAGAAGATTGCGCGCGAGCATGCGGTAATGTTGGGTCGCCAGCGTAATGACGACCGCTGGATATTCCGAACCCTGGGACTTGTGGATGGTCGAGGCATAGGCGAGCGTGAGATTGTCGAGCTCGGCGAAAGGATAGCTCACCGGTCGGCCATCGAAATCGACAACCAGGGCGTTGTCCTCCGCATCGACCTGCAAGACGATGCCGAGATCGCCGTTGAACACTTCGCGGTCGTAGTCGTTTTCAGTCTGCATGACCTTGTCGCCCGGGGCGAAGGTCTGGCCGAATCGCTCGACGCCGGACGCCGGGCTGGGATTGAGGGCGCGCTGCAGATCCTGGTTCAGGGCCCGTGCGCCGAGTTCGCCGCGCTGCATCGGACAGAGGACCTGTATGTCGCGGACGGGATCAAGGCCGAAGCGGCGGGGGATGCGTTCGCGGACGATCTCGACGAGCTTGGCGGCACCGGTCTGCGGATCCTTGGCCTCGACGAACCAAAAATCCGAGGCTTCGCCGCGCTGCGGCCATTCCGGCATTTCGCCACGGTTGATCCGGTGCGCGTTGACGACGATGCGGCTTGCCGCCGCTTGCCGAAATACTTCGCGCAGTGCCGCAACTTCGACCGCCCCGGAACCGATGATGTCGGCGAGTACCTGGCCGGGGCCGACCGACGGCAGCTGATCGACATCGCCGACCAGAAGCAGGGCTGATCGGCGCGGCAGCGCCCGCACCGCCGCAAACAATAATGGCGTATCGACCATGCTGGCCTCGTCGATGATCAAGAGGTCGCAATCGAGCGGGTTATCGGCATTGCGGCGGAAGCTGCCCTCGCGAGGGTCGATTTCAAGCAGTCGGTGCAGGGTCTTGGCTTCGAACCCGGTCTGATCGCTCATTCGCTTGGCGGCCCGTCCGGTCGGCGCAGCCAGCAGCACCCGGCTCCCCTTGGCCGTCAGAATGCGCAAAATGGCGTCGAGCAATGTGGTCTTGCCGACGCCTGGACCACCGGTAAGGACCGCGACCTTGGCCGAGAGAATCCGGCTGACCGCCGCGCGCTGCGAGGGGGCGAGCGTCTTGCCACTGCGAGCCTCGACCCAGGTCAGTGCGCGGGCGACATCAATGGTCGGCCAAGGCAGCGGATCTTTGGCGAGCGCGATCAGGCCGTCGGCTATGCCGCGTTCGGCCTGATAGAGGCTCGGCAGAAATAGGCAGGTCTCGCCGTTGATCGTGTCGGCAATCACCTGCCCCTCATTGAGCGCCGCCCTGAGTGCCGTTGCGATCAGCATGGGCTCGACTTCGAGCAGGCCTGTCGCCAGCTCGGCAAGTGCCGCCGACGGAAGTCCGCAATGGCCCTTGTCGGTCGCTTCCTGCAGCGCGAAGGCAACCCCCGCCCGTAGGCGCTGCGGCGCCTCGCGGGCAATGCCGAGCCGCATAGCGATCGCATCGGCGCTACGAAACCCAATTCCCCGAATGTCCTCGGCGAGCCGATAGGGATTTTCGGTCATGATCTTGATGGCCTCGTGGCCATAGGTCTTGAAAATGCGCACCGCTCGCGAGGTGCCGACACCATTGCTGTGCAGAAACACCATGATGTCGCGAACTGCCTTTTGCTCGGCCCAGCTGGCGGCAATTCTGGCGCAGCGAAAGGCGCCGATTCCCTCGACCTCACGCAGGCGTTCGGGTTGCGACTCGATAATGTCAAAAGTGCTCACGCCGAAGGCTCCGACAATGCGCTCGGCGAGCTTCGGGCCGATGCCGCGGACCATGCCGGAGCCGAGGTAGCGGGCAATCCCCTCGCCATTGGTCGGCGGGGTTGCGGCGAGAATGTCGGCCCGGAACTGCAGACCATGGGTGTGGTCGGTCAGCCATTGGCCGACGGCATGGATCAATTCGCCAGCCGAGATCGTCGCCGCATGGCCAACGACGGCGATCAGGTTGCGCTGGCCGCGGGCCTTGACCTTGAGAACCGTAAAGCCGTTCTGGGCATTGTGAAAAGTCACCCGCTCGACCGAGCCGACCAGCGTTTCCTGCGGCTTGGGGCTGTCTAGGGAATGGCGCAAATGTCTGGCCCGGGGCTGGGTGGCGGCGACCGCCGGTCGGCGCGAGAACGCTTGGCGGTCAAGCATCGCGCGCGGCCGCCGGCCTCGGCCCCGATGGCGGCGTGCCGCCGCCGGCAAATCATAGTGCCGTCGCGCATGTCAATTGGTATTTTAGCACAGGTCGAGGAAAGCGGCGCCCCGCCATTTTGACACCGGCGAGGTGATTTGCGAGGGTGCCGGCGCTTCAAGCAGCCGGCCCGGCGAACGTCGCCCGTTCGGCAGCATGGGCAGGAATTTCGTGAAGCGGCGCAAAAGCGCCGCGGATAACCGAAAGTGGAGGAAATAATGAAAGCTACCTATGGTCTGGCGGGCGTCGCGCTAGCGGCGCTGGTCGCGGGCATGCCTGCCGTTGCCGACACCAAAGCGAAGAAAATCGCTTTCTCCAACAATTACGCTGGCAATTCCTGGCGTCAGGCGATGCTGAAGAGCTATGACATCGTCACCAAGAAGGCGGTCGCTGATGGCGTCGTTGGCGCCGCCGACGTCTTTACGACAGCCGACAAGGAGGTCCCGACCCAGGCCGCGCAGATCCAGAACCTGATCCTGCAGGGCTATGACGCTATCGTCATCAATGCCTCCTCCCCCGACGCTTTGAACGGCGCCATCAAGCAGGCCTGCGACGCCGGCATCGTCGTCGTCTCCTTCGACGGTATCGTGACCGAGCCCTGCGCCTATCGAGTCGTCGTCGATTTCAAGGACATGGGCGCCAAGGAAGTCGAATTTGTCGCCGGCCGGCTGCCAAAGGGCGGCAATCTGCTGGAGATCCGCGGCGTCGCCGGTACCTCGATCGATGATGCGATCCATGCTGGCATTGTCGAGGCGGTCGCCAAGCGCCCGCAATTCAAGATCGTCAACTCGGTCGAGGGTGACTGGGATCAAACGACGGCGCAGAAGGCGGTCACGACCGTACTGCCGTCGTTGCCGGAGATCGCCGCCATCGTCGACCAGGGTGGCGACGGCTACGGTGCCGCCCAGGCCTTCAAGGCCGCCGGTCGGCCGACCCCGCTGATTATCATGGGCAATCGTCAGGATGAGCTGCAATGGTGGAAGGAGCAGAAGGCCGCCAATGGGTATACGACCTGGTCGGCCTCGATTGCGCCGGGCGTTTCGACGCTTGCCTTCTGGGTGGCCCAGCAGGTGCTCGACGGGCGCAAGGACATCCCGCACGACCTGCTCGTCCCCTATCTGCAATTCACGCAAGACAATTTCGAGGCGTCTTTGCCAAGCATTCCGGTCGGCGGCGTCGCCAGCGCGGAATATACGCTTGCGGATGCCAAGAAGGCGATCAACTCCAACATCCACAAATAGCCGCTTGCATCCACAAATAGCCGCTTGATCGGCTCCCGAAGGCGCGCCCGGACAAGGGTTCAGCACCACAAATGAGTCCGGAACGCCCACAAGCCATTGTAAGTTTGGACGGCGTCGAAAAGAGCTTCGGCGCCGTCCGGGCGATTGAACGAGCCGACTTTCGGGTCGGGCGGGGCGAATGTGTCGGTCTGGTCGGTCATAATGGCGCCGGCAAATCGACCCTGATGCATATTTTGGCCGGCACGCTGACCCCCGATGCCGGCCGGATCGAGGTGGCGGGCGAGCTGCAGGATGCCTATAGCGTCGTTCGGGCGCAGCGGCTCGGGCTAAGATGCGTCTTTCAGGAATTGTCGCTGTGCCCAAATCTGACGGTCGCCGAAAACACCAGAATCGTCCATCCGGACCTGTCCGGCTGGGGCTGGCGCCGCCGTGCCGGCGCGCTCATTCTGGAGCGACTGGACGAGATCTTTCCCGGCCACGCAATCCGCCCCGACGCGCTCGTCGGCGATCTGCCGATCGGCCTCCGCCAGATGATCGAGGTCGCGCGCGCCTTCAGCGTCACCAAGGAACCGCTGCATCTCGTCATTCTCGACGAGCCGACCTCCTCCCTCGATGCCCATACGGCCGGCCAATTGCTCGGCTTCGTTCGCCGCGTCATAGCCGCCGGCACGAGCTGTATCCTGATCTCCCACATGCTCGGCGAGATCCTGAAAACCTGCGATCGGATCGTCGTCATGCGCGACGGAAAGATCGTCTCGACGGGCGCTGCGGCCAATTATGACCGCGAAAGCCTGGTCGCGGCGATGGGCGGTAGCGGCACGCTTGCCCAGCCGCCGGCGGCTGCGGCCGTATCGGGTCCGTCCAGCGACGAGATCCTGGTGCGGGTCAAGGCCGGCGACAAGGCCATCGTCGCCCACCGCGGCGAAATCGTTGGCCTCGCCGGACTTTCCGGCCACGGCCAGACCGAATTGCTGCTCAAAATCTTCGCCGCGGCCGGCCTGTCCGGCTCGGACGTCACGGTCAATGCGCCGGTGGCGCTGATCGCTGGCGATCGCCAGGCTGACGGCATTTTTCCGCTTTGGTCGATTGCCGCGAATATCGGCGTCCGCTCGCTCAAGGAGCTGCGCCGGCACTTCCTGATCTCGGCGCGGCGCGAGGCGGAATTCGCCGCGACCTGGCAGAAAAAAATGCGGCATTCGCACACCCGACATGGCCAATAACATCCTTTCGCTGTCGGGCGGCAACCAGCAGAAGGCCTTGTTCGCGCGGGCGCTCGGCTCAAACGCCCAGATCGTTCTGATGGACGATCCGATGCGCGGCGTCGACATCAGCACCAAGCGTGAAGTCTACGACATGATCCGTATGGAAGCTCGCGCCGGCCGCACCTTCCTCTGGTATACAACGGAAACCGAGGAACTCGATCATTGCGATCATGTCTGCGTCTTTCGCAATGGCCGTATAGTTGATCAATTGACCCGCAGCGAGGTGAGCGAGGAACGCATTATCCAAGCCTCCTTCGAGGTGGTCGCGTGAGCAGCACGATCGCCGCCGCGCGCCGGCCCGCCCTTCGTTGCGCGCGACGCTGACGGCGCGGCCATTCCTGCGCGCCGCCCTGCCGGCCCTCTCGCTGGCGCTCATCATCGCCTGGATCGCCTATCTCAATCCGCGCGCCATCAGCTATTTCGGGCTGAGCCTGATGCTCAATCTGGCGATTCCCTGGTTCTGGCGACCATTGCCCAGATGTTCGTTATAACCGTCAACGATCTCGACCTTTCGATCGGCACATTCGTCAGCTTCGTCGGCTGCGTGACCGCGACCTGGCTGCATGATGCGCCGGCACTGGGCCTGATGGCGCTGCTTGGCTGTATCCTGGTCTATGCGCTCCTGGGCGCGATCATCCATCTGCGCAACATTCCCTCGATAGTCGTGACACTTGGCATGTCATTCGTTTGGCAGGGCCTTTCAATTCTGCTGCTGCCCAAGCCGGGTGGCAAGCCGCCGCCATGGCTGTTCGACCTGATGCACGTCAAAATCCCCTGGCTGCCCTTGCCGATCGTCACCGCTCTTTTGATCGGGCTTGTCGTCCATTTCGCGCTGATGCGCTCCTCCTATGGCACCCTGATCCGCGGTGCCGGCGGCAATCCCCAGGCCATTGCCAGGGCCGGCTGGTCGTTGCTGCGGGCCAAGGTCGCGATGTTCGCGCTTGCCGGACTGTTCGGGGTCTTTGCCGGCATGGCGCTGATCGGCCTGACCACGTCGGCCGATGCAAATATCGGCAAGGGCTACGCCCTGTTGTCGATTGCCGGTGTCATTCTCGGCGGCGGTGAATTCGTCGGTGGCCGGGTGTCGCCGGTTGGCGCCGTCATCGGCGCCCTGACCCTGACGCTGGCCGGTTCGCTCTTGACGTTCATGCGGATATCGCCGGATTGGCAGGTCGCCGCGCAAGGCGGCATATTGATCGCGGTCCTTGCGGCGCGCGCCCTGATCGGCCGCCGGGAGCAGGAATGACATGAGTCTCGTCACCCGCTTCGCCCTGGCTGCCCCGGTCTGGGTCTGGTCGTTTCTCGGCGCCCTTCTCGTCTGGCTTGCGGCGATCATATTCACTGGGGGCCTCGGTGCGTTCGACATGATCAGCGGGGCCCTCGGACTGGCCGTATTCTCGGTCATCGTCGGCCTGGCGCAAATGTTCGTCATCACGCTCGGACCCGGCAATGTCGATTTGTCGCTGCCGGCCAATATCGGGCTTGCCAGCGCCGTCGCTATGAAGGTCATGGACGGTTCGGACGCCAGGGTTGGCCTCGGCCTTGTTGGGGCGCTGGCCAGCGGCACGCTTATCGGGGCCGGCAATTATCTGCTGATCCGGCTGTTGCGAATTCCGCCGATCATCGCGACCTTGTCGCTCAGCTTCGTCATTCAATCCGCCGGGATCAGCTATGGCCGTGGTCTGCAGATCAAGCCGCCGCCGGGCTTTGCCGAATTCACCAGCGCCCATCTAGCTGGCATACCGGTGCTGGCGATCGGTACGGTTCTATTTGCGCTGCTTGCCGCCGTGCTCCTGCAAAAAACCATCTATGGCCGCTCGGTTTTGGCGATTGGCCAGAACCGCCGGGCCGCCTTCCTCGCCGGCATTCCCGTCGAGCGGGTCCGCTTTGCCACCTATGTTATGAGCGGCACGCTCGGCGGTCTGTGCGGCGCACTTCTCGCCGGCTATTTCCGTGGCTCGTCGCTCGAAATCGGCGATGAATATCTGCTCGCTTCGATCGCCGTCGTGGTGATCGGCGGAACATCGGTTGCTGGCGGCCGCGCAAATGTGACGGGAATCTGGGGGGCGGCACTTTTTCTTGTCCTGCTGCTTACCATGCTGAATACTTTCGGCGTCAGCGCCGGCCTTCGGCAATTGGTCACCGGCCTCGTCATTATCGGCGTTATCGTCGCCGCCGGGGGCCGGAAACCGGCCCGATAGAGGGTCAGGACGGCCGCGGCGGATCGGAGGTGCCATGGGTGCGTTACGGGTACTCGTCGTCGGACTGGGCACGATGGGCAAGAGCCACGCAAGGGCCTATGCCGCAATCGACGGCTTCGCGCTCGCCGGCCTTGTTACCAACAGGCCGGAGCGGCGCGCCGACCTCGCGAACGAATTCCCACAAGTACCGCTCTACGGCGATTTCGACCAGGCGCTCGCTGCGGTCAGGCCGGATGTGGTATCGGTCAACACCTATACGCAGGACCATGCCGATCTCTGCCTCAGGGCCCTTGCCGCAGGCTGCCACGTCTTTTGCGAAAAGCCGCTGGCAGCGAGGCTCGAGGATGCCGAACGGGTGGTTGCGGCAGCGGCCGCGGCCTCACGCAAATTGCTGATCGGCTATATTCTGCGTGTCCACCCGTCCTGGACACGCTTCGTCGAAATCGGCCGCACGCTCGGCAAACCGCTGGTCATGCGGATGAACCTCAATCAGCAATCCTCGGGGCGTTTCTGGGAGGTTCACAAATCGCTGATGCGGTCGACCTCGCCAATCGTCGATTGCGGTGTCCATTATGTCGACATCATGTGTCTGGTGACCGGCGCGCGCCCGGTCGCCGTGCACGCGCTCGGCGCGCGACTGAGCGAGGAAATTGCCGCCGATATGTATAATTATGGGCATCTTCACATTGCCTTCGACGACGGGTCGGTCGGCTGGTACGAAGCGGGCTGGGGGCCGATGATGAGCGAGACTGCCTTTTTCGTGAAGGACATGATCGGGCCGAACGGCAGTGTGTCGATCGTTAGCGCGGAATCCGGCAACCAGGATTCCAGCGATCATGACCGCCATACGCGCACCAATGCGCTGCGGCTGCACCGGTCCAAGCTGAATGCGGCCGGCACCTTTGCCGCGCCCGATCAGCTGATCGTAACCGACGGCGAACCCGACCTCCAGGCGCTCTGCGACTTGGAGCAGCGGCTGCTCCTCGACGCGATCCGGACCGGTGCTGATCTCGCCGACCATCATCGCGATGCCCTGAATTCACTGCGCATAGTCTTTGCCGCCGACGAGAGCGTGCGCACCGGCAAGCTTGTTCAGCTCTGATCGAGCCGCCCTTCGAGCCAGGTCGCTCGCACGGCGAGATCGTCGCCGAGATGCAGCAAATCGGCCGAATGGCCCTTGCCGAGCCGGCCGTAGCGGCCATCGATGCCGAGCAGCCTCGCCGGCGTCGCGGTTGCCATCCGCAAAGCCTCGGCGAGCGGCACGCCCAGCGCCTCGACGAGATGGCGCACCCCGTCCAACAGGGTGATGGCGGCGCCGGCAAGCGTGCCATCCTCGAGCTCGAGATGATTGCCGACCCGCCGCACGCTGCGGCCGTGCAGTTCGAAGCGCGCCGGCCCGCCGGCCGAAGGCGGCATGGCATCCGACACCAGAGCGAGAAAGTCCGGCCCCTTGGCACGCAACGCAACCTTGAGCGAGGTCGCCGCAACATGGACGCCGTCGGCAATCAGCCCGCAGATGACATCGGGCTCTACAAGGGCTGCGCCAACCAGACCAGCGGCGCGATTGCCGAGCTGGGACATCGCGTTGAAGAGGTGGGTGACGCCGCGGGCTCCGGCTCGAAAAGCGGCAACAGCCTCGTCGTCGGTAGCCGCGCTGTGGCCGAGGCTGACCACGATGCCGGCCGCGGCGAGCCGGGCGATCAGCGGGCGTTCGGCGGCCGCCGGCGCCAGCGTGACCAGCATGGCCGCCTTTTTCCGCGCGATCAGAAAATCGGCGTCCTCGAGCCGCATCGGCCGGATCCATTCGCGCGGATGGGCACCGGCCCGTTCGGGGTCGATGAACGGTCCTTCGACATGAATGCCGAGGACCCCCGGCACCTCGCCAACGGCCTCTGCCGCCGCATCAAGCGCGTCTGCCAGGATCTCGGGCCGGTCGGTGATAACGGTCGGCAGGAAATGGGTCGTGCCGCAGCGCCGGTGCGCCGCAGCAATTGTCCGCAGCGCATCGACAGCCGGGAACTCGTTGAAAAGCACGCCAGCGCCGCCATTGATCTGGATGTCGATCAGGCCAGGCGAGAGAACCCCGCCGCCGAGATCCACCGCATCGCCCGAGATGGGCCGCTCACGATAGGGCACGAGCGCTTCGATGCGACGGCCCGAAAGAACGAGTGCCGCATCATCATGGAATACCCGGCCGTCGAAAAATCGCGCGCCGTAGAAATCTGCATCAGATCGTCTCCGTCACCTTGCTAAGATGGTCGGGTAAATCCGGGTTGCGGCCACGCCGGCGGGCAGTCTCCTCGGCGATCGAATAGAAGGCATGCAGCATCAGGATCGGCGCCACGAGCGGGTGGGACTCCGCGATCGCGACCACGCCCGGTTGCGGTGGCGCGGCGTCGAAGCGGATAATTCTCGCGCCGATCGCGTTCAGCCGGGCCAAGGTCGTCAGCATCGCCTCGCGCGCTTCGTCCTGTGCCATGAACGCCAGAATCGGAAAACCCTCGCTGATGATTGCGGCGGGACCGTGCAGCACTTCGGCGGTCGAAAAAGCCTCGGCGTGAATGGCGCAGGTCTCCTTCAACTTGAGGGCTGCCTCGGCGGCGATCGGATAGGTGGCGCCGCGGCCGAGCACATAGCACGAGGATATTCCGGCAAGCCAAGCCGTTAGATCAACGGGCCGGGCCAACGGCGTTGCGATAAGGGCGGGCAATGCGCTGATTGCCTGCTGCAGCGGCGCCTGGCCCGACCAATGAGCCACCATATGCAGGCTTGCCACAAGTGAGGCGATCATCGATTTGGTCGCGGCGACCGCCAGTTCCCGGCCGGCCCGCAGGGGCAGAACCCACGCCGCCTCCTGCGCAACCGGTGAATCCATCGTGTTGACGAGCGCCAGTGTTGCCGCGCCTCCCGATCGAGCCGCTCGCTGCAACGTAACAATATCGGGACTGCGCCCCGATTGCGAAATTGTCACCGCAAGCGCACCCTCGAGTCTCAACCTCGTTCGATAGACCGAGGCGATCGACGGGCCGATCGTGCAACAAGGCAATCCCAGCAAAATCTCGACAAGGTACTTGAGATAGAGCGCGGCATGATCGGAGCTCCCGCGGGCGATCGTCACGATCAGCGGTGGATCGAGTCTGACAATCGCTGCGACAATGCTGTCAAGTGTCGGCCGGTTTGCTGCGAGCTGGTGTTGGACGATCGTCGGCGTTTCGGCAATCTCGCGGGCCATGGCGGAAATTTCGTTCACTGAGGCCTCCGGCAAAGCGGATGGGGACCAGGGCTCATGGCGCAGCGCCTGCCGATAGGCCGGGCTCAAGCCGACCGCCGGCAAGTAGGATTGCGCCTTCAACCGGTTCGAGCAGGGGGACGCGCAGCGCGTCGGCAAGACGGGGATCGAGATAAGGTCTGATCGAATCGGACAGACCGCCAACCAGGGCAACCGGAGATACCAGCCGCATGACCGCCCGGCTCAGGGCGGCGATTGCCGCGGCAGCGTCGCCGACGACTTCGCGCCCGACCCGATCCCCCGTTGCGGCCGCGGCGAAGACCATCGGCGCGTAGCTGCCGAAATCGCCGGGTGTCGCATGAAGCGCCCATTGCGTCAGGCGGCCCGGGTCGCCGCCAAAGGCTTCGAGCAACCTCCCGGTCAATGGTGAGGGTTCTTCAATTCCGTCATAGGCGCGCAGGCTGGCGCGCAGCGCATTGAGGCCGATATGGGCGGCCGATCCGTCATCGCCGAGGATAAAGCCGCGGCCGGCGATGATCCGTGTCTTGCCGCCGGATCGCGCGATCCCGGCCATGCCGGTGCCGGCAATGACCACGCCGCCGTCCTGACCGGCGTGGGCCCCGACGCAGGCGGTCAGCGCATCATTGACGACGACCAGCGATTGGAAGGCAGGAAAGTGTTCCAACAGCGCCTGGCCGTCGGCCGGCGT
Source organism: uncultured Alphaproteobacteria bacterium (assembly GCA_963773155.1). Taxonomy (GTDB): domain Bacteria; phylum Pseudomonadota; class Alphaproteobacteria; order Rhizobiales; family Beijerinckiaceae; genus CAVZAB01. The sequence goes on along the minus strand of CAVZAB010000004.1, from coordinate 148,985 downwards.
GGTCACGCCGGCGAGGCCGAAAACGGCGCGGATGTGCCGATAGTCCGAGGGCCGCAGCAAAGCCGCGTCAAGCGCTGTGGCAAGGCGGGACGATAACGTCGCGATCGCCGCCGCGCGATCGATATAGACATTGGCGGCCGGACCTTCGGCGCTGCCGATGAGGGCGCCCCGGTCGTCGCGGATCCGCACCCGGCATCGGGTTGCCCCACCGTCGACGCCGATAAAGAACCTGGGTTCCGTCATTTGGCCTTTACCATTCGGGCCGGCTGCCCAATGATGGCGACCTGAGCAGCCGGTCGAAACACGCGTAGATGGCATGGATTTGGACAAGAATTTGCGTCTGAGGTCAAAGCCAATCGTCGGTCGACCATGACGGAAGCGATCGCCGCACACCATGGCCTAGAATCCGCCGATGACATTGCAATCCTGCGTGCTCTCGCAGCCGGTCAGGCCGCGGCCATTGCTGCCGTCTCGGCGGCCCTGCCGGCGCTTGCCGATGCGGCCGCAAAACTCAACGCCTGCCTCAGGGCGGGCGGCCGCCTGATCTACGCCGGCGCCGGTTCGTCGGGGCTCATTGCGGCACAGGACGGCGCGGAATTGCCGGGAACCTACGGCATAGCGCCGGCGCGCCTGTTCTTTCTGATCGCCGGTGCCTCGGAGCCTGGCCGGCTCGACAATGGCGCCGAGGACGACGAGGTCGCGGCGAGGGCCGGCGTCAGGGTATTGGGCGCGCGTTCCGGCGACATTATGATCGCGGTGTCGGCGAGCGGAACGACGCCCTACACGCTTGCGGCAGCCAGAAGCGCCAAGGCCGCCGGCGCCTGTCTCATCGGCATTGCCAATTGTGCGAGAAGCCCGCTACTGGCCTTGGCCGACCATCCGATCCTACTCGAAACCGGCGAGGAGGTCGTGTGCGGTTCGACCCCAAATGGCGGCGGGAACCGCACAAAAGCGCACACTCGGCCTGTTGTCGACACTGGCAAATATCCGGCTCGGCCATGTCTACGGCGGCCGCATGGTCAACATGCGCCCCGAAAATGCCAAGCTTCGCCAGCGGGCGGCCGAGATGATCGGGAAGTTGGCCGGCGTTTCGCAGGAGGCTGCCTGGCAGAAGCTGGTGCAGGCCGATTTCAGCGTCAAGACGGCCCTATGCCTGGCGGCCGCGGCAAACTCTCCAGCCGAGGCGCGGGCCATGCTCGGCCAGTGCGGCGGCCATGTGGATCTGGCCTTGCGGCGGCTGCGCCAGGCCAACGGCAAAAAGGGGTAGACTTACAAGGGCGGCAATGGCCGCGATCACGGAGGAAACCATGGTGATGCGTCAACGAAATTTCTGGCGATTGGGGGCGGCGTCAGCCTTTATTCTGACCGGCCTTGCGACCAGTTTGGCGGGCAACCTCAAGATCGAGAGTTGGCGCAACGACGACGCCGACGTCTGGAACCAGAAAATCATTCCCGCCTTCAACAAGAAATATCCCGATATCAAGATCGAATTCGCGCCATCGGCGCCGAAGGAATATAATGCCGCCTTGAACGCAAGATTGCAGGGCGGCACGGCCGGCGATCTGATCACCTGCCGACCTTTCGATGCCTCGCTCGACCTGTTCAAGAAGGGCCAACTCGACGCCCTGAACGACGTCGTCGGACTGGCGAATTTTTCGGATGTCGCCAAGGCCGCCTGGACCACCGATGACGGCAAGACAACATTCTGCCTGCCGATGGGCGCGGTTATTCACGGCTTCATCTACAATAAGGACGCTTTCGCCAAGATCGGCGCCAGCGAACCCAAAACGTTGGATGAATTCTACGCGGTCCTGGAAAAATTCAAGAAGGACGGCACCTATGTGCCGCTGGTGCTTGGCACTGCCGACCAATGGGAGGCCGCGACCATGGGCTTCCAGAATATCGGCCCGAATTTCTGGCTCGGCGAGACGGGCCGCCAGGCGCTGATCAAGGGCACCGAGAAACTGACCGATCCGCCCTATGTCGCGACTTTCACCGAACTGGCGAAATGGGCGCCCTATCTCGGCGATGGCTTCCAGGCCCAAACCTATCCCGACAGCCAGAACCTCTTCTCGCTCGGCAAAGGCGCGATCTACGCAGCCGGGTCGTGGGACATCACCACTTTCCGCACCCAGGGCTCGTTCCCGATGGGCGCGTTCAAGGCACCGGTGCCGGCCGGCGCCAAGGATTGCTATATTTCCGACCATACCGATATCGGCATTGGCATCAACGCCGCCTCGAAGAACAAGGCCGAAGCCAAGATTTTTATCGAATGGCTGGCAACACCGGAATTCGCCGAGATCTTCGCCAATAGCCTGCCGGGCTTCTTCCCGCTGTCGAATGCCAAGGTGACGATCGGCGACGACATCGCGCAGACCTTTATCGGCTGGCGGAATGAGTGCAAGTCGACGATCCGCAATTCCTACCAGATCTTGTCGCGCGGCACGCCCAATCTCGAGAACGAAATGTGGAACGTTTCGGCGCAGGTCATCAACGGCAAGCTGACCCCGCAAGCCGCGGCAAAGCAGCTCCAGGACGGCCTTGCCAAATGGTACGATCCACAGAAGAAGTGAAGCTTCGGCCGGGGGCCGCAGCGCTCCCGGCCGCTCCGCCATCAGGACTATCATGACCGACAAATCTGCCGCCGTGCCGTCGATGCCGAGGCTGCGGCTTGTCGCCATGCTCGCACTGTTTCTCGGCCCGGCGGTCGCCGTGTACACGCTATTTTCCATCTATCCCTTGATCGCGACAATGGCGTTGGCGCTTTATACGACCGGGCCGGGCGGCGAGTATTATTTCGTTGGACTCGACAATTTTCACCTGCTTCTCGGCGATCGCGACTGGTTTGCGCCGTTTTGGAATGCGCTGAAGAACAATGCGCTGTTCTTCGCCGTGCACATGCTCGTCCAAAACCCGATTGGCATTGGGCTGGCGGCGCTGTTGAGTCTGCCGGACATTGCCTTTCGCTCGACCTATCGGACAATGATCTTCCTGCCGACCATGTTGTCGGTGGTGATCGTCGGACTCGCCTGGAATCTAATTCTTTCGCCGTTGTGGGGCGTCGCCTCCGGGCTCTTGAAAGTCCTCGGCCTCGGCTTTCTGTTTGCCCCCTGGCTCGGTCTCGAATCGAGCGCGCTGCCAACGCTGGCGTTGATTTCGGTGTGGCAATTCGTCGGCATTCCGCTGATGTTGATCTATGCGGCGCTGCTCAACATTCCCGAGGATCTGGTCAATGCGGCCCGCGTCGACGGGCTCGGCCAGTTCCGCATCTTTTTCCATGTCAAGCTGCCCTTGATTCTGCCGACCATCGGGCTGGTGTCGATTCTCACCTTTGTCGGCAATTTCAATGCCTTCGACCTCGTCTATTCGGTCAAGGGCGCGCTCGCTGGACCGAATTTTGCCACCGATATCCTCGGCACCTTCTTTTACCGCACCTTCTTCGGCAATCAGCTCCAGGTCGGCAACCCGACCATGGGCGCGACGGTGGCCACCGCCATGTTTTTCGTGATTTTGACCGGCGTATGCCTGTATTTGCTGTTCGTCCAGCGGCGCATGCTGCGCCATACCTTTTAGACGGCCGCGATGCGCCCGCGTCTGGCAACCTTCGCCATCCACAGCGTGCTGATCACCTATACGTTGGTCGCGATCCTACCGATCCTGCTGGTCCTGATGAATTCCTTTAAGGCCCGCAACGCCATATTCGCCGCGCCGCTGATGCCGCCTCTCGGCACGACCTTTTCGCTGGTAGGCTATGCAAAGGTGCTCAGCACCGCCCATGCCGGCACCTATTTCGTCAACTCGATGCTGGTCACTTTGATCAGCATGTTTCTGGTTTTGCTGTTCGGCGCCATGGCCGCGTGGGCCTTGACTGAATACAAGATCGGAGGCACGGCACTGCTCGCGATCTTTCTTTCGATCGGCATCATGGTTCCGATCAGGCTCGGCTCGGTGGCTATATTGACCATGATGCGCCGGCTCGGTCTCAACGACACATTGACCGCCCTCATACTCGTTTATGTCGCACAAGGGCTGCCGATGGCGATTTTCATTCTGTCGGAATTCATCCAGCAGATTCCGCGCGATCTGCGGGATGCGGCGCGCTGTGACGGGGTTCCGGAAACGCTGATTTTCTTTCAGGTCATCGCCCCCTTGCTGCGGCCGGCTATCGCGACCGTCGCGGTTTTCACCATTGTTCCCATTTGGAACGATCTGTGGTTCCCGTTGATTCTGACTTCGAGCGAGCGCACCCATACGATCACGCTCGGGGTTCAGCAGTTTCTCGGCCAGTACATCACCGATTGGAACGCCGTTCTCGCCGCCCTGTCGCTCGCCATCCTGCCGGTGGTCGCCATCTACATTCTGTTCTCACGCCAATTGATCAGTGGCCTGACCGCAGGTGCGGTGAAGTGAACGGATTATTCTGAGATGGCCACATTGAGAATCGAGAAACTGTGCAAATCCTACGGTTCGCTCGCCATATTGAAGAACATCGATCTCGATGTCGCCGACGGCGAGTTTGTTGTGCTTGTCGGGCCTTCCGGGTGCGGCAAATCAACTCTGTTGCGCTGCATTGCCGGTCTCGAGGCGATTGATACCGGCAATCTCCACATCGGCCCCCGCCGGGTCAACGATCTCGCGCCGGCCCAGCGCAAAATCGCCATGGTCTTTCAGTCCTATGCGCTCTACCCACACCGCAATGTTCACGACAACATGACATTTGGCTTGCGCTTTTCGGGCATGGACAAGGCCGAAATGGAGCGCCGGGTTGCCGCGGCGGCGAAAATGCTGCAGCTCGAGCCCCTGCTTTCCCGAAGACCTCGCGATCTTTCGGGAGGCCAAAGGCAAAGGGTCGCGATCGGCAGAGCAATCGTGCGCGAGCCCGACATTTTCCTTTTCGATGAGCCGCTGTCCAACCTCGATGCGGCCTTGCGGGTCTCGACCCGAATCGAGATTGCCAAGCTCCACCGGCTGCTCTCGGCGACCATGATCTATGTGACGCACGACCAGACCGAGGCAATGACGCTCGCCGACCGCATTGTCGTTATGAATGGTGGCCGGATCGAGCAGGAGGGCGCACCCCTCGACCTCTATTACCGACCGGCCAATCTTTTCGTCGCGCGTTTCATCGGCTCGCCGGCCATGAAATCTTTTCGAAGCGTCGAACAGACAGGGTGTCATTCGCGCCGATGGCATCCGCAAGATTGATCTCGGCACGGCCAGCCTTCCCGACGGGGGGTTGACGATTGGCGTCAGGCCCGAACATTTCCGCCTCGCTGACACGGGCGATCTCGTCCTTGAGGCCGGCGTCGATCTCATCGAGCGGCTCGGCGAGATTTCCTACGCGCATCTGCGCACGCCGGACGGCGCGCCGCTCGTCGTCGAATTGCGCGGCAGAATGGTGCCGACACGGGGCGAGATGATTGTGATATCGGCCGATCGCCGCGATGTGCACCTGTTCGACGCCGATGGTGCGGGCATCGCCTTGGCTCCAGCGTGAACAACAGGTAAGGAAATTATGGCTTTCAATCCGCACGTTCTGTCTCTTGCCAGTCCGCCGATTCCGCAGGCCAAGGCGTGGGGCGATGCCTACGATCGGGCGCATGGTCCCTTCATCGATCTGTCGCAGGCGGTGCCTGGCTATCCGCCGGCGCCGGCGTTGCTGGAACGGCTCGGCGCCGCCGCAGCCAATCCGGACTATGCCAGCTATGGCCCGATACTCGGCGACGACGATTTGCGCACCGCCTATGCTCGCCATGTCGGCGAATTCTATGGTGCCGGCCTTGCGGCTGACGAGGTCGCGATTACGGCTGGCTGCAACGAGGCCTTCTTTGTCGCAATGATCGGTCTGGCCGCTGCTGGCGACGCCGTCTTGCTGCCGCAGCCCTGGTACTTCAACCACGCGATGACATTGTCGATGCTCGGAATCGAGGCGCGGCCCTTGCCGTGCCGGCCAGCGTCAGGCTTCGTTCCCGTGCCGACCGATGCCGAAGCGTTGCTCGACGACCGCGTCAAGGCGATCGTGCTGGTGACGCCCAACAACCCGACCGGCGCCCTCTACCCCGCGGCGGTTGTCAAGGCCTTCTATGATTTGTGCCAGCGGCGCGGCCTCGCGCTTGTCGTCGACGAGACCTATCGCGACTATCTGACGCCGCCATCGGCCCCGCATCGGCTATTCGCCGAACCCGGTTGGCGGGAGACGCTGATTCAGCTCTATTCTTTTTCCAAGGCCTATTGCATTCCCGGCCACCGCCTCGGCGCCCTCGTCGGCAGCGCGGCCTGTCAGACCGAGATCGCCAAGATCCTCGACAATGTGCAGATCTGCCCACCGCGGGCCGGCCAGGTGGCGCTGAGCTGGGCCATCGACGGTCTGCGCGACTGGCGGGCGGCAAACAGCCTCGAAATGGCCCGCCGGGCGGCAGCCATGCGCGAGGTCTTTGCCAGTCTGCCCGGCTGGCAGATCGAGTCGATCGGCGCCTATTTCGCCTATGTCAGGCATCCGTTCGAGGGGGTCCCGGGCGCAGACCTTGCCGTGGCACTGGCCGGCGAGCGCGGTGTCCTGGTCCTGCCGGGCAGCTATTTCGGTGCCGGCCAGGATAATCATTTGCGGATTGCCTTTGCCAATGTCGCGATCGATGTCATTCATGCGCTCGCCGATCGGCTGCGGGATTTCAGGCCCAAGGCGGTTGGCCCATTCGGGTCTAGGGGAGGCGCGCCAGCATGGCAAAGGATATGACAAGCGGAGAAAAGCTCGCCTATCTGCGGGCCAGATATCGCGACGCCAAGGGCGGCGACATGTTCGATCCGGCCTTCGCCCGGGTCGCCGCCCTGCAGTTCAAGGATGGCGACCGGCGCGCCTGGCCGTTTGCCAATCCGGCGACGCTGCTCGGCGCGCCCTATCGTCCCGATGTCGCGGGCACGCTGAACTTTGCCGATCTCGACATCGCCCTTGTCGGCGTGCCGATGGATCTCGGCGTGACCAATCGGGCCGGGGCACGGCTCGGACCGCGCGCGGTGCGCGCTGTCGAACGGATCGGCCCCTACGAGCACGTGATGAAGCTGGTGCCCCTTGCCGCGGCGAGGGTTGCCGACATCGGCGATGTGCCGATGCGCTCGCGCTATAGTCTCGAATCCTGTCACGCCGACATCGAGGCCTTTTACACCAGCCTCGTTTCCGCCGGCATCGTCCCGGTATCGGTCGGCGGCGATCATTCGATCAGCGCTGCCATCCTCAACGCCGTCGGCCGGCAGACGCCGGTCGGGCTCGTGCATATCGATGCGCATTGCGACACGAGCGGGCCCTATGAAGGCTCGAAATTCCACCATGGCGGTCCGTTCCGCCAGGCGGTCCTCGACGGCGTTCTTGACCCCGAGCGAACCATTCAGATCGGCATTCGCGGGCCGGCCGAATATTTGTGGGAATTCTCTTATGATAGCGGCATGCGCGTCGTTCATGCCGAAGAAATCGACGGAATCGGCATGGCGGCTCTGATCGCGATGGCCCGTCAGGTCGTCGGCGTCGGTCCGGTCTATGTCTCGTTCGACGTCGACAGCCTGGATCCGGCCTTCGCGCCCGGCACTGGGACGCCGGAAGTTGGCGGACTGACGCCGCGCGAGGTTCTGGCTTTGCTGCGCGGGTTGCGCGGCCTCAACATTGTCGGCGGTGACGTCGTCGAGGTCGCGCCGCAATATGATGCCACCTCCAACACGGCTCAATGCGCAGCCCAGATGCTGTTCGAAATCCTGTGTCTGTGCGCCGACGCGCTCCCGGCGCGCGTCGGGTCCCGGCCGCGCTGAGGAGCCGAGCACGGGTCGAGCTTGCGCCTGGCCCGTATTGGCGCTAGGCAAGCCCAATTCGTCGCGAGACCGGTCCAGGGGGTAGAGAAATTATGACAATTGCATTGCATGACGCCACAATTCCTGTCTTCCGCCAATTTCTGAGCGCCTTGTCTGCCAACCTCGACAAGGCATCGAGTTTTGCCGAGGAAAAGAAGATCGACCCGGCCGTTCTGTGTGCGACGCGGCTTTATCCGAACATGTTCGGACTCGCGCGTCAGGTGCAATTGTCCTGCGATTTTGCCAAGAACACGACGGCGCGTCTGGTCGGCATCGACCCGCCAAAATTCGAGGATGTCGAAACCAATCTGGTCGAACTCAAAGCGCGCATCGCTCGCACGCTTCAATTCATCGCCGATCAGGATTCCAAGGCCATTGACGCGGCCGCAAACCGCGAGATCGCCTTTTCGGTCGGGCCCAACAAGATGAAGATGGCGGCCGAGCTTTACGTCATGCATTTCGCCATGCCAAATTTCTTTTTTCACATAACGACTGCCTATGCGATCCTCCGCGCCTGCGGAACCGACGTGGGCAAGCGCGATTATATGGGTGTCGTTGCCGGCATGATGAACGCGTGAGGCTTCGGCTCGTCAATACCAAGCTCTCCAACCAAGAGGAAAACAGGGATGACCATACGTCGCGTCGGCTTGGGACACCGAATGAGCAAGGCCGTAGTCCACGGCAATGTCGTCTATCTCGCCGGCCAGGTTGCCGAAAAGGCGGCCGGCAAAAGCGTCGGCGAACAGACGAGCGAGATTCTTGCCATCGTCGACAATCTTTTGAAGGAAGCAGGGACCGACAAGTCGATGCTGCTTTCGGCCAATATCTGGCTCGCCGATATCAGCAAGTTCGACGAAATGAATAGGGTGTGGGACGCTTGGGTTTCACCCGGCCATACGCCGGCCCGTGCCACCGTCGAAGCCCGTCTGGCGGCACCCCAGATCACCGTCGAAATTGCCGCCATTGCCGCCATCGCCGCCGCCTAGGCGGCGCGGCGCGAGGGCGGTGCTATTTGCCGCCCTTGATCCGGGCCCATTCGCGGGACATGACTTCCTGGGCCGGGCGATCATAGGGCGGAGCCGTGAACAAGCGCTTCATGACTTCCGGCGGCGGATAGATCGCGGGGTCGTTGGCGATGCCGGCATCGAGCAGAGGGCGAGCGGCCGGCACGCTGGTCGCAAGCCCGGTGGCGCGACTGTTGCGGGCGGCGTTTTCCGGCGATAGCAGGAAATCGATAAACCGATGCGCCTCCCCGCCATGCGGGGCGCTGCGCGGAATCGCCAGCACGTCGAGCGATATGAGTGTGCCCTCCTTGGGGATTGCAATGCCGATCTCGACCCCCGCATTGGCCTCCTGCGCCTGCCGGCGGGCGTGGCTGGCCTCGCCGGTCCAGCCGACGGCAAGACAGATGTCGCCGCGCGCGAGAGCCGCACCGTACTCATACAGGTTGAATTGCCGGATGCTCGGCCGAAGCCGCTGCAAGAAATCGGCGGCCCGCTTGACGTCGACGGCGCTGCGTGCCCGGGTGCCGAGCTTCAGGGTGGCGATGGCATTGGCAATCAGATCGACCGGCGAATCGACGATTTCCACGCCGCAATCGGCAAAGCGCTTGAGGATGTCCGGCCGGAAAACGACGTCCCAGCTGTTGGGCGCGGCATCGCCGAGACGGGCCTTGGCCATCGCGGTGTTGAAGGCCAAAAGCGTCGTGAACCACATGTAGGGAACGGCATATTGGTTGCCGGGATCATAGGCGGCAAGAAAGGTCGCAAGATCGCCGGCAACATTTTTCGCATTAGGTAGAAGGATCTTGTCGAGCTTTCGCAATTGGCCGGCCGCAATAGCACGCGGCAATTGCTGGCCGCCGATGACGATCACGTCATAGGGATGCTCGCCGCTCAGCGCCGCCTCGAGCCCGGCACTCGTCTGATAGGTGTCGTAGGTGAGCTTGATCCCGGCCTCGGCCTCGAAAGCGGCGAGGACCTCCGGCGAAAAATAATCGCTCCAAGCGAGAATGGCGAGCGTGCGATCGGGCGGTCGCTCCGGTGCGCCGAATTCCTGGGCAGAGACCGGTCCGGCCAGGCAAAGTCCGAGGACGGCGCAAGCCAGGCGCCAGGCCAGCGCGTTCATGGGAAGCCCAAGGAATGCGCGCGGCGCAACAGCGGTGGCGCGGTCTCGCTTCAACATGGCTTGTCCATAGCATGGAACGGCAGGTTCGATCGAGGCCGGCGATCGGCTTGCACCGGCCGGCCGCCTGTGCCAGGGAAACGCCATGAGTTGGCAAGCGACGGCGAGGCGGCGATCTTTATTGGTCATTGGCGGCGCGCGCTCCGGCAAAAGCCGGTTCGGCCAGGCCAGCGCCGAGGCGAGTGGCTTTGCGCCGCTGCTGATCGCCACGGCAGAAGCGGGCGACGCGGAAATGCAGGCGCGCATCGAACGCCACCGCGCCGAGCGCGGCCCCCGTTGGCGTGTCATCGAGGCGCCGCTAGCTTTGGTCGAGGAAATCGATCGGCAGGCCCGGCCCGCACGGATATTGGTCATTGACTGCCTGACGCTCTGGCTCAGCAACCTGATACTTGCCGGGCACGATGAGGCCGCGGCGGGCGACCGGCTCGCCGACCGCATTGCCGGCCTAGCCTGTCCGGCTATCTTCATTTCGAACGAGGTCGGCAGCGGCATCGTGCCCGAGAACGCGCTGGCGCGTGCCTTTGCCGATGCGCAAGGCCGGTTGAACCAGAAGATCGCGGCCGCCGTCGATGCGGTCGCGCTGGTCGTTGCGGGCCAGGCGCTTCTCGTCAAGCCGGCCAGCGCGCCCGTGCCAGGATTTTAAGCGGCTTGGTCGTAGAATGCCGTTTGTTCGCGGCAGCAAACAGCACACCGGGACGAACAACACAGGATAGGCCGCGATCATAGCATCATTGGGCTCTTGACTGGCGGCACGCCATCGGCGTTGTTCCTGGCACGACAGACATTGAGGGTGCCCGCCGTGAGCGCCATCGGTTTGACCTCGGCATCGACGCCGGCCAGTTGCCAAGCGACGCCCTCAAAATTTGGATAATTTGGATCGGCATTGCCGCGCAAGTCTGTCCGGTCGACAAAGCGCCATCCTCGTCCGGCCGTTGTGGCAGCCAGGTCGTGGTGAATGGCGCACGATCGAAACGCGAGGTGTGCCCTGCGCCGTCGCGACAGCCCATTTTATCGAGACGGGCGATTAAGTCACGCATGGCAAACAGGCATTCCCGTGCGACCAGTCGGTGCGCGTTTAGTGCACCTTGGCCCGGATTTCCGCAACGATCCGGGCAACCAACGCCGGCGTCGAAGGGCCGGCGCAAATCGCCAGTCGGTCGGGCACGACGAGCCGTCTGTCAGGCGGAAACAGCGCGGCGAGCGCCGGATGGGTTAGAAAGGCCTGGCCCTGGTCGCCGGCTTCCGGGCTTGCCTGCGAGACCACGAGATAGTCTGGCCGCCCGGCGACAATCCGCTCGATCGAGACAAAGCCTTGCGAGCCGACGCCAAGCTCGGCGGCGCCATCGCGCAGTCCCGCCAGGCCGAGAATTTCCTGGATCAGGCTGCCGCGGCCAAGGACGTAGCCGCGCCGCTCGAGAACCAAAGCGCTTGTTGGTCGAGGAGCGGTGCCAATCGCTGCAGCCAACGCCTGGTCGATCGCCAAAATCAGAGCTTCACCGCGCTCGGAATGGCCGAGGCTGAGAGCCAAGGCGCGGATTTGGGCGCGGCCATCGTCGAGATCGCGCCATGGCGCCAGGACCTGAAAGGGCACCGCCTTGGCTTCGAGCAGGGCTCTGGCGTAGCGGCTGTCATAGGCTCCGATCAGCACCAGATCGGATTCGAGACGAAGGATGTCCTCGACCGCGCCGCGGTTCTGATCAATTCCTTTGGCGGCCGCCGCGAGATAGGAAATGTCCGGATCGGTCGCAAACGGCGACAGTGAGGCGATCTGATCGCGATCAGCCAGTGCCAGCAGCAATTGATCGGCACAAAGATTGGCCGAAACTACCCGGCGCGGTTCGCCGGCTTGGGCAAGGCCGAGCCAAAACAACAGCAGGCCGGCGCTGAACAATCGGGGCCGCCGCCTAAAAAACCGCATGGGTCAATTCAATCCATCGATGCCGGACCGGGCCAATATCGCATTGTCTACGGGATCGAAGACTTGTACAGTTTTTTGCGTTGGTGCCCCGGGGTCTTTCGTCCGGGGTGAAACGGGAATGCGGTGAGGGATAAACCCCGATTCCGCGGCTGCCCCCGCAACTGTAAGCGGAGAGCCTTTCTCCTCTATGCGCCACTGGAAGCCGCAAGGCTGCTGGGAAGGCAGGGAGGGAGGCGGTGACCCGCAAGCCAGGAGACCGGCCAATGCTCTTTTTCCCTGCAATCCGTCGGTGGGACGGAAGGAGGAAACATGGTCCTGGCCGCATGCCGGTCTGTATTGGCGGCTATCCCCTTCATCGCGATCGTGTTGCTCAGCCTGTTGCGGGCGAATTGTGCCGCGGCGCAGACCGAGCCGGCGCCAGGTGCCAGCGATGCCGCACCCGATCTCGTCATTACCGCTTACCGCTCGGAGCAGACGCTGGCGCGGGCCGGCAGTGCGATCACGGTGATCACCGCCGACGAAATCCAGAGGGCTGGCGCCAAGAGCCTGACCGACGTGCTGCGGCCAGTGCCGGGGCTCGACATCCACGAATCTGGCGGCACTGGCTCATTGACCAATGTCACGTTACGCGGTTCCAATCCTGGCCAGACCCTGGTTCTTATCGACGGCATCCGGGTCGGCGATGCCGCAGCGACCGACGGGGCAATCGATCTGTCCGCCCTTTCGGTGACCGACATCGAACGCATAGAAGTCCTGCGCGGGCCGCAATCGGCGCTCTATGGGTCGGATGCGATGGGCGGCGTGATCAACATCATCACCCGCAAGGGTCAGGGCCCCGTAACGCGCACGCTCAGCCTCGAGGCCGGCAGTTACGGGACGCTCGACAGCCGCGCCTCGGTTTCCGGTTCGACGGACCGCTTGTCCTATTCGCTCGCCGTTGACGCGCTGCATTCCGACGGTTTTCCCCGCTACGGCTACCGCATCGGCAGGCTTCAGGGTCAATTGCCGCCGATGCCCAATGGGGATGCGACCGATAAGGGTGGCATTACCGGCCGACTTTCCTATCGGATCAGCGATGAGGTGACACTCGAGGCCGGCGGCGGCGCTTATGGCAACCGCATCGAATTCGACAATCCCTTCGCCGCCGATCCTGCCAATATTTACAGCAATTACAATCGCGCGCGCGAATATCTCGATCTCTTCTATGGTCGCGCCACGGTCGATTCGCTCGGCGGACGCCTGCGCCAGGGCCTGACGGTTTTCGGAAGCCTCACCGACCGCGGCGTCACCGAGACCGAAAGCTGTCCCGATTTCACCACCAATTGCTTTACCCGCTATCGCGGCACCAGGTTTGGCGCGGAATATCAGGCGGATCTGAAGCTCGGTCCGCTCGGCACCTTGATCGCAGGCGCCAGGACCGAACGCGAGACCGCCTCGAATGCGCAGCAAACGGCCGGACCCGGCTGGCAACCGTTTTTCCCGGGCGTCAGTGCCAGCCAAGTGACCAATTCCCTCTTTGTCCTGCATCAGCTTGCCGTCAACGATCGCCTCTATGTCTCGCTCGGCGGAAGGCTCAACTCGACTGCAGGAGCGCAGGCCTTTGCGACCTGGCGGGCGACGGCGGCCTATAATATTTTCGAGACCGGGACAAAATTGCGGGCCAGCGCCGGGACCGGCGCCAAGGCGCCGTCGCTCTATCAGCGCTTCAGCCAATATGGCGACCCGAATTTGCAGGCCGAGCAGAATTTCGGCATTGATGGCGGCCTCGACCAAGAGGCCCTGCAGGGCCGGCTGACGCTCTCGGCGACCGCTTTCTACACTACGTATCGCAACCTCATCGATTTCCGGTTTTATGGCTGCCCGCCAGCCGAGCCGCAGGGTTGCTATTACAATGTTGGCCGCGCGAAAACCTATGGCGCCGAATTTTCCGGCGACTATAGTCTGGTACCGAGCGCATGGCGGGCCAAGCTAACCTACACCTATCTCGTCGCGCGCGATCTTGTGACCGGCCAGCCGCTGCTGCAGCGGCCGCGCAACAAGGCGTCGCTGTCGCTGATCTATACCGGCCTTGCCAATCTCGAGGCCGAAGCGCGGCTGACCTTGGTCGATTATCGCTATGATTATGGCCCAGTGCGTCTAGCGCCCTATGCCAGGCTCGATTTCTTTGCCGCCTATCGACTAACCGACAATTTCTCGGTGTTCGCCCGCCTCGAAAACGTGACCGATGCCAAGTATCAGGAGGTCTACAATTATGGTACGGCCGGGCGTTCCATCTACGGCGGTGTCAAAATGACATGGTGAATGGCGGGCAAATGGGCGGCGGTGCCGGCTTGGCGGGGTTTTCCACTCTCAGCCCGGCGCGCGACAGAACCTTTGGTCTTTTTGTCGGGGCGCTTGCGGTTCTCCTGATCGTCCTCGCGGCCGTCTCGCTTGGCCTGGGCGTTGCCCATTTGTCGTGGCGCGCGATGGCGAAGGGTTTGTTCGACGGGCAAGGCCCGGCCGGCATCATCATGCGGGAGATCCGGCTGCCGCGCCTTCTCCTCTCCCTCCTGGTCGGCTTCAGCCTCGGCCTGTGTGGCGCTTCCATGCAGGGCTTGTTGCGCAATCCCCTGGCCGAGCCGGCTGTTTTCGGAGCGCCGCAGGCAGCGGCCCTTGGTGCAGTGGTCGTCCTCTATAGCGGCGCCGCCGATGCGTATTCTTTTGCGCTGCCGCTCACCGCGATTCTTGCTGCCTTCGTCTCGGTCGCGCTGATACTGCTTGTTGCCGGCCGCAACGCCGGCGTTGTCACTTTGATCCTTGCCGGGCTTGCGATCGCAAGCCTGTGCGCTGCTGCGACCTCGCTTGTGATCAACCTCTCGCCCAATCCGTATGCCGTCACCGAAATCGTGTTCTGGTTGATGGGTTCCTTTGAGGACCGTTCGTTTCGCCATGTGCTCATTGTTGCACCCTTCATCGGCCTATCGAGCGCGCTTCTGTTGGCCGGTGGCCGCGGCTACAAGGCGCTGACCCTCGGCGAGGAGACGGCGGCAAGCCTCGGCATCGATGTGCCACGACTTAGCTGGATGGTCGTCTTTGCAGTCGCACTCGGCGTTGGCGCCGGCGTCGCGGTGTGTGGCGCCATTGGCTTTGTTGGCTTAGTGGCGCCGCATCTGGTCCGCCATGCCTTCGCGGGCGATCCGCAGCGGATTTTGCTGCCCTCGGCGTTGGCCGGCGCGGCATTGTTGACGGGCGCCGACATTCTCGTTCGACTGATCCCCTCGACGAGCGAGATCAAGGTCGGCGTCGTTACCGCCCTCCTCGGGGTTCCGCTCTTTCTGTATCTCATCATGACGCGGCGCGTCATGGTCGACGAAGGCCAGGCATGAGTTCCTGCGGCTGCGAGCGGCGCTGAGGCGCTGCGGGTTGACCGGCTCGAGGTCGCACTTGGCCGCGGCCGCGCCGCGATCCCGGTCATCCATCCCCTGTCCCTGACGCTGCGGCCCGGCGAGCTCACGATCGTCGTCGGCCCCAACGCGGCCGGCAAGACCACGCTGCTGCGGGCGCTCGCCGGGCTTGTCCCGGCCAAGGGAAGTGTCTGGCTCGGGGCACGCGACTTGACCGGATCGACAAGCCCGGCCAAAGGTCGGACGATTGCCTATCTGGCGCAGGGCGGTCGGATTCACTGGCCGGTTGCCGTGCGCGACATTGTGGCCCTCGGCAGGTTGCCGTTCGCCGGCCCGGGCGGACGGCTCGGCGATGCCGATCGCCGGATCGTCGACCAGGCGATCGAGGCCTGTTGCATCGGCCATTTGGCCTGGCGGCCGGCGACCGAATTATCGGGCGGCGAAAGGGCAAGGGTCCTTTTGGCGCGCGCACTGGCTGTTCGGGCCCCCGTTCTTCTGGTCGACGAACCGGCGGCCTCTCTCGATCCTGCCCACCAGGTCGCCATCATGGCGATGCTCCGCCGCGAATCCGCGGCCGGGCGCATTGTCGTCGCGGTTCTGCACGATCTCTGCCTCGTCGCCGCCTTCGCCAATCGGATGATCGTGCTTGCCGACGGCCAGGTCGTCGCCGACGGGCCGCCCGGCGAAGTGTTCGCCGGCGACGTGCTTGACCGGGTCTTCGGCGTCGCGTTGTTGCGGGCCGAGGTTGACGGACGCCTGCTGGTCGCACCTTCGACTGGCGCGGCCGGCTGAGCGGCTTTTCCGGCCTTGATCGGCCGGCTGCGGAACAATCCATTTGCATGCCTTTGAAAAAGGCGCTTCGATGGCTATAAGCGCCGAAGCGGCGGAGCTTGAACCGCCGTATCGTTAAGAAAAAGGCAGTTCCCGTGATCATCCGAGCCCAGTCCGAAGGACGGGCCGTAAAGAGGAAGCTCTCATGACAACGATCAAACTTGCTGGTCTTGGCCTTGCCGCGCTGCTGCTCGCCAGCACCGCGGTTAGCGCGAAAACCCTGGTCTATTGCTCGGAAGGCTCGCCCGAGAATTTCTCGCCGGCGATCAATACGACGGGCACGTCGTTCGATGCCGCACGACCGATCTATGATAAATTGACCATGTTCAAGCGCGGCTCGACCGAAGTGGTGCCGGGTCTTGCGGAGAGCTGGGAAGTGACCGACGGCGGCAAGACGATCACCTTCAAACTGCGCAAGGGGGTCAAGTTCCATTCCGGTGTCAACGGCTTCAAGCCGACCCGCGATTTCAATGCCGACGACGTTTTGTTCTCGTTCAACCGGCAATGGAAACCCGATCATCCCTTTGCCAAGGTCTCCGGCGGCAAGTATGATTATTTCAACGACATGGACATGCCGACCTTGCTCGATTCGATCGACAAGGTCGACGACTACACGGTTCGCTTCAAATTGAAGGAGCCGAACATGCCGATGCTCGCCAATCTCGCCATGGATTTCGCTTCGATTCATCGGCCGAATATGCCGATTTCCTAACCAAGAAGGGCAAGATGGAGCAATTGGACCAGATCCCCGTCGGCACCGGCCCATTCTCCTTCGTCGCCTATCAGAAAGATGCGGTGATCCGCTTCAAGGCCAATAAGGACTATTGGGGCGAGAAGGCGCTGGTCGATGATCTCGTCTATGCGATCACCCCTGATCCGACCGCCCGCTATTCGAAATTGAAAGCCGGCGAATGCCATTTCATGATCGCCCCGCGGCCGGCCGATCTCGCCGAGATGCAAAAGGACCCGGCGCTCAACATTATCCACCAGCCCGGCCTGAACATCGCCTATTGGGCCTTCAATGTGCAGAAGCCGCCGTTCGACAAAAAGCCGGTACGCCAGGCCTTCAACATGGCGATCGACAAAGCATCGATCATCCGCGACGTCTATCTGGGGGCGGGCGAACCGGCCAAGAACCTGATTCCGCCAACGCTCTGGTCCTATAACAACAATGTCAAGGACTATGCCTACGATCCGGAAAAGGCAAAGGCCCTGCTCAAGGACGCCGGTGTGGCGACGCCGCTCGACATTGACCTGTGGTACATGCCGGTGCAGCGGCCCTATAATCCCAATGCCAAGCGCATTGCCGAAATGATGCAAGCGGACTTGGCCAAGATTGGCGTCAACGCCAAGCTGGTCACCTTTGAATGGGGCGAATATCGCAAGCGCGCCCAGCAGGGCGAGCACATGACGGCCCAGCTCGGCTGGACCGGCGACAATGGCGACCCGGACAATTTCTTCTTCCTGCGCGGTTGCGCCGCGGCGCGAGCCGGTGGTCAGAATCTCACCAAATGGTGCAATCAGGAGTTCGATCAACGCCTCAACAAGGCGAAGAGCATCTCCGACCAGGCCGAGCGCAGCAAGCTCTATGAGGAAATGCAGGTCATCGAGAAGGAAGAGGCGCCGGACTTCAAGATCGCCCATTCGACCGTCTATGAGGCAATGCGCAAGGAAGTAACCGGGTTCAAGCAGAGCCCATTCGGTGCGCATGAATTCCAGGGCGTGGACATCAAGTGACGGGCCAGTGAAACGTGACCGACAGGTGAAGCAATTCTGCAGCGGGGCGGCCTCGTGCCGCCCCGCCGTGCTTTGAGTTAAGACCAATGCTCAAATATTTGCTCAACCGGGCCATCCTGACGATCCCGACTTTCATCGCCTTGATGTTCATTACCTTCATCGCGATTCGTCTGGTCCCCGGCGATCCGGTCGAGGTGCGCACCGGCGAGCATGGCATTTCGCCGGAACGTCTCGCCTATTTCCGGCATGAGCTCGGCCTCGATCAACCGGTTTGGCAGCAATTCGGCAATTATGTTTGGCGGCTCCTCCATGGCGATTTCGGCACTTCGCTGGTCACCAACGAAAAAGTGCTGACCGAATTCATGACGCTTTTCCCCGCGACAATCGAATTGTCGCTGTTTGCGATGTTGCTCGCCTCGTTGATCGGGATACCGGCCGGCGCCATTGCCGCGGTCAAGCGTGGCAGCTGGTTCGATCAGGTCCTGATGGGGTTTTCGGTCACCGGATTTTCAATGCCGATCTTCTGGTGGGGCCTGCTTTTGATCATGCTGGTTGCCGAGCGTTGGGGCCTGACGCCGGTGTCTGGCCGGATCGATCTGATCAAATATTATTTCGAGCCAGTCACCGGCTTCATGCTGCTCGATTCGATTCTGTCCGGGCAAAACGGGGCCTTTCTCGATGCCCTGCATCATCTGATTCTGCCGGCGATCGTCCTCGGCACGGTGCCGCTCGCCACCATCGCCCGGATGACGCGCTCCTCGATGCTGGAGGTTCTCAGCGAGGATTACGTGCGCACCGCCCGCGCCAAAGGCCTATCGGATCTGCGGGTCATCGGCCTGCACGCCCTGCGTAATGCGCTGATTCCCGTCGTCACCGTCATCGGCCTTTCGGTTGGCGCGCTGATGGCCGGCGCCGTTTTGACCGAGACCATATTCTCCTGGCCGGGGGTCGGGAAATGGCTGATCGAGGCCATCGGACGGCGCGATTATCCGGCGCTGCAGGGCGGAGTCATGCTGGTTTCGACGGTCGTTATCATGGTCAACCTCGCCGTCGACGTTCTCTACGGCGTTATTAACCCGAGGATCCGCCATGGTCGCTGAGGTCGCAGCCGGCGTCATCGAAACAAGGGCGATTGGCGCGCCTGGACCGCTCAAGGCCTTCTGGCTGGCGTTTCGCGAAAACAAGGGTGCGGTGCTCGGACTGATGGTTCTGACCATCATCGTATTGCTCGCCCTGTTCGCCGACTTTGTCTCGCCCTATCAGCCGAACGAGCAATTTCGCGATGCGGTCAAGATCCCGCCCTTCTGGGCCGACGGTGGCTCCTTTCGCTTTCCGCTCGGCACCGATGGACTCGGCCGGGACATGCTGTCGCGGCTAATTCACGGTGCCCGCATTTCGCTGTTCATCGGTCTGTCGGTTATGTGCGTCTCCTTCGTGCTCGGCGTGATCATCGGCCTGTTGGCCGCCTTTGTCGGCGGGGTCAGCGATGTGGTGATAACCCGGATCATGGATCTGATCATGGCGGTGCCGAGTCTGGTGCTCGCGATTCTGGTGGTCGCCGTCCTCGGTCCGAGCCTGACCAATACGATCGTCGCCGTGACCATCGTGCAATTGCCCAATTACGTCCGCTTGATGCGCGGTGCGGCGCTCGGCGAATTGAATAAGGATTATGTCACTGCGGCGCGGGTTGCCGGCGTGCGGCCATTGCGATTGATGTTCTCGACCATTCTGCCGAATTGCCTGGCGCCGCTCATCGTGCAGGCGGCGCTCGGCGTCTCTGCGGCCATTCTCGAGGCGGCAGCGCTCGGCTTTCTCGGACTCGGCGCCCAGCCGCCGCTGTCGGAATGGGGGACGATGCTCGCCGATGCCCGCGAATTCATTCGCTCGCAGCCCTGGCTCGTCACCCTGCCAGGCCTCGCCATTCTGGTGACGGTGATTTCGGTCAATCTAATGGGTGACGGTTTGCGTGATGCGCTTGATCCGAAGATGCGGAGATCGTGATGGCGCTTCTCGACATCGCCAATCTCTCGGTTTCGTTTGCGACCCGCTCCGGCCCCTTCAAGGCGGTCAACAGCATCGACCTTGCCGTTGATGCGAACGAGGTGCTGGCGATCGTCGGTGAATCGGGCTCCGGCAAATCGGTCGCCATGCTGGCAGTCATGGGCTTGTTGCCGTGGACGGCCACGGTGACCGCCGACCGGATGAATTTCGACGGCCGGGACCTGCGGACCCTGCGCGCGGTCGAGCGGCGCAAAATCATCGGCAAGGATATTGCGATGATCTTCCAGGAGCCGATGTCCTCCCTCAATCCGTGTTTTACCATCGGTTTCCAGCTCGGCGAGACGCTGCGCGCGCATCTCGGCATGGGGAGAACCGAGCGCCGCAAAAGGATTATCGAATTGCTCGAACAGGTCGGGATAACCGATCCGGAACGGCGCATCGCCGCGTTTCCGCACCAATTGTCGGGCGGCATGAGCCAGCGAGTGATGATTGCCATGGCCCTCGCCTGCACGCCGAAATTGCTAATCGCCGATGAGCCGACGACGGCGCTCGACGTCACAATCCAAGCGCAGATTCTCGATCTTCTGGTCAAGCTGCGGCGGGACAATGGCATGGGGCTGGTGCTGATCACGCATGACATGGGCGTGGTGGCCGAGACAGCGGAGCGGGTTGTCGTGCAATATGCCGGCCAGCAGGTCGAGACGAACCGGACGGGCGAATTGTTCAACCATCCGCACCATCCCTATACGGCGGCGCTGCTGGCGGCGCTGCCGGAACGGGCGAGGGAGCGGCGGTTGCCGGCCATTCCCGGTGTCGTTCCCGGCCAATTTGATCGGCCGAAGGGCTGTCAGTTCTCGCCGCGCTGCGCCCATGCGAACGAATTGTGTCAGCGCCAGCAGCCGAATCCGGCGCCCGAGGCGCTTGGCCGGGCCTTGTGCCATACGCCGCTCGTCGACGGAATTGCGATCGCGCGGCAAGGCGCCGGGGTTGCCGCGTGAGCCCGGTTCTCGAGGCGCGCGCGCTGCGCCGCAATTACGAGGCCAAGCGCGGCCTGTTTGCGGCGCCGGCGACCGTCAAGGCTCTGGCCGGCGTCTCTTTCGAACTCGAGGCTGGCAAGACGCTGGCCGTGGTCGGCGAGTCCGGTTCGGGCAAATCGACTTTGGCGCGGCTGTTGACGCTGATCGAACTGCCGAGTTCGGGCGTTCTTTTGATCGACGGCGTCGATGTGGCAGGCGTCGATGAGACGACCCGGCGAAGGCTGCGGCGCGAGATTCAAATTGTCTTTCAAAACCCCTATGGCTCGCTCAACCCGCGCCAGACGATCGGGGCGGCTCTCGAGGAGCCGCTGCTCGTCAATACCAATCTGCCGGCCCGCGACCGCGAGCGGGCGGCCCGCGACATGATGTTGAAGGTCGGTCTGCGCCCGGAATTCTACGACCGCTACCCACACATGTTTTCCGGCGGCCAGCGCCAACGCATTGCGATCGCGCGCGCACTGATGCTGCGGCCGAAAATCCTGGTATTGGACGAACCCGTATCCGCGCTCGACGTCTCGATCAGAGCGCAAGTTCTCAACCTCCTCGCCGAGATCCAGGACGAGTTCAAGCTCGCCTACGTGTTCGTCTCCCACGATCTCTCGGTCGTGAAACACATTGCCGACCGCGTCATGGTCATCTATCTCGGCCATGCCGTGGAGACGGGTTCACGCGAGGCGATTTTCACCGCGCCTCAGCACCCCTATACGCGCGCTCTGCTGTCGGCGACACCGGTTGCCGACCCCGGCGCCAAAAAGGAGCGGATCATTTTGACCGGTGAACTGCCCTCGCCCTTCGACCCGCCGAGCGGCTGTCCGTTCCATCCGCGCTGTCCTTCGGTAATGGACCGCTGCCGCGAGGAGCTACCCGCGCCGGACATGAAGCAGGGCCGCGAGGTCGCCTGTTTTGCCGTTCCTTCCTGACAGCGCATGAAGCAAGACCGTCATTTTCGCCGCCAATCGACAGGGCAACACGCGCCGCCGCCATCCGGCTGCAAGCCAGCGCGTCGCAGGGGAGCACGTCATGAACCGGACTGAGCGGTTGACCAGCCTGCTGGTGCGGCCGACCACGCTGTGGCCGCCACTGGCAGAACAACCGGTGCCACTCGGCGAGCTTTATTGGGACTATGCGATTCCGCTCGCCAGTCTTCCCTTTCTTGCCTGGCTAATCGGCGACCTTCTGTTCGGCAACACCGATTTCGTCTACGCGCTGATACGGGCGATTGTCGCCTATGCGGTGATTCTGGCCACCCTCTATCTCTCCACTTATGTCATTGCCCAGCTTGCCCGCCAGTTCGGCGAGCGCCCAAGCCGCGTGGCGGTAGCGAATCTGGTGGTATTCTCCGCCGTTCCCGCCTGTCTTGCCGGCCTGGCGCGGCTCCTTCCCGGCCTCTCCCTTTTGCCCTTGCTCGGCCTCGCCTATGGACT
The DNA here is from genome assembly GCA_963773155.1 of uncultured Alphaproteobacteria bacterium. Taxonomy (GTDB): domain Bacteria; phylum Pseudomonadota; class Alphaproteobacteria; order Rhizobiales; family Beijerinckiaceae; genus CAVZAB01. The sequence continues at coordinate 126,637 of CAVZAB010000004.1, read as the reverse complement.
CTATCTATTTTATCAGGGCGCCGGACCGATGCTGAAATGCCCGGCCGATAAGACCTTCGGCTTGACCGTCGCGTCGGCTCTCGCCGGCTTGCTGGTCTGGTCGGTCCTGACCGCTATCCTGTCCTAGGAGGGCGTCGTGCTGCCAAGCCCCGGTGATGGGGGACGCCAGGCAACCACCCTTTTGATCGGGCGGGGCGTGCGCCGGCTCTGGCGGGCGCTCGGCTATGCGACTTTGAGCGAACTGACGCTCGCCGACGGAAGGCGGGCCGATATTGTCGCGCTCGGTGCGGATACGAGCCTGCACATTATCGAGGTCAAATCGTCGCTCGCCGATTTTCGCGCCGACCAGAAATGGCCGGACTATCTGCGCCATTGCGACCGGTTCTATTTTGCCGTACCCGTGGATCTGCCGAGCGCGCTGATGCCGGCCGACACCGGCCTCATCGTTGCCGATTCCTATGGCGCGGCAATCCTGCGCGAGGCGCCCGAAGCGCGCCTAAACGCCGGCACAAGGCGGGCATTGCTGCTGCGCTTTGCGCAGGCTGCGGCGTTGCGGCTGCATGATATTCAGGACCCGGCCAGCCGGACGGGGCCGGAAGCGTGATTTCAGCGCGGCGCGCGTTTCGCCAAAATCCGCTGCAACGTGCGTCGATGCATGTTGAGCTGGCGTGCCGTTTCGGACACGTTGCGGCCGCACAATTCATAGACCCGCTGGATATGTTCCCAACGCACGCGATCGGCAGACATCGGGTTTTCGGGGAGTTCAGTGCGATCGTGCTGGATGGCGAGCAGGGCGGCATGGATCTCATCGGCATCGGCGGGCTTGGCGAGATAGTCGAAGGCGCCAAGCTTCACCGCGGTGACGGCAGTCGCAATATTGCCGTAGCCCGTCAAGATGATGCCACGGGCATCGGCGCGGCAGGCCTTGAGTTCGGAAATCACCTCGAGTCCATTGCCTCCGCCAAGCCGCATGTCGATGACGGCAAAGGCCGGCGCCGACAGCCGGATTGCGGCCAATCCCTCGGCAACCGTCTCGACGGCCGTTACCTGAAAGCCGCGCGCCTCCATCGCGCGGGTGAGGCGCTGCAGAAACGGCTTGTCGTCGTCGGCGATCAACAGGCTGCGATCCTCGGAATTTTCCGTGGCGGCGACCTGCGGGGCGGGAAAACGGGCACCCTCGCTCATCTCAGATCCTCTAAATTGCTTGCCCTGCGCAAGCCGCCCTGTTTCGCCGATGCCGGTAAATTAGAGGCCTCGGTCGGCTTTGCCAGGGCTTTGGCTTCTTTTGCTACGGGCAGGCTTGGGGCAAGGCCGCGCTCGAAAGCCGCCCTCGGCCAGCCGACCTTTACGAAAGCGCCGGAATTAGGCCGGTTGCTGATCGCCAAACTCGCGCCCGAACGCTCGAGCAGGGTCTTGGCAATGAACAGGCCGAGCCCAAGACCCGAACCGTCGTCGGACCGGTAGGGTCTGGTCGTGACATAGGGTTCGCCGATCCGCTGAAGCATGTCGGGCGCCACGCCCGGCCCATCGTCCGCAATCGAAACCAGCACGGAATCGGGGCTCCAGAGTGCCGAAATGCGGACCTCGGCCCGGGCAAAGTCGACGGCATTCTCGACCAGGTTGCCAAGGCCATAAAGCAGGCCTGGATTGCGTCTGCCGCGGGGCTCGGGACCCTCGCCCTTGGCGTCAATGATCACCTCGACGCCAAAATGGCGATGCGGCCCGACCACTTCCTCAAGCATATGCGGCAGGCTCATCTCGTCGAAGGGGCCGTTTTTGTCGTCGCCGAGCGAGGTCAGCTTGCCGAGGATCGACCGGCATCGATTCAACTCTTGACTGATCAGCGCAATGTCCTCGGCGAACGGATCTTGGGTCGGCAGATGCTTCAACAACTCCTTGACGACCAAAGTGATCGTCGCCAGCGGCGTCGCCAATTCGTGCGCGGCCGCCGCCGCGAGTCCGTCGAGCTGCGACAAGTGCTGCTCGCGGGCGAGCACCAGTTCGGTCGCGGCAAGCGCCTCGGAAAGCTGGCGCGCCTCGCTGGCGACCCGCGCTGCGTAGATCCCGCTAAAGGCCGCGCCAAGCACCAGCGAGAACCAGATTCCGACAATATAGGCGAAGGGAATGTGCAGGGTTTCGCCGGGAAACCAGGGCAGTGGCCGGTGCACGAAGGCGAGGAAAGTCGCCGCCGCGATCATCAGCAGCGCCAGCGGTGCCGTCCAGCGCGGCGTCAGCGACGTCGATGAGATCATCACCGGCGCGAGGAACAAGAGCGCGAAGGGATTCTCGAGACCACCGGTCAGGTAGAGAAGCGCCGAGAGCTGCAGAAGGTCGTAGGCAAGCAGGGCGAGTGCCGGCCCGTCGGCCAGCCGCAGCGTGACCGGATAGCGGAGCCGCAGGAAAATGTTGAGCGCGACCGAAACGCCGATCACCAGAAAGCAGGCGGTCAGCGGCAGGGCAAAGCCAAGCAGTGCATGGGTGACGATTACGGCCGCCGATTGACCGGCCACCGCAAGCCAGCGCAGCCGGGTCAACGTATCGATTCGAGGTCGCCGGCCGAGATCGAGAATGGATTGGTCGCGCATCGGATCCGCTGGTGGAGGGCCTGAGCCGGCCATCAGCCACAATATTCCCATTGCCCGGCAAAAACATCTTCGCTTTTCGCGGGGATGCGCTAGCTATTGCCCCAACTTGATCCTCGAGACCAATCATGCTGGCGCCCCTTGACCCACCTGCCGTCGAATTGGAGCGGCTGACCAAGACCTATCGCGGCACGATCGCCGTCGACGCGATCAGTCTGTCGATCGCGCGCGGCTCGGTGACGGGCCTGCTCGGCGGCAACGGTGCCGGCAAGACGACGACGATTGGCATGATCATGGGGCTGGTGCTGCCGACATCGGGACGGGTTCGGGTGCTTGGCACCGACATCGGGCGTGACCGTTATCGGGTGCTGGGCCGGATGAATTTCGAAAGCCCCTATGTCGACCTGCCGCACCGCCTGACCGTGCGTCAGAATCTCAGGGTCTTTGCCAAGCTTTACGGGGTCAAGACGCCCGAGCGAAGCATCGAGTGCCTGGCCGCGGATCTCGCCCTGTCGCCGTTGCTCGATCGCCAGTCCGGCAAGCTGTCGGCCGGCCAGAAAACCCGCGTCGCCCTGGCCAAATCCCTGATCAATCAGCCGGAGCTGTTGCTGCTCGACGAGCCGACCGCTTCCCTCGACCCCGATACGGCGGATTGGATCCGCGGCCGGCTCGAACAATATCGGGCGAGAACCAAGGCCACCATCGTTCTTGCCTCGCACAATATGGCGGAAGTCGAGCGCCTGTGCGATCGGGTCGTCATGCTCAAGCAGGGTGTCGTTGTCGACGATGCATCGCCGCAGGCTCTCCTCCAGAAATATGGTCGTGGCGATCTCGAACAGGTTTTCCTTGACGTTGCCCGTGGTCGCGGCCGGTTCGAGACGCTGGAGCGGGACGCCGGCGCGCACCCCACCGGATTCCGGCGCGATGAGTGAAAACCGGGTCTTGCCGGGCTTCTCTTTGTTGCAAATCGGCGCCATGGTGCAGCGCTATCTCTACCTGCTGCGCTCGTCATGGTCGCGGATTCTCGGTCTGATCTATTGGCCGGCAGTGCAGATGCTAACCTGGGGCTTCCTGCAGCTCTATTTCCGCCGGGCGGCCGCCGGTCAGGCGGAGAGCGCGGTTGCCCTCGCGGCGGGAACCTTGATCGGCTCGATGCTGCTGTGGGACATTTTGTTTCGCGGCCAGCTCGGCTTTTCGATCACTTTTCTCGAGGAAATGTACTCGCGCAACATGGGAAATCTTCTGATGAGCCCGTTGCGGCCGCTGGAATTCGTCGCGGCATTGATGGTGATGAGCATAATCCGCCTGCTGGTTGGGATTGTGCCGGTCACCTTTCTTGCCCTGGTGTTTTTCGATTATAATTTCTGGGGTCTTGGCTTCGTGCTCGCCGCCTTTTTTGCCAATTTGATTTTGACCAGCTGGGCAGTCGGACTTTTCGTTTCCGGCCTCGTCTTGCGCAACGGTATGGGCGCGGAGGAATTGGCCTGGACGATGATGTTTTTGATGATGCCGCTCGCCTGCGTCTATTATCCGGTCGCGGTTCTGCCACCCTGGCTGCAGGTTTTCGCCTGGTGTCTGCCGCCGACCTATGTTTTCGAAGGTTTACGGGCGCTGGTGATCGATCACCAGTTCCGTGCCGATTTGATGCTCTGGTCTCTGGCCCTTAATCTTTTGCTCTTTGCGGCGGGACTTTTTGCCTTTTTGCGACTACTCGACGCCGCGCGCCGGCTCGGTTCGCTCATTGCCATGGGCGAGTAGAAATCTTGGTTAAGATCGGCCGTTTACCCTAAACTATAGCGAAATCAGCTGATTCGTCTGTCACAAAACGACGAATTAGCCTTTTGGACACGTTGCGCATCGTGGTTTGACCCCGTATATATTGCAGTGCAATAGGTAAATGATGCGGTGCACAAGCCCAATCCCGCCATTGCGCATGCCGGCTGGCCCGCCATTCGCATTGCGGGGAAGGTTGGCCCGGCCGGGGACGACCGCAAGGGGAGGGAATTGATGAACCGGATGTCCTACCAGCTCTATGAGATGTCGCATCTGGCGTTGGCGCCAAGCCGGGCGATCTCCGATGTGGCCCGGCTGATCTTCAAAATCCGCTGAACCCTTTCGCCCATACGACGTTTGGCCGCAACATCGCTGCATCGGCGGAATTGTACGAGCGGATGACGCGGCGCTACGGCAAGCCGGTGTTTGGTCTCGATACGGTCAATGTCGCGGGCGAACAAGTCGAGGTGATCGAGCGGGTCGTCTGGGAGCGACCGTTTTGTCGACTCCTGCATTTCGAGCGGCAGACAATTCGCCTGCACCGGCCGCAGCCGCGACCTGCTGATCGTTGCGCCGATGTCGGGCCATTATGCGACGCTTTTGCGCGGCACCGTCGAGGCCTTTCTGCCGACCCATGAAGTCTACATTACCGACTGGAGCGATGCGCGTATGGTGCCGCTCGTTGGCCGGCACATTCGACCTCGACGATTACATCGATTATCTCATCGAAATGTGTCACGTGCTTGGCGAGGGCGACTGCATACGCTCGGCGTGTGTCAGCCGGCGGTGCCGTTGATCGCCGCCGTTGCTCAAATGGCGGCCAATGACGACGCCTTCGTGCCGGCTTCGATGACTCTGATGGGCGGTCCGATTGATACGCGGCGCAGTCCGACCGCGGTCAATCAGCTGGCGCAGCGGCGCGGCGCCGCAATGGTTCCGGCGCAATTGCATTCACAGCGTGCCCTTTCCCTATCCAGGGATGGCGCGCCAGGTCTATCCGGGCTTCCTGCAATTGTCCGGCTTCATGGCGATGAACATCGATCGACATGTCAACGCGCATTTCGAAATGTTCAACCATCTCGTCGCAGGGCGACGGTGACTCGGCCGAGAAGCACCGCGATTTCTACGACGAATATATGGCCGTCATGGATCTGACTGCCGAATTTTACCTGCAGACCATCGATACGGTCTTTCGTGCATCATTCGCTGCCGAAGGGCGAGATGATGCACCGGGGCGAACGCATCGATCTCTGACGCGATTCGAACGACGGGTCTGATGACGGTTGAAGGCGAGAAGGACGATATTTCCGGCGTCGGCCAGACAGCTGCCGCACAGGATTTGTGCCGCAATATTCCCGACGACAGGAAGCTGCATCACCTACAAAAGGACGTCGGCCATTACGGGGTTTTCAACGGCTCGCGGTTCCGTGCCCAGATTGCGCCGCGCATCGCTGATTTCATTGCCAATATTGAACAGGCGCAGGTGCGCACCAAAAGCCGCAGGCCGCTTGCCCTGAAAGTTGTCGGCGCAAAAAACTGATCACGAACGACTGACGTAAAGACGCAACGCCTCGCGAATATTTTCGCGAGGGGCTAGCGAGTGACACCGCTTCCGACTAAATTCAAATCGGATGCTGCGCCTTTTCCGAAGATCATTGTCGCGTGACGTCGATGTCGCGCATGTCGAGGTTGCCCATTCGGGCGAGACCTATCGGGTTGCCTTGAAACGGGTGACGACGGCGCGCCGTTTCACCTTGCGGGTCAGGGCAGCGACGCGCGACGTGGTTTTGACCATGCCGGTCCGGGGCTCGGCGCTCGCCGCCCGCGAATTTGCCTATCGCCACGCGGCCTGGATTGGTGCGCGACTCAAGCGATTGCCGCAGCCAGTTCTGCTTGTCCCGGGCAATCGGATTCCGTTGCGTGGTCTCGAACATGTGATCGTGCACCGGCCGCTCGTGCGTGGCACGGTCTGGGTTGCCGCCTTCGAGTGCGAAGATCTGTGTCTGGCCGAACGCCAGCTTTGTGTCGCCGGTGAACGGGCGCATGTCGCCCGCCGCTTGGCGGATTTCTTGAAGCGCCAGGCGAAACGCGATCTCGAAGCGGCGGTGGCCCGCCATGTTACCACGCTTGGCAAGCCGATGCCCAAGGTCACGCTGCGCGACACCACGAGTCGCTGGGGATCCTGTTCGGCGACCGGTACTTTGAATTTCTCCTGGCGGCTGATTCTGGCGCCGCCCTTCGTGCTCGATTATCTCGCCGCGCATGAGGCGGCGCATCTCGTCCACATGAATCATTCCGACAGGTTCTGGAAGCTGACCTATCGGCTGTCGCAGGATACCGAGCGCGCCGAGGCCTGGTTGAAAGCGCATGGTGCCGACCTGCATCAATTCGCGCCGAAGTGATCCATCCAACAGGTGCGCCGCCTCAAAAAAAGCTTTCGATCGCCGCAAGGATCTGTCGGATGTCTACGGCGCGCGACAGGCGATGATCGCCGTCGCTGATGAGCGACAGGACGGCCGGATCGGCGGCGAGATGCTCGACCAGAATTCATTGCATGTTGCCAGGGGACGTCAGGGTCCCGCATGCCCTGGAGTATATGGACCGGACAATGGCTGCGTAGGGCCCGGTCGAACAACAGATGGTTGCGGCCCTCGCTGATCAGCGCACTGGTGATCGGGTAGGTTTCCTCGGCATAGGCCGAGCGGTGCCAGATCGCGCCGTGCTTGGCCAAAGCCTTGCGCTGAGCGGGCTTCATCTTGTCCCAGATCAAGCGTTCGGTGAAATCGACCGCCGGCGCGATCAGAACCAGCGCCCGCAGGCGTTCCGCCTCGCCCGCCTCGACGAGTGCGCGGGCCGCGAGCAGCGCAATCCAGCCGCCCATTGATGAGCCGATCAGGATCTGCGGCCCGGCGGTTTCCGCCCGGATCATCGCCAGGCTCTCCTGGAGCCAGCCGCCGACCGTGCCCTCTTCGAACCGGCCTTCCGAGCGGCCGTGGCCGGAATAGTCGAAACGCAGACAAGCGGCGCCATGGCGGCCGGCCCAGCCATCGATGGCCGCCGCCTTGGTCGAGGTCAGGTCGGAGTGAAAGCCGCCGAGCCAGACGAGGCCGGCGGACGTCACCCGGCCGGCGGGTCGCTTGACAAAGGCGAGCCGTACCGCTCGGCCTGCGGCCTCGATTGCCCGGAATTGAAGGTCAGACGAGGGTTCGGACTTGGGATGGTTCATACAGGCGCCTATTGTGCGGGATGATTCGGCGGCAGGTTCTATCATGATGCAGCAGGCCGCGGGACGGTCCCGCATTTATCGGTCAGCGGCCGGGCGCAGCGCGCCATGAGCCAAGCGCGGCCGGGCGCCAATTCCCACCGCCGACTCGCCGGGCGGATTGTATTGCAGCTCGTGCCTGAACTCGATGCGGGGGGCGCCGAGCGCACGACCCTCGACATTGCTGCGGCGCTGGCCGAGGCCGGCGCGCGAGCGCTGGTCGCCAGCGATGGCGGTCGCCTCGTCAGCGAATTGCAGGCCAAGGGTGGGGTCTTTATCCCCTTCCCGGCGCGCACCAAGAACCCGCTCGCCATGGCTGTCAATGTCGGCAGGCTGGCGCGTCTGGTGCGCGAGGAAAAGATCGATCTCGTCCATGCCCGCTCGCGCGCGCCGGCGTGGGTTGCCCTTGCCGCGTGCCGGCGAACCCGGACCCCGTTTGTCACCACCTATCACGGCAGCTATGCCGGCACATCGGCGATCAAGCTTCGCTACAATTCGGTGATGGCGCGCGGCGATGCGGTGATCGCCAATTCGAACTATACCGCCGGCCTGATTGCCAGCGCCTATCCATTCGCCAAAGAACGGGTGCGGATCATCCACCGCGGCATCGATCTGAAGCTTTTCGCGCCGGACGCGGTGGCGCCAAAAAGGGTGGCCGGTCTGCGCCAGGCCTGGGGGGTTGCGGCCGGCGACCGGATCATCCTTCTGGCGGCCCGGTTGACCGGCTGGAAGGGGCAGCGCACCTTCATCGCCGCCGCCGAGATCCTCAAGGCGCAGGGCATGCGCGGCGTCACCTTTGTGATGGCCGGCGACGATCAAGGCCGCAAGGCCTATCTCCAAGAACTCGATGTGATGGTCGAAAAGGCCGGCCTCGCCGGCATGGTGCGGCGGGTCGGCCATTGTGCCGACATGCCCGCCGCCTATTTGGCGGCCGCCGTGGTGACGGTTCCTTCAACCGAGCCAGAGGCCTTCGGGCGCGTTGCCGTTGAGGCTCAGGCCATGGGAACGCCAGTCATTGTCTCCGACCTGGGCGCGGTTCCCGAGACTGTCCTGGCACCGCCGGAATCCAGCGAGCAGGATCGCACGGGATGGCGGGTGCCGGCGGGGGATGCGGCCGGTCTTGCTGCAGCCATTGCAGCGGCGCTGGCGCTCGGCGCTTCCGCCACCGATGCGCTCGCGCTACGCGCGCGCCGGCACGTCGAGCAGCATTTCTCGCTGGCGCAGATGTGCTTGGCGACGCTCGATACCTATGCCGAATTGCTCGTGCCGCGGCGGTGACGCCAATTGCGCATCGCTCTTTGCGAATTCCTTATGCATTTCCGTCGCATTCAGTTGACTTGGCCAGCCAATCCGACAATGCTTCGCGCGGGTCCGGTCGTCAGCGCAAGGCTGCGACAGGTGCCTCTGGCACGCGGGTCCGGCTCATTCACAAAAAGGAGAGACACCCATTCGACGCCCTATGAAAGCTACCCAGGTCCCGCAGAAGGACGGACCGCTGATTAACCGCGAAATTCGTGCCCGGGAAGTTCAACTTATTGACTTTGAAGGACAGAATCGCGGCGCCATGGCAATAGCCGACGCCCTGCAGCTCGCCGAGGAGGCCGGCTTTGATTTGGTCGAAATCGTCCCTAACAAGGTGCCACCGGTTTGCCGCATTCTCGATTACACCAAGTTTCGCTTCCTGGAGAAAAAGAAGGCCGCCGAGGCCCGCAAGAAGCAAAAGATCGTCGAGGTCAAGGAAATCAAACTGCGGCCGGGCATCGACAACCATGATTACGAGGTCAAGATGCGTTCGGTCCGACGGTTTTTCGAAGAGGGCGACAAAGTCAAGATCACCTTGCGCTTTCGCGGCCGCGAAATGGCCCACCAGGATCTCGGCTACAAATTGCTGAACCGGGTACGCGACGAGACGGCGACGCTCGCCAAGGTCGAGGCAGAGCCGTCCCTGGACGGCCGCCAAATGATCATGGTGCTGGCGCCAAAATAGACGGCCGGGCGCTGCGCCACGGCCGCCCCGTCCTTCCACCGGGCGGGCGCTTGCAACGGGACCCCAATTCGCCCCACGCACAGCAAAGCGAACGGCCGGTCGAGCGGCCTTGCCAAACCAGGTCTTTTGCGCTTATAACGCCGCCTCCGAATCGCCCGGCCGATTAAGGGCTGCCGTGGCGGTTCGTTTTGCTTTTGTGAACAGCGGACGGATCCTTGGATTCTTCCCGAACCTGACGGGGTAGACCGTCCTTCGGAGACAGCGAAATGCCCAAGTTGAAAACCAAGTCGAGCGCCAAGAAGCGCTTCAAAATCACCGGCACCGGAAAGGTCATCTATACGCAGGCTGGCAAGCGGCACGGGATGATCAAGCGGACGAACAAGCAGATTCGCAATCTCCGCGGCACCAGCGTCCTGTTCAAAAGCGATGGTGACAATATCAAGAAGTTCTTCCTGCCGAACGGCTGACGTTCGCTCGACCGGGACTGCTTTAGCGACAACCTCGGAGAATTCAGATGGCACGCGTCAAACGCGGCGTTAGTTCGCACGCCAAACACAAGAAGACATTGAAGGCCGCCAAGGGCTTCTATGGCCGCCGCAAGAATACGATCCGCGTGGCCAAGCAGGCGGTCGACAAGTCGATGCAATATGCCTATCGCGACCGCAAGAATAAAAAGCGGACGTTTCGGGCCTTGTGGATCCAAAGGCTCAATGCGGCGGTGCGCGAATTCGGCCTGACCTACAGCCGGTTTATCGACGGTCTGGCTAAGAGCGGCGTCAGCGTCGATCGCAAGGTTCTGTCCGAACTCGCGATCCACGAACCGGCGGCATTCAAGGCAATTGTCGAAAAAGTCAAGGCCGGGTTGCCGGCCGCGGCAGCCTGAACCGCAGGTCCGGCGGTCTGCGGCCGACGCCACATGGGCGCGGCCGAGCCTGAACGAGGACGCTCTTTCGCTTATTCGCGCGGGATAATATGTCCGATCTCGAGCTCCTCGAAACCCAGATCCTGAATAATATTGCCGCGGCGGCCGACGAAACCGCGCTCGAGGCAGTGCGGATTGCCGCCTTCGGCAAGAAGGGGTCGGTGTCGGTCATCCTCGCCGGCCTCGGCGCCATGGCGCCAGAAGAACGCAAGCACCGCGGCGCCGCAATCAACGCGCTCAAGGACAGGCTGTCGGCTGCCCTTGCCGAGCGCCGCGCCGTTTTGAAACGGACGGCCCTTGCCCTTCGGCTTCAGGCGGAGCGGGTCGATTGCACCTTGCCGGTGCGCGAATACGGCATTGAAATCGGCCGTATTCACCCGATTTCGCAGGTGACCGACGAACTCACCGCAATATTTGCCGATCTGGGGTTTTCGGTCGCCGAAGGGCCGGATATCGAAACCGACGATTATAATTTCACTCGCCTGAATTTCCCGCCGGGCCATCCGGCCCGCGACATGCACGACACTTTCTTCTTCGACCGAGGTGCCGACGGCGAGCGGAAATTGCTGCGTACGCATACGAGCCCGGTCCAGGTTCGTACCATGCTTGCGCAGGCGCCGCCGATCCGCGTTATCTGCCCGGGCCGCACCTATCGCTGCGATTCCGATCAGACTCATACGCCGATGTTCCACCAGGTCGAGGGCCTCGTCGTCGACAAGAGTGCCCATCTCGGCCACCTGAAATGGATTCTTGAGGAATTCTGCAAGGCGTTCTTCGAGGTTGCCCAGGTCAAGATGCGTTTTCGACCCTCGTTCTTTCCGTTTACCGAACCCTCGATGGAAGTCGACATCCAATGCCGCCGGCAGGGTGGCGAGATCCGCTTCGGCGAGGGTGAGGATTGGCTGGAGATCTTGGGCTGCGGCATGGTCCATCCCAATGTCCTCTCCAATTGCGGCGTCGATCCCGATGTCTATCAGGGCTTTGCCTGGGGCATGGGCATCGACCGCATCGCGATGCTGAAATACGGCATGCCGGATCTGCGGCAATTCTTCGAGGCGGACGCGCGCTGGCTCACGCATTTCGGCTTCCGCACTCTCGACGTGCCAACCCTGGCCGGCGGCCTCAGCTCTTGAGACCGCGCCGATGAAGTTCACCCTAGCCTGGCTGAAGGATCATCTCGATACGCGGGTGGAGCTCAGCCCGCTTGTCGAGGCGATGACGCGGATTGGGCTCGAGGTCGAGTCGGTTGCAGATCCGGCCCGGGCCCTGGGCGATTTCACCATTGCCAGCGTGATCGAGGCGCGGCCGCACCCTAACGCCGACCGGCTGCGCGTCTGCCTCGTCGACACGGGGGCGGGCGACCCGGTCCAGGTCGTCTGCGGCGCGCCCAATGCGCGAACCGGAATGAAGAGCGTCTTTTCGGCACCCGGCACCTATATTCCCGGCAAACGCATCACGCTTGGCAAAGGCGTCATTCGCGGCGTCGAATTGAATGGCATGCTCTGTTCGAAAGCCGAACTCATGCTGTCGGATGAGCACGATGGGATTATCGAATTGCCGGCCGATGCGCCAATCGGCGCCCGCTTTGTCGATTATGCCGAGCTCGGTGATCCGACGATCGAAATCAATCTGACGCCGAACCGGCCCGATGCGACTTCGGTCCACGGCATTGCCCGAGATCTCGCGGCAGCCGGTCTCGGCACCCTCAAGGACCGGCCGGTTCGTCCCGTTCCCGGCCATTTCGCCTGTCCGGTATCGGTCGACCTCGCTTTCGATCCGCTAGACCGCCATCTCTGCCCGGCCTTCGCCTTGCGCCTGGTGCGCGGCGTCCGCAATGGGCCCTCGCCCGACTGGATTCAGAAGCGGCTACAAGCGATCGGCCTGCGGCCGATCAATGCGCTGGTCGACATCACCAATTATCTGACCTTCGACCGCGGCCGGCCGCTGCATGTCTTCGACGCCGGCAAGGTGCGCGGCAATCTTCAGGTCCGGCGGGCCAGGTCCGGCGAGGAAATTCTGGCGCTTGACGGCCGCAAATACCAGCTTGGCCACGACACCGTGGTAATTTGCGATGAAGGCGGGCTGGAATCGATTGCCGGAATCATGGGCGGTCAACATTCCGGCTGCGATGCGCAAACAACCGATGTGCTGATCGAAAGCGCGCTGTGGGATCCGGGCAATATTGCGCAATCCGGGCGGGCGCTGAACATTAACAGCGACGCCCGCTACCGCTTTGAACGCGGCGTCGATCCGGCCTTCTGTCTGCCCGGCCTCGAACTTGCGACGCATTTCGTCCTCGAATTATGCCAGGGCACGCCCTCAAATATTTTCATCGCGGGCGAGCCGCGGCAACCCGACCGGACGATCGACTTTCCGTTCTCCGAAGTGGCGCGGCTCACCGGTCTGTCCCTGCCGGTTGCCGAGACACAGACAATTCTTGAGCGGCTCGGCTTTCAGCTGCATACAAAAGGCGCCGCGCGGACGAGCGTTCTGGTACCGAGCTGGCGCCCCGATATCGAGGGCAAGGCCGATATTGTCGAGGAGGTGGTGCGTATCGCCGGCCTCGACCGGGTCGCGGCGACACCGCTGCCACGTCTCGATGCCGTTGTGGCCAAGCCGGTGCTGAGTTTTTTGCAGCGGCGGACCCGGACAGCCAAACGTGCCCTCGCAGCGCGCGGCCTTGTCGAAGCCGTGACCTGGTCGTTCATCGGCAACCCGGCGGCGGCTTTGTTTGGCGGGGGCGATCCGCGTCTGGCACTCGCCAATCCGATTGCCGCCGACCTGTCCGATATGCGGCCTTCGCTTCTGCCCGGTCTGCTTGCCGCGGCCCAGCGCAATGCCGACCGTGGTATTGGCGACGTCGCACTCTTCGAGGTCGGGCAGATCTTCCTCGGCGACGGCGAATCCGATCAAAGAATCGCGGCGGCGGCGGTGCGACGGCTCAGCGCCAAAACCTATGGTTCGGGGCGGCACTGGTCTGGCCGGCTTGTTCATGTCGACGCCTTCGACGCCAAGGCCGACAGTCTCGGTCTGCTCTCGGCCTTGGGCGTACCACTTGCCGGCCTTCAACTGGTGGCGGGTGGACCCGAATGGTTTCACCCCGGCCGTTCCGGCTCTATCCAGTTTGGGCCGAAGACGCGGCTTGGCAGTTTCGGCGAATTTCATCCGGAAGTACTGGACGCCCTCGGCATCGCGGGACCGCTGTGCGGTTTCGAACTCATACTCGATCTGTTGCCCGAGCCCAAGGCCAAGCCGACCAAGAGCAAGCCGAAGCTCGAATTGCCGGAATTGATGCCGCTCGAGCGTGATTTTGCCTTCGTTGTCGACCGCGATGTAAGCGCGGCCGACTTGCTGCGCGCGGTCCAGGCGGCCGATCGCCAGCTAATCGTCAGAGCTTCGATCTTCGACGTCTACGAGGGCCAGGCCATTCCGGCCGGCAAGAAATCGCTCGCTGTCACGGTTGTGCTGCAACCCCGCGAAAAGACCATGACCGATGCAGAAATCGAGGCGCTGATGAAACGGGTGATTGCGGAAGTCGCTCGCCGAACCGGCGCCATTCTGCGGTCCTAGGCGTCCAAGACGTTGCCGCTGGTTGCTCAGGCGCGGTGGCGAAGCGCAGACTACGGCGCAGTCGGGCCTCTATAATATCGCTTGAAGTTTGTTCGGTTTGCGACGGATACTGGCTCCCTATCCGCGGCAACAGGAGAAACCATCATGGGCAACATGCCGGCAATCAAGCCCCTCAGCCTTTTGTCAGCGTTGAGTCTCGCAGCCTTACTGCAAGTTGCCGCAGCGGCACGGGCCGATGAACTCGACGACATCACGAAATCGGGTGTGCTGAAGGTTGGCATTTTCGAAGATTTTCCACCTTTTTCATCCGCTGGCACCGATATGAAGTCGCAGGGTTACGACATTGACGTTATCGAGATGCTCGCCAAGGCGCTCAACGTGAAAGCCGAACTGGTCGGTATTACCGGCCAGAACCGGATTCCCTATTTGACCGAGCACAAAGTCAATCTGTTGGTCAGCGTCGGCAAGAATCCAGAGCGTGAAAAGGTCATTGATTTTACCGCTCCCTATGCGCCCTATTACATAGCCGTGATGGGACCGAAGGCCCTGGCGGTGACGAGTGCCGCGGATTTGAAGGGTAAGAGCGTCGCGGTCAATCGTGGTACGCTCGAAGATAGTTCGGTCACCGAAGTGGCACCTGCCGGAACCGATATCAAGCGGTTCAGCGACTACAATGGGGTGATTTCGGCCTTCCTCGCGGGCCAGGTTCAATTAATGGTGGTCGGCAACGACGTTGGTGCCTCGGTGCTTGCGAAACACCCGTCGATTGAACCGGAACAGAAATTTCAGCTAATGAATTCGCCCGACCATATCGCATTGAACAAAGGTCAGCCGCGGCTGAAGGCGAAAGTCGATGAAACCATTGCAGCCATGAAGAAGGACGGAAGTCTCGATGCGGTTTCAAGGAAATGGCTGATGTTGCCGCTGCCCCAGGACCTTTGAGCCGGGTGTGGACTACCAGTTCGACTTTGGCGTCCTCTCCGACTATCTGGCCCTCTTTGTCGAAGGTACCGCGGTAACGCTGGGGTTGACGGCATCTGCGTCGGTGCTGGGCATAGGGCTCGGCATCGGCGGCGCCATGGCGATGCGGAGCGGCAGGGTTTGGTTTCGCCGGTTCATGACCGCCTATGTCGAACTGATTCGAAACACGCCGTTCATCGTCCAGCTATTCTTTGTTTTTTTTGGCCTCCCGGCGCTTGGCCTGCGCTTGAGCGCCGCCGAAGCCGCCGTTCTGGCGATGACGATCAATGTCACCGCCTACGCCACCGAGATTGTGCGGGCCGGAATAGAAGCCGTGCCGGAGGGACAGGCTGAGGCCGGACGCGCCATCGGCATGCGCCCTCTCATGGTCTTTGTCTTGCTCATTCTGCCGCAAGCGCTCGGCAATGTCTTTCCGGCGCTGGTCAGCCAGATCGTCATCGTCATGCTCGAATTTGCCGTCGTTTCGCAGATCGCCGTCGTCGATCTCACGCATGTCGGCGACTTGATACAATCCCGAAACTTTCGTGCCTTTGAAACCTATTTCGTCATCACGCTAATCTATCTGGCCTTAGCTATCGCATTGCGACGCCTCCTCGACCTGGCCGGGCGCAGGTTCCTGTCCAGATCCTCGCCATGAGCGAGTTCACGCTTTGGGATCTCGTCCGCAATTTGTTGCTGGCGACCCGCTGGACTCTCCTTCTTTCGCTCATCGCTTTTGCCGGCGGCGGTCTCGGCGGTTTGCTTCTTCTGTTGCTTCGCTTCAGCCGCCGGGCCTGGGCCAAAAGCTTCGTCCAAATTTTCGTCGAGCTGTTCCAAGGCACGCCATTATTGATGCAATTATTCCTGGTTTTTTTCGGCCTGCCGCTGCTCGGCCTGGACGTGTCGCCATTGTTCGCCGCAGCGATAAGCCTTTCCTTGTACGCCAGTGCCTATTTGACCGAAATCTGGCGCGGCTGCGTCGCGGCGATTCCGATTGGCCAATGGGACGCCGGCGCCAGCATGGGCATGCGCTACATTCTGCAGATGCGGTTGGTGATTCTGCCCCAGGCCATTCGCATCGCCATACCGCCGACCGTTGGCTTCCTTGTTCAGCTGGTCAAAAGCACCGCCTTGGCGTCAATCGTTGGCTATCACGAATTGACCAAGGCCAGTCAGATTCTGACCAATGCGACGTTCCGGCCTTTCGCCATTTACGGGCTCGTGGCGCTTATCTATTTCGTCCTGTGTTATCCGCTTACCGCCTATGCGCGGCGCCTCGAGCGCAAGCTCGGCGTCTCGACTCTTCGATAGGCGGAGATGGCCGGTTTTGGCGGCCCATCCTGCCGCGCGGCGTTACAAATCGACCGGCTCAGTGTTGCGAACCGGTGCCGCCTGCGTCAATCCGCTGGCCAATCAGCGCGATGGCTTGCTGATAGACCGACGCGGCATTCCATGCCTGGATGGCGCCGAAATTGGCTTCGCCGGGCTGGTATCCCGTGCCCGCATGCCAGCCATGGCTTTTCAGAAAATTTGCCGTCGAAGCCAGCGCATTGGCCGCATTGTCGAGGCTGCCGCCGACACCATAAGCGAGAATATTTTTGGGCAGGAACTGGGTCTGACCAACTTCGCCGTGCATCGAACCGAGCGTTTCTGACGAGAGGACCCCGCGATCGACCAACGTCAGAGCCGCGTACAATTGCTCGGTGAAATAGGCGGAACGGCGGCAATCATAGGCGAGCGTGGCCACCGCCGACAGAGTATTCTGGTTGCCGCGCGAGGCGCCAAAGCCCGTCTCCATCCCCCAAATGGCCAGCAGCGGCCCCGCCGGCACGCCGTAGCGTTGCTGGATGGAAGCAAACATTGCCGCATCGGACTGCTTTAGCGCGCGCCCGCGCGCGACGATCACCGAGCCGCCGCGTTTGGCGAGAAATTGATCCAGAGACAAACGGAAACTCTTCTGACCACGGTCGGCGGCAATGGTTGCAGTCGAATAATTGGTCGTCATTAGAGCGGCGAGGGCCGCGGCGCTGACATTCTTGCCCTTGGCTTCGTCGGCAAATTCCCTCTTCCATGCCTCAAAGCCACCGGCCGTGTTGCCGCATTGGGCAGCCTCCGCCATGCCGGTGAGCAACAGCAGCGCCACCAAGGACGCAACGGCCAACGTTTCGAACTGCCTGCATTTGGTCACCGACATCTCCCTAATCTCACCGATTGCACCGGGCAGGGCGGTCTGCCCTCCGGATGGCCGAGCCTGGCAGACAATTGTCGCTGGCTCATCGGCCCAGGCGCGCCTAACCATCATTTCACTGATGAAAATGCCGTCGGAGTTAAAATCTGGTTGACGACCTTCTCGACGATCTGGCCGTCCTTCTCGGTTTCGGCGCGCGCTTTGATCCAGTCGGGATCGGCGACAAAGGCGTTCCATTTCTTTTCGCGCTCGGCGAGCGAATCCCAGGCGAGAAAATAGATAAGCTGCTGGTTGGTCTCGCCGATGAGGGTCGTGAAAAAGCCGGCCTGGCGGATGCCATGCTTCTGCCAGAGCGCGAGTGTTCGCGTCTCGAAACGGTTTAGGAGGGCCGGCAATCGACCCGGCACGCAATGATAGACCCGCATTTCATAGATCATGGCTCACCCTGCATGGCCTCAGCGACGCTATCGGTCCGCCGACCGGGAGAAGCGCCAAAAGGCCGCAGCCACTTCCGGCGACCGTTTCATAATCCACGATTTGCGCTTGAAATCAAACTGCGGCCGTCGCCCAGCTCGGCCTCCTTTCCGGCGATTGCGTTCGCTGAACCACGGCGCGCTCTCGATAGCATTAGCCAAAGCAGCGGATGTTCGACTAAATTTCTCGATGCCATCTGCCGTTCGATTTGGCGGTGCCGGTTATGGACAAAAAATCTCTCGATAGCGGGCGGCGGCCACGGATCCTCGGGCCTGGACAGCCGTCACACATGGCTAGAGGTCGCCAAAGGACTGAGGCAATCGTGGAGCAAGGGATCTAGAGCATGGAACGCGCGATCAAAACCGCCCTGCTGGCAGTCATTTGCACCAACACGATCTCCGCTGGACCTTTGGCCGCCACACAAGCGGAGCGCGCGACGCCGTTCTATACTGCCGAGCAGGCGCGGAACGGGGCCGCGACTTACGCCGCCAATTGCGCGGCCTGTCACGGCGCCGGGCTCGGCGGCGGTGCCGGACCGGCATTGGCGGGCGAGGGCTTCCTGGCAAAATGGGGGCATCGGACCCTAGCCGATCTCTATGGTTTCGAGCACGCGCAGATGCCGCTCACCGCGCCCGCCTCTCTGACGGCGCAGCAATATGCCGACATTACCGCCCATATCCTTCAGGTTAACGGTTTTCCGGCCGGGGACCGGACGCTGGCCGCCGGGGCCGAGTTCAGCCGCCTGCTGGAACCCTCGACGGAAAATCGCAATTTCCAGACCCGGATGACGATTGCGGCCGTCGTCGGCCCCGCCGGTGCGCCGGCCGCCGCGCCCGCCGCGCCATCGCCCGCCGTCAAGCAGCCGTCGACCAGCGGACCAGAAAACGCCGAAATCCTCGGCGCCGACGATGCGACCGGCAATTGGCTGTTCTTCAACAAGGGCCTGCGCGGTTATCGGTTTTCCTGGCTCACTTCGATCAATCTGGACAATGCGGCAAAGCTGAAGGCCGTGTGCGTCTATCAGACGAGCGAAGTCGGATCGTTCCAGACCGGACCGGTTGTTTATCAGGGCATCGGCTACGTCACCACCACGCACGGAACCTATGCCTTTGATGCCCGAACCTGTAACGACGTATGGTCACACACTTACATCCCGAGCGGCCAGGAAGTGACCAACAATAATAAGGGCGCGGCGATTGCCGGCGGCCGCCTTATCCGGGGCACCCAGGACGGTCATCTGTTTGCCCTCGATCTCAAAACCGGCCTTCTGCTTTGGGACCGCCGGGTCGCGGACCCCAGCGTCGGCGAGTTCATCACGGCAGCGCCGATCGTATGGAACGATGCGGTCTATGTCGGCAAGGCCGGCGGCGACTGGGGCATCGTCGGAGAAATGATGAGTTTCGATGCCAAAGACGGCAACAAACTGTGGGGACGCAAACTTGTGCCCGATCCGGGCGCCAGGACCTGGGAAAAGCCCGACTCCGCCAAAACGGGCGGTGGCTCGACTTGGACGAGCTACGCGCTTGATCCGGACACCGGCACGCTATTCGTGCCGGTCGGCAATCCCGGGCCGGATTTCAACAATGCCGTCCGTCCCGGCGCCAACCTTTATACCGATTCGGTTCTGGCCCTGGACGCTCGAACCGGCGACTATCGCTGGCACTATCAATTGGTTTCCAACGACTTCCACGATTGGGACACAAGCGTCGTATCGCTCATTCGCGCGCCCAGCGGGACGGCATTGGTCGCAGCGGCCGGCAAGGACGGCGTGCTGCATGTTCTCGACAGAGCGACCGGCGAGCTCAAATTCAAGACGGAAGTAACGACTTGGTTGAATGTCGACACGCCATTTTCGGCGGAGGGAACGCGGTTCTGTCCGGGCACGCTGGGCGGCGTCGAGTGGAACGGGCCGTCCTACAGTCCGGTCACTGGAACTCTTTATCTGAACGCCGTCGACTGGTGTGTCACCGGCATCGCCGGGCCGGTGCCGGCCTATGTCAAGGGCGAGCAATACACCGGTCTGAAGAACGGATTTGGCACTTACGATCCCGTGTCAAAGGCGAGCGGCTGGACCAACGCGATCGGACTCGATAGCGGATCGCCGGTGTGGCGCTACCATTCGCCGACACCGATGACCGCCGGGGTGACGCCGACAGCGGCGGACGTGCTGTTCACCGGCGACCTGAACGGCAATTTCCTGGTCCTCAACGCGCGCAGCGGCGAGGTGCTCTATCGCTTCAATACGGGCGGAGCGGTCGGTGGCGGCGTCATCACCTATGAGATCGACGCCCGGCAATATGTGATGGTGGCATCGGGCAACGCCTCGCGCACCGTCTGGCACTCGCACGGCGCCGCGAGTGTCTTCCTTTTCGCTCTGTAGGCGCCAACGCGTCGTTTGGACAGGGCTGAGCGGGCCAACGATGGCCGCGCGCCCCAATTGCGGGCGGAATGCTCCGGATCGGAGGCGGGCGTCATTTTATGCGCTTTTTATATCGTCGTCCTTGATTTGGTATGGAGAATTAATGCCGGTTTCGAGCATTGTGCAGATCGCAAAAAGCTTTGCGAACTGGGGTAGTGACCATGCTCGATGTCATATTTGTGGGGCTCGCCGCGCTGCTGTTTGGGTTGATGGCGGCCTATGTTCTCGCCTGCGACAAGCTGTGAGGTCTTGCTCATGATTGAACCTATTGCGGGGTTGGTCGTGGCGCTCGGGCTCGGCCTTTATCTCCTCTATTCTCTGCTGCATCCCGAGAAATTCTGACAATCAAACCATGAAGGTGCGCCATGACCGCCGTCGGCTGGCTACAGATCATCATAATTCTTGCCATTGTTCTGGCGACCGCTGTGCCGCTGTCGGGGTATGTCGCCAGCGTTATGGCCGGCGAGCGGACCCTATTGAGTCCCGTACTGGCACCCGTCGAGCGCGTATTCTATCGACTTTCCGGCATCGATCCTTCGCGCGAGCAGGGTTGGGTTGCCTACGCGATGGCCATGCTGGCATTCAGCGTCGCGGGCTTCATCACGCTTTACGCCGTGCAGAGGTTCCAAAATTTGCTTCCCCTGAATCCGCAGGGTTTCGATCCGGTTGCATCGGACCTTGCCTTCAATACGTCGGTGAGTTTCATCACCAACACGAATTGGCAGAACTACGGTGGCGAGACGACGATGAGCCACCTTGTGCAGATGCTGGGGTTGACAGTTCACAATTTCGTCTCGGCTGCGACGGGCCTCGCTATGGCTTGGGCTCTGGTGCGCGCCTTCGCCCGGTCGGAGGCCAAGACGATCGGCAACTTCTGGGCCGATCTCACTCGAACAATCCTCTATATATTGCTTCCAATGTCGATTGTCGGTGCTCTTGTCCTCGTCCTCTGCGGCGTTCCGCAGACTTTGCTCGGTTCAGTTGATGCGACCACGCTGGAGGGCGCCAAGCAAACCATCTCTCTCGGCCCGATCGCCAGCCAGGAGATGATCAAGGAGCTTGGCACCAACGGCGGCGGTTTCCTTAACGCAAATTCAGCGCATCCCTACGAGAATCCCAACGCTTGGTCGAATCTCATCGAGATCTGGGCGATTCTGATCGTTCCCTTCGCCAGCGTGCTCGCCTTCGGTCGCGCCGTCGGCGACGAGCGACAGGGCCGAGCCATCCTTGTGACCATGGCCATATTGCTGGTCGCCGGCATTCTCGTTGCCTATTGGGCCGAAGCCTACGGCAATCCGTTGCTCACCGCGCTTGGGGTCGATCCTAGCCAGGGCAATATGGAGGGCAAGGAGGTCAGGTTCGGTGCCGCGCTCAGCGCTCTCTGGGCGACGGTCACCACCGCGACGAGCACCGGCGCGGTCAACGCGATGCATGATTCCTTTATGCCACTTGGCGGGCTCGTTCCGCTGTTCAACATGCTCGCCGGGTGCATCTGGCCGGGCGGCGTCGGCGCCGGCCTTTATGGTTTCCTGGTGGTCGCGGTGATTGCCGTCTTTGTGGCGGGGCTGATGGTCGGCCGCACGCCGGAATATCTTGGCAAGAAGATTGAAACCCGGGAAATGAAGCTCGCAATGCTCGCCGTGCTCATTTATCCGCTTGTCGTGCTCGGCTTCTCGGCCGCCACCGTTATGGTGCAGCAGGCCTTGGATCCGGACGGAAACTGGCTGACCAATGCCGGGCCGCACGGCCTCTCGGAAATCATCTATGCCTTTGCGTCGCAGAACGCGAACAATGGCTCGGCCTTCGCCGGCCTCAGCGGCAACAATCTCTGGTTCAATACGACCGGTGGGCTGAGCATGTTCCTTGGCCGATTTGCCTACGTCATCCCGGTGCTCGCTTTGGCTGGCTCGCTCGCCGGCAAGAAGAAGGTGCCGGCGTCAGCGGGAACCTTTCCAACCCATGGGCCGCTCTTCGTCGGCCTGCTGGTCGGCGTCATTGGCATTCTCTACCTGCTCCAATATTTTCCGGCGCTGGCGCTCGGACCCGTCGTCGAGCAAGTCCTGATGCTTAACGGCAAGACCTTTTGAGGGGGTTCCTATGTCTTCGAAAGTCACTGCACTCGGCCTCTTCGACGCTTCGATCCTGCGGCGTGCCACTTTCGACGCGTTCGCCAAGCTCAATCCGCGCAAGCTTGCTCGAAACCCCGTCATCTTCGTGACAGAGGTGGTCTCGGCCTTCGTCACAATCCTGTTTATCCGTGACCTTATTGCGCACAATGACGAGGCTTTTTTTACCGGCCAGATCGCGGCCTGGTTGTGGTTTACCGTGCTGTTTGCCAATTTCGCCGAGGCGGTGGCCGAGGGTCGCGGCAAGGCCCAGGCGGCGAGTCTGCGCCAGACGCGCAGCGACACCAGGGCCAAACGCCTCCTCGATTCCGAAAACCTCGGTGATCTCTACAACGGCGTCAATGCGCTGGACTTGCGGGTTGGCGACGTCGTGCTCGTCGAGGCGGGCGATTTGATCCCTTCCGACGGCGAAGTGGTGGCGGGCATCGCTTCGGTCAATGAATCGGCCATTACCGGTGAATTGGCGCCGGTGATCCGGGAATCGGGTGGCGATCGATCCGCCGTCACTGGCGGCACCACGGTTCTTTCGGACTGGATCAAAGTGCGCATTACGGCGGCCCCCGGCTCGACCTTTCTCGACCGAATGATCGCGCTGGTCGAGGGCGCCGAGCGCCAGAAGACACCAAACGAGCTTGCCCTTTCGATACTGCTGTCCGGGCTGACGATTATCTTTCTTATCGTCTGCGTGACCTTGTGGCCGTTTGCTTCCTATTCGGGCGCCACCCTGTCGGTGACCGTTCTCATTGCCCTGCTCGTCTGCCTGATCCCGACCACCATTGGCGGCCTGCTCTCGGCGATCGGTATCGCCGGCATGGATCGGCTCATCCGCTTTAATGTCGTGGCGACCTCCGGACGGGCAGTGGAGGCGGCGGGTGACGTCGACACGCTGCTACTCGACAAGACCGGCACTATCACCTTCGGCAACCGCCAGGCGACGGAATTTGTCGCCGTCCCCGGCATCGCGGAGCGCTCGCTGGCGGAGGCCGCCCTTCTATCGAGTTCTGGCTGACGAAACGCCGGAGGGGCGCTCGATCATTGCGCATGCCAAGGGCAAATACGGGCTCAGCGAACCCGACATGCGGCACAATGACAATGTGGTACCGTTCTCCGCACAGACCCGCATATCCGGCATCGATCTCAACGGAAGGTCGCTGCGCAAGGGCGCCGTCGATGCGATACTGGCCATGACCGGCCTGACCCAGGCTCAGGTGCCCGCGGAATTCCGGCACAGTGTCGATCGTATCGCGCGCAGTGGCGGCACGCCTCTCGCGGTTGCGGAAAACAACCGGCTTCTCGGCGTCGTCCATCTCAAGGACGTCGTCAAACCGGACATCAAGGATCGCTTTGTCGCGTTGCGGGCGATGGGTATCAAGACTGTCATGGTGACCGGCGATAACCCGGTGACAGCCGCCGCAATTGCATCTGAAGCCGGCGTTGACGACTTCATCGCCCAGGCGACGCCCGAGGACAAATTGTCCTATATCCGAAAGGAGCAGCAGGGCGGTCGTTTGATCGCGATGTGTGGCGATGGCACCAACGACGCTCCCGCTCTCGCCCAGGCCGACGTCGGCGTCTCTATGCAAAGCGGCACCCAAGCGGCGCGGGAAGCCGGCAATATGGTCGATCTCGATTCCGATCCGACCAAGCTGATTGAGATTGTGGAAATCGGTAAGCAATTGCTGATGACGCGGGGCTCGCTGACGACCTTTTCGATTGCCAATGACGTCGCCAAATATTTCGCCATCATTCCGGCCCTATTCGTCGCGGCCTATCCGGCGCTGCAGGCGCTTAACGTCATGAAGCTCGCCTCGCCGCAATCGGCCATTCTCTCGGCGGTTATCTTCAACGCATTGATCATCGTCGCCCTGATCCCGCTCGCGCTGAAGGGCGTCGCCTATCGGCCGATTGGCGCCGCCGCCCTGCTGCGCCGCAATCTGTTGGTCTATGGTCTCGGCGGCATCATCGTCCCATTCATCGGGATCAAACTGATCGATCTCGTCGTCTCTCTCCTTCATCTTGCGTGAGGCAAACCATGCTCGCTCAAATGCGCCCCGCCATTGTCATGATTGTGCTGTTTTCAGCCCTCACTGGCCTCGCCTATCCGCTGGCGATTACCGGCGTTGCTCAGCTTGTGCTGGCCGGGCCGGCAAACGGCAGCCTGGAAAGCCGGCATGGCGTAATCGTCGGCTCGAGCCTGATCGGTCAGGCCTTCGCCGCCGATACTTATTTCCATCCCCGCCCTTCGGCGACCAGCGCGCCGGATCCCAAGGATCCGACCAAGACCGTGGACGCCCCCTATAATGCCGGCAATTCGTCGGGATCCAATCTCGGTCCGACCGCAAAGAAACTCATCGACCGGGTCAAGGCAGATGTGGAAGCCCTTGGCGGCAGTCCCGCAAAGCCCATTCCCGCCGACGCCGTGACGACCTCGGGCTCCGGGCTCGACCCCCATATTTCGCCGCAATTCGCACGGCTTCAAGTCAGCCGGGTCGCAGCGGCAAGAAAACTCCCGGAGGTGCGCGTCCAGGCGCTTGTCGAGGCGAGGATTGAGGGAGGCTTCCTTGGAATATTCGGGGAGCCGCGGGTCAATGTCCTGGCGTTGAACCTGGATCTGGATCGCCTCTCGGCAGAATGAGGGGGGTGGCGCCGGTCAAAATGACAGCTCGGGACGAGGACATGGAACTGCCCGGGTGAATAAATGCCGGAAAGTTGCGCGGGTTGGCAATTTGGGAGAGCCTGTGGCGCTTGGTGCTATCTTAGAATTTTCTCGCCCCAATCGGCGGTTCCCTGAGGAGTTCCACCCCGAGTAGGAACGACGCGATGGCGACCTCAAAAGCTGCAGACGACCGTCCGGATCCGGATGCCCTGCTCAATGCCGCCATCGCTGAGGGACGGGGTAAGCTCAAGGTGTTTCTTGGTGCGGCACCCGGCGTCGGCAAGACCTACGCCATGTTGTCGGCAGCCCAGCAATTGGCGCGCGAGGGCGCCGATGTCCTGGTCGGGGTGGTCGAAACCCATGGGCGATCTGAAACCCAGGCTCTGTTGGAAGGCCTCAAGATCCTGCCGAGACGGGTGATCGAATATCGAGGCCATTCCTTCGAGGAATTCGATCTCGATGCGGCATTGAGTTCTGAGACCGGCGCTGATCATTGTCGACGAGCTCGCGCACACCAATGCTCCCGATACTCGTCATCCGAAACGCTACCAAGATGTCGAAGAATTGTTGCGGGCGGGAATCGATGTCTGGACCGCCGTGAATATCCAGCATCTCGAAAGTCTTTCCGACGTTGTATCGAAGATCACCGGCGTTCAAATCCGCGAAACGGTTCCCGACACCGTAGTCGAAAAGGCAAGCGAAGTCGTCGTCGTCGATATAACCCCATCTGAACTGCTACAACGACTGAAGGAAGGAAAGATATACCTGCCTGAGAATGCGCGACGGGCAGCGGACAATTTTTTCAAGAAGGGAAACCTAACAGCACTTCGCGAACTCGCGCTGCGTCGAACCGCCGATCGGGTCGACGACCAGATGATCGAATACCTCCGGCAAAACGCGATCCAAGGCGCCTGGCCGGCCGCAGAACGCATCCTTGCCTGTACCGGACCCGATCCGGGCTCGGACGGGGTCGTGCGGGCCGCAAGCCGACTGGCCAGCGGTCTGAACGCGAATTGGGTGGCCGTAACGGTCGCGTCCGACAGTAACGAAATCACCGACGCCACCTTGCAGCGACGCACGGATGGGACCATGCGGCTCGCCGAACGATTGGGGGCTGAAACGACCCGTCTAACGGGCCGTGACCTCCCGGCAGAAATCCTGCGCTATGCCAAGCGCGAGAACATTACCCAGATCGTAATTGGCCGCTCCAATGCCGGGCTCCTTGCCCGCCTACGCGGCCGTTCGCTGCCGGACGCGCTGATCCGACAGGCCAACGACATGGCTATTCACGTCGTGATCGGCGGCGAGGAGCAATCCCGGGGTTTTCGCTGGCCGCGCCCCCGCCTGACGATCGCGGTACTCGACCTAGCCATCGCCTTTGGATCGGTCCTCCTCGCGGTTCTTGCAGGTAGCATCGCAACTCGCTTCCTGCCGCTGCCCAATCTATCACTGATCTTCCTGACCGCGGTTCTGATCAGCGCAGTGACCAGGGGCGTCGGGACGGCTATCATCGCCGCCTTCGTATCGTTCCTGGCCTATAATTTTTTCTTCATCCCGCCGATTTACACCTTCACGGTGGCCGAACCGCACGAGCTCTTTGCGCTTTTGATCTACCTTTTGGTCGCTGTTTTCACCGGAGGCCTGGCCGGACGGGTCAGTGAACAATCCCAGGCCGCTCGCAAGCGCGTTGCGACCATTCAGTCGCTCATCGACATAGCGCGTAAGCTATCGGCTACGGCAAGCCTCGAGGACGCCCTCTACGTCGTTGCCTATCAAAGTGCCGCCTCCGTCAAGGGCCGGGCGCTCGTGATGCTGCCCAAGGATGGCGATCTTGAAATCCGCTCCGCCTATCCTCCCGAGGATCAGCTTGGGCCTGCGGAGGGAGCTGCGGCGCGCTGGGCACTGCGCAACGGTGAAATTGCGGGCCGTCACTCCGGCACTTTGCCGAATGCCGCCTATCAATTCTGGCCGATGCGCACTGCCCAGGGCATTGTCGGCGTAATCGCCATCGCGCCCCAATCGAACGAACCATTGTCGGCCGAGGATGATCGCGCTTTTGCGGCACTTGTCGACCAGGCGGCAGTCGCGGTGGAACGAATATTGTTTGCGGAAAGGACGTCCCAATCCGAAGCAGCGGTGGAGCGAGAAAAGCTTAAGACGGCTTTGCTATCCTCAATTTCGCATGACCTGCGTACGCCTTTGTCCTCCATTCTTGGCGCCGTCACCAGCCTGCGGCGGTACGGGGCGCGGATGCCGGCGGAAACGCAGGAAGACCTGCTGGCCGCCATCGAAGAGGAAGCAGGGCGGTTGGGAATGTTCGTCTCCAATCTCCTCGACATGACGCGATTGGAAGCCGGGGACCTGAATTTGAAAAGCGACTGGGTCGATCTAAACGAGGTGATTGCTTCGGCGGTCGCCCGGGCCCGCCGCACCTTTCCAGCCCGCCCGGTCGAACTGTCACGGCCAACGCAAGTCCCCCTCATAAAAGGTGATGCGATCCTACTCGAGCAGGTCATTTTCAATTTATTGGACAATGCGGAAAAGCACGTCCCGACCGGGACGCCAACACATGTGAGCCTGCAGGTCGAAGGGCCGGAACTGGTTGTCATCATAGAAGACGAGGGACCCGGCATACCGCCCAGCGAGCTCCAGAATGTCTTTGAGAAATTCTATCGGATTCGCTCCGGCGACGGCCGCCCGGCCGGCACCGGTCTTGGCCTCGCAATCGCCAAGGGCGTTGTCGAAGCGACCGGCGGAACGATCTCGGCTGAAAGTCCGGCTCGGAGCAACAAGGGGAACTCGAATAAAAATCCGCCTGCGCCTGTCCGATCAAGGTTCGACAGAACCCACAGCAGATTAGGAAAGATCATGTCGATACGCCCACGCATTCTCGTCGTTGATGACGAGCCGCAGATGCAAAGGATATTGCGCCCCAGCCTTATGGCCGAAGGCTATGAAGTGGCCAGTGCCGGGTCGGGCCGCGAGGCGCTTGCAGCGTTTCACACCAAAAAGTCGGACGTCATTGTCCTCGATCTTGGTCTGCCGGACATGGATGGACAGGAAGTCATTAAGAGCATCCGCGCGACTTCAAATGTGCCGATCATCATTCTGTCGGCGCGCGAGGAGGAAGGCGAGAAAATAAATGCGCTTGATCTTGGCGCCAATGATTACGTGAACAAGCCGGCCGCCATCGGGGAGCTGATGGCTCGGATCCGGGCCGCGCTTCGCCACAGTGCCAGATCCGAAGGAAAAAAGACATTCTATCAGTCCGGTCCTTTGCTGGTCGACACGCTTACCCATAGCGCTACTGTGAGCGGACAGCCCATTAAGCTCACACCCAAGGAATTCGAACTCCTTAGTTTTCTCGTGCGCTATGCGGGAAGAGTAATCACCCACCAACAGATCTTGACGACGGTATGGGGCGCCGCGCACGCGGGGGACGCCCAGTACCTGCGTGTGCTGATTCGAAGACTTCGCGAAAAAATCGAGACTGATCCAAGTGATCCGAGAATCATTCTGACCGAACCTGGGATAGGCTATCGGTTGACTGAACCCAACGAAGGATCGTGAGGCTTGCCGCTTGGATGCTGCTCAAGCGGTCGAGCAAGACGCCGCTGCCGAAAGCGCCAGTCCAACGTGCCAGGGCGAGTCCAAACGGCGGGCAAGCCGCGGTTCACGGAAACTGGCCGAAACAGGTGATCGACGAACTTCTTTGGGACGCGATCTTCCGTCGCCGCTTCGGTGCGCCAAAGGATTTCGCCGATCTGGTCCTGGCTATTTGCAAGAACCCCATGCTCAACGGCGAGATGAATGCAATTGTACGGCTACGCGCCCGCTAGGCACGTGGGTCGGCGCAACGCATCGACCGGAGGATTTCCCCAATTGCTCTGGGCTGCGCGACCTCGTTTACGGCTCATGCTGGAGCGCGGTCTTCGGGCGCCGAGACTTCGAACCAGCCGTTTCCGCCATACCCGGCAATCCGACCCCCTAACCCAACTTGCGCAGAATCGAAGGTCGACTTAAGGTAAATCAATGGTTTAGCCGAAAAGTCGGTAACAGGGGCAAAAGCCAGGGCAAATAGCGAAGCGGCCGATTCCCAAAAGGACTGGGTTCTGATTCATTCTGGGGATGCCGCCTCACGATATTGATTTGCTTTCATTTTTTGAACTGAAGATGCTGGTTGTGCAGCTTCTGGGCGAAGTGTCGTCATTGAAGCGGACTGTTGTGGAGCAGCGCGACGAGATTGCGCGCCTGAAGGGGCAGAAGGGACGGCCCGATATCAAGGCCACTGTTACAAAAGTCGGCACTACATTTTTGATCGGGTAGTTGGCGATCAAGCGCCGGCGACGAGGGCCGGCAGCTGGTGCTCAGCGAAGCGCATGCGCCTTGGCAAGACGATGCCGAGGCGGTCGAGGAGCGCGGCCTGGTCGGCATCGGGTTGAGTGACGCAACGTAGGCGGATCTGGCCGTGGGAGGCGGTTGGTAACACGACATCATTCGATTGAATGCGGGCGAGTTCTTCGAGCACGGTTCTTGGGGAATTACCGAGACCGGCGCGGCTCTGCCACATCTCGAGATCCTATGCGGGAGGTGGATAGCGACCGGCACTCTGGCAGAGTGAGGTTGCTACCACCCACTCTGGAGACAACCATGCAAACCGTAGCCGATGGCCAACCCGCAGCACCGACCGCTATCCGTAATGATCTTGGCGTGATTTTCGTATCATTGGAACTGAGCCGTTCAACTTGGCTGATCACATCGCTATCTCCGGGCGGCGGCGAGAAAATGTCGAAGCACTCGGTGCGCGGCGGCGATGTCGTCGGACTTCTAGAGCGCTTCGCTCAACTTCAGCAGAAGGCCCAGGTGCGGACGGGTCATGACCTTCCGATCGTCGTCATTCAGGAAGCGGGGTTGGACGGTTTTTGGATTTATCGTGTGCTGCAGAATGAAGAGATCGAAAGCCACGTCGTCGATCCGGCTTCGATTGCGACATCACGTCGCCGCCGCCGCGCGAAAACCGACAGGATCGACGGCGAGGCGCTGCTGCGGACACTACTGGCGTATAAGCGCGGCGAACCCCGGGTGTGCGCGATGGTCAAAGCTCCGAGTCCCGAAGAAGAGGACCGCCGCCGACTTTGCCGCGAGCGCAAGGTGTTGACCAACGAACGGGTCCAGCACGTCAACCGGATCAAAGGACTGCTGTTCTGCCAAGGGGTATCCGGCTACAAGCCATTGCGTCGCGATCGTCGGCAGCGCCTCGATGAGTTAAGGACAGGCGATAACCGTCCGTTGTCAAAGCATCTCAAGGATCAGATCAGACGCGAGCTCGATCGGCTCGAACTGCTGCTCGAACAAATCACGGCGGCGGAGACTGAGCGGGACGCGCTGCTTACCGCGCAAAAGGTCGCGGCGCCTACGCCGGCGGCGATGTTGCTCGGCATCAGGGGCATCGGTCCCGAGTTCGCCGCTGTCCTCTGGTCGGAAGGATTGTTCCGACACTTCGACAATCGGCGCCAGATCGCTTCTTACGCCGGGCTGGCGCCGACACCTTGGCAAAGCGGATCTATCAATCACGAACAAGGCGTTTCTAAAGCCGGCAATCCGCGATTGCGATCAACGCTCATCCAGCTCGCCTGGCTATGGCTGCGCCATCAGTCGCAATCGGCGCTAGCTCTGTGGTTTAAAGAACGGGCCACGCGCAACGGCGGCCGTCACAAGAAGACAACCATTGTGGCGCTGGCGCGCAAGCTATTAGTGGCGCTGTGGAAATATGTCACCGCTGGCGTCGTCATCGAAGGAGCCGCCATAAAGTCTTCCTGACGATAGACAGTTGACCTAATTTGCAAATCTTCCAGGACCTCATCAGTCCTGGCGGATCCAGGTGGACGAACCGCGAAGAGCCATGGCCCAAAAAGCCGCCCTCGAGAATGGTCTCGTCCTCCTGAGCCCCCGCCCGCCGTAAGCGGGATCTTGGTGCAGTCGCTTCGCGCGGCGACCGAATGTGAGGTTGATCTGGCGAGGAAACAACCAGGTCGTGCAATCGGGCTCAGACCTTGGATACCGAAACAACCACTGGAGTATTATTCATGCGTTACTGATTTTCACCCCTTGACTCGAAAGCAGACGAGGATATGTGCCTGCACGCGATCCTCCCGCTGGTGCCAGATCGGACGCTGGCGATATTGTTGGCACCACTTTGTCAGCGGAACAGTTGAATGTTGCCCGCCGCCGCGCGGCTGAAGAGCGGGCCGATCAATTCGTTCGATTCGAATTGATGGACTATCGCGATATCGGGGGGCGCTTCGATCGCATCGTTACGGTCGGAATGTTTGAGCATGTTGGCTATGCCAATTATCGAACCTTTTTCGAAAAGTGTAGGCAATGCCTCGACGATCGGGGGGTGATGCTGCTCCATACAATCGGCAATACCGGCGAGCCGAGCGCCACCAATCCCTGGCTGACCAAATATATTTTTCCGGGCGGCTATATTCCCGCACTGTCAGAGATTTTACCGTTTATCGAGGATGCCGGGCCTCTGGTGGCGGACGTCGAAGTCTGGCGGCTGCATTACGCCCGGACCCTTCGACTTTGGCGCGAGCGCTTTCTGGCGCGGCGAGCCGAGGCTCTCGCGCTCTACGATGAGCGCTTTTGTCGAATGTGGGAATACTTTCTGGCCATGTGCGAGGTGGCCTTTTACTATCAAAATTACGGCGTATTTCAAATGCAGATCGTCAAACGGCAGGGTTCGGTCCCATTGACGCGTGATTATATGATGGCTTCGAAAGAGGAGCTGCAGCGCCGCGAGCGGGTGGCCGAGCGCGGCGACGCTTTCCTCGTAGGTTCATAAATTTCGGCAGACAGGAAACGCTCATGGTTGATAAATCTCGTCTAGAGGGGCCTCTGGGCGGCCAGCCAAAGTCCAAGGAGTTCGCCTTCGACCTCGATCGGGCTCTCGAATCCATTGTCATGATTCAGTCAATCATTCCACAGGACGCATTCACCGCTTCGATCCTGGGCACTAAACGCGCGGGAAGTGGTGTGGTGATTCGCGAGAGCGGCCTTGTGCTTACCATCGGGTATCTCATCACCGAGGCGGACAGCGTCTGGATCACCGGCGCCGATGGCCGCGTCACCCCGGCCTACCCGATCGCCTACGATCAAGACACCGGCTTCGGCTTGGTGCAGGCCCTCGGCCGCCTCGACCTACCGGCGCTTGACATCGGCCGTTCGAGCGAAGCGAAACCGGGCGATCCGGTTATCGTCGGGGGAGGCGGTCAAGGCCAATTCGTGCGGGCCCGTATCGCCGCGAAGCACGAATTCGCGGGCTATTGGGAATATTTTTTAGACGAGGCAATTTTCACCGCGCCCGCCCATCCATTTTGGGGTGGAGCGGGACTCCTCGGGCAGGACGGCAAGCTACTCGGCATCGGCTCGCTGCTTGTCCAGCAGGTGAGCGAGAACGGCCAGTTGCAAGACATCAACATGATAGTTCCCATCGACATGCTTGGGCCAATCCTCGATAACCTCCTGGCCCATGGCCGATCCAACAAGCCGCCACGGCCATGGCTCGGCGTCTATTCCATTGAGAGCGCGGGAAACATCGTTGTCGCGGGCGTGGCCGAGCGCGGGCCGGCAGCGGTCGCCGGTCTGCGCCAAGGCGACGTTGTAGCGGCGGTGCGCGATCAGAGCATCGAAAGTCTGGGCGATTTCTATCGAAAACTATGGAATTGCGGCCCGGCCAGGCACGGAAATCCCCATCGAAATCGTGCGCGACAATCGCAGCCTCTGGCTGCGCGTCAAGTCTGCCGATCGTGCCAGTTTTCTCAAGAAGCCGCGGCTGCATTGATTGGGTGTGCGATCCCATTGTCGTGTCAAACTCCTGGATTTTGGGCCTTGACGTTACAATGGGCCTCGGCGTCCGAATCGACCAATGCTGACCGGGCGTTTTCGTGATGCAATTGGCCTCCTGCAACAGCTTGGCTTGCCGTCGCGTCGTTCCCCAATGCCTGCGCCCGTTTGCGCACACCTCTCGCCAATGTCGGTCCGATGTCAGAGCGCTGGTTTAGCCGGTGGAACGTTGGATTTCGACATTTCTCCGCACGGCAACAGGCCGCTCCATTTCCAGCGCGCTCGTTGCTTGCCGCCGGCAAAAAGGAAGGCCGCCGGCTGCCCCAAGGGATTGTGCAGGATCATGGCTCTACTGCACGGGCACAGAGATTTGGCATTACGCCGGCCCGTCTACGATGACGAGGTTGCCAACCGAACTCTTCAGACGTAACGGCAAGACCCTCTGGTAGGAGGGCGATTTGTACCAACCCTCTGCGGCATCCCGCGACGGGAACTCTATTATGACCGTTCGCTGGTGCGGCCAATCTCCCTCGACGACAGTCAAATTGCCGCCGCGCACAATGAACTGGCCACCGAACTCTGCCAGTGTCGCCATGACATCCTTTCGGTAATCATCGAACACCGCTTGGTCTTTGATGGTTTCCTGAACGATGACGTACGCCTTCATCGGCTTGTCCCTTCGTCTGCTGCCAGGCCAGCCAACCAAATCTATAGGTGTTGGCAGACACTTTGTCACCTAACCTTGGCTGACGTGCCGCCTTGCTGCATGCGGAAGTTTGGCCGGCGCGGCCAAATGCCGATTCCCCTCTCGTCAACGCGTTGTGAGCAGAACTGGCGCCGGCAGAACTGCCCGGCAAGCAGCGTCCCGCCACGGATGGACCGTTCGAATTCGGTGCTAACCACGAGATCAAACTATGATCCCTCAGTTTGCGCAAATCGACGCAGCACCGTTCCGAAACCTGCAATTCTTGAGGCCCTGCTCCTCGGCCCGCTTCCCGGTCTCCACAAGATTTATTCGTTATATCGGCCCGCCCCAAGTTTCGCCGCTGGCAATGCCATTGTTTCATCGCCGCACCCGAGATTCAAACTCTTAAGATTATGAGATACCAAGGCTGGAGCGCCGTGGTCGGCCATTGCGGCACAGACCTTGTGCTCGCAGTCCGAGGCCCACTGGACATCGTGCAAGCTGCGGCAGTTGAAACGGGCCTGTTCTATCAAGTCCTGAAGGAGCGAACTGTCGACCGTGGCGCCCGCGCCCGCCGATTGACCGACGAACCCCGCAAGATATGCCGCTATCGCCTGACAATAGATGACGCTGGCTCCGACACCCAATCAGCCGAACGAGTCGGACATGCTCGCCATCGGGGTTGGCATGCATGCGGCTACCCGCCGCTCATGCACCTGTCACGCGCCAGATTACGTCGCCCACATCGTCGGCAACGAGCAGGGCGCCGTCTCGCCCAAGTGCGACTCCGACTGGACGTCCGTAGGACTCCCGTTCGTCCTTGGCGAGGAAGCCGGTCAGTATATCACGCGGCGGACCGGCCGGACGACCGTTTTTGAAGGGAACGAAAATGACTTTATAGCCGCTGAGTGTGCTGCGGTTCCAAGAGCCGTGCTGGCCGATCACCATTCCCTCGGGAAACCCCGGGAGCGTGCCGGCTGGCAGCCAGCACAGACCGAGCGACGCGGTATGGCCGCCGAGTGCATAGTCGGGCGTTAGCGCCCGCGCCACGGCGGTCGGATCCAGTGTCACGCGGTCGTCTACCGTATGGCCCCAGTAACAATAGGGCCAGCCGTAGAACCCGCCATCGCGCACTGAGGTCAGATAGTCCGGCGGTGTTTCGTCGCCGAGCCCGTCGCGCTCATTGACGACCGTCCAGAGCGCCTTTGACGCAGGCTCCCAAGCAAGGCCGACGGGATTGCGCAATCCCGTTGCAAAGATTCGGCTCGTCCCTTTGACGAGATCGATTTCGTAGATCGCCGCCCGTCCCTCTTCTGCGGCCAGGCCGTGCTCGCCAATATTGCTGAGCGAGCCGACGCCAACATATAGTTTCGAGCCGTCTTGGCTTGCCAGCAGGCTCCGGGTCCAGTGACCGCCAGGCTTGAATTCGGCCATTTTGCGCCCCTGGCCGGTAACGCGCCCGAGGCCGGCGGCATAGGGGAAGGCGACCAGGCCGTCGGTGTTGCCGACGTAGAATGTGTCGCCAAGCAGTGCCATCCCGAATGGCTGGTTTAATCCGGCCAGAAACACCTCCGCGACCTCGGCTACGCCATCGCCGTCATCGTCGCGTAGCCGCGTGATCCGATTGGGGCTGACACCCACGGCCGCCGCGCGCTTCATTGTGCTCAGCATCGCATAATCGAACAGCGAATTGACCGGGCCAGCGACGCCCAGGGCTTCGGCGACGAAAACGTCGCCTTCGGCTGTCGCCTCGATCCATCTGGGATGTTTAAGGTCGGTTGCAAAGGCGTTGACCTTGAGACCGGGCGCGGCAACCGGCCGTTGCCCCTTAGCCCATCCGCGCGCCGTCGGCATTTTGAGGGTCGGCAAGCTGCCCTGCGGCTTGGCCGCGGGTATCTTCGGTGCGCTGCCGAGGGCCGGCTCGTGCGCGCTTTCCCGCGCCCGGCGGATGATGACCATTGTTCCGCCGATTATGGCAACGACACGAGCGACAACATCGGATAGTCCCATGAAATCCGGCCCCCAATTTGCCCACTTACGATAGGGCAAGCGACCATCCCTGGAAATAGCGGCGCCAAGCGCGATCGCGATTCCGGTTGGCCCGCGCTGCGTCGTCGCCGGATTCAGATCCAACCTTGTTTCGGTGCTTTTGCCGCGGCGCGCAAGGCCGGCGAAGCCGAACGGAAGACAGGTCAGACAGCGGCTGCCGCTTTCACCCGGCTGGCGCTTTCAGTCCTCCAGCAGGGCGGCTTTGCGCGACTGCCGCCGCAACCGCATAATGTGGTGTTCCACAATGTCGTCCAGGCTCTGCGGGTCACCATTGTGGAGAAAGTCGAGCAGATCGCGGTGCTGCTGCACGATTTTCGTCTGGGCCTTTTCGCCGAGAATTTCGCGACCGAAGATCATCAGCACGTGGCGCGCCAGCGCCTCCCATAATTTGATCACGATGTCGTTGCGCGAAAGCCGGCAAATTTCGCGGTGAAAAGCAAGGTCGGCGCTGTTGACCGCGCCCCATTCGCGGTTGCGCACCGCCCGTGCCATTTCGTCCAGCGTGGCGTGCAAACCCCGTGTGCTGGCTTGTTCACTGCGGATCGCGCGCATCGCATGGCGGGCGGCTATGGCCTCGAGCGCGGCGCGCACTTCGCAGACCCGGTCGGTGCTGGTCTCGTCGAGTTCAACGATCCGCACGCCCCGATGCGGCGATCGGTCGACAATACCCTGCGCTTCGAGAGTCTTCAGCGCTTCGCGCAGCGGAATGCGGCTGACCGCCAATTGCCCGGCGAGTTCGATTTCGATGAGCCGCTGGCCCGGCCGCAGCGCGCCGCTGGCGACGCCTTCGACGATAGCGTCGGCGATTTGTTCGGAAAGACTTTGCGAACGCACCTGGGCGAGACGCGGCATGGCTGGCTCTGCGAGCGGCGGGTTGGCCAAATTTCGCGCTTCCTCTTTTCTTGTAAGATTGTATACAATATCGTCGGCCCGGCGCAATGGCAGGTTAGGTGCTAAGGCTGCGTCCCCGCGCGGGTCAGGTCATCAGACGGAGGGTTTCTATGCACAGGACAGGCACGTTTGCGGCATTAACCTTGGCTTTGAGCTTGGCATTCACCCTGGCGCCTAGGGCCCAAGCCGACGTAGCGGTACCCGAGGCCGGCAAAAGCAAGAAAATCGACGACATCAAGAAGCGTGGCGTCTTGCGCGCCGCGGCCATTGGCGAATTCCCATGGTTGCCGGAAAATACCAGCGGCACGGGCGAGAAATGGTCGGGGCCGGCCTGGATCCTGACGCAGGAAATCGCCAATCGGCTCGGCGTGAAAATCGAAGTCGTGCCGGTCAGCCACGAAACCAAGGTCCCAATCCTGGCAACCGGTCAGGCCGACATAACGATTGCGCCGCTGTCGATTACGCCGGCCCGCCAGAAGGTCGTCGATTTCATACCCTATTCCGGGTCGAGCCTGTGTTTCTTCGGCCTTGCCGCCAATCCCAAACTGCAGAAACTCAATTCGGTCGACGACCTCAACAGCGCCGACATTACTTTGGCCTATTTCACCGGCACGCCACCCGAGACCTGGGCGCCCGGCCGCTTTCCTAAGGCGAAATTGCGCGGCGTTGCCGGTTCCGGTGCCAACGCGCCGGTCGAGGAAATCATGTCGAAACGCGCCGATGTCGCTCCCATCGACAATGTCGCCTGGCCGAATCTGGCCGTCTCGGTTCCCGGCCTGACGGTGTTTCCCAAAGGTGACGATTGCCTGAAGAGCCAGGAAATGGCGACCGCCACTGCCATGGCAATCGACAAAGGTGACCCGGTCTTTTTGGCCTGGCTCACCGCGGTCAAGGACGAAGTCAGGCCGAAGCTAGAGGCCGAGGAATTGCGCATCCTCAAGAGCGTGAAATAATCCTTCGTCCCTTACCCAAGGGCCGCCCGGTCGCCCGGGCGGTCGCCGGGCCATGCCGATGACCGTCGATTTTTCGCCGTTGTGGATCAATTGGCGTTTCATCGTCCAGGCGATTGGTGTGACTCTGGTTCTGAGCGCTCTGTCGATTCTCCTCGGTCTTTCAATCGGCGTCGTGTGCGGCGTGCTGCGGACCTACGGCGGCCGGCTCCTCGATATCATCATCGGCCTCTATGTCGATGTCTTTCGCTCGATTCCCGTACTTGCCGTTCTGATCTGGATCTATTTTGCCTTTCCGCTGATCATTGGCCAATCGCTGGAACCGATTGCCGCAGGAGCCATTGGCCTTGGCATCCATCTCGGCGCCTATGTCTGCGAGACGATCCGCGGCGGGCTGACCTCGATCCGTTCCGGCCAGATGCGTGCCGCCCTTGCGCTTGGCATGTCGAAAGCCCAGGCCATTCGTAAGATCATCCTTCCGCAGGCCTTCGTGCGCATTTTGCCGCCGCTGGGCTCGCTCTTGGTTCTCGCGATCAAGGACAGCGCCATTGCCTCGGTGATCGCGGCGCCGGAATTGCTGCGGCAGTCGCAAACCCTGGCCGGCAAGACCTTCCGGCCTTTCGAAATCTACAGCGCAGCCATGCTCATCTATTTTTTGATTTGCTATCCGGTGGCGCGGCTGATCGATCGCCTGTATCGCCGACTGGCGCCGCTTGGTGCCTCGTGACCCTCGATTGGTCGGTCGTCTGGGACAATCGCTTCCGCCTGCTGGATGGCGCCGCCATGACGATTCTGCTTGCCGTGACGACCATGGCGATCGCCATACCCGGCGGCTTGCTGCTCGCCTTTTTGCGTCTATCGCCGTGGCGAGGCGTAAACGCTACGGCGACAGCTTTCGTCGAATTCTTTCGCGCGACGCCGCTCATCCTGCAGATCTACTGGGTCTTCTATGTTCTGCCGGCCGCCTTCGACATCGGCTTTTCGGAATTCACTACGGCGATCGTCGGGCTGAGCCTCAACGTCTCCGCCTTTAATTCGGAGACATTTCGGGCCGGCATTCTATCGATCCGCCAGGGTCAATGGAATGCCGGCTTGGCGCTCGGTATGAGCAAGCCGCAAGTCATGCGCCAAATCATTTTGCCGCAGGCCGTGCTCCGTGTCCTGCCGTCGCTTGCCAGCACCTGGGTCTCGCTGTTCAAGGACACCTCGCTCGTCTCGATCATCGCGGTTGCCGATTTGAGCTATGTCGCCCTGAAAGTGCGCTCCGAATCCTTCCGGATCCTGGAGGTACTGACGGCCATGGCCGGGCTCTATCTGCTGATGGGCTATCCGCAGGCGAAGCTTGTCGACTGGCTCCACCGCAAATACAAGGTCGTCGAATGAGGGATGCGGAGACCGCGGTGCCGTCCGGAGAATCCGCGCCCGCGGCGGCGCGCCGGGTCGGCAATTCGGCGGCGCCAATTCTTGCCTTCGAGCGGGTGAGCAAGGCCTATGGGGCGGTCGTCGCATTGAGCGGCGTCGATTTTTCGGTGCATCGCGGCGAAGTCGTCTGCCTGATCGGGCCGAGTGGATCGGGAAAGTCGACGCTGCTGCGTTGTGCCAATGCGCTTGAGACGATCGACGGCGGCCGCGTCAGGTTCGACGGGGTTGACGTGCAGGACGGCGCCACAGACGTGCGACAATTGCGGCGCCGGATGGGCATGGTCTTCCAGAATTTCGAGTTGTTTCCGCATTTGAGCGTAACGCGCAATGTCGCGATCGGTCCAATGACGGTCCTTGGCGCGCCGCGCGCGGCGGCGGAACGCGAAGCGCTCGAATTGCTGCACAAGGTCGGCCTGGTCGATAAGGCCGCGGTCTATCCAGCCGCCCTGTCGGGCGGCCAGCAGCAGCGCGTCGCGATCGCCCGGGCGCTGGCCATGCAACCGGACGTCATGCTGTTCGACGAGCCGACCTCGGCCCTTGATCCGGAGACGATCGGCGAGGTGCTGAGCGTCATGAAGCGGCTGGCCGACGAGGGTATGACCATGGTGGTAGTCACCCATGAAATGGATTTTGCCAAGACGCGTCGCCAATTGGGTCGTGGTGTTCGACCGAGGCACGGTGATCGAACAGGGCCCACCCCAACAAATCTTCGCCAACCCGCAGGTCGCGCGCACGCG
Source organism: uncultured Alphaproteobacteria bacterium (assembly GCA_963773155.1). Classification (GTDB taxonomy): domain Bacteria; phylum Pseudomonadota; class Alphaproteobacteria; order Rhizobiales; family Beijerinckiaceae; genus CAVZAB01. Next base: position 87,136 of record CAVZAB010000004.1, on the reverse strand, counting down.
GGAATTCTTAAGCCATCTGGGCTGGCACGGCGAAAGCCTTGCCACCGCCGATCCACTGGTGGTCAAGCAGCGATTGTGAGCCGGGCGCGGCCGGCCAAACAGGGAGAGACGATGTGAAAATCACCGGCATCGACTGCCATGTTCTACTGGCGCCCAATTTCAATCCGGCCCTCACCTCTTCGGCACAAGACAGCTTCATCGTCGTGGTTCACACCGATGAAGGAATTGAGGGTTGTGGCGAAAGCGACGTCAATCCCTGGATCGCCAAGACCTGCATCGAGGCGCCGGGCACCCATACGATGAGCCAGAGCCTCACCGACATTCTGTTGGCGCCGATCCGCTGGCCATCGAGGCGCTTTGGCAGCGGATGTATGTTGGCACCTGCATGCACGGTCGCCGCGGCGCGGTCATCCATGCCATTGGGGCGATCGAAATGGCGCTGTGGGACATCAAGGGCAAGGCGCTCGGCAAGCCCGTCTACGAATTGCTCGGCGGCCTGCACCAGAAGGCTATCATCCCCTATGCCTCGCTGCAGCCCTCGGGCAGCAGTTTCGAGGAATATCGCGATTCGCTGTGTGCCTGGGCGCAGCGCGCTCGCGAACTCGGCTTCAAGGCGGTCAAAGCCGAAGTAACGATGAACGGGCCCTATGCCCATAGCGGCCTGCAACGAGAGCTACGACCGCCATACCGAAGTGGTCGCGCCGTTCGAAAGGCGCTTGGTCCCGACATCGCCCTGATGGTCGATGTGCAATACATGTGGGAGGACGCGGCGACCGCGCTCGAGACGGTACAGGCAATGGCGGGAGTTCGATCTCTACTTTCTGGAGACGCCGATCTGGGTCGATAATCTCGACGAATATGCGCGGCTCGCACGATGCCGCACCAATGCGGATCGCCTCGGGCGAATGGCTGGCGACCCATTGGGAATTCGAGGCGCTGATGGACCGTGGCAAGATCGACGTCGCGCAACCCGATGTCGGCCGCGTCGGCGGCTTTCTCGAGGCGAAGAAAGTCTGCGACATGGCGGCCGAACGCGGCCGCATCATCGTGCCGCATTGCTGGAAAACCGGCCTGTCGGTAACCGCGACCGCGCATCTGGCTTTCAACACGCCGCATTGCGCCTTCATCGAATATTTGCCGCCGCATTTATGCGAGGAGATTTTGCGGCGCGAATTGGTCGAGGAGGGCTTCAGCTTTGCCGGGGGTCGGATTTTGCCGCCGCGGCGGCCCGGCCTCGGCATCACAATCAACCAGGACGTGTTGCGGCGCTACAAGGTTGCCTGAGGGCGGGGAGGAAGCAATGGGCGACACGGACAGGTTTTCGCTTGACGGCATGACGGCGCTGGTTCTCGGCGGATCGAGCGGTATCGGGCGGGCGATTGCGCAGGGGTTCCAGGAGGCCGGCGCCGAGGTGATCGCGGTCGGCCGGACCGCGGCCAAGGTCGAGGCGACTTTGGCCGCATTGCGCCGCACCGACCCGACGTGCCAGAGCCTTTGCCTGCGATCTTACCGAGCCGGCGCAATTGAGCGGCGTCATCGGCAAGGCCCTCGCCGGGGCGGGCAAGCTCGACATACTCGTCAATTCGCAGGGCGTGACCATGCTCAAGCCGGCCGAGGATTTCAGCCGCGCCGACTATGAGCAGGTCATGGCGACAAACCTGACCAGCGTATTCTTTGCCTGCAGCGAGGTTGGCCGCCACATGCTCGGCCGCGGCAGCGGCGCGATCATCAATATTGCGTCGGTCGCAGCCCATCGCGGCTTTCAATTAAGCGCACCCTACACGATATCGAAACATGGTGTTCTCGCTTTGACGCGGACGCTGGCGGCGGAATGGGCGCCCAAAGGGGTCCGCGTCAACGGCCTAGCGCCCGGCTTTTTTATGACCGCGCTCAACCGGGAGAAAATGTCGGCCGAACGCAAGGCGATGGCCCTCCGCCGCACGCCGATGCACCGTTTCGGTGAATTGGAGGAATTGGTTGGGGCAGCAATTTTCCTTGCCTCGCCAGCCGCAACCTATGTTACTGGCGAGATGCTGCGGGTCGACGGCGGGTTCCTGGCGGCGGGTCTCGATTAGCCGCGGAAAAAGCCCGGGGGAGCGGAGCGCAACGTGAGGGCCAAGATCAGGCGCAAACATCTGGCCGCCGCCCGCACGAAAGAAGCGGCACCGGCACCCCGCCGTGAGCGTCCGGAAAAGCCGCTGCTCGATTCGGTCGGTGCCCAGGTCAAGGCGCTGCGCCAGGCGATCCGGCTCACCGCTTCGCAGGCGGCCCAGGCCGCCGGCCTCTCGGTTGCGATGTTTTCCAAGATCGAAAACGGTCGCACCTCGGCATCGCTGGCGACGCTGCACCGAATCGCCGCCGCGCTCAACGTGCCGATTACCGCCCTGTTCGCCAAATACGATCGCAAGCACGACGCCACTTTCGTGCGCGCCGGGCATGGCCTTGTCATAGATCGGCGCGGCACAAGAGCGGGCCACCGCTATGAATTGCTGGGCCATTCGATTCACAATACCCTGCGGGTCGAGCCGTTCCTGATCACGCTCGACAAGACGTCCGACGCCTTTCCTGTCTTCCAGCATCCCGGCCTCGAATTCATCTACATGCTCTCTGGCGAGGTCGCCTATCGTCACGCCGATCGGCTCTATCGGCTGACGGCTGGCGATTCCCTGTTTTTCGATGCCGAGGCCCTGCACGGGCCTGAGGAACTGACGGCTCTGCCGGCGCGCTATCTGTCGATCATCGTGTCGCCGCAGCTGCCGGCGGAAAAGGCTTGAGTTGATTTTCCTGTCAGGAAAATAATCTACCTGCGATTGACACCCCGTGGTCCGCTCGCCACAGTACAGAAGAGGCGATGGGAGAGTGGCATGTGCGGGATTGTCGGGCTTTTTCTCAAGAATGCGGTGCTCGAGCCGCAGCTCGGCCGTTTGACTGGGCTGATGCTGCATGAAATGTGCGACCGCGGTCCCGACAGCGCCGGTTTCGCTGTCTATGCGGCGCCCTCGCCTGGGCTCACCAAACTCTGCCTAGTCGCCAGATCGCCGCTCGATTGGGCGGCCTTGGCGCGGCGAACAGGGGTAGCGATCGGCGCCGAGATTGTTGTCGAGACGCTCGAGGACCATGCAATTTTTTCCACCCGGGGCGATGGCGATGCGGCCCGCCGCTTTCTGATCGATGAGGCTGGAGAAGCGACGGTGCTCAGCCAGGGCCGGTCGATCGAGATCTACAAGGGTGTCGGCGACCCCGACCGCGTTTCGGCTCGGCTTGGACTCGCACAAAGGGCGGGCTCGCATGCGATCGGGCACACCCGGATGGCGACCGAATTGGCGGTCACCATTGCCGGCTCGCATCCGTTTTCGACCGGCCGCGATACCTGCCTCGTCCACAATGGCTCGCTGTCGAACCATAATCGGCTGCGCGAAACACTGGTCCGGCACGGCGAACGTTTCCAGACCGAAAACGACAGCGAAGTTGCAGCGGCCTATCTCGCTTTTCGGATGAAGCAGGGCGACAGCCTGGAGGAGGCTCTGGCGAGCGCGCTTGCGGCGTTGGACGGCTTTTACACCTTTGTCGTGGGAACCGAGCACGGCTTTGCCGTTTTGCGCGATCCGATCGCCTGCAAGCCGGCGGTCCTGGCCGAGACCGCGGATTGGGTTGCCTTCGGCAGCGAATTTAGAGCTCTGGCACCGCTGCCGGGCGTCGAACACGCGAAGATTTGGGAGCCGGCCCCGGCGACGGTCTATGCCTGGACCAGGGCATCATGATGCAGACCCGGCGCGCCGCCGAAGCTTCGGGCCCGTGGATCGACTTTGACCTTGCGGCACTGTCGGCGCGCACCGTCAACCAACGCTTGCACGATGCGCCAGAAGGGCGTTTCCGGATCCGAAATCCACGCGGCGCCCATGCGCTTGCTGCCGGTCTGACGACCCCTCTCGAAATCCGCATCGAGGGCCATGTCGGCTATTATTGCGCCGGCATGAATCAAAAGGCCACCGTCGTTGTAGCCGGCAATGCCAGTACCGGCCTCGCCGAGAATATGATGTCGGGACTGGTTCACGTCGAGGGCGATGCGTCGCAATCGGCTGGCGCGAGCGGCTGCGGCGGGCTGTTGGTGATCGGCGGCAATGCCGCGGCCCGCTGCGGCATCTCGCTGCGCGGGCTTGATATCGTCGTCAAGGGCAGCGTCGGCCACATGTCGGCCTTCATGGCCCAGGCCGGCAATCTGGTCGTCCTCGGCGACGCCGGCGATGCTTTGGGGGATTCGATTTACGAGGCGCGGCTGTTTGTCCGAGGCACGGTGAAAAGCCTCGGCGCGGATTGCATCGAAAAGCCGATGAGCGGCGAACACCTGACCGGTCTGAGCCGGCTACTCGCCGCCGCTGGTCTCGACGGCAAGGTCGAGGCCGCTTCCTTCAAGCGCTATGGTTCGGCGCGCCGGCTCTATCATTTTCACATCGACAATTTGGGGTCCTATTGATGACGCAGGCCGATCGATGGATTCACACCCCGCCGCGCGAATCAGCAACCTTCGACCGGCATGCCATTGCCGAGATTCATCGCGCTGCCGCAACCGGTATCTATGACATCCGCGGCTTCGGAGCCAAGCGCAAGCTGCCGCATTTCGACGATCTGCTGTTTCTCGGGGCCTCGATTAGCCGTTATCCCCTCGAGGGCTATCGCGAAAAATGCGGCACCGATGTGGTGCTTGGCGGCCGTTTCGCGAAGCGGCCGATCCATCTGCGGATTCCCATCACCATAGCCGGTATGAGTTTTGGCTCGCTGTCGGCACCCGCCAAAGAGGCGCTCGGGCGCGGCGCGTCGCAGGCCGGCACTTCGACAACAACCGGCGATGGCGGCATGACCGATGAGGAACGCCAACACTCCGACCTCCTCGTCTATCAGGTGCTGCCGAGCCGCTACGGCATGCATCCAGATCATTTGCGCAAGGCCGATGCGATTGAGATCGTAATCGGCCAGGGTGCCAAGCCCGGCGGCGGCGGCATGCTGCTCGGCCAGAAAATATCGGAAAGGGTCGCTGCCATGCGGACCTTGCCGGCCGGCATCGATCAGCGCTCGGCCTGCCGGCATCCCGATTGGACGGGGCCGGACGATCTCGAAATCAAGATCCAGGAATTGCGCGAAATCACCGATTGGCAAAAGCCGGTCTATGTCAAAGTTGGTGCGGCCCGGCCCTATTACGATACCGCTCTGGCGGTCAAGGCCGGCGCCGATGTCGTCGTCCTTGACGGCATGCAGGGCGGCACCGCCGCGACCCAAGACGTCTTCATCGAACATGTCGGCATTCCGCTATTGGCGGCGATCCGGCCGGCAGTCCAGGCGCTCCAGGATCTCGACATGCACCGCACGGTGCAATTGGTGGTGTCGGGCGGGATCCGTAACGGCGCCGACGTCGCCAAGGCTCTGGCGCTCGGCGCCGATGCGGTTTCGATCGGCACCGCAGCCATTATCGCCCTGGGTGACAATGCGCCGCAATTTGCGGCCGAATACCGCAAGCTCGGGACGACGGCTGGCTGTTATGACGACTGGCACGAGGGGCGCGATCCGGCCGGAATCACGACCCAGGATCCCGAACTCGTCGCCCGGCTCGATCCGGTCGTGGCCGGCCGCCGCCTGGCCAATTACCTGGCGGTGCTGACACTCGAATGCCAGACGCTCGCAAGGGCCAATGGCAAATCGCATGTCCACAATCTCGAGCCCGAGGACCTCGTCGCCCTGACGGTGGAATCGGCAGCGATGGCGCAGGTGCCGCTCGCCGGGACCAATTGGATACCCGGCAAGGCCGGAACTTAAGGCTGGCAAACTCGCACCGATGGAGCAGTCGATGACGGCGCTTGGGGCTTATGCGGCAGATCGGGCTATCAAATATTTCCTAATATCCTTCGTCGATCTTTTCGGGATCATGCGGGCAAAGCTGGTGCCGGCAACCGCCATCGACCAGATCAGCAAGGCGGGGGCTGGGTTTGCCGGCTTTGCCGCCTGGTTCGACATGACGCCGGCTGATCCCGACATACTCGTCATGCCCGATCCGCACTCCGTTGTGCAGCTCCCGTGGCGACCGGAGCTTGCCTGGTGCACCGGCGATCTGGTCATGGCCGGCGAGCCGGTTGCACAAAACCCGCGCCAGATCCTCAAGCGGCTCGTGGCACGTGCCGCCGACCAGGGCTACGAGATGCGCACCGGGGTCGAATGCGAATATTTTCTGATCGCCCCCGACGGGACCCGAATCTCCGATGCTGCCGATACACAGGCTAAACCGTGCTATGACCAGCAGGCGCTGATGCGCCGCTTCGACGTCATCCGCGAAATCTGTGACGCGATGATCGCGCTTGGCTGGGCTCCCTACCAGAACGACCACGAGGATGCCAATGGCCAGTTCGAGATGAATTGGGACTATGATGGCGCGCTCAAGACCGCCGATCGGCATGCTTTTTTCAAGTTCATGGTCAAGTCCATTGCCGAAAAACATGGCTTGCGCGCGACCTTCATGCCAAAACCCTTTGCCGATCTCACCGGCAACGGCTGCCATGCACACGTCTCGTTGTGGTCGACATCGACCAACAACAATCTGTTCGAGGATCCGAAGGGCGAGCTAGGCCTGTCCCAGCTTGGCTATCACTTCATCGGGGGGCTGATCCATTCGGCCGAAGCACTGGCGGCCCTGACCAATCCGACGGTCAATTCCTACAAGCGCATCAACGCGCCGCGAACAATTTCAGGCGCAACCTGGTCGCCGAATAGCGTGACCTACGGCGGCAACAACCGCACCCATATGATCCGTATTCCCGATACCGGGCGGTTCGAACTGCGGCTGGCCGACGGCGCCGCCAATCCCTATTTGTTGCAGGCAGGCCTGCTCGCCGCCGGCCTCGACGGCATTGCCCAAGCCCGCGATCCCGGCAAGCGGCTCGACGTCGACATGTATGCGCACGGCCATGACATCAAGGCGAAGCGCCTGCCGCTCAACCTGCTCGACGCCTTGCGGGCGCTTGGGGCCTCTCAAGTGTTGCGGGAAGGACTGGGAGACGCCGCGGTGTCCTCCTACATCAAGTTGAAGACGTCGGAATGGAATGAATATTGCCGCTTCCTGACCGATTGGGAGCGCCAGACCACTTTGGATTGCTGAGCAGCATCAACTAGAAGCGGGCAAGCGCGAAGGGTGCGAGATCGAGGTCGGGCTCGTGCCCTGAGACGAGGTCTGCCACGGCCTTGCCCGAACCGCACGCCAGCGTCCAGCCGAGCGATCCATGTCCAGTATTAAGGAACAGATTGCGATAACGCGTTTGCCCAACAATCGGTCGACCATCGGGGCACATCGGTCGAAGACCGCACCAATGTTCGACCGCGAGGCCGCCCGGATAATTGGGGAACAATTCCTGGAAGGCGTCGAGCAGCATGCGGCCGCGTGCCGGACTTGGGCTCAGGTCAAATCCGGCGAACTCGGCGCTGCCGGCAAGTCGAATGCGCTCGCCGAGCCGGATAACGACCATTTTCCGATGGTAATTCACGATAGGTAACCTGGGTGGGTCATTCCAGCCGTCAAGTTTCAAAGTGGCCGAATAACCTTTGACGGGATAGACTGGCAATGTCAGGTCGAGCGGCCGGGCGAGGGCCGGGCTATCGCTGCCACAGGCCAGAACGTAGCAGTCGCCGGTAATCTCGCCCTTATCGGTCACCACCGCTTGAATGTTGTCAGCCTTGCGGCGCAGGCCTGTGATCCGCGTGTCGAACTGGAAACGCGCACCATGCTTTTCGGCGGTCGCGGCAAGCGACTGGGTGAACGCGAAGCAATCACCGGCCCTGTCGCCGGGATAGTGCAGGCCTCCGGCAAGGGTGCCGGCGATCGGCCGCAGGGCCGGCTCCAGCGTGACGCAGCCCGCGGCATCGAGGCGGGTGACGGGAAAGCCGAGAGAACGGTAGATAGCGGCATCGCGATCGGCGGCTTGCAGCGAAACCTGATCCCGATAGACCCGGAGATTACCCTGATCGTTGCGGTCATATTGCAGGCCGAGATCATGCGATAGAGTCTCGAGCAGAGCCTGGCTGTAGGCAGCCAGCGCAAAGACACTTTCGGTATTCTTTCGCCATTTCGTGGCCGAGCTGTTAGCCAGAAACTGACGCCCCCAGCCAAGCAGGCCGGGAAGGGCGTGAAGCCGAAGCAGAAAGGGAGCGTCTTCCCGGCCGAGATATTTCCAGATGATGCCGGCAATGCCGGGGGCGGCCCATGGATCGGCCATGCCAGGTGTCAGGAGAGCACCATTGGCATAGCTGGTTTCGAGGGCGGGGGCCCGTTGCCGATCGATCACAGCAACGGCGTGGCCGGCGCGCGATAGGTACCAAGCGCTCGCCGTGCCGATGACGCCGGCGCCGAGGATGACAACTTTCACCGCCGGCCTCGAACGCCGCCTTTCCTGGTCGTAGTCTTAGCCGACCGCTTTGCCAACGCCTTACGGGGTTTCGATGCAGCCGCCTTGGCCCGTTTGACGGAAGCGCCAGCCGAACGCTTGGCCGACGGCCGCCTGCGCGCTGCCTTCGGCGAGCCGATGTGCGCATAGGCCACGATTTCAATTCTGGCGCCGGGAACCATGAGTTTGGCGACTACAGTCGCCCGGTTCGGAAACGGGCTGGTGAACCATTGCCGATAGGCCGCGTTCATGCCGGCAAAATCATCGGGGTCCGGCAGATAGATCAAAACTTGCGTCACGTCGGCCATTGTGCCGCCGGCCGCCGCCAGGGTCTGTTTGAGATTGGCTAGCGTGAGGGCTGTCTGCGCGGCGATATCGCCGGTTTCGATCGAGCCGTCTTGCCGCATCGGAATCTGCGCTGTGTAGAGAATGCCATCGGCCATGGTCGCCCATTCAAGCGGGATGTTTTCGGCTCTAAGACCCGTATCAACCGCCTGTTTCATCGCTTCACCTCCTTTGCCTTGGCGCATCGCATTGGCAGGTTGCGCCGTCATGGCGCTCGCTCGAGCGGCCGGCGCATGGGCCTGACGCAAGGCCACCCCGGACCGAGGCTTGCGCATTTTCGATCGGCAACGTTAGTATCGAGGGCTCGCTGGAACAAGTCCTAATCGCGCCGGTTCTTTGGGCAAGCATCGTGCTGCTCGCCGGGCGGATTTTGGGCGAAGGAAAAATGCTCGGCAGCAGCGGGTCGAGGCCGGCCAACGTGCGGCATCGATGCAACCAACCAGGAGGGTAGTCATGAATTCGGATTGGACTTCCGTACATTCGACGACGACCAGGACAACCCGGATCTGCCGGACCCTGTTACTGGCGACCGGACTAACCGGTGCGCTCGATGCCGCGACCCTAGCCGAACCCGTAAAGACGATTGCCGACGGGAAATTGACGATCGGCATGAACGGCGACATGCCGATGACGCAATTGAAGGATGGGCAATTGAGCGGCACCGACGGCGAATTGATGGTGTTCGTCGCAAAGAAGCTCGGACTGGAACCGGCGGTTCAGCAGATGGACTGGGCAGCGGAGATCGAATCGACCAAGCAGGGCAAGATTGACATCATGCACGGAGCCATGGGCTGGCTCGAGTCGCGCACCAAGATCATGAATCTGAGCGAGCCGATCTATTATTTTGGCACGCTATTGGCCCAGAAATCCGACCACAACTGGCACACCTTTGCAGATATGAAGGGTCATTCGGTGGGCACGGTTACCGGCTTCACGCTCATCCCCGAGTTGAAGACGGTCGAGGGCATTGGCGAGGTCAAACTCTACGATACGTCCGACGGCGTCTTGCAGGACCTGATCGCCGGGCGATTGGACATGGCCATCCTTGATCCGCCGCTGATGCAATACGGCATTGCTCAGCATCCGGAATGGAATCTGCATCAGGTCGCGCTCGATCCTATGCCCGAAAAATATCCGGTAATGTCGACGAAATACTCGGTCATTTTCGGAATCAACAAGAGCGAGACGGCGCTGACCGATGCGATCAATGTCGCGATCGGCGAAGTCTGGAAGGATTGTTTGAACGTCAAGGCGATGGCGAAATATGGCCTCGGCGACAAGGCCTGGTTCGTGCCGCCTGAGAAGAATCCGAGAATTGGCGTCGACCGCGCGGCCGATTACAAGGCCCCGACTGCCGACCATTGCTTCAAATAATCATGCGGACGTCCGCCACGATCGGCGGACGTCCGGCCTCTTTTTTTCCAATATTTGGTCCGATTGCGACGCGGCGCCGGCTCCGGCGCTGCGCGAAGCCCGGTTTGGAATCAGGGCAATGAGCGAAGACCAAAATCAACCAATGCCGCTTTTGCGGATCTCGAAGCTCTACAAGGAATTTTCCGGAACGGCGGTGCTTGCGGGCATCGATCTGGACGTCGCAAGGGGCGAGAAGGTTTCGATAATCGGTCCGAGCGGCTCGGGCAAGACGACGCTATTGCGGTGCATCAATTATCTGGAGAAGCCGACGTCGGGCCAGATCTATATCGATGGTACTCTGATCGGAACCCAGAAGGTCGGGGAGTCCTATGTTAACCTCAGCGACCGCGAGCTTGCCAAGGAGCGTCGCGAGATCGGCTTTGTCTTCCAGCGATTCAACCTATTCCCGCACCTATCGGCGCTCGACAACGTGACGATAGCGCCGCGCAAGGTTCTCGGATTGTCACGTGAGGCGGCCGACGAGCGCGGCCGCGACATGCTGCGCAAGGTCGGACTCGGTCACAAAATCGAGGAATTTCCCGAGCGTCTGTCCGGCGGGCAGCAGCAGCGAGTCGCCATCGCCCGGGTTCTCTGCATGCAGCCGAAGCTCATGCTCTTTGACGAGGCAACCTCGGCACTCGACCCGGAACTCGTCGGCGAGGTGCTCAGAGTGATGCGTGAATTGGCCGCCGAGGGTCGTACGATGGTCATCGTAACCCACGAAATCCAGTTTGCCGGCGAAGTGTCGGATCGAGTCATTTTCATGGATCATGGCAAGATCGTGGAGCAGGGCCGCCCGCAAGATATTTTGACCAACGCCATGCATGCGCGAACACGCAGCTTCCTGAACCAGATCCGCGAGCGCTGAGATCGAGGACGCGACGGATGATCTTAAGTGAGCGTCTTCTTTACTTTCTACGCGTGCTTTTGGGTGGCGCCGTGATGACCGTGAAGGTCGCCATCGGGGCGCTGGTGGTCGCGCTGATTCTGGGGCTTGTCATCGCCCTCTTGCGGCGATCTCATTGGCGGATCATTCGATTTCTTGCCGCTGCCTATGTCGAAATTATGCGTGGAACGCCGGCCTTGGCGCAATTGTTCATTATCTATTTCGGCTTGCCCGATCTCGGCCTGCACCCGACCCCGGTAATGGCAGCCATAGCCGGCCTTGGGCTCAACGGTGCGGCCTACCTCGCAGAGATCTACCGGGCCGGCATCGAAGCGATCCACAAGGGTCAGCTCGAGGCGGCCCTGTCACTTGGCCTGACCCCGCGCCATGCCATGCAATACATAATTCTGCCGCAGGCCCTGCGGATCATGATCCCACCGATCACCAATTTTTCAATCGTGCTGATCAAGGACACCGCGCTCGTCTCGGTGGTTGCCGCGCCCGAGATCATGTTCTTTGCCAGAAATCTGGTGACCGAGACCTTGCAAAGCATGCAGGTTTATCTGCTCGCTGGCCTGCTCTATCTGTGCATGACCATTCCGATGTCGCGACTGGTCGCCATGCTCGAAAAGTCCAGGCGCAGCTGGCAATAATGGAACAATCATGAGCGAATTACTCGCGGCCTATCATGACAATATCCGGGAATGGCTGCCGCAGATGATGCTGGCCTCGCTCGGCACGCTGAAGCTGACGATCGTGTCGTTTTTCGCGGCCGTCGGCCTCGGTCTCGCCCTGTCGCTGGCGCGGCTGTCGCGGCACTGGCTTTTGCGCTCCGCCGCCATCAGTTACGTCGAGATCGCCCGCGGTCTGCCCTCGCTGGTCATTCTCTATATCGTCTATTTTGTGCCGCCGCAGATCGGCGCGACCTGGCTGATTTTGTCGTCCTTTTCGGCGGCCGTCATCGGTCTTGGCCTTCATGGCGGGGCGATTCTCTCGGAAGTGTTCCGGTCGGGGATTGAGGCCCTGCATGGTGGCCAAAAAGAAGCCGCCTATTCACTCGGCATGACGCCGGTAACCGCCTTGACATATATTATTCTGCCGCAGGCCGCCCGCATCGTTCTGCCTCCAGTCGCCAATTATGCCATTGGACTCCTCAAGGACACCGCAGTCTGCGCACTGATCGCGGCCCCGGAACTTATGCTGCGCGCCAAGGATCTTGCTTCTTCAAGTTTCGAGCCAATGGCCGTATTCGTCATGGCCGCCGCTTTCTATTTTGCGATGAGTTACCCGCTGTCGCTGGGTGTCCGCTATATGGAACACCGTCTCAATTACCGCCATTAGGAGCTGATTATGAAAATAACCGCGCTCGAAACGTTTACGGTTCGCGTCCCCTATCGGCGTGTCGAGGCGAGTTCTCTGATCAACAGAGGCGGTATCACCGACGTCATCGTGAAGATTACCACGGATTCCGGTCTCATCGGTTGGGGCGAATGCACCCGGGCCGCCGATACGGCCGGGATCGAATCGGCGGTTCGCGCGATGCGGCCATTGGTGATCGGCCGCGATCCCTGGGACAAGGAAGCGATCCATCGAGAATTGGCCGTCCACGGCGTATGGGCCTTCCAGCCGATGACCGGGAACTTCGCCTATGCCGGCATCGACATGGCTTTGTGGGATCTCAGCGGCAAGGCCTGCGGCCAGCCGCTCTACCGTCTGTTTGGTGGTGCGCTGCGCGAATCGATCGATTATTTCTATTATATGGATTGGGCAAGCCCGGTCGAAATCGCAAGGCAGGCCGCCGATGGCGTGCAGCGAGGCTACGGCTGTTACTACATCAAGGCGGGCCGTGACGAACAACGCGAAGAGGCGATGCTCGAGGCGCTGCGCGATGGCATTGGCCCGCAGCGAAAGATTCGGATTGACGTCAATCAATCCTGGACCCAACCACAGGCGGTCCGATTGCTGAAGCGATGGCACGATCGCTTCGACATTGATTTCGTCGAGGCCCCCGTCCGCATAGATCCGCTTGAAAACATGATCGATTTACGGGCCCGTACCGAAGTGCCCCTTTGCGTGAACGAAGGCCTGTGGCGGGAGGCGGACGCATATCGTTTGATCAAGAGCCGCTGCGGCGACTACCTCTGTTTCAGCCCCTATTGGGTCGGCTCTCTGCTGCGGTTTCACACGTTGGTCTGGACTAGCCATCTTGAAGGCTGGCAGGTCTGCAAGCACACGCACGGCGAACTCGGCCTGACCGCCGCTGCCTGCCAGCACATGATGCTTGCGGCGCCAAACGCCTGTCTGGGCCACCAGCAAACGGCGCAGATTATGGCCGACGACATATTGACCGAACGATTGCCGATTGCCGACGGTCCGCTGTGGGGTCGCATCGAGGCGCCGGGCTTGGGCGTTGAGGTCGACGAGGCGAAGCTGCATCATTACCAGGAGGCCTATCGCAAGCATGGTGAGTTTGCGACCTATGACTGACGGATCTTGGCCCGGTCCGGGTGCTGCCGCTTGTGCCGGGGCGACGTCCAAGAGTAGGCTGGCGGGGCTCGCTGCGGCGCGTATCGATTTTTGCGAAGGCTTTCTCGCCACCCGGCAGGCCGCGGTGCGAAGGCGAGCGCTGCCGAACCAATGGCAGTCGCTTGAACAGTCCGGGGTGCTGGAGGCACTGACGGTCTCCTCACCGCCCGCCTCGCCCCGCCACCCCGTTCAAAAGACCCATGCCCTTTCGCTGCAGATGCTGTGGGATTCGGATCTGGCGAAATGGATCGAGGCGGCGGCCTATTGCTTGGCCAAAGGCGACGATCCGGCACTGGCGGCTTTTGTTGATGCGGCTGTTACCCGCCTGGCGGGCGCCCAGGAAGCCGATGGCTATTTGAACAGCTGGTTCACGCGGCGGGCACCGCAGGCCAAATGGCGCAACTTGCGTGAGCAGCATGAACTCTATTGCGCCGGCCACCTGATCGAGGCCGCGATCGCTTTGTTCGAGGCGACGGGGGCAGATCGGCTTCTGCATGTTGCCGTGCGCTATGCCGATCATATCGCGGCGCGGTTCGGGCGCGGACCGGGACAGAGCCGCGGCTATTGCGGCCATCCGGAAATCGAATTGGCCCTTGTCCGATTGTACCGGACGACCAATCAGCAAGCCTATCTTGACCTCGCCACGTATTTTATCGATGAACGCGGCCGGCGCCCGCATTATTTCGATCTCGAGGCGATCGAACGCGGCGAGGATCCGCGCGACTATTATTTTGCGAGCCATGCCTATACCCAGTCGCATCTGCCGGTTCGCGAGCAGACCCACGTGGCGGGCCATGCCGTGCGCGCCATGTATCTTTACGCGGCTATGGCCGATGTCGCCTACGAGCGCGGCGACATGCGTCTGTTTTCGGCCTGTGAACGCTTGTGGGACGATCTCGTTTCGACGCAGCTCTATATAACCGGCGGCCTTGGCTCTTCGGCCCGCAGCGAGGGCTTCGCCGGCGCCTACGAGCTGCCCAACGATTCGGCCTATGCGGAGACCTGCGCCTCGATCGGGCTGATATTCTGGGCGCAACGGATGCTGCAATTTGCGCCCGACCGGCGCTATGGCGACGTTCTGGAACGAGCACTTTTCAATGGTGCCCTCTCAGGGCTGAGTTGGCGGGGCGAAGCCTATTTTTATGAGAATCCGCTGGCGAGCCGCGGGCAGCACCGCCGCTGGACCTGGCATGAATGTCCGTGCTGCGCGACCAACCTCGCCCGTCTCGTGGGCTCGCTTGGCGCCTATGCCTATGCACAGGCCGGGCCCGAGATCGTTTGCCATCTCTATGCTGCGAGCCGAGCGCAGTTCGAGATTGGCGGAACCAGATTGAACCTGACGCAGGCCACCGATTATCCCTGGGACGGGAGGATAGAGCTCAGCGTCGCCACCGATCGCCCGGTTGCATTCGCCCTGAGCCTACGGTTGCCGGCTTGGTGCCGGTCGCCATCACTGACGCTCAACGGGTCGCCGATCGATCTATCGGCGGTCGGCAGCGAAGGGTATATACGCATCGAGCGGCTTTGGCAGAGCGGCGATCGCGTCCTACTCGACCTGCCGATGACAATCGTCCGCCTATGCGCCCATCCGGATGTCGAGGCGGATATTCTTCGTGTCGCGCTCACCCGCGGGCCGCTCGTCTATTGTGTTGAGGAAACCGACAATGAGGCGCCGCCGCATCGCCTGCGCTTGCTGCGATCGACGCCAATCGAAACCGAGTTCCGGAACGATCTATTCGGCGGCATCGTGACGCTCGTTGCTGCGGCCCGACGGGTCGGCCTTGCCGGCTGGGACAGCGTGCTCTACCGGCCGGCCGCGGGCGACGAGGCGAGGCAAGCGACGAGGCTGATTGCGATACCCTATTGTCTTTGGGCGAACCGCGCGCCGGGCGGCATGAGTGTCTGGCTGGCCGAATGCGAGGATGGTTAGGCCGTGCTTGAAATGTCAAATCGGGATTTCTAGAAATGGGTTTTCCGTTATTGGATGTGCGACCGACTTGTGAATCTCGCCATCGACCCTCTTGGCGGGGATTTTCAGCTTGAGCGCCTTAGAAAACTCGGTTCTTTACAATATGCAGCTAGGTCTTCAAACGCTGGTTTGTTCCGGACAGGGCCATGACGATCACCGCCGTCAGAATGATGGCGCCGCCGAGAAGAGTCGAGGGCAGCGGTGTCTCGGCGAGAAAAAGCCAGACCCAAAGCGGGCCGAATACCGCCTCTGTCTGCGACAGAAAGGCGAGACCGACGGCCGGAATGAAGGGCGCGCCCTTCTGGTAGAGGATAGTGCCGATACCGAGCGGGACGATCCCGTTCAACAGCGCGATGAGAATGTCTTCGGCCGGCGGCAACAGCGGCTGGCCGTTGAAAAGGGTCACGACAGCCGCCAGAAGGGCAGTCAGCGAGGCATAGCCGAACACCACAGAACTGAGATCGCGGGCACCGGCCCGCCGCAGGCAAATCGTATAGCCGGCAAAACCGAGCGCCGAGCAGAAGGCCATCACATTCCCGAACTGGTTGCCGGCGGAAATTTCGCCGCTGACCATGACAACGACGCCGATCAGGCCGACCAATATGGCGGCAAGAATTTGGCGCGTTAGACCTTCGCCGAGAAAGGCGAAGCCAAGCGTCGCGGCGAGCAAAGGCGAGCAGGAGGACAGAAACAGCGTATTGGCAATTGTCGTCGACTTCGCCGCGACAATGAAGGCAGTCGAGGCGAGCGAAATCGAGAGCACCGCCGCAAGACCGAGCGAGCGCAACGCCACAAGTCCTGCCAGTGGACCGCTGCCGCCCTGCCAGCGGCTCCACAAAACCGCAGTTAGGCCGATCCCGAGTGAGCGATAGCCGAGATATTGCCAGGCGTCGCTATGGGTTGCCAGGCGCATCATCAACCCGGTGAAGCTCCAGAACAGGCCTGCCGCCAACACGAGTAGGCAGCCCTTGAGATAGAACTTGTGTTCGGAGGCGGCGATCGAGGGGACGCTCAAGGACGCCCGCCTTTCTCCTGGGTGGCCGCGCTTTGCCCGCAAAGCCGGTCAGGCGATGCGGGAGATTGAAAGCATAGGCCGTGCCCCGGAATTTTGCCACTTTCCCCTTGGCCCTGCGACCGGGCCCAGGGCGACACCGAGCACGCGGTATCGCGGGCCGGCACGATAAGAGCCTCGACTTTGCGTTACGCGAGGCAAAGGCCAATGAGGAATACGCAATTTACTCAAGCCTTCTGACGCAGATTTGCCTATGGCTACAATTGTCTGACAGCAATAAGTCTAAACGGAAATCTTTATTGCACTGCAGCGCTGGCCCGTGTCTCAATGCTCGGCTGCGGCGATGCTCGCGCCGGACCCTTTCGACAGCCAGCCGACAGTCCCGGTCTCGAAATTTCAGGTGAAGCGGCGCCGGGCCGGCCGCGCGTTCTCGAGGCATGCCAGGAGCAAGGCGACGATAGCGGCCAGAACGAGCGCGAGGCCCGTGGTGATCAGCGTGGTCGACCAATCCTCTCCAGGCGCCAGGCGTGGCGCATGGGCAACATGTTGGACTGCATGCTGGACGCAGCTTGCCAGCGCGCCGGCTTTCACTCCGATGGTTGCAATGTAACAATTCAGGGCCATGGCAATTCTCTGTCTTGCGTGTGGGCCAGCCCTGTCTGAACTTATCCGGCGGACCGCGATGTGCGGGGAAGCACGCGGCCAAGCCGCTCAGCCGTGGCCAGGCGAACAGCGTTCTTGTCTGGTAAAGATCGGGCAAACGAGGTCCATTTCATTCGACCAAAAACCTTGCCGTCTGGTTCAGTCCTGGGTCAAGCTGGTCGTCCTGCCCCAGGTATCGGCGACAATATAGCCAGTTGGGTAGGGATCGGAGGGATCGAGAAAATAATTGAAAAGCCCGGTCACCCAGGCCCGGCCCTTGATCGTCGTTGCCACCCCGATTCGGGCGCCGATTTGCAACGTGCCGACGATACGGCCATAGAAGCGCGAACCGATGATCGACTCGTGATAAAATCCCTCGCCCGGCTTGAGCTGGCCGCGAGCATGGAGGACCGCCATGCGCGCCGAGGTCCCGGTTCCCGTCGGGCTGCGGTCGGAGCGGCCCGGCGAGACGATGCAGGTGTTGCGGCTGACCTGTCCCGCACCCTGGAACGGCATATCGAACTGGACGATCGAGACACCCTGGATGGCGGGATTTTCTGGATGCACGACGTTATATTGGGCCCGCACCGCGCGCCTGATATCCTCGCCGAGCGCGGCCAAATCGCGCGCCTCGTCGGCCGTCACGGAAAAGCCGAGCTTGTCGGCCGCGACCAGGGCGTAGAACATGCCGCCATAGGCGACATCGACCGCGATGGTTCCGCGGCCGGCAATTTCGAGGGGCGCGTCGAGACGGTCGACGAAACTCGGAACATTGGCGATCTCGACGCTGACGCATTTGCCGTTTTGGCAGTCCGCGATGATGTCGACTGGCCCACCGGGCATGTCGAGGCGCAGCCTTGTCGTGGGCTCCTGCATCGCGACCATGCCAGTTTCGAGCAATACGGTCGCCACGCACATGGTATTGGAGCCAGACATCGGTGGATATTCGGTGGGTTCCATGATGATTGCGCCGGCATCGCAATCGGCGCGGACGGCGGGAACGATCAGATTGACATGCCGGGCGACGCTGCCGCGCGGCTCGCAGATCAACAGGCGGCGGATCTCGTCGTGCTCGCGCGCCATCGTCTGCATTTTCTCGAACATCGTCGCGCCTTTCGGCGGCAGCACGCCGCCGACGATCACGTCGCCGATTTCGCCTTCCGCATGACAGCCGACGAGGGTTATTGCCCGCTTTGTCTGCATGGATTTTCTCCCCATCCGTCCACCGGCGGTCGATTCCGCCGCGAACCCTTATTCCATTTCCTAGCGGTTAGACTACCATGAGACGGCGTGCCGCCGGCAAAAGGGCCGGGCGGCGAGCGAGGGCCCAGGCATGCCCATCGTGGGGGAGAAAGGGAGCGCGGTGGCGGTCGCGGCCGACGGAGCAATGGCCAGCGCCGCTGGCGCAAACGAGCGGATGAAGACGCTGGTCGCCGATCTGGGTTTCGGTCTTTCCGAGGTGAACTTCCGCAATGGCGGTCGGAAATGGTCGGCGACTTTCAAGGCAATGATCGGCCTTGCCATTGACGCTGAGCCGCGCGCGGGCCTGTTCGGCAGCCTTATCCATCCCGACGATCGCGCCCGGGTCGATACGAATCTCCTTGCCGCCATGCAATATCCCGGCGGTTCTTTCGATGTTGGCTTCCGGTTTTTTCGGCTCGATACGGGCGAATTGCGCAGCTTGCGGCTGGTCGGTCAGGTTTTTCTGGAACCGTCGGATCAGGCGGGTTCGCTCAGCATCCTGCGGGATGTCACCCGGATCGAGACCACCCCTCGCCTGCGTCCAGTCGAGGGCGGCCAGTTGCGGGCGGCGCGCGGCTTGCTTAACTGGTCGGTGCGCGAATTGGCTGCCGCGGCCAATGTCTCGGAATTCACGGTTCGGCGTCTTGAGGACCACAACCTCGGGGCCGGCGTCGCGGCGGCGACGGCGCTCGACGTCCGTCGGGCGCTGGAACAGGCCGGGATCGCCTTTGCCGATCTGCCGGACGGCTCGATCGGATTGGTTCTCGATTGAGCGAATCCCAACCGCTGTCCAACACCGCTAAATTTAATTATCTGATTCAATTGATAAAACAAAGATGCCCTGATTTTGACATGGACCCAGTCCAACCCTCGAACTGGTTCGCTGGGGGATTGCCATGCGTGCGCGTGTCTTGATCGGTCTGTTCGTCCTTTGCGCTTCGCCGGTCGTGGCTGGCACGGCGCGTGTCAGTCCGGATCTTGCTGAGATGATCGGGCATGAGGCGCGCACGTATAGGGTCCCCGAGGCCCTGGTGCACCGGGTCATCAAGCGCGAGAGCGGCTATAATGCCGGTCTGCGCAATGGCCCCAATTGGGGGCTCATGCAGATCCGGCACGATACGGCCCGCAGCATGGGCTATGCCGGACCGCCGGCCGGTCTCCTCGATGCGAGGACCAATCTGACCTATGGTGTCGCCTATCTCGCCAATGCCTACCGGGTGGCCGGCGGCGACGCGCAACGGGCGATCGCGCTCTATGCGCGCGGCTATTATTACGAGGCCAAGCGCAAGGGCATGCTGGGCATCCTGCGCACCGCCGAGCACAAACCCTGACCCGGCCGCAGGCGAACGGGACGGCAGCGCGGTTTCGCAATACGCGCATGGATCCTCGCCAATTTTGGCCTGCCGCTCCACCCGGCACGACGCGCGCAACCCGGTGATGACGGCGAATTCTTTTGTTTTCAGCAATCTCAGACGGCGCATTATCCGCATCCCCGCATCCCGGCCGGCGCGCCTCTCAGCGATAGCCTTGGCTAACGGCTCGCCGGATTTACGGCTTGAAAACCAATCCGTGGCATGCTCGGAGCAGCCGGGACGACGGAAAGGCGGACGATGCGTTTTTGCGAAGGGATGCGCGTACCGCTGATGGGTCTTTATGCCTTGCTTGCGTCCAGTGCTGCATCGGCGCAGGCGACGCGCACCAGCACCGGACCGGAACCGTCGGCGATCCAGGTCATCGCCGATGTCACCGCGATTCAAACCCGCTGCTGGAACCTAGTCGTTCGACCCGGCGTCGCCTTTGCCTATGGCGAAACCAAGGGCGTGCGAATGATTGAGGTTCTGCCGGGCGGGCGTCTGCGCAGCGCCTTCGATCGGGCCTTTGCGGAAACCGCCAAGCTCGACGACGAATTGCTGTGCGGTGCCGTCGCCTTCAGCTATGCCAACAATCTTCCCGGGGTCATCGAACGGCGGCCGTGAACCGCGGGTTGACAAATCACCGCTTTTTCCCAAAACATGCACGGCCGTTTTTCGCCAATGTCTAGAGGCGGTCGTGAGCGGACATATCGAGCGCCGTCGCCGCGGACTCTATGCCGTGGTCGAAGTTCCACCGAGCCTGCGCCGGGAAGTCGGCCGCAAGCGGCTGCGCAAGACCCTGGCGACCAGCGACGCGACTGTTGCCCGTCATCGACTGGCTTCGGCTCTGGCCGATCTTCATGCCGTGATTGCCGCGGCCAAGCGGCGCCAGGGCGGCGGCCTGGCTGCGCCGCGCCGGCGTGCGGCCGGCGAGCCGGACCAGCCGATCGAAGTCGCGATGCCGGCCTGCCCCGGCGTTGCTATGGCTATCGACCTTTACCTCGAAGATTGGTTGACGAGCCTGGCCCACGCGCCTCGAACCATCGGTGATCATCGACGAGCGGTCGTTCGCTTGTGCCAATGGCGCCGTTGGGGCGAGGCGGGGCCGCTTCTCATGGCGGTCGACCGTCGGCTGGCCGGCGCCTTTGTCCAGGACCTGGCGACGCCACAGGGGCAGCACTGGACCGGAGACCGGAAGACCGTACGCAAGTACCTGTCGTCGCTTTCGGGCTATTGGCGCTGGTTAGCCGCGCAGGAGCTCGTTGCCGACAATCCCTGGCTTCGGCAGCGGCTGCCAGTGCCGGCGTCAAATCAGCGCCCGCCCAGCGAGCGCGCCTTCACCGACCCTGAATTGCGCGCCCTGCTTGAAGAGGCACGAGACCCGCTTCTGCATGACCTGATCATGTTCGGCGCTCTGTCGGGGGCACGGCTGGAGACGATCGTCGGCCTGCGCGTCAAGGATTGCATCGGCGGCAATTTCCGCTTTCGTGCCGAGGGCGGCCGCAGCAGCGCCCGGCTTGTGCCCATTCATACCGCCTTGCAAGCGATCGTTTTGCGCCGGGCAGAGGGCAAGCGTCTCGACGCCTACGTCTTTGATGAGGCCGGTCCGCAGAGCCCGAGACGGGAGCGTTCGATGGGCGTCGGCAAGCGGTTCAGCCGCCTGCTGCGGGCGAGAGGCCTGGCCGAGCGGCTGCCGGGCCGGCGGCGTTCGCTGGTCAATTTTAAATCCCTGCGCCGCTGGTTCGTCCAACAGGCCGAGGCCACCGGGCAACCAGAGACAGTGGTCGCGGCTATTTTGGGGCACCGGCATCATGGCCTGACCATCCATTCGGCCGGCCCCGGGATGGTCCAGCTACGGGCCTGTATTGCAGGGGTTGCTCTACCAGTGTGAGGGGTCATATGAAATCCGAAGAATTCGCGACAAAATATTGCTTTATAAAGGAAAAATAACCTTAGACTTGCATGGCGGAGGAAGAAATCCTTGCCCCTAGCGTCGGCGGCCCGGCAGCCGTTGCGCCAGACTGGTCATGCCGGCCCATGGGTCCTGCGCCAACCGGTCGAGCCGGTGGAGAAGGTTGGCGATCCGGTAGCGATCGGCGCTCATGTTCGGGCCAAGCTCGTCCCAGCCGATCGGCGTTGCGATGGTTGCATGCGGGCGCGCCCGGGTCGAATAGGCGGCGATGGTCGTGGCCGAGCGGGCGTTGCGCAGATAATCGATATAGATTCGTCCCGGTCGCAGCGCCAGGACCGAGCTCGCCACGTAGCGGTCGGGTTGGGCCTTGGCAAGATCGACCGCGACCGCCTGGGCGTAGTCTTTGACATGGGCGAAGGTCGCGACCGGATCGAGCGGAACGACGATGTGCAGGCCCTTGCTGCCGGACGTCTTGACGAAGCTTTCGAGGCCGGCCTGGCGCAGGTGGGCCCTGATGTCGAAGGCAGCCTCGCACAGGGCGTCCCAGCTGGTCCCGTCGCCGGGATCAAGATCAAAGATCAGCCGGTCCGGCCGGTCGATCGCCTTGGTCGTCGCCGGCCAGGGATGGATTTCCAGGACGCTGGCTTGCACCAACGCCATCAGGCCATCGCAATCGCGGATGGCGAGCAGCGCCTCGCCTTGCCCGTCGGGCACCCGCATGACGGCGTCGGACAGGCCGGCAAAAGCGTGTTTTTGAAAGAAGCTCTGGCCGCCGACGCCGGTCGGAGCGCGCAGCAGGCTGAGTGGCCGCTCGACGATTTGCGGGCCGATCCAGGGCCAGATTTCCGTGTAAAATTCAGCGAGCCCCTGCTTGGTTACCCCCGCCTCCGGCCAAAGCAACCGGTCGGGATGGGTGAGCGGCGGGACATTCAAAGTTGCGGGGAGCGCCGGGCTGGCGAGGTCCTCGCGCACCAAATCGCCGTCCTGCCGCTCACCGCGGAAGCCCTTGAAGACGCCCTGGCGGATCAAGCCGGTCGCGGTCCAGCCGCGGAATTCGACCTGGGCCAATAGCCGCGGCTCGACCCACCGGATCGGGCGGCCGGGTTCGACGGGCGGGGAATCGGCAAGGACCGGGGCGTCGAGCCGCGAGGGTTCGAGGCGATCGAACAGGTCGCGGCCGTCCCGCTCTGCAATGCCGGAGCCGACCCGGCCGGCATAGACGAGCCTGCCGTCCCGGTGATAGCCGAGCGCCAGCGCGCCGACGCTGCGGCGCGAAGTGCTTGAGGGGACGAAGCCGACAATCAGGAATTCCTGGCCGAGCGCGCATTTCGACTTCAGCCAATCCGTTGCTCGGCCCGAGCGGTAGCGCGCATCGCGCATTTTCGAGACGATGCCTTCGAGGCCGAGACGGCAGGCATGCCGCAGCACAATTTCGCCGCCCTCACCGATATGGGCGCTGTACCTCAGGGCACTGGCCTCGCCGATCAGCCGCTCGAGCGCCACTTTGCGTGCGCCCAGGGCGACGGCGCGCAGGTCGTACCCGTCGAGGTGTAGGAGATCAAAGGCGTAGACGACCAGCCGGTCGGTTCTGCCTTGCGCGAGATCTGCCTGCAGCTGCGCAAAATCCGACACGCCCGCCGTTTCGGTGACGAGTTCGGCATCGATGATGCCGGTCGACAGGGCCAGACGGCGCAGGGTATCGATGAAGGGCGCGCCAACGAATTTCTCGGTCCAGTCGAGACCATTGCGGGTCCGCAAGCTGATCCGGCCGCGGCTGATCCGCGCTTGCAGCCGATAGCCGTCGAACTTGATTTCGTGGATCCACTTTTCGCCGGAAGGCGGCTTTGCGGTCAGCGTCGCAAGGCACGGCTCGATGAAGACCGGCAGGGGCGCCGGCTTGGCCCCCTCGAGGCTAGCCGGATCGAGGCGGGCTTGCGGCGGCGCGGGCTCGCCGGCCGGCGGCGCCGGTCGGCGCCGCGGCCGGGGCTTTGGATCGGGCTCGCGCGCTATCGCTTCCAGCGTCCGATTGGAGGCGACCGAGCGGGGCAATTGTTCGGTGATTTCGCCGGAACCCGCCGCCCGGGCCTCGCCGTCGTCCACCTTGATCAACAACCAGTTCGACCGTTTCTCGCCGGCCTTAGGCCGCATGCGTACCAGATGCCAGCGGCCGCGCAGCTTTTCGCCGTAGAGCTCGAATTCGAGGTGCCCCTTGGCAAGGCCAAAGTTTGGGTCGCCAACCGGCGACCATTGGCCGCGATCCCAAATGAGGACCGTGCCGCCGCCATAATCGCCTTTGGCGATCTTGCCTTCGAAATCGCCATAGTCGAGCGGATGATCTTCGACCTCGACGGCAAGTCGCTTCTCGCCCGGCACAAGGCTCGGGCCGTCGGTCACGGCCCAGCTCTTAAAGACGCCGTCGAGTTCGAGCCGCAAATCATAGTGAAGCCGACGCGCCGCGTGTTTCTGGACGACAAAACGGGTGCCCGGCACTTCCGGCGCAGCGTCGCCATAGGGTTCCGGGCTGCGCGAGAAATTACGCTTGCGCCGATAGGGCTCGAGTTGTCGCGGCATGGGCTTACGACCGATGAACTGGGCCGGTGCAGCTAAGCCCGACCCGTCACGGCCGGCAAGCGGTTTGACGGCTTCAAGATTTCGCCGCCGTTGCAAGTTCAAGGCGGCAAAGCAGCGCCGAGCGACGGGCCTGAGCCAGATCGCCCGACGGCGCCAGCGCCAGGAAGCGCTCCCACAGCGCCAGAGCTTCGGCGTAGGAACCGGACTGGGTCAGCAGCATAGCGAGATTATAGAGCGCGTCCTCGTATCCCGGATTGGCCTCCAGGGCCTTGCGGTAACTCGTGGCGGCGTCGTCGGTTCGCCCCCGGCGGCCGTAGATGATGGCAAGATTGTACCAAGCGTCGGCGAAATCCGGGGCGCAGGCGAGCGACCGCTGATAGCTCAGGATCGCCTCCTCGGCGAGGCCCTGAGCATCGAGCACATTGCCGAGGTTGAACGGCAGGACCGGATCGGTTCGATCGATGTCAATGGCAATCCGATAGAGCCTTGCCGCGGTCGCCATATCGCCTTCGCTTTCGTGCCGCTCGGCATCGGCAAGGATGTCATACAGATGACAGGGCGCTTCGCCGAGCGGCAAGGTGAACTGCCCATCGAGCTCCATCAGGCGGCCGCCAAGTTCCTGCACCGTGCCACCCCACGGCGCCTCGGTCAGATGCGACTCGCAGAGCCTCAACCCGCGACGCCGGATGATGGCAGCGGCGGCGACAATTTCGTCGAGGGCGAGACCCCGCTCGATCAACCGGGCGGCTTCGCGCGCGCTCGCAAGATCGCGGTAGCTGTATGCATCGTCGACTGGCTCGAGCACGTCATAAAGCTCGAGGCATTCAACGAGGGCGACGTCGAGCCCGAGCTGGCGCAGGAGATTGTCGCGCGAGAAGGTGCGGGCCTCCGTCCCCGGCGCGGCGGCAAGGCCGACCCGGCGCTTGAACTGGAGTTCGCTGAGGCGGACGACATTGCCTGACACGCCGTCGGGCACAGACAATGGCGGCGCGGTGCCGAGTGTCAGCGGCGCCGTCATATGGGCAAAGACGATATGGGTGGCTTTTGCGCTGAGGCTCTTGGCCACTGATCCGCCAGCCTTGGCGACCAGATCCGTCAGCCGCCGCCGGGTGACACCATGCAGCCGGCCGAAGAAGAAAAGCCGTTGTCCCGCGAGTGACTCCATCGCCCACTTATGCTTTTATTTAGGCCGTAAGGCTATAAGCCCTACCGAATGTCCCCGCAAATTGCCGAGAGAAATGGGCGGATCGGGATAGTATAGTCCGGAGTTAAGTCATGGCGCCGCGTCCGAATTGGAAAGGCTATCTCAAATTATCGCTGGTCTCCTGCGCAATCGCGCTATACCCGGCGACCAGCAATGCCTCGCGGGTGACGTTCAACACGCTGAACGGCAAAACCGGTAACCGGGTCAAGCGGCAATTCGTCGACGCGGAAACCGGGGAGGTCGTCGAAACCGAGGACCAGGTCAAGGGCTACCCGGTCGGTAAGGACAATTTCATTATTGTCGATGACGCCGAACTCGATGCGATCAAGATCGAGAGCACACAGACGATCGACATCATCAGTTTCGTGCCAGAATCCGAAATCGATGTGCGCTACCTCGACGCGCCCTATTATCTGGCGCCCGAGGACAGGGTGTCGGAAGAGGCCTTCGCGGTCATTCGCGATGCGATGCGTGACAAGAAAGTGGCAGGGCTCGGCCGGGTTGTGATGGGTCGTCGCGAGCGGACCGTGTTGCTGCGCCCGCTCGGCAAGGGGATTGTCGCAACGACCATCCGGTTCGCCGCCGAAGTGCGGGAACCCGCTATCTATTTCGAGGAGATTTCCGACATCAAGCTGCCGGCCGAAATGCGGGAACTCGCCGAGGTAATCATTGATAGGAAATTGGCCCATTTCGATCCCTCGACCTTCGAGGACCGCTACGAGAACGCCGTGCTCGACCTGTTGAAATCGAAGGAACTTGGTCGCCCTGCCGCCGCCACGCGACCCGAGGCCAAGCCGCACAATGTCGTCAATATCATGGAGGCGCTGCGCCGGAGCATCGAAGCCGAACGGGCGAGCCCGGCTGCCTCGACCGCGCCGGCCGAAAAGCCGAAGGCGCCCTCAAAGACCCGCACCGCTAAGCCTGCCGCAGTCACTAAGATCGGCGCGGCCCGCAAGCGCTGAAACGGCCATCGCCTCTCGGCCGACCAAGCCGCGGCCGCGCGCAGGCCATTAAACATAAGAGAAAAAAGCAAAGCGCTTTGGCGGCTTTGTTAACCGATCATTCGCCAGTTTATGGTAAACGAATCATGGGCGCCGAGGGGGAAAGCGTGAGGCCAGTACAATGCCGAGATCCCAATACTCCGTTCCACAGGCGGTGCGCGGGTGGTCCAGCGGACCGGCTCGCCACCTGTTGCATCGGCACATCGCCGTGCAGCCGCCCAGCCACCTGCGCGATTATGTCTCGAGCATGCTGCGGCTTGCGCTGACGCTCGCACTCGGCGGCGCCGCGATCATCGTCATCCGGCTGCTCGCCTATTGAGCGTCCGGACGCTTAGTCCGCCGTCGATTAGCGAGCGGCAAAGCTTGCCGCGGTACCGGGCGTTTCGCCGATCTATGCGCATGTGCGCCTGAGGCACGGCGCGTGCTGCCCGAATCCGGCGATGTGCTCGGAGTGGATATCGGCTTTTCACCGGTGCGGCAATCCGGCGCAGTATGCCGGTTAAGCTGGTCGATGCGGCGCGTCGCCTGGCAGTTTGGTCGATTTCGCTACATTGCCGAAGAGCGAAGCCGCGTCATCGCGCAAACGGCTGCCGGAAGGCCGCTACTCGCGGCTGCCTTCGATGGCCCCTTGCGCGGCGATCTCGCGATTATCAATCGCTACCGCATGGCGGATCGCATGTTAACCAGGCGGTTGCAGCCGCTAGCGGGCAAGCCGGGCCCAGCCAATTCGCCGCAAGGCCGTTTGCTCAATCAGGCGACCAACGAGGCGGCGCGCGTTGTGCTCGATCTCGGCAGCCTGGCCCAGGCTTCGCATGCCGTCGCAATTCACGAACGGGCGTTGGCCGAGGCCTTTCCGTCCTCGTTCATGGCATTCATGTTGCCCGATCCCGCGCCCTTGGCGCGCGGTCGCGCGGGCAAGTCCGATCGGTTCTTCGCGGCGCTGTTGGCCCAGGGCCGCTTGCACAGCTTCATCCAGCACTATCTCCCTTCGGCCAGCTGCGATAATCCGGGGACGATCACCCATCACGACGATCGGGCCGCCCTGATTTGCGCGCTCACGGCCTTGGCGGTTGCCGCCGGCGATCATTCGGCGGTCGGCAATGCCGACGGCTGGATCATCCTGCCGCCGCGCGCGCTGATGCAGCCCTGGGCCTTCGCGCGCCTGCTCTCCAATGCGGCCGAGGCGGGCGGGGCCGCATTTTATTATTGAGCCCGAATACGGCTCGCTTCAGGCGAGCCGTTCGAGCGCGAGAGCGGTGGCTTCGCCACCGCCGATGCAAATCGCCGCAATGCCGCGCCGCAAATCGTGGCGGCGGAGCGCCGCAAGCAGGGTTACCACGATCCGCGCGCCCGAAGCGCCGATCGGATGACCGAGCGCGCAGGCGCCGCCGTGAATGTTGAGCCGTTCATGCGGCAAGTCGAGATCGTGCATGGCTGCCAAGGCAACAACCGCGAAGGCCTCGTTGATTTCAAAGAGGTCGACCTGCGGCAAGGTCCAGGACGTCTTCTCCAGGAGTTTCCTCACCGCGCCGATCGGCGCAGTCGGAAAGCGAGCCGGGCGATCGGCGAATGAGGCGTGGCCGCGAATGGCGGCAAGCGGTGCAAGACCGCGGCGCTCCGCCTCAGAAAGGCGCATCAACACCAGGGCTGCGGCACCATCCGAAATCGATGATGAATTGGCGGCGGTCACGCTGCCGGATTCGCGAAATGCCGGTTTCAGGCTGGCAATCTTGTCGAGCCTCGCCCTGCCCGGCTGTTCATCCCGGGCGACAGAGCGGGCATCCTTGGCCTCGAGAACATTGACGGCGACAATTTCTTCGTCGAAAGCGCCTCGCGCGACTGCGTTTTGCGCCCGGGTCAGCGATTCCGTCGCATAGGCATCCTGCGCCTCGCGGGTGAATTGATAGGCCTCGGCGCAATCCTCGGCAAAAGTTCCCATCAGGCGGCCGGGATCGTAAGCGTCCTCAAGCCCATCGAGGAACATGTGATCGACGATCCGGCCATGGCCCATGCGATAGCCCGTCCGGGCCCGTTCGAGCAGATAGGGGGCATTGGTCATGCTTTCCATGCCGCCGGCAATCATGATCGCGGCACTCCCGGCGACGAGCTGGTCATGCGCAAGCATGACTGCTTTCATCCCCGAGCCGCACATCTTGTTCAGCGTGGTCGCGCCGACCGCGTCCGGCAGACCAGACCGGAGCGCCGCCTGACGCGCCGGCGCCTGGCCTTGCCCTGCGGTCAAGACGCAGCCAAAGACGAGATCGTCGACATCGTCCGGCTTGAGACCGGCGCGCTGGCGGGCCGCGGCGATGGCGGCTGCGCCAAGTGCCGGGGCACTGAGGCTGCGCAACTCGCCCTGAAAGCCGCCGATCGGGGTGCGCGCCAGGCTGGCAATAACGACGGGGTCGTGGGTGGGCATCGATCCTCTCAGCGCTGATCCGAAGCGAGAGCAGCCGATCTCAAGCCTCATTGTTCTGCAATATTACGGCGGATCTGTTCGATTTGCGAGGCGCAAGCGCCGCCGATGGACTTTCGCAGGCCCGAAGGCTAAGCGGGAACCGGCGGCCCGCGGCTTGCGGCGCGTAGAGCGGTGCGCCGATCGATCAATGGAGTCACAATGGTGAACCCCGGCATGCCTGCGATGCTGCTTCTGGGCCTGATCTCGGCCGATGCGGCTTGGCCGCCCGCTGCTGCCCAGGAAATCTTCGGCGGTAAGATCGAACTTGCCCGAACGATCTGCCGACCGGATGGCTGCTGTTTCAATTCCAGCGGGCGGCCGTTCTATCCGCAGCCCTATTATTGCCAGCTTCCGCCCCGCTATCGCTACTACCCGCCGCCAGCGCCGCCGCCGCCCTATCCCTATTATCCCTATCCCGCCTCTCCCTATTACGGCCGCCCGGGCTGGTGATGACGCGCGCCGCCGCGCCGACGGAATATTTTTCAAGGCAAATGACAGGGGCGCCGGCATCGGTTAGCCTTCGGCCGCGTTTGACGGGGGGCGTGGTGCCACATCGCAACGGATATGCCGGCATGGCGCTCGCCGGCCTTTGCTCTTTCGGACTATTGCTATTGGCGAGCGGCAAGGCCGGCGCTCTCGATTTCGATTTCGCGCCTGAGGCGAAGCCGGCACCCAAGAATACGGTCGAGACATTCTTTTCAGGCCGTTCGTGGCTTTGGCCCAATTGCAACGGCTGCGGTGCCTATTTCGACCCGGGCGGGCTGTTTGTCGCCATTACCCAGGAAAAAGGCATCGCCAAAGTCGGACGGGGCAGCTGGGAGGCATCTGACGGCAAGCTCTGCTGGAATGCGGCCTGGACTTACCGGGGCGGCAGCGATCCGAAGACTTTGCATTGCAAGGAACTCAAGGCCGGGCCATCGAACGATGGCCGCTACAAAAGCGTGCTCGCGGTGAAATTCGAGGCGAGCGCCGGCTATTACTGGATTGCCGAAGACAAGGAGATCTTGCGGGACTTTGTCTCTGGCGACCGCATCAGCAAGGCCGCGGTCAAGATGGAACAAGGCCTGACCCAGCCTTGAGCGCTGCAAGGCAGATGCGATCGCGCCTAACCGTCGCCGAGAATGCCCTGCGGCCTGAAAATCAGCAGCAGCACGAGGAGGACAAAGACGGCAATCTCCTTATAGCCACCGTAGAAATAGCCGGCCGTGAAGCTCTCGAGGAGACCGACGACGAGGCCGCCGATCGCGGCCCCCTTAAAATTGCCGACGCCACCGAAAATCGCCGCGGTGAAGCCCTTCAGCCCCAATGCCACGCCCATGTTGACGCTAATGCCGCCATAATAGGTCGCAGCCATGAAACCCGCAGCGCCGGCCAGACAGCCGGCCAGGCCGAAAGTGCCGGCGATCACGCGGTTAATGTCAATGCCGAGCAGCGCCGCCATCGCGCGGTCCTGGGCGCAGGCCCGTTGCGACAGCCCGAATTGGGTTTTTGTCATGATCAGCCAGCACGCCGCGACAAGGAAAGCAGCCAACAGAATGAGCGCAGCCTGCGCCTGATTGGCGTAGAGCTCGAAACCGTCGGCTGCAGCGAGCACGATGCCTTGCACCGCCGACGGGGCGAGCCAGAGATTGGCCCGGCCGACACCGAGAAAAACATAATTCTGCAAGACCAGTGACAGGCCGATCGAGGCAACCAAGGGCATCAGCGGGTGGGACAGCCGCAAGGGCGCAAAGACCAGCCGATCCGTGACCAGAGAACAAACGGCGGCGGCGAGGAGGGTGGCTGGCAGCGCCAGGGCCGCCTCGAGGCCAAGCGAGAAGCCGGCAATCGCCCTCAGCGCCAGAACGAAAGCCGTGGCCACGAAGGCCGCGACCATGAATACATCGCCAAAGGCCAGATTGAACACGCCGATGGCGCCGTAGATCAGCGCAAAACCCATTGCGACGAGGCCAATCAGCGACCCATAGGTGATGCCGTTCAGTGCCAGCTGCAGAAAATAGAGCAGCCCCGAAGCCGCGCTGGCCGGGGCGAGATTGCCGTGCGGCAGGCCGAAGGTCGGGATCCACGAAACCTTCCACGACAGGCCACGCCGTTCGAGACCGGCTCTAACCGCCGCAAGGCCGGTTGCGTCGAGATTGGCTCCGGCGTCGGTGCGAACGCCGGCGAGGGCCATCTGGTCGGCGCTTTTTTCGTCGCTGCTTTCGAAACGGCAACGGATCTCTCGGGTGGCCTCGCCTGGCACGGCAAAGCGGGTGACGATGCCATGCGCCGTCGACGAGTCGGGAAGGCTCGAAAGCCTGGCGGCGGGATTGCCGCCTAGCAGCTGGCTGGCCACCGCCTCGCAGACTTCCGCCTGGTGCAGATCGGCCCGCTCGCAGCCGGCAAGGGCAACCGTGACGGCAAACCCCGCGATCGCTGGGGCGCGGCGCGCACCCGCTTTCCATTGCCAGTCAATCATAACTGGCAAATATCAAATAGACGGTTAAGTTACAATCGCCGCCGCGAGCCCCGCGCAGACAAATTCGCCGGCTGGCGCTTGCCCATCAATGACCAGCCGAAAGCCCACTCGCACCGCAAGCCAGGCTCAACGCCGGCACAACCGCGGCGCGGGTTGGGCACAATGCTCGCTAGCGCTTCTTGCCGCTCTTTGCCGGCAATGTCTTCATTGCGTTGCCAAACGGCGATTGTTCGGCTGCGGTAACCTTCGGCTTTTCCTTTTTCGGCTTCTTAGCCTCGCGATTGCCGCGCTGCTGTCCTTTTGCCATTTCAGCTTCTCCTCGAGGGCGCGCGAATACGAATCCCGCCGCCGTTACGGGCGATCAGAATAGGCCTGTGGCGGGCCGATAGATAGTGCCGATCCGCCGGGCCGATTGCGTTGGCCCGACAAGGCGCACACAAGTCGACAGGCAGGACGACCTGGGGCGGCAAGCCCGCGCGCAAAATGATCCATTGACACGCGACGCCGTTGGCCACGGCCGCTTGGCGGTTTGCCAGCGGCGGGCGCCGGGTGGGTGTGCCCCCTTTCTCTCGCTAAGGCGCGGCGCCAGACGGCGAATGACGTGCCGAAACTGCATCGGCGAAAGCGCCGGCTTTCTGGCGCCGCCATCCGGGTCACTGCGCGAGCCTGCCGCTGCACGGCGCGCCGCCTACCCGGCGGGCAGCGCTTGCCGCGAGGCCTCACCCCGGCGACCCATTGGCCTGCCTGCGCCGCGCCTCTCCAACCTTGACAGGGTGTAGAAAATGACTTACTAGTCAGTCATTCAATGAGGCGTTGCTATGCCAAGCCGAGTCAAGCGCCGCAGTTTGCCCTCCGACGATCGGCGCCAGCAGATTCTTGACGCGGCGCAGTGGGTGTTTGCGCGACGTGGATTCGCCGCGGCTCGACTCGACGATGTGGCGCAACGTGCCCAGGTTGCCAAGGGCACAATCTACCTCCATTTCGCCGACAAGGAGGCTCTGTTCACCGAGCTCGTCCGCAGCGCCGCGGTGCCAGTGTTGAACCGCTTGGGTGAACTTGCCGAACGATCCGATCTCTCGCTCGACAATTTTCTAGCCGCCCTGCTTGCGCTGTTTCGATCGGAGGTCCTCGGCACCAAGCGCAAGGAAATCCTCCGCCTGATCATTGCCGAAGGTCCGCGCTTTCCCGCGATCGCCGCGTTCTATTACCGGGAGGTCGTCGCCAACGGGCTCGGCCGGGTTCGCGGCTTCCTTCAGCGCGCTGGTCAGCGGGGCGAGGGCAGAGCGGTACTCCTTGCCGAACATCCGCAATTGCTATTTGGGCCAATGCTTGTTGCGCTCGTCTGGGACGGGCTATTCGAGCGCTTCGAACCGCTCGATGTTGAGGGTCTGTTTGCGGCGCACCGGGCCATTCTTATCGGCCAGACTGGGGCGCGCTCGTGATCGCAGGCCGCCTCATTCTGTTTGCCTGTCTTGCCGGGGCGTTCGCCGGTTGCAGCCCGCGTAAGCCGCCGACATTCCAGGGTTGGATCGAAGCCGACACCGTTTTCTTTGCCGCCGAGGACCAGGGCCGGTTGGTCCAGCTCTATGTCGACGAGGGTTGGGAGGTCAAAGCCGGCGACGCACTCTTTGCGATCGATTCGGCGACCCAGGCCGCTGACCAGGCAGCCGCCACGGCGGCGTTGAACGAGGCAAGTTCTAAACTCGCCCGGCTCGAGGCGGCCCAGCAGCGGCCCGAGGAAATCGCCGTTCTCGAGGCCTCGCAGCGCCAAGCCGAAGCGGCCCTAAAATATTCGGCGGCCGACCTCGACCGGGTGACGACACTCGTCGAAAAGGGCATTGCCACCAAATCGCGGCTCGATCAGGCGCAATCCGCCTTTAATCGTGACCGCGCGGCTCTCGATACGGTGCTCCGGCAGATCGATGTGGCGCGACTGGCCGGGCGAAGCGAGGATCTCGATGCCGCCCGCTCGGCGGTCGAACAGGCCAAAGCGCAGGTCGCCGCCGCCGGGGCCCGGCTGCAGCGATTGATTGTGGCGGCAAGTGTCGCCGGCCGGGTTCAGGAGGTCTATTTTCGGCCTGGCGAAGTTGTTCCCATGGGCCGGCCGGTGGTCGCGATCGTGCCACCGGAAAACGTCAAGGTGCGCTTCTTCGTGCCGCAGGCGATCCTGCCAAGACTCAAAATCGGCGACAACGTGCTCGTCACCTGCGATGGTTGCCCCAACGATCTCGAGGCAAAAGTGACCTTCTTGTCGGCCCAGGCCGAATATACGCCTCCGGTCATCTTCAGCCTGGACGAGCGGGCCAAACTGGTGTTCCGGGTCGAGGCTCGTCCAATTCGACCGGAAGCATTGCGCGTAGGCCAGCCCGTCAGCATCCTCCTCGCCGACCCCTCCGGCGTTCAGGCCGATGCCCGCGGCTCTTGATGGTGGCGGTCCGGCCATCGACGTCCACGGGCTGACCAAGTCCTTCAACGGCGTCACTGTCGTCAGCGGTCTTTCCATGCAGGTCGAGCGCGGCCAGATATACGGCTTTCTCGGTCCCAACGGTTCCGGCAAGACGACGACGATCCGAATGCTCTGTGGTCTATTGACGCCGGACAGCGGCAGCGGCACTTGTCTCGGGTTCGATATTTTGTCCCAGGCCCAGCAAATCAAGCGCCTGGTCGGCTATATGACGCAGCGCTTTTCGCTCTACGAAGACTTGTCGATCCGCGAAAATCTCGAATTTGTGGCGCGGGTCTACTGCCTGCCCAATCCCAGGGTCGCTGCCGACGCGGCGATCGAGCGGCTTGGCCTGCGCGGCCGCGAGAACCAATTGGCCGGACAGCTTTCGGGCGGCTGGAAGCAACGGCTGGCGCTGGGCGCCTGCATTCTTACCGGTCCCGAACTCCTGCTCCTTGACGAGCCGACCGCTGGCGTCGATCCGAAAGCGAGGCGGGACTTCTGGACGGAAATCCATAACCTCGCCGCCGAGGGTCTGACCGTCCTCGTCTCGACCCATTACATGGACGAAGCCGAACGGTGCCATCAGATCGCCTATATTGCACGCGGCCGCATCCTGGCCCGCGGCAGCGTCGAATCGGTCATTGCCGGCGCCGGCCTGACGACTTGGATCGTCCAGGGACCCGGATTGCATGACATTCAGGAAGGATTGAAGGCAATGCCGGGCGTCGAAATGGTGGCACCCTTCGGCAATTCTCTGCATGTCTCGGGGCACGACGCCGCGGCGCTTGAACGGGCAATTGCCGGGTTGCGGCGGCAAAGGGGCCTGTCCGTCGCGCCCGCGCAAGCGACGCTGGAGGATGTCTTCATCGATCTGATGAACAGCGTACAGGACCAGCCATGACCCGCGACCGCCACACGGATGCAACGCCGCGTTTCAGTCTACTCCGATTCTGGGCGATGCTGGTCAAGGAATTCATTCAGCTCACTCGCGACCGCGTCACCCTGGCGACGATGATCACGATCCCTGTCATGCAGCTGTTTTTGTTCGGTTATGCGATCAACACCACCCCCCGTCACTTGCCGACCGGCATATTGTTGCAGGAGGAAAGCGATGTCGGGCGCTCGATTCTCGTTGCGCTGGCCAATACATCCTATTTCGACATCAAGACCATGGCCCAAAGCGAAGCCGAGATCGACGCCCAAATGCGCGCCGGCGACATTCTGTTTTCCGTCGAGATCCCGGCCGGTTTTGAGCGGGCGCTGCGCCGCGGCGAAAAGCCAGCCCTGCTGGTCGCCGCCGACGCCAGCGACCCGGTCGCCGCCGCTACCGCGCTTGGCGCCCTCGAAGGGATTGTCACAAGCGCGCTGGTGCGCGACCGGGAAACCTCGAACGGACAGGCGGGGCAGCCTTCCTTCGAAATTCGGCAGCATCGGCGCTACAACCCGGCAGGCGAGTCGCGCCTGAACATAGTTCCCGGCCTGGTTGGCACGATTCTCACCATGACCCTGCTGATCTTTACAGCGCTCTCGGTCACCCGCGAAGTTGAACGCGGCACGATGGAAAGCCTACTCGCGATGCCGATCGATCCACTCGAAATCATGCTCGGCAAAATCGCGCCCTATGTCGGGGTCGGCCTCCTGCAGGCCGTGATGATCGTTGCCGCCGGCGTCTTTGTGTTTCACGTTCCGGTCGTCGGAAATCTTGGCCTGTTGGCGGCGCTGACCCTTTTGTTCATCGTCACCAACCTGTCGATCGGCTACACGTTCTCGACCATCGCCCGCAATCAGCTGCAAGCGGTGCAAATGGCGATGATGTTCTTTTTGCCGAATATCCTTCTCTCCGGTTTCATGTTTCCCTTTGCCGGCATGCCAACCTGGGCGCAATGGGTCGGCGAATGCCTGCCGCTGACCCATTTCATCCGGATTGTCCGGGGGGTCATGCTGAAAGGCGCCGATTTCATCGACCTGCAGCGGGAAACCATCGCGCTGGCGATCCTCATGCTCGTCGCCATGACCATTGCCGTCAGGCGGTTCCGGCGAACCCTCGACTAGGCCCGCACACCCAGTTAACCGGCAAACACCTGACCGGCAGGAGCCAATGACCGAACGCGCACCACGATAATTCCGGGTCGGCAAAGGAGGGGCGTGATTCCGACGCTGGCCGGCCGAGCCCGGGAAGGGACGGGTCTGCGTTGGAAACTGCGCTTGACCGCGATTGTCCTCGTTCTGTCGGCTTTGCCGATTTCGACCGACACACGGTGTTCCTCCTCCTTCGGCCCTGCCATCGGCTATCCGGCGGCCGACGTCTATCGCGGTGACGTCGATTAGCGGGGGTGGCGGCTTCCGCCGCTGAGCGGATCTTCCGGCTGCGAAATCAAAAAATCCGGCCAACCATTGCGCGACCCGTGCGCCTCGCCCGGTCGATTAGGGCCTGGTGTTCCCCGATCGGATCGCGGCCATTGTGGCCGTAGACGAAATTCACGGCATTGCCGTAGGCAAGGCGCTGGTTGTCGTCGGTGACGGCGACGCCGATCAAGCCATAGCGGCTAAGCGCCTCGCGATCGAGGGTTACGCCCCGGTTGACCGCGGCTTCGTCGAGATCGCGGACAAGGCCGGTCCGGGCAAAGCCCGGCCAGACCTTGCCGAGGGGAGCATTGGGATCTTTTGAGCCCAAAAGGATCCCGGTTCGCGATAGCGGATCGATCCACAGAATCGAATTGGGAAAGACTGCAGCAAAGGATTTGACGATCGACACGCTGTAGTCGGGTGCGACCAGATGGAACGGCAGCCATTGCGCAATGACGCCCTGCCGGCTCAAACGCTGAGCCGCCAATTCATAGAATTCCTTCGAATAAAGGGCATTGACGCCGGCAAAGGTCGGCGGCATCGGTTCCAGGGTAATCACGTCATAGGTCTTGGTCGAGCGGCGCAAATAGGCGCGTCCGTCCATGATTGTTACGCGGACACGGGGATCGTCGATCACCCCTTCATTCAACGGAAAATGATGCGCCAGTAACGGTACCCGCGGATTGATATCGACAATGTCAAGGCTTCTCGGGTTTTCCTGGCGAACCGCATTGGCCGTTTGGCCCGTGCCAAAGCAGATGACAAGGGCGTTCTGCGGATCGGGATGGGCAAGCATCGGCAGGTGCCCCATCCACGGCATATAATGGGACAGGGCATGCTCCGAGGCCGCTACGAATCCGTTGATGACAAGGGCGTGAGCGCCGTCGGCATAGCCAACAGCTGCAACCGTCGCCTCGGGACCTTCGTAGACTTCGAGGATTCGGGTCGGAGCGTCGGCGATCTTGACCCAGCCCTGGATCCGTGTGCGCCCAGCGCCGGATTCGCCCAGTATGGCGATCGCTAAAGCCGCGAGCCCGCCCGAGAGCATGGCGAGTTGTCGGCGGTTCTGGCTGAGGCTGATCCCGGTGCCGGCCACCAGGGCGCCGGCAAGCCAAGCGGTTCGAGCAAAGCCGATGCTGGGCAAGAGAACCCACGCCGCGCACAAGGCGCCGGCTATCGCCGCCAGGGTGTTGATCGCATAGAGCCGGCCCCATTGGCGAGGCGAATCCTGATCGTCGAGCAGCCAGGGCAGGGCCGTTCCCAGAAGGGCAACCGGTGCCCCGATCGTCAAGAAGGTCCAAACGAACCAATCCACGATCAATAAGGGCGGTTCGCTGTAGGGCAACAGGTCGAATCGCTCGATGAGCGGGGTTGCCAGCAGAATGAGAATGCCGGCGCAGCCGACCATCGGGCCGAGCGATAGCTGCCGCGCCTTGAGGTAGGGCGTGAGCCAGGCAGCCGCGCCGAGTGCGACGAGCATGGCGGCGAGCATTACGGCGAAAGCGCTGGTGGTGCTCTGGAAGGCGGCGGTCAAAGACCGAAACCAAGCGATCTCAAGCGCAAACGTTGCAAAGCCCGTCACCGCCACGCAGAGATAGGCAGCGCCTGGCGCAAGATCTCCTGGCGAGGTCGGGGCTGGTTCTGCGGCAATGCGGCCTTGCCCAGCGGCCGCTCGGGCCGCATTGGCGCCGAGCGCCAAGCAGGCAATGCCAACGCCGGCATTGATCGAGGCCACCGCAAGGGTTGCGCCCGCAACACCCAGCGCGGGAATCAAAAGGAAGGCGGCGAGTAGCGCCCCGGCCGCCGCGCCCATCGTGTTGAGACCGTATAGGGTTGCAATCGACGTATCGAATTGCCGCCCAACCAGCCCAAACACTGGAATTGTCGCGCCCATGCAAAGCGTTGGCAGACCAAGAACGAGCCCAATCCCGAGCGCGTGGACGAGCGGTGAGCCGGCCGGCAGATCGGCATAGATCCACGTATCGATAGTCTCAATGCTGCGAAACGACTTGTCGAGAAACAGACCGGAAACGCCGATCAGCAATTCCAACCCGCCGTAAATGGCGAGCGGCCGGTTGATCGCATGGTCGCGAAAAAGCCGGGCCATGCAGAGCGAGCCAATGCACATGCCGGCCATGGTCACCGCCAATGTGATCGCTGTGCCCCAGGCCGACACCCCGAGTGCCAGCGATGATCTGATTTGCCAGAGTACCTCCCACGAAAGGGCTGCTAACCCCGACAACAGGGCAAGCGCGGCGATCGGCAGACTTTTGCGGGAAGGGCCGGCAAGATTGGTCATCGGTGCTCCGGACTAAGCCGTACCTCGCGCGTCGATTCGAACCGCCTGAACGCGGACGCTTGGCTCGCAGCGGTCGTCGCGAACCAAGGTCTGGGACGCCGGTTGGCCGGTCTCCCGCCGCCCCTGAATGAAACCAGGGGCAGCCTTGACTTAGCGCGTTGCCAGTTTGTCGCAGTCTAGCTAGCGGGCAGGCGGCGCAGTTTTTTGTCAACTATGACGAGCAGAGGGTTAACGCAGCACCGGCGGAATCGCCACGGCCAGACCCCGGCTGCCTGCGGCGCGCCGCGGCCCCATTGGCGGTTTTCCCGCCAATATGTTCAATATGGCGGCCGGTTCGCTCAGGCGGGAGGGTCGTTTGGAAACCTTGCTCGTTGAAACCGTTGGTTTGCTGTCCTCGATCACCGAAGCGATTTCGGCACTCCTGATTGCTGTCGGCGTCGCGCATGCCGCCGTACTGACCATCGCGCTGCCCTTTGGCGGCGGCACCGACGACGACCTTCGCCGACTCGATCCGCTCGAAAATATTCGGCTGAAACTGGGTCGCTGGCTCGCGCTTGCGCTGGAATTCCAGCTTGCCGCCGACATTCTCAAGACCGCGGTTGCGCCGACCTGGGACGATATTGGCAAAGTCGCCGCAATTATCGTGCTGCGGACGCTGCTGAATTTTTTCTTGGCGCGGGAAATCGCTCTGG
Source organism: uncultured Alphaproteobacteria bacterium (assembly GCA_963773155.1). Taxonomy (GTDB): domain Bacteria; phylum Pseudomonadota; class Alphaproteobacteria; order Rhizobiales; family Beijerinckiaceae; genus CAVZAB01. The sequence continues at coordinate 47,942 of CAVZAB010000004.1, read as the reverse complement.
CGGAGCGCCAGCTTGCCGATCACCCGTGATCGCCGGCTCAGGTGGCCGCAGCACCGGCCTGCCTATCCAGTCGTTCTTGCTGAGATGAACAAACCGGGCTCATGGTTCGCCGAAGCCGTCAGTCGGCCATCGCCCGCAACAAGGCGTCAATCCGGATCGTTGCAAAATTGGAAAAGGTATCCGAAACCGCATAGGGCAGAATAATCAGGTCGTGGTAGCGCAAGGCACCACAGGTATAGACGACGTTGGGAACATAACCTTCGCGCTCCGAGGGGTCCGGATGGACGAGAGGTTCGCGGGCTCGCGCCAGCACCTTGGCCGGGTTCGCCTTGTCGAGGAGAACGGCGCCGATCGAATATTTGCGTACCGGGCCGACGCCGTGGGTCAGCAACAGCCAGCCCTCGTCGAGTTCGATTGGCGATCCGCAATTGCCGATTTGAACGAACTCCCAGGGAAATCGCGGCTTTAATATTGGCTGCCCCTGTTCCCATCGGTAGAGATCATCCGAATAGAGTAGATAGAGGTTCTCGTTGTCCTGTCGGCCGATCATGGCGTATTTGCTGTCGATCCTCCGCGGAAACAGGGCCATCCCCTTGTTTTGAGCGGCCGTCCCCAGCAGTGGGGACATTTTGAACGAAACAAAGTCCTGCGTCTCGATCAGCTCGGAGCGTATCGCCTTGCCGCTGTAGGCCGTATAGGTCGCCAGATAGGTTTTTTTGTCGCCATCATCGAATTCCACGAAACGCGCATCTTCAATCCCGTTCGACTGGGATTGGGTGATGGGGAAAATGACCCGTTCGCTGATATCCTCGTTCGCCCCGAAACGCACTTCAACGTGATCCCCCTCTGGACTTGCGCTTCGTTTCATTATCTTGGGAATGGATGCCAGTCGGGCGGTCGGATCGACGGTGACGCAACCGTCCGCCGCAATGTAACCGGAGCGGAAGGTCAGCGAGGAGACATGGCCTTCGCCGACGGCCCGCAAACTCAAGATGAAGCGCTTGTCGCCGTGCTGCGCGCTCGATTGATCCGGATGTGAAACGATGCTCGGGTTGAACAGCGCCGAGGCTTCAAAGGAATATTCGTGCATGAAATAGGCGCCGATTAACTGCCGTTGGATCAGCGTAAATGGCACGTGCGTTTCGAAGATCCCGCTCAATTCGTCGGCGCGGTTTTCGAATTTCTCCAGGAGATTGCGGTGCCGACCCTGGAAATTGTCGAGAACATCGATCAACTGGCTTTCGGCTACCTCAGCATCGAGAGCGACGACCCGGTCAACAATGTGATTGGCCCGCCGCGTATCCGAGGGATTGAGTTCTCTCGGTTCGGTCGCCAGACGAAAGGGCCGCACCACCACGCGGGCAGGATCAGGCCGCAGAAAAAGGGCCTGACGGTTGAGGAATTTAGCCTTTGACACAGCGTCCACGTCTTTTTTCCTCGAGAACCGGGCAATCGTCAATGGCGCAGCGCCCGCAACGCTGCAACACGATCGCCGCTGCTTTGGACAAGTTGGCGAATTTCGGCAAGGCTCAAGAGGTAGGAAACGACGGATTCGCCGCCCCTATTTTCGTTCGCCCTGTCTTTGTGCAAGCCATCTCGACAGCTTCCTGACTCCAGGTCGACCAGCGGAACGCCGAGATCATTGCCGCCTAAGAACCAGTCAAAGGCCCGCTCCGCCCCCGCCCGCCATTCGCCCTTGCCATCGGCGCGCCACGCCGCAAGGCAGGCGGAAATGGTCGCGGTCGCCTCGAGCGGCTGTTGGTCGAAGGATTCGGGCTTACGCCGCAATTGCCCGAAACCATCCGTCCCGACCGGTCTGAAGTGACCACCCTCGCCGGTCTGCACGCGCATCAGCCAGCTCAGAACTCCGCAGGCCCTCTTCGACATAGGCCGACGTTTCCAGCGCAAGTCCGGTTGCGATGAGCGCCTGCGGCAGACGCGCATTGTCGTAGGCCAATCCCGCCTCGAACCAGGTCCAATCCGGGGTCGCGACGGCGGCCAGGCTCGCCATGAGCCGGTCGGCAAATAACTGCCGCAGCGCGAAAGCAGCCTGATCGCCGGCAACGCATGCGCAATAGGCGTCGAGGCCAAGCAGGGTAAAGGCCCAAGCCCGTGGCGAGCGAAAGCTGCCAGTCGCAGGCAGTGCCTCGGCGAAAAGAGCCCTTGCCCAGAGACGGCGCGGCGGGCTGGCGTCGCTGCGGGCGCATTCGCCGAGCGCCCACATTGTTCGGGCATGGCTATCCTCGGAGCCCGCCGCTTCGAGCCATTTGCGGTCGAAACTCATGAAATTCCTGAATCGCCCGCTGTCCCGAATTCCAAGCATGCTGCACGAAGGCGGCAAAGCGCGACGTCAACGTTTCCGGCAGAGGTTGTTCGCCGGGCTGGCCAAGGGCGCACGACAAAATAAGAGCGCGCGCATTGTCATCGACACAATAGCCATGAACGCGATCCGGTACGCAATGAACGGCGTGTTGGAACAGTCCGGTGTCGTCGCACATGGACAAGAAATACCCAACCTGCATTCGTGGCGTCTTGCGGCGCTCTTCGCTGCGGCGGACGAGGCTAAACGGCTTGACCAAATTTGGTCTCCGTCCCTGCAGGGTACTTTCGAAGACCTGAAAATATCGCTCGGCGATCCGTTCCCAGGTCATCGGCCGGCTGCTGGAATAGGCTCGTCGCCGCATGGCCAGCAGGCGGGGTTCGTCGATCAATAGCGCGGCAATTTTGCAGCCGATGGCTTCGGCGTCGCCAAACGGCACCAGAATGCCACGCCCCTCGGCGAGCAATTCCTGTGCATGCCAATAGGGAGTCGAGACAACTGCCCGCCCCAAGCCGAAACTATAGGCCAAAGTGCCGGACGTCATCTGGGCTTCGTTTAGGTAGGGCGTGACATAGACGTCGCACATCGAAATGAATTCGAGCAGAATTGCGCGGTCAACGAATTGATCGAGAAATACGACATGATCCTCGATCGACAGTTCGCGAACCCTCGCGGTCAGCCGCTCGCGGTAGGCCTCACCCTGGTCGCGGACGAGATTGGGATGCGTTGCCCCGAGAACGACATAGACTGCGTCTGGGCAATTTTTGAGGATTGACGGCATGGCATCGATCATGACCTCGATGCCCTTGTTCGGCGACAGAAGACCAAAGGTCAAAATGACCACGCGGCCGACGAACCCCAGCCTCGCCTTTGCCTCGTCATTCTCGACAAAGGGGAAGTCGGGAATGCCATGCGGTATGACATCAATCTTCCCGTCAGGCACACGATAAACGGTGCGCAGCAATTCTCTGCCCTTTTCGGCCATTACGACAATCCGCGCCGAAGCATCAACAACCCGACCGATTGTCGCGTGCTGCACCGGACTTGGATGACTGAGAATTGTGTGCAAAGTCGTCACCACCGGCATGGTCAAACGGTCGAGCAAGGCCACGATATTGCCCCCTGCTTCGCCGCCGAAAATGCCAAATTCATGTTGGAGCGACACGACGCTGCACTGCGTCCTGTTCAAAAGAGCGGCCGCGGCAACATAGTCTTCCAGTTCCTGATCATGAATCTGCAGCCTTACAGCTTCGGGATAGGCGTAGGCGTGATGATGGTCAGTCATGGCGACGATGGACGTGTTCACATCGGGATGGCAGGCAGCCACGGCCTGCTGCAGATCAGTTGTAAAAGTCGCAATGCCGCAGCGCCGCGGGAGCGAGTTGCCGATGAAACACAGCTGGCTGAGCTCGTTCATTGGCGGATCCCGGGCAAGGGAACAGCGGCCCCGGCGGCGGCCGTGAAGAGCCCAGGCTTCGGCTGCGCGCCCGGATAGGCCAACAGCGCCCTTACCGGACCGGGTCCGGCCTCTAGAACGCAAGCCTCGTGATCGACCAACAGGGCTTCCCCGGCCGACGCACGGGTCCGGCCGATCTGCACTTCGCCGTCGAGAACCAAAATCCAGCTCTCTTTTTCCGCGCTCAAATGCCAATTTGATTGCGGCGCAAGGTCAATCCTTTCAACAATGAAATGAGGGCAGACCGCCACAATAGTCCGCGCCTCGCTCAGCCGCCGCGCCTCGAACGGCGCACCGGCGGGGCCGGCAATGGCGGATGCCACCGCATCGTCGACCTGAAGGCCGCGTCGCCGGCCGAAGTCGAACATGCGAAATGTCGCGTCGCTTGACTGTTGTATCTCTGCGACAACCAGGCCCGGGCCCAAGGCGTGAATGGTTCCAGCGGGCACCAGAATCACGTCGTTTGCCGCGACTTTGCGCCAGGACACCAGATCAACGATCGAGCCGTCCTCGATCGCACCGCGCAATTGCTTTGCCGTGACGATGTGTTTGAGGCCGAGCGCAATTCTCGCCCCCGGCTTCGCCGATAAAATATACCAGGCCTCCGTCTTGCCGTTCGCCATGCCCAACAGGCGGGCTGCTTGCTCGTCAGGATGGACCTGGATCGACAGCGGTTGGGACGTAAATAGCAGTTTGATCAGCAGAATTGTGTCCGACCGTGCCGCGTCGGTACGCTGAAACCATATTTCGCCAACGGCCTCATTCCCGGCTTCAAAGTCGCTCCAAGGCCGCAGAATGGTGGCGCCCCAGGGCTTGGCCACAATCCGCGTGCTGGCACGTTCGATCACCATTCGCATTTGCTCCGATTACGCCTCGTCCGGCGCCAGGCGATCGGGCGCAAATCTGCAAGAACCTCAATGGTGAACGGGGTCCGGCGACTCTCCCGTGACCTCGACATGCGCGACCTCGCTGGCCGCCAGGAGGACTTTTTCTGAAAACCGAAGGTCGAGAAGGCGGCCGTCGTCGGTGAGCAGCTGCACACCCTTGCGTCCAAAGACATTCTTCAAGGCCGGCGCCGCCAGGCGGATTTCGCCGCTTCGGGTAACGCCGGTCTGCTTGGCAGAAAAGCAATCGAAATCATAGGCTGTTGGTGCTATCTCTTGGCCATCGCATCTCAAGACGCCAGTGCCGGCCAATCGACCGATATACCGCATGGCTTGTTCCCTTGCTTGTAAGTCGCGGCAGTCCGCGGCGCCGGACTTATGGAATTGGCTCGCAAGCCCGCGCCTGATCATATTTCGCTATCGCGGACGTGCGCTTGTTTCAGGTCGTCCGGATCGACCGTCAGCATTTCAATGGCGGCGGGCTCGTGCGGCGAAGAAGGGGCAAGGATCATCGTCGAGGTCCGTCGGTAGACCGGGAACGACAAGTCTTCGATGATGGCCTCGTCAGTGATCACCTGATAATCGCCAGCCGGTAACCGGCGATCGATGCCCTTCAAAGTGAACGGAAAACGGAAGGTGAGAAATTTGCGCGTGCTGCGGGTCGTCATGACCTTGGACCTTCGGCCGGCCAACGAATTTGCTTGCCAGGCGTTGATGCTTTTTAGGCAGGCGCCTGGCATAGCTTAGTAGTCCATTCCGCCCATGCCGCCACCACCCGCCATCGGCATTGGCGGTCGATCCTTGGGCGTTTCGGCAACCATGGCTTCCGTCGTGATCAGCAGGCCGGCAACCGAAGCGGCATTTTGCAAAGCGGTTCGCACAACCTTGGCCGGGTCTACGATGCCTTCCTCGATTGTATCGACATATTGTTCGGTCTGGGCATTGAAGCCGTATGTCTGCGACTTGTTCTCGGTGATCGCATTAACCACGATCGATCCCTCCACGCCGGCATTCTCGACGATTTGCCGAATTGGCGCCTCGAGAGCCTTGACCAGGATTTTGATCCCGGCCTCGATATCCGAATTGTCATTCGTCAACCGGTTGACGGCGAGGCGGGCGCGCAAAAGTGCGACGCCTCCGCCAGGAACAATACCCTCCTCGACCGCTGCGCGCGTGGCGTTCAGGGCATCGTCGACGCGATCCTTCTTCTCCTTGACCTCGACTTCGGTTGACCCACCGACGCGAATGATGGCCACCCCGCCCGCAAGTTTGGCAAGGCGCTCTTGAAGCTTTTCCTTGTCGTAATCCGAACTTGTTTCTTCCATCTGTGCCTTAATCTGCGCGATGCGGCCCTCAATAGATTTCTTCTTGCCCTGTCCGTCGATGATTGTCGTGTTTTCCTTGTCAATACGGACACGTCTCGCCCTGCCGAGCATGGCTAGGGTGACGTTCTCGAGTTTGATACCGAGATCTTCCGTTATCAGCTGGCCGGCGGTGAGAACCGCAATATCCTCCAGCATCGCCTTGCGGCGATCACCAAAACCTGGCGCCTTGACCGCTGCGACCTTCAGGCCGCCGCGGAGCTTGTTGACAACGAGGGTGGCAAGCGCTTCGCCCTCGACATCTTCGGCGACGATCAACAGCGGCTTGCCGGCCTGAACGACGGCCTCCAGCATCGGCAGCATGGTCTGGAGTGAGGACAGCTTCTTCTCGAATAGAAGGATATAGGGGTCCTCCAGCTCGGCAACCATCTTTTCTGCATTAGTGATAAAATAGGGGGATAGATAGCCGCGATCAAATTGCATGCCTTCAACGACGTCGAGCTCTGTCTCGAAGCTCTTGGCTTCCTCGACCGTAATCACCCCCTCTTTGCCGACTTTCTGCATCGCTTTGGCAATCATTTCGCCGATTGACTTGTCGCCATTCGACGAAATCGTCCCGACCTGGGCGATTTCCTCAGAAGAAACGATTTTCTTAGCGCGTTTCTCGATATCTTTAACGGCCGCCAGGACAGCGAGATCGATGCCGCGCTTGAGATCCATCGGGTTCATGCCGGCGGCAACCAGCTTTGCGCCCTCCTTGACGATGGCGTGCGCGAGAATGGTTGCCGTTGTCGTACCGTCGCCCGCCGCGTCATGGGTCTTGGCCGCAACTTCGCGCACCATTTGGACGCCCATATTCTCGAACTTGTCCTCCAATTCGACTTCCTTGGCGACGGTAACGCCATCCTTGGTGATCCGGGGCGCCCCGTAGGACTTGTCGAGCACGACATTGCGGCCTTTCGGGCCAAGCGTGACTTTGACCGCGTTGTTGAGAACATCGATACCGCGCAACATGCGATCGCGCGCATCGGACGAGAAACGTACGTCCTTGGCAACCATTGGATTTGCTCCCTGAACTCTCGAGTTCTTCTGAGAAAAGTGACGGAAAGGCGGTCAGCCGGACACGCCCATAATATCGGATTCTTTCATGATAAGTAGGTCCAGGCCGTCGATTTTAACCTCGGCGCCGGACCACTTGCCAAACAACACCTTGTCGCCCCTCTTCACGTCGAGTGGCACAAGCTTGCCAGTCTCGTCCCTAGCGCCGGGCCCGACGGCGACGATTTCCCCCTCTTGCGGCTTCTCCTTAGCCGTATCGGGAATGATGATGCCGCCAATGCTCTTTGCCTCGGCTTCAAGGCGGCGGATCGCGACGCGGTCGTGCAGCGGTTGGAATTTCATGGCGCTCGCTTTCGTTCCTTAGGGGCACGAGGTCCAACACGGCACCAACGAACCCATCTCTTAGATGGCAATCCGCTGGCACTCTAACAAGGGGAGTGCTAGTGGTTCTTTTCGGCACGCCAGGAAGGCGACCGTGGGCGCTCGCTGTGGGCACTGCCGATGATCCCGGAACCATTCGGAGCCGGGATCGTGAGTTGCTGGCGCTCGGAGCATCCCGTCAAATCAAACTGATGCGTCGCCCCGAACTTTGATCCTCCCGGTACACCACCCCAGAATTGCGTGCCGGCGTCGAGGCCGCCGAGAACTGGGGCACTTATGTGCGGCAGGCCGTGGAAGCCGTTATCCGATGCATCGGAGATGGCCAGCTCCTCGACGATCGGCCGTCGACTTTTGCCGAAGGCGCGCCGAACCAGCTGAAGCAGTTCGAAATGACAAGCGGTACCGACAGGGTCGCAATCTGGCGATAGAGCACCGGCCGCAACTTGCTTGGGGCACCGACACCCCATTCGATCCCGCGGTTCCCACATGACCTGGCCAAGCGTGTTCGCTGGTTCACGCCGGCCGAGATCTTGAACAATCGACCGCGAAACTGCCGAACTCCAGGCGCTGTCCGGCCAGCGAAGCACTTATCCTGGCAAGCTTGGCCCCGTTCAGGGATGCGGCGCTGGCGGATCTTTCTTTGGCCGGCCGCCGCCCGCTCGCTGTCAAACTGATCGAGAATCCCGACGGGAGTTTTCTGATAATCGTAAAGTACGGTAAGATTCTAAAAAAATATAACAGTCGATTGGCGGTGAAACTCCATTCCGAGCATGCCCAAGATGAGCATGCCCGAGATGAGCTTGCCCAAGACGATCTTGCCAAGACGATCTCAGCCCGGCCCTGGCCGCACCGTCGCCCGGCCGTCGAACGATTAGTCGATATAGGAGACAATGCCCGTCTGCAGATCATAGATGGCTGCCATGATTTTAAGCCTCCCCTCGCCTTCTAGTCCGGCAAGGAGCGTGCTTGCCGCTTTCAGACGCGACGCTGTCCGCTTTGCGCTCTCTCGCGCGGCATTGTCAACGAAGTCGCCGGTTTCGCTGCGCACTGCGATCGCGGCCGGAAGGATAGGCTCGATCATCGGGCCGATTGCGCCGGGATAGGTCGCGTTCTTGGCGACGACATCGCAGGCCGCCTTGACAGCACCGCAACTGGTGTGGGCGAGGACGACGATCAGTGGCGAGCCGAGTACGGCCGCCCCATATTCGACCGTGCCCAATGTCGCCGTGTCGACGAGGTTGCCGGCGTTGCGCGCAACAAAGAGTTCACCGACGCCATGGCCGCCGAAGATGAGTTCAGGCGGAACGCGACTATCCGCACAGCTGATAATGGTGGCCCACGGCGCCTGATGCGAAGCGACGATATTCCGCTGCTCGTCAAGATCCAAAGCGCAGAGCGCCGGATGGCTGACATAGCGGGCGTTGCCGGATTTCAGTTCTGCCAGTGCCTGGTCGGGGCCGAGCGAGGTTGCCGCGCCGGTGGCTGCGGAAGCGGCTTTGGATCCGCCAAGGCTGAATGCGGCCAAACAGGCGGCGCCAAATTTAAGAAAATGACGCCGTTCCAAACCTGCGTTTTGGCATGTGGCACACATTTTTGCCTCTCCCGCGTGAGCTTCGTCGAACAATCACAGATGGGCCGGTCCATAGCCGCTAAGGGGCACCTAACCACGCATGGTGTCAATCATGTGGCGCCTGCGTCGGTCCAAGCAAAATCCACCACCCCACTGCAGTTCGTTTTCCTGACGCCCGCGGGCGGGCCGGCACCTGCCTCCCAAACCACGCTTGCCAGAAGGCCGCTAAACTGGCATGGCGCTGACAATGCATGCTTGAGGACATGGGGTGGATCAAGGGCAATGGCGACGGGGGCGCCCGGCGGACGCCGCCGCAATTCGGGAATTGACGCGGGTGGCCTACGCCAAATGGGTCCCGATAATTGGTCGCGAGCCGAAGCCGATGACCGCGGATTACGTGCAGGCCCTACGGAACCATCGTTTTGATCTGCTATGCGTTAGGGGAAAGCCCGTCGCCTTGATCGAGACAATAGTCGAGTCCGATCATCTGCTGATTGAAAACGTAGCGGTAGCACCGCCCTTCCAGGGTCAGGGGTTAGGCCGCCGGCTCATGGCTCAGGCCGAGCAAATTGCTGCGGCGGCGGGACTGACCGAGATTAGACTCTATACGAATAAATTTTTCGTCGAGAACCTGCGTCTCTACAGCAGGCTTGGCTACCAGGTTGACCGGGAGGAGGCAGTCATGGGCGGCAGTGTCGTCCACATGAGCAAGCAGGTTCAAGCGCCGGGCAGGCAACCTTAGCCATAGGGTGGCCCCAATCAGAGCTCGCCTGAACCGTTGCTACCGGCGATCGCATTTTCCGCGATCCGCAGGCTAAGGCGCGCAATCTGTTTGTATTGTTCGATCGCCTCGTTGGCCAAGCGAAACCGCAGGACATCGGTCTTGTCGGTCAGTTGCAACTTCTCGAAGACGCTCTGGCGAGCTGCGGCGGCTAGGTTTTCGATCTCGCCCTTGGACGCGGCCGTTTGTGCAAGTTTAATCATGTCCGGTTGGCCGATCGAGTGTATCGTTTGTTCCAGAGTTTGGGCGACAACGGTACCGAATCTGGACGTGTTTGGGTCGCGCAGGTGAGCAAGATCGATACCCTCTGCCATCGCCTGTTGGCCGAGCGAAACAACATTCGTTGTGACGATCTCGCCGATGCTGTCGAGATTGTTAGTCGATTGAGCAAGAGCAAACATTTCCCGGCTCTCGGCATCGCCATGCTCCTCCTCGGATAATCGCCCGATATAGAGAAGTATCGCCGACGCCAAGTGAGAAATATCCCGTTCGTCGGCGAGCGGCGCCTCGATCCCTTCCGACTGCCCGCCGAAGAGCGTCAGCGGACCACGGCGGACAAGGCTCAGTATCATTTCGCCCAATCGAACCATTTCCAGACGGATGCGCTCCAGCGCCAACGAGGGCGCCGTCAAAGATGGCTCATCCAAATAGACCGGATCGCCGGCTCGGTTAGCCTGTTTGGCGCGCGAGGGCACGATAATCTGCGCAAGTCGGGCGAGCGGCCCAGCAAACCAGATCAGAATCAGCGTACTGACCGCACTCAAAATCGTGTGGGTGTTGGCCACCTGACGCGGCGTCTCGGCGGCAAGCCGGGCGACGCCATCAAGCTCGGGAGCAGATGGCGAAACATGGCGAACAAAGTCGGCGAGCTGAGGAATGAAAAAGACGAAGAAAAGGACGCCCAATATATTGAACAGAAGGTGGACGACACCGACCTGGGCCGCCTCAGGCGGCTTGCCGATCGAAGCGAGAAGCGCGGTCCCGCAGGTACCGACTTTGGCGCCGAAGATGAGGGCGATTCCGGCCTCCAGGGGCATCAGACCCTGGCTCGCCAACGCTATTACAATGGCAAGCGTCGCCGCAGAACTTTGCACGACCGCCGTGAAGACGGCACCGATCAAAATGCCGACAATGGGATTCCGCATGTCCTGCATGGCGTCAATGAAGGGCTGAAAAGTCCGCAAGGGGCGAGTGGCGTCGCCCATGAACTGTATGCCGAGAAAAAGAAGGCCAAGGCCGAGAACGACTTCACCGACCTGGTTAACCAGCGGCCGCCCGCCAAAGGCGTGCAGCAAGAATCCAATCGCCAGCATGAACGGCGTCAGAGCGGATACGTTGAAGGCGATCAGCTGTGCCGTGAAGGTCGAGCCGATATTCGCTCCCATGATCATCGGAACGGCCTGAGCCAGCGTCATCAGGCCAGCGGAAACAAACCCAACCATTAAGACCGTGGTAATAGTCGAGGAATTTAGGAGCGCGGTGACGAAGGCACCAGAAAGAACGCCACGGAAGCGATTGGCGGTCAGCTTGCCGAGCACCGTCTGCAAGCGCGATCCGGCGATCGCCTTGAGCCCCGATGTCATAGATTCCAAACCAAAAAGGAAAAGCGCCAGTCCGCCGGCCAGCTCTCCTAGCATGCGGATCAAATTCACATCGGTCTGCTGCATTCCCACTCGCACTCCCATTGTCGGTTCCCGGCGCCAGCATTGGCCAGTTGGTGCAAAGACCTAAACTTCACTTTCCGACGCCCGAGTCACGAAACCCATCTTGATGCCCGAGTCAAACCCGCAACTCTCACGCAGAGCAAGGGCGGCGCCCAACAAGTCAGCGGCATGGCGCTTTGATGTTCCCCACGCCTTGGCGCCCGCGGCGCCGGAAAGGTCCAACATCTCCCCTTCCTTGCGCGCCGGACGGAGGCACGGATCACGTGAAATAGCTGCAGGGCTCGAAATCCGGCGCAAATACGACGAGAACGGATGCCACACAGCCCAATGACACGGTCGATAGGCCGATTGGAGCCGCGGTTCGAGGTTTCCGTGGACGGCGTTGCTACGACGTTTGGAGTTGGCCTATGATCCTTCGGAAAGATGTTCTTGCGAACTGCCCTCCGTATGCATGCTGAGGCCGCCAATGCTATTCCACAGTCTAGCCAGATGACGGAATATTTCGACGTTCTTATAGTCGGAGCCGGCATTTCCGGTCTCGGCGCTGCCTATCATCTGATCCAGCATTGCCCCGAATTGAGTTTCGCTGTGCTTGAGGCGCAAGAGAATTTCGGCGGCACCTGGCTCAGCCATCGCTATCCCGGGATTCGTTCCGATAGCGATCTTTATACTTATGGCTATCGCTTCAAGCCCTGGACCGGCACACCAATTGCCACCGCGGCGGAAATCCGCAAATACCTGGGCGAGGTGATCGGCGAAAACGGCCTCGCGCCGCACATCCGCTACCAGCATCGGATCGTCCGAGCGAGCTGGTCGAGCGACGATCGAAACTGGACGATCGAAGCCGTGCGGACCCAGACCGGCGAGACCGTCTGGTTTAGCGCGAATTTCCTGTGGATGTGCCAGGGCTACTATCGTCATGGCGATGGCTATACCCCGGATTGGCCGGGGATGGCTGATTTCGCAGGCGCTATTGTCCACCCGATGCAATGGCCGGAAGACCTCGACTACAAGGGCAAGTCAGTCATTGTTATCGGTTCAGGTGCGACGGCCGCGACCTTGATCCCGGCCATGGCCGAGGATTGCGCTCATATAACCATGCTCCAGCGATCGCCGACCTATTTCCGCACCGCCCGCAATGCCATTCAGATTGCCGATGAATTGCGCGATCTCGGCGTAGACGAATCTTGGATCCACGAAATCGTCCGCCGCCGTATCCTGCGCGATCAGGACATCTTTACAAGGCGGACCTTTACCGAGCCCGAGGTAACCAAGAAAGAGTTGCTGGCGGCGGTGAGACATTATCTCGGACCGGATTACGACATTGATACCCATTTCACGCCGCGTTACAGACCCTGGCAGCAACGGATCGCCTATATTCCCGATGGCGACCTGTTCAAGGGCATTGCGGCGGGCAAGGCAAGCGTCGTCACCGACGAGATCGATTGCTTCGATGCAAAGGGTATAAGGCTCAAATCCGGCAAACACCTCGCTGCCGACATAATCGTCACCGCGACCGGCTTTCATCTCAACGTGCTCGGCGATATTGAAATTGTGGTCGACGGCAGGCCGCTAGTCTTTGCCGATACCATCACTTATCGCGGGATGATGTTCACAGATGTGCCAAACATGGCCTGGGTATTCGGTTACTTTCGAGCAGCCTACACATTGCGGGCAGATCTGGTTGCCGACTTCGTGTGCCGACTGCTCAATCATATGAAACGGCGCCAAGCGCGCGTGGTCACGATTGGGCTTCGACCTGAGGACGTCGAAATGAAACTGCTTCCCTGGATCGACGCCGAGAACTTCAATCCCGGCTACCTTTTGCGCGGGATACACCTTCTGCCAAAGCGCGGTGAAAAGCCGGAATGGGCGCACACCCAAGATTATTGGGCCGAGAAAGACGAGTTCCCCAGAAATCGACCTTGACAACGCAGCGTTCCGCTACGCCTAACAGAACCCCGGTCGTGGCGAATCCTATTGACCGGCTATCGCCATCTGCCCGCATGTGTCGGAAATTGCATCGGATTATGATTCAAATATTATTTGTGCCAGCTCAGCAACACCCGCAGCGCCAAACATTGACCTTTCTGAACGCCCGACAATACGAGGATAGTGCGGCCAATCTTGCTTCATCACGTCCCGCCAGCACGACACGCAACGGCGTTGTATTCAGAATGCTGTCAACCCGTCGCTGCCCAAAGATGCCACTAGCGCCGGTGACCGGCACGCTAAGCGGCGATACTTCCGTTTTGCTGTGGCGAACTCGGGTAGATGTCCGGCCAAAGGCGGCCCGCCAGGAGCCAGGGCCGGGACGGTTCGGCCGATTGGCAAACGAGGGCCGCGCGAGATCCCGAAAGCCGATGTCAGCCAATCGAGTTCAGACCGACGCCCAAATCGCGTTATTTGTTGGAGAATAAACCCGATGCAACCGCAGGAATTGGCGACTACCCCGAGAGAGATTTTCGAGATTGCCAGCTATCATGCTCACATCTACTACGACCCACAATCGACTAGGAAAGTGGCCGAGAGGCTTCGTCTTTGGATCGGCGAGCGATTCCTGGTTCGCCTCGGTCGCTGGCACGATACGAAAGTAGGTCCCCATGATCAAGCAATGTTCCAGATCTCCTTCGCCGGGGATCAGTTTGCATCGCTGATGCCATGGCTGATGCTCAACCATGGCGGACTGAGCATCTTGGTGCATCCAAATACGACGAATCCTCGACGGGATCACCTTATCGACCCGATCTGGATTGGGACCCCCCTTCCCATTCATGGTGAAATTTTGCCGGATGAAATTGATGCGGAAGCCGCGCTAGAGCCAAATACGACGCCTCGACTCTTGCCCTGACGGTGATGAACAGAACCATTTCATGACTTGGAGTGCGGCATTTGCGGTCCCGGCGATCAAGTGACCGGCCAGAGCTGCAAACACGAATGTCTTGCGATGTCCATCATGACCGCGATCGATATCGTCATGCCGAGAGCCAATCGCCTGACCACCCTCATTGTCGAAGCCAACCATCAACGCGACCTACCAGAGCTGGGAAACGGGCAATTGGCGCGCGGCTGGCGATGTATCACGATCGATCATCCACCTTGTCCGGCTCGCTCCAAGTGACAGTCTGCTGCCTGCCAGAAGTCATTTTCTTTGCCGCAATCGTCAAACATCACTTGGCTTGCATGCGCACCAATCAGACGTCGAGCGTCATTGATCCGAATGCGTATGGGTCCTGACGCATATTTGGCAATCGAAAAATCAGCGGGTCTCCGGCGGCAAATAATGCAGGGCGGCCCTGCGGCCATCGCGGATGTGTGCTTCCAGCACCGCGTCGACAGCCTCGCGCAAATCCACATGATACCAGACACCCTCGGGATAAATCAACACACAGGGGCCATGCTCGCAGCGGTCCAGGCAGCCCGCGGTATTTATCCGCAGTCGTGCAAGGCCAAGCTCCTTGGCTCTTGCCTTCATATAGTCGCGCAGTTTCTCCGCCCCGCCTGCTGCGCAGCAACCACGTGGGTGCCCATCAGCTCGTCGATTGGTGCAGAAGAAGACATGCGTATCATAATACATCGGTGCGTCTTCTGGCTGACGAGTGCCCATTGGTCCGTTCCTCAGTTGTTCAAACCTCGCTCGGTCTCGCAAGGACCAATCTGACATTGCCGTAGTTTTAAAGGATCCCGCTAGCCGGGTCCAATGGCCGGCTAATCTCCGCGCCGAATGGTTGATCGAAAGTGAACTCACAGCGAAATGGCTTGCCCAATGTTGCAGCAGGATCAGCGATGTAAGCCGATAGAGAACGCCGTGACACTGCCCGCCTGTCGGGCGCCACATCATGCCCGGCTGCTCGCGACCGCCACGAAAAACGCGTGACGCTAAAATAGAAAGAGCGGTGATTCGTGCGCCACTGCGTTGGGCTCCGCCAAGAATCGACCTTGGGCCCCAGATCAGGGAACTATAGGCAAAGAGCCAAATCTCCTCTCCTCTACGGTGGGCGCGCAATGTGTTCCGGCTTTCGTAACAGCCAGCGGTTTCTCTTCAAAAGCTCAATATCTGCGAAGGGGGACATTCTATCACAAAAGGCCGCGTTTGCACCTAGCCTACTAGGCCGCGTTACCTTGTCGCCGGGATTGCGTGAATAGGCTCCGATTTGCGCTGCCACGATCCGCCGCCACGGTCCCCCTCATGCGATGGCTATGCATTCGATTTCAAGGTCAAATTCCATCGGCCATGAAGCAACAGAAACGAAAGTGCGCGATGGCGGGTTTACCGGAAAGTGCCTTGCGTAAACCCGGTTGATCGCGCCGTAGAAACCGGCATTTGCGGCGTAGATACGCACCATCACAACCTTATCCATTGAAGACCCGGCTGCCTTGAGGCAATGCGCAAGGGCCGAAAGGGATGCCTCAGTCTGAACTGCAATGTCGCCCTTCACGAGATTTCCCGTTGTGATGTCGAACGGCGGTGTGCCGGAAACAAAGACCATGCCGTTGGCGCGGGTAACCAGGGAAAGCGGCACGTTCAGATGCCGGACTGCATCCGACAACACGGGAACTTCAATGGTTTCCTTCAAAGCACACCTTCCAGCGCAACCGACGGGCTCAATCACGGGGCCGCGACCGTTGGGTTCCCACAAAGCAAATGTTATAAACACATTATGGCGACTAGCCAAAAGGTTCAACTAACTAGAGAAGAGTAGAGTTCTCCCAGAAGGTTAGCTACAACGTCACTCGGAGATAGTCATGGACGAAATCATACGGGTCGGGCAGGTCGTCGTCAAGTTTCTGCATAGCCGTCACGACACTGACGGCATGCTGGACATGTTCGAATTCCTGGTGCCTTCCGGCGCTCGCGTGCCCGCGCCGCATTATCATACGAGCTGGGACGAGACGGTCTATGGCCTCGACGGCCAGATGACCTGGATCATCGACGGCGTTAAGAGCGTGCTTGGCCGCGGCGATCACATGTTCATCCGTCGCGGGCAAGTGCACCAATTTGTCAACCACGGAAGCGAGGAGGCCCGTGCACTCGGCGTTCTGACGCCTGGCGTTATCGGCCCTGAATATTTCCGCGCCATGGCCGCGGTGATCAACGTTAGTGGCCCTCCCGATCTCGCAAAGGCGAAGGCCGTGATGCTGGAGTTCGGGCTCGTGACGGCGCCTGAATAGCGGCGATGGTGTAGTTGCAACGACCGCGATGGAGCCGCGGTAAACATCGACTGGCTGCGGCGGCGCTGCCAGAAGCGCCTCGGTGGTTAGCTACGCTTCTGCAAAGTTTCTTGATTTGGCGCGGCGGGGCGCGCACGGTGGCGGCGGTCTCGGTGGGTTGACCCAAATCGGCATGATTTGCCCGCGCGCAAGGTTCGTGGAAAGGGGCGCAATCGTGGCGGGCGGGCGCAGCATTGGGAACGGTCAAGGGAGCGATTTGACGCGCTAGTCCATGCCGAGGCTCGACGAGCGGGCCTGTGCCGCACCCCAGTATGTATTACGTAACGATCAAGCCCTCAACTTCAAATGGCATGGGATCACGGAATGAGACTGTTAACCATAACGCTGGCAAGCTTGGCCACACTCTTTCTTGTGGCGCAACCAATTCAAGCTGCTGCATGGGACCCTCCTGGCGTCAAAATGTGCCACACGTCTTCTTCGAAGAGCCTGAATAAGAAATGCCTGAAGTTCTATGCTTGTCGCGTTCGAAACCAGAAGAGGCCAGCGGATCTATGGCCGGAGAATTGCAAGTCCATTTGGCACGATTCGGACTGAGACACTTTCTTTGAACGGGACTTTTTGACAGGCACTGCTGCGGCATACGATATATGCATGCACAACAATTGGTTCTTCCGCTGAACGGTGCCGTTCCGCTGTTCTTCGCCGTCTGGGAACCGACTCCTCGAAGCCAGGCTTGCGATTCCCTTAAGCCGCGCCGCATGTTCACCCCATCGCCGAAGCGGCCACTGCCCTCAACCGCGACGGCGCCGAGATTGACGCCGAGGCGGAACACAATTTGGCTCCTCTGGCCGCTCTTCGTTGGCAGCGCCCTTTCTCTCTGGCGTCTGCGGCGAACTCCACTGTAGTTACGGCACTCCCAAATTCGACGAGCACCCTATCGCCTGTCGATTTGAAGATCGGGCCCCGGTGCCCAGCTGCTACGAGACTTGAGTGTCGCCCGCGCTCAAGCCTCATCCTGATCCATGAGTCGGCTGCAGCTGACAACATCGGCGGATAGAACCACGGCTAACCGTCGCCGCGTGCCGGCAGCCCCAAGAGGCTCAAATATGCACAAGGTGCCATCGAGCCGAATATGGCGCGAAGGTCGGAAGGTCGAGATCTCACTTGATTCTTGGGCATGGATGCTGACAAGATCCGACTGAACTTGATTGCACTGAGGTGGCTGATCCGATAGTCGCCCTGCATCGGTCAGTCCAAGACGAAACCTGCCAAGGGCATGAGCCTCAGTAATCGCCTGAGCAAACTCACTTGGGCAGACCGCGTCGCTGTTTAACGCTGCATCGTACGTCCTCGAGGGGCGATCCAACACGAAAGGACGGAGATGAGATGGAACTCTTCATATTTGGTAGATTTCATGCACTAGAGGGGCAAGAGGGCGCTGTAGCTGCGGCCATGCGAGAAGTCCTCGGCCCGTCCCGCGAGGAGCCGGGCTGCCTGGCTATTCAGCACTATCGCTCCATTCGAGACCCAAGGTTGTTCTATATTTATTCACGCTGGATCGACGAAGCCGCATTTGAGAGGCATGCTAATTTGCCTCACACGGTGCATTTCATCGAGCAAGTGCAGAAAATGATCGACCATCCTCTCGATGTGACACGCGCAAGGCCCGTTGGATAGTTGTGAGAATTCGCGCGCAATAGTATACCACCAAGGGGCGATAACGCGTCCAATGGTAACCTCCCCCTCTGTGGCGTTGGGTCGGTGCTCTTTCCGTTTGGGTTCAGGCGGCGGCCACGGAGGTTTGGCTGGATTTGATTGGCCCAATACGTCGTGCCTATTTTGAGCAGCGCCGGCCGATCAAGGAAATTGCGCGGATTTTATCGACGACGGCTGTCTGCGCGTGCTCGCTCACTGACTGAGCTTCGAGAACGTACCATGTGACGTCCAACTCGACGGCAAGAGGAGCAATAGAGCATGACCGATCTGACAGGCGACTGTCTTTGCGGTGCCGTGCGCTACGTCATCGATTGCCAGCCAAAGCTTTCGGTGCCTGTGTGATGATTTTGCTAGCATTCCTGTCCCCGCGTGACAATTCACCGGTGAACAATCATACTTGCAGAGGAGATGAGCGGCAGTCAATCGCATTATAGCTGAGCTTCGATAGCTGCCTTATCAATAACTGACCATGCTTGTAGAATTTTTTCGTTGCGAAATTCATAGATCACATTCTCGAAAAAGGAAACTCTCTTCCCGTTTACATGGAGGCCAAAAAAACTTCCCTTTGGCGTGCAGTCAAACGCTATCCGGCTCGCAATATAAGGCGGATCGGAAATCAGTATTTGGACATTAAAATAAAGGTCCGGAATTTCATCAAAGTCTCTCCGCAACATTTCGAGATAACCTGATAGCCCGACCCGCCGACCGTTGTGGATCACTTCGTCATGAACGAACCGTCCAAGTCTGGGCCAGTCCTGATTATTCAAGCAGGCAATGTAGTCGCGGTAGGCGTCGGAGAGGTCGATTTTGATCATGGCAATTGCCACTATCTATCTACTAGGCTTTGCTGCAAGCGATTTATGGAGCGTCGGCTAGGTCGCCGAGACCGCTGGCGACGCTGCCAATGATGCGGTTCTGAAACCGGTCGAGTGGGTCCGGCGATGGGCAGCAATTTCCGCCGGAAATCGAAAGTAAGCGTAGCGAAAGTTGAAAATAACAAATAATGCCAAATAGATAAGCATGCTACTCGTGCCGAGCGCAGTGGACCGAAATGTTCGCATTGAACGATTAGTGGAGACGGTCCCTTGGCCCGGTGGCTTCTGCCTTTATGCCGTCTGGTACGGTCCAAGCGTCAACCGATGCCAAGCGCATTGTTTCGGCCCCAGCGGCGGCGATGTATTCGAAATGATCGACACGATTAGCGACGCCCCTTGCTACGACTTGTGGGGCTAACATATTGGGACGACCGGATTGGTTCTGGGCAACGAAAGGGCACCGTCGAACGGCTTCCCTCGGACGATATAGCGCAAGAATCTATCACCTCCGAGCTAGCCCAAGTCCAAATTCGCCTCCTGGCCCGCCCAAAGTTGGACCGAGCCGCACCGCGGTGCGAGGAAAGTCAGTGACGAAGGCCAATCGTCACAATATCACGCACCGCCTTGGAAACGCCCTCCTGGCGGGCCTGCAACAGCCGGCTCATCCGGGCGGGGAAGCGATATGTCCAGGCTCCTTCGATAAGCACGCGCCACGCTCGGATGTTGCCGGCTTTGGTGATCCCGCCGCGCTTCACCCGCTCGCCGGTCGAGCTCTCCGAAGGAACCAGGCCAGGTAGGCCATGAGTTGCCGGGGGCTGTCGAACCGGCGCACGTCGCCTATCTCCACGACAAATGTCACCGCTGCGATGAGGTTAACGCCTCGCATCGCTTGGTAGGCATTCACCACCGGCGCCATGTACCAGGCGGCGCACGTATCCCGCACCTGCGCGGTTAGCCGATCAAGACGAATGTCCGCCTCTTCGATAGCTTGGCGATATTCCGCGAGCACAATCTGGTGGGCGGGATGATCGAACTTCTGATCGCAAAGCCATCCTGAATGCGCCTTCGTCCAGGGCTTGCGACCCGTGTAGATGCGGCCATGTCGCAAAAGGAACGACTGCAATTGCTGGTGAGCTTTCTTAAGCGCATCCGAGGCTGCTTCTCGGGCACGCACAAGATCCCGCATGGCCTCGTGAACCCGATCCGGCACCCAGACCGGTGTCAGCTCCGCCGCCCAATGCAGCTTCGCCAAGCTCACCGCATCTCTTCGGTTGGTCTTCACCCGACCTCCCGGCCGTTTGGGAATGAGCGAGGGAGCCGCCACCATGCACCCGTGGCTTGCTGCGATAATTTGGCGATAAAGCTCGTAGCCCGTCGGTCCAGCCTCGTAACAAAAGTGCAGCTTCACACCAGGCTTGGCCAACTTCTTGATCATCGCCGCCACTGCCGCAGGGCTGCAAAGGATGTCGCCGTAAAAACGCACCTCTCCGTTGCGAACTCCTTCAGCCACTGCCACAGAAATTTTCAGCTTTGAGACGTCCAAACCCACAAAAAGTTCGCTATAGTCCTTCACGGTCCGCCTCTCCTAAGTATGGGGCTCGGCTCTGCCATCCAGAGCAACCCCCGTTTCTACTTAATGCGGGGGGCGGGCCGCCTCAATCAGGCGAACATACGGTCTAGAATGCCGTCGGCCTCCTGCCAGCAAAACCGCATGTGGCGCCTGCCGGCCGCTCAGCCGAGCCGGCCGTAAGGGGCGCCGCACATCCGCCCACCCGGCGCGATCGGCGCACTTTCCATTCGAGGAGTCTGTCTTGAGATCGAACCTGTAGCGCGGGAATCATGGGGCCATCATTGTGGGAATCATAGGGCCGTCATCGTGATGAACAGACCCAGCCACCTTGCTAACCAGATAGCCAAAGTGCAAACTAGATTGATGGGTGACCCCGATACTGTCGTCATATTAGCACGCCCAGGAAACGATTGGACGTCGTCGCAGGACGTGCTCTCGGAGCGATATGCCTATCGTGCCTTTTTGACAGGCTCTGCGTCGGACGCATTGACAACGATGGCGCCGGTTCATGTCGACTCGGCGATCGACGAGACCAATAAAGGCGAAAACATCGGTCTCGATTTTCTCACCGGCACGCGTAATGGTCGACCGACCGATCTGGTGCTTGACCAGATCGGTGCAACAGCGCGCTACGACAACGCCCCGGGTATCGGCGCAACGGTCGCCACGCGCTGGCCGCACGCCATTGCCATTGAGAAAAGCCGGATCCCAGTGGCTCACTCCGGCAACTACCGGATCATGGCCTGGAGTTCGATGCCCAACGCCGATGGCCCATCCTGGAGCTTCGTGCTGGAGCAGTCGGGATTTGACGGCAATGATCATCGCGCCAAATACCCTCCGAACCAGCGGCCCCTCGACATGCCCTGTGGCTTCGTCGTGCACGAGGGCGTCATGCACTGCGCCGTCACCGCCAATTCGCAACCGCTCGGCTACCCTTTTGATGCGCTTGCAATGGATGTGGCCGCATGGCGATCGGCCGCCCAGCCCGGCTTTTCCGGCAGGCGCGACAATCGTTGGCGTTTCGCAACCCGCGACAGCGGCTGCTGGCCGTTGGCGCTCGCCGCCTCGGGTACTGCGATTGCCGTCGCCGATACCGGCAACTACCCATCCTGCTGTGGGAGGCCATCTTATGAACACGTCGCTCGGCATGGCCTTAACCGAAACCGTGCTCAGCGTTGAGATCAGAGTCCGCGGCCGCGTGCAAGGAGTCGGATTCCGGCCGATCCTGTGGCGTATCGCTTCCGGGTTAGGTCTCGACGGGCAGGTTCTCAACGACAGTGAAGGCGTACTAATCCGGGCGCGCGGTCCCATATCGGTGATTTCAACGCTGATCGATGAGGTGCGCGCATCGCCGCCACCGCTAGCGGAGATAGTCGACATCGAGATGCGCGACTACGACGGTCACGTCGAGCCGGGCTTCGTGATTGTGGAAAGCAAAGCAGGTGCCGCCCGTACCGAGGTTTCGCCCGACGCCGCGACATGCGGATCCTGCGTGGCGGAGACATTTGATCCGTCCGCCCGCCGCTTTCGATATCCGTTCACTGTCTGTTCACATTGTGGGCCGCGGCTGAGCATCATTCAAAAGGTGCCATATGATCGCGCTACGACAACTATGGCGTCATTCCGGCTTTGCGATGCCTGCGAAGTCGAATATCGCGACCCCGCCAATCGACGCTTTCATGCCGAAGCCACCGCATGTCAACTCTGCGGCCCCAGGGCAATACTGATCCGTTTCGATGGTCGCGCCTTGCCATTCGAACAGCATTCGATGCTCGACGACATCGATGCAGCGATGGACCGGATTCAGCAGGGTGAGATTGTTGCGATCAAATCGCTCGGAGGCTACCAGCTTGCCTGCGACGCGACAAATCGCGAAACGATTGTGCTATTGCGCGAGCGCAAACGACGCGTTACGAAACCCTTTGCGCTGATGGCGCGCGACATCGATGTCGTCCGCCGCTTCACAACCGTCAGCGACGAGGAGGCAGCGGCGCTTTCGAGCCGCGAAGCGCCGATTGTATTGCTTGCAGCCAACGGGTCGGAGAGACTACCGGACGAAATAGCGCCGGGCCTGAACACGCTCGGTTTTATGCTGCCATCGACGCCGCTGCATCTGCTGCTGTTTCGACGTATGCCGCGTCCGGTGGTGATGACCAGCGGTAACCTGTCGAACGAGCCTCAGGTGATCGACGACACAGAAGCAGTAAGAACACTTTCCTCGGTTGCGACTTTTGGCCTGACGCACAATCGCAAGATTGCCAATCGGATCGACGATTCGGTAGTGCGACAAATCGGAGGAAAGTTACGCGTGTTGCGTCGCGCGCGCGGCTATGCCCCGGCTTCGATCGTGCTGCCTGTCGGTTTTGAACATAGTCCAGATGTCCTTGCATACGGCGCCGAATTGAAGTCGACCTTTTGCTTGGTCAAGGACGGACGGGCGGTACTTTCACAGCATCAGGGCGATCTCGAGGACGCGTTGACCTACGAGGATTACGCCAAGAATCTTTGCCTCTACCGCGATCTTTTCGGCCACCGGCCGGTGGCCTTGGCCACGGACTTGCATCCCGAATATTTGTCAGCCAAGCTCGCGCGGGTCACGGCAGCAAGCAAAAATTGGCCGCTCCTTGAGATACAACATCATCACGCGCACGCAGCCGCCTGTCTCGCCGAGAACGGCCGGCCACTCGACGCGGCGCCCGTACTTGCTATCGTGCTGGACGGACTCGGTTACGGCTCGGATGGCGAGATCTGGGGCGGCGAGTTTCTGTTCGCGGATTACTGGCACGCAGAGCGGCTCGGCACCTTCAAACCGGTGGCGATGCCGGGTGGCGCGCAAGCCGTGCGCGAACCGTGGCGCAATCTTCATGCCCATCTGATGGCAGAGATGGGCCTTCCTGCTTTTGCGATGAACTTTTCCAACCTAAATCTGTTCGCGCTGCTGTCGGCTAAGCCATTGTCTGCCATCGATGCCATGATCAAGGGCTCGCTCAATTCGCCTAAGGCGTCGTCCTGCGGGCGGCTATTCGATGCGGTCGCTGCTGCCGTCGACCTGTGCTTCGACAGGCAGGATTACGAAGGCGAAGCGGCGGGTCGCTTGGAGGCAATCGTCTCAGCACAAGCGCTCGCAGGAGAAGGCGACCATCTCGCCTATCCGATGTCGATCCGAAATCTCAAAGACTCCGGTTTGCCCTACATCGAGCCACTTGGCATGTGGAATGCCATTCTTGACGATCTGATCGTGAAGACGCCGACCCCCGTGATCGCCGCTCGCTTCCACAAGGGCCTCGCCAAGGCGATCGCCGCAATGGCGGTTAAACTGGCCCGCCGAGATAACGAAACGGGCGCGCCACCGCGTTTCGATACGGTCGCGCTGTCTGGAGGATGTTTTCAGAACAAGATACTATTTGAGCAGGTCGTCGACCGGCTGGAAGCTTTGCATTTCGATGTTCTAACGCAGTCCCGTGTGCCCGCCAACGATGGAGGTGTTGCGCTCGGGCAAGCGGCAATTGCCTCCGCCCATCTCATAAGCGCCGGGGCCTCCGGCAGAAAGCGATCTGACAATGTGCCTTGGCGTTCCGGGAAAGATCGTCAAAATCGACGACCATCAGAAGAAACTGGCGACGGTAGACGTAAGCGGCGTCAGGCGGCAGATTAACATCGCCTGCATCGTCAACGAGACACACTCCGTCGATGACTGCGTCGGCGACTGGGTGCTCGTGCATGTCGGTTTCGCCATGAGCAGAATCGACGAGCACCAGGCGACCGAGACGTTGAAAATCCTCACTGAGCTCGGTGAGGCGCAGGCCGAGCTGGAAGCCATGCGCCTATCCGCGATGCACTAGAAGGCTTGCCACATTGCCCAGCGAAGGCGACCAGAATTTGATGAGCCTGTACCGGTTTCTTGTACCCAAGGTGCAGGACCCGGAAATGGGTGCCGAGAAAGCGCGCGTTACACGCGGGACCATCGAGCGCCTTCTCAGTCGCCAGGCAGATATTCTCGTGGCTGCCGCCCAAACCCTCGCTGGCGTCTACGGCAACAATGGCCAGCTTTTTGTCAATGGGCAACGGAGGCTGGATTTTCGACGCCAGCTACGTCGTGGTTGAGTTCGTGCATCCCGTCACTGCCGGGCGGCCGGTGCTGGCTGCACCCAATCCGGGCGCTGGCCTTGCGGTGATCTCTGCCGTCGGCAACGATTTTGGCTTCTGGCATATCTTTATCCGCCAGCTTTTGGCACACGCCCGCAAGGGTGACGCGCTGATCGGCATTTCGACAAGGGGTGCAGTTCGCAAGGCCTGGTATCGGTACTGCCGGGGGCGAAGAAAATGGGCGTTGGCACCATCAGGCTCCCTGGCGGTGAGGGCGACCGAATGATGTCGCCTGGCACCGTTAGCCACTGCCTTGTCGTGCCGTGCCTCGATCCATCGAACTCAGGAATGCCGCATTGCGGCCTATCACATTCTATGGGACCTCGTTCGCACTCTGCTTGCCGGCGAACGCGGTTAAACGGCGGAGAAAGGATGCGTCCAATGAAATATGCCGACGAATTCCGCGACCGAGAAAAGGCGGCGATCCTGATTAGGGAAATCGACAAGCTCGTCGCAACGATCGCGATCGCCAAGGTTCGACCAATCAATATCATGGAGGTCTGCGGCGGCCATACCCATTCGATCTTCCGATACGGGCTGGAGGGCATGCTGCCCGACGCCATAGAACTGGTTCATGGACCGGGCTGTCCGGTCTGCGTACTGCCGATGGGCCGGGTCGACGATTGCGTGGCAATTGCCGAGCGTCGAGAGGTCATTTTCACCACCTTCGGCGACGCCATGCGCGTGCCCGGTTCGAAGAAAAGCCTGCAGCAGGCCAAGGCCGAGGGCGCCGACGTGCGCATGGTCTATTCGCCGATGGACGCGCTGACTTTGGCGCGTAAGAACGCGAACCGCGAAGTGGTGTTCTTCGGCCTCGGCTTCGAGACCACAATGCCGTCGACAGCGCTGACTGTGCTTCAGGCCGAGGCCGAGGGTATTGAGAACTTTTCAGTGTTTTGCAACCACATCACCATCGTACCGACGATCAGGGCGATCCTCAACAGTCCCGATCTGCATCTCGATGGGTTTTTGGGGCCCGGCCACGTCTCCATGGTGATCGGCACGGCGCCCTACGAGTTCATCGCCGAGCTTTACAGGAGGCCAATGGTTGTGGCTGGATTCGAGCCCCTCGATGTGTTGCAATCCATCTGGATGGTGCTGAAGCAAATCAGGGACGGCCGCGCCGAAATCGAGAACCAATATACGCGCATCGTGTCGGAGGCGGGCAATAGCGCGGCGCTTGTCGCTGTAGGCAAGGTCTACGAGCTGCGCGAATTCTTTGAATGGCGCGGATTGGGCTCTATCGACCGTTCCGGCGTCAAGCTGCGGAACGAATACGCGAACTTTGATGCCGAGCGGAAATTCGCAATTCCCGGCGTCAAAATCGCCGACCCGAAGGCCTGCCAATGCGGCGAGGTGCTGAAGGGCGTTATAAAACCATGGCAGTGCAAGGTGTTCGGCACGGCATGCACGCCGGAAGTACCGCTTGGCGCTCTGATGGTTTCGTCTGAGGGCGCCTGCGCGGCCTACTATCAGTATGGCGGCATCAAGCGCGATGCTGTCGGAAAGGTGGTGCAACGACCGGCTACCGTGTCATGAATATCCCGCGGCTCCCGCGGAGTCGCGCGCTTGGACGCGTGTTCGTGCCGAACGTGACGCTTGCCCATGGTGGCGGCGGCAAGGCGATGAAGGATCTGATCGATGATTGTTTCATTAGTGCCTTCGCCAGTGCAGCGCCCGAAGTGTTGGAGGATCAGGCCCGCTTCGAACTGGCAGGACTCGCATTGCACGGCGACCGTCTAGCATTCACGACCGACAGTTTCGTTGTCGATCCGCTGTTCTTCCCCGGCGGCGACATCGGTAAACTCGCCGTTTACGGCACGGTCAACGACCTCGCCGTGAGTGGCGCAAAGCCGCTCTACCTCTCTTGCGCCGTGGTCGTCGAGGAAGGCATGACGGTCGAGTTGCTACGCCGCATCGCGTTGTCGATGGCGGAGGCTGCGCGCGTCGCTGGCGTAGCGATCGTCACCGGCGACACCAAGGTTGTCCAGCGTGGCGCCTGCGATAAGATCTTTATCACCACAACCGGCATCGGCGTGATCAGACCGGGTCTGGAGCTCGGTGTCAATCGGGTGAGGCCGGGCGACGCCATTCTGGTCAACGGACTGCTCGGCGAGCACGGCGCTGCCATTCTCTGCGCACGCGGCGACATGGCACTAGAAACCACAATCAACAGCGATTGCGCTGCACTTCATGAGCTGATCGATACGCTGCTTGCGGCGGCCCCGGACACCCGCTGCATTCGTGACCCGACGCGTGGCGGCATCGCTACCGTGCTCAATGAAATTGCGGATGCATCCGGCGTTTCGATCGAGATTGACGAGAATCTAACGCCGCTGCGCGAGGACGTGCGGGGCTTCTGCGAATTGCTTGGGCTCGACCCGCTCTATCTGGCTAACGAGGGTAAGGTCGTTATTGCTGTGCCAGCCGACCAAGCCGCTGCTGCTCTGTCTGCGCTTCGTGCCCATCCGCTCGGTGGGCACTCTGCCCTGATCGGCCATGCCGGATGCGGGAAAGCCGGTCGAGTCACTATGCAAACAGTATTCGGCGGTCGGCGTATTGTTGATATGTTAGTCGGAGAGCAACTACCAAGGATTTGCTGAATTTGATCGGTCAGGATCACGCTCGAATTTAGGGGTTGACTATGCATGAGCTCTGCATTGCCCGCAACATCGCCGCAATCGTCGAGGGGACGGCGAAGGGCCACTGCGTCTAACGCGCAATCCTCGATGCCTTGCAGCATTCATGCGTCAAGCCGGACGCGACCCTGTTCTGCTTCAACGTCGTTGCCAGCGCTACGCCGCTCGATGGAGCGCGTCCTTTTGTCAACAGGATTGAGAAGTCGTAGCCGATACCGGTCATGCGGCGAGAAGTTCGTCACCGAGACGTTGTTTCCCGCCTGCGTGCGGCTCGCGCGTCATAGATCGGTTGGTCGGTGAGGAACTAAAAATTCGCGAGTTGGAAATCGAGGAGGCGGCTTGATTTGCCGACGGGGCTGTAACGCGAAAAGACGCTGCGTTCAATGGGGTTAGCACGCCGTTGACGATTTGGCAGCGAGCCATTTCTACGGTCGATGAGGCTGTGTTCAATGGAATAGCGAGGCCGACTTTCGATCGGGTTGACAGAAGCGAAATTCGGTATTTGTCATTGAGCGTCGGGCCCACAATGCGCCTGCCGAAGTCCTACAAGTGGGCTCGACGTATCTGGACAATCAGACCCATGCCTATAATCCCCAGACGTTCTTCCGGACGCTTGAAGCTCAAAGGGAAAGACTCTGCCAAGCCTCACAGAGGGGGTTACAATTGGGACCCAAATCGGGCCTAATTCACACATCATTGGCCTATTCAGGGCGTTAACTCCCTAGGGCCCTGACTTGACAGGCCCAATTGTTCACGATATGTTCTATACGTCGATCCGAAACAAGCAGGGCTCCAATCGAGGCGGCCCCGTACGTGAATTTACGTATGAAATGTCAAATATGGCTAGAACTAGATAAAATTATGGCTACAATATGGTAATTGGAGGTTACCATGTTATTGAACATATCGAAGATCCTGATTGGGATGCTACCGGGTTTCGCTGTTGCAATTGGGCTGGCCCTTTTGAATTCGCATCCACTAATGCCGGCTCGGTAATTCATCGACGAGTTGTCGCGAGTTCGATGGGCGTAGCATTGTCAAAAATCGTAAGGCGAAACAGCACTCAACGAAAGGAAGCCCGAGCGCCGACAAAAGAGGATGGCTTTGGGACTACCCCTTTCTTTTGACGATTGCCTGTAGAAAGTATTGGCGGTTTTTGCGTCTTCGAAGCGGCCGGTTGCATCCTCACGAGATTTGCAATTCGAATATTTGGCTCGTTCACAATCCTTGCCGTCCAAGGCGGAAAGGCCGCACCCTTCCGGGCTGAACTCGCCTATTCACTTCAGGCGAGCTAGCCGTCAAGCTTTAGAGGGTGCAAGATGATCCCGTCCAAGGACGTCACACAAAGCAGATTGCTGGGGAGACAATCATGACGACGGTAAGCGAAGTTCGCGCAGCATCAGAAAAATTCTACGCAGCGTTAAACCGCATGCTCAATGGAGATGCCGGTCCATTGGGAGACATCTGGTCACACAGCGCGACGGTGACGACAATGCACCCGATCGGCGGTAGGGAGGTCGGGTGGGACAAGGTCAAGAACTCATGGGAGAAGGTGGCGCAACTTTCCGCAGGGGGGCAAGTTGAGCTGAGAGATCAACTCATTCAAATCGCCGGGGACGCGGCCTACGAACTGGGTGTCGAATATGTGAAGTTTACCCTAGCTGGACAGCCGGTGACCGGCGAATGTCGCGTCACGAATATCTATCGTCGAGAATCGGGAGCTTGGAAGATTGTTCATCACCATACTGACACGGCACAGTCGATGATAGGTGCGGTCGGCCGGTCGAAGTAGAATACGTGAAATCGGCGGTGACCTGATCGTACTAACGTTGGCGTTGAACCGTGTTACTAAAGCAGCCGCTGCGGCTCGGCGCACTGCGACGCCGCCGACCGGCGCCGCCCCGACGAACCCGAGCGCACGGTCCGAGCCGTGTTCGCCGTGTAACAATCCCGTCTGCTGGCGATACCGGGAAACCCAACGCCACTGCACAAGCGCGCCGCGGTCTCAGTCAGCAAGAGGTGGATAAAGGCAAGAAACCGGCCGAGTACCGGCGCGACGGTACTGCCGAGATCGAGACCGGCGTGCTGTGAGGCCAGCTCCCAGATCGCAGAATCGACGATCCGAAGGCCCTCTTCCCCGAAATTATCGCCTGGGAACGACAGCGAAATACCGCGCACGGCCGCATCAAATGGCTGTTCACAGGCTCGCGCCAAAAATGGGCCGCACCTTTCAAGACACGACCAAAGAGTCACAATCACCGCGGTACTAGCAAACTCAATCCGGCGTCTCTCTCCACCCAAAACGGGAATGTGAAATGTATCATCCGGCCGAAAGCCCGCGGGGCTTCTGAATGCCCGAGTGCGCATGGTCCGAACGTATCGCCGATACCTTCGTCCTATGGATTTTGAATCCGATAAGCCTTAGTACTTTATGGGGGCTCAACCGCCGCTCGGTATCGCGATGGAGACCGCCGAATGACCTATAAAGCAGGCGATCCACAGACGACACGGCATGTGCCGATTAGCCGCCGAGAGGGGCTCCGGCACGCCACGGCGAGCCTCATGGCGTCGCTTATGCCGATGTCCGCAGTCGGAGCAACTCACGCAGCTTCGCCGCCTCAAAAGGAGGGCAACATGAAAGACGCCGCCATTCGCCGTTTTAGCGTGAGCTTTCCGGAAGAGGAGCTTACCGAGCTCCGCAGGCGGACAAAGATGACGCGCTGGCCCGAGCGCGAACTCGTCTCCGACGCGTCGCAAGGCGTCCGGCTCGCGACGGTTCAAAAACTCGCCCAATACTGGTCGACGGAACACGAGTTCCACAAATGCGAGGCACGGCTGAAAGCGCTTCCGAACTTCATCACTGAGATCGACGGACTCGACATCCACTTCATTCACGTCCGCTCTACGCATCCGAACGCGCTACCGATCATCATCACGCATGGCTGGCCCGGCTCAGTCATCGAACAGCTCAAGGTCATCGATCCGCTCACCAATCCGACCGCGAATGGCGCGAGCGCGTCAGACGCTTTCGACGTCGTAATCCCGTCGCTGCCCGGCTACGGATTTTCCGGCAAGCCGATCGCGACCGGGTGGGATCCGCAACGGATTGCGCGCGCCTGGTCCGTGCTGATGACGCGCCTCGGATATCAGCACTATGTCGCGCAGGGTGGCGACTGGGGCAATGCCGTGACTGAACAGATGGCGCTGCAAACTCCGCCGGGACTGGTTGGCATCCACACAAACATGCCGGCTACCGTTCCTGACGATATTGCGGCAGCGCTCACGGCCGACGGTCCGCCGCCTGCCGGTCTATCTCCCGATGAGGCGCGTGCTTACGCGCAGCTGGACATTTTCTACAAGAACGGCTTGGGCTACGCCAACGAAATGGCGCACCGCCCGCAGACGCTTTATGGGCTTGCCGATTCCCCCATCGGTTTGGCGGCGTGGATCCTCGATCACGACGCCGCCAGCCAGGCGATGATCGCGCGGGTCTTCGACGGGGAGGCCGAAGGCCTCTCGCGCGACGATGTCCTCGACAACATAACGCTCTACTGGTTGACGAATACGGCAGTGTCGTCGGCGCGTCTTTATTGGGAAAGCAAGCTCGCGTTTTTCGCCCCGAAACAAGTGCAGCTTCCCACGGCAGTGAGCGCCTTCCCCGATGAGATATACACCGCGCCAAAAAGCTGGACCGAGCAAGCGTATACCAACCTAATCCATTACAACAAGATGCCCAAGGGCGGTCATTTCGCGGCATGGGAACAGCCGGCGTTGTTCGTGTCGGAGTTGCGTGCTTCGTTCAAATCACTTCGTAAATCTTTCTGACAGCCACGCGTACCAACCGCTTCGTCTTCGCCCACGCACTGACTCGCTCTGCAAAGGGTAGCATAGCCACACGAGGAGAATGTTATGCCGGAGAAGTCCGCATCGACTCTGCGAGGCCTGCGTACCGTCTTGGTGGCGCTTGGCATCGAAATCCTTGCCGGACAATTTACATCTGCGGCGGACGATACAGCAATTCGTCCGTTCCAGATTCATGTGCCAGATGCCGCACTTGTCGACCTCCGCCATCGCATTGTGGAGACGCGCTGGCCCGATAAAGAAACTGTCGCGGACCGCTCGCAGGGCAATCAACTCGCAAAGATGCAGGAAATCGTCCGCTACTGGGCCACCGACTACGACTGGCGCAGTGTTGAGGCACGGCTGAACGCACTTCCCATGTTCATGACAGAGATCAATGGAGTCGACATCCAGTTCATTCACGTGAAATCCAAAAATGCGAATGCCTTACCTCTCATCATCACGCACGGATGGCCCGGCTCGATCATCGAGCAGTTGAAGATCATCGATCCTCTCACGAATCCGACGGCCCATGGTGGGCGGCCGGATGACGCCTTCGATGTCGTGATTCCCTGCATACCTGGGTATGGTTTTTCCGGGAAGCCAACGAGCACCGGCTGGGACCCTGACCAGATCGCGCGAGCTTGGGCGGAACTGATGAAACGTCTCGGGTATACCCGCTATGTCGCTCAGGGCGGCGATTGGGGTTCGCCCGTCTCGGAAGCGATGGCGCGTCAGGCCCCAGCGGGACTACTTGGTATTCACATAAACTTGCCGGCCACGATTCCACCCGAGGTGGGCACGGCACTTGGTGGCGGCGGACCTGCGCCGACGGGACTCTCACAGAAAGAACGCGCGGCGTTCGATGCGCTCGCCACGTTCAACGCGAAGAACAGGGCTTACTCCGTGATGATGGCCACGCGGCCACAGACGATCGGCTACGCCCTGACGGATTCCCCAGTGGGGCTTGCGGCGTTCATATCTGACTACAACAACGGCGAACCCGAGCGCTTGCTCACCATGGACGAGTTGCTGGACGATGTCACGCTATACTGGTTGACGAACACGGCGACCTCGTCGGCACGGCTGTACTGGGAAAACCAAGGACGCAGCCCTCTTTCCGCAGCCGCGCAGAAGAGTTTGGAGATCTTGCTCCCTGTGGCGATCACAGTCTTTCCAGGTGAGATCTATCAAACCCCGGAAACATGGGCGCGTGGCGCCTTCCGCAACTTGATCTACTTCCACGAAGTCGACAAAGGCGGTCATTTCGCGGCGTGGGAACAGCCGGAGCTCTTTTCAAGTGAACTCCGAGCAGCGTTCAAATCACTTCGGGAGGCGCATTGATCAGCTAATGCCAGTCATTGCGAAAGTGGTTCCTCATGAAGGCAGCTCATATCGCGGCGGCGGCGATGCGGGTCGCCGGCAATGGCATTGCAGCATACGATGCGCCGGCAAAGCAGCCGGGACTCCGGCGCTTCGATCTTCAGCGTCACGATCTCATTATCCCCCGACGCGGGGTCATTTAGGTGCGCGGAATTCGCCCCGGGGTCTGTCTTCTCCCGGCGTGTTTTCAGCGATGGGACGGAGGCTCGAGTAGTCAGGTCCGCATCGCTGCCGCGCGACAAGATGGAAGTGGGAGACTATGGCGAATACTTGATCGAGGTGGAGAATATCGACAAACAGCGGAGAAAACCGTCGCGGGTAGGCGCATCGCAGCCTGGTTAGGGAATGGGCTCGGCAAAATTTGCAATGGAGGCGGCATCGTTGGCGTGATAGAGTTGCTGTCGAACACTGTGCCGTTACATGGAGAGGAGCCTAATGACGACCGAACGTGCCGTTCTCGCCGGTGGCTGCTTTTGGGGCATGCAGGACCTTATTCGCCGCTATGACGGCGTGATATCGACTCGGGTTGGCTATACCGGCGGTGACGTTGCCAACGCGACCTATCGCAACCACGGCAGCCATGCCGAGGCGATTGAAATCGTGTTCAACCCCGAAGAGATCAGTTATCGCAAGCTGTTGGAGTTCTTTTTCCAGATCCACGATCCGACTACACTTAACCGCCAAGGCAACGATGCCGGAACTAGCTATCGCTCGGCTATTTTTTATACGAACAATTCACAAAAGGGAATCGCGGAAGACACGATTGCCGACGTGAACGCTTCGGGATTGTGGCCGGGAAAGGTGGTGACCGAAATCGTTCCCGCCCGAGAATTCTGGGAAGCCGAGCCAGAGCATCAGGACTATCTCGAACGATATCCCAACGGTTACACGTGCCATTTCATTCGACCAAACTGGAAGCTGCCTGTTCGTCAGCGCGCCGTCTCCTGAAGCCCCGCGCATACGAGGCCTGACTGGTTTATTGTTAGTTCGCGACGACTTCGTGCCACGGCGCGAGATACTGGATCCGTCCATAATCCCACTAGCAGCTATGACGAATCGCGGCATCTTTTTCACAGAATCCGCATGAGCACCAGCAGGC
This sequence comes from uncultured Alphaproteobacteria bacterium, assembly GCA_963773155.1. GTDB lineage: Bacteria > Pseudomonadota > Alphaproteobacteria > Rhizobiales > Beijerinckiaceae > CAVZAB01. The sequence goes on along the minus strand of CAVZAB010000004.1, from coordinate 14,125 downwards.
CCGATCGGTTGTCCGTCGTACTGGGATCGAACACGCCGCGATAATCGCATACCCAGGGAGCCTGCGCGGGGCAAATCCCGACGCCACGCGTCTTGGTGGCTTCTCTGCTTAGGGTGAGGCAATGAGACAATCCCACGCGTCCACAGTACTTTGGTCTTCACCAGCGCGGGGTGCACTCTTCTGCAAACTTGCGTGTGTCGCACGGGCCGGAACATCGCTTCCGGACGTCCACCTATCCGCTGCGCAAGCGCTCGAAGCACCCAAATCCGTGCGAATCGTTGACATCGCTCCGCCAACTCCGCCAGAGGGAGACCAAATCGCTCTGTAGAGACAAAGGACTTTGCCAGTCTAGCAAGATCAATGATTTGCGGGTCGACTTGTCAAACATCCTAGGCGTTCTTTAACGTTGCGCCATTCTTCTTTCGCTGGCCAACGGCGGCGCTCACTGGCGTCGGGCCGCTTGCCGTGACGAGCGTTCCGACGCCCTCCATGGATTTCTTGAACTTGATCGGCCGTGAATCCGCGATCGCTCTCGGATCAAAATCCTCGTCCAGCGTGACGCCCCAAATCTTGCGCATCTGCATGCCGATATTGCCGGCGTCATAGAGGGGAAATACCGCGGCCTCGCGCAAGAATTTCTCGAGGGGACGGGTCCTATCGAGCGAGTTGACGCCCATCACCTGCATGGTTCGGAATACGGCATCCGATATCGAAGCGGCAAACCTCCGGATAGTCCTTAGACAGGTCGTGATAGACGCAATTCTTACATTCCACGCGCGGCAGCTTCTCGAAATCGGCCGGCGGCAGAGTTCTGGCGACAAAACCCGTCTCATTCATGATCTTCACGATCTCGGCGATACGTTCAGTTCGATTCTTTCCAACGAGACGCGGAATCAGACCGGCGGACAACTTCACGCCGAGATCGTACATGTACTGCGACACCTGCACTTCGCCCATCTGCTCGCGATCGGTCAGAACATAGACGTGCCGTGGGCGTCCACGCGTTTTGCGTGGTGTCGTTCTGCGGATGGACCCGTCGCTCTCGAGCGTCGTGGCAGGACGTTCTCAATCAGCTGCTCGAACGCAAAGCGGGCGCGACCTTGGGCGAATTGGTTGCGGCGGTCGGTCTCAGCAGAACGGCCACCAGGGAGGAAGCGCCCATCTTTCGCATCACGTTTCCGCGGTGCGCCTTTACCGTAATTTCAGAAATTCCCAGTTCACCACCCACCTGCTTGTTGAGCAGACCGGACGTAACCAACGTTATGACTTCCCGCTCACGCCGGCCGAAATCTCGGTGGCCGGAAAGCCGCAAACCGATTCGCTCTCCAGCCAGCATTTATTCGTGCGAAGCGACATAATAGAGACTTGGTAGCTCGAATCGGATCGTCCTGATGCGCCAGGCGGCCCACGTCCGGCTGCGAACTGCCATCTACCACTGGGCGCGTGTCGCCGTGCAGCACGACCAAAGAAGCCGCATCAAAAACGCTGCTCTTTGCAGCCGCGGCCATAGTCATGCCCGCGCCCTTCGTTCTGCGGCAGACCGGCTCCTCGCCGTCGCTTGTGCCATGCTCACCAGCCAAACCGATTTCAATCCAGATCTCGCCGCCAAGGGAGCTAGAATTGCGGATTGTGAGCCTATTGACAAACGGTGGTGAGTTCCCTCCCAATTTGGCGACAGTCAAACCCGGTCCAGGGGCGCCCGACCGCGGAGGGCCATTGAACTAGGCTGAGAAGGGCTCCGGAAAACTCAGTGGCGGGCGTTGCGTGAGTCCCCCTGAGGCGTGTAGGAGCGTCCCAGCTGTACGCTCGCACACAATGGGACGCCAATGCTCACGCTCAGACATGCCATCCTTGGCTTGGCTACTGCCGTTCTCCTGTCCCTTCAGCCGGCAGCTACGACGGCGCAAGATCGCTCGATTACGGTCGCTTCGACCACCTCAACCGAGCAGTCTGGCCTATTCGCTCATCTGTTGCCTGCCTTCACTGCAAAGACCGGCATTCAGATCAACGTCGTGGCGCTCGGCACAGGTCAAGCCCTCGACATCGGACGACGGGGCGATGCGGATGTGGTGTTCGTCCACGATCGAGAGGCGGAAGACAAATTCATGGGCGAGGGCCAAGGCGTGAAACGCTTCGACGTCATGTACAACGATTTCATCATCGTCGGGCCCAAGAGCGATCCCGCTCATATTGCGGGCTCCAAGGATGTGCTCGATGCATTCCGCAAGATCGAGGCCGCTCGGGCGACATTCGTCTCACGGGGCGATCGCTCCGGCACGAATGCGGCCGAGCTGCGCTATTGGAAGGATGCCGGGATCAACACCGAGACTTTCAAGGGCAGCTGGTATAAGGAAATCGGGCAGGGCATGGGACCGGCTCTGAACACCTCTGCCGCCATCAATGCCTACACTCTGTCAGACCGTGGCACCTGGCTGTCGTTTAAGAACCGCGGCGAGCTCGCCATTCTTGTTGAGGGCGACCGGCGGCTTTTCAATCAATACGGTGTGATGCTGGTCAATCCCGAAAAACACCCGAATGTGAAATTTGCCGAGGGCCAAGCCTTCGTTGATTGGCTGATCTCGCCCGAAGGACAAGCAGCCATCGCCGCCTACAAGATTAACGGCGAGCAGCTCTTCTTTCCGAACGCAAACCCGTCCTAGGCATAGTCCCGACCGGTCGCCAGTTGGCCGACAGCAAAGGCGGCTGCGCTCACGCAAATGCTCAGGACAATCAGGATTAGCCCAAGTGCGAGGGCGAGCGGCAAGTCTCCGGTACTGGTGTCAAGCACGATCGCCGTGGTCATGGTGCGGGTAAAGCCCCGAATGTTTCCCCCGACAATGAGGATTGCCCCGACCTCCGCAATGACACGGCCGAATGCAGACAAAAATACCGTGACGAGCCCACTCCTACCCATCGCAAGCAGCGTGGCGATCGAGCGTGGTTGCGACGCACCGTCAACGGTGAGGGCATCGCCGTAGATTGACCAAAGAACCTCGGTGATCCGATGGGTGAGTGCGACGACAATTGGTAGAGCCAGCAAAGTCTGGGCAATGATCATTGCGCCGGGCGTGAACAGAAGGCCGAGCGACCCCAATGGCCCGGACCGAGACAGGACGAGATATACAACGAGGCCGACCACGACGGGAGGTAAGCCAAGTGCTGCATTCGCCAAGACGAGAATTCCTATTCGACCCTTCAAGCGTGTGGTGGCGAGCAATGCCCCCGCTGGCGTTCCGAGCGCAAAGGCGATGAAGGCTGCCGTGAGACTAATACGAAGGGAGACCAGAACAACGCCGACCAGTTCGGGATCGAAGGCGATCATCAGGTTGCTGGCGATGACGAAGGAGCGGGCAATATCGTTCATGAACCGCGACTAGCATTGTCGCTTCAGATTGCCCAGAGCGAAGGAGCGTCCGCTTTAGGTAAACCCTGGCGAGGCGTCTCGAAGCGTTTACCAAAATGTCTCATTTGGGTTAAGTTCAGATTTCCGAGACGGTACTCCAGCATATCTAGAGGTGATTGAGGCACCAGGAGTGCGGACAACGGCACCCTCGTGCAGTAGGAGAAGGTGTCCAGCATGAGCCGGGAGGGCAGGACGGAGTTGGACACGTTGCTCACGTTCTTGCGACCTGACGACACACTGGTGGTCACGAAGGTTGATCGCCTGGCCCGCTCCGTCGGTGAACTCCACGACATCGTCAAGGCGCTGCGGGCCAAGGGTGTGGGGCTCAAGGTGACCGATCAGGCCATCGACACCTCGTCGGCGGCGGACAAGGCGTTTTTGGAGATGTTGGGCGTGTTCGCCGAGTCCTTTTTCGCTGAAGGGCCGGGTTGGGTCGAGATGCATTCAGTCCGGTGGAGGTCGGTATACTTGAACCGCTCACGATGTTGGCGGCGTTGGCAATCGGAACCGAACGTATCGGCCTTATGACAACGGCCTCGACCTCTTTCAATGAACCACTCAATATTGCCCGGAGATTTAGTTCCATCGATTATATCAGCAAAGGACACGCCGGCTGGAACGCCGTGACCTCGACCGGCGAAATTGAAGCGCATTACTTTGGCTATCGGACACTTGCAAGTCACTCCCTAATACCACTTCCAGAGCTGATTGAATTGACGGTTCGCGGGGGGATTGGTGGCGGTTGAAGTGGATTGCTATCGAGGGGGGCAGTGTGATTCGCTAGCGCGGAGGCGGCATCGGCGCGCTCTGCCGGAGTAGGCCAGGCGGCGGAGGCTGCTGGTCCATGGCGCCGGGCTGCGCCATTTGGGCTGCGACGATCATTGCGTGAAGTCTCGGGTCCGTCACATGCCTCCTAGAAGTGTAGGCAGGACTAAGTGCCCGCCGAAGCCTGCCGCGTAATGCCCCAATCTTCAATGGTGATGCTCGACGGTTCATCAATATACGCGCGGCCAAGGCAAACTGCGGATTGGCCAATAAGTCTACGGGCGAACCCTCGGAGTCTTTATAGCCAAACGGCTGCCTCCGGCCAACGCTGCCGCCCAGCCTGATCGCCAAACAGTCTCACCGCCCAGAGCGAGGCCCTTGTGACCTTTGAGGCATCAAGGTCTTGTAACGCGACCAGTGCGGTTTGCGCGATAAAGCGAAAAGTCTATTGGCTGAGGTTCCTGTTGGCTAACAGGCCCCGGCCGCGTTTGGCTCAGAAGCGGAAGGTTTGTCAACCGCTGCTTTGTGCCAAGAACGCTCCGGGCATCACTTTCATGGGAGCATTCACCAAGCCTAGCCCGACACTACCCGGCCTTTGGGCGGGTCGTCCCAGGACGCGACTGCGTAGCTTCCTGTGGCCCCGACGTGGTGGCTCGGTCGAACGCAGTCAGCCGGTCCAAGGCCTCGCGTAATATGGCGGCCGCACCGCCTCGATCATCAGCGGACATCGCCTCAAGATCGAGATCGAGTCTGAGGTTGGGGCGCTCCTCGTGAATGAACAGGCGTTGCGTGTCCAGGTTCTCGTAGGTGTCGACGACTTGATAGGTGGCGACGGGGTAGGCAATGCCCTTTACTGAGACATGCCTACGCTCCTCGCAGTGAATCCGGTGGTGAACGTTGGCGTAAGTCTCATACGATATCAGGATCTCGCCCGGTGTGGCCGCAGATTCAAGACGTGACGCGAGGTTAACGGCGCCGCCTATTATCGTGTAGTCCATTCGATCCTCGCTACCGAAGTTCCCGACGGTGCAGAACCCCGTGTTGATTCCGATCCGGCACTGGAGGGGTTTTTCGGTGCCCGACGCCCGCCAAACCTCCAGTAGCTGACGCATTCTCTTCCGCATGGCTATGGCCATCTCGACACACGGAGCGCGTCCTCTTTGACGCCCCGCGTCTCCGGATCGCCGAAGAAGATGACGATGGCGTCGCCGACGTATTTGTCGATCGTCGCTCCATAAGCGCGGGCGATATCCGACATCTCGATCAGATAATGGTTAAGCAATCGGGTTAGGTCCTCGGACTCCAACCTTTCCGTTGTTTCGGTGAAACCCGCGATGTCCGAAAAGAAGACGGTCAACTTTTTCCGGCAACTCGCGATTTTGACTTCCTGCTTTCCAGTGAAAATAAACTCGTATGCTTGAGGCGACAGGCATTTCGCGAGTTGGCTCGAAAGCTGCTCCAACGCCTTGGATTTGTCTGTCAGCTGTTTCTCACGCTGCTTCAACTCAGTTGCTCAGTGATGTCCGAATAGACGGCAACCGTGCTACCATCTTCAGTCTTGCGCTCGCTGACCAGGATCCAGCGACCGTCGCCGCGTTGCTGGACGTGCGTGCCGCTTGGTTCTTGGTGACGGGCTATGCGTTCTCGGACCCACTCCTCGACCCGACCCTCGGCGTCCTTGATGTACCCGCGCTCGGCGGACTTTCGAACGAGACTTTCGAACGTCATGCCGGGTGATATTTCTGTCCCGCCGTCAGGGTAGAGGAGCGTCCGATACTTGTTGTTGCATACCACCAGGCGATCCTCACCATCGTAGAGAGAGAAGGCCTCGGAGATGCTCTCGATTGCGACCGCCAATCGCCGACGGCCCTCGCAAATCTCCGTCTCATTCGACCTCTGCACCTCGATAGCCGTGTCCCGAAAGACGCCGAGCGCTTTGGCCATTCGGCCGATTTCGTCGCTGCGGTTGCGACCCGGCACGTCGATCGAAGTGTCGCCCGCGGCGAGGCCGGTCATCGCCGCGGTGATCCTCTCGATGGGTCTCACTACCCGGGGTACCACATACCGCAAGGCAATCAGGGCCGCCCCCAGCGCGCTCAAAGCGGTGATGAGAAGAAGCAGGAACCGGCCATTGCGGATGGCCTGGTCGCCGCGGAGCGCCGCGGCGTCACTGCTGTTCTGGGCGGTCTTGACGAGTTCCGCCACTTCGTTGCCGAGACGCAGGGCCAGCGAATTGTTGGCCTCCAAGGACGCCTGTGCATGTGCGCCAGGTAACGGCCGACGCCGGTAATTACTTTCAACCGCTATCGCTGCGCTCCTGTCGTCTTCAGCGTGCCGAACGATTTCACCGCGGCGTTCTGCTGGCAGCCCGGAGTCCGGAAGCGCTCGCAATCGACCCGAGCGACGCCGACGCGTTAGCCAACTCCGCCTATACCTACTTTTTTTTGGACTATTTTTGCGAGTGGAGAACCACCGCTACCAATTACGATGCGAAGGTCCTCGGTCAAGTTGACCGAGCGATAGCCCTCGCTCCCGACAACCTCTGGGCGTATTTTGTGAAAAGTAATTACCTGAATAGTACGCGCCAGCCGAATCAGGGGCTCGGTGCAGCCGACGAAGGTCTCGCGGTCAATCCGAATTACGCACCGTTGTACGTTGTGCGAGCTTATGCTGAAATCGGTCTCGGCCGGTTCGACCATTCGAAGTCCGATATAGTTCAAGCGATGCGGTTGGTCCGCGCGACCCGACAATGGGCTTGTGGCGGATGGTTTTAGCGGACGCGGAACTCGGACTCGGCCATTTCGACGCCGCCATCGACCAAATCCACCAGGCGATCGACGCCGGCTATCGTGCAAGCCACCCTTATAGGGAGCACGCCGCCGCCTATGCGCTCGATGGCAAGGCGGACGACGCGAAGGCCACTTGGCGGAGGCCCTTCGTCTCAGTCCCCAACTCACTGTGAAATCGATCGCGCGCACAAACTCTTTACCAGTAGTGCTCGAAGGCCTGCGCAAGGCAGGGCTGCCCGAGGAGTGAATGCGCTCCCAGCGGGCAAGTTGAGGACGATCCTCGCCCTATCGACGAGGGACAAGCGAGTGTCGGCCACCACCATTCAGCGACGTTTCGCTAGCAATGCATGTGACCGCTATGGGTCAGTCGTCGGCAGTGATTTTGCGCCTAATTTCTGCTCCCTCGAACCTACTGATCAGACAGTCTCAGCTATCGGTGCAAAATTCTTGATCTTTGCGTCGGCTATCTGGTCGCCGCGAAAGCGTAGACTGGCCCAAAGATCCGATTAGCGGCCCAAACTCTCTCAACAGCTGCTATGGGTGTGCGCCCGTGAGCCAATTGATCGCATTAGCACGGTCGTCGCTAGCGAAGACGCGAAATTCTGGGTGGGCGAAATGCGCCGCGATCTGCGGCGGAATTTTCAAAAGCGAATTATCGGTAAGTACGGCGAAACGCGAAATACGTTTGTGGTGATCGCGCGCAAACCGCATGTGCTGGACAAACGCCGAGAAATTCTCCCAACCCGGCACATGCGCGACGGTCAGCAGAATGCCAGTTAGGTTCGAGTGGCTGGAGAGATATCCGTCAACATCTGCGGTGATCGCTTTGAAATCCTCTACCGTCAGCGGCCCATTCGGCTCTAAGGTAAGAATACCGGACGTTTTATCCAAACCATAGTCGAGCATTGGGTTCTCCTCGCGGGGGCGGCATATGCAGCATGCAGAGATGATCAATCGCGGGTCGCCGACATTCCCTTAGACCAGGACGTTCCTTTATACCAGAAAGACCTGATGCCATGATCAAATTCATTCTCAGGATCGGGGCGCAACACCATGCAGTCAGCGCAATCGCGACACAGCTGGACTGATCCGGACGCCTGCGAGGCTTTCATTGGGCGCTGGAGCGAGCTTCTCGCCAAGCCCCTCCTCGGCTTCGCCGGGATCGCCATCGGCGGGTGCTCGACGTGGCCTGTGGAACGGGCGTGACGAGCAAGGCGCTGGCCAAAGCCGGCGCGCAGGTGATCGGCGTCGATCCGTCTGAAAGCTATCTGGAAGACGCCCGCCGACAGGAGCGCGACCACGGGCACCGAGATCAACTCGATGCTCATGTCGTCAACTATGCGGATGATATCCAAGACAGGACTTAGCGACCAGCGACGAGAACTCTTCATGATTAAGCTCAATAGTGTCCGACGCATTCAATTCCCAGGTGGGCGGCGCCACCTTTTTGACATACTTCGGTCGATAAAAGGAACTATGGTTTAGGTGCGAATCATACGCGAGCAGCGCCATTTTCAGCGACTTCGCTCGTCCCACGGAGGCGTCTATTGCTGAACGGTCCTCCCGGCACGGCAAAAACTCTCACCGCCTCAGTTATCGCTGGAGAGCTTGGACTCGTCGGAATGCCGACCAGGCTCGCGCCATTACCATGTTGCAGGCAAGATGGAACAGTGACTGCAGTTAGTGGGTTAGCCGATGTCAAAAGTCCCCTAATCAGCCATCCCGTTGATATTGGCGCTCGCGGCGACACCCGCAACGGCAAAGCGCAAGGGCAGCAACGATGATGTCCTCCAATTGCAGGCGCAATGCGCCGCGATGATGCAGGACACCCAAATATCGGATGCCGGCACGGCGTTTCGCAATACATACGAGAATGCCATGCGTTATGCGACCTTTAGCACCGTTTTCAGCTTCTCTCATCTCATCGATCAGTCAACTGGAAAAGGGCTGCTCGGCTACGATCTACATTGCGAAGAGGCACCGGCCACATAGGCGGTGCCCCCACGCGCCGTGGTCGGTGCCAGGGGCCGCCTGTTGCCCCAGGGTGATAGGCGGCTCCGAATTGTCAGAGTAAGAGCCGATATGTCGCTATCCTGTGCGCTTGGTTACAGACGCGGCTTTTCGCTCGTAATTGGGGGCCTGTTTGCCGGATCCGGCTAATTGCCCCAAGATGATCGGGTCATGGTGAATGTTGCGTCGCACGCGCTAACGCTATCCGAGCAGGAGATGAGCATTGGAGAGACCGCCCTCGGCAGTCTCGGGTGGTTCTATAGCGGCGATTGCTTCGGCGATTGCCGCAATATTTGCGGTTACCTTCGAATCTCCCGTCACCGCTGAAGAGACGACCAACCATGATCGCATCGACAAGGTCGAAGTGGACGGCACTGCATTTCTGGTCCATTTGACTAGCGGCAGGCTACTGCAAGGACGTGAACTTGAGGGGGCGACACTCTCAATTGTTCTTCCCAGAAAACCACAGCCGCAGCAGATCAAGATTGAGACGATTATCCCCGACCCAAAAGACCCGAACGGCGAAACTCTACTTTACCGCATCAAGGTTCTTGACGCTGGGACGGGCGCTGGCGAGGAGCTTTGCGAGCCAGACGCGCAGGGCGAACGCTGGGCATTTCCACTACGGGGAAAGTGGGATGCGAACGGCAATCATTTCTCCGACGAAGGCTTTACCTTGACTTGCTCTGGAGGAGCCCAGGGAAAATGTGTTCGCTTCGGATACAAGCCATGGCGCACTTTGCCCGATGGGACGCGGCTGGCCGATTACCATCAGACATGCATTCGGCTTGTCCGTGCCGACTATTGTGGCAATCGTGGGACGACCAATGATGGCATGCTGATCGACATTTACGACCGGATCGGTATCCAGAGCCAGGAGAATGGTGACAGCCAAAATGGGCTGAGTTTCGAGGCCGCTTGGAACACCAAGGGGGCGGTCTGCGTTGCCCATACCCGTGTTCCCGAAAACATGACGCTGAATGAGTTAGCCACGATATGTCCTCAGCTGCGGAACCGCCTAGGGCCCGGGGCCTGTACGGAGGAGAAAGCGAAATCCTTTGCATCGGAGGTTCTTTTGTATAATAGTTCTAAGTGATCGTCTGGAGATATGCCTTCACGTCAACCTCAGGAGAGGAACATGGCAAGATCGAGACTAATCAAATTTGCAGCAATCGGGATGGTGCTCGCATTAGGGGCCGTAGCGCATGCTGAGAATGCCAGCAACAAGCTGTCAGCCAACAAGCTGGCGGCTAACAGATTGTCAGCCAACAGATTGGCGGCTAACAGGCTGGCAGCCAATAGTGTGAAGGCCGGAGAGGGTGCAGTCGTCGATGTCGTCGGCGTGGACCTGCGCAGCGGCGAAAGTTTCAAGCGGTAACGGCATTCCGGGATCGCGATACAGCCCCAGACTGTTGGCCGCACTTGATGTAGTGACGGGTTCTGCCTGGCATCTGCGCGTTGGCCCCGAAGGAATTTGATGCCGACACTAACAGTAGTAAACGACGCTGACAACCCAGTGCAACCGGCGGCCCAGCTATTCACGCGCGCCGCGGCGGGACTGGGGATGCGATCCGCCCTATTCGGATTTGTTCATTACCGACCGTTGCAATGGTGTCGAAGAATTCGAGCGGGAGATGTGCGAAAAATAGTGCGGGTCTATGGCGTATGGTCGCAACCATTTGGAGCGGCTTAGTTTTGTCTGGCGTGGCCGTGTCCTTGGTTTCTCGCTAGATGAGCCGCGGGAGCTATTGCGGCAGTCCGACGACCGGAGCCAGTCCTGCGCCGAAGTAGACCGGATTGCCCAGGTTCACCTGGCTGAAGTGGAACGGAGGCTTTCCGATCTTCAGGCGCTCGGAGCCCAGCTGCGGCAACACATCGACCAGTGCCATCACGGCACGGTGGACAAATGCCGGATCATCGAGGCATTGGCTCCCGTTGCATGACGTAAGGCATCAAGGTGCTCGACGTGCTGTTGGCGGTGTGCGCCTCGCTGACCGATTGAGCGGCATTGTCCGACATGTCTTGCAGCCCTGTACGGCGATTTTGTCTGCGGCCCGTTCGACGGTGGGGGTTTCAGAAATTTTCAATCAACCATTGCTGTCGCGGCGTGGGGAGCCGTTGAGCAATGCGGGCGACTGTTCGAAGTCTTCGTTTTTCGTGCTTCCGCAGTGCGGATCGTTCGCCTTCCAACTTTTTCGACCACCTTCGCTGTCAGCCAGCTTTTGATGATACGAATGAGTTGTCCATCGGTGATCCGGCGTGTTAGGCTTTGGATCAACGCGCCATGCGAGATTGAAGTGAAATAGTCGCGCATATCCGCGTCCACCAATGGTTGGCCAGCAGGTTCGGCTCGAGGATGGGACCGATCACCAGCGACACCGCCATCATGACCAAGCGGCCACGAATACACGGGAGGCCGAGTGCGCGGCGTCCGCCAATCAGCCGATCGCAAGGGGTGAATTTGGTTTGAAAGTGACCGCTTTAGGCCGAGTAGGGGTGAAATTTTACCGAAGACCGCGGAAGCCGCTGAACCAACTAGCTAATTGGCCATAGTGCCAATTAGCCACATTCCTCCCCTGAACGTTCCATCCGATCTACTACAAGAAAATGCCCGGCTAGCGGCAATGTTCAGGGGCCACTATAGTTTCGTCTGTTGCCGTGTCTGTAAACAATCGAACCGCTCGACTGATTTGGCGCCAAGACGAAAGGCCAGACCGGTACAAGAAGACACAAATGCAGTTCTTGGAGGAAGCCCATGTCTCGAACAGATGTCTACTCCCGTCGCCACGCCTTGAAGCTTGCGCTCGCCACGGGGGCCCTCGCCTCGGCTCCCGGCCTTTCATCAAGAGCGCTAGCGGGCGGCACGATCAACTTTGCTGACATCGGCGTCGGTGATCCGGGTGGCGACTGGTCGCGCTACACGAAGACCAGCGGCTACAATGTCAATCTCGTGTCGATAGGCAATGCGCCCTCTGCCATCCTGAACGTTCTGATCGCGGGGGCGGCACGAGCACCTACGACATCATTAACATCGTTGGTGGCATGCAGAAGCCTCTCGTTGACAGCAACCTCATCGAGGAGCTTGACACTTCGAAGATACCTAACTGGGCCAGAACAAGAATATTGCCGAGTTCCTGGCGCCTGGCTCACCAGGATTCAGCTTCATCGGCTACAATGGCAAAATTTATGGCTGTCCCACCGTTCTGCAGGGCGACAGCTTCGCCTACCTGCCGGAAAAAACCGGACCGCTCGATTCCTACGCCGCGCTGTTTAATCCCAAGTTCAAGGGTTATGTGGCACTCGAGGACAACTACACGACCGCCGGCGCCAAGACGGCCCTTTATCTTAAGGTTTCTGGTAAGGCCGACATCAAGAACCCCGACGACATGACAGCGGGGGAGTTCAAGAAAGTCATTGACTTCCTGATCGAGCAGAAGAAGGCGGGTCAGTTTCGCGTCATCTGGAACAGCTTCCAGCAAGCCGTCGACCTGATCGTCAACAAGGAAGTGTACGTTATCGATTGCTGGGAGCCGATGGTCTTCGTTTCGAAGTCCAAGGGTGTCGATGCGGTGTATGCGGATCCCAAGGAAGGCTACCTCCTCTGGGCCATGGCGGCATATATCGTCAAGAACCCGAAGCGCTCGCCCGAACAGGAGGCCGCGGCCTATCAGCTTCTCGATTTCATGCTCGGCGGTTGGTATGGCGCCAAGATCACCACCTCGCGCGGATATATGACGAACACGGACGCTCCCGAATACGCCAAGGCCCATACCGATGAGTTCAAGGGGGACGAGGCCACCAAGGTAAACAGCATTACCGACAATGTGCGCAAGAAGTTCGCCAAGGGCGGTACATGGCAGAACCGCTGGCCAACGGCGGTCGATGCCTACGAGATCCCGAATGGTCACGCTTCAAATCGGCATGAAGTCAAGGTTTCGGCCAGGGGCGGCTCATGCGGCTGTGGAATTCGGCGAGGCGCGCGTTTCTGCTACTGCCTGTCGCGTTCGTGACGCTGTTCCTGATCCTGCCCCTGGGGATTACCGTCGCTGTTAGCTTTTGGACGCGGTCGCTATTAAAGCTGGTGCCCGCTTTCACTCTCGATAACTACACGAACTTTTTGACTGGCACGCGATTGACCGTGCTGGAGCGCAGCTTCATCGTCTCGATCGAGGCGACCGCGCTTGGCCTGCTGATTGCCTATCCCATCGCCTATTTCCTGGCGCTTAAGGTGCGAGCGAAGGTGACGCGCATGGTGTTGCTGCTGTTCACCGTGCCCTTTCTTATCAACTACATCATTCGCGCCTTTGCCTGGACTTACCTTCTCGGCCGCACGGGGCCGATCAACTCGGCACTGATCGCCTTCGGTCTCGCGCGCGTACCCATCGACTGGCTCCTCTACAGTGATTTCGCCGTCCTGGTTGGGATGATCTCCTCCTACATGCCGTTCATGATTTTCCCGCTCTGGATGTCAATCTCCGGAATTGACCGCCGGCTGATCGAGGCGAGCTGGATGCTGGGCGCTGCTCCCGCGAGGACCTTCCTGAAAGTGTCGCTGCCGCTGTCGCTGCCCGGCATCTTCGCCGCAATCATCTTTTCATTTGTCGGTTGCTTTGGCGAAAGCGCAATTCCCACAATCCTCGGCGGCGTGGGTTATCAGTTGATCGGAAATGAAATCTCCAGCGCAATGGACACGCTGAACTATCCGCTCGCCGCCGCGATGTCGTCCATCGTGACGGGTGGAATGCTGGTGCTGCTGGTGGCATGGTACGTGACGTTCGACCTCCGTTCCTTCCTCGGTAAAATCCTCACCAGGAGATAGAGGCATGGCCCGGCGCGGTAGTCATCCAAGTATTTGGCTAGCAATAGGGTTGACACTGCTCGTTCTTTACCTGCCCCTTGTGCCGCCTCTCTTCTTCTCCGTCGCTCCGGAAACGTTCACCGAAGCGGGGCCGACGCTGCGCTGGTACAGCGAGATGTGGCAGAACCCGCTACTGACGGGGGCCATGCTGACGAGTATCGAGGTTGGTCTCGTCGTGGCCCTGGTCACTCCGGTGCTGGCGCTTGCCGCGGCAATGGCCATCCGGGAACTTAATGTGGCACGGCTCATCCTTTTGATCATGCTGCTGCCCATGTTTATCCCGGGTGTCAGCATGGGTTT
>CAVZAB010000003.1:0-93680 GCA_963773155.1 uncultured Alphaproteobacteria bacterium | reverse complement strand
CTATGCGCAGCAGCGCCAGCAATTCGGGCGCACCCTCATCCATTTCCCGCGGGTCGCCGACAAGATCGTGATGATGGCCGTCGAAATCCATATTGCCAGGCAGCTCACCTATTTTGCCGGTCGCGCCAAGGACGCCGGCCGGCGCTGCGACATCGAGGCCGGCATGGCGAAGTTGCTGGCGGCGCGGGTGGCCTGGAGCGCCGCCGACAACGCCCTGCAGATCCATGGCGGCAACGGCTTTGCGCTCGAATATCCGATTTCGCGGGTGCTCTGTGACGCCCGTATCCTGAACATCTTCGAAGGCGCGGCGGAGATCCAGGCACAGGTCATCGGCCGCCGTCTGATCGAGGCCTGACGCGGCCAGATTGCGCTGTATCATGGTTCGACCGGGCAAACGAGCCTAGTCTATCTTCGAGGGAGAAAAATATGGCTCGATTTAGGTTGGAAGAAGGCTGCTGGGTGCTGATCGGCGACGGCCGCAAGGCCCTGTTTTTGGTCAACGAGGGCGACGAGAAATTTCCCAATCTGCGGCGCCTGGCGGTGCGTCTGCACGAAACGCCGGCAACCCATACAATGGGCAGCGATGCGCCCGGCCGCAGTTTCGCCAGTGTCGGCGCCCGCCGAAGTGCGCTCGAGACGACCGATTGGCACGATCTCGAGGAACATCAATTCGCCGCCACCATTGCCGCGCAAATCAACGCCGCTTGCCGCGACAACCAGTTCAAGCGGCTGTTGATCGTGGCGCCGCCGAAGATTCTGGCCGATCTGCGCCAGGAATTGTCACCAATGGCGCGTGGCAAACTGGTCGGCGAAGTGGACAAGGACCTCACCAAACATTCGATCGCAGAGATCGAACGGCTGCTGACGGCCCACTAGGGAGCGGCCGCGCGCAGGGCCATGTCGAGATCATCAAACAGGTCGTCGACGGTTTCGAGTCCGGTCGAAAGACGCAGCAGATCGGGTGGGCAGGGCGATCCGGCGCCCTCGACCGAGGCGCGGTGTTCGATCAGGCTTTCGACCCCGCCGAGCGAGGTGGCGCGCTTCCACAAGCTGGTCCGAGCGGCGGTGGCAATGGCGGCGGCCTCGCCGCCGCGCAGGCGGATCGACAGCATACCGCCAAATCCGGCCTGCATCTGCCGGGCTGCAATGGCATGGCCAGGATGCGAAGCGAGTCCGGGATAGAGAACGTCAATAATGTGCGGGTGGCCGGCGAGCCGCTCGGCGAGCGCCAGCGCGCTCGCCGAGGCGCTCCGGACCCGCAGATCCAGGGTCCGCATGCCGCGGTTCAAAAGATAGGCCTCGAGCGGCCCCAATAGCATGCCCTGCTGGGTCCGAATCTCCACAATCCGCGCCCAGAAATCATCGGCTCGGGCGCAGGCCAAGGCGCCGGCAACGACGTCGGAATGACCGTTCAGATATTTGGTGGCCGCATGCATGACGATATCGGCACCGAGCGCCAGCGGGCGGCTCAAGATCGGCGTCGAAACGGTGGAAATCGACGGCGAGCCGGGCGCCGGCGGCATGGGCGAGATCGGCGGCCGCGGCAATGTCGGTTATCGTCCACAGCGGGTTGGCCGGCGTTTCAAGCCAGACGAGCTTGGTCCGTCCGGGCTGCAAGGCGCCGCGCAATTCATTTCGATCGCTGGTGTCAATGAGGTCGACGGCGAGGCCCCATCGCCGTGCCTCTCCATTCAGCCAGCGGCGCAGGCCCCAATACATGACTTTCGGGGCGACGATGTGGTCGCCCGGCGCAAGCGCGAAAAAAACCGCAATGGCCGCCGACATGCCGGACCCCAGCACAAGGGCCTGTTCGGCGCCCTCGAGCCTGGCGATCAGCGCTTCGGCCTGGCGAATGGTCCGATTGTCGGGTCGGCCATAGGCATAGCCGCTGCGATATTGGTTGTCTGGATCGCGGATATAGGTCGTCGCCACGTCAATCGGCGCGACGACGGCGGGTGGTTCGGCAAGCGGCCCCGCCTGATGGCCGAGTGCTTGGGCGCACAGCGTTGCGGCGCTCAGGGGCCGGGGCGGTGGCCTGGCCTCGGCCATGGCAAGCTCCATTGGCTGTGAATGCCAAAGTCTAGCAGCCTGCCTCGGATCGGCAAGTGGGGCGGCTAGCCGGTCGTTTCGACAACGCCGATGAACGGCAATTGCCGGTAGCAATGGGCGACGTCCATGCCGTAGCCGACGACAAACAGATCAGGGCATTCAAAGCCGACGAAATCGGCGTCGATCCGGACGGCGCGCTGGCCGGGTTTTTCGAGCATCACGCAAACCATCACCGAGGTCGCCCCCCTTGCCGCGAGAAGGTCCTTGGCAAAGGCCAGGGTGCGCCCGGATTCCAAAATATCGTCGATGAGCAGGACGTCGCGGCCGGCGACGGTCGAATCGACATCCTTGAGGATGGTTACCTGGCCAGCCGAAGTCGTCGAATTCGCGATAGCTCGACAGATGCATGAATTCGACCTGCGGCTCGAGCCCGGCCCGGTGCAGGGCGCGGATCAGGTCGGCGGCGAACATGAAGGACCCGCGCAATATGGCGACGACAAGCAGGTTCTTTGGGCGCCTTTGCGCAATTTGTTTCGCCAGCGCATCGGTGCGCGCGGCAATCGCGGTTTCGTCAAATAGAACACGGACGCGACGCTCACCACTCATGGCATGATTCCGTTGGTCCTTGTCCCGTTGGTCGCGGCAAAGCGCAGCATGAGGTCGCGGGCGCCCTCGGGCGGCGCGCTCAAACGCGTCCGGAAGGCCATGCTTTCACCGCCCTCCAATTTGGCCTTTGGCGGCTTGGCCGTCCAGCTGTAAATCTCCTGGCCGTCACGCCCGCGCAGCGCCAGCCGCAGATCCGGCACTTGCGACTGGGTCTGCCGGATATTGGTGATCTGTGCCTCGACCGCGAGAACCCGGACATTCGGCTCCTCGAGGAGCGTCGATTTGATCGCACCGATCGACAGACCGTGCAGATTGACCGGCAGGCCGATCGCAGCGTAAACCGGCGCCGTCGACCCGGCCAGGCGAACCACATGCTCGCGCAAACCGACCAGCGCCATGGCCAGGACAATCAGGCCAAGCAGACCGCCGAGCGCCGGCGAGAAAAGCCGGGAGACGGGCTGGCCTTGGCCGGACAGCCAAGCGCCGCGGCGGATCGGGCGCGGATCGGCGTCCGCCTCGATCAACCTGGCCTGCGCCGGGGGCCGGGCGAACCAGACGGTCTCGCAAATCCGGCAGCGCAAATGCCGGCCGCAGCTGCCGAGGCTGGTATCTGCCATGAGAAAAGAGTTTGCGCAGGCGGGACAGACGATCAACATGGCGAATCAAGCCTTCGTTTGAATGCCCGGCGGCGGGCCAGTTTCGGGATCGGCCGCGCCTATTGGTCGCCGGTTAGGGTTAATGGCGGGTAAAGATGCCGCAAGGCAAGGGAGCAAAGGTTGGTCCGCTTCGAGAACGTCGGATTGCGCTATGGCATGGGGAGCGAAATTCTCAGAGATCTGAATTTCGCAATTGAGCCGCAATCCTTTCAGTTCCTGACTGGTCCCTCGGGAGCCGGCAAGACGACGTTGCTGCGGCTGATCCTGCTGTCGCTGAAGCCGACCCGTGGACTGATTACCCTGTTCAACCGCGATGTGACAACTCTGAATAAGAGCGATATTACCGGCTTTCGCCGGCGGATCGGCGTGGTCTTTCAGGACTTTCGCCTGCTCGATCATCTGACGACCTATGAGAATGTCGCTTTGCCGCTGCGCGTGCAGGGCCGCGATGAAGTCAATTACCGGGGCGAAGTGGTCGAATTGCTGCGCTGGGTCGGACTGGGAGAGCGCATGCACGTCCTGCCGCCGGTTCTGTCGGGGGGCGAGAAGCAGCGGGCGGCAATCGCTCGGGCGCTGATCGTGCGTCCGGAATTGCTGCTTGCCGACGAGCCGACCGGCAATGTCGATCCGGGCCTTGCTCGCCGTTTGTTGCGGCTGTTCATCGAATTGCACAAGTCCGGCACGTCGGTCGTCATTGCAACCCATGATCTCGCCCTGATGGACCAGTTCGACGGAGCCCGCCGGCTGGTGCTTGGCGATCGGCGGCTGCATGTCTACGATTGACCGGCCATGAGCGCCCTTTCCGACACGCCCAATCCGCGAAGCGATCAACAGACCGTCGAATTCGGCTTCGATCGAGCTGAAACGCAATATGCCGCTCGTCCCGGCCGAGTCGATTGCCGGGCGAGCCCTGGTCACCGTCATTGCCATTATGACCTTTCTTGCCTCGTTGACGGCCGGCGGTGCCTTTCTGATCGCCGGGGCTTCGCAGGACTGGCGCTCGGCGCTGGGGCGGGAAATGACGATCCAGGTCCGTCCGGCGCCCGGCCGCGATCTCGATGCCGAGGTCAAGCAAGGCGGCGGCAATTGCCGGGGCTACCGCCGGGATCGCCGAGGTCCGGATTTTCGCCAAGGAAGACTCCGAACGGCTGCTCGAGCCCTGGCTCGGCAAGGGCCTCGATCTGTCGGAATTGCCGATGCCACGGCTGATTGTCGTGCGCCGCAACGCCGGCGAGAGCCTCGATGTTTCGGCGCTGCGCGACGCGCTCGAGGCGGTGCCCGGCGCCAGCCTCGATGATCATCATCTCTGGCTGGAGCGGCTTGCCGCCATGGCCGATACAATCGTCATTGCCGCCCTCGTAATCTTCCTCCTGGTGCTGGTGGCAATGGCGCTGGCGGTCGCCTTTGCGACACGCGGGGCGATGGCCGGCAATCGCGGCATCGTCGACGTGCTGCACTTCGTCGGCGCCGAGGACCGCTTCATCGCCGGCCAATTCCAGATGCACTTTCTGCGGCTCGGCCTGCGCGGCGGCCTGCTTGGCGGCGGCTCGGCCATTCTGGTCTTTCTGACCGCCGGCCTCCTATCGCGCTTCTGGCTGGCAACCCCCGGTGGCGATCAGATCGAGGCTTTCTTCGGCTCCTTCGCGCTCGGACCGAAGGGCTATGGCGCCATTTTCCTGATCGCCGTCGGGATCGCCGTTTTGACCGGACTGATGTCGCGCTCGATTGTCTTTCGGCATTTGCAAAGCCTCCATTGAGCGAGACGGGTTGTGCGAATAATCGGCTTGCCGAAGCCCGGGCGGTTTGGTCATATCGATGGGCCTGACCGAAACGGCCGATGGAGGGGCAGGGTGACGATCGCAGCGTCGTCGAGCCGCGCAGCCACCGCCGCGCCGCGGCGCCGATGAGGGCCATGGCGCGGCAAGGCGGCGGGCGGGCCGCTGCGGGCTGGCTGCGGCTGGGGGCGCTGCTTGCCTTGGCCGCGATGCTGGCTTTCATCGTCGGGCTGGCGGCCTTCGTGGCGCAATTCGGGCGTTACGAGCCGGACCAGACGCCGCATGCCGATGGCATTGTCGCCCTGACCGGCGGCGCCGAGCGAATCAGCGAAGCGGTCGAATTGCTCGCCTCGGGGGCCGCTCAGCGGCTGCTGGTTACCGGTGTCAACCAGGCGACGACAAGCCGTGAAATCGCCCGGCTGACGCCGAAATTCGCCGAGGAATTCAGCTGCTGCATCGATCTTGGCTATGCCGCTCTCAATACCGCGGGCAATGCGCGGGAAACCCAGCGTTGGGCCCGCGCCAATCGCATCAAGTCGCTGATCGTCGTAACATCGGCCTTTCACATGCCGCGCGCCCTCGCCGAAATTGGCAATATGCTGCCCGACGTCAAACTGGTGCCCTATCCGGTGATCAGCGACCGGCAGGTCGGCTGGTGGCGCGACTTGGCGATGGTCCGGCTGATCCTGTTCGAATATGCCAAATATCTCGTTGCCCTCGCCCGCATCACATTGGTGCCCGATCGCAGTCTGGAGGGTGCCAATGCGCCGGCCTAATTCGAGCCTTGCCGGCCCGTCGCGGCCGTCCCCGGCGATTATCTTCCTGCGCTCGCTGGTCTTCAACGTGGCCTTTTATATCGCCTTGGCCGGCCTCGCCCTGCTCGGCCTGCCCTTGTTGCTGACGACCCGCAAAGCGGTCATCAGGCTGGCCCGGCTCTGGGGTCAGGTTTCGCTCTGGCTGCTCGAGCGGATCTGCGACCTCAAGGTCGAGTTCCGCGGGCTCGATCATCTGCTGCAGGGCGGCTACGTCGTCGCGTCCAAGCATCAATCGATCTGGGAGACCTTCGCGCTGCTGACAATCTTCGACGATTTTTCTTTCGTCCTCAAACGCGAATTGATCTTCATTCCGGTATTCGGATGGTATTGCCTCAAGGCCGATCAGATCGCCATCAACCGGGCCAAGGGCTCCGGAATTTTGGCCGAACTGACCGAACGGGCCCGGCAGGTCCTCGCCCAGGGGCGCCAGGTGCTGATCTTCCCCGAGGGAACACGCCGGCCGATCGGTGCGGAGCCCCTCTATAAGTTCGGGATTGCCCATTTGTGCGGCGAGACGGGCGCGCGCTGTCTGCCGGTGGCCCTCAATTCCGGTCTGTTCTGGCCGCGCCGCAGCTTTCTGCGGCAGCCAGGAACTGTGCTGGTCGAATTTCTCGAGCCAATTATTCCGGGACCGGACAAGGCAGCCTTTCTCGAACTCCTGCGCGGCCGGATGGAGAGTGCGACGCGGCGGTTGATCGACGAATCCTTGGCCCAGGATCCGCATTTGCGGGCCAGGCTTCCGGTCGATTACCAGGCCTCCGCGGCTTGACAGAGGGGCTCAATTGTTCCACGTTTGTTCCCTGCCGAATGCAGGCCTTTCATCCAAGCCGACAGTCCCCCGGCGTGGAAATTTGGGCCTTGCCGGCGCGCCACCTGGGCATCGGCCCAGGTGGCGCTGTTCTTGCGGCCTTTGCCATTTGTGCCGTGCCAATCAGCCGAGCTGGTCGACGAGCCAGGCGAGAATTGGATCGACCAGGCCGAGTTCGACCAGATGGGCGTGGGTATTGCGGATATAATCGGGATTGCCTCCGGATTGGCCGCGCCCTTGGCGCACCAGGCGGAGCAATTCCGGGCGTGGCAATTTCCCGGCATATTGGGCGTGGGAGCGATCGGCAACATAGGTCAGGGCTTCGACAAGCCGGCCGTCGGGAAGGCGCGCTCTGACCGTCCGCTCGAGATAGACCGCCGTTGCCTGTTCGCGGCTGCGCAGATAGGCAAGAATGGTGGCCTGGTTGGCGGCCGCGATTCGATAGGCGATGCCGTGGCAGGAGCCGCCTCGGTCGAGGCCGAGAACCAGACCCGGCCGTTTCGGGGTGCCGCGATGAACATGCGAATAGATGCAAAGGGCACGATGAAAGCCGCGCACGGCGGCCAGGCACTTCTCGGCGAATTCGAAGCCTGGTCGCCACATCAGCGAGCCATAGCCGAACACCCACACGGCCGCTTGGGCTGGCCGAGCGGCTGCTGGCATCGGAGGGGCTGAGGAGTCCGCGAGGCATGGAAAATCGGCCTGGTCCGTTTCGCCGTTTCGGAATTTTCTTGCCGTCACTGGTTCTGCTTGCGGTGATTGTCGGCTGGTGCGCTTATTGGGTCTTTGCACGGCATCTCGCTCAGGATCAGCTAGCGGCTTGGCTGCAGCGCGAACGCGCCCTTGGCCGGACCTGGGCCTGTCCGGACCAGTCATTCGGCGGGTTTCCGTTTCGCCTTGTTCTCACCTGCCGTCAACCGAATTTCGCCGGAACCCTCAACGGCAGGCCGGTTGCCGGCTCGCTGTCCGAATTGCGGGCGGTCGCGCAATTGTACCAGCCGACCCATCTCATCGCCGAGATCGACGGGCCGCTGGAACTGAACGGCCAGAGCGACGGCCGCAACCTGGCCCTGTCCTGGGACCTGCTCCGCGCGAGCCTGGTCGGTACGCCACGCGCGCTCGACCGCTTGGCAACGACGGTCGACAAGCTGCAGATCGCGGCGCTCGTCGGCACGCCAGCCGAGTTCAAGATCGCTGCCGAGCATGCCGAATTGCACGTCCGGCGTGCGGCAAGCCGGCCGGCCGAGGACCAGGCCTTCGACATTGCCGCAAGCGTCAGCGCGGCAACCAATACAACGCTCGATGCCCTGCTCGGCAGCACGCTGCCGGCGAATGGCGAAATCGTTGGCGTTTTGAATCACGGCGATTTTTCCGGCGAGGGAACAGGCCCGCAGAAACTCGAGCGCTGGCGGATTGCCGGAGGAAGCTTCGATATCGAGCGCGCCAATCTCGCCAAGGGCGCCGCCCGCCTCAGTTTTGCCGGCCATCTCGGTCTCGACGAGGAGCGCCGGCTGCGCGGTCAGATCGAAGCCGATGTCGAGGGGCTGGAACCTCTGCTGGCCCATTTCGGGCTGCCGGCTGCCGCGCTGAATGTCGGCACCGTGCTGCAAAATATTTTGAGCGGCAAGCCCGCGGTCAAGGGCGAGGCGAAGCCGCTGCATCTGCGAATCACTTTTGACAAAGGTCGGGCGCTGATCGGCTCGCTGCCGATCCCGATCGCCTTGTCGCCGCTCTATTGAACGCCGCCGCTATCGGGCCGCTCGTTGCGCTCGCGGCGGCCGAAATCAGGCGCGTCCGTTTCCTGGCCCTCGGCGATAATGCCGCGGCGGATCGCCCGCGTGCGGCTGAACAGATCGAATAGGCCCCGGCCGTCACCCCGGCGGATCATCCGCTGGAGGGCCGAAAGATCCTCATTGAATCGGCCGAGCATCTCGAGCACCGCCTCCTTATTGTGCAGGAAGACGTCCCGCCACATGGTCGGGTCGGAAGCCGCGATCCGGGTGAAGTCGCGAAAGCCGCCGGCCGAGAATTTGATCACCTCTGACTGGGTCACCTCTTCGAGATCGGCCGCGGTGCCAACGATATTGTAGGCAATGAGATGCGGAATATGACTGGTGATTGCCAGAACGATGTCGTGATGGGCGGCCGTCATAATTTCGACATTGCAACCGATCGCCCGCCAGAAAGCTGAGACCCGTTCGACGGCGGCCGGATCGGCGCCTTCCGGCGGCGTCAGGATGCACCAGCGATTGTGAAACAGGCTGGCAAAACCGGCGTCGGGTCCAGATTGCTCAGTGCCGGCGACGGGATGCGCGGGAATGAGATGAACGCCCGCGGGCAGATGCTTCTGCACGGCACCCGCCACAATGCTCTTGACCGAACTGACGTCCGACACGATCGCGCCGGGCTTGAGATCGCCGGCCATCTCGGCGGCAACGCCGGCAAGCGCACCGATCGGCACGCACAGAATGACGAGATCGGCATCGCGCACCGCGGCCGCGGCTTCGTCTTTGATCAGGTCGGCGAGCGGCAGCACCCGCGCCCGCTGCCGCACCGCAAGCGAAGCATCAAAGCCGACGATATGGCGCGCCACCCCCCGCTGCCGCACGGCGTGCGCAATCGACGAGCCGATCAAGCCGAGGCCGATCAGGCAAAGCCGCTCGACCAA
The DNA here is from genome assembly GCA_963773155.1 of uncultured Alphaproteobacteria bacterium. GTDB lineage: Bacteria > Pseudomonadota > Alphaproteobacteria > Rhizobiales > Beijerinckiaceae > CAVZAB01. Next base: position 84,303 of record CAVZAB010000003.1, on the reverse strand, counting down.
GGGTTCAGCGAGCCGTTCTGCAGGCCTGTCGCTCATTGTCTGGCCCGCATGAATTTTGCCAGAACGGCGACGAGATGCCGGTTCGCCGTTTCGCTGCCGATAGTCAAGCGCAGACAATTGGGCAGGCCATAGGCGGCGAGTTGACGCAGAATCAGGCCATGGCCGGCGAGAAAGGCGTCGGCTTCGAGGGCCGTCTGCGGCCAGTCGAAATGCAGCAGCAGAAAATTGCCGACACTTGGCGTGACGGCAATGCCGAGTGCCTCGATTTCGCGGCTGAGCCAAGGCAACCACCTCTCATTATGCGCCAAGGCGCGCACCAAATGCTCGCTATCGGCGAGCGCGGCGAGGCCGGCGGCAATGGCTGGGGCATTGACGTTGAAGGGGCCGCGGATCCGGTTGATTGCATCGCAGACGTGGTGCGGACCATAAAGCCAGCCGAGCCGCAGCCCGGCAAGGCCATAAATCTTCGAAAAGGTTCTGGTCATGACAACATTGTCGCTGGTGGCGGCCAGTTCTAGACCGGACGAATAATCGTTGCGCCGGACATATTCCGCATAGGCCGCATCGAGGACAAGGAGAACGTGCGGCGGCAAATGGGCGTGCAGCCGCTTGACCTCGGCAAAGGAAAGATAGGTGCCCGTGGGATTGTTGGGATTGGCGAGGAAGACGACCTTTGTCGATGGCGTGAGCGCCGCGAGAATGGCGTCGACATCGGCGGTGAATGCGGTTTCGCTCGCCTCGACCGGCCGTCCACCGGCCGCGGCAATGGCGATTTTATAGACGAGGAAATCCGTGTGTGGTGAAAACGCCGTCGTCGCCGGGGCCAATATAGGCGCTGGCAAGAAGATGCAGCAGGTCGTCGGAGCCGTTGCCGCAGACGATCCGTCCGGCGTCGAGACCGAGACGGGCAGCGAGCGCCTCGCGCAAGGCGGCGGCCGATCCGTCCGGATAAAGTTCGAGAAGCTCGGCCTGGCCGCGGAAGGCTTCAATGGCGCGCGGCGAGGCACCGAGCGGCGTTTCATTGGACGACAATTTGTACAATATGCCGGGGCCTGGCGCGCTGCTGCGGCCCGGCACATAGGCCTCGATGGCGCTGATCGAGGCGCGGGGAAACGGGCGCGCCAATTTGGCGGGGGCGGACATGAAAAGCTCCGATGTCAGGGCGAACAGGAACGGCCGGCGCCAGCGGCCGGTTCGGCGAATTCGTAGCGCGCGGCGTGGCTGCCGGCCTCAGCAAGTCGCGAGCCTGCAATGCCGGCCGAAGCGAGAGCCGCGGCCAGCGCTTGCGGCGATACCGCGCCGGGCAAGGCGACAAGCAGCGACAATCCGATCTCGTCGGCGGCATTGCCGATGATCTCGCCGCCGATTTTTCCCACGGCCGCCGGCAAACCGCCCGACCAGCGATCCAGGCTCACCACGTGCAAGACGACGTCGCGGGCCGCCGCATCGGCCAGCGGCTTGGCAATGACAAAGGCGGGCATGCCGGCTGGATGGGCAGGGCGCTCGACGAAGGGCAGGCGGGCGATGATTTTCGGCGCCCCCGGCGCGGTGAGCCTGGTCCACCAGGCACCGGCCAATGCACCGCCGTCGATCCGGAACAGGCCGAGATCGCCGCTTGAGCGTTCGACCGCCTCGATGACGCCGCGGGTGGTGTGGTGGACCTGGCAGGGCACCGTGAAACCGAAATGAAATCGCAGGCTGTCGCGCATGGGCGCATCGCCGCCGGAAAAATCGGCATGGACGCTGTAGGGCGCCTGCACATAGGTGAAGGTCGCAATGATGATCCGCCAGATACCTTCGACGGTGTCGAGCGGCAACAGACCTTGATGGCGCTCGGCCAGCCGCCGCATCATTGCCGCCTCGCGGCCCGGGCGGAACGCCGAGCCGCCGCCGGCGCGCGCCTTGACGGCGATCAGGCGGTCGATGATTCTGCCGCGGGCGATGAGGACGGCATGCATTTCGGCGTCGAGGCGGTCGATCTCGTCGCGGAGATCGGCCAGCGTTTCGGTTGGTTCTTGCCCGGACATTGCGGCGGTTCTGGTTGGCGGATGGGACACGCCGCTTCTTACTGGCACGGCCGGCGCTTGGCAAAGGAATTGGCGGGTTGCAAACGCCTTGACTCAGCCGAGGCCGCGCTTCTACATACCGGACGAGACGTTCTGAAGATCGAACGACCAGCGAGTGAGACGTGAACAGGCTCGACCCCATGTCCGTGCCCGGCCGCCGCGAGGCCGATTCGCCGCACTCTCTGGCGCTGAGCTTCGGGCCGGAACAGCCCTTGATAATGGATGCAGGCGTCGCTCTTTTTCCGCTGACCATCGCCTATCAGACCTATGGCCGGCTCAACCCGGCTCGTTCCAACGCGGTCCTGGTCTGCCATGCGCTGACCGGCGACCAGCACGTCGCCAGCCAGCATCCGGTGACCGGCAAGCCGGGCTGGTGGGAGACCATGGTCGGTCCTGGCAAGCCGATCGACACCGAGCGCTATTTCGTCATTTGCACCAATGTCGTCGGCGGCTGCATGGGGACGACCGGGCCGGCTTCGACCAATCCGGCGACTGGCCGGAGCTATGCCCTTGATCTGCCGGTCGTCACTGTCCGCGATATGGTGCGGGCCCAGGCGATGCTGATCGATCGTCTCGGCATCGAGACTTTGTTCTGCGTTGCGGGCGGATCGATGGGCGGCATGCAGGTTCTGCAATGGGTGGCAAGCTACCCCGAGCGGGTCTTCAGTGCGATGCCGATTGCCGCGGCCCACAAGCATTCCTCGCAGAACATTGCCTTCCACGAAGTGGGCCGGCAGGCGATCATGGCCGATCCGGACTGGCGTGGCGGGCGCTATCTCGAGGCCGGCGTGCAGCCGATCAAGGGGCTGGCGGTCGCCCGGATGGCTGCCCACATCACCTATATGTCGGACGAGGCCCTGCACCGCAAATTCGGGCGCAAGCTGCAAAACCGATTGGCGCCGACCTTTTCCTTCGATGCCGATTTCCAGATCGAAAGCTACCTGCGCCATCAGGGCAAGAGCTTCGTCGAGCGCTTCGATGCGAATTCCTATCTCTACGTGACCCGCGCGATGGATTATTTCGATCTCGCCGGCGATTACGACGGCTCCCTGGCGCTTGCCTTTCGCGGCACCAAGACCCGCTTCTGCGTCGTCTCCTTTACCTCCGACTGGCTGTTTCCAACCAGCGATTCGCGGGCCATCGTCCATGCACTCAACGCCGGCGGCGCGTCGGTTTCCTTTGTTGAAATCGAAACCGACAAGGGCCATGACGCCTTTTTGACCGATCTGCCGGAATTGCTGGCGACAACGCGCGGCTTTCTCGAGGCCGCCGCCAGGGCGCGTGGCCTGGCCAAATTGAAGGATTAGGCCGGTGGAAGGATTGGCGATGCCGGTCGACAAAGGGCCCCATTTCGCTGCCCGCGATGCAGCGCGCGTCGATTTGCTCCTGGTCGCCGCAATGGTCGATTCCGGCAGCCGGGTCCTCGATGTCGGCTGCGGCGACGGCCAATTGCTGCGGCTTCTCGCTAGTTCCCGCGGCGTCGACGCGCGCGGTCTCGAGATTAGCCAGAAGGGCGTCAATCAATGCGTCGCGACCGGGCTTTCGGTCATTCAGGGCGACGCCGATACCGATCTTGCCGATTATCCCGCCGACGCCTTTGACTATGTTATTCTATCGCAAACCCTGCAGGCGACCCGCCAGCCGAAGGCCGTTCTCGAACAAATGCTGCGAATTGGCCAGCGGGCGATCGTGTCCTTCCCGAACTTCGGCCATTGGCGGATTCGCAGCCAGATCCTGCTAAAGGGAAGAATGCCGGTGACCGAAGCCCTCGCCTATAGCTGGTACGATACGCCGAACATCCATTTCTGCACGATTAGCGACTTTATCGGGCTGGTCGATCTGATCGGTGCCAGGATCGAACGGGCCGTCGCACTCGATCGGTTCGGCAAGAAAATGCAGGTACGCGCGCCCTGGTGGGTGTGGAATTTGTTTGGCGAACAGGCAGTTTTTACCCTGCGTCGCCGCTAGGCCATCGAGCGGTGCGGCCGACGCCCGGCACCAGGACCGGCTCCAGCCGCGGCACGACGCGGCGCTGCACTTTGCGCAGCCCGACCGGCCGATACAATTGCTTGGTCGCCTCGACCACGAAGACGCCGGCACCGGGCAGATTGAGCGAGCGGCCGATCCGCTCGAAAGCGGGGGCACAGGATAAAAAGATCCGCCGGTCGAACGGCGGCACATAGAGCACCTCGCTCCAATGGCTCGGCGAGAACAGGGTGGCGCGCATCAACTCGCGCAATTGGCTTTTCGAAAACGGCTGGCCGTGGCCGAACGGGGTGGTGTCGAGCCGTGCCCACAGGCCACGCCGTGACGGCGCAACAACGATGACCCGGCCGCCCGGCGTCAAAATCCGCCAGATTTCGGCGAGGAGTTGGCGTGGATGCTCGGCGGTTTCCAGGGCATGAACCAAGAAGATCCGGTCGATCGAGGCGTCGGGCAACGGCATCAGGGCGGTTTCGACGAGGGCCGAGGCGGAGACACCGGAGGCGGGCCAGTTAACGACCCCCTGTTCGGCCGGCATGAAGGCGATGACCCTGACCGCCTGGGCGCGGAATTCGCCGAGATAGGGGGTTGCATAGCCGAGCCCCATAACCGACAGGCCGGCACAGCTCGGCCAGCGGTCCCGCACGATCCGGCCAATGCAACGCCGTGCCACCCGGCCAAGCGGGGCGGCGTAGAAGCTGCGCAAATCGACGACGTCTAGCGGCATGGAGTCTCGCGAAATCCCGACGGCGGCTCGGCGGTTGACCTTTCTGGCAGGGTAGGGCTTGTTACGCCGCTAGGCCAAATCAAAGAGCAGCCATGTCCGTTCAAATCTATCAGTTTGCCTGTCTCAAAGACAATTTCGGCGTGCTTGTCCACGATCCCGATAGCGGCGCGACCGCCAGTATCGACGCGCCGGACGGCGAAGCGGTCCTCGCCGCCCTCGCCTTGAAGGGCTGGAACCTCACCGACATTCTGATCACCCACCGGCACAGCGATCACATCGACGGAATCCCGGCCTTGCGGACCCGTTTTCCGAAGCTGCGGGTGGTTGCCCCGGCCAAGGAGGCAGGCCAGATCGGCGGCGTCGATGTCGCGGTTGGCGAGGGCGACGTCGTCGCCATCGGGCGATTCGCTGCGAAGGTCATCGAGACGCCCGGCCATACGGCCGGGCACGTCGCCTATTGGTTCGAGGAACAGGACCTGCTGTTTGCCGGCGATACGCTTTTTGCGATGGGCTGCGGGCGGGTTTTCGAGACGCCGATGAGCGTGATGTGGAATTCGCTGATGAAACTGGCGCAATTGCCGGGCGAAACCCAGCTCTATTGCGGCCATGAATATACGCTGGCGAACGGCACCTTTGCGGTTACGGTCGATCCAGACAATGACCTGCTGCGCAGCCGGCTGGCCGACGTCGAGGCGCTGCGCGCCCGCGGCCAGGCGACCTTGCCCTCGACGATCACGCTCGAACTTGCCACCAACCCGTTCCTGCGTGCCGAAGAGCCCAATGTCCAGCGGGCGGTCGGGATGGCGGGCGCCGATCCGGCCGCGGTTTTTGCGGAATTGCGAGCCCGCAAAAACAAAGCCTGAGCCCGATCGAAACCGATCCTTAACCCTTAGTTGACACGATGGTGTACTGGCGCATGCCAGTGCCTCATCGTTCGGCCGGCGCGCCGTCCTTTCAACCTCCCGAGGTCGCGCGTGCATTTTGGCAATCGGACACAGCGGCAAAATCCGGCCATTCGACAGACAGAGCCCACCCGTCCGGCCACCTTGGCCGACCCGCGCGAAATCCTCAATTCCATCGGCGAAATCGTCTATACCTGGGACATCAGCTCCGACCAGATCATCTGGGGCGGCAATGTGCTTGACATGCTCGGACTCGACGACCCGGCGGCGATTGCCACCGGTTCGGCCTTTGCCGAGGTGCTGGCGCCGGAATCAACCGCATCACGCTATGATGCGGTGATGAGCGCGAGCGAGCCCGACCTCGGCGCCGGGGTGCGCTACCAGGTCCAATATGGCTTGATGTTCGGCCAGGCCGACTGCCCGCAAGACAAGGCGCGAATCTGGATCGAGGACACCGGCCGCTGGTTTGCCGGGTCGGATGGCCGGCCGCTGCGCGCCCATGGCGTTATCCGCATCGTCACGTTGCGGTTCGAAGCCGAAGCAAGATTCGCCCATCAGGCAAGGCTCGATCCGCCGACCGGGCTGCTCAACCGGGCCGGCCTGATCGAACAGGCCGGGCAGATGCTGAAGGACGCCCAGCAGAGCCACGGCACCTTTGCCGCGCTGCTCGCCGGAATCGACAATCTCGCCATTCTCAATCGCAGCTATGGCTACAATGTCGCCGACGAAGTCATTGCCGAAGTGGCGCAGAGGTTGAAAGCGCAATTGCGCTTTGGCGACATCATCGGGCGGCATGCCGGCAATAAATTCGTGCTGCTGCTCGGCAATTGCGACGCCGAGCAAATGGCCTTCGCGGCCGGCCGCTTGGTCGAGGCCGTCGTCGGCCGGCCAGCGTCGACCGCAGGCGGGCCGGTACCCGTATCGGTGCGCATCGGCGGCGTCGTCGCGCCGCGCGACGGCCGCTCGATCCAGGCGTTGCTGCAGCATGCCGAGGAGGCCTATGATCTGTGCAAGGCGCAGACATCGCGCCGCTTTATGGCCTTCGAGCCGAGCCTGTGGCGCGACACCGAGCGGATCCGTTCGCTGGCGGCGACCGACGAAATCATCCAGGCGCTGAATGACCGGCGCCTCGCGCTCGCTCTGCAGCCCGTTGTGCTGGCACAGACTGGCGAGGTCGCTTTCAAGGAGGCGCTGGTGCGCCTGCGCCGCTCCGACGGCCGAATTATCGCACCCGATCTCGTCATGCCGATCGCCGAGCGGGTCGGTCTGGTCGAACTCATCGATCGCCGCGTGCTCGAAATGGTGCTCGAACTCCTCTCGGCCGACCGCAGCCTGCAGCTTTCCGTCAATGCTTCCAGCAGCACGCTCCATGACGTCGATTTCATCGCCCGGATCAGCGCACTATTGCACCGTCACCCCGGGGTCGCCGAACGGCTGACGATCGAATTCACCGAGACCTGCGCGATCGCCGATCTCGATGCGACGGCCCGCGCCATTGCCGGGCTGAAGGCGCTCGGTCTGCGCATTGCGATGGACGATTTCGGCGCCGGTTTTACCTCGTTCCGCAATCTGCGCCGCCTCGACGTCGATCTATTGAAAATCGACGGCGCCTTCGTCCAGAACCTCGCCCGCTCGGCCGATGATCGGTTTTTCGTGCGCACCCTGATCGAATTGGCTCGTAATCTCGGCATTCCGACGGTTGCCGAATGGGTCGAAGACCAGGAGAGTGCCGATATTCTAGCGCAATGGGGCGTGACCTATCTGCAGGGCCACCAATTCGGTCGGGCGGAATTGGTCGAGGCAGACGACGCAGAACCGGTCGGCATCGCAGTATGAGGCCGCTCAATCCTTCGACAGAACGTCGAGCCGCTGCTGCATGGCCGCCATTTGCCGGCGCAATTCGTCTATATCATTGGCGGCGGGTTTGCTGGTGCTCTCTGCCTCGCCGGCAGCGGCCGGCACGAACGGATTGAACATCGTCAAGGCCTGGTTGAATATCGCCATGTTCTTGCGCACCTGCTCGTCGAGCGATCCAAACACCTGGTGGGGAAAGCCCTTGCCGCTGAACGCTTCGGCAAATTGCTCGCGGAACTTCTGCTGGTCGCTGGTCAGACGGTCGATCGAAAATTCGAGATAGCTCGGCACCAGCGATTGCATGCTGTCGCCATAGAACCGGATCAACTGGCGCATGAAAGTGATCGGCAGCAGATTCTGTCCGACCTTGCTTTCCTGTTCGAAAATGATTTGGGTCAGGACGGAGCGGGTGATCTCCTCATTGTTCTTGGCGTCGTAGACGACGAAATCCTCGCCGGCCTTGACCATCTGGGCCAGGTCCTCGAGCGTGACATAGGTGCTGGTGCCGGTATTGTAGAGACGCCGGTTGGCATATTTCTTGATGACGATGGGTTGTTTGTCGTTGGCCATGGTCGCTATCGTCCACCCTTTCGGCGTCGCTTGTCGCCCGACGCCAGCGGCGTGACGATAGGCTGTTTGGCGCCGTCCGGAAACAGTTTTTTGCCGTTTTGGCGGGCAGCGCCAGGCGTAAGGCGGCAGAGTGCTGGCGAAAGCGGCAAATTTTCTGAGCGCATTCTTAATTCGACCATCGTCGTCTTGACCGTCGCGCTCCGATCGTCAATGTGCGCTTGGTGAACGAGGGCCAGCGCCTTGCGCGGGCGGGCCCGACCAGCTGGCGACAGGCGCAGGGAGGTCAAAGATGGCAGCAGCAGACATTGTGGTGGTCGGTGCGGCGCGCACCGCCGTCGGATCTTTCAACGGCGCTTTTGCCGCCATTCCCGCTCATGAGCTCGGCGCCGCTGCTATCCAGGCGGCGATCGCTCGCGCCAAGATTGAACCGGCCGAGGTCGACGAGGTCATTCTCGGCCAGATATTGACGGCCGGACAAGGCCAGAATCCGGCCCGCCAGGCGGCCGTGAAGGCTGGCATTCCGTACGAGCGGACAGCCTGGGGGCTCAATCAATTGTGCGGCTCGGGCCTGCGCGCGGTGGCGATCGGCCTGCAGCAAATCAGCAATGGCGATGCCAAGATCATCGTCGCCGGCGGCCAGGAATCCATGTCGCAGGCCCAGCATACCGCGCATTTGCGCAGCGGGACCAAAATGGGCGATTTTAAATTCGTCGACACGATGCTCCGCGACGGATTGCTCGACGCGTTTTACGGGTATCATATGGGCACGACGGCCGAAAACGTCGCCGCGAAATGGCAGATTGGCCGCGACGAGCAGGATCGCTTTGCTGTCGCCTCGCAGAACAAGGCGGAATTGGCCCAAAAGGCTGGCCGGTTCAAAGACGAAATCCTTCCTTTTACCATCGCCGACCGCAAGGGCGATCGGATCGTCGATCAGGACGAATTTATCCGCCCCGGCACGACACTCGATGGCGTCGCCAAATTGAAGCCCGCCTTCAGCAAGGAAGGCACGGTGACGGCGGCCAATGCCTCGGGCATCAATGACGGAGCGGCGGCGGTGGTTCTAATGAGCGCCGCCGAGGCCAAGAAGCGCGGCCTGACGCCGCTTGCCCGGATCGTGTCCTGGGCGACGGCGGGCGTCGATCCGGCCGTCATGGGTTCGGGCCCGATACCGGCCTCGCGGATGGCGCTGGAGAAGGCCGGCTGGAAGGTCAAGGATCTCGATCTGGTCGAGGCGAACGAGGCCTTTGCAGCGCAAGCGCTGGCGGTCAACAAGGACATGGGCTGGGATCCCGGCATCGTCAATGTCAATGGCGGCGCCATTGCGATCGGCCATCCGATCGGTGCCTCGGGGGCGCGGATCTTCGTTACCCTCCTGCACGAAATGCAAAGGCGCGGTGCCAAGCGAGGGTTGGCGACGCTGTGCATCGGCGGCGGCATGGGCATTGCCATGACCGTCGAACGCTAAAGGCCAGGCTCCAAAAGAAACCGGCAGAACGCTCGCAAAACCGAGCAAGGGAGGCGATTATGTCGAGAACAGCCGTGGTGACGGGGGGAACGCGTGGGATTGGTGCAGCGATCGCCAAGGCGCTCAAAGCCGAGGGATGCAAGGTTGCGGCGACCTATCATGGCAACGATACGGCGGCCGCGGCTTTCAAGGCAGAGACCGGCGTCCACGTCTACAAATGGGATGTCGGCAAGTATGATGCCTGCGTTGCCGGGCTTGCCGCGGTCCAAAACGACCTCGGACCAGTCGACATCCTGGTCAATAATGCCGGGATCACGATGGACGGCATGTTCCACAAGATGACCCCCGAACAATGGTACAGCGTTATCAACACCAATCTGAATTCGCTGTTCAACATGAGCCGGCCGCTGATCGAGGGCATGCGCGAGCGCAATTTCGGCCGGATCATCAATATTTCGTCGATCAATGGCCAAAAGGGCCAGATGGGTCAGGTCAATTATTCCGCCGCCAAGGCCGGCGATATCGGCTTTACCAGGGCGCTTGCCCAGGAAAACGCCAAGAAGGGCATAACGGTCAATGTCATTTGCCCGGGCTATATCGCCACCGAAATGGTGATGGCGGTTCCCAAGGACGTTCTTGAAAAAGCCATTCTGCCGCAAATTCCGGTCGGTCGGCTCGGCACGCCCGAGGAAGTCGCCCGCTGCGTCGTATTCCTGGCCTCGGACCAGGCCGGCTTCATTACCGGATCGACATTGAGCGCCAATGGCGGGCAATTGATGGCCTAGCCAGCGGGCGAGCTTTGCGCGTGGCCGGGCGCGCCACAATCATCGGTTGCGGCGCCATCGTGCTGTGGTCGTGCCTGGCACTGCTCACCGCCGCCAGCGGTCAGGTTCCCCCCTTCCAACTGGCCGCGATGACATTCGCGATCGGTGGCGGTTGCGGGCTGGTGCTCGGCTTCAGGGGCGGCGATTTTGCGGCGCTGCGCCAGCCTTGGCCGGTCTGGGCGCTTGGCGTCGGCGGCCTATTTGGCTATCACGCGCTTTATTTTGCCGCGCTGCGCCTGGCGCCGCCGGCCGAGGCCGGCCTGATCGCCTATTTGTGGCCCTTGCTGATCGTCTTGTTTGCGGGTTGCCTGCCTGGCGAAAGCCTGTCGCGCCGTCATCTCGCCGGCGCGCTGCTTGGCTTGGCCGGCGTCGTGGTGCTGAGCCTCGGCCGCCAGGCCACCGACCATCCGGCGCTCGCCGGTCAAGCTCGGCTTGGCTACCTCCTGGCGCTCGCCTGCGCCTTTGTCTGGTCGGGCTATTCAATCCTCTCGCGCCGCTTCCAGAGCGTGCCGAGCCGTGCGGTGGCGGGCTTTTGCGTGGTTAGCGCCGGCCTGTCCTTTGCCTGCCACCTGCTGTTTGAAGCAACGCTCTGGCCGGCCAGTCTCGGGCAATGGCTGGCGATTGCCGGCCTGGGGCTCGGGCCGGTCGGCCTTGCTTTTTATGTGTGGGACTATGGCGTCAAGCACGGCGATATCAGGTTGCTTGGCGTGCTGTCCTATGCGGCGCCGGTGCTGTCGACTCTGCTCTTGGTCGTGGCCGGCTTTGCCGAGCCGACCGCCGGCCTCGGCCTAGCCAGCGCGCTCATCGTCGGCGGGGCTCTTTTGGCGAGCGGCGGTCGGCGCTAGGCTCCAATTGGTGTAGCGGTAGGCTTCGACAAAGCCGAAATGCCGGTACAGCGCGATGGCCGGGCGATTGTTGGCACGAACCTGCAGATAGGCGGCCTTGGCGCCCTGCTGTTGTCCCCAGGCGAGGAGACCCGAGACCAGCAGGCGGCCGATGCCGCGGCCGCGCCAATCGGCGGCAATCACCAGATCGTAGAGGCCAACGAACCCGCGCTCGCAAACCGCCAGGCCCCAGCCGACTGGCCGGCCGTCACGCTCGAGGCTGGCAAAGGCTCGCGGCAGAACCAATTGGCCGAGCATACGCTGGAGGGCGCGCTCGGCGCGAGCATCATAGCCGTAGGCGTGCATTGCCTGGTGCAGCCATTCGGGGCTTGCCGCGGCTTCGATTCGCAGCGCCGGGCTGCGGCGCCCTGCGGCCGGCGCCCACAGCACCAGGGTGATGTCGTCCTCGCTAAAGCCCCGGCCGGCGAGGATCGCGCCAAAACCCCTCGCGCAGAGCGGGCTCAGGCGAAAGGCCGGCAACAGGCCTGCCCCGGCGAAAAGATCGACAACGGTGTCGACGATTTGCGGGTCACGGCCGGCCGGCTTGTGCAGCGCGCTCGCCGAATTGGCCCGTCTCGTGTGACCGTCGGACAGCCGAATCACCCAGCCGCCGCTATGCAAGGTGCGCAACGCAGGCCAGGCGTTGAAACAGCGCTCCTCGAGGCCGCGGGTGAGCACGCTATCGGCCATTGTTGCGCCGGAGCGCGGGCCGCGGACCGTCGTCTAGGTCTCGTCGGTCTTGATCTTGAGAATTTGTCGACCGCGGTACATGCCGGTCTTCAGGTCAATGTGGTGTGGCCGGCGCAATTCACCCGAATTCTTGTCCTCGACATAGGTCGGGGCCTTGAGCGCATCCGCCGAGCGGCGAAAGCCGCGCTTCATCGGGGACGTTTTCCGTTTCGGGACTGCCATGCTGTTCTCCGAGGCTCAGGGCGCACGCCACGCGGCGGTTCTGCGAATTCGAAGCGCGGGCTTTACACCGAATTTGCGCGGCTGGCTAGACCTCCAAGGACCTCCCAGCCATTGATCTTCCGCCATTCGCCGGTACAACGACCGAGGCAGCCGCCTGATTCGGCGGCGCGCCTGGTGCAAGGGTTTCCCGGCGGGAATGAGGCTGATCATGGCGGGCGCGTGCACGGAGGGTATCGACACCGGCTTCGTCGCTCTCGGTTACGGCAAGGTCGCCGTTTTGGGGATCGTCCAGGGCATTACCGAATTGCTGCCGATTTCGTCAACCGCCCATATGCGGATTGTTCCGGCGGTGCTTGGCTGGAACGATCCCGGCTCGGCTTTTTCCGCCGCCATGCAGCTTGCGGCGCTGGCCGCGGTCGTCAGCTATTTCTGGCGCGATGTCAGCGGCCTGGCGTCGGGTTCGCTGCGCGCCCTCGTGCGGCTTGATTTCGGCGACCGCAGCTTGCGCTTCGCGCTTGGCATTGTCATCGCCACGGTGCCGATCGTCGTGGCCGGTATCGCGTTATCAAGCTGGCTCAATGCCTGCGGCTCGTCGTTGCGTGGGCTTGCCGTGATCGGCGCTGCCTGCATTGCCATGGCCGGGCTTTTGGCCATCGCCGAATTATATTGCCGGCACGAGCGTCACGCCGACCGGGCGAACATTTTCGATTTTGCCATTGTCGGCCTCGCCCAGGCTGGCGCGCTGATCCCTGGCGTATCGCGCTCCGGTTCGACGCTGACCGCGGCTTTGTTTCGCGATTTCGAACGCGACGAGGCGGCCAAATTCTCGTTTCTGATCGGGATTCCGGCGATTGCTTTGGCCGGTTTGCGGGAATTGTACCTGCTGTCGAAGGCGGGGATCGACGCCCATGCCTGGTCAATTCTGGCGGTCGGACTCGTGGTTGCCTCGGCCTCGGCTTTCATTGCCATCTGGGGTCTCTTGCGGGTCCTTGAAAAATTCTCGTCCTGGCCCTTCGTCATCTACCGGGCCGTCCTTGGCATCGTCCTTCTCGCCGGGCTTGCGGGCGGCTGGCTCAGCTGACGTCGTCGCCCAAGGGATGCAGGTCGCGGACCATCGCTTTCATCCGCTCGTTGAGGACATGCGTGTAGATCTGCGTCGTCGCAACGTCGGCGTGGCCGAGCAATTCCTGGACGATTCGGAGGTCGGCGCCGTTTTGCAGCAGATGGCTGGCGAAGGCGTGGCGCAGGACGTGTGGCGAAATTCGGCTCGGGTCGAGCCCGGCGGCGGCGGCGGCAAATTTCAAGTCGCGGGCAAAGGCCTGGCGAGTCAGATGGCCGCTCTTGCTATCGGCGGCAAACAGCCAGCGGCTTTCGCGCTGCGGATGGATCTCGGCGGCAAGCTTGCGGTAGCGAGCGATCGCCGCGCGGGCCTCATCGGAAAGCGGCACCAGCCGTTCGCGGCCGCCCTTGCCGCGGATGACGAGGAAGGTGTCGCGCTCCTGAGCCGCGGTGCGCGGCAGGCCGACGAGTTCGGAAACGCGCAGGCCGGACGCATACAGCACTTCAACCAGGCAGAAGATGCGGGTCGCGCGCAGCCGCTCACCGGGCGGGCGTTCGGCATTGTCGAGACCCTGGCGGGCGACCGACAGCAGCTGGTCGACTTCGCCGATCGTCAGGGTCTTGGGCAAGGGCCGTTGACGGCGCGGCCCTTCAAGAACCAGGCTCGGATCGTCAGCGCGCAGGCCCTCGGCGTAAAGAAACTTGTGGAATTGTCGCAGTGCCGACAAGCGACGCGCACTCGACGAGGGGCGCAAATGTCGCTTGGCCTCGGCAAGAAAGGTCCGGATCTGGTCGGTGGTGACAGCCAAGAGCCGCCATGAACGCCCGGCAAGGAAGGCATGATAGTGCAGGAGATCGCGCCGATAGGCCTCGAGCGTGTTGCCGGCCGCGCCACGCTCGGCCGAAAGCATTTCCAAGAAGAGGTCGATCAGGGCAGTTTCGCCGGGGGCTGTGCGGCGCGGCATGGCGATCACCTATTTGCCGAATTTTGATGCGGGGATCGATTGGGTGATCTCCCGTTGCTGCGGCTCGACGAAGGTCGCCAGAGCCAGCATGGCGCCGTAACCAATCCCGCCGAGTATGGCCAGGGTCAGGAGAAAGCGAATCAGGCTTGGCACGGGTCAGCTCCGACGTGAAGGCCTCTTTCCACCATGGCACGCCAACGAATGCAACCGCGGCGGCGCTCCGCGCAACCGGTCGTTTCCATCGATTCCCGGCCCATGCTACTAGGGTCCGATGAGCCCGTATATCAGCGAACCCAATCCTCCAACGCCGGCCTTCGCCGGCGCGCTGGAGGCCAAGCTGCCGGCCGGCACAGACGCGGAAGCAGCGCGGCTGGTTGCCGCCTTAGGCTCGCGCTCAATCGTGCTGGTCGGCATGATGGGCGCCGGCAAGACCTCGGTCGGTCGGCGCCTCGCCCAGAAGCTCGGCCTGGAATTCGTTGATGCGGATGCGGAAATCGAGCTGGCGCATCGCATGACCATTGCGGAGATCTTTGCCGCCCATGGCGAGCCCTATTTCCGGGATGGCGAGCGGCGGGTCATCACCAGGCTGTTGGCGCAGGGCCGCAAGGTCTTGGCGACCGGCGGCGGCGCCTTCATGAACGAAGAGACCCGCGCGCGCATTGCCGAGCGGGCCGTGTCGGTTTGGCTGAAGGCTGATTTCGACGTGCTGCTGCGGCGGGTCCGCAAACGGTCGAACCGGCCGCTGCTCGCCAATGCCGACCCGGAGGCGACGCTCAAACGTCTGATCGACGACCGCTATCCCGTTTATGCCCTGGCCGACGTCACCATTGTCTCGCGGGACGGGCCGCACGACCTTGTCATCGCCGACCTTGTTGGCGCTCTCGCAAAGACGCTCGGGGTCGAACCTGAAGGCAGCCAAGCCATGATCCAGGAAGACGAGAGCCGGCCGCCGGAGGCCGTCCATGAGCTGGTCAGAGTCGAACTCTCCGAGCGCACTTATGACATTCTGGTCGGCGCCGATCTCCTCGCCATGGCCGGCCCGCGGCTTGCCGCGCTCAGGCCTGGCGCGGCCTGCATGATCGTCACCGACAGCAATGTCGCCCAGCACCATCTCGCCGCCTTGCAAGCTAGTCTTGAGCGGGCCGGCCTGCGGCATGCCTGCGTCAGCCTTGCGCCAGGCGAGGCGAGCAAATCAATGCAGGGGTTTGCCGATGTTTGCGACGCCATATTGGCGGCGCGACTGGAGCGCTCGGATCTCGTCATTGCCTTTGGCGGCGGCGTCATCGGAGATCTCGCCGGCTTTGCCGCGGCCTCGACGCGGCGCGGCATGGCTTTCGTGCAGATCCCGACCAGCCTGCTTGCCCAGGTCGATTCGTCGGTCGGCGGCAAGACCGGGATCAACAGCCGGCATGGCAAGAATCTGATCGGGGCCTTTCATCAACCGATTCTGGTCATGGCCGACACCGCCTGCCTGGACAGTTTGCCGGCCCGCGAATTCAAGGCCGGCTATGCCGAAATCGTCAAATACGGGCTGATCAACGACGCGGCATTTTTCGCCTGGCTGGAGGGCAGCTGGTCCGAGATTTTTGCTGGCGGGGCGGCGCGGGTGCAGGCGATCCGCCACAGTTGCGCGGCCAAGGCCGCCGTGGTGGCGCGCGACGAGCGAGAAACCGGTGAAAGGGCCTTGCTGAATCTCGGTCATACATTCGCGCATGCCTTCGAGCGGCTGACCGACTATGACGGCAGCCGGCTAGTGCATGGGGAAGCGGTGGCGATCGGGCTTGCCTGCGCCTTTCGCCTCTCGCACAGCCTGGGCCTTTGTCCGGCCGTCGACCGCGCCCGGGTCGAGGCCCATCTCGACGCGGTTTCGCTGCCGAGCCGGATCAAGCAAATTCCCGGCTTTGCTGCGGCTCCCGAGCAGGTTCTTTCGGCGATGTATCAGGACAAGAAGGTCAGCCGCGGCCATCTGACCTTCATATTGGCGCATGGCATCGGCCGTAGTTTTGTCGCCAGAGACATTCCGCCGGATGCGGTTGGCGACTTCCTTCAAGCAGAGATCGAAAGGTCATAGGGGAATGCACGGTCTTCCTGGCGCCGGCACGGGTCTCTCGGCCAATCTTTGGGTGGCCGGCTTTATTGTTGCCTTCAGCCTGCTTCTGTCGGCATTTTTCTCGGGCGCGGAAACGGCGTTGACAGCCGCCTCACGGGCCCGCATGCACGCGCTCGAAATGAGCGGCGACCGCAATGCCATTCTCGTCAACCGGTTGTTGTCGGCGCGCGAACGCTTCATCGGCGCGATGCTGCTCGGCAGTCAGCTTGTCAACATTGCCGCCTCCGCCTTCATGACCAGCGTCCTGGTCGCGATAGTCGGCGAAAGCGGCGTCGTCTATGCGACGGCCATCATGACTTTTCTGATCGTCGTCTTTGCGGAAGTCCTGCCCAAGACTGTCGCGATCCAGTCGCCCGATTATATGTCGCTTGTCTTTGCCCGCCCGGTGGCGCTTTTTGTCGCCATTTTCGGCCCGATTTTGATGGGGGTTGAGGCGCTCGTGCGAGGGCTCCTTGGGATTCTCGGGCTGCGGGTCGGCGACAACCGGGCGATCTTGTCCGGGCACGAGGAACTCAAAGGAGCGGTCGATCTGTTGCATCGGGAAGGCGGTGTCGAGCGCTCCGACCGCGACATGTTTGGCGGCCTGCTCGATCTGCGTGAACTCGAGGTCTCCGACGTCATGGTGCACCGGACCAAGATGCGCACCATCCATGCCGAGCTGCCACCCGAGGAGCTGGTACGCGAGGTGCTGGCCTCGCCCTATACTCGCATGCCGTTGTGGCGGGAGCGGCCGGACAATATTGTCGGCGTCTTGCATGCCAAGGACCTGCTGCGGGCCCTCGATGCGGCCGGCGGGGATGCCAAGGCGATCAAAGTTTCCGAGATTGCCCTCGACGCCTGGTTCGTGCCCGACACGACCGGACTGCTCGACCAGCTACAGGCCTTTCTCAAACGCAAGACGCATTTTGCCTTGGTCGTCGACGAATATGGTGAAGTCATGGGCCTGGTCACGCTCGAGGACATTCTCGAGGTGATCGTCGGCGACATCAAGGACGAGCACGATGTGGCCGTGCAGGGCGTGCGGCCGCAGCCCGACGGCAGCGTCAATGTCGATGGGTCGGTGGCAATCAGGGACCTCAACCGAGTTATGGACTGGACCTTGCCGGATGAGGAGGCGACGACTGTCGCGGGCCTGGTTATTCACGAGGCGCGGGCGATCCCGGAGGCCGGCCAGGTATTCACCTTCCACGGCTTTCGTTTCGAGGTCCTGCGCAAAACCCGCAACCGGCTGACCGCTCTCAGGATAGCCAGAATCGAACCGCGCGAGGCGGCCGCCCCGCCCTAGCGCTCGAGCGTTTCCGTCGCTGGCTCTGCTTCGGCTTTTCCCGCGCCCATGAATTGCGCCTTGGCAAGGGCCGCAAAGCGGCCGCCGAGCGCGACCAGCGACTCGAAGTCTCCCGATTCGACGATCCGGCCATGCTCGAAGAGGAGGATGCGGGTGGCGTTGCGGACGGTTGCGAGACGATGGGCAATGATGAAGGTCGTGCGGCCGACGGTGGCAGCGTCGAGCGCCTTCTGCAATTGCTTTTCGGTCATCGCGTCAAGCGCGCTGGTCGCCTCATCGAGAATCATGATCGGCGGATCCTTAAGGAGAGCGCGAGCGATTGCCAGACGTTGCCGCTCGCCGCCCGACAGCGAGCGGCCGCGCTCGCCGACGATGGTCGCTAGGCCGTCGGGCTGGCGGTCGACGAAGTCCGTCGCCTGGGCGCGCTGCAAAGCGAGCTCGAAATCCGCGGCGTTTGCATCCGGCTTGCCGATCCGCAGATTTTCTTCGATCGAGCGGGCAAACAACATCGGCTCTTGGAAGACGACGCCGATATTGCGGCGTAGGGAGGCGAGGGTGAAATCGCGGATGTCGCGGCCATCGATCAACACCACACCCTTTTGTGGATCGAAAACTCTGTGGAGGAGGCCGAGCGTCGTCGACTTGCCGGATCCCGTCGCGCCGACCAACGCGATCGTCTCGCCTGGGGTGACGTCGAAACTAAGGTCGGCAACGGCGTCTCTGCGCCCGTCATAGGTGAAACTGACGCCCTGGAACGAAACGCGCCCTTGCAGCCGGCCGGCGTCGATCGCCTGCGGGCTGTCGTCGACCGAGGGAATCGTGTCAAGGACCTCGAAGAACTGCCGCAGTTTCGGGGCCTGCATGAACAGAAAATTGACGAAGCTGACGACCTGTTCGAGGCGGCCGATCAGCATTGTGGCTATGCTCATGAAGGTGACGATTTCGCCGACGGTGGCGAGGTTGTGGAAATGCAGCCAGGTGCCGAGGAGAAAGATCGAAAGGACGGTGAGGGTTGCCGAGGCGCGACTGGCAACCGCGGCGATCGCCCACCAGGACAGGACCGGTATCTGCGCGGCGAGCAGCGTCGTGATGATCGCCCGCATTGCATGCGTCTCAGCCTCGATCCGGGTGAAGCTCTGGATCACCGGTACGTTGCCTAGCGCGTCGGAAGCGCGTTCGGCAAGGTCGGCATGGTATTTCTCGACCTGACTTTGCAGACCTTCGGTTCGGCGCAGGACAAAATTCGTCATCAGGCCGAAGATAGCGACCAGGCCGATCAGCAGCGCACCGAGCCGCCAATTGAGAAAAAGTGTCATCGGCAAGAGGACGGTTAGCGCGACAAACGAGGCGCAATGTTCGCGGAAGAAGGACAGCCAGAGGCTCCACATGCCGTTGACCCCGTCGAGCATCACCTTGAGCAGGCGCCCCGAATGGATGTTGGTGTGGAAGCTGAGCGGCAGGTGCAGGACATGCTCGAAATAGCGGGCCATGACAGCCAGCCGCTGCGAATGGGCGAGGCGGTCGGCATGCAGGGCGACGAGAACGCCGGCGGCGATGGTGAAAAGTCCGAAGCCAGCCCAAGCACCGGCGAGCGGCAGGATCTGCGGCCAGGAGGCTGGCGAACCATCGGCAAGCGGGCTGGTCAGGCGATCGATAATCCGGCCGAAAAGGATGGGCTCGGCGAATTGGGCGATTGCCAAGCATAAGTTGGCGCCGACCAGGATTATGGCGGCGCGCTTTTGCGATGCGAGCTGTTCGAGGACGCGGATGTAGATGCGGAATATCTGCATGCGGACGGCCGATCCCGGCGTCTAGGCGCGATTGTTGGTAACGATGCGCAATTCGCTGCGCGGCGGCTCGGTGCGGGCAAGCGGCAACAGGTTGCGGCCGATGCAGGTATAGTCGAAGCCGAGCGCTGCCATTTCCTCCATGCGATAGATGTTGCGCAGATCGACGACGATTGGACGGCGCAGAGATTGGCGGACCCGCGCCAGGTCGAGCGCGCGAAACTGCTCCCATTCGGTGACGATCACCAGAGCATCGGCACCGGCCAGACAGGAATAGGCATCATTGGCGTAGTCCACGTCGGCCAGGATCTGGCGGGCCTGGTCCATTCCTTTCGGATCGAAGGCGCGGATCGCGGCGCCGGCCTTCTGCAGGACGCCGACGATTGCCAAGGCCGGCGAATCGCGCATGTCGTCGGTATTGGGCTTGAAGGTAAGGCCGAGTACGGCGATCGTCTTGCCTTCGACAGAGCCGCCGCAGGCGGCGATGATCCGTTGCCCCATCGCACTCTTGCGCTCGTCATTGACGCGGGCCACAGTCTCGACGATCCGCAACGGCGAGTCGAAATCCTGGGCGGTCTTGATCAGGGCCTGCGAATCCTTTGGAAAGCACGAGCCGCCGAAACCGGGACCAGCGTGCAGGAATTTCGGGCCGATCCGCCCGTCGAGACCAATGCCGCGGGCGACGTCCTGGATATCTGCCCCGACCTTTTCGCACAGATTGGCAATTTCGTTGATGAAGGTGATTTTGGTCGCCAGAAAAGCATTGGCGGCATATTTGATCAGTTCGGACGAACGTCGGTCGGTAAACAGCAACGGTCCCTGGTTGAGATGCAGCGGGCGGTAGATGTCGGCCATGATTTTCTGGGCGCGTGGATCCTCGGTGCCGACCACGATCCGGTCCGGCCGCTTGAAATCCTCGATCGCCGAGCCCTCGCGCAGGAATTCCGGGTTTGAAACGACGGCAAAGTCGGCCTCCGGCCTCAGTTCGCGAATGATCCGCTCGATTTCGTCGCCGGTGCCGACCGGCACCGTCGATTTTGTCACGATCAGCGTGTGGCCATTGATCAACGGCGCGAGTTCGCGCGCCGCGGCATAGACATAGGACAGATCGGCGTGGCCGTCGCCGCGCCGCGACGGGGTACCAACCGCGATGAAGATGGCGTCGGCGGCCGGCGCGGAACCGCTGAGATCGGTGGTGAAATTAAGCCGCCCCTCGGCCCGGCTGCGGGCGACGAGTTCGCCCAGTCCCGGTTCGTAGATCGGGATAATGCCCGCCTCCAATTGGCCGATCTTGTCGGCCGCCCGATCGACGCAGGTGACGAAATGGCCGAAATCGGCAAAACACGCGCCTGACACCAAGCCGACATATCCCGACCCCAGCATGACGATCCGCATCGTCGCCCTCTCAACATTCCGGCAGGATTGCCTGCCCGGCGCTCCTTGTCTAACTGTAGGACCAAT
The DNA here is from genome assembly GCA_963773155.1 of uncultured Alphaproteobacteria bacterium. Classification (GTDB taxonomy): domain Bacteria; phylum Pseudomonadota; class Alphaproteobacteria; order Rhizobiales; family Beijerinckiaceae; genus CAVZAB01. Next base: position 63,446 of record CAVZAB010000003.1, on the reverse strand, counting down.
TGGTCAATGCCCCAATCGGCGCAAATAGGGTGAATTTAGCGCAAGATTTGCCGTTCCAGCGGCGAACCGTCACCGGCGAGGATTATTTAGGAATATTGCCGTAGCTAATGAGGCGGGGCGAGCGGAGACCGGAATAATGAGCAAGATCTTGCCAGTTATCATGTGCGGCGGCGCTGGAACCCGGCTTTGGCCGGTGTCGCGCGATAGCCTGCCGAAACAGTTCATTCCGCTGGTCGGCGCGAAATCGACGTTCCAGACGCTGGTGAGCGCGCTCAAAGGCAGCGACCAATTCCTGCCGCCGATTGTCATTACCCATCACGACTACCGCTTCCTGGTCGCCGAACAATTGGCCGAGGCGGGGGCCGAGGGCCAGATCGTGCTCGAACCCATGCGCCGGGATTCCGGGCCTGCCGTCGCGGTGGCGGCGGAACTTGCCGCCGCTCGCCGGCCGGACCTGGTGGTGGCATTGCTGGCGGCCGACCACGCGGTCGGCGAGGAGGGCGAATTCCTGCGCTTGTGCGGCGTGGCCGCGAGCGGCGCCGCCGGGGGCCACATCGTGACCTTTGGGATCCGGCCGAGTGCGCCAGCCACTGCCTATGGCTATATCCGGCCGGGCCGCCCGATCGCGCCGCAATCGGCAATTTGCAAAGTCGAGGCCTTTGTCGAAAAGCCGGACCTGGCGACGGCGCAGAAATATATTGCCGAGGGCTATTTGTGGAACTCCGGCAATTTCGTCTTTCGGGCCGATGTGATGCAGGCGGAGATCAGAAAATTCGAACCCGCGATGGCCGATTGCGCGGCGCGGGCGGTTGCGGGGGCAAAGGAGGACCTCGATTTCCTCGTGCTCGAGCGTGAGGCCTTCGCCCAGGCGACTAAGAAATCGATCGATTATGCGGTCATGGAGCGAACCGACAAGGCGGCGGTCCTGCCGGCCGATTATGGCTGGTCGGACATCGGCGGCTGGACGGCGGTCGGCGAGCTGGCAAGTCGCGACGAGGCCGGCAATGTGGTGCACGGCCACGGGTTGGTGATGGAGGGACGCAATGTCTATGTCCGGTCGCCGGATCTGCTGACGACCGTGGTCGGGCTCGACGACATTATCGTCGTCACCACCACCGACGCGGTGCTGGTCGTCAAAGGCAGCGAGGCGGAGAAGGTCAAGGCGTTGGTGGAGACGTTGAAACAGCGCAAGCGGCCGGAGGCCACCGCCCATCCGCGGGTCTATCGGCCCTGGGGCTATTTCCAGTCGGTCGACAATGGTCAGCGCTACCAGGTCAAGCGCATCGTGGTCAAACCCGGCCAAAGGCTTTCGCTGCAAAAGCATCACCATCGGGCCGAACATTGGATCGTCGTCAAAGGGGCCGCGGAGGTGACGCGCGGTGACGAGGTTCATGTCGTCCACGAGAACGAATCGATCTATCTGCCGATCGGCAGCGTCCACCGCTTGGCCAATCCGGGTAAAATCGATCTCGAATTGATCGAGGTTCAAACCGGCAGCTATCTCGGCGAGGACGACATTATCCGGATCGAAGACGTCTACAATCGCAGCTGACAGACTGCTGCGCCAATCCCGGCGCCCCTCCGCTACGCGCCGACGACGACCGGCCCCGCTCCGGATGATCGTGCGGACCATTGCGCTGGCTTCTGTCTTGGTCAGCTACAAACCCTTTAGCGGTGTCAAACATCCGTTATTTCTGAAAGACCAAATTTGTTAGCCGCTAATTGCCTTGTTTGTATTGGCCCGCTATCGAACTCGAGAATCCAGCCATCAAGGCGCCTTTCGGGTCGCTTGCTGTGACGAGCAAATTCCGGCGGTCACCATAGAAGTCTTCGAACATCAATTGCGCCATAGGGTTCGGTTCGTCGCTGTCCAACAAAGCGTGCGCCTCGACTGAGGAAGGCTTCATAATCTCTCTCGAAAACTGTCGGTGCGCAGGAAAAGACGCGACCGCCTGATCGCCTATCGCCATTTCTGTCGCTCGTATCGCATCGCGCCAGCAAAACAGGGGTCTCACCACTGCCAGGCGGCGCTACGGCTGCCCAAGCCTGTCCGGCGCCGAAGCATCTCGCTAACGCCTTCGCTGTCTTCGACGGCGCTATCGGCTGTTCGCAACACTCGGGGGAGATCGCAGCCCCGAGCCCCGCCCTTGTGTCGCGAAGTTCCTGTGGCCCGGTAGTCGCTTCAATCTCATGGGCCATTGTTCGGCGCTGCATTCTAAGAGAATGTCCGGCTGATCGAATGATGCCCTTGCAGCCGCACTGGCGCCGACCGTTGAATTCCCCGTTTCCTGGATGTTGACATCGTCGTTCCACTCGCTGCGAGAGCGCTGTGACAGAATGCCTTTCAGGCAAGGTCAGGGGGCGATTCGCTCCAGCCTAAACCCTTGTTAAGCCTCCATTAATCCGTGGTGGAGCTGAGGGGATTCGAACCCCTGACCTCTGCAGTGCGATTGCAGCGCTCTCCCATCTGAGCTACAGCCCCTTTGGCGTCGGGTCTCTACGTCGCGGCTCGCCCGGTGTCAACCGTCCGACCGTCAGCCGAACGCGCCGCCCAACGAATCTTGCCCTTATCAGGGCGGAAAGCTACACCCACTCGGATCAGACTCAACGGAGCGATTGATGCACGCCCTTCTCAAAGTCCTTATTGCCGCTCTGGATTTGTATTGGTGGGTTCTCATCGCTTCTGTCGTCCTTTCCTGGCTGATCGGCTTTAACGTCATCAACATCCGCAACGACATGGTCCGATCGATCTGGACTGCGATCGAAGCCCTGACCGAACCGGTTTTGCGGCCGATCCGCCGGTTTTTGCCGAATCTTGGCGGCATCGATATTTCGCCGATCATCGTGCTGCTCCTTTTGGCCTTCTTGCGGCAGCTTCTGGTTGATGTCCTCTATTCCTATCCCTATGCTTTGTGATCGCGACTCCGGCCCATGGACGGAGCGTCCCGCCGGAATTGTACTGAATTGCCGGCTATCGCCGAAAGGTTCGCGCGACGCGTTGACGGGCATAGTACGGCTTGCGGACGGCAAGTCAGTCGTAGCGGCCAAGGTTCGGGCTGTCCCGGCGGCCGGCCTCGCCAATCTCGCGTTGCGGACGCTACTGGCCCAAGCTCTCGACCTGCCGGTTTCGGCGATCCGTATCGAGACAGGGGCAACCGGCCGGCGTAAGCGTGTCGCCATCGACGGCGAGCCGCGGCTGCTGATCGCCAGGCTCGAGCGCCTTCTCATGCCGCCGCCCTGATTGGGCCAATCGCGGAGCCGTGCGATGTCAAAGACCAATGCGGGCCGTTTTTTCGAAGATTTCAGTCTCGGCCAGGTCCTGCGGCACGCGACGCCGCGGACGATCACGGCCGGCGACGTGGCGCTCTATGCGGCAATCTTCGGTAGCCGTTTTGTTGTCCAGTCCAGTGAGCTTTTCGCCCGCGAGATCGGCTATCGGCACAGTCCGGTCGATGATTTGCTCGTCTTTCATCTGGTTTTCGGCAAGACCGTCGCCGACATTTCGCTGAACGCGGTTGCCAATCTTGGCTATGCCGCCTGCCGCTTTCTGGCGACGGTCTATCCCGGCGACACGCTGAGTGCGGTTTCGGAGATCATCGGCCTCAAGGAGAATTCGAACCGGCAGACGGGCGTCGTCTATGTCCGCAGCCAAGGGTTCAACCAGCACGGCGATCTCGTGCTCGACTTCGTGCGCTGGGCAATGGTGCGCAAGCGCGACAGCAGCGCTGCGATCGCTCAGGAACATGTGCCGACTTTGCCGCGGGCGCTCAAGCCAGACAGTCTCGGCGACGCCTGTCCTGCCATATATCGCGCGCCATACGATCTGGTGCTCGCGGGTTCGCCGCATACTTTCGCCGATTATGGCAAGGGCGAGCGGATCGATCACGTCGATGGCACGACGATCGAGGAGGCCGAACACCAGATGGCCACCCGCCTCTTTCAAAACACGTCGCGTGTCCACTTCAATGCGTTCACCGAGGCGAAGGGCCGGTTTGGCCGCCGGCTGATTTACGGCGGTCATATCATGTCGCTTGCCCGCATGTTGAGCTTCAACGGCCTCGCCAATGCATTTCATATTGCCGCAATCAACGGCGGCCGGCATGTCGCGCCGACTTTTGCCGGCCGGACGATCTTTGCGTGGAGTGAAATTCTCGATAGTGCCGCAATACCCGGCCGCGATGATGTCGGGGCGCTCCGGCTGCGCACGCTTGCCGCCGCCGATCGGCCCTGCCACGATTTCCCCTCGACAATTGCCGACCAATACGATCCGGCTATTGTGCTCGATCTCGACTATTGGGTCTTGCTGCCACGCTAGGACATCATGCGCTTGCCCGGCGATGCCACGTTGATCGTGATGGCGAACTTGGCCGAAAGTCCGAGTGCTGCGATCGCGGCTTTGCTCGAGGCGTGGCGGGCGGCAGGCCTGCCCGTGCTGTTCGTCGAGCCTTCGACGCGGCGGCCGGGCTCTGGGCTCGGCCTGGCTGTCGGCCCGGCGGAAACGCGTCTGCAGGCCGGCGAAGGGCTCGCGGCACGGTTCGAGGCCAGTCTTTCGGCGCGCGGGGTGACGACGCTGGTTTTTTGCGACGCTCGAGCGGATGGGCTTGGGTCGTTTTTGCTGGGTCAGGCGAGGGCGCTTGGTTACCGCAGCTTCATTGTCACCGATGCCATGAGCGCAGAGCCGGCCGCGACGGCAGCGGCAGAGGCGAGCGATCCGCCAATTGCGGTGAGCTGCGCCGAGGCCCTTGCCGCGGCCGAAATCGCCGGATTTAACCGGCGCCGCCAGGCCCAGCGCCGCCAATAGGGCGGCTTGCGACGAAGAGCCAAGATCGCATCCATTGCACCCCATCGGGGATTGCAGTAGGGAAGCATGGTCTTGTGAGCTTAAGGGCGCCCCGATGGCCGAGCTTGAACCTTCGCCTGCGACATTGGCAGCGCGCCGGCCCTTGTCGCCGCATCTCGAAATCTATCGGCCGATGCTGACGATGGTGATGTCGATTGTGCATCGATTGACCGGTTCGGCCCTTTATATTGGCACCGTGTTCCTCGCCTGGTGGCTGGTTGCCGCGTCATCCGACGCCGGCTCCTATGCCGTGATTGCCGGCTTCTTCCGATCTTTTGTCGGCCAGGTCTTCTTGTTTGGCTTCACATGGGCCTTTTTTACGCATCTGCTGGGCGGCATACGGCACATGATCTGGGATGCCGGCTATGGCTTCGACCATCCCGAGCGCGAATATCTGGCTCAGGCGACATTGATCGGCGGCATCGGCCTGGCCGTTATTGTTTGGCTGATCGCTTATTTCCTGCGCTAGCGCGCTTTTTGGGGGCAAAGATGCGTGAGCCCGACTCGCAGCGAACCGATCTCGCCCGGATCCGCTATCTCGGATCGGCCCGCTCGGGGACGAGCCATATGTGGCACGTGCGGGTAACCGCTGTCGCCCTGGTGCCGCTGGCGATGGTGGTCGTCCTCATCGTGCTGTCGCTTGTCGGTTGCGACTTTGCGGCGGCCCGGGCGAGGCTCGCACAGCCGCTCGTTGCAATCCCACTCCTGTTGTTCATTGTGACCGGCATCTACCACATGCAACTCGGCATGCGGACCATTATCGAGGATTACGTGCACGGCGAGGGGGCCAAGACGGCGGCGCTGATGGCCAATCTGTTTTGCGGCGCTATTCTCGGTTTTGCTTGCGTCTTCGCCGTTTTGAAACTCAGCCTCCTGCCAGGAACATGACGATGGCCAATGCTGCTGCAAACGGCACTGTCGCGCCGGCGGTCGCCGCACGGGCCTATCCGATTAGCGATCACACCTTCGATGTGGTCGTGGTCGGGGCCGGCGGCGCCGGTCTCAGGGCAACCGTCGGTTGTGCCCAGGCGGGTTTACGGACCGCCTGCATTTCGAAGGTCTTCCCGACCCGTTCGCACACGGTTGCGGCGCAAGGCGGGATTTCGGCGGCGCTCGGCAATATGGGCCCTGACGATTGGCGCTGGCACATGTATGATACGGTCAAGGGGTCAGATTGGCTTGGCGACCAGGATGCGATCGAATATTTGTGCCGCAATGCTCCGGCCGCCGTCTACGAACTCGAGCATTGGGGCGTGCCGTTTTCGCGAACCGAGACCGGAACGATATATCAGCGGCCGTTTGGCGGCATGACTACGGATTACGGCAAGGGAATTGCGCAACGGACTTGCGCGGCAGCCGATCGCACGGGGCACGCCATTTTGCACACGCTTTATGGCCAGGCGCTTAAGGCGCGGACCGAATTCTTCATCGAATTCTTCGCGATCGATCTGATCATGAACGATGAAGGCCGCTGCTGCGGCGTCGTCTGCCTGAAGCTCGATGACGGCACGATCCACCGCTTTCGTGCCAATCTGGTGATCCTGGCCACCGGCGGCTATGGCCGGGCCTATTTCTCGGCAACCTCGGCCCACACTTGCACGGGCGACGGCAATGCCATGGTGCTGCGCGCTGGGCTGCCGCTCGAGGATATGGAATTCGTGCAATTCCATCCGACCGGCATTTATGGCGCCGGCTGCCTTATCACCGAAGGTTCGCGCGGCGAGGGCGGCTATCTGACCAATTCGGAGGGCGAGCGTTTCATGGAACGCTACGCTCCATCGGCCAAGGACTTGGCCTCGCGCGATGTCGTGTCGCGCTCGATGACGATGGAAATCCGCGAGGGGCGTGGCGTCGGCAAGTTCAAGGACCATATTTATCTGCATCTCGACCATCTCGATCCCAAGGTCCTGCACGAACGTCTGCCCGGCATTTCCGAAAGTGCCAAGATTTTTGCCGGCGTCGACGTCACCAAGGAACCGATACCGGTGCTGCCGACCGTCCACTACAACATGGGCGGCATCCCGACCAATTATCACGGCGAGGTCGTGACCAAGGCGCATGGCAACCCCGATCAAATTGTCCCCGGTCTCATGGCGCTCGGCGAGGCGGCCTGTGTTTCCGTGCACGGGGCAAACCGCCTCGGCTCCAATTCTCTCATCGATCTTGTCGTCTTTGGCCGGGCGGCCGGGCTGCGGGCCGCCGAACTGCTGACCCCCGGGGAGGCGCAGAAGCCATTGCCGAAGGATTCGGCCGATTTGGCGCTCGCCCGGCTCGACAAGTTCCGTCATGCCGACGGCGCGACGCCAACCGCTGCCTTGCGGCTAAGGATGCAAAGGACAATGCAGGACAATTGCGCGGTGTTCCGGACCGGCGAGGTGCTGCAGGAAGGCTCGCGGCTGATCCATGACGTGTGGCAGGGCGCTTCCGACATTCGGGTCTCCGATCGGTCGCTGATCTGGAATTCCGACCTCATCGAAACGCTGGAATTTGACAATCTTATCGGTCAGGCGGTGGTGACCATGGATTCGGCGCTCAATCGACTCGAATCGCGCGGCGCCCATGCGCGCGAGGATTATCCCGATCGTGACGACCAGGAATGGATGAAGCACACTTTATCGTTTCTCGATGATCACGCCAAACAGGTCAAACTCGATTATCGCCCCGTCCATACCTACACGATGACGAACGACATTCAATATATCGAGCCGAAGGCCCGCAAATATTGAAAGCGCCGCTTCAGGGCGTCCGGGACAAACGACATGGTAGAATTCAGGTTGCCAAAAAATTCAACGGTCAGGCCCGGCAAGACCTGGCCGAAGCCTGCGGCGGCACGGCTGCAGGAATTTCGGATCTATCGCTGGGATCCCGATGATGCGGTCAATCCGCGGCTCGATACCTATTTTGTTGATCGCGACGATTGCGGGCCGATGATTCTCGACGGCCTGATCTGGATCAAGTCGCATGTCGACCCGACTCTGACCTTCCGTCGCTCTTGCCGCGAGGGCATTTGCGGCTCCTGCGCCATGAACATGGGCGGCACCAACGGCCTTGCCTGCATCAGGGGCATGGACGAGAGCGCGGGAGCGATCATCATCTACCCCCTGCCGCATCTGAGCGTTGTCAAGGATCTGGTGCCGGATCTCGACGGTTTTTTTGCCCAGCATGCCTCGATCGAGCCGTGGCTGCAGACGCAATCGCCGACGCCGGAGAAGGAATGGCGGCAATCGCCGCGCGAAAGGGCCAAGCTAGACGGGCTCTATGAGTGCATCCTGTGTGCCTGCTGCTCGACCTCGTGCCCCAGCTATTGGTGGAATGGCGAGCGATATCTCGGACCGGCGGTTTTGCTGCAGGCCTATCGTTGGCTGATCAATTCGCGCGACGAGGCGACCGGGGCGCGTCTCGACAATCTCGAAGATCCGTTCCGCCTCTATCGCTGCCACACGATCATGAATTGCGCCAAGGCCTGCCCCAAGGGTCTCAATCCCGCTCGGGCGATCGCCGAGATCAAGACGATGATGCTGGCGCGACAGGCCTGAGGCGGGGCCTCAGACGTGCGCGCCAGCAATTGAGAAGACCCGGCTCCGCAGGTCGAACATGAAGGTGGTGAAGCCGGCGGCATCCTCAATCGCCTCGCGCAAGACGCTGAAAGGTGTCGGCGCTCGGGCGGCAAGGCGGCCGGTGCAATCGTCGGTCTCGAACTGCAGATCGGCGGAGAATTTGCGGGCGAGATTCTGCATCGCGCGGTTCTGAGCGAGGCAGGTCATGTAGAGGGTGGTGACACGGCGATTGCGGGCGGCGCGCAGGATGCGGGCGAACAATTCTGAGCCGGCGCTCTGCCGTCTGAAACCTGTCTCAATGCTGAAGGCGGCTTCGGCCTGGCGGTCAGCCTGGACGCCGCCGGCCGGGACGATCAGCCGCAATTCGCCGGCGCCGCGCAAGACGCCGGCGGCAAAATACCCGTAGATGACATCGTTGAAAGCGATGCAGCGTTGCGCATATTGGCGCAGGAAATCGTCGGAGACCGCCATCGCGAAACGATCATAGCGGCTGCTGGGGTCCAGGCGGAGCAGATGGTCGCCGAAGGCGGGCAGGTCGCCTGGCCAAAGCCGCCGGACCAGACTTGTCTGTCTGGCCGTCGCTGGTTCGATGTTTCGCATATCGGCTCCTCACTCCGCCAGATCACCAACCTCCCGTCTGTCCGATGCTCTTGCTGACCATATTGTGCAGCGCAACATGTTTGGCAAGGGGGCTCTGCCGGGGCGGGGCGGCATTGCCAAGCGCGGAAAGCTTTGCCATTGAGGCGGCCGAACGGCGCAGCGGCGCCGGCTGGCGAGGATACCGGCATGACCTATCGGCTCTATTGCTTTGGCGAATCAGGCAATTCCTACAAGGTTGCGCTGATGCTGGCGCTTTGCGGCGCCACCTGGACGCCGGTCACCGTCGATTATTTCAATGGCGAAACGCGCAGCCAGGCCTATCGCGCCACGGTTAACGAGATGGGCGAAGTGCCGGTGCTCGCGGCGGACGGGCGGCATTGGACGCAATCCGGCGCGATCCTAACGCTGTTGAGCGAGCGATTCGGGCGCTTCGGCGGCCGCAGCGACGACGAGCGGCTGGAGATCCTGCGCTGGCTGTTGTTCGACAACCACAAATTCACCAGCTATCTCGCAACGCTGCGGTTTATGGTGGCGATTAGCGGCAGCGGGGAAAATCAGGTGACGGAATTCCTGCGCTTGCGCACGAATGGCGCGCTCGGAATTGTCGATTCGCATCTAGCCGGTCAACCCTTCCTGGTCGGCGAAGACGCGACCATTGCCGATCTTTCGCTTGCCGGCTATCTATTCTATCCGGAGGAATACGGGATCAATTTCGGCGCCTATCCCAATCTCGGGCGCTGGCGGCAACGGCTCATGGCGCTGCCGGGTTTTAGGGGACCCTACGACCTGATGCCGCGGGCGCCGGCTAAGCGCAGCTAAGTCGCTCGAGGGTCCCGGGTGCCGCCATCGATCAGCCAGACCTATGCGCAACGTGTCCGGGCGGGCCGGCTTGCGGCCGATCCGGCCCAATTGGCCCTGGCCGACCGGCTCGACCGGCTCGCCGCGCTCCTCATGGCGCCGGGTCCTGCGGAAAAATCCTCGACGCTCGATTGGCTGTTCGGCGGCCGGCGGGCGCCACCGTGCGGCCTCTATATTTGGGGCGATGTTGGTCGCGGCAAGACGATGCTGTTGGATCTGTTTTTTAAATCAGTCCAATTGCCGGCCAAGAGGCGGGTGCATTTCCATGCTTTTATGGCCGATGTCCATCGCCGGCTTTACAGCTGGCGGCTGGCGCACAAGGCGGGCCAGGTCCGCGGCGAGGATCCCATCGCACCGGTTGCCGCGGCACTGGCCGAGGATGCCCAATTGCTCTGTTTCGACGAATTGGCGGTGACCGACATTACCGATGCGATGCTGATCGGCCGGCTGTTTGCGGCGCTCTTCGAGCGCGGCGTGGTGGTCGTTGCGACCGCCAATGTGGCGCCGGAAGATCTCTACAAGGACGGGCTCAACCGGGCCCTTTTCCTGCCCTTCGTGAGCCTTCTCACGGCGCGATTGGAGGTCGTGCATCTTGCCGCGCGTACCGATTTCCGGCTCGACAAGCTAAGGGCGATTGCAGCCTATCACGTGCCCGCCGATGACGCGGCGCGCGCCAGCCTCGATCGCAGCTTTCAGGCATTGAGCGGAAGCGCTGCGGCGCGCGAAGTTGTGCTGACGGTGCTTGGCCGGCCGCTGCACATTGGCCAGGCGGCGGCCGGGGTTGCCCGGATGTCGTTTCACGACTTATGCGAGGCGGCGCTCGGCCCGGCCGATTATCTCGCCATTGCCCGACAGTTTCACACGCTGATCCTCGATGCCATTCCGGTCATCCGCGAAGAGCAGCGCGATATTGCGCGGCGCTTCATTCTGCTGATCGATTCGCTTTATGATCAGCACGTCAAGCTGATTGCCTCGGCGGCGGCCGAACCGGCCGAACTCTTTCTCGGCGGGCACGGCGGGGAAGCGCAGGCCTTTGCGCGAACCGCATCGCGGCTCGTCGAAATGCGCGGCGAGGATTATCTCGGCCTGGCGCACGGACGGGCGGATTCGAGCGCGGCACGCGACACCCGCGGCATTGTCGAGACCTGAGCTGGGCCGCTGCCGACCATAGCGAGGACATAATGGCCAGGGCCCATGCCAGCGAATTGCCGACCGAGCAGCGGATCCTCGAGACGGCGACGCTGCATCTGCGGCGGCATGGCGCCTTGCATTTCAGCGTGTCGGCGATTGCCCGCGAGGCGGGCATGACCCATGCCAATGTCTACCGCTATTTCCCCTCCAAGGCGGCGCTGGTCGAGGCGGTGACCGCGGCCTGGCTGAAGCCGCTCGAGGCCGACCTGCGGGCGGTGGCCGACGGACCGGACCCAGCCTATGACAAGCTGGAGCGGATCTTGCTTGCGCTGCACCGGGCCTATCGGGCCAAGCTCGATCTCGATCCGCCGTTGTTCGACCTGTTCGCCGAGGCGGTCGCCAAGGGCGACGGGGTCGCCCGCAAACACCGCATCCGCGTCCAATCGGAGATCCAGCGCATCATCGAGGAGGGCATCGCGGGCGGCGCCTTCGGGCTTGGCGAACCACGCCGGGCGCTGGCATTGATCGTCGATTCGACCTATCGGTTCATGCATCCGATCGCGCTCGGGTTCGATCGGGAGGTGCCCGCCCATGCGCTGACGGCGCGGTTGGAGCGGCTGATCAAGATCACGCTGCGCAGCCTTGCAAGCGGCCGGCTTTAGAATACATAATTACAAGTGACAAAAATTGTCATTTGAAATACAATTTTGCGGTAGAATAATGCTCTGTTTCGGCATGGTGAAATTTGCGCTCCTCCCTTGCAATATAAAGCTTTTTTGTCTCGTTGGACCCACCGCACCTAAGCCTGGACGGTGCCGAGGTGCCTATTGGTCTTTTGCCCGACTTGCGCTCTTTGGGAGATCGAGTCAAACAGGCGGCGACCGGCGTCCCGCCGGCCGGGTCAGCCGCCTTGACCCTCCTGCGGCGGACCCCCTCGACAGGAATCCCTGACATGGCGCGCCCCAAAATCGCATTAATCGGAGCCGGCCAAATCGGCGGTACGCTCGCCCATCTGGTCGGCCTCAAGGAATTGGGCGATGTCGTGCTCTTCGACATTGCCGAAGGCGTGCCGCAGGGCAAGGCACTCGACCTTGCCGAAGCGGCGCCGGTCGAAAGTTTCGATGCGGCCTATGCCGGGGCCAATAGCTACGCCGCCATCAGCGGCGCCGACGTCGTCATCGTCACCGCCGGCGTGCCGCGCAAGCCCGGCATGAGCCGCGACGACCTGCTCGGCATCAATCTCAAGGTAATGGAGCAGGTCGGTGCCGGCATCAAGCACTATGCCGGGAATGCTTTCGTGATCTGCATCACCAACCCGCTCGATGCGATGGTCTGGGCTCTGCAAAAGGCCTGCGGCCTGCCGTTCAACAAGGTTGTCGGCATGGCCGGCGTGCTCAATTCCGCCCGCTTCCGCTATTTTCTCGCCCAGGAATTCGCCGTTTCGGTCGAGGATGTGACCGCCTTTGTGCTCGGCGGCCACGGCGACGACATGGTGCCTTTCTTGCGCTATTCGACCGTTGCCGGCATTCCCCTGCCCGATCTGGTCAAGATGGGTTGGACTAGCCAGGCCCAACTCGACGCGATTGTCGAGCGGACCCGCAAGGGCGGCGGCGAAATCGTCAATTTGCTCAAGACCGGCTCCGCCTTTTACGCGCCCGCCTCCTCGGCGATTGCCATGGCCGAAAGTTATCTGAAGGACAAGCGCCGCGTTTTGCCCTGTGCCGCCCATCTGACCGGCCAATATGGGGTGAATGGACTTTATGTCGGCGTGCCGGTCGTGCTTGGCGCCAACGGGGTCGAACGGATCGTCGAGGTTCGCCTGGAGGCGGCCGAACAGGCGATGTTCGCCAAATCCGTTGCCGCCGTGCAGGGCCTCGTCGACGCCTGTAAGTCGATCAATCCCGCCTTTTCCCACTGAGCGCCGAGCGGCAGCGCCGCCGGCCTTCATCGCGAGTGCATCCATGAACGTCCACGAATACCAGGCCAAAGCCATCCTCGGCCAATATGGCGTGACGGTCAGCCGCGGCGTGCCGGTATTCGCCGCCGAAACGGCCGCGGCGGCGGCGCGCGAAATCGGCGGCGCGCTGTGGGTCGTCAAGGCCCAGATCCATGCCGGCGGCCGCGGCAAGGGCAAATTCAAGGAAGCCGAAGCCGGCGACCAGGGCGGCGTGCGGCTCGCCAAATCGCCGGCCGAGGTGGGCGAACTGGCTCGCCAGATGCTCGGCCGCACCCTCGTGACTGTCCAAACCGGGCCGGCCGGCAAGCCGGTGAACCGCCTCTATATCGAGGAAGGCTCGGACATCGAAAAGGAATTTTATCTTTCGCTCCTCGTCGACCGGACCGCGTCCCGGGTTGCCTTCGTCGTCTCGACGGAGGGCGGCATGGATATTGAAACGGTCGCGCACAACAGCCCGGAAAAAATCCTGCGCTTTGCGGTCGATCCGGCGACCGGCATCTTGCCGCATCACGGTCGCACCGTTGCCAAGGCGCTCGGCCTAACCGGCGAACTGGCCCGGCAGGCCGGGAAATTGGTGATCCAGCTCTATACGGCCTTTCTCGACAAGGACATGGCCATGCTGGAGATCAACCCGCTGATCGTCACCCGCGCCGGCGCCCTGGTCTGTCTCGATGCCAAGCTCGGCTTCGACGACAACGCCCTCTTCCGGCATCCCGAACTCGCCGCCTTGCGCGATGCCAGCGAGGAGGATGAAAAAGAGATCGAGGCATCACGCCACGATCTCAGTTACATCACCCTCGAAGGCACGATCGGCTGCATGGTCAATGGCGCCGGCCTTGCCATGGCGACCATGGATATCATTAAGCTCTACGGCGAGGCGCCGGCCAATTTCCTCGATGTCGGCGGCGGCGCGACCAAGGAAAAGGTCACTGCGGCTTTCAAAATCATCACCGCCGACCCGAAAGTGCGCGGCATTTTGATCAACATATTCGGCGGCATCATGCGCTGCGACATCATTGCCGAGGGTGTGATCGCCGCGGTCAGGGAGGTCGGCCTGAAAGTACCGCTGGTGGTCCGCCTCGAGGGCACCAATGTCGAGCTTGGCAAAACGATCATCGCCTCGTCCGGCTTGAACGTAATTTCGGCCGACGATCTCGACGATGCCGCCCAGAAAATCGTCAGGGCGGTGAGGGAGGCACGCTGATGGCGATTTTGATCGACCAGCAGACCAGGGTCATCTGCCAGGGGTTCACCGGCAAAAACGGCACATTCCATAGCGAACAGGCGATTGCCTACGGGACCCGGATGGTCGGCGGCACCTCGCCCGGCAAGGGTGGCTCGCTCCATATCGGTCTGCCGGTTTTCGACACGGCGCGCGAGGCCAAGGAAGCGACGGCGGCCGACGCGGCGGTCATCTACGTGCCGCCGGCTGGCGCCGCGGACGCGATCTGCGAGGCGATCGACGCCGAAATCGGGCTGATTGTCTGCATCACCGAGGGCATACCGGTACTCGACATGGTCAAGGTCAAGCGGGCGCTATCGGGAACGAAATCGCGGCTCATCGGCCCCAATTGTCCGGGGATCATGACCGCCGGCGAATGCAAGATCGGCATTATGCCCGGCAATATTTTCAAGAAGGGCAGCGTCGGCATCGTCTCGCGCTCGGGCACGCTTACCTACGAGGCGGTCTATCAGACGAGCCGCGAAGGCCTCGGCCAGACCACCGCGGTCGGAATTGGCGGCGATCCGGTCAAGGGCACCGAATTCATCGACATTCTCGAAATGTTCCTGGCCGACCCCAAGACCGCCTCGATCATCATGATTGGCGAGATCGGCGGATCGGCGGAGGAGGATGCAGCGCAATTCCTGCGCGACGAAGCCAAACGCGGCAGGCGCAAGCCGACGGTTGGCTTTATCGCCGGCCGCACCGCGCCGCCCGGCCGGCGCATGGGCCATGCCGGGGCGATCATTTCCGGCGGCCGTGGCGGCGCCGAGGACAAGATTGCCGCCATGGAGGCGGCCGGAATCCGCGTCTCCGCAAGCCCGGCCCGCCTCGGCAAGACTCTTGCCGAACTTCTCAAGGATCAGTGAACCGGCGGCCCCGCCACAGCGGCATTGGCCAAGTCAGGATGGGTTCCAGCATGGCACGCGAAAGTCAGAACAAGACGCTGCTCGATACTTCCTTTCTCTACGGTGGCAACGCCGCCTATATCGAAAATCTCTATGCCGCCTTCGAGGCCGAGCCGACCAGCGTCCCCGCCGAATGGCAGGCGTTTTTCACCGGTCTTGACGACAGCAAGGCTGATGTCGTCAAGAATGCGGCCGGCGCCTCGTGGCGGCGCCCGAACTGGCCGATTCTCGCCAATGGCGAGATGGTTTCGGCGCTCGACGGCAATTGGGCGCAGATCGAGGCGAGGATTGGCGAAACGCTGAAGAAGAGCCGGGCCGCTGCGCCCGATCAGCCGCAAGTCTCCGAGGCCGATCTCCATCAGGCGACCCGCGACAGCGTCCGCGCGCTGATGATGATCCGCGCCTATCGGATGCGCGGCCATCTCCATGCCGATCTCGATCCGCTCGGGCTCGAGCCGCGCAAGGACCATGAGGAATTGCACCCGTCCTCCTATGGCTTCAAGGACAGCGACTACGACCGCAAAATCTTCATCGACCACGTGCTTGGCCTCGAATTCGCGACGCTGCGCGAGATGCTCGCCATCTTGCGCCGCACCTATTGCGGGACGATCGGCTTCGAGTTCATGCACATATCCGATCCGGCCGCCAAGGCCTGGATCCAGGCCCGTATCGAAGGGCCCGACAAGGAAATTAGCTTCACCAGAGAGGGCAAGCGCGCCATCCTCAACAAGCTGGTCGAAGCCGAGGGTTTCGAGCGCTTCATCGACGTCCGCTATACCGGAACCAAGCGTTTCGGCCTCGACGGCGCCGAATCCATGATCCCGGCGCTCGAGCAGATCATCAAGCGCGGCGGCGCTCTCGGCGTCAAGGAAATCGTCCTCGGCATGGCCCATCGCGGCCGCCTCAACGTTCTCTCGCAGGTGATGGCCAAACCGCACCGCGCCATCTTCCACGAATTCAAGGGCGGTTCCTACGCGCCGGACGAAGTCGAGGGCTCCGGCGACGTCAAATACCATCTTGGTGCTTCCTCCGACCGGGAATTCGACAGCAACAAGGTCCATCTGTCGCTCACCGCCAATCCATCGCATCTTGAAATCGTCATCCCCGTCGTTCTCGGCAAGGTCCGTGCCAAGCAGGATCAATTGAACGATGTCGTCGAGCGGAGCAAGGTTCTACCGCTGCTGATCCACGGTGATGCCGCCTTCGCCGGCCAGGGCGTTGTCGCCGAAAGCTTCGGGCTGTCTGGACTCAAAGGCCACCGGACCGGCGGGTCGGTGCACTTCATCGTCAACAACCAGATCGGCTTTACCACCTATCCGCGCTATTCGCGCTCCTCGCCCTATCCCTCCGACGTCGCCAAAATGATCGAAGCGCCGATCTTCCACGTCAATGGCGATGATCCGGAGGCCGTGGTCTTCGCGGCCAAGGTCGCCATCGAATTCCGCCAGAAATTCCACAAGCCCGTCGTCATCGACATGTTCTGCTACCGGCGGTTCGGCCATAACGAGGGCGACGAGCCCGGCTTTACCCAGCCGCTCATGTACAAGAAGATCCGGGCGCACGAGACGACGCTCGAACTTTATGGCCGCAGGCTGGTCGCGGCGAATGTCGTCGCCCAGGGCGAAGTCGACAAGTTGAAATCGGATTGGCGCGCCCGCCTCGAGGCCGAATACGAGGCTGGTCAAGCCTACAAGCCGAACAAGGCCGATTGGCTCGACGGTCGCTGGGCCGGGTTGAAGGCGGTTCAGGACAATGTCGACGACGATCGTCGCGGCACTACCGGAATCGAGCTTGCTGGTCTGAAGACGATCGGCGCACAAATCACTTTCGTCCCGGAAACTTTCAACATCCATCGCACGATCGCGCGCTTCCTCGCCAATCGCCGCAGGATGATCGAGACCGGCGAAGGAATCGATTGGGCGACTGCCGAGGCGCTCGCCTTCGGTTCGCTGCTGGCCGAAGGGCATCCGGTGCGGCTGTCCGGCCAGGATTGCGAACGCGGCACTTTCTCGCAACGCCACTCCGTCCTGATCGATCAGGAAACCGAGGCTCGCTACATCCCGCTGAACAATATCAGCGATAAGCAGGCGCGCTACGAAGTGATCAATTCGATGCTGTCGGAAGAGGCGGTTCTCGGCTTCGAATATGGCTATTCGCTCTCCGAGCCCAATGCGCTCACGCTCTGGGAGGCGCAATTCGGCGATTTCGCCAATGGCGCTCAGGTCATCTTCGACCAGTTCCTGTCGTCAGGCGAGCGCAAATGGCTGCGGATGAGCGGTCTCGTCTGCCTGCTGCCGCACGGCTACGAGGGACAGGGACCCGAGCATTCCTCGGCCCGCATCGAGCGCTTCCTGCAAATGTGCGCCGAAGACAATATGCAGGTCGTCAATTGCACCACGCCGGCCAATTATTTCCATGTCCTGCGCCGGCAGCTGAAGCGCGAGTTCCGCAAGCCCTTGATTCTGGCGACGCCGAAATCGCTGCTGCGGCACAGGCGGGCGACCTCGCGGCTCGAGGAGATGAAGTCCGGCACCTCTTTTCACCGCCTGCTATGGGATGATGCGGAAATCCTCAAGGGCGAGAAGATCAAGCTCGCCAAGGACGACAAGATCCGTCGCGTGGTCTTGTGCACGGGCAAAGTCTATTATGACCTGGTTGAGGAACGCGAGCGGCGCGACATTGACGATGTCTATTTGATGCGGGTCGAGCAGCTCTATCCCTTTCCGCTCAAATCGCTTGTTCAGGAAATGACACGCTTCAAGAAGGCCGATGTGGTCTGGTGTCAGGAGGAGCCCAAGAACATGGGACCCTGGACTTTCGTCGAACCCTATCTCGAATGGGTCTTGAGCCAGTCGCCGACCAAGTCGAAAAGGGCCCGCTATGTCGGCCGGCCGGCTTCGGCGGCGACCGCAACCGGCCTGATGTCGCGCCATCTCGTACAATTGAAGGCGTTCCTTGACGATGCCTTTGCGACTTGAACGATCCTCTAGTGCCGCGCCAGCGGCGGGTGAACAGACATGACAGAAATTCGCGTCCCCACACTCGGCGAATCCGTCAGCGAAGCGACAATCGGTCGCTGGTTCAAGCAGCTCGGCGAAACCGTCAAGGCGGACGAGCCGCTGGTCGAACTGGAGACTGACAAAGTCACCCTCGAGGTCAATGCGCCGGCCGCCGGCATTCTCGCCGAAATCGCCGCCAAGGACGGCGAATTGGTCGGCGTCGGCGCATTGCTCGGTCAAATCGCGGCGCCCGGCACGCCACCGGTGGTGATGCCAAGCGCGGCCGCGCCGGCGGCCGCCGAAGCCAAGCCGGCGCCAACCCCGGCCCAGCCGATGCCCGCCTCGCCCGCCGCGGCCAAGATCGCCAGCGACAATCAATTCGATGCCGGCGCGATCGCCGGGACCGGTAAGCGCGGTCAGGTGCTCAAAGGTGATGTTCTCGCGGCATTGGCACGCCCGCCGGCCCCCTCTGCCGTCCCGCCCGCCCCGGCTGCTGCTCTGGTCCGCGCGCCGAGTGCGCCCGACGAGGCGGTGCGCGAAGAGCGCGTGCGGATGACCAGGCTCAGGCAGACGATCGCCCGCCGCCTGAAGGATGCGCAGAATACGGCGGCCATGCTGACCACGTTCAACGAGGTCGACATGGGCGAGGTCATGGCGTTGAGGACGCGCTACAAGGAGGTGTTCGAGAAGAAGCACGGCGCCAAGCTCGGCTTCATGGGATTCTTCGTGAAGGCCTGCGTCCAGGCCCTGAAGGAATTGCCGGCGCTCAATGCCGAGATCGACGGCACCGATCTCGTCTACAAGAATTATTACGCCATTGGCATAGCGGTGGGAACCGACAAGGGTCTGGTTGTTCCGGTGGTGCGCGATGCCGATCGCCTGTCGGTTGCTGCGATCGAGAAGACGATTGCCGATTTCGGCCGGCGGGCACGCGATGGCCAGCTGAGGATCGAAGAAATGCAGGGCGGCACTTTCACCATAACCAATGGCGGGATCTATGGTTCGCTGATGTCGACGCCGATTCTCAACGCGCCGCAATCCGGCATTCTCGGCATGCACAAGATCCAGGACCGGCCCGTGGTCATCGACGGCGAGATCCGGATCAGGCCGATGATGTATCTGGCGCTGTCCTACGATCACCGGATCGTCGACGGCAGAGAGGCGGTGACCTTTCTCGTTCGGGTCAAGGAAGCGCTCGAAGATCCGACCCGCCTGGTCCTTGATCTGTGAAATTTGGCAATCGCCGCAGGTGGAGAGGGATATGGTCTATGATCTTGCCGTCATCGGCACCGGGCCGGGCGGCTACGTCTGCGCGATTCGCGCGGCCCAGCTGGGTCTCAAGGTCGCGGTCGTCGAAAAGCGCAAGACGCATGGCGGCACCTGTCTGAACATCGGCTGCATTCCCTCCAAGGCGCTGCTCTATGCCTCGGACATGTTTGTCGAGGCAGGCCATGCTATGGCGCCGCTCGGCGTCGTGCTCGACGCGCCGCGCCTCGATCTTAAGGCGATGATGAAACATAAGGACGAAACCGTCGCCGCCAATGTCAATGGTGTCGGCTTTCTGCTGAAGAAGCACAAAATCGATACGCTCACCGGCAGCGCAACCGTCAGCGGGCCTGGCAAAATCGTCGTCACCGCCGCGACCGGCAAGCCGGTCGAAATCGAGGCCAAGGCGATAGCGATCGCGACCGGCTCGGAATCGACGCCCCTACCTGGCATTGCGATCGACGAAAAGATCATCGTCTCGTCGACCGGCGCCCTCGAGCTTTCGAAGGTCCCGGGAAAATTGTTAGTCGTCGGCGCCGGTGTCATCGGCCTCGAACTCGGTTCGGTCTGGAGCCGTCTTGGCGCCGAGGTCACAATCGTCGAATATTTCGATCGCATCCTGCCCGGCATGGATTTCGAGGTCGCTCGCTACCTGCAGCGCCTGCTCGCCAAGCAGGGCATGATGTTCCGGTTAGGCCATAGGGTTGCCAGCGTCACGGCCGGCAGCACGGGTGCCACAGTGGCGATCGAACCTGCCACCGGCGGCGAGACGAGCGAGATTAAGGCCGATGTCGTTCTCGTCGCCATCGGTCGACGCCCCTTTACCGAGGGGCTCGGGCTCGAAGCGCTGGCGGTTGCGATGGAGCGCGGCCGGATTGTCGTCGACGACCGCTTTGCCACCAATGTTGCCGGTCTCTATGCGATCGGTGATGTCATTCGTGGGCCGATGCTGGCGCACAAGGCCGAAGACGAGGGGATCGCGCTCGCTGAAATCCTCGCCGGCCAGCATGGCCACGTCAATTATGCGGCAATCCCGAATGTCGTCTATACGATGCCGGAAGTGGCCTCGGTCGGCCGCAGCGAGGAAGAACTCAAGGCCGACGGCATAGCCTACCGGGTCGGCAAGTTTCCATTCACCGCCAATAGCCGGGCCCGGGCGATGCGCAAGACCGACGGTTTCGTTAAAATCCTAGCCGAGGCCAACGGCGACCGGCTGCTCGGCGCCCATATTGTTGCGGCCGCTGCCGGCGAGATGATCCACGAAGCGGTGGTCGTCATGGAATTCGGGGGCTCGGCCGAGGATTTGGCGCGCATCTGCCATGCCCACCCGACTCTCTCGGAGGCGGTCAAGGAGGCCGCCCTCGCGGTCGACGGCCGGCCGATCCACCTCTAGGGCCCTCGACGGCCTCAGCCCGATCGACCGGCCCGCGGATGCGCGGCGAGATAGGCCTCGCGCAGCCGGGTTCGGTCGATCGCGGTGTAGATCTGCGTCGAGGAAAGCGAGGCATGACCAAGCAATTCCTGGATGGTCCGCAAATCGCCGCCGCGGCCGAGCAGATGGCTGGCAAAGGAATGGCGCAGCGCGTGCGGGGTCGCATGTTCGCCAAGCCCGAGCCCGCCGCGCAGCCGTTCGATCGCCAATTGCAAAATGCGCGGCGACAATGGCCCGCCTTTGGCACCGACAAACAAGGGGCCGTCGGGGGCAAGGCCATGCGGGCAGACTTCGAGATAGGCCTCGATCGCGCGACGCACCGGGACGATCACGGGGGCGCTGCGGATCTTGCCGCCCTTGCCGGCGACGCGCAGGATGTCGCGTTCGCCGATCGGGGCGTCGCGCCGCACGATCGCGAGCGCCTCGGATATCCGCAGACCGGCGCCATAGAGCAAAGACAGAACGGCCGCGTCGCGGGCGAAAATCCAGGCCTCGCGCGGCTCGCCGCTGCGGCAGTCCGGATCGCTCAGGGCCCGGGCCTGCTGGGGATCGAGCGGTCTTGGCAGGCTGCGCGGCATTTTCGGCGTGCGCACCGCCGAAAAGGCGCCCGTGCACGCCTTGCCGGTGCGCTCGAGATGGCGGGCGAATGAGCGGATGCCGGAGAGAATGCGGACCAGCGAGCGGCTCGCAACCCCCTCGCGGCGGCGCTGGGCCATGAAGGCTCGAATGTCGGCGGGGGTGAGAGCGGCAAAGCTGGCTGCGGTCGGCGGCTCGCCGCGATGGGCAGCAAGAAAGCGCAGGAATTGCCGCAGATCGCGGGAATAGGCCTCGACGGTCTTCGCCGACATCCGGCGTTCCGAGGCGAGGTGCGAAAGCCAGGCCAGCGTCTCGGCAGCCAGAGCGCCCTCCTTGCCTGGCTTGCTCCGCTCTGGCGTCAATCGGTTTCCTCGCATCGCCGCTCCGTCGGTTCGCCGGCAGAATGCGACATTGACGTGAAGGAAAGGTTGCGATGCCGGCAACGGATGCTAAGGATCGGCGCCGGGCGGCAATTCGACGGATCATCGGCAGGCGGCAGCGGCATTGGGCGAATCACCACGGCAGATCGCGGATGTCCTGATCCCGGTCGCGCTCGACCGACCCTATTCCTATTTGGTGCCGGCCGGCCTCACCGTTGGGCCGGGTGATGTGGTGCACGTTCCCTTCGGGCGGCGGTCGGCCGACGGGGTCGTCTGGGCGCTCGATGCCTCGCCGCCGGCCGGCGAGTTGAAGACGATAGAGGCCAAGCGCGATCTGCCGCCACTGCGTCCTGAACTCATGCAATTGGTCGACTGGATCGCGCGGTGGACATTGGCGCCGCGCGGCATGGTCTTGCGCATGGCGATGCGCAGCCACGACCAGGACGGCTTGGACCGGCCTCGTTTCGCGGTCCGGCTCGCTGGGCCGCCGCCGGAGCGGATGACGCCAGCCCGGGCTCGTGTGCTGGCCGCCGCCGCCGATGGACTTGCGCGGCCAAAGCCGATGCTCGCCGAACTGGCTGCCTGTTCGATCGGGGTCATCGACGGCCTCGTCGATGCTGGCGCGCTGACCAGCCTGGTTCTGCCGGCCGAGCCGGTAGCCGCGCCCCCGAACGCCGATTTCGCGACGACCGCCTTTGAACCAGCCCAGCGCCGAGCCGCCGACGATCTCGCCCGGATCGCATCGGCGCCGCAATATTCGGCGACGCTGCTCGAAGGCGTGACCGGTTCCGGCAAGACCGAAGTCTATTTCGAGGCAATCGCGGCGGCCCTTCGCCAGCAACGCCAGGCCCTGGTCCTGATGCCGGAGATCGCCCTGACCAACCAGTTCATGGGGCGGTTTGCGGCGCGTTTCGGGGCGCCGCCTGCCGAGTTTCATTCGACGGTCTCGCCCGGCAGACGGGCGAGAGTGTGGTCGGCCGTCGGGACCGGCGGGGCCAAGGTTGTCGTCGGCGCCAGGTCCGCTCTCTTCCTTCCCTTCGCCCGCCTCGGCCTCATCATTGTCGATGAGGAACATGATTCCGGCTACAAGCAGGAGGATGGGGTGATCTATCACGCCCGCGACATGGCGGTCGTGCGGGCGCGGCTTGAGCAGGCTGCGATCGTCCTCGTCTCGGCGACCCCTTCGATCGAGACGCGGGTCAATGCCGCGAACCGGCGCTACGCTCACATTCATCTGCCCGCGCGGTTCGGCGGGCGGCGCCTGCCGGACGTGGCGGCGATCGATCTCCGCCAAACGCCCTGCGCACCGGGCCGCTGGCTGTCGCAGCCGCTCCGCGAGGCGGTGCAGGTGGCAATGGCGGGCGGCAGCCAGGCGCTTCTCTATCTTAACCGGCGCGGCTATGCCCCTTTGACTCTGTGCCGACGCTGCGGCCATCGCTTTCAATGCCCGCAATGTTCGGCCTGGCTGGTTGAGCACCGCTTCCGCCGGGCCCTGATGTGCCATCATTGCGGCCATCTCGAACCGCGGCCGGAGCGCTGCCCGCAATGCGCGGCGGAAGGTACGCTGCAGGCCTGTGGGCCAGGTGTCGAGCGGCTGGCCGAGGAAGTTGCCGCGGTGTTTCCGCAAGCCCGCATCCTGGTACTCTCCTCCGATTTTCCCGGCGGGGCGGAACGGCTGCGGCGCGAGTTCGAAGCAATCGAGCAGGGCCTGTTCGATATTGTCATCGGCACCCAATTGGTCGCCAAGGGCCACAATTTCCCGAAACTTGCACTGGCCGGCGTGATCGATGCCGATCTCGGCCTTGCCAATGGCGATCCCAGGGCCGCCGAGCGCACCTTTCAATTGCTTGCCCAAGTGACCGGCCGGGCCGGGCGCGGCGCAGCGAGCGGCCGCGGTCTGGTTCAGACCTGGCAGCCCGAGCATCCGGTCATGCAGGCGATTGTCTCCGGCGACGGCGAGCGTTTCTACCGCGAGGAAACCAGAGCCCGCGAGCGCGCCGGCCTGCCGCCGTTCGGCCGGCTCGCGGCGCTGATTGTCGCTGCCAGCGATCGCGCCGCCGCCGAGGCATATGCGCGGGCGCTGGTGCTGGCGGCGAGCCGGCTGAAGCCGGCGCCGCGCTGGCGCTTTGCCGCGGACCGCACCGAGGCCGGCGGTATTGTGATTTGGGGACCGGTCGAGGCGCCGATTGCGGTGATCCGAGGCCGGCACAGGTTTCGTCTTCTCGTCAAAGCGCCCCGGCAAAGCGATCTGCAAGGCTTTCTGCGGGCCCTGCTCGACGAAGCGCCCAGGCCCGGCGCCGATACAAGGGTCAGCGTCGATGTCGATCCGCAGAGCTTTCTGTGAGACCGGTGGAAGCTTCCGTTTCACAGGGTTGCATGGTGAAAATCCATATGTTACGTGACAGCGCCTTCGAAGACGCGTGGCTTAGGCCCTGCGGCTTCGCATCCCAAACAGCCTTCGGCCGCGCAGTTGCAAGGGAGTCTCCCTTTTTGACCTCTGTGCCGAGGGGCATGGAAGAGATTGTCTGTGGCCCAGAACGAGACGATCGTATCGGGAGTGGCGGGGCGCTATGCCCAGGCGCTGTTTGCACTGGCCGAACAGCACAAGGCCGTCGATGCCGTCGCTGCCGATCTGGCGACCTTCCGTCGGCTGGTTGCCGCGAGCGAGGATCTGAGGATCCTGGTCGATAGTCCGGTCTTTGCTGCCAACGACCAGGTCAGGGCGCTCGCCGCGGTGCTCGACAAGGCCGGCATTCAGGGCATTGCCGCCAATTTCCTTAAACTGGTCGCCGCCAAGCGGCGGCTGTTTGCCGTTGGCGACATGATCAAGGCCTATCTGGCGCTGAGCGACCAGGCGAAAGGCATCAAACGCGCCGAAATCACCGTCGCCGAGCCGTTGAGCGAGGCGCAACTTGCGGCGCTCAAGAGCGCCCTGCAGGCGGTCGTCGGCGGTACGGACGTCGAGGTCGCGGTCAAGCTCGATCGCTCGATCATCGGCGGCCTGATCGTCAAGATCGGCTCGCGCATGATCGACAATTCGCTGAAAACCAAGCTCAATTCGATTCGCAAGCGCATGAAAGAGGTCGGCTGATGGACATTCGCGCCGCAGAAATTTCCGCCATTCTCAAGGCCGAAATCGAGAATTTCGGCAATGAGGCCAAGGTAACCGAGGTCGGTCAAGTCCTCTCGGTTGGCGACGGCATTGCGCGGGTCTACGGTCTCGACAATGTCCAGGCTGGCGAAATGGTCGAGTTCGAGAGCGGCGTCCGCGGCATGGCCCTCAATCTCGAAACCGACAATGTCGGCATCGTCATTTTCGGTGCCGACCGTGAGATCAGCGAGGGGCAGACGGTCAAGCGTACCGGCGCCATTGTCGACGTTCCGGTCGGCAAGGAGCTGCTCGGGCGTGTCGTCGATGCGCTCGGCAATCCGATCGACGGCAAAGGGCCGATCAAAACGGCACGCCGCTCGCGCGTCGACATCAAGGCACCCGGCATCATTCCGCGCAAATCGGTGCACGAGCCGATGGCCACCGGCCTCAAGGCGATCGACGCGCTGATCCCGATCGGCCGCGGCCAGCGCGAACTGATCATCGGCGACCGGCAGACCGGCAAGACGGCGGTTGCCCTCGACACGATCCTCAATCAAAAGCCGCTCAATCTCGGCACCGACGAAAAGGCCAAGCTTTATTGCGTCTATGTGGCGATCGGCCAGAAGCGCTCGACAGTGGCGCAATTCGTCAAGGTGCTCGAGGAGCATGGGGCGCTCGACTATTCGATCGTCGTCTCGGCAACCGCCTCCGATCCCGCGCCGATGCAATATCTGGCGCCGTTTGCCGGCTGCACGATGGGCGAATATTTCCGCGACAACGGCATGCACGCGCTGATGATTTACGATGATTTGTCGAAGCAGGCCGTCGCCTACCGGCAGATGTCGCTGTTGCTGCGCCGGCCGCCCGGCCGCGAGGCCTATCCGGGCGACGTCTTCTATCTACACAGCCGCCTGCTCGAGCGGGCGGCTAAGTTGAACGATGACAATGGCGGCGGCTCGCTGACCGCATTGCCGATCATCGAGACCCAGGCCAATGACGTGTCGGCCTATATTCCGACCAATGTTATTTCAATTACCGACGGCCAAATTTTCCTCGAAACCGACCTGTTCTACCAGGGCATCCGTCCGGCAGTGAATGTCGGGCTGTCGGTCTCGCGGGTTGGCTCGTCGGCGCAGACCAAGGCGATGAAGAAGGTCGCCGGCAAGATCAAGGGCGAACTGGCGCAATACCGGGAAATGGCTGCCTTTGCCCAATTCGGCTCTGATCTCGACGCGACGACGCAGCGCCTGCTCAACCGCGGCTCGCGTCTGACGGAACTCCTCAAGCAGGCGCAATTCTCGCCGCTGAAGATGGAGGAACAGGTCTGCGTCATCTATGCCGGGGTCAATGGCTATCTCGACGCGAAGCCCTTGAATTGGGTGCAGGCCTTCGAAGAGGGCCTGCTCGCCGTGCTGCGCTCCCAGCACGCCGATCTGCTCAACAGCATCCGCGATTCGAAGGATTTGAGCGACGCCGACACGGCCAAGCTGAAATCGATTGTCGAGGCCTATTCCAAGTCGTTCGCCTGATCCCCTGCTAGGAAACCCGCGCCATGCCGTCGTTAAAGGATCTTCGCAACCGGATCGCCTCGGTCAAGGCGACCCAGAAGATCACTAAGGCCATGCAGATGGTGGCGGCGGCCAAACTGCGCAAGGCGCAAGCCGCGGCTGAACAGGCCAGGCCCTATGCCGAGCGGATCGGCAAGGTCCTGTCGAACCTCGCCGGCGGCATAGCGCCCGGCGGCCAGGCGCCGGCCCTCCTGGCCGGCACCGGCAAGGCTGACACCCATTTGCTGGTCGTTTGCACCGCCGAGCGTGGCCTGTGCGGCGGCTTCAACACCTCGATCGTTCGGCTGGCGCGCGAGCATGCCAATGCCCTGATCGGCCAGGGCAAGCGCGTCAAAATTCTTTGCGTGGGCAAGAAGGGCGTCGATCAGCTGCGCCGCAATTTCGAGCGCAATATCGTTGATATCGTCGATCTGCGTGCGGTGCGCCAGCTCGGATTCGAAAACGCCAATCCGATCGGCCAGAAGATCATCGCTATGTTCCATGCCGGCGAATTCGACGTTTGCACCCTGTATTTTTCCCGTTTCAAATCGGTGATCGCCCAGATCCCCACGGCCCAGCAGCTCATTCCCGCGCCGATTCCGGCCGGCGATTCCGCTTCCGGCGCCGTCGCCTACGAGTATGAGCCGGAAGAAGAGGAGATCCTGACCTCGCTGCTGCCGCGCAATATATCGGTCCAGGTGTTTCGGGCGCTGCTTGAGAATGCGGCCTCCGAACAGGGCGCGCGGATGAGCGCCATGGACAATGCGACACGCAATGCCGGCGAAATGATCAAGAAAAAGACGATGCAATACAATCGTTCGCGCCAGGCGATGATCACCAAGGAACTCATCGAAATCATTTCAGGCGCCGAGGCGCTTTGACCAAAGAGTGAGGGCTGACAATGGCAAAGCATGCCACCGTTCCTACCCCATCCGCAGCCACCGCCGGCAACAATGCCAATATCGGCCGGGTAACCCAGGTTATCGGCGCGGTGGTCGACGTTCAATTCGACGGTCATCTGCCCGAAATTTTAAATGCCTTGGAAACCAAGAATGGCGACAACCGGCTGGTCCTAGAAGTGGCTCAGCAGCTCGGCGAATCAACGGTGCGCTGTATTGCGATGGACGTGTCGGAGGGGCTGGTGCGCGGCCAGGAGGTCGTCGATACCGGCTCTCCGATTCTGGTGCCGGTCGGCGACGCCTGCCTCGGCCGCATCATCAATGTCATCGGCGAACCGGTCGACGAAGCCGGGCCGGTGCCCTCGCTGAGTCGCCGCGCCATCCATCAGCCGGCCCCAAGCTTTGCCGAACAGGCAACGGAAGCGCAGATTCTCGAAACCGGCATCAAGGTCGTGGATCTTCTGGCCCCCTATGCCAAGGGCGGCAAGATCGGCCTGTTCGGTGGCGCCGGCGTTGGCAAGACCGTGCTCATCATGGAATTGATCAACAATGTCGCCAAGGCGCACGGCGGCTATTCGGTCTTCGCCGGCGTTGGCGAGCGGACCCGCGAAGGCAATGATCTCTATCACGAGATGATCGAGAGCGGCGTCAACAAGAAGGGCGGCGGCGAAGGCTCCAAATGTGCGCTGGTCTATGGCCAAATGAACGAGCCGCCGGGGGCGCGCGCGCGGGTCGCCCTGACCGGCCTTACGGTCGCCGAGGATTTCCGTGACAAGGGCCAGGACGTTCTCTTCTTCATCGACAACATCTTCCGCTTCACCCAGGCCGGTTCGGAAGTCTCGGCGCTGCTTGGCCGCATTCCCTCGGCGGTCGGCTATCAGCCCACGCTGGCAACCGACATGGGCGCCTTGCAGGAGCGCATTACGACCACGAACAAGGGCTCGATTACGTCGGTTCAGGCGATTTACGTCCCGGCCGATGATTTGACCGATCCGGCGCCGGCAACCTCTTTCGCCCATCTCGATGCGACGACGGTGCTGTCTCGTTCGATCGCCGAAAAGGGCATTTATCCGGCCGTCGATCCGCTCGATTCGACCTCGCGTATGCTTTCGCCGCTGGTCGTCGGCGACGAGCATTATTCGGTGGCGCGCCAGGTCCAGCAGGTCCTCCAGCGCTATAAGGCCCTGCAGGACATTATTGCAATTCTCGGCATGGACGAACTGTCCGAAGAGGACAAGATCGCCGTGGCGAGGGCCCGCAAGATCGAGCGCTTCCTTTCGCAACCCTTCCACGTCGCCGAAGTCTTCACCGGATCGCCGGGCAAGCTGGTGCCGCTCGCCGATACGATCAAGGGCTTCAAGGGGCTCGTCGACGGCAAGTATGATCATCTGCCGGAAGCTGCCTTCTACATGGTCGGCACCATCGAAGAAGCCGTCGAGAAGGCGCAGAAGCTCGCGGCGTCGGCCTAGCCGCCCAGTGGGCAATTCCGGAGGTCTCATGGCGGCATTTCACTTCGAGCTGGTTGCGCCCGAGCGTCTGCTTTTCAAAGGCGACGTCGAATCCGTAATGGTGCCGGGTTCGGAAGGCGACATGACGATTCTCAAGGATCATGCCCCGGTCATGATCATGTTGCGGCCGGGCATTGTCGAGGTAGTGACCGACAAGGATACCAAGCGCCTGTTCGTGCGCGGCGGTTTTCTCGACATGTCGAGCCTCGGCCTGTCCATTTTGGCCGAACAGGCGGTGCCGATCGAGGCCTTGAATGCCGATCGCATCGCCACGGAAATCCGCGATGCCGAGGATGATATGCGCGATGCTGCCGAGGGGGAAGCCAAACGGCTCGCGAGCGAGAAGCTCGACCAATTGCGCGAATTAAAGGCGGCGCTGAATATCTAGGCTGGGTGGTCGGTCAAGTCCCCGAAAGCTTCAAGGACG
Organism: uncultured Alphaproteobacteria bacterium; assembly: GCA_963773155.1. Taxonomy (GTDB): domain Bacteria; phylum Pseudomonadota; class Alphaproteobacteria; order Rhizobiales; family Beijerinckiaceae; genus CAVZAB01. The sequence goes on along the minus strand of CAVZAB010000003.1, from coordinate 34,248 downwards.
GCGCGATAGACGGCACGCTTGTAGGGTACCACTTGTTCGGCCAGTTCGGCGAGGGAATGCCAGTCCCAAGCGGAAAATTCGGAGGGCTGGCCGCCGCCGGGGGCAAGCACGTCGATTTCATCGTCGTCGCCGAGGAAGCGGAAGGCGACCCAGCTTTGCGCCTGGCCGCGGAAGGCACAGAGCCGGTGCGGCGGTCCGTCATAGGGGGGAAAATCATAGCACCAGGCAGCGCTACTGACTTTGAGGAGAGCAACCGAGCGGACATTGGTTTCCTCAAAGAGTTCGCGCTTTGCCGCTTCGACGAGATCCTCGTTGCGATCGATGCCGCCCTGCGGCATCTGCCATTCATGGCCGGCCAGCACGATTTCGGGTCCGGCGCTGCGGGCCCGCCCGGCCAAAACCTTGCCGGCGCGATTGAACAGGGCAATGCCGACATTCGGCCGATAGGGTCGAGGCTGGCTCACTTTTCTCATTCCCCCATCGCGATCAGGCTAGCATTGCCGCCAGCCGCCGCCGTATTGACCGACACGACCTGCTCGGCCGCAAAGCGCTTCAGATAGCCGGGCCCGCCGGCCTTTGGCCCGGTTCCCGAAAGACCGCTGCCGCCAAACGGCTGAGTGCCGACCACGGCGCCAATCATGTTGCGGTTAACATAGCAATTGCCGACCGCAAGCCGCTCGACCACCGCTTCGACCGTCGAGTTCGATCCGCGAATGGATGCCGAGCGTCAACCCATAGCCCATTGCTTCGATCGAATCGAGCACGGCGGGAAGATCCTTGGGCTTGTAGCGAACGACATGCAGGATCGGACCGAACACCTCCTTGGTTAGCTCGCCGACCGATTTCAATTCGAAAATATGCGGGGCGATATAATGGCCCTGCGGCGAGGCGGCGGCCGGTACCGACCCGGCAAAATGCACGCGGGCCATGCGTTTCATCGCCGCAACATGGTCGGCAAGGCGCAGCTTGGATTCGGCGTCGATGACCGGGCCCAAATGGACGCTGACGTCTCTGGGATCGCCGATTTTCAGTTCCGCCGCGGCCCCGGCGATCATCCGGATGATCTTGTCGGCGACGTCGTCCTGGATGCAGATCAACCGTAGCGCTGAGCAGCGCTGGCCGGTCGAACGGAAGGCGGAGACAATTGCGTCGTCGGTAACCTGTTCGGGCAGCGCGGTCGCATCGACAAGCATGACATTGATCCCGCCCGTCTCGGCGATCAGCGGGACGATTGCACTCTCGCGCGCGGCGAGCGCCCGGTTGATGCGCCAGGCCGTCTCGGTTGATCCGGTAAAGGCGACGCCTGCCGTCAGGCGATGGGCGACGAGCGCGGCGCCGAGCGCCCCGTCGCCCGGCATGAGGTGGAGGGCCGAAGGCGGAATGCCGGCCTCGTAAAACAGCCGCACCGCCGCATCGGCAATCAGCGGCGTCTGCTCGGCCGGCTTTGCTATCACGCTGTTGCCGGTAACCAGCGCTGCCGCAATCTGGCCGAGAAAAATGGCAAGCGGAAAGTTCCAGGGGCTGATGCAGACGAATACGCCGCGTCCCCGGTAGGACAGCCGATTATCCTCGCCGGTCGGTCCCGGCATGATCTGCGGTTCCGCCAGATTCGCCCGGGCATCGGCGGCATAATAGCGGCAGAAATCGATCGCCTCGCGCAATTCGGCTATCCCGTCATCGAGCGTCTTGCCGGCTTCGCTTTGCAGCAGAGCGAGTAGGCGGCCGCTGGCGCCGTCGAGGAGATCGGCGGCCCGTTCAAGGGCGCCGGCGCGCTGGTCGACCTTGGTCCGGCTCCAGGTCGCAAAGCCACGCTGGGCGGCAAGCATCGCTCGCTCGACGTCCTGCGGTTGCGCCTCGACGACCGTACCGATCGCCGCTCCGTCGATCGGTGAGGCCAGCGAGCGCGCCGTCCCTTCGCCATTGCTGCCATCGATCAGCGGGCGGGCGGGCGTGCTCGGCAGGCCGGCCGAGGCCACCTGGCGCAGACAATCGTCAAGCGCCCTGCGCTCGCCGAATTCGAGGCCGCGCGAATTGCGCCGCGACGGCGCATAGAGATCGGCCGGTCGCGACAGCCGCGGGTTGCGGGCGCTTGCCGGCGCACCAATGATGGCCTGGGGCCGGCGCAGGAGATTCGAGATCGGAATGGCCGGGTCGGCCGCGACCGATACAAACGAGGAATTGGCTCCGTTTTCCAATAGGCGCCGAACCAGATAGGCGAGGAGGTCCTGATGGCCGCCGACCGGCGCATAGGTCCGGCAGGCGGCGCCCGGCAATTCGGCGAGCAGCGCTCGGTAGGCATCATCGCCCATGCCGTGCAGGCGCTGGAATTCGAAACCGGCGGTGCCATTGGCGCGTTCGACAATCGTCGCGACGGTGAGCGCATTATGGGTGGCAAATTGGGGATAGAGCAGGGGGCGGGCCTCGAGCAGGCGTTGCGCGCAAGCGATATAATTGAGATCGGTCATCGCCTTGCGGGTGAAGACCGGAAAATCGGCCAGGCCGCGTTCCTGCGCGCGCTTGATCTCGGTGTCCCAATAGGCGCCCTTGACGAGGCGGACCATGAAGCGCCGGTCGAGCCGTTTGGCCAAGGCGGCAATATAGTCGATGACCGCCCCGGCGCGCTTTTGATAGCTCTGCACGGCCAGCCCGAAACCCGCCCAGCCGGCGAGGCTCGGATGGGTGGCGACCGCGGCGATCACCGCGAGCGAGAGTTCGAGCCGGTCGGCCTCTTCGGCATCGATGGTGAAATTGAGATCATGCGCCTTGGCTCGTTCGGCGAGATCGACAACCAGCGGCACCAGTTCGCTTAGGACGCGATCGCGGCTCGTTGGCTCGTAGCGGGGATGGAGAGCCGAGAGCTTGACGGAAATGCCGGGGCGGTCGGGAAGTTTGGCATTGCCGGCGGCCCGCCCGATTGCGGCGATTGCGGCGGCATAGGAGTCGAAATAGCGCCGGGCGTCCTCGGCGGTTCTCGCCCCTTCGCCAAGCATGTCGAAGGAATAGCGGTAGAGCCGGCCGGCACCCGAGGAGGCCCGCTGCAGCGCCTCGCCAATGGTCTGGCCGAGGACGAAATGCGAGCCCATCAACCGCATCGCCTGGCGGGTTGCGGTGCGCACCGCCGGCAGACCAAGCCGCTTGGTCAGATTGGCGAGCACCCCCTCCGGCGTGTCGCCCGGCTGGATGATCCGCGCCGTCAGGCCGAGCGCCCAGGCCGAAGCGGAGACCAGGATCGCCTCCGAGCGGGTCTCGTGATGGGCCCAATCGGCCTGGCCGAGCTTGTCCTCGATCAGCCGATCGGCGGTCGGGCCGTCAGGGACGCGCAGCAACGCCTCGGCGAGGACCATCAGGGCGAGGCCCTCCTTCGTCGACAGCGAATATTCGCGCAGGAAATCCTCGATGCCGCCGAGCCCGCCGCTACGATGGCGGATCGCTTCGATCAGCCGTGTCGCCCGGTGATCGACGCGCGCCTCCGCAGTCTCGCTCAGCCCGGCTCTGGCCAAAAGCTCGATAGCCAGCGATTCGTCAGGCGTCGCATAGGGGGCGTCGAAGGCAGGCAGGCGATCGGGGGCTGGTGTTGTTGGCGCGCCTTGAGCAACCTGCGTCATCGCATGACCTCGCGGGTTTTGAGACGGCCCAGCATATCGCTGGCAGGTCTGAGAGTTCTCGGCGCCACATTGCCGGCGGCGCCCCGGCGGCCTAGACTTTTTCGCCGGCGTCGGACCGGCGGGTTGGTCGATCGATGTTACCCAATCTGCAAGACTATGCCGAATTGTCGGCGGCCTTTCGCTGGAAGATTCCGGCATTCTACAATATGGGCATCGCCATTGCCGATCGTTGGGCGAGGCGTGAGCCGCACCGGCCGGCCATTCTGGAAGTGCTGGGCGACGGCGCCGTCCGGCGCACCGATTGCGCGAGCTTGCGCGAGCAATCGAACCGGCTAGCCTCGTCGCTGGCGCGGCTTGGGCTCGCGCGCGGCGATCGCATTGCCATCCTGCTGCCGCAGATGGCCGAAGTGGCGGTCTGCCATGCCGCCATCTATAAGCTCGGCGCGATCGCTTTGCCGCTGGCTTCGTTGTTCGGCCCGGATGCGCTGCGCTATCGGCTCAGCGACGCTTCGGTCAGGGCTCTCATCACCAATGCCGCGGGCTATGATAAAATCGCGCCGCTGCGCGCAGACCTTCCAGCGCTCGAATTGATCGTGGCGACCGACGGGCGCGCCGCGGGCGCCGAAGATTACCAGCAATGTCTGGCGCTGGGCCAGGCGGATTTCGAGGCGGTGGCGACGCGGGCCGACGATCCGGCGCTGATGATTTACACCTCGGGCACGACTGGGCCGCCGAAAGGCGCGCTGCATGCCCATCGGGTGCTGCTCGGCCATCTTCCTGGGGTGCAGTTCAGCCATGAATTCCTGCCGCAGGCCGGTGACCGGCTGTGGACGCCCGCCGATTGGGCCTGGGCCGGCGGTCTTTTGAACGTGCTGCTGCCCGGGCTGCATTTCGGTGTTCCCGTCGTTGCTGCCAGAGCCGACAAGTTTGACCCGGACCAGGCAGTTGGTTTGATGGCAGACATGGCGGTGCGCAATGCCTTCATTCCGCCGACCGCGCTGCGGATGTTGCGCGGCGCCTTCAAGTCGACCGATCGCGCGCGTCTGGGCCTGCGCACACTGAGCTCAGGCGGCGAATTGCTCGGCGCGGAGACGCATGCCTGGGGCCTGTCGACACTTGGCCTGACCATCAACGAATTCTACGGCCAGACCGAATGCAATTATGTGCTCTCGTCGTGTGGCCGCATCGGCGTTTCGCGACCGGGGGCGATTGGCAAGGCCGTGCCTGGCCACAATGTTGCTGTTATCGGCGCCGATGGCACCGCCTGTGGACCGGACGAAATGGGCCAGATCGCGATCAGGCGGCCAGACCCGGCCATGTTTCTTGGCTATTGGAACAACGCGGCGGCGACCCGGCAGAAATTCATCGGCGATTGGATGACCACCGGCGATCAGGGCATGGGCGACGCCGACGGCTATATCCGCTTTTTTGGCCGCGACGACGACGTCATCACGTCCTCCGGCTATCGGATTGGGCCAGGCGAAATCGAGGATTGCCTGCTGCGCCACCCGGCAGTGGCGCTCGCCGCCGCGGTCGGCAAGCCGGATCTGTTGCGCACCGAAATCGTCAAGGCCTATGTCGTGCTGCGCGCCGGGCTGCTGGGCTCGCCGGATCTTGCAAGCGACATCCAAGCCTTCGTGCGCCGGCACCTGTCGGCGCACGAATACCCGCGCGAGATCGCCTTTGTCGACGCCCTGCCGTTGACCACGACCGGCAAGATCATTCGCCGGCTGTTGCGCGAAGCCCCGTGAGGCCAAGCGTCGTCAATGGCGGAAATGCCGGGTGCCGGTCATCACCATCGCAAGGCCGAGCGCATTGGCGGCCTCGATGATTTTGTGGTCCCGGATCGAACCGCCCGGCTGGATCACCGCTCGCACGCCCGCTTCGGCGGCCTGCTGAATTGCATCGGCGAAGGGGAAGAAGGCATCGGAAGCCGCCACCGCGCCCTGGGCGAGACTGCCGGCGGATCCGGCCATCTTTGCCGCTTCTGCTGCCTTCCAGTTGGCGATCCGCATGGCATCGACCCGGCTCATTTGGCCGGCGCCGATGCCGACCGTTGCGAGATCGCGGGCCAGCACGATTGCATTCGACTTGACATGCTTGGCGATCCGGAAGGCGAATTTCAAATCGGCCAATTCCGCCTCGCTCGGCCGCCTTTCGCTGACGACCTCGAGCTTCAGATCGTCGACGACGGTGCTGTCGCGCGACTGGACGAGAAGGCCGCCGGCGACAGTGCGGATGTCTAGACCGCCGGCGCGCGGGTCAGGCATGCCGCCCGTCAAGATCAGTCTGACGTCCTTTTTGCGGGCAAGGAGCCCGAGCGCTGCGTCATCCGCATCAGGGGCAATGACGACTTCGGTAAACAATTTCGTTATGGCCTCGGCGGTCGGCGCATCGAGCCTGCGATTGAGCGCAACAATGCCGCCGAAGGCGGATAATGGGTCGCAGCGCAGCGCGCCGGCATAGGCTTCGCTCAACGAAGCGGCAATCGCTGCGCCACAGGGATTGGCGTGTTTGACGATGGCGACGGCGGCCTGCGCGGCATCGAATTCGGCGACGCATTCGAACGCCGCATTGGTGTCGTTGATATTGTTGAAGGATAAGGGCTTGCCCTGAAGCTGGCGCCCGCTGGCAACGCCGAAACGGTGCTCAGGCGTGCGATAGAAGGCCGCGCTCTGGTGCGGGTTCTCGCCGTAGCGCAGCCGCTCGATGCGCCGGCCGCCGACCGCTCGATAGGCGGGCGCCGGCTCCTCAATCTGATCGGCGAACCAGTTCGATATGGCGGCGTCATAGGTGGCGGTGCGGGCAAAGGCCTTTTGCGCGAGCGCGCGCCGCAAGGCAAGACCGGTCGCGCCCTGGCAGCGCTCGAGTTCTGCGGCGAGCCGCGGATAATCCTCGATGTCGACGATGACGGCAACGTCGGCATGGTTCTTGGCGGCGGCCCTAATCATGGCCGGACCGCCAATGTCGATATTCTCAATACAGGCCTCGGCGCTTTTCCCGGCCGCGACGCTTGCCTCGAACGGATAGAGCGTTACGACAAGCAGGTCGATCGGGCCAATGGCGTGAGCAAGCATGGCCGCTTCGTGTTCGGGGTTTTCACGCTGGGCCAGCAGGCCGCCATGCACCTTGGGATGCAGAGTTTTGAGGCGGCCATCCATCATTTCGGGAAAGCCGGTGACATCGGCAATGTCGTGGGTCACGATGCCGGCCTCGGCCAGCATCCTGCCGGTGCCGCCGGTCGACAGCAATTCGATTCGATGAGCGCGCAGAACGCGGGCAAAGTCGACGAGGCCGGATTTGTCGGAGACCGAAAGGAGTGCGCGCTGAATTGGACGTAGGTCGCTCGGCATATTTCGAACCCCGCAAGAATGTCCGGGGCGCGCGATAGCATGAATCCCGGCTCGTTCAAATCCGCCATCGCGGCTTCAAAGAGTTCGTCGCGCGTCGGAATCGGCCCGAAACGACCAGGCGATTTTCGGCTGGTCCCGGCTGGTGCCGCGCACGACGATCTGTTCGGCGCGCTTGGGACCGTCGGGGGCTGCCAGGAATACGCTTTCTTCTACCTCCATCGACCCGCCATCGGCTTCAAACAGCCAGGTCTGCCCGTCGGCCAGATAGAGCGCGGCGCGGTTGCCGCTTTCGGCCCGCCGGATTTCGATAGACGGGTGCAGATGAAAGCGGATCGCATAGGGATGATTGGCCTCGGCCTTGGGGCGCTTGCGTCCGGGGAGCAACTGGTCTTCGCCCGAAAGGCTCCGGCCGTCAGCAGACAGAACCAGCGTTCTTTCGTGAATGAGGCGCAATTTTCGGCTATAGCCGTCGTGCGATGCCGTAATCGTCGTGCCGGCTGCATTCTCGCTGCGCTCGACGGCGATCTTGACCGGGCCCGAAAGAATCTGGCCGGCCGAACCGGCGGCGGCCGCCGGATTGGCGAATCGGGCCGAAGACATGTCGTTGATGACGAGAGTCGAATGCGCGGCAGTGGCACGGGCAGCCTCGCGCAGGGCGATGCGGCTTGGATCGGGGGCGCCACAATTTATGACGATGTGCTGGCCGGCTGAGGATAGTTCAAAGGCGAGACAGCCGGCATGGGCGTCGCGCGAAAAGATTGGCGGCGGCGGCCGGCCGGTGTCGACGACGACAATGGTGGCTTGACCTTCGAGACGCTGGTAGCCGGATTGTCGGGCATTGTGGATGGCGCTGCCGCGTATGTCGCCGTAGGCGAGCACGGTGGCAAGCGTCTCGGGCGCAGTCACGCCCATGCCGTTGAACAGCGCCAGCGATCCGTCGCCATGCCGAAACAGCCGCACCATCGGCATCATCCGGTCGATCGCGTTCAGGAGTTCGGCCGGCGCTTCCTGGCCGCGCGCCGCATAGGCTTGCCGGACTGGCAGCAGATCGAGGAGGAGCTCGACGAGAAGGCGGGGGTTGCGGCTGACATGGCCGCCGTCCGGCAAGATCTGCCGCCTGAGTTCCTCGACGAGAAGCTGGGTCGCCTTTTTCGACAATTGCGGCAGGCCTTCCGCGCAAAGGCCCATTTCGGCGAGTGCAATCGCGCCAAGCAATCGCTGATCGTCCCGCGGGCAGGTCGCCATGGCCTGGCGCAGGAAGTTCGCCTGGCGGGCGAGGCTTTTGAGAAAGCGTTGATAGAAGGCCCGGTCGGCGCCCTCCAGAATGAGCGGCGACTGGCTGAGCCAGGACAGGATTCGCCGCGCCACCACTCTGGTTTCCCAGGCCGGCCCGCGCGACGGTCGCCCGGCGACGGTCATCCAGTCGGAGACGAGGGCCCTGGCATTTTCGCGCGAAAGTGCGCTGCCGGCCGCCCTCAGGTGGCGCAGCCAGCCAAAGCCCATCAGCGCACGCGACCAATTGGCGGCCGGCGGCACGATCGTGAACGGCGATTGGCCGTGTGTGTTCACGACCTTCCCCTCGAACGAGAAATAGCTGCCGTAAATGTCGTTGGCTATGGTCGGATCGGTGGTGCGGATATCCTGGGGCGCAATAACTAGACGTTCCGGGACCGGCGCCCGCAGATTGACGGCGAGCCGCAAAGGCGCACCAATCGAATGGCGCACCCGGCCAAGCCCGCGGCCGGCGGCAAGCCCGGCCAGCCGCAATCGATCGCTGACACTTGGGCCGGTCACGATGGAATGGCCTCCTGTATGCACGAATGCCCTCGCGGCCTTACGGGACACATGGGATGATGCGGGTTGTCCAGCAATAGTGTGCCCCGTTCAAAGTTCGCAGCATGGCCTGAATGCCCTGAGAATTCATTAACCACGATCGTGCATACGCGCGGCAAAGAAGCCGTCGAGCCCGGCAAGGCGTGGCTCGGGATCGGCGAGATGGTAGGGCATGGTCCGCAAATCGCCCGCAGCGGTGACACATTCGCCGAGACCGCCGATCTCGGCCGGCGAAATCGGCACGCGGTGCAGGCGGGGATGACGGGCGAGCAAGGCCTCGACCTGCGCCTCGCCCTCCTCTCGTTCAAGCGAACAGGTGCAATAGACCAGCCGGCCGCCCGGCCTGAGCAGGCGCACGGCGCGCTCGAGCAGGCGGCCTTGCCGATCGGCGAACCGCGCGATGTCGGCTTCCTCGCGGGTCCAGGCGACGTCGGGATGGCGGCGGATCGTGCCAGTAGCCGAACAGGGCGCGTCGAGGAGCACGGCATCAGCCGGCGGCAAGTCAGCGCTCAGCGCATCGCCGGCCATGATTTCGGCGGCGAGGCCGAGACGGTTGAGATTGGCCTCGAGCAGGCGCAAACGCGTTCTCGACCGGTCGAGTGCGGTCACGATACCGCCGGCCAGACTCAATTGGGCGGTCTTGCCGCCGGGCGCTGCGCATAGATCGAGAACGCGCTCGCCCGGCCTGACCCGCAGCAAGCGCGCCGGCAGGCTTGCCGCGGCGTCCTGGACCCACCAGGCGCCTTCGGCATAGCCGGTCAAGTCGCGGATGGGTTGGTGGGTCGACAGGCGAACAGATTGCGTCGGCAGCACCCGTCCCTGCAGCCGCCTGGCCCAATCTTCTGGCGCCGTCTTGACCGTGAGATCGATCGAGGGTTCGCGACGGTGGGCATAGGCGAGCGCGCGCGCCTGCGCCTCGCCATAGGCTTGTCGCCAGCGCTGCGCCAGCCAGGCTGGCGTGTCATCGTCGAGCGGATCGCCGGCCGCTTCGATTGCCGCAGCCTGGCGCGCAAACTTGCGCAAGACGGCATTGGCAAGGCCGGCAAAACCGGCCGTCCGCTCGTCGGCGCGCACGGCCTGAACGGCAAGGTCGACGGCGGCATGGTCGGGCACATGAAGATAAAGGATCTGCGCCGCTGCGACGAGTAGAGTCCATTCGAGGGCGGCGCTGCGTTTTGGCCAGCCGCGATCGAGACAGCCAAGCAGGCCCTTGCTCAGCGTTCCGCGCCGGCGCAGCGCGACGGTCGCGATGGAGCGCGTCAAGGCACGATCGTGCGCCGACAATTGGGCCAGCGTTGGGTCGGGTTCGCCGGCAAAAGCGTCGTCGAGCGATTTCCTGGCGCCGATGACCTCGCCGAGGAGCGCCGCTGCGGCGAGCCGCGGCGCAAGACCGGGGCTTTGCCCGGCGGTGCCGGGCGCGGCTAGCGGCGGTTCGTCGCGCCCTCCGCGCCATTGCTGTTTGGCCATGATCGTGCCGCCCCGAGCGCCGTTTCGGCAAGGTTGCCGCTGGCCAAATCCCGTTCGTTCTCCTATCCTAGGGAATGCAGCGGGATGCAACACCAAAACCGAAGGCCCGGCCGGCCGACGGGCCGGCGGCCCGGGCGCTTGCCGAGGCCCGGGCGCGCCGGCAGGCGGGCGCCGCCTTGCCGCCGCCGGTCAAGGAAATAAACGGGCGTGGCGGACTTGAGCCGGTCCGCTACGGCGATTGGGAAGTCAACGGCCTCGCCAAGGACTTCTAGATTCGCCCCTATTTGTTCTGCCGGTTGCTGATCAGATCATCGACGACGGTCGGGTCGGCAAGCGTCGAAGTGTCGCCTAAGGCACCGAATTCATTTTCGGCGATTTTGCGCAAGATCCGACGCATGATCTTCCCCGATCGCGTCTTCGGCAGGCTCGGCGAAAATTGAATCAGGTCGGGCGAGGCGATCGGACCGATCTCCTTGCGCACGTGGTTGACCAATTCCTTGCGCAGACCCTCGGTCGCCTCGACACCGCTCATCAAGGTAACATAGGCATAGATACCCTGCCCCTTGATGTCGTGGGGATAGCCGACCACGGCCGCTTCCGAGACCATATTATGCGCCACCAGGGCGCTTTCGATTTCGGCTGTGCCCATGCGGTGGCCCGACACGTTGATGACGTCGTCGACGCGGCCGGTAATCCAATAGAAACCGTCGCCGTCGCGCCGGCAGCCGTCGCCGGTGAAGTACATGCCGGGATACGTCGAGAAATAGGTCTGGACGAAGCGCTCGTGATCGCCAAAGACGGTACGCATTTGGCCGGGCCAGGAATTGGCGATCACAAGATTGCCTTCGCAGGCGCCATGCAGCGTTTTACCGCTGCCATCGACGACGAGAGGTTGCACGCCAAAGAACGGCAGTGTTGCCGAACCCGGTTTAAGCTTGATAGCGCCGGGCAGAGGCGTGATCAGAATGCCGCCGGTCTCCGTCTGCCACCACGTATCGACGATCGGGCAGCGGCTGTCGCCGACCACGCGATGATACCATTCCCAGGCTTCCGGATTAATCGGTTCGCCGACCGAGCCCAACAGTCTGAGCGAAGCCCGGCTCGTCTGCTTGACCGGCCCTTCGCCCTTTTGCATCAGAGCGCGAATCGCGGTTGGCGCGGTATAGAAGATATTCACCTTGTGCTTGTCGACCACGTCCCAGAAACGGCTCTCGCTCGGGTAATTGGGAATGCCCTCGAACATCAGCGTGGTCGCGCCATTGGCGAGCGGCCCATAGACAATATAGCTGTGGCCGGTAACCCAGCCGACATCGGCCGTGCACCAATAAATGTCACCCTCATGGTAATCGAAGACGTATTGATGGGTCATCGCGGCATAGACGAGATAGCCGCCGGTCGTGTGCAGCACGCCCTTCGGGGCACCCGTCGAGCCCGACGTGTAGAGAATGAACAGGGGATCCTCGGCGCCGATCGCCTCGCAGGGACACTCGGCCTCGGCCGCCGCGACGAGTTCTTGGTACCAATGATCGCGGCCGGCCCGCATGCCGACATCGCCGCCCGTTCGCTTTACGACAATTATCTGCTCGACACAGCCTGCCTTGTCGGCGGCAAGATCGGCATTGGCTTTGAGCGGCACCTTGCGGCCGCCGCGCAGCCCCTCGTCCGCCGTGATCAGCACTTTGGATTGGGCGCCCTCGATCCGGCCAGCGAGCGAATCCGGGGAAAAGCCGCCGAAGACGACGGAATGAATGGCGCCGATCCGCGCGCAGGCCAGCATCGCATAGGCCGCTTCGGGTATCATCGGCAGGTAAATCGTGACACGATCGCCCTTGCCAACCCCCAGCCGCTTCAGCGCATTGGCTAGTCTGGCGACCTCGTCATGCAACCTCTGATAGGTAATGTGCCGGGATTCCGCGGGATTGTCACCTTCCCAGATGATCGCGGTCTGGCCGGCCCGTTTCGGCAGATGCCGGTCGATGCAATTGTAGGCGACGTTGGTGCGGCCATCCTCGAACCATTTGATCGAAACATTGTGCGGATCAAAGGAGGTGTTCTTGACCTTTGTATAGGGCTCGAACCAATGAATTCTCTTGCCCTCTTGCCGCCAGAAGCTCTCGGGATCGTTGATCGAGGCTGCATACATTGCTTGGTATTTCGGCGCATCAATGAACGCCCTCTTGGCCCAGTCGGCCGGTACTGGATAGACTTTCTCGGACATGACTTCCTCCCGACTGACGCGGCGCGGCCGCCCGCTTAGGTGTCGTTGCTCCCGCTCGCCATTATGCGCCAGTCCCGGCCAGCCGAACAAGTCGGCGCCTTTTACACTTTCGTCGCTTCGACTCAATTTTCAGTGCCGATCGCCCCGATAATGGCGCCAGCAACCAGCATGGCGACCAACCAATGGCCGGCGTCGACCAGGGTCAAGCTCGTCCGGCGGGCGGCAAAGGCATTGTTGACCGCAATCGTCGTGGCGACGAAGCCAAGCCAGAGAATGCCGGCCGAAATCACGCCATTGCGGAACGTCACCTGCCCGGGCCCAAGATGTCCGATCGCGCCGGCCAGGACATAGGCGATGACGAGATCGGCGAGCAGGGCGAGCACGAACGGGAAGATGGCCGGCCGGCCGGAAGGGCCGGTCATCTCCGCCCTGGTCTTCTCAAGGGCTTTGAGCCAGACCCCGGCAAGGGTCCCGTACCAGAGCGCACCGGCAGCAAAGCTTGCGAACCCGGCGATGAGGACGGCGAGGTGATTGATGCCGGCATGATTCACGGCTTGGCTCCGCCCATCCGACACAGTTCATGCCATTCATCCGCGCGCACCGGCTGCACGGAAAGCCTGGCAGAAGTCACCAGCGCCATTTTGGCAAGCGCCGGCGTCGCCTTGATCTCGGCCAATGTCACCGGCCTTGGCAGCGGCGCAAGGGCGCGGACATCGACCATGCCGAATTTGCCGGTTTTGTCGGACGGGTCGGGATAATAGGCCTTGATGATCTCGACGATCCCGACGATCTCCTTGCCCTCGTTCGAATGATAGAAGAACGCCTGGTCGCCTGGCCGCATGGCCATTAGGTTCTGCTTGGCCTGATGATTGCGAACGCCGCTCCAAAAGGTGCCCTTCCTGCCGGCGGCAACCTGCTGGGTCCAGGACCAGCTGGCTGGTTCGCTTTTCAACAGCCAATAGGCCATGGCCATTCTCCTCGACATTCGCCGGCTGCCCATTCGCCGGCTGCGACTTTGGTAGCGGCCCGCGCCCTGCTCGTAAAGCGGCGCGCTCAGCCCTCCGTTCGCAGCGGCCGCGCCAGCAGGGCATCGATCACCGCGTCGATCGCGCTGTGGCCGCTCAAGATCGCCTCTACCCCTGCCGCAATTGGCATATCGACGCCGCGCGCCTTTGCCATTTCGACCAGCACGGGGGCGGTCAGGGCGCCCTCGGCCAGCGCCGCCGGCGGCGTATTGCCACGCCCCAACGCAAAACCGAGCGCAAAATTTCTCGACTGACTCGATTGGCACGTGAGTACCAGATCGCCGAGGCCAGCCAAACCGGCCAAGGTTTCCGGCCGCGCGCCAAAGGTCCGGCCAAACCGCGCGAGTTCGGAAAAACCGCGAGTCAACAGCGCCGCCGCCGCACTGTCGCCAAGGTCGCGACCGCGCACGATGCCGGTCGCAATTGCCAGAACATTCTTGGTGGCGCCGCCGATCTCGACGCCGCGCAGATCATTGGTGTGGTAGAGACGGAAATGCGGGGTCGATAAGAGTTCGGCGAGACCCGCCGCCAACCCGGCGTCGGCCGCAGCCAGCGTCACTGCCGTCGGCATGGAGCGCGCCACATCACGCGCGAAGCTCGGCCCCGACAGAGCAGCTGGGGGATTGGCGGCAAGACATTCGGCGAGAACCTCGCTGCAAAGAAAGCCGGTATCGCGCTCGATCCCCTTGGCGCACGAAATGACGGGCACGCCGGGATGGAGAACCAGCGAAAGCGCCTCGGCGACACTGCGCAGAGATTGCGCCGGCACCGCGACCAGAACCACCTCGGCGGTAGCTATGTCGTGCAGGCTGGCCGTCGGCGCAATCGCTTCGTCAAGGGCAACGCCCGGCAGATAGGCGGCATTTTCGCGGCTGGTCCGCAGGCGCGCCGCATGGTCGGGATCGCGGCTCCACAGGACCACCTGATGACCGGCTGCCGCCGTGATATTGGCCAGCGCCGTTCCCCAGGCGCCGGCCCCAACGACGGCAAGGCGCGCCCCTTTCGGCTTGCCGCTCATGGCGCTGGTCGTCTGCGCAAATGGGGCTCTGGTGGCATCTGTCCTCGGCCCGCTCGTTAGGCTTTGGTCTGTGCGGCAAGAACGCTGTCGAGCGGCCAGCGCGGCCTTGCCGCAAATGTCATGTCGTCGACAAGACCGAGCCGCAAGCGCTCGATTCCCGCCCACGCGATCATCGCGCCATTGTCGGTGCACAGCGCCGCGGGCGGGGCGACCAGGGGAATCCCGGTCTCGCTGGCCAATCGCGCCAGGGCCCGCCGGATCGCGCCATTCGAGGCGACGCCGCCGGCAATAACCAGCGCCTGGCTCGGGCCGAAGCGCGCCTGGAACAGGCGTAGCGCCGCCCGGGTCCGGTCGACTACGACATCGACAACCGCCGCCTGAAAGGCGGCGCAGAGATCGGCGATGTCGGTCTGGGTCAACGGCGCCATGCGCTCGGCCTGGAGCCGTACCGCAGTCTTTAAGCCGGACAAGGAGAAATCCGGCTCCTTGCGGCCTATCATCGGTCGTGGCAGGGCAAACCGCGACGGGTCGCCCTTTTGTGCGAGGATTTCGACGTGCGGGCCGCCGGGATAGGGCAAGCCCAGCATTTTCGCCGTCTTGTCGAAGGCCTCTCCAATCGCGTCGTCGAGGGTGGTGCCGAGCCGGACATAATCGCCGACGGCCCGCACGGCGAGCAATTGGGTGTGCCCGCCAGAAGCCAGAAGCAGCAGGTAGGGAAAGCCGACCCGATCGGTCATGCGGGCAGTCAGCGCATGCGCCTCGAGATGATTGATGGCGGCGAACGGCCGGCGCGAGGCCAGTGCCAGCGCCTTGCCCGCGGTCAGCCCGACGATGACGCCGCCGATCAGGCCGGGTCCGGCGGCCGCCGCAATACCGTCGAGTTCGCCGAGCTTGATGCCGGCCGTCGCCAGGGCTCGCAGGACCAGCCGGTCGAGCACGTCGACATGGGCTCGGGCGGCAATTTCCGGCACTACCCCACCATAAGCGGCATGTTCGGCGATCTGGCTCATGATTTCATTGGCAAGGATTTCGCCGCCACCCTCGGGCCGCAAACGCACCACTGCGGCCGCCGTTTCGTCGCATGTCGTTTCGATACCGAGAACCCGCATAGAAATATCCCCGCTGCCCGTTGCCTGGGGAAGCTTCCGATCGGCCTGGCGACACCCTATAGTCTGGTCGCTTCCTGAACAACCTAGAGGTGCCATGACATCGATACCATCCTGGCTGAGACTCGGTACCCGCGGCAGCCCGCTCGCCCTGGTCCAGGCCGAGGAGGTTCGCCAGCGCCTCGCTTCGAAAAACCGGCGCCCGGTCGGCGACATCGCCCTGGTCGTCGTGCGAACCAGCGGCGATCTGATCCAGGACCGCGCACTGGCCGAAGCCGGCGGCAAGGGCTTGTTCACCAAGGAACTGGACGCGGCTCTAATCGAGGGACGGATCGATTTCGCCGTCCATTCGGCCAAGGATCTGCCGACCCGACTGCCCGATGCAATCGGCATTGGCGGCTATCTACCGCGCGAAGACGCGCGCGATGCCTTCATCGGCCACATTGCCCGCCAACTCAGCGAGCTGCCGCATGGAGTGCCATTCGGCTCGGCGTCGCTGCGCCGGCAGGCCCAGGTCAAGCGCCTGCGACCGGATCTCGAAGTCGTCCTGCTGCGCGGCAATGTCGAAACCAGGCTTTCGCGGGTCGAGCGCGGCGAAATTGCCGGAACCTTGCTCGCCCTCGCCGGACTGAAGCGGCTTGGACTTGCCGACAGGGTCACGGCAGTTCTCGATATGGCCGAGTTTCTGCCAGCCGTCGGCCAGGGGGCCATTGCCGTCACTTTGCGGGCTGGCGACCCAATCACGGCAGCGGCTCTCGAACCGATCTTCGATCGCGAGGCCGGCATAGCGCTTGCGGCGGAGCGGGCCTTTCTGGCAGTCCTCGACGGGTCCTGTCGCACCCCGATCGCCGGCCATGCCACAGTGACGCAGGGCCGCGTCCAGCTGCGCGGCATGGTGCTGCGGCCGGACGGTTCGCAAGCCCATGATGTCACTGCCGGCGGATCGCAGGGGGATGCCGAACGCCTGGGCGCGGAGGCCGGGCGGGAAATTTTAAGCCGGCTTCCGGCAGGCTTCCTCGAGTTCTGAGTGATGCGTGTCTTGGTCACAAGGGCCGAGGAAAACGCGACCCGAAGTGCGGCGCGGCTGCGCCGGCTTGGCCATGAAGCTGTCGTCTGTCCGCTGACCAGGATTGTGCCCCTTGCGGCCGCTTTGCCGGTCCTGCCCTTTGCAGCGGTGCTGGCGACCAGTGCCCATGCGCTGCGTCTGCTGGCCGCCGATAGCCTTAGCCAATTGGCAAATTTGGCGCTATATGCGGTGGGCGAGGAGACGGCACGGGCGGCCATTGCCCGGGGTTTCCAGAGGGTGACATCGGCGCGGGGCGACGCCCGCGCACTGGCGGCTCTCCTGAATGCCCGGCATGACCCGCCGGCCGACGTGCTGTATCTTGCCGGACGCGACCGCAAGAGGGATCTGGAGGCCATTTTAACGCAGGCCAATTACCGTGTTGCGGTGTTGACTGTCTATGCGGCGGAGGAAGTTGCGCTTTTGACCAGAGATCAAGCCGACCAGATGCGGCTTGGCCGCATCGATGCGGTCCTCCATTACTCGCGACGGAGCGCCGAGATCTATTGCCGCTTGATTGAAAAGGCAGGCTTGCGCGAGGATGCGATGCTGTTGCAACACTTTTGTCTTTCCGAAGATGTCGCCGGGCCATTGCGGCAGCTCGCCGCAAGCGATATCCGGGTAGCAGCCAGACCCGATGAGGATCATCTTCTTGCCGGGCTGGTGCGCTAAGGGCAATTTGCGGGACCCTTTGGGTCTCTCGATCATGGCGTGAGGATTTCTGGATGACGGTCGACGATTCGAAACCCTTTCCGAAGCGCCGCAAGAAGCCCGAACGTCCCGTCATCGAAGGCGATGCCGGGCCGATCAGCGAGCCGGCCGCGGACGAGCCAGTCGAAGTGAAAGTCGAGCCGATCGAGGCAGGGGTGGTGCCAGAGCGGCTGGCGGCGGAGCCGGAATCGGTCGGATCGGGCGAGCCGATCGCCGCCGCCGGCGAGGTGCCGGCGGCCGCCGAACCGACAAAGGTGGAACAGCCGCACGAGCCGGCGCGCCCGCAGGCGGCCGAAGAGGCCGAGGCGGCAAAGATCGCCGAGCCGCCGGAATGGCAGGCGACCGACGCGTCGACCAGCGCAGTGCCGCCATCCCCGCGGCCTGCCGTGCTGCCCTCCTTGGTCCCGCTGATGGCCTCACTGGCGGCGCTGGCGGCCTTGGTCGTTTCGGGCCTGGTCTGGTTTGGGCAACGCGGGGATGGCGGCTCGCAGTCGGCGCTCGAGTCGCGCGCCGCGGCGCTTGAGCAGAAGCTCGACAGCCTCGACAAAAGACTCGGCGCGGCGGAATCTGCGCTGCAGAAATCTGTGGCGGCGAATGCGAATTTGAGCCAGGGCCTTGCCGCCGTCGACGCAGCGGTGAAATTGGCGGTGCACGCGGCCGAGGTGGCCCGCACCGATGCCGCGAAAATGGCGCAGAGCGACAGTCCCAGCGTCGACCTTCACCCGCTGGAAGAGCGGATTGCGCAGGTTGAGGCGGCGATCAAGAAGTCCGAAAATGGAAGGAAGGGCCGTTGCCGACCGGATTGCCTTGCCGCCGCCGGGAGAATTGCCGGGCAATGCGGCGGGGCTAGTGGTGATCGGACAGTCACTGATCGAGGCGATTGCGGCAGGCGAACCGTTTCTAACGCAATTGAATGCGGTTGAAACATTGGGCGCCGATCCTGCCCACACCACCATTCTCAAGCCCTTCGCGGCCAAGGGAGTTGCCACATTTGCGGCGCTTGCCCAGAATTTCTTGCCGCTCGCAAATCGGATGGCAAGGGGCGATAGCGTCGGCAGTCAAAGCGGGGGCCTGGTCGACCGGGCGGTGGACGCGGTCCAACGCCTCGTCAAGGTGCGCAACCTGGGTGAGCCTGTTGGCGATGATCCCGCTGCTCTCGCGGGACAGATCGAGCTGGCGCTGAAGCGCGGCGATGGAGGCAAGGCCGGCGCGGTCTGGGAGAAGCTGCCGGCGCCGGCAAAGAATCTGTCACAGACTTGGTTCAACGATCTTAAGGCGGTCAATGATGTGCAAAGCGCCGCACGAGCCATTTTGTCGGACGCCATTGCGGCCCTCAGCAAGCCAAAATCGTAATGAAATCGGCTCGTCTGGGCAGCGGCGAGGTCCTTGAGTTGAGGTTACCATGATCCGCGTTCTTTTTTTTCTGGTGGCAATGGCGGCACTCGCTCTTGGGGCGGCTTGGCTCGTCGAACATCCTGGCCAGGTGCTGCTAACCTGGCAGGATCGGCAATACGAAACGACTCTGCCTGTCGCTATTTTGCTGCTGGTGCTGGCCATGATCGTGCTCGCCATGGCCTGGCGATTGCTGCGCGGGTTCCTCGGTCTGCCACAATTCCTCAGTTTTCAGGCGCGCCGCCGCCAACAGGTCAAGGGCATGACCGCGCTGTCGCGCGGCATTATGGCGGTGGGTGCAGGCGATTCACGCGCCGCACACCGGCATGCAATCGATGCGGCCAAGCACCTTGGCCGTGAACCACTGACTCTGCTTTTGAAGGCGCAGGCAGCGCAATTGTCAGGCGACCGGGCGACCGCCGAAGCTGCATTTTCGGAAATGGTCGGGACGCCGGACACTCGCCTGGTCGGACTTCGCGGTCTTCACGTCGAGGCGCGGCGGCGTGGCGACGCCGATACCGCGCACAAGCATGCGGTCGAAGCGCACCGCTTGTCCGGACTGCCCTGGTCGGGTCAGGCTGTAGTTGAGCATCGGGTGCGGATCGGCGATTGGGCCGGCGCACTTGCGGCGCTCGAACGCCAGGCCGGCGACGGGCATTTGGACAGGGCCAGTGCAGACCGTGGCCGGGCCGTCCTCAAAACGGCGATGGCTCTCGACAAAGCCGAACAGGCACCAGCCGAGGCGCTTCGTCTTGCTCGCGAGGCTATCAGGCTCGCCCCGGATCTGACGCCTGCAGCCGTTGTCGCCGGCCAATTATCGGTTCGCCAGGGCGAATTGCGCCGTGCCATCAAACTCCTAGAACAGGCCTGGCGGGTTGGTCCACATCCGGATCTGGCGGAGACCTACCTGCACGTGCGGCACGGGGATTCGGCGAGCGACAGGCTCGCCAGAGCCAAGACGCTGGCGCGAATCGCGCCTGACGATCCCGAAAGTATCCTAACGATCGCGCGGGCTGCGATAGACGCCCGCGAATTTGATTTGGCACGCGAAACTATGACGCCGCTTGTCGAGGGAACACGCGGACGACCGACGGTCCGGGCCTGCCTGACGATGGCTGATATAGAGGAAGTGTCTGGTGGGGCAGCCGGCAAGGTGCGTGAATGGCTCGCCCGTGCGGCGCGCGCACCGCGTGATCCGATTTGGATTGCCGATGGGGTTGCCTCGGATCATTGGGCTCCCGTTTCGCCGGTAACGGGCCGGCTTGATGCCTTTGTCTGGCGAGCGCCGAGCGAACAGCTTGTGGGGCCAACTGAAGGCATGCTGGCGCTCAACGGCCGTCCCAATGACGAGGCACTTGCTCCGCCGCCGGCGATGCTGCCACCTCCCCCGCATGGCGAGCAGCCGCAAGCGCTGCCTGCAGTTCCGGTTCTGGAGGAGATCGTGGTCAGGTCGGAAGACGCGAACGACGCAACTCAACCGGCGAATGATGGGCGCCTATCAGAACCGACGGCGCCGCCACCGCAGCCGGTTGTATTTCCCCTGGCTGCCGCGCCTGACGATCCTGGACCTGAGCCCATGGTCAAGAACAGCCAGCGGCGATTTGGTCTGACCCCTTGACGGCTTTGGCTTGCTTGCCCATTGCGGGGGTTGTTTCAATCGGGTAAAGCCACGCCTATGTGCCGCAATAGCTCAGCTGGTAGAGCACCTCATTCGTAATTAGTGGGTCGGGGGTTCGAATCCCTCTTGCGGCACCATTTTCATAGTGTGCGGACCGGACACATCGGTAACAGTTGTGTCACCCATGTCCCGAGCCGCTCACGCAATCCTCGCGTCCGGATCACCGGCTGCGAGCGCGCTCATGTACGCAAGGCAAAGATCGCAAGAGCGGTAGCGCCCGTAAGCGGCCATTTCCTCGCGCTCGAAGATCGGGAATGTCGAATAGATGTAGCGGACGTCGTCACGGTCGACTAAGCCGTACAGGTGGAAATAAACCGCATCCAGTTTGGCCCGAAGCTTCAGCCGGCGCTCTTCATCCCATACAAAAGGCGGCTTCACTTTACCGGCTTTATCGACAAATTCCATGTCACGGGCGAAGGGGGCCATGTCATACGCCGTATAGGTCAGCTCCAACACGGCTTCGCGCACGATTTTAGCGGCTGTCTTCTTGCCGAAACTGACCGCCTCGTAGCGGTCGGCCGGCACTACAGGAAGTTGTTCGATGATAAATAAATTCAGCGTCTGACCCTGAATCTTCTGCCGAATGACAAAATCAAAAACCGTCGCATTCAGGTTGGCCCCCAGAAGCCACTCGCGACGTTCCTCCCCTTCCGCCTTCAAAAGAGGAACCTTGTTGCCGAAAGCGACAGTCGGGAACAACGCTGAAATGAACGTCCTAACATTTGTCGGCGCGGTAATTTCCTTAAAGCCAAGGACCCAGCCACTCTCTGACCTCCAGCCGCATAGAGATGCCTCCACCCAAAACTGAGGATCGGGGAGCCATTTTGGATTCTTGTGCTGCTCTAGCGTAGCAGGCAGCGGTTGCGCCGGACGATGTTGATTTTCCGGGTTGACCACGACACTTGCAGCGCGGTGATCGAAGGCCTGCACCATCTTGCCTTCATACAATGGGACCCACTCCCGGGCCCCGCTGCGAAAGCGGTTGTCGCCAATCGGATAGGCCCCTTCCTTCTCCTCCAATTCCTTACGGGTGCGGAACAAGCCAGAGTCGTTCGTCATGTCAAACATGCGAAGGTATTTGACCGGCCACGTCTTGACCTCCGCGTTGGTCGATCGATCTACTAATACGGGCAGACGGTCATAGATCGCTGTCGTCAGAGCCGCGTCGCGCCGCGTCCGGAAAATCGGCGCGGTGCCCGTGTTCGGATTGACGCGCGCGAAGTCAGCGGCCGAAAGCGGAAAACATCGCTCGGGGTCTTGGAGCTCGGAAACGTCCTGAAGGAAGAAAGCGCATCGCGCAGCGGAATTGACGGGCAACGGGCTGGCAACGAAAGCGCAAAACTTGAACCGGCTGTCAACGTCGGGAAAGAAGGGTTTCTCTTCAAATCGCGTCCTACGGTTCTCGAAATCGTAAAGCGCCTTCAGCCGCCCGTTGATAGCCACGCCCTTGAAAAAAGGTGCGGCCGTCTTGTCGGATGCGATGCCGGAAGGGGTCAAAAGCCCAACCATGCCGGACGGCTTCACAAGCCTCATTGCCCTCTCAACAAAGAGCGAATAGATGTTGAGATCGCCGCCAGACAAAAGCGGGTAATCGCCAGATGCACGCGACATGCGAGCGGCGGCCTCGGCCCGCTCGTTAGCCTTGGCGAAGTCTTGTGCAAGCGGGTCTTTGGCTTCTAGTGCCGCAATCATACGCTGCCGGTCGGATGCGCGTTGCACCATGGCGATTTCACGCCTGCGCGCAGCGAACCATTCAACCTGTTGCAGCTTCATCCGATCCCAAGGCGGATTGCTGATTACAGCGTCAAACCCGCCGGTCAACCCTATGTCAAATTGTTCCCGAGTTGTGGTCCACGTGCACGCAGACCAGACCAGTTAGCGGAAATTTTAGTAGGGCATTAGTAGGGGGAAGGTTTCAATCAGCTTCCAAGTCCTTCAAAGAAATTCTAAGTGAGGCCTCGGTGGGAATGAGGCTTCTTCAAAGAATTTCAAACGCGAATTGGAAATTCAATTCAAGAAAATCTTGAGACAATGCGTTGCCTCCTTCACCGGCAGTCCCACATGAACTTACCCAACACGTATGGCATCATAAAAGTTCGAGTGCCTAAATATGCGAGGAATAAAATTTATCGTATAGGAATCCCTGATTGAGCCAAGGAACTAGTTATTAATTCGCCGACCTTGAAACCCGTACTGGGAGCTCTGCTACGGTAACTCTCCACCGTGAGTGTCGGCTCAAGCTTCAATAATTGTTGCGCAGACTTACGAGCATCCTCTTCTTGTCCCAATTGCCATTGCGCGACCGTGAGGACCCTCCAAGTCGACGTGTGTGTGCGGTTCGCTCTAAGGGATCGGCGCGCCAATTCCGCCGCATGTTTGTAACGTCCATGGGTCAGGTATGCAGAAGCCGCGAGCGAGTTGTAGAAATATCGATGCGGATCCAGCGGCGAGAGCGCCAGGGCTTGCGCCGTGTCTCTAACAGCGTCGTGGCCCTCGTCGCAAAAGGCATGCAACATCCCTCTGAGAAGAAGGGCGAAGCTATTGTTGGGATTAGACTGCAATGCGCGGCTATATCGATCACGCGCAATATCAAAGTCCTTCAAGAGGTTGGTATGAACCTGACCATCCACAGCTAGCGCAAGCGACGACTTGGGATCGGAATTCAGGGCGCGTTTCGTAAGCTCAAGCGCCGCACGAGCGTCTTGCATCACGTCAGCCGACCAACCTTGCTGCACGCGCATCACGTGCCACTTCGCTAACCACGCTTGCGCGATCGGTTGGTGAGAGGATCGATCGATAACAGCCTCCAGCATCGTCTGAGCTTCCATGAAGTCCGCTGGGACCATGCGGTGCATCAGGGCGATAGCACCCAGCATGAGCGTATAGGTCTCCAGGTTAGGGAGTGGCTCCGTTCGTGCCCGCTGCAACTCTCGGGCTAGAATGGCGGAGCTGATTTTTCCAATAATCTGTCCCACAAGCTGTTGATCGCGCGAGAACAGGTCCTGAATGGATTCGCTTAGGCGATCTGTCCAAACCACGCGGCCCGTCTCGACATCCGCCAGCTCAACGTGAACCAAGATTTTTCCTCTGTCAGACCGGAATTGGCCGGAAACAACGTAGTTGGCGCGTAAATGCGAGCGAAGCTTGGAAAGGTGAGCCGCCCTGCCCCGGAATGCGGCGGTGGACAGTCGAGAAATGACCGCCAATTCTGGCGTCCGAGAAAAAGAATGTATCAGCTCATCAGCGAGAAGGTCGCCAATATGATGCCCGTCGGGCGCGGCGGAATTGTCGGTGAAGGGTATGATGGCCAGAACAGGTCGAATGTCGATCGACCTCGGCCTCCGCACGCGAGCACCTTGAGCCCCCGGCCGTCTGACCCGAAAAGCGCGGACCGGCTCGGTGACGTTCTTGAGATAACAATCGCCAAGGTCTTCAATGTCGGCATCGAGTCCCGCCGTGAACTGATCATGAGCGTTAGCGGACACCACAATTTCGCCCGCGTCCGCGACGGACAACAGGCGAGCAGCGATGTTGACCCGGTGACCATAGATATCGCTGGCGCTTCTCAGAATCTCGCCAAAGTCTATGCTAACTCGTAGCCTTAGGTTTAAAGCGCCGCCGGCATCGCGTTCCAATGACCGGCTTGCGAACTCCTGGATGCGGAAAGCCGCATCAATCGCATTCCGCACCTCCTTGAATTCCAGAAGCATGCCATCACCGAGCAATTTGACTACGCGGCCGTCGAGTTCAAGCAGCTCCCGATTGACAAACGCTTCAATTTGCAACCATCGGTCGACGGTGTCCGTCTCATCGCTCTCCATCAAGCGGACAGATTCGACCACGTCGATGAACATGACGGCGCATATGACGCGCTCAGGCGCTTTAGGGCCTGTCACATTGACAACCTGCAAAGCGCATTCCGGCTCGGGCGATTGAATCGGGGACATGAGCTAGTCACCATCGGCTCCGGAGGACGCTGTATAGCACAGTCGACTCCGATAATAACTAGCGGTTGCCAATGCAGTCGAGTGGGTTATGTTTTGCGTCAAACTAGGTAGATCAAGCTGCGTGAGTTACCCACGATATTTCAGGGGCTTGCGGACGCTAAAGGTAAATCACCGACCAGGCTCCGCCACCTTTCGACCCCACCGCCAGGGCTCGGATTCGCGGGCCGCAGCCGCCGATCCGTCAAACGGTGTTCGAATTTTGGGGCGGGACTTAGGTCACTAAACTGTGATAGATATTACAATCTAACCGTGGGAGGGGCAGCAACCTAACTGTGGGAGGGGCAACATGAGTGGGCATTCGGGTCACAGTGGGCACAGTGGGCATTCGGGGCACAGTGGGCATTCGGGGCACAGTGGTCACGCGAGCCGCAGCACCTTGGATGCGGACATTGACGACACGTCGTCCCTCGATGCAAGCGCGCTGGTCAGTAACCGGGACGGCATCGCGGGGACCTTCAACAAGCGTGTGCCTGATAAGGCTAAAAACCGCGACCCCGAGACACCTAATAACCTATGGCTTTGGTCGTCCGAGAGGCGCGCGCAGATCTTCGACTTTGAGGTAATGTCGCGGATTGGATTTTCCGTCAACGACACGAAGACGGTGTTTTTGGTCAGGCACCTCTATCTCGACGCGACGGCGGCGCCGCCGATAGCGTACAAGCCGATGGTCCAGCTGAAGCGACCTTCGGATGCTATCTACCGCGCGCAGACAGCGATCGTTGCGGCCTACGCGGATCTGCGCGACGACAGGAGGGACGAGATCCTCGCGCAGTTGGACGGAAACGAAACCTTCTTCGCTTCGATCCTGTCCCTTCACCCCGAAAGACATCGCTGGACTTACGAGGTGCTGGATCTGGTGGCCAGGACGGCGGAAGTCGTCTCGATGCGTTGCAAGCATGCGCTTGCCGCTCTCCGACCGTCGGAATATTCCGCCCAGATTCAACCGATGATTCAGGTTCCGGGACACGCAAGTACCCCGAGTGGTCACTCGACCGCGGCCTTCGCCGCCGCCATCGTCCTCTTTAATCTGACAAAAAGCAGGCCTGTCTACTCCACTGAAAGCTCTTTGGTGCAACTCCTGAGACAGGCGGCCCGAATAGCGATCAATCGTCAAGTCGCCGGCCTGCATTTTCCCGTCGACACAGCTGCCGGCGCCGTACTGGGGATGACGCTCGGCTCCTATCTCGTGCATAGGTTGATTCCGACCCCAGGGCACAACGCGTGGTGTTTCGACGGGGACGCATACGATTCCGACGGGGACTTCAAGTGGTTGGACTATTACGACACGAAGTTGGGCTACGACGGCCGGCCGATCGGCCAAAAGAAAGTGGATAACCAAAAAGCGGGTCGTCCAGTCGTCTTTCCGATTTCGGATGACAACCCCGCAATGCGGGACGAGCCATCCCCCATCCTTAACTGGCTTTGGGAGCGCGCTTCGAAGGAGTGGACTTGAGCCGAGCTTTTCACAGCTCATCCTTGTCAGGAGTTGACGGACCATGAAGTGGGAAATTGAGTCCAGCAACGATTTCTCTGTGATCTACGGTATGGATCCCTATGCCAACTGGCTGCTGAAAAGGGCGTGGACCGAATTCAGCCGCCTCGGCGAGCCAGATGATCCCCTCGACGAGCCTGATGATACTCTCATCCCATTCGTCGTCGAGCTTCTGTCCGACGACGCGCGCAGGATCATGCAAGACGCGCAGCAACAAGAACCACACCAGAAAGACGCCCTCCCGATCTTAATCCCCAACCTCAATTCTCTTTTCAAGATCGGCAGCCACATCTTCGCGTTCGCCACGCGGGAGTTCTTCCAGGAATTGGCGACCTCGGACGAGCATCGCTATTCGGCTTTTCGCTCGGCAGTCAAACGGATCAAGCTGGGTTTACCGCTGAAGTCGCACCAACAGCAGGATCGGAAGGCCGTTGGCAGCGGTGACAAATTGAACCCACCTGAGGACGTCAGTGTTGAATTTCAGGATGATCCGTTAGTCGTCATCGGCATCATCGATGACGGCATTGCCTTTGCAAACGATCGATTCCGAGCGAAAGATTGTGAGACGCGGATCGCCTATTTCTGGCGGCAGGATGGCGATTACTTGAAGCAGTCGGTCCCCTATGGCCGCGAGATTTCTGCGCTCGGCATTAATTTACTTCTAAATAAATATTCGCGGGGAGGGATCGTCGATGAGGATCAGATCTATGCCGAATTCGGAACCATGAAATTTTCCGACATCCGAGAGCGGGACCACAAGCCTGTCGCGCAGCGTTACGCCCACGGGACGCATGTCCTCGACCTTGCGGCGGGCTACCCTATGGCCGAAGCGCCTCGAGACCGGCCGATCATCGCCGTCCAGCTCCCCGTCGCCACCACGGCCGACACGTCCGGAACTACTCTGGACGTCTACGTCAAGCACGCGATTAATTACATATATGACCGCGCCCAACAGCTGAGAAAACACGGCGACCCCCCGCCCATCGTGATCAACTTCAGTTATGGCGTGACAGCGGGACCGCATGACGGGACGTCCGTCCTCGAACATGCAATCGACAATTTCGTAAAATCCATAGAAAAATCAGACACACGACCCTTGTCCTTGACCTTCATTTTGCCGGCAGGCAACGCCCAGCTCTCGCGCGCCCACGCCAGAGTTTGCTGGCACGGCGACGACGAAGTCCCTTACAAGAAGTTACATTGGCGCGTTCAGCCTAACGGCTTGACGACGAGCCAGCTTCAGATTTGGCTGCCGAGGCGCAACGACCCCACCGATAGCCGCGTGTTGATCTCAATCGAAACGCCGGGGGGCCTGCAGAGTGGTCAGCTGGAAGAGGTACATGGTCGGGAGGTCGTGCTCTACGACGACCTCGGCAGAACGATTGCGGCGGCGTCCTACTCGCTCGAAATTGATCCCACCGATCCCAGCGGTCACCGACCTCGTGGACTCTTTCTGATCTCGCTGCGCCCGACTGAGCATCTACGCGAATTTACTGTAGTAGACCCCGATGCGCCGGCGGGCGTATGGGCAGTGTGGGTTTGGCGCGGCCCTGCCTACAAAGGCGAGGATATCGAGGCTTGGATCCAGCGCGACGATACCCCATTCGGGTATCCAATCCGCGCCAGGCAATCCTATTTCGACGAGAGCGACTATCTGCGTTTCGACGAAATCAGTGGCCGACCTGTTGAGGTTGATCCGCCCCCGCCTTACCGGCCTTCTCACGTCAAGCGACTGTCGCTGATCAACGCGATCGCCACCTCTTGTGAGCCTGTGGTGGTGGGTGGCGTGTTTCGCAAGGAAGTAGTTCCTGCCGAATACTCCGCTGGGGGACCTACCTGGACCTACTGCGGCGGCACTGGACAAAGAATGGGACCGGACGTTGCTGCCGTTAGCGACGATTCGCGCATCCATCGCGGCGTCCTCGGCGCCGGCTCGCGAAGCGGATCTGCGTTTGCGTTGTCCGGAACGAGCGTGGCCGCGCCCCAGATCGCACGTGAGGCAGCGAAATTGTTCGCGAAAGGGGCCAAAAAAGTCGGGCGGAAACAGATCGCAGAGGACGCTATCAAGGAGGAGAAAAAGCATAAAAAAAAGTGGCCGCCCCGCGTTCCTTTAAGGGAGGGGCAGGGCCGCATCATCCGGCCCTCGTGTCGGTTAAAACGGGTCGACGACGACTAATAGGTTAAATGCCTACCGGCACGCTTGGGTGCTGGAAGTGCGCTGGATGACCCACCTCTGTCATTCATACTCCCGAAGACAGGACTGTGCTTAGCGTGGTTCTGCCGCACGAAGCGCGCCGCAGGATCACACTAGAATGCCGGGGCTGCGGTGGAGCCCTCTGGTTACCCTCGGCTCTCGCCCCCTCCGACGACCAGTTCGGAGCAATCGACAGGGCTTCCCAGGTTCCAATGATTTCCTGTGTGCCCATGATCTGGTCTACGACCCCGGCGGCCCCTCCGTCGTCTTGCCTTGTCGACGACGGCGGTATTGCCTTCGACACTTAAAGCAGTCTCGGCAACCGCGTTGAACCCATTACGTGGCCCAATACAGACCCTGGTCACTTGCTGTCTACGCTTAGCCCGGTCGGTTACCCTTCCAGACCCAAGACTCGCTACGAGGCGCCCGGCTGGGGCTTACCTCGGCAGAACTTTCATCCGCTAGGCTTCATCAGCTTCTCCTGGCGCACTTTAAGTGGGGCCTAAGTGGGCCAACCTATTTCGATAAATCTAGAAATAACTGTTGACAGCCGAAATAGAGAAGTTAGGGTATTTCCATGAATGTCGAAAAAGCCGCTAAGCAACTTGAAGCCCTCGGCAATCCGACGCGGCTTAAGATTTATCGCGCTCTGGTACGCGCCGGGGATCCCGGCCTTCCCGGTCGGGAATCTTCAAAGAAAGCTGGGGATCGCCGGCCTCGACCCTATCGCACCACCTGCACCAGCTGGTGTCGAGAGGTCTAGTCACGCAGGAGCGGAAGATGACGACGCTTATTTGCCGGGCGAACTATCCAATGATGAATGGCCTCATCGGTTTCCTCGTCGATCAATGCTGCGCTGACGCCGTTTGCGGTAGCGCGGATGGAGAAGAGGCGGCCTGAGATGTATTTTTTTGGACGTTATTTCAATAATACCGGAAATTTGAAAGCATGACTCTGATGGTCGCCACTTAACGACCTTCCGGTAGCCGTAATAGGCGCTGGCCCTGTTGGTTTGGCCGCAGCCGTACACCTCATTGATCGTGCATTGCCAGTGAAAGTGTACGAAGCCGGAGCCGTAGTGGGTAACAATGTGCAGAGACTGGGGTCATGTCCGCGTCTTCACTCCTTGGAGATATTGCGTGGACGTGACGGCAATGAAGTTCCTCGAACGCCATGGCTGGCGGCGCCGCCTGCGGCGTGCCTTTCCGACCGGAAACGACCTTGTCCGCGACTATCTTGAGCCCCTCGCGTCGATCCCGAATTTACTGACGTCGATCGAGACAGGTGCACGCGTGTCCGCGATCTCGCGCCAGGGCATTGACAAGGTCGTGAGCCGCGACCGAGAAACGCGACCCTTCATTCTGGAGGTCGAAACGACTAGCGGCGTACGCCGAGATCGGGCCCGCGCCGTAATCGATGCGTCGGGTACTTGGCAAACACCAAATCCACTTGGGGCCGATGGCCTTCCTGCGGAGGGCGAGGCGGACGTTCGCTGACAGAATATTTTATGGCATCCCTGACATCCGTGGCCGCTTCCGGAGTCTCTATGCCGGAAAGACAACCCTCGTCGTCGGCTCCGGTCATTCAGCGATCAACGCCGCTATGGATTTGGTCGCGCTAGGCCAAGAGGAGCCCGGCACCGCATCAATTTGGGCGACACGCAGCACCGATCTCATTCGAATTTATGGCGGCGGCGACGCCGATCAATTGCCGGCACGTGGAGAACTTGGCGCCGATGTTCAGAGAATTAGTCGAAAGCGGCGGTATAAATCTCATCACCGGATTCGGGACTTCTGCGATCCGGCGAGTTGGCGGTCGGATGCTGGTTGAGGGCGAAACAGCGGATGGCGCTTCGCAGCATTGGGCCGGTTGATCGAATCATTGCTGCCACGGGGCAGCGCCCCGACTTATTGCTGACGCGCGAACTCCGTCTCGAACTCGATCCCTGGCTCGAAAGTACCAAGGCGCTTGGACCGCTAATTGATCCAAACCTTCATTCGTGTGGCTCGGTGCCGCCGCATGGGCACAGCGAGCTGAGCCACCCCGAACCGGGGTTCTATACAGTTGGCATAAAAAGCTATGGCCGTGCGCCAACATTTCTTACTCCTGACTGGCTATGAACAGGTGCGCTCGGTTGCCGCGGCGCTTGGCCGGCGATATCGAAGGCCGCAGACAACGTGCAACTCGTCTTCCAGAAACTGGCGTCTGCACGACCCAAGTTCTGGCATCGGAGAGCCCATTGGCTAGCTGCTGTGGCGGACCAGCCTCGGTTGGGATTGGCGCTTGCTGCGTCGCACGACGTCGACGCGAATAGTTTCGGAAAGAGTCGGCTGCGGTTGCGGCGCAAGCCGCTTGAGCCCGTACAATCAAGAAACTCCCGGGTGGCGCAGATTCGCAGCCCGACCCGACCGACGACTTGTTATGGCCGTGCTCGGGCTTACACAGATTATGGCGTGGGGATCGTCGTACTATCTGCCGGCCGTACTGGCCGAGCCAATCGTCCACGATACGGAATGGCCGCGGACCTGGGTCGTGGGCGGCCTTTCGCTCGGCCTTCTCGTGGCGGCCCTGATTTCGCCGCGCGTTGGTAGCTGCGATTGAGCGGCATGGCGGCCGGCGCGTGCTGGCGCTCAGCGCGATTGCCATCGGTATTGGACAGGTTGGCTTGGCGATCGCGCCGAATTTGGCGATCTATATCGCCGCCTGGCTCGTCATCGGCGTTGGTATGGGAGCGGGGCTCTACGATGCCGCCTTTGCGACACTGGGGCGCCTCTACGGCCGAGAAGCGCGGTCGGCAATCACGACTCTGACGCTGTTTGGGGGCTTCGCGAGCACCGTCTGCTGGCCGCTGTCCGCGTCTATTGGTTTCCGAAATTGGATGGCGCGGCGCATGCTTGGCCTATGCGGCGATCCAACTCGCTGTCGCGCTTCCGATGTATTTGTTTGTTATTGCCGCAGACATTGCGCCGCAGGAACCTCCGCTGATCGGAAATCTACAAGCGGCGGAAACGCCGATCGCGACGAAGCCGTCCGGTGTCTCATGGTTGTCCTCGCCGTCACTCTTACCCTCGCAGCAGTGATTTCCTCATTGGTGTCGGTTCATCTGCTGACGATCCTGCAGGCGAGCGGGGTTACGCCTTGCTGCGGCTGTCGGCCTTGGCGCTTTGGTCGGCCCGTCGCAGGTTGCGGCCCGTACGGTGGAAATGGCAATCGCCCGTTATCATCATCCCATCTGGACCAAGATTGCCTCTGTTAGTTTTGTAGCGGCCGGACTTTCGGCGCTGTGGGCTAATCTTGCGGCAATTCCTGTCGCGCTCGGCTTCTACGGCGCAGGCATTGGTCTGGAATCCATTGCACGCGGGACATTGCCGCTCGCCCTCTTCGGCGCATCTGGCTATGCCACGCTGATGGGTCGGCTCGCCCTGCCGAGCCTACTAGCGCAGGCAGCCGCCCCGTGGCTCGGAGCTGTACTACTGGATCGTGTGGGATCTCACGGAACACTGGCGGCACTTGCTGGTGTTGCTCTGGCTAATATCGCGCTGGCCGTCGGCTTAAGTTACTTGGTTTACCAGCAGCCCTCTGGTCAGCCACGTGACGGTTGATATTTTGATGGGTTGCCACGATGCGTGCCGCTCAACTAACTGCGCCAGGTTCATTGGCTCATCCTTGACTGCTACCAACAACTCAGTCCGTTGATTTCGCCATCAGTTGACCCCAACGCACCCGGGCGTCGCACGGAATTCATCGCCATGAATTACCGACTTGCTAAGCTTAAGCCAACAGAGTACTAAAACCACGTTTCCAAGAGGGCTTCATGTCAGACGCGCTCTTTCAAAAGACCTGCACTCCCTGCCGTGGCGGCGTCCCACCACTCACGCGCGAGGAAGCTGAGAAATTCCGTGCTCAGGTACAGCTATGGGCGTTAGTTGACGATGGCCATCGCCTTGAACGCTCCTTTCGCTTTGGGAACTTTCGCCAAGCGTTCACCTTCGTCCAGCAGGTAGGCGAGCTCGCAGAGGCCCAAGGTCACCATCCAGAAATCAGTTTCGGTTGGGGCCACGCGACAGTATCGCTGCGCACCAAGAAGATCAAAGGACTGCACGAGAACGATTTCATAATGGCTTCCAAAATCGACTCCATTGCGGCTCCATTTTCTGCGATCTAGCGCGGCTTGCTGATTCCTATTCGATAATTCGAAAGAATTGACGCGAATATCGAGTTCTCGAGTTTCTTGCCGCGGCGTCGCCGCCAGAAAGCTCGACGAGCCGGCCGAGTTTATCTCGATCGATGTGGTATCACAATACCTCTTAAATTACCAACTTTGGGCAGAAGGTTTTGTTGAGGAGGCGCTTCGACTTTGCCTACCCCGTCACCTCATTTCCTTATGTGGAGATACGACAAAGCCTTGCCGAATGGACTCAGGAAACTTGCTCACGAAAGAACGAAAGTTTCCACCCTTCAAATTATCGGCTATAAGAATGGATTTCACACTTGTGCCATTGCTCGAAGAACAGCGAGGCCGTAGGGAGGGTCGTGTGCGGTCGTTATGCAGCCGGCGTGGTGCTATAATTGCACTAGGTGCAGTTGGCCTGATGCCACGGCCGCTAGCTTCGACCATTGCCTCCGAAACCGTCAACATTGGCCTGAACCCGCTATTTCTTGATTCCGACATCAAGCTACTTTCGATGCTCGAAAGCTATCTCGTCAAACAGCTTGGTCGACCCGTCCAGCTTGTGAAACGGCGGACATATCAGGAAATCACAGCGATGCTGCTCTCAGGCCAACTCGCGGCGGCCTGGATTTGCGACGACCCCTACGTGCAGCATCAGGACCAACTCTCGCTTCTTGCAGTTCCACTCTATCACCATCAGCCGCTATATCAGACCTATATAATCGTCAACCGCGAAAGTAAGGCGCAGTCTTTCGACGAAATCCGCGGCACCGTCCATGCCTTTTCGGACCCAGACAGCACTTCAGGCTATTTAGTTACACGGTATATGTTGGCGCTCCGCCACATTACTCCGGCCGAATTTTTCCGCACTTTCTTCTTCACTTATGGTCACCGGAACGTTGTTCGAGCCGTCGCCGGCGGCCTGGCGGACAGTGCCAGTATGGATGGCTACGTGTGGGACGTTATGAGTGAGCGGGAACCGGAACTCGTCAACAAGACCCGTGTTGTCTACCGTTCGGAACAACTCGGCTTCCCACCAATTGTCGGGTTGCAAGCAACTCAAGATACGCCATTGGCGAGTGCCCTTTCGGCAGCTTTCATCGGGATGCCGTCTGATGCGCTTGGCCAGGACATTCTCTCAATCTTGCAGCTTGATGGATTTACGCAAGCAGGCCCGGAACTCTATAGCGGCACACTCACAAAATGGCTCTTCGTGAAGGCACAAGTGTGATGGCCCGCATGGCTCGCGTTGGGACTTGGCCACTCGCGTGGAAGGTTCCACTCTTGTTGCAGGCCTAATGGTCGGGATCGCGGTACTAATCTCTCAGGTAGTGTTGAGCCGATTGACAGCGGACCAGGAAAACAACCTCCGCCTGCTAACTAGCGCTTACCTTGATGGTCTTTCAGCCGCTGTGCTTCCGTCGGCAATTCGAGCAGACACATGGGAGGCGTTTGACGCACTAGATCGAGCGCGAAGTCACTATAGCGGTGTCGAAGCTCGATACGCCATCGTTGAACTTCCGAATGGCGATGTTCTTGCCGCATCCGACCCAATCAGATTTCCAGTTCAGAAAGCGATTCCTGCAGACCTTAACGCACGGCTTCCACAGGGAGACGGTCTAGTCATCGATTACGATGCCGGCCGCGCTTGGGTCGCTCGAACTTTGCGTGAGGAAGGCTTCTCGGTGGGCCGCATTCTCGCAGAAATCGATAGTTCGGAGCTGCTCGGAGTGCGGCATCAAGTGCTGCTAACGCTCATTCTAGTAAATGGGGCTTTGACCCTGGCGTTCGCAACCATTGGTTATATTGCACTTAAGCATATGCTTCAGCCATTGGGCGTGCTTACGAGTTATGTTGAGCGGGTTCGCGAAGGGTCAGTAAGAGAGACCCATTCCTGATCAACAGCGGCATAAGC
>CAVZAB010000002.1:0-4474 GCA_963773155.1 uncultured Alphaproteobacteria bacterium | reverse complement strand
TGGCCCGCAGCCTGCGGGCGCCGGAAGTCCTACGACGCGCTCAAGCGGGTGCGGGCCTCTGGCGCCCCGGAGCGGGTGACGTGGCTCGAACGCGTGCCCGTGGAAAGATTTTTCGAATTGCATGCCGCGTCAATGGAAGAGCAGCACTTCGAGCCTACGATGATATTGACATTGCGCGATTTGAGCGAGGTGCGCCGCGTCGAGCGCATGCGTGTCGACTTTGTCGCCAATGCAAGCCACGAATTGCGGACGCCGCTCGCGTCCTTGCTCGGATTTATCGAGACGCTCCAAGGGTCGGCGCGGAGGATTCGAAAGCGAGGGCGAAATTTCTTTCAATCATGCGCGAACAGGCGCAACGGATGGCGCGGCTCGTCAATGATCTCTTGTCCATTGTCGCGGATCGAGCAGAATTTACATTTACGGCCGCAAGCGCCGGTGGATATCGTCGCGATCCTCCGCCATATCGCCGACACTCTGGCGCCGATGGCGAGCGACAATGGTGTCTGTCTGAAGCTCGACGTTCCGGCCAAGGCCATCGTCACGGGCGACCGCGACGAACTGCTGCGGGTGGCCGAAATCTCGTCGAAAACGCCATTAAATATGGCGCATCCGATCCACGGAGTACGTCAGCCGGCAAGTCGAGATAGGCCTCCTGGCCGAACCGCGCCGTTGTGTTCTGACCGTTCGCGACCACGGCCCAGGGAATTGCGCCAGAACATTTGCCACGGTTGACCGAACGTTTTTACCGGGTCGATCTGGCCAGAGCCGGGCCAAGGGAGGGACCGGCCTTGGTCTGGCGATCGTGAAACATATCGTCGCGCGCCATCGCGGCCGGCTTGGCATCGAATTCCAAGCTTGGCGAGGGAGACAACGTTTACCGTGTCAGTCTCCCCTTACATGGCAAATAAAGCCAGGCTCCCGGTCTTGTCATCAAGATGTCATGCAGCTTTCATATTGCCCTTACGCAGGCCGCTTAGTTTGCGAGCGGAGACCGGAAGCAAATTGGCGCCGGGCTCGCGAAAAAAGCATCGGTCAAGAGCGGAGCGATCTCCTAATTCCACCCGTTTGATCGATCGCCGGGAGCACGCTGTCCATTGAAAGGCAATCAAATGACTTTTACGTTCCTGCGAACGTCCTTCGCAGCCGCCGCGATAAGCCTCGTGACCGGCCATGCGGCCGGCGCCGTGGATATTTCCGGCGCTGGCGCGACCTTTCCCTTTCCCGTCTATGCGAAATGGGCCGACGCCTATAAAAAGGAAACGGGAAACGGGTTGAATTACCAGTCGATCGGTTCGGGTGGCGGCATCAAGCAGATCAAGGCGAACACGGTGACGTTCGGCGCGACCGACATGCCGCTTGAAGCCGCCGATCTGGCTGCCTCGGGGCTCGTCCAGTTTCCGACCGTGATCGGCGGCGACGTGCCAGTCGTCAATCTCGACGGCATCAAACCGGGCGAGCTGGTGCTCGACGGCCCGGCGCTTGCCAAGATTTTCCTTGGCGAAATAACCAGTTGGGACGACCCCGCGCTCAAGAAATTGAACCCGAAGGCGAAATTGCCGTCCCAGGCAATTGTTGTCGTCCACCGTTCCGACGGTTCTGGAACAACCTTCATCTGGACCAATTATCTCTCGAAAGTGAGCGCCGATTGGAAATCGAAGGTTGGCTCGAGCACGGCCGTCGAATGGCCCGTCGGCCTTGGCGCCAAGGGAAACGAAGGCGTCGCCAACAATGTCACGCAAACCAAGGGGTCGATAGGCTATCTCGAATATGCCTATGTCAAACAGAACAAGCTGACCTACGCCGATGTCATCAACAAGACTGGCAAGGCAGTGGCACCGAGCGCCGACAGTTTTCAAGCGGCCGCCGCCAATGCCGATTGGGCCAATGCACCGGGTTTTTATCAGATCCTGACGGACGAGTTCGGCGCCAAGTCCTGGCCGATTTCCGGCGCCACGTTCATTCTCATTCACAAGGCGCCGGATGATCCGGCCGCCGCCGCCGAAGCCCTTAAGTTCTTTAGCTGGGCTTACGACAAGGGCGGCAAAATGGCCGAGGAACTCGATTATGTGCCGTTGCCGCAAGCGGTCGTCGCCCTGATCAAGAAGAGCTGGGCCGCCGAAATCAAGGGCGCGGATGGCAAGCCGCTCGTGAACTAAACTTGCGGGGAACGGGCTTTGCGCCTCACTTCATACCCGGCCGTTCGCATCGCCGAATGGCCGGGTCACGAGTTGTGCCGCGCCCGTTGCTCTTGCGGGGCCATCCACCAAGTGCTAGCGCGCCAATGACTACGGTCAATCAACGCTTCGGGGAAATGCTCGGTGTCCGACAATTTGGCGATTGACAATGCAGGGCACCAGCCAGCCGAGGGCCGCCTGGGCAAGGCGCTCGCTGGTTTCAAGCTGCGCGACAATACGTTTCACCTGCTAACCTTGGCCGCGGCCTGGGCGGTTTTGATCCTCCTTGGCGGAGTGATCGCCTCGTTGGTTATTGGCTCGATGCCCGCCATCAAGGCATTCGGGTTTAGCTTTCTTACGACCCAAGCCTGGAATCCGGTCACCGAGAAGTTCGGCGCGATGGCGCCGGTTTACGGCACGATCGTCACCTCGCTCATTGCCATGGCGATCGCGGTGCCATCCGCGCTTGGGATCGCGATCTTCCTGACCGAACTTTGTCCCTTTAGATTGCGCAAGCCGGTCGGGATCGCGATCGAACTTCTGGCCGGAATCCCCTCGATCATTTACGGGATCTGGGGCCTATTTGTTTTCGCGCCTTTCCTGCAAGAGCACATCCAGCCGGTCCTTATCTCGGCTTTCTCCGGCGTGCCAATTCTCTCAACGCTCTTTGCGGGTCCGCCCTATGGCATCGGAGTGCTAACCGCCGGGATCATCCTCGCCATCATGGTGCTTCCGATCGTCACGTCGATTTCCCGCGATGTCTTCGAAACCGTTCCCGCCGTTCTGAAGGAGGCGGCCTATGCCGTGGGCTGCACGACTTGGGAAGTGGTCCGCTCCGTCGTCATCCCCTACACGCGGGTTGGTCTCCTCGGCGGCGTCATGCTGGGCCTTGGCCGTGCGTTGGGCGAGACCATGGCGGTCACGTTCGTCATCGGTAACGCGCATAAAATAGCGCCGTCGCTGCTGGCGCCCGGCACGACGATCTCGGCGACGATCGCCAATGAATTCACCGAAGCGGTGGGCGACCTGTACACCTCCGCGCTGATCGCACTCGGCCTGATCCTCTTCGTCATCACCTTCATCATTCTCGCGATCTCGCGATATATGTTGATGCGGCTGCACCAGCAGGAAGGACGCTAGAGCATGGCTATTTATGACTCGCGCCGCCGCCGGTCGAAGTTCTATCTGGGACTTTGCTTTTTGGCCGTGATCATCGGTCTCGGATGGCTGGCGCTCATCCTCGGCACGCTGTTTTTCGAAGGTTTGCGGAATATCTCGCCGGCCGTCTTCACGCAAATGACGCCGCCGCCCGGTTCCGGAGGCGGCTTGTTGAACGCCATTGTTGGCAGTCTGATCATGACCACTTTGGGCGTCGCCATTGGCACTCCGCTCGGTATGCTGGCGGGGACATACATGGCCGAATACGGCCGCTATTCGAAGCTCACCGTTGTCGTGCGGTTCATCAACGACATATTGCTCAGCGCGCCATCGATCGTGATCGGCCTCTTTATTTACGAGGTCATGGTCGCGAAAATGGGCCATTTCTCGGCGCTCGCCGGAGCGGCGGCGCTTGCGGTGATTGTCATTCCGGTCGTCGTGCGCACGACCGAGGACATGTTGCTTCTGGTGCCGGACACGCTGCGGGAAGCCGCGCGGGCGCTTGGCCTTCCCCGTTCGATTGTCATCGGCAAGGTCGGCTATCGCGCCGCGCGCGCCGGTCTCATCCACCGGCGTGCTGCTCGCCATCGCCCGCGTCAGCGGCGAGACGGCGCCCTTGCTCTTTACCGCGCTGAACAATCAGTTCTTCAGCACGAATTTGAACGCGCCGATGGCGAGCCTGCCGGCCGTCATTTTCCAATTCGCCCTCAGCCCCTACAAGGAATGGCAGCAGCTTGCTTGGACCGGCGCCCTCCTCGATAACTTTGACCGTGCTCGCGCTCTCCATCACCGCGCGGGCGCTCCAATCGCAAAGGCCCGCGAAATGACCGGCATCCATCATGAATGATGTCTCGAACACCCCACCCCCTCCCAGATGTAGAGGCAGAAATCCCCGCGAGGGCGCCTGCTGGTATCGATTCGAAGTTAGAAAAGAAGAGTCTTGATTCGAAATCTCAACTTTTATGACGGCGACTCGCAAGCCTTGAAGAACATCAGCCTCTCGCTCTGTACAAATATGGTGACGGCCTTTATCGGACCCTCCGGCTGCGGAAAATCGACCCTGCTACGGGTGTTGAACCGCATGTATGATCTCTATCCCAAGCAAAGGGCCGAGGGAGAGGTGCTGCTCGACGGCGTCAACA
>CAVZAB010000001.1:0-37761 GCA_963773155.1 uncultured Alphaproteobacteria bacterium | reverse complement strand
CAGTCAAAGAAATCGAAGTAGCAGAATTCTTAGCGTCGACGCAAATTGGGCGCCAGCGAAGGCATCGGGCGGCGTCGACAAGTTCAAGGCAACGCCGACATCGCCGTTAAGCGGTCATTCGAGATCGCGACGGTAGGCGTCGCGATAGGGGGACTTTCTGTCGCCCTCAAGGGCCTGCCTCTCGTGCTTGCTGC
Source organism: uncultured Alphaproteobacteria bacterium (assembly GCA_963773155.1). GTDB lineage: Bacteria > Pseudomonadota > Alphaproteobacteria > Rhizobiales > Beijerinckiaceae > CAVZAB01. The sequence continues at coordinate 37,567 of CAVZAB010000001.1, read as the reverse complement.
TCTCGTGCTTCGGCCACCGCTAGATCGACGTTCCCGAGCAACGTCTCTTGGCTGACCGTGGTTTGAACATCCAATCATACACGATCGATTGACGGCGCCGTTCAAAGAGATCGCGGAGGGTCACATGACCGGTCCGTCGAACACATACTCCTTCTCGACTTTCGCCAGCGGTAGCTTGCGCCGAGCTTCCGCTAGCGTGTCGCGCTCATGATCGAACGCCATTTCTCGGGCGGGGGATCCTGACGCGCCGCCTGCCGTCGGCTCGCGTCACGGTTTTTGGACGAGTTTCTTGGACCACGAAACGGACCAGCAAGGAGTGCGCGCTTGCCGGGTTCGCGAGCTGTGCTCGGAACACCTTGACGATCGCGGCGACGTCGCCGCCTGCTTCAACTCCTAAACTCTGCCAATGCCGTCTCGCGCTGCCGATTGACGATGCGCTCGTCTGTCGTCGCGGTGAAACTGCCGCGTGCGCGCAGACGGTCGAGCCAGGCAGCGAGGGTCGGGAACTCGCGCGCCAACGTCCCCCATTCGGGCGTTCGAGCTAGAAAGTCGATGTGAGCGCCACAGAGTATGTCGGCGAGCGAAAACCGACTGTCGGCCAGAAAAGCTTCGTCGCCGAGAAAGCGTTCGAGTTCCCCAAGAACAAGTCGCGCTTTTGGCATTGCCTCGGCGATCGCGGCTTCATCTGGCGCCAGACCAAGGAAGCGCGGGGCGACGATTCTGTGGAATCCAATTACATTGTTGACACCCTGCATCAGGTACCAGTCGCAGATGTTGAGGACCTGGTCCATTCGCGCCAGCGCAAACGTCGATGGGGGTGATAATGGGGAATTGGGAAACGACCGATCGACATACCGGAGGATCGCCTGAGTCTCATAGAGGAATTGAAGAGACGCTTGCGTTATGGGCGGCGTCGCTTCGGGAGATCAAGAAGCGGATACGTCCGTTATTCAGGCAAGAGCGCGTTGCAACGAACGCAGGCTTGTTTCTGGAAGGTCTGCTCGGAGATGAGCAGCGCAAAACTGGTTGGATGCGTGCGGAGGCAGCTGGTGATCCTGGCCCATGGCGGCAACAAGCGATCTTGGGTCGCAGGGATTGGGATGCTGAAGCTCTGCGCGACATCGTCCGCGATTATGTCATCGAGCATTTGGCGGATGACGACGCGGTCCTCGTGTTCGACGAGACCGGCTTTCTCAAGCAGGGCAAGGCATCGTGTGGTGTGGCGCGGCAATACACTGGTTCCGCGGGCAAGATCACGAACTGCCAGATTGGAGTCTTCGCTGCCTACGTTTCGCGGCACGGTCATGCGTTCATCGATCGCGCGCTGTATCTTCCGAAGGAATGGACCGACGATCCAGATCGCCTGGAAGCCGCATACGTGCCCCCCGATGTGGGCTTTGCAACCAAACCAAAGCTTGCGACGAGAATGATTGCACGCGCCATAGCCGCGTCTGTGCCATTCAAGTGGGTTGCTGGCGATACGGTCTACGGTGTTGGCGATATTGAACAGCAACTACGCCGGGCGGGTAAAGGTTATGTGCTCGGGGTCAGCAGCGCTCATGTGTTTCAATCCTGGGGCAAGCGGCGATCCGTCGCAGGCAAGGCCGCGGACATCGCCCGGACCCGACCCTCATCCGACTGGAGACGCCTGTCAGCAGGGGCCGGAACCAAAGGACCGCGGCTGCATGATTGGTGCTATCTCGAATTGGCCGATCTCGAGGTCGAAGAATTTAGCCATGCAAATCAAGGTCTTTGGACACGCGGCCTGCTGATCCGTCGTCAAATCGCCGATGGCGATCTCGCCTACTTCACCACCTGGTGTCCAGCGGCAACATCTATCGAAACGCTGGTGGCGATCGAAGGCCATCGGTGGGCGATCGAGGACAGCTTTGAGACCGCGAAAAACGAGTTCGGGCTCGATCACAACGAGAGCAGATCCTGGCATGGGTGGCATCGTCACGTTTCCATGGTGATGCTCGCCTTCGCCATGATGGCCGTGATCCGCCATCGCGCCAACCCGCCGCCGCCAAAAAAAACGGAACGCCGAACCACGGCCAAAACAAAACTATCGCCACGCCGTCATTGATCCGTTGGTCAATCCAGGAAGTCCGTCGCATCGCCATCAGACTCGCTCGAAAGCGGATCCAACCCGCACACATCATCGCATGGTCACTCTGGCGTAGAGCTCACCAGGCGGTCGCCCAGCGCGCGCACTTCAACGCAAAAAGGACTAAGCCATCATGCTCGAGAACGGGAACCCGCCCGAACGGATGAAGACTGAGATAGGGTTGTTGCTTCGATGCGCCCGTTGCAAGAGGAAGAACCCGATAGGGGACGCCTTTCTCTTCAAGCACGATGAGTGCGGCACGTCCATAGGGGCTTCCGATTACGGAATGAATCGTTACGTTGGCCATGGATCTTCTCGAGTTTGGTTGGAGACTATTGGCTCACGGTGGCGACACGAAAGTAGGCCTGAAGCTATCCCTGGAAGCGCTCCCAGCCGACGACATGCGCCTCCGCCGCCTTGCATGCGGCGCGAAATCCATCGTGGCGGATCGTTAAACGCGAGCCTTCGGTGGTCGGGGAGAGCATGTAACCGACAGCCTTGTCGCGCCATCCAAGGCCAGGAAAATCGAATTCGTGGCGACGCGTCAACTCGATGCGGTGCGGAGCGTCGACCAGCAAAGATTCGCCCGTGGCGTGGTGGGGTCCTTCCGGGAACACGGAATCGAGGCTCCAGCGCCGCCGACGCGCAGGTCCGCCTCTGAGTTGCGCGTGACATTCGCGCCTTCGACACCCCACCAGTATTCGCACTCTTTTGTGTGCAACGCGCGATGAACACGCGCGGGCGGGATTTCGGCAACGACGGTCGGTGTCTCGCCATGGGTGACGGCGTATGCTTGACTCATTTCGCGAACTCCATGGGCGGCAGTACGACCGATCCGGTCTCCAGCAGCGACTTGAGGTTTGACAAGATTTGCGGCCAACCGCCGGAGACGGCGCCGATGAACTTCGAGCCTTCGCGATCCATGCCGTGGGTCACAGTCAGTTTCACGGCGTCGCCCGCAGGTTCGATATCCATCGTGCAAAGGGACCAGCCTTCGGCCTTGAACTCCGGCTTGAACTCGTTGCGCCAGCGGATACTCAAACGCTTCGAAGGCTCAAAGGCGACGATCTCGCCCGCATCGCCCACCCGACCGTCCGGAAAAATGAGTTTCCATGCCCCGCCAAGTTTCCAGTCGGCTTCGGGGCGCGCGCCGCGCCAGTATTGTTGTGCGAACTCCGAACTCGTCAGTGCGGACCACAGGCGTTCGGGCGTTGTGCGGATGTAGGTGACATAGACGAAGTTGCTCTTCCCGCCGTCAGTCATGGTTTTCTCCTTCCAGGTTTTTCTTGAGCGCTGACAGCGCGCTCAGGTAGCGGCGCTCGAATTTCTTAATCCAGCGTTCAGCGATCTCATTGATCGGCACGGGATTGATGAAGTGCAGCTTTTCTCGCCCTTGCCGCTTCCAGGCAATAAGATTCGCCTCCTCGAGAACCGCGAGATGCTTGGCGACGGCTTGGCGGGTCATGCCCAGCCCCTCGCAAAGGTCCCCGAGCGTCTGACCATTCTTCCGGTGCAGCCGATCCAGCAGCTGCCGGCGGCTTGCATCGGCCAAAGCGCGAAAGACTGCGTCATCATTCATGCCATACACATGGTACCGGTTGGTTTCTAAACCATACGCAACCATTTGGTTGCCTGTCAAGTGAGAACTTGACGCCGATGTGTCGGCCATGCGCCGTCCACAGCTATATAACCGACACGGCATTTATCGTCACACGCGCAACCAGGGTGGGCCGTCGTCTGCCGGGCACCGATAATGGCGCGCTGCGCTTCGGCCCCTCTGACCGCTACGCCCCGAACAGCTGCCATGATGAATTGAGATGTTCAATCGTCCCGGCATTTCCGCGATGCCGAAGCATGGAGACACGGCACCTCGCATTGTGCCGCGACATCTGGGTGACGGGCTTCCATCCGGCGTCCGCGGCCGCTGCCTTCACGTCGTCCATGATTTCGAGTTGCATGCGGGCGTCGGCGTGTGTTCCCACGCGGTTAACGCGACCGTGATCGGGGCGGCGGGAAGGAGAACGCTGTTCCGGGACCGGCATTTTGCTCGACATAAAGTCAGCCCCGATGATTTTCGACAATGGAGCGGCTGACAAAAAAGGCCGATCCCCGGCCGTCGCACTTGGTTGTGCACAAAGGCCGTAAGGGCCGATCGAGGATTTGAGTGTCCTGGCCGGTTCCCGCGTCCCTGACGCTGGCTTTACGCGATCGCCACTGTCACCCGCGGTTCTGACCACCAACTGTTTCAATGGCGACTAGACGCCGGCCATTGCGTCGCACGCCTTGAACTATTGATCTCATTTGGAAATTCTGATGCCCCTCCCCTAAAAAAACCTCTTATCGCGTTCAACCGCCAACCATCGGCATTTTCGGACTGACTTCCCGCGCCAATCGATGACGAGGTGAAACGCCTGACGACGAAAAATACCGAAAAGGATTCAAAAAAACTCGAACCGTCTCAAAGCGCTCCCAAGCTGCGGCGACGACATATAGCACCAGTGTCTGCTCAGGCGTTCTTTGGATCGTGACCGCTCATCGCGCCGTACGATTGGTAACCATGGCGCGTATGATTTAATTGTCGATCCAATCAACACCATTTCATGGAAACCACACCCGCCACAATTGATTCTATGCTGCCGCTGCCCGACCTGTCACGCGTTTCGGGAAAAACAATCTGATGATGACCTAATGTCGACGGACGGCGGCATTTTGATTTTGGGTGAGGTCGAGCAGCGCCTTCGCGTCGCCGATCGGGTCGCCGCATCGTTAACCCCGTTGGCGACGGATACATCACTCACACTCTGGCCCAGATCATTCGATCTCGTTTGCTGATGATCGGCGCGGTCAACGAAGATGGCAACGACGCTAGTTCATTGCGAGCCGATCCGATACTCAAGATGGCGTTCAACCCATCGCCGTCAGATCGTGAACAATGTTCGCAGTCGACCGGCTATCCCATTTGCCCCTTAGCCGGGTTTTTGTCGCTGCGACTAACCTCGAAAGGACGCCAAACACGCCCCTCGATCTTCAAGCGGGATCACATACCTAGCCATCGCGGCCTGCCTCGAATAGAAACCAGGCGCGCTTTTCCACCTCGTCGATCCAGACCTCGAGCAGGCTTGTCGTAGCGACATCACCATGCTCATCGCAAACGATGTGAGTTCTCGCGCATTGCTTTGCCGAGTTGCCTGTTGTCGTCGCGCAACTCGGCGAGCATGTCTCCCGGAGTGACATAGTCCGCGTCATTGTCCAAGATTCGTTGCAAGCGCTTGATGTCGCCAATCGAGTGCAATGTTCTACCGCCAAGCTTACGCACGCGCTCAGCCATCGGGTCAGTCGTGGCGAAAATTTGCTCGGCCTGCTCGTCGAGCAGGAGGTGATAGTCTCGAAAATGTGAGCCTGACATGTGCCAATGAAAGTTCTTGGTCTTGAGATAAAGCGCGAAGGTGTCCGCCAGCAGCAGGTTCAATGCGGCCGCGATGTCCTTGGTTGCACCAGGGCCGAGGCCACTTGGCGTCTCCAGAGAAGCACTCTGGCGCGATTTGACGGCTTTGGTTTCCATGGTTGTCAGCTCCTCCCGAACTATTGTCTGAACTGAACTTGGATCGACTTCGTCGCCGTACTCGCCGTGATCACAAGATAGCGGCGCTCATTGGGTTGGCCGTTTGCCCATCTGATGTATTGCCCCGACCCCACTGACCGCGGCAGCCCCGGCCGAATTGGTGGTGAAGGCTGCCAAAGGCTCTAGCGTCCCCGAGCCGTCAGACTGCGAAGAGAGTGCGAGCACGTAAGAATGCTTCGGCGCAAGACCTGTTGCCGAGGCCTGCATTATCTGCCTCGGACCTTGATCAAATAAAGCTATGCTGGTAGGCAACCCCCGATCGTCGGTTCCTATGGAAGCAAGCATGCGATGGGCTGCCTTGCCGGCGACGCCAAGCGGCAGCGAGTTTTGCATCCAGTCATCCGCCAGCACCGCATTCGATACATAGGCGAGCCTCTGCGGCGCTTGGCCGATCGGGATCATAGCGATCACCTCGTTGGAAGCCGTGTCGAACGCAGTGAGCGCATCGCTATTTTCGAGCCCGCCATAGACGCCGGTTGGGTCTCCCGAGGGCCAAATGCCATGCGGCACATTGCCAGCCGAAATCGTCGTGACCTGCTCGAAATTGTCAGTGTGGAAAACCTTTACCTCGTTCAATCCCCCCACCGTGACATAAGCAAAAGTGCCTTTAGAATTTCTTGCGGAGTTAACGTAATAGGTAATCGGACCGGTGTCGAGGGTCCTCGTAGGCTAAAGGGCGGGTGCGCGTCGAACACCTCCGTCTTGCCGATATCCTTGAGCGCGGAGAGCCGACATAGTCGGGCCAGGCGTTTCGGCCGTAGCCTTCCTGCTCATTGTCTATGGCACTCGGTTCAATGACCGGCTCTACCGTCCCCGACTTGCCCCGCGGATAGGCAGCGGCCGAACGGAGATCGGTTCGAAATGCGGATTTTGCCGCCGGCATGAAAGATCGCGCCTTCGCCGAGCGACGATACGATGCCAAGTTCGGACATGCAGGACTCCCAAAAATGGCTTCCATCTTCATCAAAGGTTTGCCTCGATCCTTGACATTGGGGCGCCGATAACCGAAGGCCGCCCCGCGGAATGTCTATTCAACACTGGCCGACCTCCCCGCCGAAAAATACCGTCACATTTGATTCTCAACCTATGTTGCGGTTCCTTCATTGCTCCTACGTCCGGCCGTCAAGGCGCATAACGGTTGAAGACAAAGTCGCGAGCTTTGACGGTCGCGTGGCAGGAAAAACAGGTTTTGTGCACCGCCTCGCTGGCGGGTTTGCCGTCGTCAAATTGAGCAAACCCCCAGCCGCCGGTCGAGGCGTATTTTCGTGCGTCCTTGACCATGAACTGGACCCCGTTCTTGGGTGCACCGGCCACGAACGATTGGAGACGGCCAAAAGCCGTGTCGCTTTCCTCCAACGGGTCGTAACTCCAGGCGAGCCGGGCAATGATGGTGCCGTTCGGGTACGGAATCTTTCCTTCCCGCGAGGCCTGGATCGCTACCTCGTTGCCCAGAATGGCGCGCAGATCGTTGAGGGCGCCTTCTTCGTGGGCCACAGAGATCAACCTCCACTCGCGATATCCGGCGGGGATTTCGAGTCCGAAGATTGGAGCGGCCACTTCTGTTTGTCCAAATGCATGGGCCGTGAAGGCGGCCACGCCGGCCAGCGCCACGACGGCAACGGGCATGTAAACTATCCGTTTCATAGAGTGCCTCCTCAATTTCTCCGGTCTTCGGTGATCATTGTTCGCGTCGATTGGGTACTTTGCTCGATCTGGCAGCCGTTGGGTCCGGCTCAGGCCAGGATGATTATAACGTCGATATTGCCGCGTGTTGCTATGGACTAGGCGCACGTCTGCGCATCAGCTAGGTAGATCGACTTCTGCCTCGACGGCCAGGCAATCGGGAAAACGATTTTCCGTTGGCGGGCTGCAGGCGCGATGGCGCATTCAAGGCTGTCCGACCAGGCCGCTCGCAAACAGTTGCTCCGGATTGGTGTCGAAAGCGCGGAGCCTCAAAGGCCAGGTATTGATTCAGCGGGGAGAAATCGAGACCGGTGTAGAAATGCGAAAGCGTATTCTCAGTAAGTATCTCGCCTCACTTCCACTCGATGTTTTAATTTGATCGCGCGAGGATCGGGTATCAGCGTGCCAAGCCCGACGAGGTGATCGCACCAGATCCGCGGAGGAATCCTCCTATAGCAAAGCGTAGCGGGAGTTGCCATGCTCACACTCCTTTGTCCGAAGCTGACCGCCGCACAAGCCGCGGACGGCTTTGATACAGCGTCCCCATCGCGATGCAAGCATTCGATTTACCGGGCCTGCGGACAGATTTTCTCTCATCTATTGAGCGCCTGGGGACCGCTGACGAACCAATTGCCCCGAACGTAGAATCGCAGCGGGCTGTCGGCTGCACGAGCAATGCCGATCCGTTTGCTCTGCCCGATTTCGTCCGGCGCCCGACCGTCAGATCCGAGCCACAGCGGGCCGGCTTGACAGAGGTCGATCCCGTCCAGCCGACGATCAATCCCCAAGGCTGCGCTCAGCCGACCCGGGCCCCGCGCCAAATCTCGCACACGCTCGGTGCCACGATTTTGCTTCATGATCGTGATGCCAACGGTTGGCTCGATCGCCCTGATCAAGACGCCCGCGCCCAAGCCGCAGGTCTCGCTCGAGACGTTCAGCATGAACGAACTGCCATAGGCGAGATATACATATGCGTGCCCGCGCTCGAGGAAAAGCGCCCGATTGCGCGGGGTGATGCCGCGAAAGGCGTGACCCGCGGGGTCGCCGATGCCGTAAGCCTCGGTCTCGACGATGCGGCCGCCCGCTACGCCGTCGGCCAATATCCGCACGAGCATTTTACCGATGAGAAAACGAGCGAGCTGGGGGGTATCGACGGGCATGTCTGCCCGGTCCAGCACGCGCGGGCGCACCGTCGCGCCGATTTCATCCCATTCGCTCAACCCAACGCACGCGCGTGGGTCTGGGTTCGAACGGGTCGGCAACGTATTGGGTCTCGCGGGCGACCTCGCCATCCTGGAACTCCATGACGTTCACTAAACAGGACGGTCGGCCCTCATACGCGAAGATGAATTCCGTGACCCAGGCACCCTGAAGCGCTTCGAGTTCGGCCGCGCGACGAGAGGGGCCAGGATCTTGTGCCGGAGCCTGATGCGCTCGCTCGATTGCGGGTACTCGAGCGTTGAGTCCTCTCAGTATATGTCGTCCTCAACATAGAAGCCATTTGCGTCCGAGGCGGCCCAGTGGCGTGCCTCTCGAATCTCATTCTCATTCCGGAGCCTTTTTCTACTCCTCAGTCGAATTTTCTGAGCGATGGTAATACGTTGATATAGCAGCGTAAAAATTTTTCAACGCATCCCAAAGAACCGACTCTATGATCCGTCAGAACCGCTCTTGATTCCACTTGCGAATTTCGGCGATCTGAAAACTCCTCGGTTTCAACTATTTTTCGATATCTCCGACGAGCAGGGTCTCATCGACCTGGTCGAAAAAGACCGTCAGCCGGGAAGGACGCAACAGCCAACCGCCTGCACTAAACCCGGATCGGCATCCGCTGGCCGTCGGGTTCGGTGGTGAAGCCCGCCGCCACGTGCGGCGAAGAACAGCCCTGATATTCGTGGTCCGGCAGAGTGAAGGCCCATGCGGGGAGGTTAATCTTTTCGATCGGCGTGTTGATGATCGCCTCGAATCGACAATTTCACAGTCGTTCATCTCCTTTTTTCCGATTGCTCAAAGAATCGTGTAGGTGACATCGATATTGCCGCGCGTTGCTTTGGAGTACGCGCACGTCTGATGTGCTTCATCTGCCAGGGCCTGGGCGACTTTCGGCTCCACACCCGGCAAGCTGACATTCAGCCTGGCGCGGAGGAAGTGGACGCCGTCAGCCAAGCACAAATCAACTTCGGCCTCGATGACTAGGCCAATCGGGAGAACGATCTTCCGTTGACGCGCCGCAACCGAGATCGCGCTTTCGAGGCTGGCCGACCAGGCGGCTGCAAACAGTTGCTCCGGATTGGCGCCAAAACGCGCCGAGCCGGGGGTTGAAAGCCTGATGTCGAGAAGGCCGTCAGAGCTGCGCGAGGCGCCATATTCACGGCCTCCCGTGGTTCTGGTCTTGGCGGTGTAGTGGATCTTTAGGATATCGCTCATAGCGCATTCTTCTGACGTAGCGAACTGGCGTGAGAGACGTCGAGGCTCACACCGATCGTGCGAGCCTCGAGGGCCCGGTTCAGATGAGGGTGGTCGTCACGTCAATATTGCCATGGACGGCCTTGGAGTACGGGCAGTTCGCGTGCGCAGTATCGATCAGGGCTTGCGCCTGCTTGCGCTCGACGCCCGGCACACTGACGTTCAGACGCGCACGGAGGAAAAACCCGTCGTCCGCCTGGTTCAGATCGATTTCGGCGTCGACCGCCAGCCCGGCCGGAAGCCTGACCTTTCGCTGCGCGGCGGCGAGTTGGATTGCGCCCATATAGCAGGCTGACCAGGCGGCGCCGAAGAGCTGCTGGGCGGCCGGATGCGGCTCCGGCGATTTGATTTCGATACGGCGGTCGCTGCTGCGCGCGCTACCATCACGACCGTTCGTGTTGAGGGTTTTCCCGGTGTAGAGGAGTTTCTCGGTCATGGCGAATTCCTTTGGAAAGTTAGGGTTGAACCCTATCGGCTCGTTGCTGGCCTGGCGGCTGACAGATCGGATCGGCACGCGTTTCGGGCGCGCACCGATTTCCTTTAGACCGCCAATTTGCGGAGGGACCGGAAGCCCGCGCGAAGCTCTTCGACAAGGAGCTTCGGCTGTTCCCAGGCAGCGAAATGACCGCCCTTTTCCACCTTGTTGTAGTGGATGAGATTGGGGTAGGCCCGCTCCGCCCAGTTCCGCGGTGTCTGGTAGAGTTCGTCCGGGAAGACGCTCACGGCAGTTGGGACTTTGACGCCCTTTGGACTGAAAAAGGGGAGCTTGTTCTCCCAATAGAGACGAGCCAGACGAAACCCCCGTGTTGGTCAGCCAGAATAGCGTGACATTGTCGAGGACATCGTCCGGCGTGAGGCCTTCGGTCTGCCCGTCGAACGAACGCGCGATGAGTTCCAAACTGCGCGCGTCGTGGTCGAGCAGAAAGGTCGCAAGACCGATGGGCGAGTCCGCAAACCCGGTCATTGTTTGCGGGCGCGATGCCATCCAGAAGGCGTAATAAACATGCTTGTAGAAGAAAACGAGCTGTTCGTACGAGCTTCTCTCCTCGGCAGAGAGACCGGAGGGCGCCGGCGCACCGGCCAAAGCCGCCTGGTCGATTTCTGCAGGGAATCGCGCCGGGCATGTTGGTGTGAATGCCGAGCAGTTCAGGCGGCGCCTGCACGCCTATCAGATCGGTGACGACCGCACCCCAGTCGCCACCCTGCGCGACGAAGTGCTTGTAGCCAAGGCGCCGCATCAGCGTGGTCCAGGCGCTCGCGATGCGCTCGGGGCCCCAACCGGTCGTGGTCGGCTTGCCAGAGAACCCGTAGCCCGGCATCGACGGGATCACCAGATGGAAGGCGTCCGACGCGCTTCCGCCATGCGCCGTGGGATTGGTGAGCGGCTCGATGATCTTCAATTGCTCGATCACCGAACCGGGCCAGCCGTGCGTCACGATCAGCGGCAGCGCGTTTTCGTGCTTCGAACGGACATGGATGAAGTGGATGTCCAGACCATCGATTTCGGTGATGAAATTCGGCACGGCATTGAGCCGCGCCTCGACCTTGCGCCAGTCGTAGTCGGTCTGCCAGTAGCGCAGGACCTGCCGAACGGTCTTGAGCGGCACGCCCTGGGAGAAATCGTGCACGGTCTCCTGCTCCGGTAGGCGCGTGTCGCGCCAAACGCCGGCGCAAGTCAGCGAGGGCGGTTTCCGGGAAGTCGACATGGAAAGGACGGATGGATTCGCTTATGGGCGTCTTGGACGTCATTGGTGTTCTCCTCGAGATTGCTTGTCTTTGCGTGGAGCACTTCCGTGCTGGACAAGACCTACGCTCGCGACGCCGGGAACACCCGTTAGGCGTTGTTATGCTCTGTTAGCCGCCGCTAATCCTTTGTCGCTGCAGCCAAATTTCAGCGCCTTCGCCGGGAGAAACGCGCCATCTCCTTTCTCTTTATGGTGTGCACGAAGTGCCCTAATCTCCAGGGGAGCCAGGTGGTCGAAGGCAATTCCAGAGGGACCTATGGCGACGGCTATTAATCGGACCGACGGCGGTCTGTCGTTCGGTCCCTTCAATCTGCTGGTGAACGAGCGCCTCCTCACGAAGGAAGGTGTCCCTGTGGAATTGGGTGCGCGTGCGCTCGATATCTTGATCGCACTGGTTTCCAACGCGAATGAAATCGTTAGTAAAAAAGACTTGCTGTCGCGCGTCTGGCCCGATGTCATCGTTGAGGAAGGTAGCCTGCGCTTTCACATGAACGGTCTGCGCAGGGCGCTGGGCGACGGGCGGGGTGACGCCCGATACATCGCGACACTTCCAGGACGGGGCTATTGCTTCGTTGCACCAGTCTCAAAGTGGGACAGCCCGCGCAACAGCGCTTCCGTAAAAGCCGCCAATTTTGCGCACGCCAATCTTCCGTGCCGCCTGACCCAAATCGTCGGACGAGTTGAAGACGTCCTTAGGTTGTCAGCGCAACTGACAGCATTCCGCATCGTCAGCATCGTTGGTCCTGGTGGGATCGGTAAAACCACTGTTGCAGTCGCCGTGGGACATCATTTGAGTGAGGCCTTTAATGGGGCCGTGCTTTTTGTCGATTTCGGGATGCTAAGCGATCCCAATCTGGTGGCCCCCGGCGTTGCGTCCATGTTAGGGTTGGCGGTCAGCTCCAACGACGCACTGCCAAGCCTGATGGCGTATCTTCGTGAAAGGCGGATTCTGCTGATCCTCGACACGTGCGAGCATCTGATAGATGCTGTCGCCATGTTTGCGGCAAGCATTGTCGAGGCAGCGCCGCAGGTCCACATCCTGACCACAACTCGCGAGGCTTTGCGCATCGACGGAGAACGCATCTACAAGCTAGATGCCCTGGCATGTCCGCCGGATGATCCGGAAATCACGGCCGCAGCAGTTTTTTCGTTTCCGGCAACGCAATTGTTCATCGAACGCGCGGCAGAGAGCGGCGTCAGTCTGGATATCGGCGATGAGGACGCGCGTGTTGTCGCGAGCATCTGCCGAAAGCTGGACGGCGTGGCGCTCGCGTTGGAACTGGCGGCCAGACGAGTTGAGACCTGCGGCCTGCCGCAAACCGCCGCGCTTCTCGACCAGTATCTGACGTTGACGTGGCAGGGCGCGCGCACGGCCCCACCACGTCAAAGGACTCTGCAAGCGACACTCGATTGGAGTTTTGGGCTCCTTACCGAGCCGGAGCGTATGGTGCTTAGCCGGCTTGCGATATTTGTGGGACATTTTACGCTGGATGCAGCGCTCGAGGTAATAACAAGCGCGCCGCTGGATCGTTCGACGGTCTTCGGCGCGATCGACAGCCTTGTTGCGAAGTCCATGGTGGCCACACAGCCCATAGGGGCGATGATGCGCTACCGGCTTCTGGACACAACACGCGCTTACGCGCTCGAAAGTCAGACTGACGATACCGAACGCGCCGAAATGGCCGTGCGCCACGCAGCTTACTTCCGGCAATGGCTCGAGCAGTTCGGGGCCGACTGGTCGGCCCTATCGACCGGGAACGAACGCGCGCCTCACCTTGCCGCTCTCAACAACGTCCGCGCGGCACTGGAATGGTGCTTTAGCGCCAAAGGCAATATTGAAATCGGTGTCGGACTCGCTGCCGCTGCCACACCTGTCTTCTTGACGATGTCCTTGCTTCCGGAATGTCATCGCTGGTCGCAGCGAGCGCTGCTCGCATTGGACGAGACCAGTCGCGGTGGGTCCGAGGAGATGCATCTGCAGGCGGGCCTCGGAATTTCCTCGATGTACACGATGGGGAGCGGTGAGAAGTCTCATTCCGCCCTCACGAGAAGTCTGGAGCTCGCCGAGAAGCTTTGCGATCCAGTCGAACAGTTTCGCCTCATTGGTCAGTTGCACGGCTTCTATAGACGGGCGGGCAATTTCGATCGGATGCTCGCACTCGCCCAGCGAGGCGAGGCCGTCGCGAAGGAAATGGCCGATCCAATCGGGATAGCGGCCGCACATTCGCTGCTCGGCCTCTCACATCATTTAATCGGAAATCAGGTCGAGGCCCGCGCTCACTTGGAGGCGGCGCTCGCGCCAGCCCTCGTGTCGAACTCCGCCGAAGCCCGCCGCCTCGGTTTTCATTACGAACGTCCGCGGATCAATTTGGCTCGGACTCTCTGGTTGCTGGGCTATCCGGAGCAAGCGGTTGAACTCGCGCGTAAGACTGTCGATGGATTCGCGGCGATTGAGCCGGTTACCATTCCCATCGCGCTCCTATGGGGCGGTTGTGTCTTCCGCTGGAGCGGCGATTTGGCCCGCGCCAGAGGATGCATCGACCGCCTGATCTTGGAGTCCGAGAGGCATGCTCTGACGCCATTCCAGGCTGTCGGTCGTGGACTCAAAGGCCAAGTATTGATCCAGCAGGGAGAAATCGAGACCGGTGTTGAACTGTTGCGCGGCTCACTCGCAATCCTGTCCGCGGAACGATATGAGCTGTACGCGACGGAGTTGAACGGCGCGCTGGCGCAGGGTTTTGCGATGTTGGGTCGTCTCGACCAGGCGATCCTGACCATTGATGAAACGATCGCCAAGCTGGAGAGGCATGGCGAACTGTTTATGCCGGAGCTGCAACGCATCCGGGGAGAAATCCTGGAGAAAAGCGCGGATGAGCGGAGCGCCGAAGTGGCGTTCCGTCGCGCGATCGAACTAGCCGACCAACAATCGGCGCAATCTTGGCGGCTGCGTGCTTCGATTAGTCTCGCTGGGCTACAACTTCGACAAGGTCGCCGCGCGGAAGCTCGAGACGCACTTTCTGAAACCTACGCTCGTTTTAGCGAGGGATTCGATACGGCAGATCTGAAGGCTGCCAAATTTCTATTGGCAACACTGAGCTAGTGTCAGCTCGGCGCCGCGCCGCCGCCAGACGTCATCGCAGCCATATGAGTTCGAAATCGGGATATCCAATGGCGAACAGGCCGAAGCGCAATTGATTGCCCCAGTTTCTCTTGCCCCGCCGTGATACTGAATTTGCCAAGGAGAGGCACCGGCACTTCCTGGGTACCGCTCCAGCGGACGCCGCGCCGCCAGGGTTGAAAGCCGCCGCCCATATCGACCTGATAAGCCTCACCCTCGGGAGCGATCCCGGCCGCCGTGAAGGAGCGGCAAGGCTGTCCTGAAGGGCTTCGTGGCGAGCAATATGCGATCCCGTCGCCCGGCAAGATCCGCGGCACCGCCTACGCGGCGTGGACGGTCATCGGTGTGGCAGGAACTGTGCTTCTGGGCGTTCTTTTGTTCGGAGAAGCGTTCAAGGTGACCGGCATCCAGCCTGTCGTGGCCGGAATCGTCAAGCTGAAGTTCGGGTCGTACGGAAGGGCCCAATATTTTTATGTTTCTTTTGGCGCGGGGTCTTTGTGCCAACGCTTGTCGCACGTCCCGCCGAATTGCGCGCTAGACTACGCCGCGGCACTCCAATTAACCGATCGCCTTTTACGATCAGCACCGGGGGCGCTTTAGTCCTTTGAAGGCGGTTAGACGGGGCTGAAGGACCGAGCGAAGACGACAGGCTGAAATTAGCAGGCGCGCAAACACCGCCGAAACTACACTATCGCCGCCCATGGTATCCGGTCACTCCCACTCGATTGTTTAAACAGCCTATACCTAACTAACAGGGAGTTTTTTGGCGGCCAGCAGGGAATTTAGGCGCGAAGGTGCCACATCGACTGTAGGAGGCAATGGCAGAGCCTGCGGGCCTCAGGAGTGACGGCAAGTTGACTTGGTGGTTGACCTAAGCTTGGGTATCTGGAAAGAGCCTGCATCCCATTCGCCAAGAAATTTCCTTATATTGAGCGGTCAGCCCTTGAAGGCCGGTAGTGTCAGGCCCTTGACGCCAACGTCGAGCGCGAACAGCCCGCCCGGATTCTTCTGGCCAACGAAGTGACTGGCCGGGCGCTTGAGCACGGCGGTGGTGACATAGAGGATGTCGAGATCCTTGCCGCCGAACTCGCAGCAGGTCGGCAGGTCGGTCGGCAACAGTATCGTCTGCATCAGCCGGCCCTGGGGATCGTAGCGGCAGACCTTGCTGGTCACCGGGATGGTCACCCAATAGCAGCCCTCGGCATCGACGGTGGCGCCGTCGGCGACGCCGCCGGTCACCGTCATGTCGATGAAAGTGCGGCGGTTGGCGATGTCGCCGGTGGCGGCATCGAAATCATAGGCCCAGACCGCGCCGGCGTGGCTGTCGGAGAAGTACATGGTCTTTGATCCGGGCTCCAGGCCAGGCCGTTGGAGCAGCCGATGCCGTCGATCATCCTGTGCACCGAGAGGTCGGGATCGAGCCGATAGAGCGAGCCGATGAACTCGATCGGCTGGCCGGGCACTTCGAACATCGTGCCCGACCAGAAACGACCCTGGCGATCCGGCTTGCCGTCGTTGAAGCGGGTTTTTGGCATATGCGCTTCCGGATCGACGATCGCCTCAAACTTGCCGGTCGCAGGATCGAAGAAATGGAAGCCGTTGGTCATGGTCAGCACCAGGCCGCCCCTCTCGCGCAGGCCAAGGCAGCCGAGATATTCCGGCGTCTCCAAGATCTCGTCCTTGCCGGTCGCCGGATCGTAGCGATGGATCAGTTTCTTCCAGATGTCGATCCACCAGAGTACGCCGGCCCCGGGGTCCCAGAGCGTGCCTTCGCCGAGTTCCGCGCCGGCGTCGACGACGCAGGTGATTTCGACCATGGTCAGCCCTCTTTTCTGCGTAACTTGCCGCCGAGGCCGGCGAAGGTCTCGCTGCCGATCGACACGGTGAGCAGGATGACCGCGCCATAGACGATGAGCAGCGCGCCGCTCGACAGGTTTAGCGCCGGCAGCAGGCCGGTGAGGATGGTCAGCACCATGGCGCCGGCGACGGTGCCGAGATAGTGGCCGCTGCCGCCGAGGATCGAGGCGCCGCCGATGGCGACCGCCGCGATCGACGTGAACAGATAGGCGTCGCCCATGCCGAGATAGGCCTGGCCGGAATAGCCGGTGAGCAGCATGCCTGCGAAGGCGGCGGCGAGGCCCGAGATGACATAGGTAAGGATGGTGGTGCGCGCCGTCGGCACGCCCGAGAATTCCGCGACCGTGGCGCTGGTGCCGAGCGCATAGAGATGGCGGCCGAACGCCGCCCTGGAGAGCAGCAGCGTTGCCACCAGGGTCAGTGCGATCCAGATCAGCGCGATCACCGGGAAGGCGCCGATGCGCCCGACCGACAGGAGCTGGATCAATGCCGGCGCCGAAGGTGTTGGCGAGCCGCCGGTCAGCACCAGGATGAGGCCTTGCAGGATGACATTGGTGGCCAGCGTCATGATGATCGGCGGCACGCCGAATTGGGCAACGCCGACGCCGTTGATCAGTCCGATGAAGGCACCGCCGGCGAGCAGCAGCGGCATGACCCAGACCAATGGCAGGTCCTGCCCGCCGCACAGCAGCGCCATGACGATCGCCGCCGAATTCAGCACCCAGGGCACCGACAGGTCGATGCCGCCGCCGATGATGACGAAGGTCTGGCCGAGGGCCACGATGCCGACGAAGGCCGCCAGGACGACGGTCGAGCGCATGTTAGAGACCGACAGGAAGCCGGGCGAGAACAAAGCCGTGACCAGGAGCAGCACGACCATGCCGGCATAGGCAAGCACGATGAGCCGGTTGCGGGCGAGGAAGGCGCTCATTGGACACGGTTCCTTGCGGCCTTTTCGGCGACGGAACTCGCCAGCACCGAGAGCAGCAGGATGACGCCGGAAGCGACCGGCTGCCAGTAGCTCGACACATGCAAGCACGAAGACCAGATTGCCGATCAGAGTGAGCACGAAGGCGCCGATCAGCGTGCCGGCGAGGTGACCGCGACCGCCGAACAGGCTGACGCCGCCGATGACCGCCGCCGCCACGGAAGACAGGATGTAGTCCTTGCCGATGGTCGGCGATCCGGCGCCGGTCTGCGTCGTCAGGTAACAGCGCCGCACCGGCAGCGAACAGGCCGGAGAGGCCGTAGGTGATGACGATTGATCCGGGTGATCGAGACACCAGATAGGAATGCCGATTTCTCGTTGGAGCCGGTCGCCTGGATAGCGATGCCGAGCCGCGTGACGCGGAACCACCACCAGAACAGCAAAAGCACCAAAAGCATCCAGACCGGGCTGGTCAGACCGAACAGCTGTGCAGTAGGCGAAGCCGACCCACCAGGAAGGAACGCTGCCGCCATCGGTCGGCAGAATGATCATGGCGACGCCGTTGAGGATCGACCAGGTGGCGAGCGTGACGAGGAAAGGCTGCAGCTTGAGCAGCGAGATCAGCAGACCGTTGAGCGCGCCGATGACGAAGCCGAGCGCCAAAATGACCAGCGACCAGAGTGCGACGGTCGACGGGATCGTCGCTGAAGCGCGTCGCCGCGATCACCGTGCCGAGGCTGATCATGCCGCCGATCGACAGATCGATGCCGCCGCGCACCAGCACGATCGTCTGGCCGGTTGCCGCCAGCATCAGCGTCATCGCCGCCGCGGTGTCGAGGTTGAGCTCGTCCAGCGTGAAGACGCCGGACTGCAAGCTGCCATAGATGGCGACGATGAGCGCCAGCATCAGGCAGGCGACGAGGAACGGCGCGCGATCGAGCGCACGGCCACGCCAGTCGATGCCCGGCTCACCGGGTTCGTTTCGGCAGGTCTTTGCGCCATCTCGACAGTTTGCTCCGCGATCGCCATTACCATGCCTCAGGCCGCATCGCTTTCAAGCATGGCCGCGCGCAAAATGCCTTCCTCCGAGATGCGATCGCCTTCGAGCGTCGCGGCGATGCGACCGTTGCGCATCACCAGCACGCGGTCGGCGACATGGACGAGCTCGGGCAGGTCGCTGGAATAGAACAGGATCGCATAGCCCTTGGCCGCGAGGTCGCGCATCAGCTGGAAGATCTCGCCCTTGGTGCCGACGTCGACGCCGCGCGTCGGATCGTAGAGCAGCAGCACGCGCGCCTCGGTCAGCAGCATCTTGCCGAAGATCACCTTCTGCTGGTTGCCGCCCGGACAGCGTGCCGGCCAGCTGCTCGGGCGTGCCGGCCTTGATGCGAAGGAAGTCGACCATCTCCTTGACCAGCGCCGCTTCCTTTTGCCGGCTGAGCAAGCCGTTTTCGGTAAAGCGCTTGATGACCGACAGCGTCAGGTTCTCGCGCACGCTCTTGGTCAGAAGCAGGCCCTGCCCGCGCCGATCCTCCGGCACCAGCGCGATGCCGTCGCGGCCGGTCAGCGCCTGGCGCGGATTGTTGATCGAAGCCGGCTTGCCCCAGAGTTCGATGCTGCCGCTCGCCTTGGTGGCGCCGAACAGCGCCTGGAACAGCTCGCGCTGGCCGTGGCCCTGCAAGCCGCCGACGCCGAGCACCTCGCCTTCGCGCAGTGCGAAATCGGCGCCGCAGAGCCGGCTGCCGCTCGAAAAATTCGCTGACCCTCAGCGCGATGCGGTCGGTCGCGGTGGCAATGCGCTCGGGATAGAGCCGGTCGAGATGCCGGCCGATCATCTGGGTGACGATCTCATCGTCGGACACGCGCATCGGCCTCGTGCACGGCGACGGTGCGTGCCATTGCGGAAGATGGTCAGCCGGTCGGCGATGGCGCGAACCTCGGCCATGCGGTGCGAGATGAAGATGACCAGCCTGCCTTCGGCGGCGAGCTGCCGGGTGAGTTTCGAGCAGCCAGTCGGCTTCGCGCGCCGGCAGCGCCGACGTCGCCTCGTCGAGAATCAGGATGCGCGGGTCCTTGGCCAGCCCCTTGGCGATCTCGACGATCTGCCGTTCGGCCAGTGTCAGCCGCCGTAATTCCTGGTCGGCGCGAAGTGCTGGAAAGCTGTATTTTTCGAACAGCCTCAGCGTCTTGCGGCGCATTTCGCCGCGGTTGACGGTACCGCAGCAACGTCCGTGGCTCGTGGCGAAACCAGATGTTCTGCTCGACGCGTGAGATCGGGGATCAGCGACAGTTCCTGGAACACGGCGGCGATGCCGCGCGCCCGGGCAGCGTCCGGATTGGCCGGGCGATAGTCCTGGCCATCGACCAGGATCGAGCCGCCATCGTGCCGGACCGCGCCCGACAGGATCTGGATGAAGGTGCTCTTTCCTGCGCCGTTCTCGCCGAGCAGCGCGTGCACTTCGCCGGCGCGGGCGCTGAATGTCGGCCTCGCTCAGCGCGACGATGCCGCCATAGCGTTTGGAGAGGCCGTTGACGTCGACGAGGTCCATGGATCCGCCTTCGAAAAGGTCTCCCGGCATCCTGCAATGCCGGGAGACAGGGTCGTGGATTCCGGATGTTACTTGCTGCCGGCGGCTTCCGCAGCGGTGATCTCGACCCAGTCGGGCGTGATCGGCAGCGTCAGGCCGGGCGCCTGGTCGGGGAAGGCATTCTCGCCGACCTCGATCTTGTGCATCTTGGTGCCCGGGATAGAGCTTGCGACTCGAAGGGATCGGTGGTGACGAAGTCGCCCTTGACCGAGACGGAGCGCTCGGCCGGCTTCTTGCCGGTGTCGAGAATGTCGACCGCCAGCTTGATCGCCTCCGACGAGAGATAGGCCGGGTTGGAGCCGAGGATGCACTTGGCGCCCTGCTGTCTGCGCGCAGGTGAGCGCCGAGACGTTGTAGGAGAAGCCGACGACCGGGACGATCGGCCGGCCGGCATCCTTGCAGCGCCTGGATGGCGCCCGAGCCGTAGCCCTGCGTCAGGATGCCGTCGACCTGCGGGTTGGCGGCGAGCAGTGCCGCGACGCCCGACTGCTCCGGTCCGAGCGCGTAGTTGCCGTTGTAGTAGCCGACGACCTTGATGTCGGGATATTCTTGCCAGCACCTTCTCGTAGCCGTCCTGCAGCTGTGCCGAGATCGGCGCGCCGGCAAGGCCGCGGTCGACGAATGCACGTTGCCCTTGCCGCCAAGCTGCGTGGCCATCCACTCGGCCATGCACGGCGGGAATGCGGTCCCAGTCGGAAGCAACGGCGTAGGCGCAGGGCTCGGTCACCACCTGGTCGAAGCTGATGACGACGATGCCGGCGTCGCAGGCCTTCTTGATGGTCGGGTTGAGCGCCGAATCCGAACCGGCGTCGACCAGGATGGCGTCCGGCTTCTGGCGGATGATGTTGTTGAGCGAGTTGATCTGCGCCTGAACGGTGTTCTCGACGTTCTCGATCTTGAGATCGACGCGGCCCTTCAGCGGCCCCTTGTTCGACCGAAACCGTGGCGACCCGCTCCATCTGCTGGCGCCAGTCATTGCCGACGAAATTGTTCGAGAGATAGATGGTGTAGGGCTTCTTGTCCTCGGCATGGCTCGGCGCCGTGCCGACGGCGATCGCGGACAGTGCAAGGCTTGCCAGTCCGGCGCAAATTGTCTTCAGTTTCATGATCTCTCCTCCTTGCGTTTCCTGCATCAGCCGGTGACGGACTTCGCCATCTCGATGGGTGCTGCGTGAAAAATTGATACCGGTACCAATGCGCCTTGTCAATTTAAGACAAGGCGCATTGGAGAGGCCAGTAGCAGCCATTTCGTCATCGATCAGCAGGCATCCTCATTTCGACCCGGCGGCCTCGGCCGGGGTGATTTCAACCCAGTCCGGGCTGACCGGAAGAAACAGGCCCGGTGCCATATCCGGAAAGGCGTTCTTGCCGACCTCGATCTTCTGCATGGTCGCATCGGGATACAATTCCGACGGAACCGGATCGGTGGTGAGGAAGGCATTGCGCAGCAGGATCTTCCTTTCCGTCGGCTTCTTGCCGTCCAGTATCTCCACCGCGAGCTTGAGGGCCTCGGCCGACAGATAAGCAGGGTTGGGTGCAAGGATGCACTGGGCGCCCTTAGTTTGGGCACAGGTTGTCGTCGTGAGGTTGAAGGGACTGCCGGTGATGGGAACGATCGGACGACCCGCATCCTGCAGCGCCTTGATCGCGCCGGCGCCGTAGCCCTGGACGAAGATGGCGTCGACTTGCGGGTGCGCCGCGAGCAGGCTGGCGACGCCGGCCTGCTCCGGTCCCAGCGCATAGTCGCCGTTGAAATAGCCGACCACTTCAATGCCAGGGTATTTCTTGATGACTTCCTCGAAACCGCCCTGCAGCTGAGCAGAGATCGGAGCGCCGGCAAGCCCGCGGTCAACGAGGATCTTGCCCTTGCCGCCGAGTTTCTTGACCAGCCATTCGGCCTCCACGCGAGGCGCCCGGCCCCAGTCGGACTCCATCGTGTAAGCGCAGGGAGCGCTGACGATCTGATCGAAGGCGATGACCACGATGCCGGCTTTGCAAGCCTTCTCAATCGTCGGGTTCAGCGCTTCGCCGGAGCCCGCGTCGATCACGATGGCGTCGGGCTTGTTGCGAATGATGTTGTTGAGGGAATTGATCTGTGCCTGGACAGTGGTCTCGACCACCTCGATCTTGAGGTCGACGCGGCCGGAAAGCGGCGGTTTCTTGACCGCGATGTCGGCGCTGCGCAGCATCTGCTGGCGCCAGTCGTTGCCGACAAAATTGTTGGACAGATAGATGGTGTAGGGCTTCTTGTCCTGTGCAGAAGCCGGAGCCGCACCGACAGACAATAAGGCTGCGGCGATCGCTGCAAGCCCGGCGCAAAATGCGCTTGTTTCCATGGTTTTCTCCTCCCGTGTTCAGTATCGGGCCGCGCAAAAGGCCGCTGCCCCTAACAAGTGCCAGCAAGGCACGCCCCCTTCATGAACAGATCAGGCCAATGCTCGACATCGGGGCGACAAGGCTGCGGATCCACGTTTTTGATCGTGGCTTTCTCCCCGCATCTCTACCCTAGCTATAATTTTATAAAGCTGTCCATGGCCGGTGCAAGGAATTCGGAGCAAACGGTTGCTCCGACTGGCCTCAGGCCAGATCGTTCGGCGCATCGTATGTGATGCTGAAGAGGTCGGCCGGGTGACGCGCGATGGTGAATTCCACGCTCTGCTGGTCGGCGGATTGATAAAGCATCTCTACGGTCAGGATCGCGCTGCCCAAGGCGACGCCGAGATCCGCCGCAATCCCCTCGTCGGCAATCTCGGCACGGACCCTCACGTGCGCAACATCGAGGCGCAGCCCGAGATGGCGTTGCAGCGAACGGAAGATGAGCACATCGGAAAAATCCTCGCGCTTCAATTTTGCGCCGACCGTGGGCGGAAAGTAGCTGGTGATCTGGGCTTTCTTCTGCTCGCCCACCGAGAGGATGCCTCGCAAACAGTACCCGGCTTCGTCCTTGCCGAGGCCGAAGTGGCGCTGCAGGGCGGGCGAAATCTCCTTGCGGTAGGATTTCACCCTCAGCTGCGCGTCCTTGGTGAAGGCGGCCATGTCAGCGAAGTTCTTGAATTTCCAGCTCAGATTGACTGACGCATTGCGCGCCGTGACCACGGCCGGTTTCGCCGATCGCTTCCTGATCAGCCCGTCGGCCTCGAGGTCACGCAAGGCCTGGCGCACGGTAATCAGGCTGACGCCGAAATGCTCGGCAATGGTCGCCTCTTTCGGCAGTTCGCCGCCAACCGGAAAGGTGCCGTTGCCGATCGGCTCGCGCAGGACGTCGGCAAGCTGGCGATAGAGTGGGCCGTTGGCGCGGCCGAGTGTGCGCCGGGGAAGAACGTCGATGGTCGGAACGGTGTGGTCCATGTGCCTCGTCGCGCCTGTGTCGAAGCTTTTATAGTGGCTTCCTTCACCCGAGGTCAGGTAATGCCGATTACCATCAAGCGTCTCAGAGGAAGAGCCGAAGCGGAATTTCGATCACCGATTTCAGGTCGGCGAGGCCGGCGAACGTTGTCGTGCGAATGGACGCGCTCATAGCCGGTCGACAGGTCGACGCCAGACAGATGCGGATCGTAGAACACCACCTTCATGTCGAAGCCGGCGGCACGGCGCGCCGTGGCAAGGCCGATGCGGCCGAGCCCGACAATGCCGAAGGTCGCGCCCTTATGCCGGCGCACCAGCGGCGCCTTGGAGAAATTGCCAGTTTTCGGTGCCATTGCCGGAAAGCTCCGCGCCATAGGCGGCGGTGCCTCGCGTCAGCGCCAGCATGAGAGCGATGGCGTGGTCGGCGACTTCGGTGGTGCCGTAGTCCGGCACATTGCAGGCCGGGATTCTGCGCGCGCCCCAGCCTGACGTGTCGATGTTGTCGAAGCCGACGCCGGAGCGCACCGCGATCCGCACCCTGGGAAATGCGGCCGGATCGGCGGCGACATTGTGGGTGGGCGAATTGTTGATGACGGCATCGACCGCCTCGCTCACGGCCGGATCCAGCGCGGCAGCCTTGTCGTTGCTCGACCTTGCGAGAACAAACTCGATATCGGGATAGTGCTCGCGCTCGAGTTCGGCCTCGTCGGCGGCTTGCCAGTTGGCGCATAGGATCTTCATGCTTGCCCTCCGGATTTCGCGGGGAGAGTGGTGGTCACTTCTTGATGCCGCCGATGCGGCCGCCCATCGGCACCACGGCGCCGACCGGCTGGTCGATCGCGCTCAGTGTTCCGCTGATTGGCGCCTCGATCTCGACCACGGCCTTGTCGGTTTCGATCTCGGCGATCAACTCGCCTTCCCTCACCGCATCGCCGACCGCTTTCAGCCATTTGACGACAGTGCCTTCGCTGACGGTGAGATCGCCGAATGGCATAGTCACCGGCTCGTCGTCGCCGGGAGGGGGAGCGGCCGGTGCTGGTGCGGCGGGCTGCGGTTGGGCTGGAGCCGGTGTCAACCGGCTTGGCACTTTTCAGGCCGACCGTGTACCAGTGATCCGGCACCGGCGGTCTTCCGGCGATCACGTCACGCACGCCCTGCGACGATGCGCGCTGTATCGACCAGCATGGCGCGCTCCAGCACCGGCGCGAAGGGATGCGAGGTCGGCGCCGTGTGCAGCCGTCCGGGCGGGGCGTCGAGTTCATCGAAGGCAAGTTCGTTGATCGCCTGCGCGATCTCGCCACCCAGGCCGCACATCGCCCAGGCTTCATCGACGACGAGCAGACGATGGGTCTTGCGCACGCTAACGACGATCGTTTCGATGTCGAGCGGCATGATGGTGCGCGGGTCGATAACCTCGGCTTCGATGCCTTCTGCGGCCAGCACCTCTGCGGCGTCCAGCGTGCGCTGCACCATCTGGCCGGCTGCGACGATGGTGATGTCGGTGCCCGCCCGGGCGATTCGCGCGACGCCGAATGGCACATAATGTTCGCCAACCGGCACCTCGCCCTTTGAGGCAAACAGCGCCTTGGGTTCGAGCATGATCACAGGGTCGCCGGCCCGCAGCGCCGTCTTCATCAGACCCTTGGCATCGGCCGGGGTAGAGGGTACGCAGACGATGAGCCCCGGCATATGCGCGAAGACCGGATGATAGATGCCGCTGTGGTGCGGGCCCGAGCTGCGCAGCGCGCCGGCGCCGACGCGTACCACCATCGGCGCGCTCATCAGGCCGTTGCGTCATGTAGCGAAGCTTCGCCGCCTGCAGGAAAATCTGCCCGGCGGTCTCGAAAGCGAAGTCGGCGAACATCAGGTCCGAGACGGTGCGCGCACCGGTCGCCGAGGCGCCGACGGCGGCGGCGGTAAAACCCTGTTCGGAGATCGGCGTGTCGACCATGCGCTCGGCGCCGAACTCCTGCCAGAGATTCTTGGTGTGGGCGAAGCTGCCGCCGCGCTCGCCGGTGCCTTCGCCGAAATAGAGGATCGCCGGATTGGCGCGCATCTCCTCGGCGATGCCGTCGCGCACTGCCTCGAGCCAGCCTTGCGTGCGCGTCTCGCCGACGGGCACGCGGCTGCAAGGCAGCGGGCGGATTGATCGGGTCGGCAAAGACGTGCAGGCGCACCGTCGCGGGATCGGGCTCGGGCGAATTGCGCGCGAAAGCCAGCGCCTCCTCGACGACCTTCTCGATGCGGCCTTCGATCGCTGCCAGCGCTTCCGCATCGGCGACGCCATAGTCCTCGACCAGCTTCTTTCGGAACATGTCGATCGGATCGCGCTTGATCCAGGCGTCGAGCTCTTCCTGCGTCCGGTAGGTGCCGATGACCGGATCGCCCTCATGGTGGCCGACGGTGCGATAGGTCTTGGCCTCGATCAGCGTCGGGCCTTTGCCGGAGCGAGCCCGCTCGGTCGCTTCCTTCATCGCGAGCCAGACGGCAAAGACGTCGTTGCCGTCGACAGCGACGCCGGGCATGCCGTAGGACGCGGCCTTGGTGGCGATCTCGGGATTGAGCGTGATCGATTTGAGCGGCGTGGCGGTGGCGTAGAGATTGTTCTCGCAGACGAAGACCGCCGGGGCACGCTGCACGGCGGCGAAATTGAGCGCCTCGTGGAAGCCACCGTGATTGGCGGCGCCGTCGCCGAAGAAGGCGACGCCGATATCATCGCGCCCATGCTGGCGGGCGCTCATGCCGATGCCGACGGCATGGCCGATGCCGGCGGCGACGATGCCGTTGGTGCCGAACAGGCCGACCGAACGGTCGTAGAGATGCATGGTGCCGCCGCGGCCGCCGCAGATGCCGTCGACCTTGCCGAACAGTTCCGCCATGACGCGGCCGGGGTTGGCACCCTTGGCCAGTGCGTGGCCGTGGCCGCGATGGGTGGAGGTGACCCAGTCGGTCGGGCGCAGATGCGCGCAGACGCCGACGCCTGTCGCCTCCTCGCCGATATAAAGATGCAGGAAGCCCGGCGTCTCGCCCTTGCGGCAAGCAATCTGGGCGACGCTTTCGAAGCGGCGCAACAGCACCATGCGCTCGAACAGATCGAGCAGGATTTTCCGGTCGGGCAGATTTGGCGCACCCTTGAAATCCTCACGCGCGCGCGCTCGCAGAAATTGCCACCAAAGCCTCCCTGATATCTGTCTGGCTGGCGGGCCGGAAAAGATGGCGCCGGCGACGAGCTTGTTGGGCCGCTCGCTTTGGCCGATAATAAATTATAATAGCATAATGTCTACTGGCGCGGACAGAGCCGGCGCGGCGGCTAGATTTTGGTGATCCGCACCGTGGCGTCGGGCCGCTGAAACAGCTCCGGCCGCAGGCTGAGACCAAGCCCCGGGCCTTCGAGCGGCGCGGCATGGCCGTCCGTGACCCGTGGAATGTCGGCAACGATTTCGGTGTACCAGCCAGTGAAATAAGCGCGCACCGCCTCCTGGTAGTTCACGTTCGGCAAGGTGGCCGACAGCGCACAGCTGGCTGCATAGACGACCGGCCCGGTGCAATCGTGCAAGGTCACCGGCAGCTCGCTGGCTTCGGCCATGTTGGCGATCTTGCGGGCCTCGGAGAGGCCGCCGCACCAGGCGAGGTCGATCATGATGACCGAGGCGGCGCGCTTGTCGATCAGTTGCTTGAACATCTGGCGCGAGGCTAGCCGCTCGCTGGCGGCGATCGGAATGGAGGTGTGGCGGGCAAGCTCGGCCATGGCGTCGAGCTCGTTGTAGCGGATCGGCTCCTCGAGCCAGGCGACGTCATACGCTTTCAGCGCCTCGGCGATGCGCAGCACCGGCGGCAACGTCCAAAGACCGTGCAGCTCGACCATGATCTCCATATCGCGGCCGACGGCATCGCGGATCTTCTCGAACGGCTCCAGCGCCTTGTCGAGGTCGGCAAGCGAAATGCGGGTGCCGTTCGACGCCTCGGCGGCGATGTCGAACGGCCAGATCTTCATCGCGCCGATGCCTTCGGATTTCAGGCTCTTGGCGAGATCGCCGGCATTGTAGCGCCAGGCGAGCAGATCCTCGTACGGCCCTTCGTTGGAATCGCCTGCCTTGAGCGACCAGTCCTCGCCGCGCTCGAACAGCGCGTTCTTCTTGGTGGCGCGGACATGCTTGTAGCCGGCGCAGGTGTTGTAGATCGGCACGGTCTTGTGCGTGCGGCCGCCAAGCAACCGCCAGACCGGCTCGCCGAGCGCCTGACCATAGATATCCCACAGCGCGATGTTGACGGCGGAATTGCCGCGCACCTCGGCGCCGGAATCGCGCGCACCGACATAGACGCTGCCAAGCGTGCGGTCGTGCAGTTCGATGTCGCGCGGATCCTTGCCCAGAAGATAAGCGCGCGACATTGTCGTGGATATAGGAGGCAACAGGCCCCGGCGCCCAGAAGGTCTCGCCGGTGCCGACGAGGCCGGCATCCGTGTGGATGCGCAGCCAGAACAGGAACGGGAACTCCGCCAGCTGCAGCGTTTCGAGCGCGGCGACTTTCATTTCTTCCTCCCGGTACTGACCGATCGCACGGTCGACCGACAATAGCACAGCCCCGTTGACAGCCATTTATGGTACCGGTAACAAAGACGTCAAGATGGCCACTGGGAGGGTGCTCGCTTGCCTGCCGAAATTAACGATGCCACGCCAAGGAGAGCCCTGGTCACCGGTGCCGCCGGTGGCCTCGGCCGCGAGGTGGCGATGCAGCTGGCCCGGCGTGGCTGTGCCGTCGCGCATTGCCGACATCAATGGCGAAGGAGCGGCCGAGACCGCCCGGCAAATCAGGGAACTCGGTGCGGAAGCCGAGACGATCATCGGCGATTTCACCGCTGGAAGGCGCGCCGGAAGCGGCGGTGGAAAAGGTGGTCGCGCGCTGGGGCGGCATCGACATCCTCGTCAACAATGCCGGCTACGGCGTCATCGAGCCGTTCCTCGACGCCACCTTCAAGGCCTGGACGCGCACGCTGGCGCTCAACGTCACCGCCCTTGCCATGGCCTGCAAGGCGGCCGGCCGCGTGATGCGCGAGCAGCGTTCGGGCCGCATCGTCAACATCACCTCGCCGGGTTCGCGCATGGCGCTGCCCGACTACACCGCCTACGCGGCCAGCAAGGCCGGCGTCGATTCCATCACCCGGGCCGCGGCCGTGGCGCTGGCGCCGTACGGCGTGCTGGTCAACAGCCTGGCGCCCGGCATGATGGACACCGAGATGCAGCGCTCGACCGAGGCCGAGCTGGCGCGTGTCAATGGCCGCGACGATCTGCAGGCCTTTCTCGACGAGCGCACCCGCCGGGTGCCGCTTGGCCGCCGCGCCGAGATCGCCGAAGTCGCCGAGGCCGTGGTCTGGCTCTGCCTCGATGCGCCCGACTACATGACCGCCGAGCGGCTCAACATGTCGCGGCGGGCTCGACAAGGACTGATCAGATGCTGCGCAACTCTCCCGCCGGCACTGCCGACATCGGCGCGCTGCAACGCACGCGCGACGCAACTGCGCCGCCACATGCTGACCATGGCGCGCGGCCAGGGCCAGGGCTATATCGGCCAGGGGCTCGGCATCGCCGACGCGCTCGCGGCGCTCTATTTCCACGAATTGCGCTACGACCCGCACAATCTCGCCTGGCCGGAGCGCGACCGCTTCCTGCTCTCGACCGGCCATTATTCGATCGCGCTCTGGGCGGCGCTCGCCGAAGCCGGCATCATTCCGGTCGACGAGCTCGCCACCTACGGCGCCGACGACAGCCGGCTCGAGATGTCGACGCTCGACACCACGCCCGGCGTCGAGATGATCGGCGGCTCGCTCGGCCACGGCCTCGGGCAAGGCGTCGGCCAGGCGCTCGGCCTGCGCGCTCGGCAGTCCGACGCGCGCGTCTTCGTCGAACTTTCCGACGGCGAGATGCAGGAAGGCTCGACCTGGGAGGCGGCGATGTCGGCCAGCCATTTCCGGCTCGACGGGCTCGTGGCGCTGATCGACTGCAACGGCATCCAGGCCGACGGCGCCCGTCGTGCTCGACATGGAACCCGTCGCCGACAAGTGGCGCGCCTTCGGCTGGGACACGTCAGAGATCGACGGCAACGACATGGCCGCGGTCGTCGGCGGCGCTCGCCGATGCCCGCGCGGCGCGACGGCAGGCCGCAAGGCGATCGTGCTGCGCACCCTGCCCGGCAAGGGCGTGCCGCGCATCGAGACGCAGCGAGAAGTCCCACTTCTTCCGCGTCGACGCTCGGCGAGTGGGACGGCATCATCGCCGAGTTCGACAGAGCGTCGGAGGCACGCCATGAGGCCGCCCATGGTGGAGGCCGGCACGCACCCTGGCGATGGGCCAGGACGAGGCGATCGGCGCCGGCCGGCCGACGGTCGAGGCGCCGTTCGGCCAGGCGCTGGCCGCGACTCGCGCGCAGATCCGGCCGATATCGTCGGGCTGACCGCCGACCTTGGCAAGTACACCGACATCCTGCCGTTTCGCGACGCCTTTCCCGACCGCTTCTTCAACGTCGGCATGGCCGAGCAGAACCTCGTCGCCGTCGCCGCCGGCCTGGCGCGCACCGGCAAGGTGCCGTTCGCCACCACCTATGGCGTGTTCGCGACGCGGCGCGCCTACGATTTCGTCGCCATCGCGCTGCGCGCACTCCAATCTCAACGTCAAGATCGTCGCCGGCCTGCCGGGCCTGACGACCGGCTATGGCGGCACGCATCAGGCGATCGAGGACCTGGCGCTGATGCGCATGATCCCCGGGCTGACGGTCATCGATCCCTGCGACGCGACCGAGATCGCCGCGGCGACGGCGGCGATCGCCGACCACGACGGCCCGGTCTATATGCGGCTGCTGCGCGGCAGCGTCGCCGGTCGTGCTCGATCCCGGCTACCGCTTCGACGATCGGCAAGGCGCGGCGGCTTCGCGAAGGCACGCGACTGTCGGCATCGTCTCGACCGGCCTGATGACCGAGCGCGCCCTCGACGCCGCGGCGCTTTGGAGAAGCGGGGCATCTCCGCCGGCGTGCTGCACGTGCCGACGCATCAAGCCGTTCGACGCCGAGGCCGTCGCCGCATTTGCGGCCGCGGTCGGCCATGTCGTCACGGCGGAGAACCATGTCGTCGTCGGCGGGCTCGCGAGCCTTGTCGTCGAGGCGCTGTTCGATGCCAGCATGCGAAGACAGCTGACCCGCATCGGCCTGCCGGACCGCTACATCGAATGCGGCGCGGTGCCGACCTTGCAAGCGAAGCTACGGCCTGACGACCGAGGCCCTCGTCGCAACGATCGCCGCGCTGAATTAGGGCTATTGCATGAAGATCACCGAGATCGAGACCTTCGCTGTCGGCGCCGGCTGGAAGAACTGGTTGTTCGTCAAAGTGCACACCGACAACGGCATCCATGGTATCGGCGAAGGCACGCTGAACGGTTTCATCAAGACCACCGAAGCCGGCGTACATGAGCTTAAGCATCTCGCCATCGGCCAGGATCCGCGCCGCATCAACGCGCTGGCCAAGCGCATGCTGGACAATGTCTCGCTGGATGGCGGCCACATCCACCGCACGGTGATCGCGGCGATCGAGGTCGCCTGCTGGGACATTCTGGGCAAGTGCCTTGGCGTGCCGATTCACCAGCTTCTCGGCGGCCAGGTGCGCGACAGCGTGCTCGGCTACGCCAATGGCTGGTATCGCACCGAGCGCACGCCGGAGGCTTTCCTCGAGGCCGCCAAGGCGGTGCTGACCAAGGGCTTCAAGGCGTTCAAGCTCGACCCGTTCGGCACCGCGCAAGGCTTCATTTCGCGCGAGGAGTTGGACCTGTCCTACAGGATCTGCCGGACGCTGCGCGATGAACTGCCCAAGGACACCCTGATCCTGATCGACGTGCACGCGCGCTTTACCGAGATGGCCGCACTTCAGGCTGCACAGAAATTTGCCGATCTCGACATCTACTGGTGGGAGGAGCCGACCTCGCGCGACCGGCAGGAAACCGTGCACGAAGTGGCGCATCGCTCGCCGATCCCGGTGGCGACCGGCGAAATGTACGACACGGTCGGCCAGTTCTACACGCTGGCCGCCGGCGGCGGCGTCAACATCTTCCAGCCTGAACCTATGTCGCTCGGCGGCATTGCGCCATCGATGCAAGTGGCTAACCTCGCGCTTGCGCATGGCAGCCACATTGCCCCGCACCAGAGCGGCGGCCCGGTGGCGTCAGCAGTGTGCCTGCAACTGGCGGCGGCGGTGCCGAATTTCCTGATCCAGGAGCATTTCGACGCCTTCAATGACCCGTGGACGCGCGACCTTGTGACCTGGCATCCGACTGTCAACCAGGACAACGGCCATCTGTCGCTGCCGAACGCGCCCGGGCTCGGCATCGATCTTAACATCGGTGTGGTCAAGGAGCATCCCTACGATCCCAATGCCTATCTCAACGTCCATGCCGAGGGTTGGGAAAAGCGCCTCGGCCGCCGTGAAGAGACGACGAAACCCAAGCGGAAAAACTGATCAGGCGCTTTCGCGGTCGACGATCTCGAAGCCGAGGCTGGTGATCGTCGGCACCTTGGTGTCGCCGCCGAGCCTTGCCAGCAATTGCCGCACAGCGCGCCGGCCCATCTCGTGGCGATTGACCTTCACCGTGGTCAGCGGTGGAAAAAGCTGCGCGGCGAGGTCCATGTCGCCATAGCCGGCGATGGCGATCCGGCCCGGCACCGCCCAGCGCCGCCGGTGGCATTCTTGCACGGCGCCGACAGCCAGCGTGTCGCTGGAAAAGAAAATGGCGTCGATGTCCTTGTGGCGAGAGGTCAACATCACAAGCGCGTCGGCGCCGCCTAGCGCAGTGATCGGCACCTCGACCTCCATGTCGCCATGGTGCTGGATGCCAAGTTCGGTGAGTGCGGCGTGAAAGCCGGTGCGGCGCTGCTGCAGGCGGTCATTGCCGTGGATCGGCGTCGAGACGAAGCCGATGCGCTTATAGCCCTTGGCCGCCAGATGCATCGTCATGGCATAGGCGGTCTCGAAGTTGGATACGCCGACCACCATGTCGATCGGCTTGCGGCCCTTGATCTCGGAAATCTCGACCACCGGCGCGCCGCTGCTCTTCAGCAGCGCGCGCGCCGCCTCGCTTTGCACGAAGCTCTGCAGGATCATGCCGACGGGACGCCAGCCGAGCAGCGTACGGATCGATTTTTCTTCGGCTTCCTGCGTGAATTCGCCTTGCACCAGCAGCATCGAATAACCGCTCTCGTGGCATTCGTCGGACATGCCTTGCACCTGTTCGGCGATGCCCGAATTGATCAACGGCGGCACCACCGTGCCGATCATGCGGCCATTGCCCCGCATGCTGGACGCCAAGCGGTTGGGCACGAAGCCGACCTGCTCAATGGCTTCAAGCACCTTGGCGCGGGTCTCCGGTGAGACCATGTCGGGATTGGACAGCACGCGCGACACCGTCATCGGCGCGACGCCGACGCGCTTGGCGATCTCGCGAACGCCGAGGCGTTCCGGCGGCCTTCTTTCGCTGCCGCCAGATTTTCCCGCCATCAGTCTGCTCCGCGAACCATTTGCCGCATCATAGAGGCCGAACCCGTGAGTTTCCACTCAACGGAAGACTACCTGGCGCCGATTGTAGCTGTCGCGTTGACCGCGCGGTATTGTGGCCCACCCTCCCGTCAACACTTCAGAAGTTGCGCCCATAGCCGGCCGTCCAGCCACCGTCTACGCCGAGCATCTGGCCGGTTGTATAGCTGTTCAGCGGGTCGCAGAAGAACAGAACTGCGGCGACAACCTCGTCAATGTTTCCAGCGCGGCCGACTGGTGTATGGCTGAACATCGCTTTGTCCCCAGCAACGATCGTTATATCCTCGATTGTTCCGACGCCGACGGCATTGACCAAGACCTTTGGTCCGAATTCCATCGCCAAAGTCCGCATGCCTGCAAGTATCGCCGCGTTTTCCATGGAAAACCGCGGATGCCGGCGCATCGGCATCCCGGCGATCGCTGACATCAGGAAAACAATACGCCCGCTTCCGCGTTCAGTCATTGCCACTGCCGCCTTCCGGGCATCGGCATACAGGGAGCGAGGGTCCCCGGCGCTTGTCCCCGGACGCAGCGGGCAGGATACAAGGAGAATGTCCGCGGTTCGTGCCTGTGCGCCCTCGGTCAAGCGTCCGCCATTGGCATGGAGCGCGGCAAGCACCCCATCGACGATCGGATTGGTCGCTCCGTCCAGAGCGATTGTAGCGCTATCGAGGTCGACTTCCATGGCGGTACTCACATCATGAATCCTGCTGTCCAGCCGCCATCAACGGCCAACACCTGGCCGTTGATGTAGCTGGCGGCCGGAGAGGCCAGGAACAGCACCGTCTCGGCGATCTCTTCCGGCTGGGCCGGGCGGCCGAGCGGCACATGGGCAAGAAACTCTTGCGTGCGCCCTGCAAACTTGCCGTCGTCGCCATAGAACAGTTTGGCGGTTAGAGCCGTCATCACCGAGCCCGGCGCGATCGCATTGGTCAGGATGCCCTTTGCCCCCAATTCGATTGCCATCGACCGGGTCAAATGGATGATGCCCGCCTTGGCGGCGACGAATGGGCTCTGTAAGCGCATGGCAGCTAGCCCGACGACCGAGGCAATGTTGATGATGCGCCCGCCTCTGCCGCCGCCGAGCATTGGCCGCAAGGCCGCGCGGCTCACGACGTAGAGGCCGTCCAGGTCGATGCCGGTGATGCGGTCCCATTCTTCCGGCGGGAATTCGTCGATGGTGACGCGGTGCGCCAGTGTGTTGACGCCGGCATTGTTGACCAAAATGTCAAGCCGGCCATATCGCTCGGTGACCCTGGCGATTGCACTTTCCACCGATTGGGCATTTCGGATGTCGAGAGCGCAGGCCATTGCATTATTCAGCTCAGCCGCGACGCGCTCGGCTCCTTCCATGTCGATGTCGGCGACGACCACCGCTGCCCCGTTGTCTGAGAGCCGTTTGGCGATAGCACTTCCGATCGCGCCCGCTGCGCCTGTTACGAAAGCGATCTTATCCGATATGTTACACCGCATTTCTGGCCGTCTTCACCATGTTCGACATCGTGCTACTACAATAATATGAGAGGGTGAGGAACCCTTAAGCTGAAGTCAACGGTGCTGAATTTTTTTGATTGGCCGGAGCCCATTTCAGCCATCGGAATGTTGGCGAGCAAGCGTCAGTGCGAAAGGACACTGACATTATCTAGCCGATTGAGAGCAGGGTCACGTGGCGGCGCGAAAGGCGTCATGTATGGTTCAAACCCACCTATTTGCACGCCATTGTGCGAAGGAACTGCACGCGTTCGAGGATGCTTTACATCGATGCCTGACCACGTTTTAGTGTTGATGGGCTGTTTTGGAAGTCGATCGAGACGCTAAATGGTAGTTGGTGCAAACCCATTTTCGATAGCATGACGAGACAACGAGTTGCCTCTGTGCCCTCTCACTCCCACTCGATCGTTTCAATTCACTTTAACACCCTGGTTCCATTGAAGAAAATGTCGTAGAACTCGGGGTTTTCTCGACGCGGAGGCCGTCAAAAATTCCGGCTATTAATTTCATTGGGGAAAATCGGCTCCCCCCGAAAACCTCTTATCGCGTTCAATCGCCAACCATCGTCATTTTTGGACTGACCTCCCGCGCCAATCGATAACGAGGCGGAGCGCCGAAGGAAGACAAAAATACCGTCAGAAACCGAAAAAATCCAGCCGCCTCAATGCCTTCTTCAAGCTGCGGCGATGACATACAGCATCAGCCTCTATTCCGGCGCTCTTTGGATCGTCACAGCGCATCGCGCCGCACGATCAGCCGCCATGGCGGCAAATCGCGATAGCGCGGCTTCATCAAGGCCGGGGCGCATCAGCTCGCTTGCCACTCCGAGAAAACGCTCATAGCGTTGAACGAGCACCAAAACCACCGGCACTTTCCATTGGGCGCCGGCGCGGGAGAGTCCCAGTCCTTCCTCGCCGGCGAGCAACGGACGCACAGGCAGCGCATCCAGCACACGGATGAGGCCTGCATCGTCGAGCGGGATTGGTCGCTGATCCAGGTCGGGCGCAGCGGGCGTTTCGCCCGGCGGCAGAAGCTGGAGCGCACCCGCGACATCGCCGCCGAGACGGTCGAGAAGAGCGAAATCATTGCCGCGCGAAACCCCGAGCGCTTGGGCGGCCGCGTCCCGCTGGCTCTCTTCCGGCAGAAGACCACCGAAGAACGGGCGGCACTCACGCCGACTGAATGGCTCCACGCGTTTCAGCAATGACGCCGACAATGGCGGAGCATCGTCGTTTTGGAGCCAACCGGGCGAATAGGCGAAGCCGAGTTCGCCATTGCTGGTTTTGCGTGAGCTGGCCGACAACCCGCCCATCCCACCTGACTTCCAGGGCGCGCATCGTCATGCCTTCCGCCCGTCTCAAGGTTCGGGAGGCGGTGTAATGTCGAACGAACATCCAAGGGCCGTTAAGACTTGGAGCGTCTTTCCGATTTGAGCTGTCGGCTTGCCCGCTTCCAGATCGACGATAAAGCGCAAGCCCACGCCGGCCGCGCCTGCGAGCTCGTCCTGCCGCAGGCCTGCGGCCTTGCGGGTCTTTCGGATGATGTCGCCGATCTCGACGGGTGTCAGGGTTCGCTTTGCCATGATATTTACCGAACGGGAAATTAGCCGGGATTTCTGAAAAATGCCTATAGAAATTTCCCGACCGGGAATAAAATGAGGGCGAGTGGCAATATGGCCAAGATTTTTGCCGCTCGGGAATGTTCAATGGCGGCCGCAAGGATGAGAGCGGGAAGAGCGAGAGGAAGCTTGACGAGTTCCGTGACGGGTTGAGGGCGAGAGAGGGTCTCTTTGCCGCCTGTCATGGGAGAGCGACCATGACTCATGTCCCCACACGCCAATTCGGCCAGACGCTTGAGATTATGCAGACCGTATCGAATCAGCTGTCGACTTGGCCAACCGCCCGTCTGACGAAACACATCCACGCAAAGGTCCGGCACCGCCAAGGGAATGGAAGGGCGCGCGACGAACCATCCGTCGCAACGAACTCAGACTGTTGGTGCCGCTCGCCGACACGACCATCCACGAGATGGAACAGCGCGGTGAGTTCCCCCGTCTGACTTCCCGTGCGTCGTGTTTCGCCGGTCGGGCTGTTGCGCGCTGCGTCTTGCGCTCGCGTCCCCCGCCGCCGCGGCCCACCTCCAAATCCAAGAGGGTCGAGCGATAGCTACGACGGAGAGTGGGTGTGACGAATCCTCTGCGGTCCGCAGCGTCGTGGCGGGGGCTTGTCACGCCTCAAAGGGGCCGCAGCTATCAATCATGCAATTTTGCCCCGCAAGCTGTCCGCGAGCATCGAGAGTGCATCAGCGAGTTCTCTCGCGATTTCCGGCGGAGGCAAAGGCATTTTGAGGTTTTGCGCGCCGGTGGCTGGATCGCGCTCAATCCATGGGTGCGCCGGAGCATTGGGATCATTGGCGGCCGCCAGCGCGGCAACAAACTGCGCACCGACCTGCACCAAGGCTTGCCATGGATTGGAACCTACCTCGCGCGGTGATGCTCCAGCCCCATCAGCCCGTATGGTCGCCATTTCGCTAGCTTCAAAGTTCACATCGGCATTTGCATCTTCCCCGACTTTGGCGTCGCCGGTAGTGCCAATATTCCTTACTTCTTCAGCCGGCGTCAGGGCTTCGCCCTCACCCATACGCCCAGTAACGTTTTCCACGTCCTTCATGAAGCGGTTGAGCCGCGACCCGCCGAGCGAAATCTCGCCGCTGCCGCCGTCGAGAATTCCTGCCGATAAAGAGCGTTTGAACGCCAGCACCGAAAGCATGCCCTCCTCAATGGTGCCCTTTGCCACGAAGTTGATGACCCGCACGGGCCGAGCCTGCCCCATGCGATGAATGCGGCCGATGCGCTGTTCAAGGATTGCCGGGTTCCACGGCAAGTCCATGTTCACCAAGGTCGAAGCATGTTGCAGATTGAGGCCTGTGCTGCCCGCATCGGTGGAAAGGAACACGCGGCAGTTGGGGTCGTCACGAAACCGCTCAACCAGCCCCGGCCGTTTGTCCGACGGTACGCCGCCGTGGAAGCTGACGTAGCCGAGCTCACGC